>NZ_JBHSFI010000003.1:0-1265819 GCF_042654905.1 Promicromonospora alba
CCCAACGGCCGAATGCCCGAACGGAAGTCCGAACGGACGCCCGAACGGAAGCCCGACCGGAAGTCAGATAGGAGGTCCGGGTGGAGGCCCGGGTACCTGGAGTGCAACGGATATGACGGTGTCCGGGTTCTTGTCCTCCGGTGGCCCGGTGTTCACCGAGACCGGCGGCCGTGCCCCACGAGCGCTGATCCGCCGCCTGGCGTGCCACAGCGCGGTCACCCGGATCGTGTTCGGACCCGACGGCGCCGTCCTGGACGTCGGACGTGCGCAGCGCACGGTGTCGGGGCAGATGCGCCGCGCCGTCATCGCAAGAGACCAGCACTGCGTCTACCCGGGCTGTGACCAACCACCGTCACGATGCGAGGTCCACCACGCCCTGACCCACTGGGCCGACGGTGGCAACACCTCGGTGACGAACAGTGCGTTGCTGTGCTGGTACCACCACCAGCTCGTCGACACCCGCGGCATCACCATGCACTGGACCGGCAAGCCCGCCGACACCACGGCCGGCGCCCTGCTCGAAACAGGGTGGGCGTTCACCGACGCCCGCGGGCACCGCATCCGCCTCCCCGAACCCATCGAAGCCCCACCCGAAGTCGCCTGACCTACGGGTCGCGGCGGCGGGACCAGCACACCATCAGGCCCTAACGCCGAAGCGGGTCCGGGAGCGCCGTGCGCGAGGAGACCGCCACGATCGTCAGGCACAAGGCGACCGCGACCGTGCCGAAGCCGAACATCTCGCCGTAGGTCCAGGTGTCGCGCAGCCAGGCGAGCGCCATCGGGACGAAGAACCCGATGTAGGTCAGCGAGTAGAACACGGCGGTCAGGCCCGCGAGCTGGCCCGGCCCGGCGATCCGTGCGACCTCGCTCAGCCCGGCAACGAGCGCGAGTCCGTAGCCGGTTCCGAGGACCACTGCCGCCACCACGCCGATCGGCAGCGACAGCGCGGTGGACGCCCAGCCGGCGAGCGCCATCCCGGCACCGACGATGGTCAGCGCCACGATCGAGGCACGGGCCGACGACGGCGTGTCGATCCGGCGGGCCACCGCCTGGATGCCGATGGCGCAGCCCAGCGCGAGGATGGCCATGACGCCCGCGAAGGCGATCGGGAAGCCGCCGACCTGGTCGGTGAGCAGGCTCGGCAGCACCGCGAACGCGCATCCGGCGCAGCCGAACACCCAGGGTGCGAGGGGCACGACCACCCGCAGGAACCTGGGGTGCCGGACGGCGGTGATGCGCAGGTCGTCGAGCAGCGGGGCCCGCTCGTCGCGCGGGAGGCGCTGGCGGGTCTCCGGGACGCGGAGCAGCACCAGGCCGGCGAGCAGAGATCCGGCCGCGTGCAGCACGTACGACAGGAGCGTGGGCCAGGGGGCGAACTGCGCGAGCATGGCGGCGATGCCGGCCCCGGAGAGGAATCCCGCGGTCAGGGAGAGCGATCCGCGACGTGGCCCGGCGGCGCGCTCGCCGGTGGCGGCGCTGAGCTCCGTGAGCCAGGTGGAACCCACCGCCATGGCCAGCCCGAGCGCGACGCCGCAGAGCAGACGGCCGATGGAGAGCACGACGGGGCTCGCCGGGTCCAGCGCGAGGACGAGCGACCCGAGCGCCGAGAGCGGCGCCGCGGGCAGCAGGAGCGGGCGGCGGCCGAACCTGTCGGACAGCGGCCCGCCCAGCAGCAGCGCGGGAACGAGGCCGAACACGTAGACGGCGAGGAGCGCGTCGACGGTGACGGGCCCCATGTCGCCCTGCTCGCGGTACATCACGAGCAGCGGGGTGAACTCGTTGCCGCCCCAGGCCACGGCCAGGAGCACGGCGGCGACCGGCCACCAGGTGCGCCGTCCCACGGACAGCGGGAACGAGGCAGAGGTGTCCCCAGGGCGCGAAGGTGGCATGCCCTCATCCTCCGTAATGCGCGCCGGGTGGAACAACCCGTGGGGCTGTGAGCGTGCGCACAGGCACGTCACAGCCCCACGGGGGTCACGACAGGAGAAGCTGCGGGCTACTTGCTGTCGGAGGAGCCGTTCGCCTCGGCAGGCTCGGCGGTGGCTGCGTTCTCGGAGGCGATGCTCTTCGAGTCTGCGCCCTCGGACGTCGCGTCGCCGGAGGCGGCGCTCGCCGAACCGTCGTCGTCGGCCGAGCCTGCGGGCTCGGTGCCCTTCTCCGGCTCGGTGCCCTTCTCAGGCTCGGTCTCGGCGTCCTCGTCCTCGGGCTCCCGCCCCGGCTGGTACACCGAAGGCTCGGGCTCTGGGTGACGCCGGCCCTGCACCACAACGATCGCGATACCCAGGAGGATCGCCACCCCCGACGTCCAGATGTTCGCGGGAACACCCAGCGGAGCGTCGCTCGTCGGGTCGATGCGGATCGCCTCAAGCCAGCTACGGCCGAGGCCGTACCAGACCAGGTACAGGCCGAACATGCGGCCCCAGCGCAGACCGGCGCCGGGCGTGCCGCCGTCCGCCAGCAGTGCCTCGTTCCGGCGGACCACCCGCCGCTCGATGGCGAGCAGCAGCGCGATCCCGATGAGGTTCCAGATCATCTCGTACAGGAACAGCGGGTGGAACAGCGTGCCCTCTGGAGTCCCGACCGGGAACATCGGCGCGTCCGACCGGATCTCCAGGCCCCAGGGCAGCGTGGTCGGCAGGCCGAACAGCTCCTGGTTCACGTAGTTGCCCAGCCGTCCGATCGCCTGGGCGGCGAGCAGGCCGGGTGCCAGGGCGTCGGCGAACGACCAGAACCGCAGGCCCGTCAGGCGGCAGCCGATCCAGACGCCGACGGCGCCGCCGAGGAGCGACCCGAACAGGGCGTTGCCGCCCTCCCAGATCCGGACCCAGGCCCACGGGTCGACACCGGGACCGGTGAAGTCCCCGAGGTGGGTGAGCACGTGGTAGATCCGGGCGCCGACGATGCCGATGGGCACCGCCCACATCGCGATGTCGAGGGCGAGCCCGGGGGCGGCACCGCGTGCGCGGAGACGCCGGTCCGTGATGTACGCGGCGGCGGCGATGCCGGCCAGCAGACACAGGGCGTAGGTATGGATGGTGAGCGGACCCAGGTGGATCTGGGACCACACCGGATCGGGGCTGGGGATACTGGCCGGAAGCACGACCCGAAGGTACCGCGACTGACCGACATCGTGGGCATCGAACTCGGCGCGCACAAAAAACTCCGCCGCGACCCAGCGATTCGGCCCGGAAGTCGCGTGGCTTCCGGACCGAATCGCTGGGTCGCGGCGGAGCTAGTTTGCAGCGGAGCTAGCCTGCAGCCGAGCCAGCGGGCTCAGCGCTTGCGCTTCTCCCGGACCCGCACCGAGATCTCGATCGGCGTGCCCTCGAAACCGAACGTCTCGCGCAGGCGGCGCTCGATGAAGCGGCGGTAGCCCGCCTCGATGAACCCGGTGGCGAAGATGACGAACCGCGGCGGGCGGGTCGAGGCCTGCGTCGCGAACAGGATGCGCGACTGCTTTCCGCCGCGCAGCGGGTGCGGGTGCGCGGCCACGAGCTCGCCGAGGAACGCGTTGAGCTTGCCCGTCGGGACGCGCCGGTCCCAGGACGCGAGCGAACGCTCGATCGCCGGGACCAGCCGCTCGCTGTGCCAGCCGGTGCGGGCCGACAGGTTGACGCGCGGCGCCCAGGTGATCTGCACCAGCTCCTTCTCGATCTCGCGCTCGAGGAAGGGGCGGCGGTCCTCGTCCATGAGGTCCCACTTGTTGTACGCGATGACGAGCGCACGGCCCGCGTCCACGACCTGCTGGATCACGCGGATGTCCTGCTCGGTCAGCGGGGCGGACGCGTCCACCAGGACGACGCCGATCTCCGCCTTCTCGATGGCGGCCTGCGTGCGCAGCGAGGCGTAGAAGTCCGCGCCCTTGGTCTGGTGCACGCGGCGGCGGATGCCGGCGGTGTCCACGAACCAGTACGGGATGCCGCGCAGCTCGATGAGCTCGTCGACCGGGTCGCGCGTGGTGCCGGCGACCTCGTCGACCACCACCCGCTCGGCGCCGGCGATCTTGTTCAGCAGCGAGGACTTGCCGACGTTCGGCCGCCCGACGAGCGCCACGCGGCGCGGGCCGGCGGGCCGCACGGTGCCGTGCTCCGACGTCGTCGGCAGGGCCTTGACGGCGGCGTCGAGCAGGTCGCCCGTACCGCGGCCGTGCAGGGCGGAGACCGGGTGCGGCTCCCCCAGGCCCAGCGCCCACAGGTACGTGGCGTCCGCCTCGCCCGAGGCGCCGTCGACCTTGTTGGCGCACAGCACCACCGGCTTGCCGGAGCGGCGCAGCAGCTCCACCACGCGCTCGTCGGTGGCGGTGGCGCCGACCGTGGCGTCGACGACGAACACCACGGCGTCGGCGAGGGAGATCGCCACCTCGGCCTGCTCGGCGACCTTGGACTCGATGCCGGCGACGTCGACCTCCCAGCCGCCCGTGTCGACGAGCATGAACGGGCGACCGGCCCACTCGGCCGGGTAGGACACGCGGTCGCGCGTCACGCCCGGCTTGTCGGCCACCACTGCCTCACGGCGGCCGAGGATGCGGTTGACCAGCGTCGACTTGCCGACGTTCGGACGCCCGACGACGGCCAGCACGGGCAGCGCCTGCTCCGCCTCGGCCTGCTCGTCGCTCCACTCGGAGTCGAGCAGCGCCTGGTCCGACTCGTCGAGCTCGAACTCCTCGAGGCCGACGCGCAGCGCACGCTCGCGCGCGACGTCGTCCTCGGTCTCGGCGAGGGCGTCGGCGAGATCGAGGTCGGGTGCGGCCGAGGCGGCCGCGTCCAGGGCAGCATCATCTCGGGCCGTCGCGTCCAGCGCAGCAGCCTCCGATGCAGAGGGGTCGTGGGTCATACCCTCATTGTCGCAGGCCTGACGCGCTCCGGCCGACTCGCGGCCATATGACCTGCGTCGCTCCCGCCGGCCACGAACCGCCGGCCCTGCCGGTCAGGCCCTGCCCGGTCCGGCCCTGCCCGTCAGGCCCTGCTGGTCGCAGCCTCGGCCTGCGCGACGACGGCGAGCACGGCGTCGACCGTCTGCTCGAAGTCGAGGTCGCTGGAGTCGACGGTCGCCACGCCGTCGGCCGCGACGTGGAACTGCGTGACCTTCGCGTCGTCCCGGTCGCGGCGCAGCACCTGGTCGCGTGTCGCGTCGACCGCTGTGGCGTCGGCCGCGCCGTGCACCTCCAGCGACCGGCGGCGCAGGCGCGCCTCCTCGGAGGCGGTGAGCAGCACGCGGACGTCGGCGTCGGGCGCGACGACCGTGGTGATGTCGCGGCCCTCGGCCACGATCCCCCGGCCGCCCGAGAACACCGCGTCAGCCGCGCTGGACTCCTGGTCGATGATCTCGCGCTGGAGCCGCTTGAGCTCGGCCCGCACGTCGAGGTTGGACGCCACCTTCGAGACGGCGGTCGTGACCTCGGTGGTGCGGATGGTCACGGCGACGTCCCGCCCGTCCAGCTCGACGCCGGGCGCGGCCGGGTCCAGGCCCATGACCAGCGGCATCGCGCGGACCGCCGTGGCGACCGACGCGGCGTCGTCCAGGTCTGCCGTCTCCATGCTCCACACCGTGGCCGCCCGGTACATGGCCCCCGTGTCGAGGTAGGCCAGACCGAGCCGTGCGGCGACCGCCTTCGACACGCTCGACTTGCCGGACCCGGACGGCCCGTCGATCGCCACAACAACAGGGCTGGTCACAGTCCCGCTCGCTTTCCGTTGAGTGCTGGGTATTTGCTGCCGGAGTGCGTACCAGGGCACAGATACCCAGCACTCAGCGGTCGAGGTTACAGGTCTACGGCACCCATCAGGGTGCCCAGCTCCGTACGGCCCAGAACGCGGGTGCGGCCGGACTTCAGGTCGCCGAGGGGGATCGGGCCGATCCGGGTGCGCACGAGGCGCGTCACCGGGTGTCCGACAGCCTGGAACATCCGGCGCACGATCCGGTTGCGTCCCTCGTGCAGCACGACCTCCAGCATCGCGTAGCCGTCGATCTGCTGGATCACCTGCACCGCGTCCATCTTGGCGATGCCGTCGTCGAGCTCGATGCCCTTGAGGAGCTCACGCCCGACACGCGGGTAGATCTCGCCCTCGACGGTCACGAGGTACGTCTTCGCGATCTTGTACTTCGGGTGGGACAGGCGGTTGGCGAGCTCGCCGTCGTTCGTCAGGAGCAGCAGGCCCTCGCTGTCGGCGTCGAGCCGGCCGACGTGGAAGAGCCGTTCCTCGCGGTTCTTGATGAGGTCCGCGACGGTCGGCCGGCCCTTGGGGTCGTCCATCGTGGAGACCACGCCCAGCGGCTTGTTCAGCGCGATGGTCACCTTGGTCTGGTCCAGCTGGATCCGGAGCCCGTCCACGTGGATGACGGCGGTGGCGGGGTCGACCCGCACACCCAGCTCGGTGACGATCTGGCCGTCCACCTCGACGCGGCCGTTCGCGATGAGCTCCTCGCTCGCCCGGCGGGACCCGAGCCCGGCCTGCGCGAGCACCTTCTGCAGCCGCACGCCGCCCTCGACGTGGACGTCGCGGCCCTGTTCGACGGGCTGCGCGGGCCTGCGGCGCGGCGCGTTCGCCTGCGCGCGGCTCTTGGCCGAGCTGCCGCCCCGGAAGTTCTTGCCGCCCTTGCCGGCGTGGCCGGAGTGGTCGGATCGGCGCGGCTGCTGGCCACCACTGGATTCGCGGCGGCTCCCGCCGCGGCGTTCGTTGCTCATGTTTACGTCTCTCGGTGAGTCGGGAAGGGCACTGCGACCTGCCTGCGGATCGGACCAAGAATCCAAGCTAGGAATCCAAGCTGGAAATCCAACTAGGAGTCCAGCCCGTCGAGGCCCTCGAACGTGTCGAGGTCGGGCAGGTGCGGAGCCAGCGGAGGCAGCTCGTCGAGCGACGAGAAGTCCATCCGCTCCAAGAAGTATCCCGTGGTTCCGAAGAGAACCGCACCCGAGCTCGGATCCTGGCCGATCTCGGCGATCAGTCCGCGGGTCAGCAGCGTCCGCACGACGCCGTCCACGTTGACCCCGCGCACCGCGCTGACCTGGCCACGCGTCACCGGCTGGCGGTAGGCGACGACCGCCAGCGTCTCCAGCGCGGCCTGGCTCAGCTTCGACGACTGGCCGTCGAGCACGAAGCGTCCGACGGGGTCCGCGTGCGCCGCCGACGAGTAGATGCGCCAGCCGTCCACGGTCCGGCGCAGCTCGAACCCGCGCGGACGGGAGCCGAGATGGCCCGCGTACTCGTCGGCCAGCTCGTGCAGGATGTCGTCGGTCTCGTGCTGCGGCAGGTTCAGCGCCGCGGCGATGCGGTCCGCGCCGATCGGCGCGTCGGCCACCATGAGCACCGCCTCGACCGCCGCATGCGCGCCGCCCGGGAGCGTGTGCACGTCGACGAAGGCCAGCTCGTCCTGCGTCGAGCCCTCGGCCGGGGCGTCCACCTGCACGGCCTCCGGGGCCTGTTCTTCGACGGTCATGCTGTTGTCGCCTCCGTTCCGGGCTCCGCGGTCTCTGCTCGTTCAGGGCCGGCTTGTTCAGGGCCGGCCGGCTCCTCCACCACCAGGTCACCCTCGTCGAACTCGCTCGGTCCCGCCTGCGGATCGAGGTACTTCTCGCCGTCGTCCGGCCCGGCGGTCCAGCGCACGGTGAGCTCTCCCAGCGGGCTGATCTGCTCGAACGCGACCAGGGAGTCGCGGAACAGCTCCAGCAGCGCCAGGAACCGGGCGACCGTCACGAGGCGCTCCGTACCCGCCGTCAGCGACCGGAAGGTCAGCGAGTGCTCGGCGCGCAGGCGCTGCACGATGACGCCGGCCTCCTCGCGCACGCTCACCGCGGAGCCGTGCAGGTGGGCCAGGCCCACCACGGGTGGCGGCTTCGGGGCGAGCACCCGGGCGGCCAGCTCGGCGAGCTGCTCCCCCGTCGTGTCCCAGACCAGCTCGGGCAGGATCGCCGCGAGGTGCGGCTCGAGCGGCGCCAGGCGCGGCACGCGGCGTCCGGCCGACGCCATCTGCTCCGCGATGACCTTCGAGACCTCCTTGTACGCCCGGTACTGCAGGAGCCTCGCGAACAGCAGGTCGCGGGCCTCGAGGAGCTCGAGGTCCTCCGCGTCCTCGTCGATGACGCCGGGCAGCAGGCGGGCGGCCTTGAGGTCGAGCAGCGTGGCGGCGATCACGAGGAACTCGCTGGCCACGCCGAGGTCCCAGGACGCGTGCTCCTCGCCGCGCGCGGCGGCCTCACGGGAGGCCCGCTCCGCCTCGCGGATGTGCGCGACGAACTCGTCGGTCACGACGGCGAGCGCCACCTCGGTGACGTCCATCTTGTGCTTCGCGATCAGCGAGAGCAGCAGGTCGAACGGGCCCTCGAAGTTGTGCAGGTGGACCTGGAACGTCCGGGAGCTGCGGCGGTCGTCGACGGGAGCCTGGTCCGGTTCTGCGACGACGGCGTCCGGCGCGGCAGCGACGTCAGCCTCCGCCTCGAGGACGCCGGACTCCACCGCTTCCTGCGTCACCGCCACGTCAGGCTCTATCGTCTGCTGCCTGAGGCTGCGGTTCTGCTCCGTCCGGGTGTCTCGTACCTCGACCCCCACACTCCGCGCCACCTCCGCCTCAGGCAGCGTCGCCACGGGCCACGAGCTCCCGGGCGAGCTGGCGGTACGCGGCAGCGCCCGGGTGTCCCGGCGCGTAGTCGGTGATCGGTTCGGCGGCGACCGTGGCGTCCGGGAACTTCACGGTGCGCCCGATGATCGAGTGCAGCAGCGTGTCGCCGAAGGCCTCGTACACGCGCGCCACCACCTCGCGGGAGTGCAGGGTGCGCGAGTCGTACATGGTGGGGAGGATACCGTCGATCTCCAGGGCGGGGTTGAGCCGGTCCCGCACCTTCTCGATGGTCTCCACCAGCAGCGCGACGCCGCGCAGCGCGAAGAACTCGCACTCCAGCGGGATCAGCACGCCGTGCGCCGCGGTCAGCGCGTTCACGGTGAGCAGGCCGAGGCTCGGCTGGCAGTCGATGAGGATCACGTCGTAGTCGTCGAGCACCGGACGCAGCGCGCGGGACAGCACGGACTCACGGGCGACCTCACCCACGAGCTGTACCTCCGCGGCGGACAGGTCGATGTTCGCCGGCAGCACGTCGAGGTTCTCGATCCCCGACGAGATGATCACGTCGTTGATGTCCACGTCCCGCTCCATGAGCAGGTTGTAGACGGTGAGGTCGAGCTCGTGCGGGTTGACGCCGATGCCTACCGACGCGGCGCCCTGCGGGTCGAAGTCCACCAGGAGCACCTTGCGGCCATACTCCGCGAGGCACGCGCCGAGGTTGATGGTGGTGGTCGTCTTGCCGACCCCGCCCTTCTGGTTGCACATCGCGATGATGCGCGCCGGACCGTGACTCGTCAGCGGTGCCGGCTCCGGCAGCTCCGGCATGGCGCGTCCGACGACGTCGCGCACGATCTCCGGGTCCGTGGGTGCGCCGACGACCGTCTTGCCGAGAAGAATGTCGGTCATCGTGTTCGCTCCCTCCTGGCTGGGTGCCTCGCTCACGCCCGCCACGCTATACCAGAGTGTGGGCGCCGCTCCGCGAAAGCCTCGGCGTGGCGTCCTTCGGCAGTCAGGCCCGTTACCGGGTGCGACTAACGGGCCCGGGGGTGCGCCGCCGCGTAGACCTCGCGCAGCGCGTCCGGGGTGACCATCGTGTAGATCTGCGTCGTCGTGACCGACGCGTGCCCCAGCAGCTCCTGGACCACCCGAACGTCCGCCCCGCCCGACAGGAGGTGGGTCGCGAACGAGTGCCGCAGCGTGTGCGGCGACACGTGCTCCTTGAGGCCCGCGCGCGCCGCGGCTGCCTGCAGCGCGGCCCACGCGGTCTGCCGCGACATCCGGGCGCCGCGCGTGTTGAGGAACAGGGCGGGCGTGCCGCGGCCCGCGGCGGCCAGCGCCGGGCGCGACCGGACCAGGTAGCCCTCGAGCGCGTCCCGCGCGAACGAGCCGACGGGCACCGCGCGCTCCTTCGCGCCCTTGCCGAGCAGCCGGACGGAGGTCCGGTCGCTGACGCCGTCGACGTCGAGCCCGACGATCTCGGAGATCCGGGCGCCCGTCGCGTACAGCAGCTCGAGCAGCGCCCGGTCGCGCAGGGGCAGCGGGCCCTCGCCGGCGCCCGCGGCGTCGAGCAGGGCGGCGACGTCGTCGACGGACAGCGCGTGCGGCAGCCGGCGCAGCTGGGTGGGTGCGCGCACCTCGGCGGACGGGTCCCCCACTGCCATGCCCTCGGCCTGCGCGAACCGGTGCCAGCCCCGCACGGCGGCCAGGGCACGCGCGGTGGACGACGGCGACAGCGGGCGTCCGCCGTCGGTCCCCTGGCGCACCGCCTCCACGAAGCTGGTGACGTCGGCCTCCGTGACCTCGCCGAGGCCGGGCCGGCCGGACGTCGCGAGGAACGCCAGGTAGCGCACGAGGTCGCGGCGGTAGGCGGCGACGGTGTTGGCCGAGAGGCCGCGCTCCACGCTCAGGTGCGCGAGGTAGTCCCGCAGGGCGCGGTCGAGCCGGGCGCTGACGTCCGGAGCCGGTGCGGGCTCACGGAAGGTCTGCAGGTGGGCCTGGGCGGTTGACACCGCCCCATCATGCCGAGCGTGGCCTGCCCGTTCGGGCAGGCCACGCCGGGTGACCACTGTGCGAGATCGCTCGCGAGCGTCGGTCAGGCGGGGTTGATCCCGAACAGCTCGGCGCGCGAGCGGATCACCTGCGCGCGGGCGAGGCGCGGCTTGTCGCTGCCGTCGCGGATCACGGAGCCCGCTGCCTCGAACTCGGCGAAGAAGTCGACGGCCCAGGCCACGTCCGACGACGTCGGCGCGAACGACTCGTTGATGACCGCCGGCTGCTCGAAGTCCAGGCAGAGCTTGCCGGTCATACCGAGGATGACGGCGTCGGCGGACTGCTCGCGGAGCAGCGCGTGCGACGAACCGACCGTGGGGCCGTCGACGGGGCCGGGCAGGCCGCCGATACGGCTGGCGACCACGAGACGCGTGCGCGGGTACGCCATGGCCATGGGCTCGTTGGCGGTGCCGGTGTCGCGGCGGTAGTCGCCCGAGCCGAACGCGAGGCGGAACGCGCCGCGGGCCCGGGCGATGTTGACGGCCTCCTCGATGCCGAGGGCCGACTCCACGAGCGGGATGACCGGCACGTCGCCGCCGAGGCGCTGCGCGGTGTCGATGACGTCGTCGGCGCTCTCCGTCTTGGCGAGCATGACGCCGTTGAGCCCCTCGAGGCCGCGCAGGTGCGCGACGTCATCCGCCCACGACGACGCCTGGCGGTCGTTGATCCGGACCCAGGCGCTGCCACCGTTCTTGATCCACCGGATGACGTTCTCGCGCGCCTCGTCCTTCAACGAGTCGTCGATGGCGTCCTCGCAGTCGAGGATCACCTGGTCCGCCCGGGAGAGCTGCGCCTTGTCGAAGAGCTCGGTCCGCATCGCTGACAGCAGGAGCCAGGCACGCGCGTAGTCGGGGGCCACGCGGGACTTCTCGCGGGCCGCCCGGCGGGGAGCGAGGTCGACCTCGGCAACTGCGGAGGACGACGTCGGCAGGCCCGCGGAGTAGCTCCCGGACTGCTGGGCAGACTGATCGGCAAGGGTGGTGGTTCGGTCGGCTGGGGTCTCGGTCACACCCTCAGCCTAGGCGCGGACACCGACACGGGCCGAATCATGAACCACTACATGGGTGCGAACAATATGAACAGAAGACCGCCTTGACAAAGCAGCGGACAAAGCAGTGTCAGAACGGCAGGAAGACGTCCACCGCGACGGCCACGAAGAGCAGCGACAGGTACGTGATCGACGCGTGGAACACCTTCATGGCGCCCAGCTTGCCGCTCGCCTTGCCCTGCGCCCTGCGCAGCATCGCGATGGTCGCCCAGAGGAACCACGCGCCGAGCGCCGCGGCCACCGCGGTGTACACCCACGACATGCCCGCGAGCGGCGTCAGCAGGAGCGAGCAGGCGATCATCGCGAGCGTGTAGCCCACCATCTCGGCGGCCACGCGCTTGTCGTCGCTGACGACCGGCAGCATCGGGACGTTCGCGTTCGCGTAGTCCTTCTTGAACTTGATCGACAGCGGCCAGTAGTGCGGCGGCGTCCAGAAGAAGATGATGCCGAACAACGCCAGCGCGGCCCAGCTCAGCTCGCCGGTCACCGACGCCCAGCCGATGAAGACGGGCATGCAGCCCGCGATGCCGCCCCACACGATGTTCTGCGGGGTGCGGCGCTTGAGGATCATCGTGTAGCCGACGACGTAGATGGCGATCGCGGCCAGCGTGAGCCACATCGCCGCCCAGTTGATGACCAGCGCGAACCACGTCAGCGACAGCAGGCCGAGGATCGAGGCGAACACCAGGCCCGCACGTGGCGTGATCTCGCCGGTGGCCATCGGACGCTTCTTGGTCCGGTTCATGACCTGGTCGATGTCCCGGTCCCACCACATGTTGAACGCGTTGGCGCTCCCGGCGGCGCCGGCGCCGCCGATGAGGGTGGTGAGGATCAGCCAGAAGCTCGGCATGCCGTCGTTCGCCAGGATCATGGTCGGCACGGTCGTCACGAGCAGCAGCTCGATCACGCGCGGCTTGGTCAGCGCGACGTACGCGCCGGCCCGGCTCAGGAACCATCCTCCGGGACGCGGCCCGACGTCGGCGGCGGGCTGCTCGATCCCGGACTGCTCGGTGCCAGATGTCTGGGGACGCGCGGTCTGGCCGGTCGTCGTGTGGCTCGTTCTCACGCGCGTCGCAGTTCCGTTCGGAGTCTGAAGATCGATAACGCACCTGGTGGTGCTGCTGCTGGCAGCGTCGCCTCACGGGTGCGTGCCCATCGTACGTCGCGGCCTGACGTGGCCGCGCACCGCATTCCCGGACGGCCGTGTGAGATTTGTCCCCGGTCCTGTGATCCACAGGACGTGGACAGGCCTGCGCGGGTGCTGGGGTGCGCGTATAGGGTTGATTTCGCAATCGAACGAAGGGCGGCCGGCATCCCGCCGCCGCCGCACGCACGCTGCGCGGCTCTCCGGCCCGTCCGCTCTCCGGGCAGGGCCAGGGTCGGCGGCGGAGAGAAAGAGGACTCGTGAACGCTTTCGACCCCGTGCTGAAGCCCTTGGAGTGGTCGGAGCTCGACGAGCGAGCGGTCAAGGCCATCAAGGCACTGGCTGCGGACGCCGTCGAGAAGGTGGGCAACGGACATCCCGGAACCGCGATCTCGCTCGCACCGGCCGCCTACCTCCTGTTCCAGAAGGCCATGCGCCACGACCCGTCCGACCCCGACTGGCTGGGCCGCGACCGGTTCGTGCTGAGCGCCGGCCACTCGTCGCTGACGATCTACCTCCAGCTCTTCCTCGCCGGCTACGGCCTCGAGATGGACGACATCGCCGCTCTGCGCACCTGGGGCTCCAAGACCCCCGGCCACCCGGAGTACCGCCACACCGCCGGCGTCGAGATCACGACCGGCCCGCTGGGCCAGGGCCTCGCGTCCGCCGTCGGCATGGCGATGGCCTCCCGCCGCGAGCGCGGCCTGCTCGACCCCGCCGCTGCCCCTGGTGAGTCGCCGTTCGACCACCACGTGTACGTCATCGCGTCCGACGGCGACCTGCAGGAGGGCGTGACCTCCGAGGCCTCGTCGCTCGCGGGCCACCAGCAGCTCGGCAACCTGATCCTGATCTGGGACGACAACAAGATCTCGATCGAGGACGACACCAACATCGCGTTCACCGAGGACGTCCTCAAGCGGTACGAGGCCTACGGCTGGCACACCCAGCGCGTGGACTGGACCTCGGGCGGCGAGGGCTACGCGGAGGACACCGACGCGCTGGCCGCCGCGCTCGACGCCGCCAAGGCGGAGACCGGCAAGCCCTCGATCATCGCGCTGCGCACGATCATCGGCTGGCCCGCGCCCACCAAGCAGAACACGGGTGGCATCCACGGCTCGGCCATGGGCGCCGACGAGATCAAGGGCCTCAAGTCCGCGCTCGGTCTCGACCCCGAGGCGACGTTCGCGATCGACTCCGAGGTCCTGTCCTACACGCGCTCCGTCGCGCAGCGCCAGGCCACCCAGCGCGAGGCGTGGGAGTCCGCCTTCGCCACCTGGAAGGAAGCCAACCCGGAGCAGGCCGCCCTGCTGGCACGCCTGCGCGCCCACGAGCTGCCCGAGGGCTGGACCGCCTCGCTGCCCCAGTTCGAGGCGAGCGAGAAGGGCGTCGCGACCCGTGCGGCGTCGGGCAAGGTGCTCTCCGCCCTGGCGGACGTGCTGCCCGAGCTGTGGGGCGGCTCCGCCGACCTCGCCGGCTCCAACAACACGACGATGGACGGCGTGCCGTCCTTCGTGCCCGCCGAGCACGCGACCAAGAAGTTCCCGGGCGACCCGTACGGCCGCACGCTGCACTTCGGCATCCGCGAGCACGGCATGGGCTCGATCCTCAACGGCATCGTGCTGCACGGCCTGACCCGCCCCTACGGCGGGACGTTCCTGCAGTTCGCCGACTACATGCGTGCCTCGGTCCGCCTGGCGGCGCTGATGGGCATCCCCACCACGTTCGTCTGGACGCACGACTCGATCGGCCTCGGCGAGGACGGCCCGACCCACCAGCCGGTCGAGCACCTCGCGGCGCTGCGGGCCATCCCGAACCTCGACGTCGTCCGCCCGGCGGACGCGAACGAGACCGCCTGGGCCTGGCGCGGCATCCTCGAGAACCGGGACAACCCGGCGGGCATCGTGCTGACCCGCCAGAACGTGCCCACCTACCCGCGCGGCACCGAGGGCTACGCCTCGGCCGAGGGCACCCTCAAGGGCGGCTACACCCTCCTGGACACCGACGGCACGCCCGACGTCGTCCTCGTGGGCACCGGCTCCGAGGTGCAGCTCGCCGTCGAGGCGCGCGCGATCCTCGCCGCCGAGGGCGTGCAGGCCCGCGTCGTCTCCATGCCCTCGCGCGAGTGGTTCGACAAGCAGGACGACTCCTACCGCGAGTCGGTCATCCCGTCCGGTGTGAAGGCACGTGTCTCCGTCGAGGCAGGCGTGGCGCAGGGCTGGCGCGAGGTGGTCGGCGACGCCGGCCGCATCGTCTCGCTCGAGCACTACGGCGCCTCGGCCGACTACAAGAAGCTCTACGCCGAGTACGGCATCACGGCGGAGGCTGTCGCCCTGGCCGCCAAGGAGTCGATCGCCGCGGCCTCCTGAGCCACGCGATCACACCGAATCACACGGACACAAGAGGAAGGGCATGATGACCGACAGCACGACAGACAGCACAGACGAGAACGTCAGTCCCACCCAGCGGCTGTCCGAGGCGGGTGTCGCCATCTGGCTGGACGACCTGTCCCGTGAGCGCCTGCGGACCGGCAACCTCGCCGAGCTCATCAGCACCAAGAACGTCGTCGGGGTCACGACCAACCCGACGATCTTCGCCGCCGCCCTCGCGCAGGGCGACGCGTACGACGGCATCCTGGCCGAGCTGGCCGGGCCGCCGAACAACGGTGACGTCGAGGCGGCGGTGGAGCGCATCACCACCGACGACGTCCGCGACGCGGCAGACCTGCTGCGTCCCGTCTACGACGCCACCGGTGCCGTGGACGGCCGCGTGTCCATCGAGGTGGACCCGCGGCTGGCCCGCGACACGGCGGCGACGGAGGCCACCGCAGTCCGGCTGTGGGAGACCGTCGACCGGCCGAACGTGATGATCAAGATCCCGGCCACGGTCGAGGGTCTGCCGGCGATCACGTCCACCCTGGCCAAGGGGATCAGCGTGAACGTGACGCTGATCTTCTCGATCGATCGCTACCGGGCAGTGATGGACGCGTTCCTGGCCGGTCTCGAGCAGGCCAAGGAGGCGGGCCACGACCTGTCCGTCATCGGCTCGGTCGCGTCGTTCTTCGTGTCCCGCGTGGACGCCGAGATCGACAAGCGCCTGAACGCGATCGGCACCGAGGAGGCGCTCGCGCTGCGCGGCCAGGCCGCCATCGCGAACGCCCGCCTGGCCTTCGCGGCCTACGAGGAGGTCTTCTCCTCCGACCGCTGGGCGGCGCTCAAGGCCGCCGGCGCCCAGCCGCAGCGTCCGCTGTGGGCGTCGACCGGTGTGAAGGACCCGAGCTACCGCGACACGATGTACGTGGACGAGCTCGTCGTGGCGGGCGTGGTCAACACCATGCCCGAGAAGACGCTCGACGCGTTCGCCGACCACGGCATCGTGCTCGCCGACACCGTCACCGGTTCGGGCGAGCAGGCCGCCGCGGTCATCGCGGCGATCGAGGCGCAGGGCATCTCCGTCGACGAGGTAACCGCACAGCTGGAGGACGAGGGCGTGACGAAGTTCGAGGTCAGCTGGGACGAGCTCCTGACGACCACCAAGACCGGTCTCGCCGGTGCAGGGGCCGGCGACCGGTGAGGCCGGCGAAGATCGCGCAGGGGATCAACCCCCTGCGCGACCCCCTCGACCTGCGGCTGCCGCGCATCGCGGGGCCGAGCGGCCTGGTGATCTTCGGCGTGACGGGTGACCTGGCGCGCAAGAAGCTCATGCCCGCCGTCTACGACCTCGCCAACCGTGGCCTCCTGCCGCCGGGCTTCGCCCTCACGGGCTTCGCCCGGCGCGAGTGGGAGGACCAGGACTTCGCACAGGTGGTGCACGACGCCGTAAAGGAGCACGCCCGCACCCCGTTCCGGGAGGCGACGTGGCGCCAGCTGGCCGAGGGCATCCGCTTCGTGCAGGGCTCGTTCGACGACGACGCCGCCTTCGAGCGTCTTCGCGAGACCGTCGAGACGCTCGACAGGGAGCGCGGCACGGGCGGCAACCACGCGTTCTACCTGTCGGTCCCGCCCTCGGCGTTCCCCGTGGTGTGCGAGCAGCTCTCGAAGCACGGGCTGTCGCACCCCGACAACGACGCCGACGGCGACGGTGTCGACGCGTGGCGCCGGGTGGTCATCGAGAAGCCGTTCGGGCACGACCTGGCGAGCGCCAAGGAGCTCGACGCCGTGGTCTCGAAGGTCTTCGACCCGGAGTCGGTGTTCCGCATCGACCACTACCTGGGCAAGGAGACCGTCCAGAACCTGCTGGCGCTGCGTTTCGCGAACACGATGTTCGAGCCCATCTGGAACTCGAACTACGTGGACCACGTGCAGATCACCATGGCCGAGGACATCGGCATCGGTGGCCGCGCGGGGTACTACGACGGGATCGGCGCCGCGCGCGACGTCATCCAGAACCACCTGATCCAGCTCCTGGCCCTCGTGGCGATGGAGGAGCCGGTCAACTTCGACGCCGCCGAGCTGCGTGCCGAGAAGATCAAGGTGCTCTCCTCCGTGCGCCTGCCGCGTGACCTCGGCAAGCACACCGCCCGCGGCCAGTACGAGGCCGGCTGGCAGGGTGGCGACCAGGTGCCCGGCTTCCTCGAGGAGGACGGCATCGCGAAGGACTCCACCACGGAGACCTTCGCGGCGGTCCGGGTCGACGTCGACAACCGCCGCTGGGCGGGCGTCCCGTTCTACCTGCGCCACGGCAAGCGTCTGGGCCGCCGCGTCACCGAGGTGGCTGTGGTGTTCAAGAAGGCCCCGCACCTGCCGTTCGAGACGTCCCTGACGTCGGAGCTCGGCAACAACGCGCTGGTCATCCGCGTGCAGCCCGACGAGGGCGTCACCATGCGGTTCGGCGCCAAGGTGCCGGGCACCGCCATGCAGGTGCGCGACGTGACCATGGACTTCGGGTACGGGCACTCGTTCACCGAGTCCTCCCCCGAGGCCTACGAGCGGCTCATCCTGGACGTGCTGCTCGGCGACCCGCCGCTCTTCCCGACGCGCGAGGAGGTCGAGCTCTCCTGGAAGATCCTCGACCCGATCACGTCGTACTGGGCGCGCAAGGGCAAGCCCGAGCCGTACGCGTCGGGCACGTGGGGCCCGGCGTCGGCCGACGCCATGATGGAGCGCGACGGCAGGACCTGGAGGCGTCCCTGATGATCATCGACATGCCGGATACCACGACCAACCTGATCAACAAGCGTCTGGTCCGCCTGCGCGACGAGGGCGGCGCGGTGGCCCTCGGCCGCGTGCTCACCCTCGTGGTGCTGGCCGACGAGCAAGACGTCGAGGAGTCGGTGGAGGCCGCGAACGACGCGAGCCGGGAGCACCCGTGCCGGGTCATCGTCGTCGCGCCGTCGAAGCCCGGTTCCGACGCCCGGCTCGACGCCCAGATCCGGGTGGGCGGTGACGCGGGCGCCTCCGAGGTGGTGGTGCTGCACGCCTTCGGCCCGCTCCTGGAGCGGACCGACACCCTCGTGATGCCGCTCCTGCTGCCCGACGCGCCGATCGTGGCCTGGTGGCCCCGTGAGGCGCCCGCGGTGCCGTCGCAGGACCCGGTGGGCGCCATGGCGGCCCGCCGGATCATCGACAGCACCACGGCGGAGAATCCCGCGGACCTGCTCAAGTCGCTCTCCGGGGCGTACGCACCCGGTGACACCGACCTCGCCTGGGCGCGGGTCACGCTGTGGCGGGCGCTCATCGCGGCCGCCGTGGAGCAGCCGCCGTTCGAGCCCGTGCTCTCCGTGACGGTCGAGGGGCAGAAGCGGCACACGTCGCTCGACCTGCTCGCCGCCTGGCTCGGGACCCGGCTGAACTGCCCGGCCGAGGTGGTGCGCACCGGCAGCGACGACGCGATCACGCGCGTGACCCTGGAGCGCAGGAGCGGGCCGATCGTGCTGGACCGGCCCGACGGCCGCACCGTCACGATCACGCAGCCGGGCAAGCCCGCGCGGCGGATCGCGCTGCCGATCCGGGCGCTGAACGAGGCCCTCATCGAGGAGCTGCGCCGGCTCGACCCGGACGAGATCTTCGAGGAGACCCTCATCCGGGGTCTCAAGCAGGTCACCACGCGGACGGCGGCCTGATGACCGGGTCGACGTCCAGGCAGGCGCCGGGGGTGCGGCTCGTCGTCGTGCACCCCGACAAGGAGGTGCTCGCGCAGGCCGCGGCGGCTCGGCTGCTCACGCGGGTGCTCGACGTGCAGTCGGTCCGCTCCCCTGTGCACGTCGTGCTGACGGGTGGCTCGGTAGGCATCGCGACGCTCGCGGCAGTGGCCGCGAGCCCGCTCGTGCCGGCCGTCGACTGGTCGGGCGTCCACCTCTGGTGGGGCGACGAGCGGTTCCTGCCGGACGGCGACCCGGACCGTAACGAGACACAGGCGCGGGAGGCCCTGCTCGACGGCCTGGTCGCCGAGCACGGGCTCCCCGCCGCCAACGTCCACCCCATGCCCGGGCCGACGTCGGTGGCGACGCCCGAGGAGGGCGCGGCGGCGTACGCCGAGCTCCTGCGCGAGCACGCGGGCGATCGTCCGGACGACCACCCGGACGAGCAGAGCGAAGGGACCGTCGCGGTCCCCGCGTTCGACGTCCTGCTGCTCGGTATGGGTCCCGACGGGCACGTCGCCTCCCTGTTCCCCGGCCACGAGGTCCTGGCCGCGCAGGGGACGACGACGGGCGTGCACGCCTCGCCCAAGCCGCCGCCGGAGCGCGTCTCGCTCACGTTCGACGCGATCCGGTCCGCCCGCGAGGTGTGGATCATCGCGGCGGGCGCCGAGAAGGCGGAGCAGGTGGCCGCCGCGCTGGCCGACGGCCCGGTGTCCGAGGTGCCGGCGGCGGGCGCCGTCGGCCAGGCGCGCACGCTGTGGCTCCTGGACGCGGCGGCATCCACCACGACGCCGAAGTAGAACTACGGCGAGATAGAACTGTGGCGAGACAGAGCTGGAGCGGGACGACCTCGATGGGCTGTCCTGCTCCAGCTCTGTCTCGCCACAGTTCTACTTCGCCAGATGTTCGTCTGCTGAAAAGCCTTAGCGCGCTACGCGGCCGCCACGGCGGGTCCGCAGTGCCTCCAGCGCCTCCTCCAGGAGGGCGGCGCCGTCCTCTTCGGACCGGCGCTCCTTCACGTAGGCGAGGTGCGTCTTGTACGGCTCGTTCCGCACGGGCGACGGCGGGTTGACCGGGTCCATCCCCGCGGGGAAACCACAACGCGGGCAGTCCCACTGGGCGGGGGCCTCTACGTCCTCGCCCACCGAGAAGCTCGGTGCCGTCTCGTGCCCGTTGGCACACCAGTAAGAAACTCGGATACGTGGCGCAGTGTCGCCCCGCTCCGTCTCCCCGAGAGGGCCGGCGCCTACCCGGCTCCCCCGAATCGCATGACCGCCTGATGCCACGTCTGTCGTCCCCTCTGTGTGTGGCCGTCAGCTGCTAGGCGCTTGGCGACCGGTTCAGCTGACCTTCTGGATGAGCCCGAGCAGGACGATCACCACTGCCCACACGAGGGCGAAGGCGATGGTGATGCGATTGAGGTTCCGCTCGGCGACACCGGAGGAACCGGCGCCCATCGAGATACCGCCACCGAACATGTCGGACAGTCCGCCACCCTTGCCCTTGTGGAGCAGGATGAGCATGGTGAGGAAGCCGCTGGTCAGGACCAGCAGGACTTCCAGGATGATGCGGAGCGCGTCCACGGGTTCACGTCCTCGGTTGTAGGTGGTGCCGGGGCGTTTTCCCGGCGGCGGATCGGTCAAGAGTAAGCGAGACGCACCTCACAGTGCGAACCCCCTGTTCAGAACCTCTTTGAGGTCTCATAGAGCCCTGAGCAGGAGTCACACCCGGAACATCACGCCCGAGCGAGAGTACATCAGCGAGGTTGCGGGAGTGTCTCGGAACGGCACGTGTCATTCGCTCTGGCGCTGGTGTGCGGCGCGGTTGCTGGTCGAGCCTGCCGAGAGAGGTCCCGACAGGCTCGACCAGCGGTGGTCAGCTCGACCAGCGGGGTCAGGTTCGACCAGCAGACTCAACCAGCAGAGCCGTCTCAGGCCGTGACGTGGGACTGGTAGCGGGCGATCCGTGCGAACTCCTCGGGGTCGAGGCTTGCCCCGCCCACGAGCGCGCCGTCCACGTCGGGCTGCGCCATGATCTGCGCGACGTTGCCCGACTTCACCGAGCCGCCGTAGAGCACGCGGACGCCGTCGGCGATGTCCGGGTCGCACAGCTCGCCGAGCACGCGGCGGATGGCGCCGCAGACCTCCTGTGCGTCCTCCGGCGTGGCGACCTCGCCCGTGCCGATGGCCCAGACGGGCTCGTAGGCGATGACGATCTTCGCGATCTGCTCGGCCGGTACGTCGACCAGCGCGGCCTCCACCTGCGCGAGCGTGTACGAGACCTGGTCGCCGGCCTTGCGGACGTCGAGACCCTCGCCGACGCACAGGATCGGCGTCAGGCCGTGCGCGAAGGCGACGCGCACCTTGGCGTTGATCAGGTCGTCGGACTCGCCGTGGTGCTCGCGGCGCTCGGAGTGCCCGATCGCCACGTAGGTGCAGCCCAGCTTCGCGAGCATCGCGCCGGAGACCTCACCGGTGAAGGCGCCCGACTCGTGCTTGGAGATGTCCTGGGCGCCGTAGACGAGCTCGAGCTTGTCGCCGTCCACGAGCGTCTGCACCGACCGCAGATCGGTGAACGGCGGCAGCACGGCCACCTCGACCGCGTTGTAGTCGTGCTTGGCGTCCTTCAGGACCCAGGAGAGCTTCTGGACCGTGCTGATCGCCTGCTGGTGGTCCAGGTTCATCTTCCAGTTGCCCGCCATGAGCGGCGTGCGGGTGGTGGTAGCCACGTATCTTCCTTCGTTCTGAGTTCTGTGGGGTACGGCAGGTCAGTCGGCGAGGACCGTGAGGCCCGGGAGCTCCTTGCCCTCCAGCAGCTCGAGGCTCGCGCCGCCGCCGGTCGAGATGTGGCTGAAGCCGGCCTCGTCGAAGCCGAGCGCGCGCACGGCGGCTGCCGAGTCGCCGCCACCCACGATGGAGAACGCGCCGTCGGACGTCGCGTCGATGATGCCCTGCGCGACCGCGGTGGTGCCAGCGGCGAACGCCTCGAACTCGAAGACGCCCATGGGGCCGTTCCACGCGATGGTCTTCGCGTCGGCGAGCTTCGCGGCGAACAGCTTGCCGGACTCCGGGCCGATGTCGAGGCCCATGGTGCCGTCCGGGATGGCGTCCGCGGAGACGACCTGGTGCGGCGCGTCGGCGGCGAACGAGTCCGCCGCGACGATGTCGACGGGCAGCACGATCTCGACGCCGTTCTTCTCGGCGGTCTCGATGTACCCCTTGACGGCATCGATCTGGTCGTCCTCCAGCAGGCTGTTGCCCACCGACAGGCCCTTGGCCGCGAGGAAGGTGAAGACCATGCCGCCGCCGATGAGCAGGCGGTCCGCCTTGGTCAGCAGGTTCGCGATGACGCCCAGCTTGTCCGACACCTTGGACCCGCCCAGCACGACGGCGTAGGGCCGCTCGGGGTCGCCGGTCGCCTTCGACAGCGACTCGACCTCGGATCGGACCAGGTCGCCGGCCGCGGCGGGCAGCACCTGCGCGACGTCGTACACCGACGCCTGCTTGCGGTGCACGACGCCGAAGCCGTCGGAGACGAACGCGTCCGCGAGCTGCGCGAGCTCACCGGCGAGCTCGGCACGCTCGGCGTCGACCTTGGAGGTCTCGCGGGCGTCGAAGCGGACGTTCTCCAGCAGGGCCACCTGGCCGTCGGCCAGGCCGTCGACCGTGGCCTTCGCCGACGCGCCGACGAGGTCCTCGGCGAGCGCGACGTCCTGGCCCAGCAGCTCACCCAGGCGGGCGGCGACGGGCGCGAGGGAGTACTGCGGGTCCGGCGTGCCCTTGGGGCGGCCGAGGTGGGCCAGCACGACGACGCGGGCGCCGGCGTTCGTCAGCCGCTTCAGCGTCGGCAGGGCGGCGCGGATGCGGCCGTCGTCGGTGATCGTGGTGCCGTCGAGCGGCACGTTGAAGTCTGAGCGAACCAGGACGCGCTTGCCGCGCAGGTCGCCGAGGGAGTCGATGGTCTTCATAGGAGCACTCCAGATCGAGGGACCGGCATGCAGGGCGTCGCCAGTCGGGTTCCGGGACATGACGACGTCCGCGTGCGCGCCGGCTGGCCGATGCGCACGCGGACGTCGGGGTTCACGCTGGGGCGAGGAAGGTCAGAGCTTCTCGCCGACGAACACAGTGAGGTTGACGAGGCTGTTCGAGTAGCCCCACTCGTTGTCGTACCAGGCGACGACCTTGACCTGGTTGCCGATCACCTTGGTGAGCTTCGAGTCGTAGATGCTCTGGTGCGGGTTGGTCACGATGTCCGAGGAGACGATCTCGTCCTCGACGTACTCCAGGACACCCTTGAGCGGGCCCTCGGCGGCAGCCTTGACGGCGGCGTTGACCTCGTCGATCGTGACCTCGCGCGAGGCCTCGAAGGTCAGGTCCGTGGCCGAGCCGGTGATGACCGGCACGCGCAGGGCGTAGCCGTCCAGCTTGCCCTTGAGCTCCGGCAGCACCAGGGCGACGGCCTTGGCCGCACCCGTCGTCGTCGGGACGATGTTCTGCGCGGCCGCGCGGGCGCGACGCAGGTCGCCGTGCGGGCCGTCCTGCAGGTTCTGGTCACCCGTGTAGGCGTGGATCGTGGTCATGAGGCCACGCTCGATGCCGATCGAGTCGTTCAGCGCCTTCGCCAGCGGGGCGAGGCAGTTCGTGGTGCACGACGCGTTCGAGATGATGTGGTGCGCGGCCGGGTCGTACAGCTCGTTGTTGACGCCCATGACGAAGGTGGCGTCCTCGTTCTTGGCCGGGGCCGAGATGATGACCTTCTTGGCGCCGGCGTCGATGTGCGCCTTCGCCTTGGTGGCGTCCGTGAAGAAGCCCGTGGACTCGATGACGATGTCCGCACCCAGCTCGCCCCAGGGGAGGTCGGCGGGGTTGCGCTCGGCGAGGGCGCGGATCTTCTTGCCGTCCACGATGATGTTCTCGTCGTCGAAGTCGACAGACTTGCCGAAGCGGCCCAGGACGGTGTCGTACTTGAGCAGGTGCGCGAGCGTCTTGTTGTCGGTCAGGTCGTTGACCCCGACAACCTCGATGTCTGCACCCGACTCGACGAGAGCCCGGTAGAAGTTCCTGCCGATACGGCCGAAGCCGTTGATGCCGACGCGGATGGTCACAATGCCCTCCTCAGGGGGCGCCGGCCGTCCCGGCGCACACGTTTCCTTGTATCTGTCGCCACTGCCGTCGATGCCCGACGGAGCGTGCGTTGCAGGGTGATCCGGGCGCCGCGACCCCGCGACGACCCGAACGGGAAACGCGATGGTCACGGCGTCGTCACCTGACGATTTCGAGCCTATACCCGAACCCGGCGGAACCGTGACCCGAGCCCAGACAGCGTGGGACTCAGGGTTCTGTTAGTTCTCACAAGACGGATCGGGCGGTCAAGCCTCAAGGGTCGGGTGTCTCGTCAGAACGCGCCGGACATGTCAGACGTACAGATCACCCGGGTGACCTGTACGCCTGACACGTCCGGCGGTGTCTGACAGTCAGAGGTCGAGCAGGTCAGCGGGCAGCCCGGCCTCGGTGTCGGGGATGCCCAGCTCGAGCGCGCGCTTGTCCGCGGTCGACAGCAGACGGCGGATCCGGCCCGCCACCGCGTCCTTGGACAGCTGCGGCTCGGCCAGCCGGCCCAGCTCCTCGAGCGACGCCTGCTTGTGCGCGAGCCGCAGCTCGCCGGCCTGGCGCAGGTGCTCCGGCAGCTCGTCGCCCAGGATCTCGAACGCCCGCTGGACCCGCGCGCCCGCGGCCACGGCAGCCCGCGCGGAGCGGCGCAGGTTCGCGTCGTCGAAGTTCGCCAGGCGGTTGGCCGTGCCACGCACCTCGCGGCGCTCGCGGCGCTCCTCCCAGACCTTGAGGGTCTCGGGCGCACCGATGCGCTCCAGCATGCGGCCGATCGAGTCGCCGTCGCGGATCACCACGCGGTCGATGCCACGCACCTCGCGGGACTTGGCCGCCACGCCCAGCCGGCGGGCCGCGCCGACGAGCGCGAGCGCCGCCTCGGGCCCGGGGCTGGTGATCTCCAGCGCCATCGACCGGCCGGGTTCCGTGAGCGAGCCGTGCGCCAGGAAGGCGCCGCGCCACACGGCCTCGGCCTCCTGCACACCCGCGGACACGACCTCGGGCGCCAGTCCGCGCACGGGCCGGCCGCGGGCGTCCAGGAGCCCCGTCTGCCGGGCGAGCGACTCCCCCTCGCGCACCACGCGCACCACGAACCGCGAGCTCTTCCGCAGGCCGCCCGCCTGGACCACGATGAGCTCGCTCGTGTGCCCGTACAGGTCGTGGATGGCATGCCGCAGCCGGGTCGCGGCATGCTCCGTGTCGAGCTCTGCCTCGATCACTACCCGACCTGAGATGATGTGGAGGCCGCCGGAGAACCGCAGCGTCGCGGAGACCTCTGCCTTACGGCAGGATGTCTTCGCCACCCTCACCCGCGCGAGCTCCTCCTTGACCTGTGCCGTGAGCGCCATGGCGTCATCCTGCCATGGTCGGGCGCGAGGGCACCCGGTGGAATCGCGGATACTCGGGCGAATTGTCCCGGCGTGTCGCCCTGCCCGGTTATCCCCCGGCGGTTATCCGCAGTGCGGCAGCGGTGCGGGGACGGCCCGCTTGGCACAGTATTTCGGCCCGGTGTCGCAGCAACCAGGTCGTGGGTGTTCCGGACCATGAGCGCCCTCTCGGGACACGGCGACGCAGACCCGCACAAAGGTGCACGCAGGTCCATCACCGACGGTGACGTGGGTGCGGCGGGGACGGTCTAGCATCTCGGGCGGAACACCCACCGGGCGCGGGACCGGCCTGCCGCGTCAGACGTCGCCGTAGACGCCCTCGAACACGTCGCGGTAGGCGGCGGCCAGGCGCAGCCCGTCGTGCTTGGTCGTGTCGTCGCCGCGCCGGACCTGGCGCATGATCACGCGCGCGCCCATGGACGCGGCGGCGGCCTCCAGGGCCGTCACGTCCTCGACCGCCGACGGGTCGGCGAGCACCGCGTCGATCCTCAGCCCGGGCGCGTGCTTGTGCAGGGCTTCCAGGTGGTCGACGGCGGTGAGACCCTCCGTCTCGCCGTTCTCCGCGGACAGGTTGAGCGTCACGCAGCGGCGCGCCTTCGTGACGTGCAGGGCCTCGGCGATCGCGGGCACCAGCAGGTGCACGAGCACCGAGGAGTACCAGGACCCGGGACCCAGGACCACCCAGTCGGCGTCGAGCACCGCCTGGACCGCCTCCGGGGGCGCCGGCGGGTCCGCCGGGAGCAGGCGCAGCTGCTCGATCCGGCCCTCGGTGACGGCCACGCGGCTCTGACCCACGACCGTCTCCAGCGCGGGCTCGAGCTCCCCCGGCGCGGCGGTGTGCCGTACGTCCGCCTCGACCACCAGCGGCACCGATGCCATCGGCAGCACGCGGCCCCGGGCCCCGAGCAGCCGGCCGACCCAGTCCAGGCCCTCGACCTCGTCACCGAGCAGCTCCCACAGCGCCACGATCAGCAGGTTGCCCATGGCGTGGTTGTCCAGCTCGCCCGACGACGCGAAGCGGTGCTGCAGCATCGCGCTCCAGGTCCGGCCCCACTCGGAGTCGTCGCACAGGGCGGCGAGCGCCATCCGCAGGTCGCCCGGCGGCAGCACGTCCAGCTCGTCACGCAGGCGTCCGGAGGAGCCGCCGTCGTCGGCGACCGTCACCACCGCCGTGAGGCGGTCGGACATGAGGCGCAGGGCCGACAGGCTCGCGGACAGGCCGTGGCCGCCGCCCAGGGCGACCACCGACGGGTTCTTGCTCCACTCCGGTGCGGGGACGTCCGGCACCCCCGGCGCGTGCGGGATCATTCGCGGCCCAGATCACGTGCCGAGACGGTGACGAGCTGGCCTCGGGCACGGAGTCGTTCGGCGATTGCTTCGGAGATCGCGACGGAGCGGTGCTTGCCTCCCGTGCATCCCACGGCGATGGTCACGTAGCGCTTCTCCTCGTTGAGGTAGCCGGCGAGCACCGGGGCCAGGGCGTCGACGTAGCGGTCGATGAACTCGACGGCGCCCGGTCGGGCGAGCACGTAGTCACGTACCGGCTGGTCACGCCCCGTCAGGTGCCGGAGCTCGGTGATCCAGTAGGGGTTGGCCAGGAACCGTACGTCCACCACGTGGTCGGCGTCCAGGGGTATGCCGTACTTGAACCCGAACGAGATGACGTTGACACGCAGCACCTCGTTGATGTCGTGCGCGAGCCACCCGCGGATCTCCCGCGCGAGGTCGTGCACCGAGAGGTCCGAGGTGTCGATCCGCAGGTCGGCCCGTGCGGCCAGGGTCGCGACGACGGACCGCTCCTCCGCGATCCCGTCGAGGATGCGGCCCTCGCCCTGCAGCGGGTGCGGCCTGCGGACCTGCTCGAACCGGCGCACGAGCACCTCGTCGCTCGCGTCCAGGAACAGGATCCGGTAGGCGACCCCCGCCTCCGTCATGTGCACGAGCACCTTGTCCAGCTCGGAGAAGAACTCTCTGCCGCGAACGTCCACGACCACTGCCACGCGTTCGATGCTCGACCCCTTGGCCATGAGATCGACCAGCGGCACGAGCATCATGGGCGGCAGGTTGTCGACGACGTACCAGTCCAGGTCCTCCAGGACGGCCGCCGCTCGCGACCGGCCGGCGCCAGACATTCCGGTGATCACCAGGACCTGCGGCTCGCTGTGCTCTGGGCCGTGCGTGGCGGCCTCGACCTCGGCGATGCCTTCCGGTGCGGTGATGGGTGACGGCTCGGTGTTGCTCATGGGGCCAAGCATGCCAGCGTCAGGCCTTGAGGGCGGCGACCACCGCCTCCGCCGTCTTGTCCCCCATGCCGCGCACGCTGGCGATCTCCTCGACGCTCGCGGCCTTGAGCCGCTTGAGCGAGCCGAAGTGGGTGAGCAGCACCTTCTTGCGCGCGGGGCCGAGCCCGGGGACGTCGTCGAGCACCGAGGCGGTCATGCCCTTGCTCCGCCGCCTGCGGTGCTGCGTGATCGCGAACCGGTGTGCCTCGTCCCGGACGCGCTGCAGCAGGTACAGGCCCTCGCTGGAGCGCTGCAGGATGACGGGGTAGTCCTCCCCCGGCACCCACACCTCCTCCAGGCGCTTGGCGAGGCCGCAGAGCGCGACGTCGGTGATGCCGAGCTCGTCCAGCGCCCGCTTCGCGGCGGCGACCTGGGGCGGCCCGCCGTCGACCACGACGAGGCTGGGCGGGTAGGCGAACCGTGCCTTCTCCTCCGGCGCGTCGGCGGCCACCTCGCCGCCGGGCAGCCGGCCGCCCGTCGGGTCGCCACCGGACAGCTCAGCGGCCATCTCGACGTCGTTGGACCTCAGCCGGTCGGCCAGGTAGCGCTTGAAGCGGCGTGTGATGACCTCGTGCATGGCCTCCGTGTCGTCGCGGGCGCCGTCGCCGTCCGACCCCCGGATGCTGAACGAGCGGTACTCGCTCTTGCGAGCCAGACCGTCCTCGAACACGACCATGGACGCCGACTGGTAGGTGCCCTGCGTGTGCGAGATGTCGTAGCACTCGATCCGCAGGGGCGCCGAGTCCAGGTCGAGCGCCTCCTGGATCTCCGCGAGGGCCTGGCTGCGGGTCGTGAGGTCACCCGCGCGGCGCGTGCGGTGCACCATGAGCGCGTGCTCGGCGTTCTTGCGGACGGTGGCCGCGAGCTCCTTCTTGTCGCCGCGCTGCGGTACCCGCACGTCGACGCGCGCACCGCGCAGCCCGCTGAGCCAGGTGCCGACCTGCTCCAGGTCGGGCGGCAGCACCGGCACGAGGACCTCGCGCGGCACCGCGTCGCGGGCCTCCTCCCCGTCCACCTCGTCGGCTGCGCCGTAGACCTGCTGCAGCAGGTGCTCCACGAGCTCGCCGTCGGTGATGTCCTCGACCTTCTCGACGATCCAGCCGCGCTGGCCGCGGATGCGGCCCCCGCGGACGTGGAACACCTGGACGGCGGCCTCCAGCTCGTCGCCCACCAGGGCGAACACGTCGGCGTCCGTGGCGTCGCCGAGGACCACCGCGTTCTTCTCCGTGGCCCGCCGCAGGGCCTCGATGTCGTCGCGCAGGCGGGCCGCCTGCTCGTACTCCATCTCGGCGGCGGCCTCCTGCATACGCTTGGTGAGCCGGCGCTCGAACTTGGCGGTGTCGCCCGCCATGAAGTCGCAGAAGTCCAGGACGAGCGCCCGGTGGTCGTCGACGCTGATCCGGCCGACGCAGGGCGCCGAGCACTTGTCGATGTACCCGAGCAGGCACGGCCGGCCCGACTGGCCGGCCCGCTTGTAGACGCCGGCCGAGCACGTCCGGATCGGGAAGACGCGCAGCAGCAGGTCGAGCGTCTCCCGGATGGCCCAGGCGTGCCCGTACGGGCCGAAGTAGCGGGTGCCCTTGCGCTTCGCCCCCCGCATGACCTGGGCGCGCGGCACCTCCTCCCCCAGGGTCACCGCGAGGTACGGGTACGACTTGTCGTCCCGGTACTTCACGTTGAACCGCGGGTCGTACTGCTGGATCCAGGTGAACTCCAGGGCGAGCGCCTCGACCTCGGTGCCCACCACCGTCCACTCGACGGACGCCGCAGTCGTCACCATCCGCCGGGTGCGCTCGTGCAGGTTCGCGACGTCCTGGAAGTAGTTCGCCAGGCGCTGGCGCAGGTTCTTCGCCTTGCCCACGTAGACGACCCGGCCGTGCTCGTCACGGAACCGGTAGACACCGGGCGAGGTCGGGATCTCTCCCGCCTTGGGTCGATAGGTAGCTGGATCCGCCATGCCCCAAACCTATGCGGTGCCACTGACAGTGACGCACGTTCGCCGGCGTTGAGTGCTGGGTATCTGCGCCCGATCCGGCTCCGGAGGCGCAGATACCCAGCACTCAACGCTGGTACGGGGTCAGACGGTGACGTGGACCGGGGTCGGCTCGACGCGGACCGGGAAGTTCACCGACCGGGCGATGAAGCACATCGCGTGCGCCTT
Organism: Promicromonospora alba; assembly: GCF_042654905.1. Classification (NCBI taxonomy): domain Bacteria; kingdom Bacillati; phylum Actinomycetota; class Actinomycetes; order Micrococcales; family Promicromonosporaceae; genus Promicromonospora; species Promicromonospora alba. The sequence continues at coordinate 29,810 of NZ_JBHSFI010000003.1, forward strand.
GTGGTGCAGGGCCGCGAGATGCTCGTCCGTCGCGAGCTCACCCGGGTCCACGACGACCTTCGGGTGCAGCGTCACGTCGGTGAACGCGCCCTCGCCCCGCGCCTCGACCCGCATGGTGCCGGTCGCCGAGTCCCGGTACTCACGCACGATCAGGCCCGACTCCGCGGCCAGGTGCAGGAACCACAGCATGTGGCACTGGCTCAGGCTGGCGACGAAAAGCTCCTCCGGGCTGTTCCGGGCCAGGTCGCCCCGGAAGGCCGGGTCAGCCGAGCCGAGTAGCGGCGGCTTGTGCGGCAGGTCGATCTCGTGGTCGCGCGAGTACGACGTGTACGACGACGTTCCCTTGTCCCCCGCACCTGTCCACCGGACGGTGACGGCATAGTCATGGGTGGCTCCGCTCATGGGGACCACCCTAGGGCCCGGCCGCCCCGAGGGCCACGCCTGCGGCGCTCGTCGCACCGCCGTATCGCCGACACCGCCCCACCGCCCCCAGCGCCCCGACGAAGGAGCGACGGGGCGGTCCCGGCGGTGCGGTCAGGTACGCGGACAGACCTTGACGCTCCCCGAGGTGAGCGTGCCTCTGCCGATGACGTAGTTCTGGTCCTCCCACTCCATGGTCACCTTCGCCCGCATGCTCACCTGTGGGGAGGAACCGCACGACCACGACGCGGTGCGATGGACCGCCTGGACCGGCTCCCACGCATCCCCCGGGTAGGCATCCTTGACGGTCCACCAGACACCGTCGCGCAGGACCTCGAGGTAGACCTCACGGACTCGGACCCTGTAGTCACCACCGCCGGAGCTGTCGGTCACCCTCGCGTGGGCATTGAACACACCGGGCGACGACATCTCCACGTTGGCACAGCGGACGACCTGCTCGCCCACGCAGTTGTGCGCGATCTGCGCCGCCGCCGCCGGCGAGGCGGTGAGCATGGTGGCCCCCAGCGCGACCGCGGAGGCCGCCGTCAGAATGCGCTTGATCTGTCGGTTCTTTCGCATGACCGCAGTCAAACACCGGCGCACCGACGCGGTTTGCAGGAACCTGCAAGCACGTCGAGGCACCGTGTCCGGACCTGCCGGCCCCGGCGTCCGCAGGTCGCCGGCGGCCTCAGGCCGTGGCGCCCGCCTTCGCCTTGGTCGCGGTCTTCGCCGCGGGCTTGCGCTTCGGCTTGCCGTTCGCCGGCGGCAGCACCGGGACCTCGCCGGCCTGTGCGTGCACCTCGAGGATCTCCGCGAGGTACGTGCCCGTGTGACTCTCCGGGACCGCGGCGACGACCTCGGGCGTACCCTGCGCGACGACGAGGCCGCCCCCGCTGCCGCCCTCGGGCCCCATGTCGATGACCCAGTCGGCACTCTTGATGACGTCCAGGTTGTGCTCGATCACGATCACCGTGTTGCCCTTGTCGGCGAGCGACTGCAGCACACCGAGCAGGCGGCGCGTGTCCTCGAAGTGCAGGCCGGTGGTCGGCTCGTCCAGCACGTACGCCGAGCGGCCCGACGACCGCTTCTGCAGCTCCGCCGCCAGCTTGACGCGCTGCGCCTCGCCACCTGACAGCGTGGGGGCGGGCTGCCCGAGCCGCACGTACCCCAGGCCGACGTCGACCAGCGTCGACAGGTGCCGGGAGATCGCCGGGAACGCCTTGAAGAACTCCGCGGCCTCCTCGATCGGCATGTCGAGCACGTCGGCGACCGTCTTGCCCTTGAAGTGCACCTCGAGCGTCTCGCGGTTGTACCGCGCGCCGTGGCAGACCTCGCACGGCACGTAGACGTCCGGCAGGAAGTTCATCTCGATCTTGATGGTGCCGTCGCCCGCGCACGCCTCGCAGCGGCCGCCCTTGACGTTGAACGAGAACCGGCCCGGACCGTAACCACGGACCTTGGCCTCCTCGGTCTCCGCGAAGATCTTGCGGATCCGATCCCAGACGCCCGTGTACGTGGCGGGGTTCGACCGCGGCGTACGCCCGATCGGCCCCTGGTCCACGTGCACCACCTTGTCGAGCTGGTCCAGACCCGTCACGCGCCGGTGCCGCCCGGCGACCCGCCGCGCACCGTTGAGCTGGTTCGCCATGACGGTGTACAGGATCGAGTTGACCAGCGTGGACTTGCCGGAGCCGGACACGCCCGACACGACGGTCAGCACCCCGAGCGGGAACGACACGTCGACGTTGCGCAGGTTGTTCTCGTGCGCGCCGATCACCGTGACCTGCCGGTCGTGGTCGATCGGCCGCCGCACGGCGGGCACCGGGATGGAGCGGCGCCCGGAGAGGTACGCGCCGGTCATCGACTCCTTCTTCGCGAGCAGGCCCGCGTAGTCGCCCGAGTGGATGACCTCGCCGCCGTGCTCGCCGGCGCCCGGGCCGATGTCGACGATCCAGTCGGCCGCGCGGATCGTGTCCTCGTCGTGCTCGACGACGATCAGCGTGTTGCCCAGGTCCCGCAGGCGGGTGAGCGTGTCGATCAGGCGGCGGTTGTCCCGCTGGTGCAGCCCGATGGACGGCTCGTCCAGCACGTACAGCACGCCGACCAGCCCGGAGCCGATCTGGGTGGCCAGCCGGATGCGCTGGGCCTCACCGCCGGACAGGGTGCCGGCCGGGCGCTCCAGCGTGAGGTAGTGCAGGCCGACGTCGAGCAGGAAGCCGAGCCGTGCGTGGATCTCCTTGAGGACCTCGGTCGCGATCTGCGCCTCGCGCACGCCGAGCACGATGCCCTTGAGGAACTCGGCGGCCTCGCCCACCGGCAGGCGGCTGACGTCGGCGATGGACAGCCCGTCGATCTTGACCGCGAGGACCTCCGGCTTGAGCCGCGCGCCGCCGCACGTGGGGCACGGCACCTCGCGCATGTAGGCCTCGTACTTGTCCTTGGACAGGTCGGAGTCGGTCTCGCGGTGCCGGCGCTCCAGGAACGTCACGGCGCCCTCGAAGCCGGTCGAGTACTGCCGCTCGCGGCCCCACCGGTTCTTGTACTTGACGTGCACCTTGTGGTCGCGTCCGTGCAGGATCGCCTCGCGAGCGCGCTCGGGCAGGGCGCGCCACGGCACGTCCATGGAGAACTTCATCTCCTCCGCGAGGGCCGTCAGCACGCGCTCGAAGTACTCCGACGACGTCTGCGCCCACGGGGCGACGGCGCCGCCGCGCAGCGTCTGCTCGTCGTCCGGCACGATGAGGTCGGGGTCGACCTCCAGCCGGAAGCCGATGCCCGTGCATTCCGGGCACGCGCCGTAGGGCGCGTTGAACGAGAACGTCCGCGGCTCGATCTCGTCGAGCGCGAGGGTGTGCTCGTTCGGGCAGGCCCGCTTCTCGGAGAACTTGCGGGTGCGCGTCAGGTCGTCGACGTCGGCGTCGACCAGCTCGATCATCACGAGGCCGTTCGCCAGGGTCAGCGCGGTCTCGACGGAGTCCGTCAGCCGGCGCTGCACGCCGTCGCGCGCCACGAGCCGGTCCACGACGACCTCGATGTCGTGCTTCAGCTTCTTCTCCAGCGTGGGCGGGTCGGTCAGCTGCACGACCTCGCCGTCGACCCGCGCCCGGGAGAAGCCCTTGGCCTGCAGCTCCTTGAACAGGTCCGCGTACTCGCCCTTGCGGCCGCGCACCACGGGTGCCAGCACCTGGTACCGCGTGTTCTCGGGCAGCTCGAGGATCTGGTCCACGATCTGCTGCGGCGTCTGCGACTGGACCTTCTCGCCGCACACCGGGCAGAACTGCGTGCCCGCGCGCGCGTACAGCAGGCGCAGATAGTCGTAGACCTCGGTGATGGTGCCGACCGTGGAGCGCGGGTTGCGGTTGGTCGACTTCTGGTCGATCGACACCGCGGGCGACAGCCCCTCGATGAAGTCGACGTCGGGCTTGTCCATCTGGCCCAGGAACTGACGCGCGTACGCGGACAGCGACTCGACGTACCGGCGCTGCCCCTCGGCGAAGATCGTGTCGAACGCGAGCGACGACTTGCCGGAGCCCGACAGCCCGGTGAACACGATGAGCTGGTCCCGGGGCAGGTCCAGGGATACGTTCTTCAGGTTGTGCTCTCGGGCACCCGAGACGACGAGACGATTGCTCACAGAGGCATCCTAGGGCGACCCACTGACATTCGCACGCCTGTTCTAGAAATCACGCCTGAGATCACACTGACAGACTCGTCACACCCGCACGACGCCCGCGAGGACTCAGCGCACCGCGCGGCCGTCGGAGACGCCCGACCGGCGTACACGAGCCTGCAGGTCGAGGGCCCGCAGGAGGTCCTGCTCGTGGGCGTAGGACCCGTCGACGAGCCGGCGCCGCACGTCCACGACCTCCTGGGCGTACTCCGCCGCGGAGTCCAGCATCTTCAGGTCGAGGTGCACCGAGACCATGTTCGAGAGCGCGGAGGCGAGCCCCGGCAGGTGGAGGTCGGGGCTCCGGCGCGCGAGCCCGCGGCGTACGCGCACCGCCTCCGCCGTCGGCTCGACGCCTTCCTCCGGGCGCCCCGCGTCGATGAGCGCGGCGCCCAGGTTCAGCAGCGCATCGGCGAGGTCCGGCTCGAAGCGTTCGGGGTCTCCCACGGCGAGCAGCCGGAGCTGGGCGACCGCCTCCTCGGTCGGCGCGACGGCGTCCTCGGCCCGGCCGAGCTCCGAGTAGAGCACCCCCAGGTTGGACAGCGAGCGCGCCAGGTACTCCTCGCCCGGGTGCCCCTCCGCCGCCAGGCCGCGGCGGATCGCCACCGCCTCCTGCTCCAGGGGCAGCGCCTCGTCCGGCTCCCCGGCCCGCGAGTGCGTGACCGCGAGGTTCGAGAGCGAGGCGGCGAGCGTCCTGCGAAACCGCGCGGGGTTCTCGCGCGCGAGCCGGCGGCGCAGCAGCACGGCCTCGCGCTCGAGAGATATCGCCTCGTCCAGGTCGCCGAGCCGGGACCGCACCGCGCCCAGCGACGCGAGCGTGTAGGCGAGCGTCCAGGTGTGGGCGGCGGGATTCTCGCGGGCGAGCTGACGGCGCAGGGCCGCGGCCTCGCCGAGCGGCTCGATCGCCTCCCGGTCGCGGCCGAGCGCCGCGTACGAGTTGGCGAGGTTCGTCAGCGCGAACCCGAGCTCCTGCCGGTACCGCTCGGGCGCCTGCAGCACCATCCTGCGGCTGAGCTCGACGGCCTCCAGCGCGAACGCCGGCGCCTCCTCCGGGCGGCTCTCCGTGAGCGTCACCGCGCGGTTGGACAGGGCGGTCGTCAGGAAGACCCCCCACTGCCGCGGGTCGCGCTGCACCAGGTTCCGGAGGATCGGGAGCAGCTCCATGAACCGCGCGTCCTCCTCCTGGGGAGGACCTGTGTCGTTCAGGACGACGGTCAGGCTCATCAGGACGCGGGCCAGCTCCGCCTCGATCCAGCCGGTGTCCCGTTCCTCGGCCGTCCGGGTCAGCTCGACGGCCTCGAGCTGCGCGGCCAGCGCGTCCTTCGTCATCCCGGCTCGCCAGTGCGCGACGCCGAGGGCGTTGATCGCCCCCACCAGGGCCGTGCGGTACCGGTCGAGGTCGTTCGCCGCGAGGCGGCGCCACGCGGCCACGGCCGCCTCCAGCGCGTCCAGCGACTCGGCCAGGCGTGCGTCGTCCCGCAGCGCCACGCCCAGGTCGGTGAGCGCCTCCGCCCGGCCCGCCGCGTCCCGGGCAGCCGCGACCGCCCGCTCGGCCCGGTCCACGTCGTCGGTCGACACGTCCATGACACCGCGGGGCTTGAGCAGGAACGCCGTCCGCAGGGCGCGCGGGTCGTCGCCGTAGGAGTCGCCCGCGCGGCGCAGGAGCTCTGCCGCCAGCGCGCCCACCCCCGGCGTCTCCGACAGCTCGATCTCCAGCCGGCGGGCGACGTGGACCACGCGCAGCGCCGCCTTCCGGGACAGGCCCCACGTGCACGAGCCGACCAGGGCGACCGACCGACCGAACCGGTCGGCGATGAGCACGTCTCCGACACGGCCGTGCCCGACGGCGTTCGCCTCGAGCCCCGTCACCGGACGCTGCAGGTCGAGCAGCCACTGCGCGCCGGCGCGGCCGGGCACCCCGGGAACCACCCGGCGCAGCACGTCGCGCACGCTCGCCGCGTCGTCGGCGCCCAGCAGGCATACGGCGGCCACGACGTCCTTGACCTCGTCGACGGTCAGCTCCAGGCCGGCCTCACGCGCCGACCGGGTCCACGAGCTCGCGGCCACCTCCAGGAGCCCGCGCACCGGGTTCAGCTCGGTGGCCGGGACCTGGACCCCTGCCGCCCCGAGGACGGCGAGGGCCGCGGCGGCGTGCAGGTCGATCACACGGGTCCCGCCGACCGGTTCCGGCGTGCGCACGGCGGACGCACCGGGGTTCTCGACGCCGAGGCACTCGGCGAACGCGGCGGTCGCGGCCTCCAGCACCGCGCGGTCCGGCAGGCCGGGCGCCAGCGCGAGGTCCAGCGGCGTCTGCGTGGCGCCGTCCCGCTCGAGCAGCGGCCACAGCATCGAGCCCCAGCGCAGCCGGCGCAGCCACTCCCCCGCGACCCGCGCGAGCAGGAGGACGCGGACGCGGCCACGGGCGGGGCGGGCCAGGGCGTCGAGCATCGCGCCGAGGCCGAGCCGGGTCGCGGCGTTGTCCACGACGAAGAGCACGTCGCCCGGCGGCCGTGCGCGCACCGTTGCGGCCTCCCGACCGCGCGGCACGGGGACGACCGTCCATCCGGACTCGCCCATGCGGCTGCCGAACTCGTTCGCGAGGCGGGTCTTGCCGAAGCCGACGGGAGCGACGATGAGCCGCAGGCTGATCGTCGCCGGGCTCTCGGCCCACGTGCGGAGCTCGTCGAGCTCCTGCTCGCGGCCCATGAAGGGGACCACCGCCCGGGCCGGGTCGAGCAGCGCGGTCGGCCGCCGGAAGCCGTCCAGCGGCTCGTCCGCAGCAGCCGTGAGAGGGCCGCGGCGGACCACCGTGCGGGCGGCCCGGACCGCAGCGGCCAACCGGGTCGACACCTCCGAGACCACCACGATGAGCAAGTCAACCGGACGAACGTCCAAGACTGCAAGGGGAACGGGAAGACTCGTTCAACCCGTGATCAGAACCGCGCACGGACGAACACGGCGTAACGGTCGCATGGCCGCTCGTGAACGGCGTCACAGCGCCGAAAACCACGCAGCGCCCTCCCGGCCGATCCGGCATTTCGGACGAAAGTTGCATACCGGTCTCGACCACGACATCCTTCCCTCGGCCGGGTGAAAGCCCGGCCGCTCCACGACCGCACGGACGAAAGGCAGGCATGTGAGCCTGAACCTGAACAAGCTCGTCGACAAGGCCTACAAGGACCAGAGCATCGCCGCGATCCTGGCGGCTCCGCCGTCGGCGCTGCTCGGCCTCACGCCGAAGCACGACGAGATGCTCGCCGAGCTCAAGATCAAGACGATCGAGGACCTGGGCAAGTGGCAGCACGCGGTCCACGCGCAGGCGCTCGTGACCCTGGCCGACGCCGAGGTCCTCTCGGTGGCCGGCGACAAGTGAGCCTGGCTCACCTGTCGCGGTAGACGCACGAAGGCGCCCGTCCACCTGGCGGTGGGCGGGCGCCTCATCCGTCCCCAGGTCCGCAGCCCGCAGAGGCCGGACCGCTGGACGCCGAACCGCTAGAACCCGAACCGCTCGACGTCCCGCATCTTGTTCGTCGCATCGAGGGCGGCGACCTTGTAGGCCTCCGCGAGCGTCGGGTAGTTGAACACCGTGTCGACCAGATGGTCCACGGTGCCGCCGGTGGTCATGATCGCCTGTCCGATATGGATGATCTCGGTGGCCCCGGTCCCGAACACGTGCACGCCGAGGACCTTGCGGTCCTCCGTGGAGACGAGCAGCTTGAGCATCCCGTAGGAGTCGCCGACGATCTGCCCGCGTGCCAGCTCGCGGTAGCGCGCGACCCCCACCTCGTACGGCACGCCCGCTGTGGTGAGCTGGTCCTCGGTGTCGCCACAGTAGGAGATCTCGGGAATCGTGTAGATCCCGATCGGCTGCAGCTCCAGCAGCGACGAGATCGGCTCACCGAACGCGTGGTATGCCGCGAGCCGCCCCTGCTCCTGGGAGGTGGCCGCGAGCGCGGGGAAGCCGATCACGTCGCCGACGGCGTAGATGTGCTCGACGTCGGTCCGGAACTGCTTGTCGACCCGCAGGCGACCGCGCCGGTCCGCCTCGAGCCCTGCCGCCGCGAGGTCGAGCCCGTCGGTGGAGCCCTGCCGTCCGGCGGAGTAGAGCACGCAGTCGGCGGGGATCCGCTTGCCGGAGGCCAGGGCCGTGACCGTGCCGTCGCTGCCGGCCGTCACCGACTCGACGGTCTCCCCCAGCCGGAAGGTCACTGACAGGTCGCGCAGCTGGAACTTGAGCGCCTCGACGACCTCGGAGTCGCAGAAGTCGAGGATCTTGTCGCGCGACTCGACGACGGTGACGCGTGTGCCGAGCGCGGCGAACACGGACGCGTACTCGATGCCGATCACGCCCGCGCCGACCACGACCATGGTCCGCGGCACCTCCGTCATGTCGAGGATGCCGTCGGAGTCGACCACGCGGACGCCGTCGAAGGCGATGTTCGTGGGCCGCGCGGGCCTGGTGCCGACGGCCACGACGATCTTGTCGGCGGTCAGCCGCCGGACGACGTCGCCCTCGCCGTCCGTCACCTCCAGCTCGTTCGGGCCGGTGAACCGGGCACTGCCCACCACCGTCTCGACGTGGTTGCGCGCGAGCTGGTTGCGCACCACCTCGACCTCCCTGCCGATGACGTGCTGGAGCCGCGCGAGCAGGTCCTGGACCGTGATGCGTTCCTTGAGCCGGTAGCTGGAGCCGTACACGTCCCGCATGTGCAGGCCGGTCAGGTACAGGACCGCCTCGCGCAGGGTCTTGGACGGGATGGTGCCCGTGTGCAGGCTGACGCCGCCGACGCTGTCGCGCCGCTCGACCACTGCCGCCCGCTTGCCGAGCTTGGCGGCGCCGATGGCGGCCTTCTGGCCGCCGGGGCCGGAGCCGATCACGACGAGGTCGAAGTGGTTCTCTCGTGCGTCCATCGTCCGAGTGTGACGGTGCGGGCGGCCCCGTGACGAGCGACTTCGTCGAACAAGGTGCAACTTCATCAAGAATTAACCGGCTCTGCCCCCGTGATGGCAGGCTGGCGCCATGAGCATCTACGCCGTGAGCTACACCTACTCCGACGACGTGGCGACCCGTGACGAGGTCCGCCCCAGCCACCGCGACTTCCTGCGCGGGCTCAACGCCGAGGGCGTCGTCCGTGCCTCGGGGCCGGTCGACGGCGGGATCGGCGCGCTGGTCGTCCTCGAGGCGGAGTCCGCCGAGGACGCGCTGCGGATCCTGGACACCGACCCCTTCCAGGTGCGGGGGGTCATCGCCGAGCGCAGCGCGCGCCAGTGGGACGTGGTGATCGGCGGCCTCGCGGAGTAGGACACCAATACTTCGCCATGTGGAAACTTTGACCGAAGAGTCCTGACCGGGCAATGGTCTTGAGCAGCCTCTGGTGCACATGATGCCAGTTGGAGCACTGCTGGCTATGTTCGGGAGGCACCGCATGACCTCTGTCGACAGCACCACGGTGGCCTACGCGGAGATCGCTTCGCGTATCTGCGTGACGCCGCCGTACTACGCGCTCGGTGACCTGGCCAGTCCAGCCCCTGGGCTGGCCACTGCCACGGTCCCGGTCCAGACGTCCACCGGACGCCAGGCGACCCTGATCAACATCGCGGAGGCGGGGCGGCACCTCGCCATCCTCGGTCTCTCCGCCACCGCGACCGTCAACCCGGGCTCCGGACGGCACTACTACCTCGCGCACCGCGGGGTGGGCCGGATGTACCCGCCGACCGCGACGCTGACCACGCTCCACGGGACCGCGGCCGCCCGCATGACCGGCCGCAACCGCGCGGTCGCCGAGACCGAGCTGCGCGACGCCGACGGAAATCTCGTGGCGCGGCTCGATCTCGAGTACCTCGTCATGTCGGCGCCCGTGTTCCGGCGTCTGATGGGCCCCGCCACGGCGCCGGACGCGACGGAGCCGGCCAGCCCGTACAGCGCCCCGGCACCGCTCGTCGACATCGCGGCCGACGCCCGCAGCGCCACGGCCAAGCTGGCGGTGGAGGCCGCGATGTGCCGGGGGCACTTCGACGGGTTCCCCGCGCTGCCCGTCTCCGTGGCGGGCTACGCGACGTTCGCGCTGTTCGACCACGTCCTGGAGGCCGCGGCCGGGCCCGGTGCCCGGTGGCAGGCCGGCCGCTTCCGGCTGCGGGCCGATCATCTCGCCGCGGCGGGCCAGACCTGCACGGTGGACGTCGAGCCGTCGGCACCCAGCGAGCCAGAGGCGCACAAGAGCGGGTTCACCGGGACACTCCGGTCCGGTGACCACGACATCTTCTCGATCCAGGTGGACTACACGACCGTCTGAACCGACAGTCCGAGCAGGCCTACGGCCGCGCCACCGTGGTGGACGCGGCCGTCGGCCTGCTGTACGGCTACTGCTGTACGGCTACTGCTGTACGGCTACTTCGAGGACTCCTCCGACGGCTCGGGCTCCTTCGCTGCCTCTATCCGCTCGTCATGTGCGGACTTGATGAGGCTCGCGACCGTGCCGACCACCAGTGACACGACGATCACCGTGAGCGACAGCCAGATCGGGATCTCGGGCGCCCAGTGGAAGCCGTGGCCACCGTTGATCCAGGGGATCGAGTTGGTGTGCAGCGCCTCGAGGATCAGCTTGATACCGATGAAGCCGAGGATCGCCGAGAGCGCGTAGGGCAGGTACACCAGCCTGTCGAGCAGACCACCCAGCAGGAAGTAGAGCTGCCGTAGACCCATCAGCGCGAACAGGTTGGTGGCGAACACGATGAACGGGTCCCTGGTGATGCCGAAGATGGCGGGGATCGAGTCGACCGCGAACAGGACGTCCGTGGAGCCGATGGCCAGGAACACGATGATCAGCGGCGTGAAGAGCCTGCGGCCGTCGACGGTGGTCCGCAGCTTCGCACCGTCGTACTGGTGGTGCAGCGGGAGGACCTTCCGCATCTGCCGGATGAGGACGTTCTCCTTGTAGTCGTCGTGCTCCTCCGGCGTCTCGGGGATCGCCTGCTGGATCGCCGTGTAGATGAGGAACGCGCCGAAGATGTAGAAGAGCCAGGTGAACTGCTCGATCAGGGCCGCACCCGCGAGGATGAAGGCGGCCCGGAAGATCAGCGCCATGATGATGCCGATCATCAGCACGCGCTGCTGCTGGTCACGCGGCACCGCGAACCGGGCCATGATGATGACGAACACGAAGAGGTTGTCGACGCTCAGGGAGTACTCCATGAGCCAGCCGGCGTAGAACTCCGCGGCCGGAGTGATGCCACCGACGCCCCAGACGATCCCACCGAAGATCACGGCGAGCCCCACGTAGAAGCTCACCCAGATGGCGCTCTCCTTCATGGACGGCACGTGCGGACGACGGCCGACGATGAGGAGGTCGGCGATCAGCAGGACGAGCATCGCCCCGAGCGAGATCACCTCGAACGTCACGGGTAGTTCGTGGACCATTGTTTCCTTCCGGAACAGGGAGGAACGCGCGACAGCCTCGAGCCTCCGGTGTGTACAGCAGGGCACCGGAGGTCTTCCTCGCTCGCCCGTGCACCAGCCTGACCGAGATCAGACGCTGTCGCACCACGAGCCGGCCAGGCCGAGCTGACGTCATCGGCAGCTGTGATGACGACCAAGCCGTTATGAGGTACTCCCCTCCAACGGAGGGAAGCATACGGGACGCCACCTTTGTTCCCGAACGTGACGTACGTCGCCGCTCTCAGGAGAGCGTCACGACGAGCTTCCCGCGTGCGTGCCCGGCGCCCGCCACCTGCCGGATCGCCTCGACCGCGCGGTCGAGCGGGTACGTCGCGCTCACGATCGGGAGCAGCACGCCGCCGTCCACCATCCGGGCGAGCGCCGCGAGGTCCTCAGCGTTCTCGGACGCCGAGACGCTCATCGCGCGGTACGGGCGGAACCGCGACACCAGCGGTGCCGCCAGCAGGTCGGGCATGGAGCCGAACAGACCCGCCTTGCTCCCGTCGTTGGTGAGGACCAGCCCGCCCGGCACGACGACGCGGCCGAGCGCGCGCAGCGGGTACCGGCCGGCATTCGTGAAGACGACGTCGAAGCGCGGCTCGCCCGCCGTGACGTCCTCGCGCGTGTAGTCGATGACGTCGGAGGCGCCGAGCTCGCGCACCATCGCCACGTTGCGCGTGCTGCACACGCCCGTCACGTGCGCGCCCCACGCGGCGGCGATCTGCACGGCGAAGTGGCCGATGCCGCCGCCCGCGCCCGTGATCATCACGCGCTGCCCGGCCGTGAGCCCCGCCGCGCGCAGGAACTGGAGCGCCGTGACGGCCGCCATCGGCAGCGCGGCGGCCTCGATATGGGTGAGGTCGACCGGACGGTGCGCTATCCGGGTGGCGTTCGCCACCGCGCGCTCCGCGAACGTCCCCGCGGCCCCGAACCCGAACACCTCGTCGCCCGGCGCGAACGCGGTGACGCCGGGGCCTACCGCCGCGACGACTCCCGACAGGTCGGCGCCCCGGACCTGCGGACGGGGGCCGCCGAGCCCGCCCATCATCGGGCGAGCGATCATCGGCTGCCCTGCCGCGAAGTGCCAGTCGTACGGGTTGACCCCCGCCGCGTTCACCCGGACCAGCACCTGCCCCTTCGCGGGGAGCGGCTCGGGGACGTCGCGCACCGCGAGCGCGTCCAAGCCATAGCTGTCCTGTGTGAGTGCTCGCATCACGGCCTCCTGGCCTGTCACGCTCTCGGACGTGCGCTGCACCCCTGCGGGATCAGAGTCCTCCGGGCCTGTGACCAGGTCAAGGGTGAACTGGGCGGTTCGCGGCTTTCGTCCGCGGAACTCGTTCGCAGCTGTCGTTCACGCAAACCGAGCCGAGCCCCGGCCCGGGTGGGCCAGGGCTCGGCTTCCGCGCGGAGCCCGCTCTAGGCCGTCGCCGCCTGCATCTGCCGCAGCTCCTTCTTGAGCCCCGAGATCTCGTCGCGCAACCGCGCCGCCACCTCGAACTGCAGCTCCGCGGCCGCCGCGTGCATCTGGTCGGTGAGCTCCTGGATCAGCTCGGCCAGCTCGCTCGCGGCAGCACCGGAGAGCCGGTTGCCGGTCGTCGAGCCCTCCTTCGGGCTGCCGGGCACCCGCGCCCCCCTGCCCTCGCCCTTCCCCTTGCGGCTGTTCCGGAACCCGCCGGCCAGCAGCTCCTGGGTGTCCAGGTCCTCGCGGGCGAGCATGTCGGTGACGTCCGCGATCTTCTTGCGCAGCGGCTGCGGGTCCAGGCCCCGCTCGGTGTTGTAGGCCACCTGCTTCTCGCGACGTCGCGACGTCTCGTCGATGGCCATGCGCATCGCGGGCGTGATCTTGTCCGCGTACATGTGTACCTGGCCGGACACGTTACGGGCCGCACGGCCGATGGTCTGGATGAGGGACCGCCCCGACCGCAGGAAGCCCTCCTTGTCGGCGTCGAGGATCGCGACGAGCGACACCTCCGGCAGGTCCAGGCCCTCCCGCAGGAGGTTGATGCCCACCAGCACGTCGTACTCGCCGAGCCGCAGCTCGCGCAGCAGCTCGACCCGGCGCAGGGTGTCCACGTCGGAGTGCAGGTAGCGCACCCGCACGTTGCGCTCCAGGAAGTAGTCCGTGAGGTCCTCGGCCATCTTCTTGGTCAGGGTGGTCACCAGGACGCGCTCGTTGCGGTCGACACGGTCCCTGATCTCGCCCAGCAGGTCGTCGATCTGGCCGGTCGTCGGCTTCACGATCACCTCGGGGTCCACCAGGCCGGTGGGTCGGATGACCTGCTCGACCACCCCGTCCGACAGCGAGCGCTCGTAGTCGCCGGGGGTGGCCGACAGGTAGACCGTCTGCCCGATGCGCTCGGTGAACTCCTCCCACTTCAGCGGGCGGTTGTCCATGGCGCTGGGCAGTCGGAAGCCGTGGTCGACGAGCGCGCGCTTGCGGGAGGCGTCGCCCTCGTACATGGCGCCGATCTGGGGCACCGTCTGGTGGGACTCGTCGATGACGAGCAGGAAGTCCTCGGGGAAGTAGTCGAGCAGCGTGTTGGGTGCCGTGCCCGGCTCGCGGCCGTCGATGTGCATCGAGTAGTTCTCGATGCCTGCGCAGGTGCCGATCGAGCGCATCATCTCGATGTCGTACGTGGTGCGCATGCGCAGCCGCTGGGCCTCCAGCAGTTTGCCCTGCTTCTCGAGCTCAGCCAGCCGGCCCTCGAGCTCCTTCTCGATGCCGCCGATGGCCCGCTCCATGCGCTCCGGGCCCGCCACGTAGTGCGTAGCCGGGAACACGTAGATCGACTGCTCGTTGCGGACGACGTCGCCGGTGAGCGGGTGCAGCGTCTGGATCGACTCGATCTCGTCGCCGAACATCTCTATCCGGATCGCGAGCTCCTCGTACACCGGGATGATCTCCACGGTGTCGCCGCGCACCCGGAACGTCCCGCGCGTGAACGCCACGTCGTTGCGCGTGTACTGCATGGTCACGAACTGGCGCAGCAGCTGGTCGCGGTCCACGACGTCGCCCACGTCGAGACGGACCATGCGGTCCACGTACTCCTGCGGCGTGCCCAGGCCGTAGATGCACGAGACCGATGCGACCACGATCACGTCCCGCCGGGTCAGCAGCGACGAGGTCGCCGAGTGCCGGAGGCGCTCGACCTCGTCGTTGACCGACGAGTCCTTCTCGATATAGGTGTCCGACTGCGCGATGTACGCCTCGGGCTGGTAGTAGTCGTAGTACGACACGAAGTACTCGACGGCGTTGTTCGGCAACAGCTCCCGAAACTCCGTGGCGAGCTGCGCGGCGAGCGTCTTGTTGGGCGCCATCACCAGGGTGGGCCGCTGCAACTTCTCGACGAGCCAGGCCGTCGTCGCCGACTTGCCGGTACCCGTGGCGCCGAGCAGCACCACGTCCTTCTCGCCGGCCTGGACGCGTTCGGTCAGGTCGGCGATCGCCGTCGGCTGGTCGCCTGCCGGCTGATATTCGGAGATGACCTCGAACGGGGCCACCGTGCGCTGCAGATCGGTCACGGGTCGCATGTGACTACGGTACGACCGACCACTGACACTCCCGCGCGGGAGTCACCTCACGTCGGACCTCACAGCCGGACCTCACAGCCGGAGCGGCGGGGCGGCGTCGGCAGGTGCGCCCTTCTCGAAGAGCACCGACCGGAGTACCGCGGGCCGGAACAGCTCGGTGGGCGGGGCCACGAGCGCCAGCACCTGGCGGAACGTGTCCTGGACCTCAGGATTGACCCCGCAGCGTTCCTGCACCCTGGCCAGGTACCAGCCCGTGAACCGGTCACGGAGGGACTGGTTGGCGGCATTGCCCGTGACTCCCGGACGTGCCTTGTCCGCGCCGGTCGAGATGGCCCAGGCGTGGCCGGAGGCCGCGAGCAGCGCCGCCTGGGTCCTGCGGTTCGACGTCCCGGCGGCAAGGCTCTCGTCGAGCGCGACGGCCGCGAGCGCCGCCGTCGACATGCCCTGCCCGAACACCGGGTTCAGCGCGCACAGGGCGTCGCCCGTGACGAGCAGGCCCTCCGGGACCGTCCGGTCGTACGCCCGGCGCACGTTCTCCGTCCTGAGATACCCGTACACCGGCGAGACCGGCTCTGCCTCGTCGATCCACTGCCGTACCAGGGGGTGCGGCTGGCGGTCGGCCAGCGCCTCGAACGCCCCTGGTGCGGTGGGCAGGGCCTCGCCCCGCGGGGTGGCGAAGGTGATCATGTGGGTGCCCGCGGGCTCGACCGGCACGATCACGGCGCCCATCGTCTCCCCCACCAGGTACACGAGGCGGGCGTCGGTCAGGGCGCCGTCCGAGCCGTCGCGGTAGACGCGCGTGGCGTAGCCGATGCCGGACACCACACGGTCCTCGGCGGGCCGGACCCCGCCGAGGCGCTCCAGCCACTCCGACGTGTGCGAGGACCGTCCGGAGGCGTCGACCACCAGGTCCGCGGCCAGCTCGGTCGGCACGGTTGGCAGCTCCGTCGGCTCGGCGCCGGCCCGCTCCCCGCCGCGCTCGCGCAGCAGCACACCGGTGACCCGCTCGGCGGTCCCGGTCAGCCCGACGACGTCGGTGCCCTGCACCGCCGTGATCCCCGGGTGCGCCAGCACCCTGGTCCGCACCCCGTGCTCCAGCAGGGGCCGGGTGAGGCACAGCGTCGTGGAGATCGCGGGCCCCCGCCCGAACCAGCGGCCACGCATGTTCTGCAGGTAGTCGGTGGGCGACCGGACCTGGAGCGCCCCGGCGGCCAACAGCTCGACCTCGAGGCCGGGCAGGAACCGCTCGATGGCCAGCAGCCCGCTCTCCAGCAGGAGATGGGTGTGCCTGCTCTGCGGCACACCCTTGCGCGGCTCCGGCCGGTCCGGGTACCGGTCGCGCTCGACGATCGTCACCCGCCCGGCATGCCGGGCGAGCGCTACCGCCGCGAGCAGGCCGGCGATGCTCCCCCCGACGACGACCGCATGCCCTCTGCCGCCGCCGATACCGTCACCCAGTCCCTCACCGTTGCCCTGCCGAGCCTCGTCCACCCGCCCGTCGCCCACGCGGCACCACCCCTCCCCGATCAGCGAGACCCGTCAGCCAGACCTGTCAGTCAGACCCGTCAGCCAGACCCGTCAGCCAGACCCGTCAGTCAGTGCAGCGTGCCGGCGACCCCGGCGGGCTCCACCGCCTCGCCGCGGGCCGTGGCGAGCGCCGTGCGCACCACGATCTCCAGGGCGCTGACGAGCGACTCGAGCGGGAGGTGCGGCTCGCCGCCGTCCGACAGCGCGGACGCCGTGGCGTCTCCCCCGACCTCCTCGGTGGTGCGCGGCACGTGGACGAAGCCGGACAGCACGCCCGGCCGCTCGGCCAGCGCGTGCTGCAGCGCGTAGAACGCGGCGTTGCAGACGTACGTCCCGGCGCTGTACGTGACGCCTGCGGGGATGCCCGCCGCGCGGACGGCGGCGACGGCGGCCTTGGCCGGGAGGGTCGTGAACCGGGCGTCGGGGCCGCCGTCGGCCACCGGGGCGTCGACGGGCTGGGTGCCGCCGTTGTCGGGGATCCGGGCGTCCATGAGGTTGATCGCCACCTGCTCGACCCGCACCTGGGTGACGCCGGCGGCCAGGCCCACGGCGAGGACGACGTCGGGCGCGTGCTCGTCGAGCAGCCGCAGCAGGAGGCCGTCGGCAGAGCGGACCTGGTCGAACTCGACCGGCAGGACGGCCGTGACCAGCTCGTCCGGGCCGGTCCAGCGCGCCGCGAGGGCCGTGACCGCTTCCCCTGACGAGTTGACGGCGTCACCGCCGAACGGCTCGAACCCTGTGACCAGTACCTTCATCGCGCACGCTCCTCACCGGGCCGTGCGGATCACGCCGGCCGGATCACGCGGAGTCTGCCTCCGCCTCCTGCGCGACCTCTTCGGCCACGCGCTGCCACAGGGTATCTACCTGTGCGCGTAGATTGTCCTCGCTCCCCGAACCGTCCAGGGTGAAGTCCGCGAGGGCGAGCCGCTCGTCGTCGGCGGCCTGCGACGCGAGCCGGGAGCGCGCGGCCTCCTCGCTCAGCCCGCGGCCCTCGACGAGGCGGCGCACCCGCTGCTCGGCGGGCGTGTGCACCACGACCAGCAGGTGGAAGTGCTCGGCCTGCCCGGTCTCCACCAGCAGCGGGATGTCGTGCACGATGACTGCGGTCGGGTCCGCGGCGGCCGACATGGCCTCCCGTTCCGCCGAGAGCCGCCGCACCTCCGGATGCACTATGTCGTTCAGGCGGCGGCGCGCGGCCGCGTCGGCGAAGACCAGGGCGCCGAGCCCCGGCCGGTCCAGGCCGCCGTCCGGCGTCAGGACGACGTCGCCGAACGCCTCGACGATCGCGGCGAGGCCCACCGATCCTGGCGCGACCGCCTCCCGCGCCAGCAGGTCGTGGTCGATGACGACGGCGCCGAGCTCGGCCAGGCGTGCTGTCGCGACCGACTTGCCGGCCGCGATACCTCCGGTGAGTCCGATTCGAAACATGTGCTCCATCCTGCCCCCTCCGGCCCGGCGCTGTCAGACGAACGTCGGACGAAGGTCGGACAGGGCCGGATCCGAGGGGACGGGAGGGAGTCGCTCCGGAGCCTCAGACCCGGGCCGGCGTCCGCGCGGACTGCCGCTCGGGCGTGAACTCCACGGGCAGCACGGCCGGGTAACGCGACCAGGGCGACGGGGCCCACGTGACCTCGGGATCGGTGAGGCGCAGGTCGAGGCGCTCCATGAGGCTCTCGACGGCGATCTTCACGACCAGCCGCCCCGGACGCCTGGCCGGGCACGCGTGCGGCCCGACGCCGAACGACAGGTGCGACCGGTTGTTCGCCTCGAAGAGGTCGTCGGTGGTGCGCACCCGCGGGTCGTTGTTCGCGGCGGCCAGGCCCATGACTATCGCGTCCCCGGCCTGGATCCGCACCCGGCCGAGCGTGCAGTCGGTCACGGCGTACCGGGCCGGCAGGTTGGCGACCGGCGGCTCGCTCCACAGCGTCTCGTCCATCGCGTCGTCGAGGCCGCGGCGCACGCCCGTGACCCGGCCGGTGTACCGGGGGTCGGTGAGCATCCGGCGCAGCGTGGCCGCGATCCACGTCACGAGCATCTCGTTGGCCGCGCAGATCGCCACCACCATCGAGTGCACGATCTCCGTGTCGTCCTCGAAGCTCGGGTGCTCGACGAAGCGGGCGGTCAGGTTGTTCCCCGGGTCCTCCCGCGTCGCGAGGACGTGGTCGAGCACTATCTGGTCCATGGTGGCCAGCGCTGTCACGGAATCGCCACCGTGCCCGAAGATGCCGTGCGCGCACCGCAGGAGGGCGATGCCCTGCCGCTCGTCGAACCCGAACATGCCCGACACCGACAGGAACGAGACCGCCGCGGCGTACCCGCCGATCAGGTCC
The DNA here is from genome assembly GCF_042654905.1 of Promicromonospora alba. Lineage (NCBI taxonomy): Bacteria > Bacillati > Actinomycetota > Actinomycetes > Micrococcales > Promicromonosporaceae > Promicromonospora > Promicromonospora alba. Next base: position 48,720 of record NZ_JBHSFI010000003.1, read on the forward strand.
GCGTGGCCCTGGGCAGCGAACGAGTCGATCAGCCGGCTGCACACGCCGCGCACCATCGCGGCGGTCTGCGCCTCGTCGATGCCCGCGAACGCCTCGTCCACCGGGAGCCGCAGCCGCCGGTGGTCCGCGCCGTCCGCGTAGTACAGCGCGCGCCGTCCGGCCGGGGAGAGGATCGCGTGCAGGGTCGAGTCCAGCGGCAGCCGCTCGTTCCAGTGCCGCGGGTCGCGCGCGAAGACGCTCTCCGTGCGCATCACCTCCATGACCTCGGCGTGCCCCAGCACGAGCCAGCCGGGCACTCCGGGCTCCAGGTCGACGGGGGCCACGGGCCCCCACCGGTCCTGCAGCTTCCGCAGTTCTGCGGTCATGTCCTTCGCCCCGGTCAGATCTACCAGCGCCACGCGACCTCCGCTCCGCTGCGGCTCCAGGTCAGGCATGGCCCTCCACCCGTCGATATTCATCGAATCATCCATCGAAGTATGGGGCGACCTGCGTAGACGCCCGATCGTGGGTTTCTATCACGGGCTGCGGAGAACACGTAACACCCGTGTGGTCCAGCTCACTGTCGGTGGACCAGCTACCTTCGGGTCACCTGTGCGCGGGGCCGAGGAGCCCGCGACACCGAACCGAACCTGCCCGCGTGCGACGATGCAGTCGTGAGCATGCACGGTGGCGGTGGAAGCATGGGCGGGGGCCGCGCGATGCGGTCGTTCACGCAGGACGGCTCGGTCGCCCACGAGCGCCTCGGCCGGGCCACGCTGCGGCGCATAGTGGGTTTCGCCCGCCCCTACCGGGGCCGGCTGACCCTGTTCGTGCTGATCCTGGCCCTCGAGGCCGCCGCGGGCGCCGCCACGCCGTTGCTCTTCCAGCGGATCATCGACGACGGCATCACGGGCGGCGACACCCGCCTGGTCGTCCTGCTGGCCGCCGCCGCGGCGGTGCTCGCGATCCTCGCCGCCGGGCTGTCGGTGGCGGACCGGCTCGTGTCGTCCCAGGTCGGCGAGGGACTGATCCTCGACCTGCGGATAGCCGTGTTCGACCACGTCCAGCGCATGCCGCTGGCCTTCTTCTCCCGGGCCCGTACGGGTGCGCTCGTGCAGCGCCTCAACGGCGACGTGCTCGGCGCGCAGCGCGCCTTCACGTCGACCCTGCAGACGGTGGTCTCCAACACCCTGACCATCGCCTTCACGCTCGCGGCGATGCTCACCATGTCCTGGGAGCTCACACTCGGCGCCCTCGTCCTGGTGCCGCTGTTCGTGTTCCCGGCGCGCTGGTTCGGCCGCCGGCTCGCCGCCCTGACCCGCCGCGGCATGGAGGTCGACGCCGACCTGGGCCAGGTCATGAACGAGCGGTTCAACGTGTCCGGCGCCCACCTCGTCAAGGTCTTCGGCGACCCCGCGACCGAGTCCGAGCGGTTCGCCGAGCCCGCCCGCGAGCGCCGCGACCTGGGCGTGCGGACGGCGCTCCTGGGTACCTGGTTCCGGGTGGGGCTGTCGACCATCGCGTCCCTGGCCGTGGCGGGCGTGTACGGGCTGGGCGGGCTGCAGGCCATCGCGGGCGAGCTCACGGTCGGCACGGTCGTGGCGCTCGCCACGTACCTCACGCGTCTGTACGGGCCGCTGACGGCGATGGCGAACGTCCAGGTCGACGTGATGACGGCGCTCGTGTCGTTCGAGCGGGTGCTCGAGGTGCTGGACCTGGAGCCGTCGGTGGCCGAGAAGCCGGACGCCGTCGACCTGCGGGCCGCCGTGGCCGCCCGGGGCGCCTCGATCTCGCTGGCTGACGTGACGTTCCGGTACCCCCGGGCCGAGGAGGTGTCGCTCGCCTCCCTGGAGTCGGTGGCGGGGCCGCGCAAGGATCCGACGGCGGACACGCTGGTCGACGTCTCGTTCGAGGTCCCGGCGGGCTCCATGGTGGCGCTCGTCGGCCCGTCCGGGGCGGGCAAGACCACGATCTCGCAGCTGGTCAGCCGCATGTACGACCCGACGTCGGGCTCGGTACGCATCGCCGGGACCGACCTGCGGGACGTGACGTTCGCGTCACTGCGGGCCACGGTCGGCGTCGTGTCCCAGGATGCCCACCTGTTCCACGACACGATGTCCGCGAACCTGCGGTTCGTGCGCCCGGAGGCCACGGACGCCGACCTGGAGCGGGTGCTGCGCCAGGCCCGCATCTGGGACCTCGTCGACAGGCTGCCCGAGGGCCTGGAGACCGTCGTGGGCGACCGCGGCTACCGGCTGTCCGGCGGTGAGCGGCAGCGCCTCGCGATCGCGCGCCTGCTGCTCAAGGCGCCCGACGTCGTGGTGCTCGACGAGGCCACCGCGCACCTCGACTCGGAGTCCGAGGCCGCCGTGCAGGTCGCGCTCGACCAGGCCCTCGCGGGGCGGACGTCGCTGGTCATCGCGCACCGCCTGTCCACGGTGCGCGCGGCGGACCGCATAGTGGTGCTCGCCGACGGGCGGGTGGCCGAGGCGGGGACGCACACAGAGCTGCTGGCCGCCGGGGGCCTGTACGCCGACCTGTACCGGACCCAGTTCGCCGCGACCGGCTGACCGAGGGTTCAAAGGCCCAGCGGTTGAGCGCGTGCTCCGCGGCACGGGCTGGGAGGATGTGCCCTGTGGACTCCCACCACCACCAGCACGCGCCGGACAGCCATCGTGGCCGCCTCACCGCCGCGTTCACGATCACGACGGCGGTGCTGCTCGCCCAGGTCGTCGGCGCCGCGCTGACGGGCAGCCTCGCGCTGCTCGTGGACACGGTGCACCTGCTGACCGACGCCGGTGGCCTCGCGATGGCCCTGTTCGCCGCGCGGCTGATGGAGCGGCCGGCGTCGGCCCGGCGCACCTGGGGCTACCGCAGGGCCGAGGTGATCGCGGCCCTCGCCCAGTCCGGCGTCCTGCTCGCCGTCGGCGTGTACGTGCTCGTCGAGGGCATCTCGCGGCTCGTCGCACCCCCTGCGGTGCCCGGCGGCGAGCTCGTGGTGTTCGGCCTGATCGGCCTGGTGGGAAACATCGCGGCGATGGCGGTGCTCGCCGGAGGGCGTACCGCCAACCTGAACCTGCGCGCCGCGTTCCTCGAGGTGGTCAGCGACGCCCTGGGCTCGCTCGCGGTGGTCGTCGCGGCGGTCGTCATCACCCTGACGGGCTGGCAGCGGGCCGACGTCGTCGCGGGGCTGCTCATCGGCGCCCTCATCCTCCCGCGCGCGCTCAGGCTGCTGCGGGAGACCGTGTCCGTGCTCCTGGAGTCGTCACCGCCGGGCCTGGACCTCGACGAGGTCCGCGCGCACCTGCTGAAGCTCGACCACGTCGAGGACGTGCACGACATGCACGCGTCGCTCATCGCCACGGGCCTCCCCGTGCTGAGCGCCCACGTGGTTGTCGGCACCGACTGCTTCACCGACGGCCACGCCGCCCGCATCCTCGACCAGCTGCAGGAGTGCGTGGCCGAGCACTTCGACATCGCCGTCGAGCACTCCACGTTCCAGGTGGAGCCGCACACCCACCCCGCCCACGAGCGCGCGCAGCACGTCTGACCGCTGCGGGCCCGGCTACGGTGCGGACGTCGGGTTCCGGATCGCGGCGTCGATCCGGGCGAGCACTGCCCGCGACCGCTCCAGCTCGGACCGGTACCGCTCGGGCAGGTCGGCGGCGAGCCGGCGGCGCATCTCGACCGCCTCCCGCGCGTGCCCCAGCGCGGCGACGTTGTCGCCGACCGCGCTCATCGCGCTGGCCAGGTTGGAGAGCGCGAGCGCCAGGTCGGGCCGGTGCTTGTCCGGGTTCTCCAGGACGAGCTGGCGGCGCATCATCACCGCCTCCCGCATCGGCGGCAGCGCGTCGGCGGCCCGGTCGAGGTCGAGCAGTGTGGCCCCCAGGTTCGCGAGCGCCTCCGCGAGACCCGTGCGGTACTTCTCCGGCTGCTCGCGCACGAGCCGGCGCAGCATGTCGACCGCCTCCTGCGTGGGCGGCAGCGCCTCGTCGAACCGGCCCAGGTCGGCGTACCGCACGCCCAGGTTGGACAGGGACTGCGCGAGGTACTTCAGGGACCGGGCGTTCCCGCCGGCCAGGCCGCGGCGGATGGCCACCGCCTCCTCCTCCAGCAGCACCGCCTCGTCGTACCTGCCGCGCCGGGCCAGGGTGACGCCGAGGTTCGACAGCGAGTGCGCGAGGTAGTGCAGGTACCGGTCGGGGTGCTCGCGGGCGAGGTCGCGCCGGATCTCCAGCGCCTCCCGCTCCAACCGGAGCGACTCGTCGGCACGGCCGGTGGTCGAGTACAGCGCGCCGAGCGCCGAGAGCGCGCCGGCGAGGTCGGGGCGGGTCCCGCGCGCGTTCTCCTTGGCGAGGCGGCGCTGGAGCTCCAGCGCCTCCACGAGCACCACGCCCGCCTCCTCGTACCGCCCGAGGGCCTCCAGGGTGGTGCCGAGCTGGCCGAGCGACCAGGCCAGCTCCCCGAGGTGCTCGGGACGGGCGGCGGCGAGCCTGCGGCGGATCGCGACGGCCTCGGCGTTCGCGGGCAGCGCGTCCTCCGGCCGCCCGCTCTCGGTCAGGGCCTCGAAGTTGCCCAGCACAGCGGCGACCTGCGGCTCGTACTGGACCGGGTCGCCCTCCGCGAGGCGGCGGTAGATCTCGAGCGACGCCCGCTGCGCCACCTCGATCTCGCCGACCCGGCCGAGCTCCGTGTAGGACACCCCCGCGTTCTGGAGGGCGTGTGCGTGCTCGGCGTCCGCCCACAACTCGTCGCCCGGGGGAAACCGGCGGCACAGGGTGATCACCTCCTCCTGCACGGCGAGGGCGTCGCCGTGCCTGCCCACCGCCCGGTACCCCGTCCCCAGGTTGTTCAGGGCCGTGCACAGCGCGGGCCGGTACCGGTTCTCGTCGCCCCAGGCGAGGCCGCGCCACAGGCCCACCGCCTCCTGCAGGACGCCGATCGCGACGTCGGGCTCGCCCTCGGCGATCAGCACCATGCCGAGGTCGGTCAGCGCCTCACCATGTTCGGCGTCGCTGCCGGTCGCCCGGGCGAGGTCCGCCACCCGGTGCGTGAGGCGGTCGAGCACCGGCACGGCCAGGGGGCCTGACGAGCGCGGCAGCCGACGGGAGGCCCGCATCAACGCGGGCAGGTCCGCCGCCCGTCCGGCGGGCAGGGCGGACGCCGCGGCCTCGATCAGCTCGCCGGTGACGTCGCGCTCGGCGACCGGCCGGTCGAGACCCATCTCGGTCGCGAACGCCAGCATCGCGAACGCCTCCCCCGGCGCCAGGTCGTGCGTGCAGGCGGCGGTGAGCTCTTCGGACGCCGCAAGGGTGCGCGAGACGAGCAGCTCGGCCAGCCGTGGGACCGCCGGCAGGTGCGCGCGGACCCACGCCACGGCGTCCGCCGTCCGGCCCGCGACGGGCTCCGCGCCGGCCCGGCGCAGCGCGGCGCGGATGCCCTCGTCCGTGGGGTCGCCGAGCAGTGTCGCCACGGCCAGTGCCGCCTCGGCGGCGCCAGGCGCGAACCCCGCGTCAGCGTCCGAGCCCGCCCACCGGGCGCGCTCGTGGTCGAGCACCAGGTCGAGCGCGCCTACCGGGTCAACGACGTCGTTGCCGCCGTCGAGCACCGTCGCCAGCGCTGCCGCGTGCAGGTCGAGCGCGCGCACCTGCTGGTCGGGCTCCACCGGGAACCGAAGCCGCGGGACCGGTCGGCCCAGCGCCCTGGCGAAGCGCGTGGCCGCTGCCTCGACGAGCGCGCGATAGTCGCCAGACCGCTCGATCTCCAGCCCGAGCGCGGGGTCGAAGGCGACGTCGAGGGTCCTGTCGAGGGCGGGCTCCAGCGCCATCTGGGTGACCGACGGCGTCCGGCCGGCCCACAGCTGGCTGGTCCACCGCTCCCTGCGCCACCACTGCCCGCCGCTGCGGGCGGTGCACAGGACGCGCAGGCGCCCCCGCGTCCGGGTGGACCCGATGGCATCGAGCATCGCGGGCAGGCCCGGCCGGGACGCCGCGTCATCGACGACCAGCAGGACACGGCGACTGTCCGACGACGCGGAGACCGCGGCGGCCTCCGCGCCCGGCGGCACGTGGACCACCGTCCATCCGGTGCGCCGCAGGCTCTTGCCGAGCTCGAGCACCAGGCGCGTCTTGCCCACACCACCGAGCCCGCACAGCAGCCGTAGCGCCACCGGTTCCCGCGACCGCACCCACGACCGCAGCTCCGCCAGCTCCCGCCCGCGGCCCATGAACGGCACCACCGCGCGCTCGGGCTCGAGGAGAGCGGCTGGGCTCGTGCCCCGCGTCTCGTCGGGTCCGGGTCGGCTCATGGGGAGTCATCCAACAACACCTCGGTCCGTCTGACCAGCACGCCTGTGATACACCAGGAAGCCGCACCGAACGGCGTCGTCCCAGGTCAGAGGCCTGAATGCGGCCACAGGGCCGGGCGCTGCACCGCATCATGAAAACACCGGCGACCCGCCCGGGGAACGACGACGGCCCGCCGCCCCCGAAGGGGCGACGGGCCGTCGATCAGCTCGGGTCAGTTACCCGTGAGCTTCTCACGGAGCGCGGCGAGCGCCTCGTCAGAGGCCAGCGTCCCGCCGACCTCCTCGACCGGAGCCGAGGAGTAGGTGGTGCTGCTGCTGCTGCCGCCACCGCTGGACGAGGCCGCGGCCGCGGGGGCCTCGGTCGCCTCGGTGTCCGCGGTGAGCGCCTCGGCGACCTGCTTGCGGTGCGCGGTCCAGCGCTCGTGCGCCTTGGCGTACTCCGCCTCCCACGCCTCGCGCTGGGTCTCGAAGCCCTCGAGCCACTCGTTGGTCTCCGGGTCGAAGCCGTCCGGGTACTTGTAGTTCCCGGCGTCGTCGTACTCGGCGGCCATGCCGTACAGCGCGGGGTCGAAGTCCTCGGACTCCGGGTCCACGCCCTCGTTGGCCTGCTTGAGCGACAGCGAGATGCGGCGGCGCTCCAGGTCGATGTCGATGACCTTGACGAAGACCTCGGCACCGACGGTGACGACCTGCTCGGGCAGCTCGACGTGGCGCACGGCCAGCTCCGAGATGTGGACCAGGCCCTCGATGCCGTCCTCGACGCGGACGAACGCACCGAACGGGACGAGCTTGGTGACCTTACCCGGCACGACCTGACCGATGGCGTGCGTACGGGCGAAGGTCTGCCACGGGTCCTCCTGCGTCGCCTTCAGCGACAGGGAGACACGCTCGCGGTCGAAGTCGACGTCGAGCACCTCGACCGTGACCTCCTGGCCGACCTCGACGACCTCGGACGGGTGGTCGATGTGCTTCCAGGACAGCTCCGAGACGTGCACCAGACCGTCGACGCCGCCGAGGTCCACGAACGCACCGAAGTTGACGATCGAGGAGACGACACCCGGGCGCACCTGGCCCTTCTGCAGCGTCTGCAGGAAGGTGGAGCGAACCTCGGACTGCGTCTGCTCGAGCCAGGCACGGCGCGACAGCACGACGTTGTTCCGGTTCTTGTCGAGCTCGATGATCTTGGCCTCGATCTCCTTGCCGACGTACGGCTGGAGGTCGCGGACGCGACGCATCTCCACGAGGGAGGCGGGGAGGAAGCCGCGCAGGCCGATGTCGAGGATGAGGCCGCCCTTGACGACCTCGATGACGGTGCCGGTGACGACGCCGTCCTCTTCCTTGATCTTCTCGATCGTGCCCCAGGCGCGCTCGTACTGTGCGCGCTTCTTGGACAGGATCAGGCGGCCTTCCTTGTCCTCCTTCTGGAGAACCAGGGCCTCGACGGCGTCGCCGACGGAGACAACCTCGCCAGGGTCGACGTCGTGCTTGATCGAGAGCTCCCGGGACGGGATCACACCCTCGGTCTTGTAGCCGATGTCAAGAAGGACCTCGTCGCGGTCCACCTTGACGATCGTGCCTTCGACGATGTCCCCATCGTTGAAGTACTTGATGGTGGCGTCGATGGCAGCAAGGAAGTCCTCCTCGGTGCCGATGTCATTGATGGCAACCTGGGGTGCGGACTTCGCGGGGGTGGAGATGGTCATTGAGTTCGATGCTCCGATGCGGACATGGTGTAGTAAGGACAGGGTCTGTTTGAGCTCTGCTTGTGCTGTGCTCGTGAGGTGCTGACGATCGCCGAAAGGCGCACGGCACCGCCAGCCATCCTAGTGGCGTCGCAGCGCCCCGGTCAACGCGAGCCAGGGCGCCGCGAGGCGGCAGTGCGAGGCGGCAGTGCGAGGCGGCAGTTCGAGCCCTCAGAGCGCGAGCTCCAGGTCCTTGCCGGGGATCGCGTCGAGCAGGGCCCGCGTGTAGTCCGTGGCGGGCGAGTCGAAGACCGAGTCGACGGTCCCCTCCTCGACCACTCGCCCGTCCTGCATCACCAGCACGCGGTCGGCGATCTGCCGCACGACGGCGAGATCGTGCGTGATGAAGAGGTAGGTCAGCCCCAGCTCCTCCTGGAGGCCGGCGAGCAGCTGCAGGATCTGCGCCTGCACCACCACGTCGAGCGCCGAGACCGCCTCGTCGCAGACCACGAGCTCCGGCGACAGCGCCAGGGCGCGGGCGATCGCCACGCGCTGGCGCTGGCCGCCGGACAGCTCGGAGGGGAACCGCTGCAGCTGGCCCTTGCTGAGCGCCACCTGGTCGGCGAGCTCCTCCACCCGGGCCCGCCGGGCCGCCACGTCACCGTAGGAGTGCGCGCGCAGCGGCTCCTCGATCGCGCGGTACACCGAGTAGAGCGGGTCGAGCGACGAGTAGGGGTCCTGGAACACGGGCTGGACCCGGCGCCGGTAGGCGATCTGGTCGCGGTGGTTGCCAGCGCCCACGAGGCCGCCGTCGAACGTGATCGAACCGGTGGTCGGCTTCTCGATGTCGAGGATCATCCGGGCGAGGGTCGACTTGCCCGAACCCGACTCCCCCACCACGGCCACCGTGGAGCCGCGCGGTATGTCGAGGCTCACGCCGTCGACCGCCGTGAAGTCCTTGGCGCGGGAGAACAGTCCGTTGCCCCGGATGGAGAACACCTTGCTCACGTCCCGAACGGACACCAGGTTCGCCGAGTCTGCCGAAGTAGAGCGCGTGTCCGCCTCTCCGGTGGGTGCACCTTCCGCGTCCTCGGACACGCGCTCTACTTCGGCAGACCCTGGGGAACCGTGGGCCAGGAGGGCGTCCTCCAGGACGTCGTCCAGGCCGCGCTCGCGCGCGATCTCGATGCGCCGCGAGGCGAGGGACGGCGCTGCCGCCATGAGGCGCTTGGTGTACTCGTGCTGCGGGTCGGTGAGGACCTGGCGCGCGGGACCCTGCTCGACGATGTCACCGCGGTACATGACCACGACGACGTCGGCACGCTCGGCCGCGAGGCCGAGGTCGTGCGTGATGAGCAGCACCGCCGTGCCCAGCTCCTCGGTCAGCCCGGAGAGCTGGTCGAGGATGCCCCGCTGCACGGTCACGTCGAGCGCCGACGTCGGCTCGTCCGCCACCAGCAGGGCCGGACGGCCCGACAGGCCCATGGCGATCAGCGCGCGCTGACGCATGCCGCCGGAGAACTCGTGCGGGTACTGGCTCGCCCGGCGCCGCGCGTCCGGCAGGCCGACCTCGTCGAGCAGCTCGACCGTGCGGGTACGTGCGTCCCGGCGGGTGCGCAGGCCGTTGTCGATCAGGCCCTCGTCGATCTGCTGCCCGATCCGCATGATCGGGTCGAGGTTGGTCATCGGGTCCTGCGGCACGAGGCCGAGCTCGGTGCCGCGCAGCTGCGCCATGCGCTGCGGGCTGACCTTGCCCAGGTCCTCGTCCTTGAACCAGATGTGCCCCTCGGCCACCGAGCCGTTGCTGGCCAGCAGGCCGAGGACAGCCATGGCCAGGGTGGTCTTGCCGGAGCCCGACTCCCCCACGATCGCCACGGTCTGCCCGCGCCGGACGGTCAGGTTCGCGTTCGCGACGGCGCGTGCCGCACCGTTCTCGGTGCGGAAGTCGACGCACAGGTCCTCGACGCGCAGGACGACGTCGGCGGCCTCCGGTCCGGCCACAGAGTCGGACGCTGTGCCGGAGGTCTTCTGCTCAGGGGTGTCGCTCATTTTCGGGTCCTGTTCCGGGGGTCGAGGGCCTCGCGCAGGCTCTCGCCCACGAGGGTGAAGCCGAGGGCCGTCACGGCGATACAGATACCGGGCAGGATCGCCAGGCGCGGCGCGACCGCCAGCTCCTGCTGCGCGGCCGTCAGCATGCGGCCCCACTCGGCGGTGGAGGGCTCGCCGCCACCCAGGCCGAGGAAGGACAGCGCAGCCGCCTCGATCACTGCCGTGGCGAGGGTCAGCGTCGCCTGCACGATGACCGGGCCGACGCTGTTGGGCAGCACGTGGCTCATGGTCACCGAGCGCCGGCTCAGGCCCAGCGCCGACGCGGCCAGCACGTAGTCCTGGCCGCGCTGCGCGAGCATCGAGCCGCGCAGCAGGCGGGCGAAGATCGGGACCTGCACCACACCGATGGCGACGATGACCGACATCGAGGACTGGCCGGCGATCGCGGCGATCGAGACGGCCAGCAGCAGCGACGGCACGGACAGCATCAGGTCCACCAGGCGCATCGCGCCGAAGTCGACCCACTTGCCGAACCAGCCCGCGAGCAGGCCCAGGGCCATACCGCCAGCCAGGCCGAACAGCGTGGACAGGACGCCCACCAGGAGCGACGCGCGGGCGCCCCAGATCAGCTTGCTGAGCACGTCGCCGCCGTAGCGGTCCAGGCCCAGCGGGTACTCGGCCGACGGCCCGGGGATCATCGTCGGGCGCACCTCGGCCCGGCCCGGCAGCTCGTGGGCGCCGTACGGTGCGATCAGCGGGGCGAGCAGCGCGATGAGCACGAACGCCGCGACGATCACGAAACCGGCGATCGCCACCGGGTTCTTGCGGAGCGTGCGCCAGGCACGCGTCCAGACGCCCTCGCCGCCGTGGTCGGCACCGCCCGGCCCGTCGCCGTGGATGCTGGTGTGGAGCGGCTGGGCAGCCGCGCCGTCGGTCAGGGGGAGCTCGTTGGCACTCACTGCTGCCTCCTCAGCCTGGGGTCGATCAGCCCGTACGACACGTCGACGAACAGGTTCACGAGGGCGTACACGATCGCGATCATCAGGACGAAGCCCTGCATCACCGGGTAGTCGGCGTTGAACACGGCTTCCGCGAGGAACGAGCCGATGCCGCTGAACGCGAAGACCGTCTCGGTGAGCACGGCGCCCGACAGCAGCAGGCCGACCTGCAGGCCGATGGTCGTCAGCACCGGGAGCATCGCGTTCTTCAGGATGTGCTCGCCGCGCAGCCGGGCGGGCTTGATGCCCTTGGCGCGGGCGGTACGGACGTAGTCGGCGTTCTGCACCTCGGACACCGCGGCGCGGGTCATCCGCGCGACGATCGCCAGCGGGATCGTGCCGAGCGCGATGCCGGGCAGGATCAGGTGGACCAACGCGTCCCATGCGGCGTCCCACTCACCGGTGAGCAGTCCGTCTAGCACGTAGAAGTTCGTCGGATGCGTCGCGATCATCGTCGGGTCCTGCCGCCCCGTGGAGGGGAACCAGCCCAGCTCCACGGCGAACAGGTACTTCAGGATGAAGGCGAGGAAGAACACCGGCACGGTGACGCCGATCAGCGACACGACGACCGACGAGTGGTCGATGATCGAGCCGGCACGGCGAGCAGCGACGTAGCCGAGCGGGATGCCGATGCCGATCGCGATGATCAGCGCGACGACGGTCAGCTCGATCGTCGCGGGGAAGCGCGTGATGAACTCGTCCAGCACCGGACGGCCGGTCCGCGTGGAGACACCGAAGTCCCCGGTCAGCAGGCGGCCCAGGTACTTGAAGTACTGGATGTGCAACGGCTGGTCGAAGCCGTACAGGGTGTTGATACGAGCGATGGCCTCTGGTGTGGCCCGCTCGCCCAGCAGGGCGGTCGCGGGGCCGCCGGGCAGCGCCCGGACCCACGCGAACAACAGCACCGACAGCCCTAGGAGCAGCGGTATCAGGAGCAGCAACCGCTGCACGATGAGGCGGAGCATACCTATCCTCAGGAAGATCCTCGAAAGTCACGGACAGCGGTCGGGGCGCGGCAGGCGCCGCGCCCCGACCTGAGCACTTCACCCTAAGGCGCGATGCACCCTAGGTGTGTCATCGGGTTCTCTTACTCCGAGAACGTGATGACGCTGTAGACCTCGTCCTGCACCGGCGACACCGGGTAGTCCTGCACCTGCTCCGTGAAGGCGAGCGACGGCACCGGGCTGGCGAGCGGCACGCCCGGCAGGAACTCCATCACGGCCTCGTTCGCGGCCTTGTACTGGGCCTCCTGCTGGTCGACGTCGGCGTACCGCGCGTCGCTCAGGCTCTTGAAGAGGTCCGGGTCGTTGAAGCCCCACTCGGACGACTCGGCGCCGAAGAAGGTGCCGATGAAGTTGTAGGTGTCGTTGTAGTCACCCGTCCAGCCGAGCAGGTGCAGCCCGTGGTTCTCGCTGCCCTGGATGGTGTCCAGGTAGGTGGGGCTCCACGGCTCCGGCGTCGCCGTCACCGTGATGCCGACCTCCTCGAGGTCTGCCGAGATGGCCTCGTAGATCGCCGCGGCGTCCGGCATGTACGGACGCGAGACGTCGGTCGGGTAGTTGAACTCGAGCTCGAGGTTCTCCTGCCCGGCCTCCGCCAGGAGGCTCTTGGCCTTGTCCTGGTCGAACTCGTACTGCGCGACGTCCTCGCTGAAGCCGGAGACGATCGAGGGCACGAACTGCGTGGCGACCTCGGTGCCCTCGGGCAGCGCGGCCGCGGCCAGCGCCTCCTTGTCGATCGCGTGCGCGATCGCCTGGCGGACGCGGATGTCGTCCAGCGGCTTCTGCTTCTGGTTCATGCCCAGGTACAGGATGTTGAACGGCTCGCGGTTCAGGATCTGGTAGCCCGACTCCGCGAGGGCGTCGACGTCGGCCGGGGCGACCAGGTCGTAGCCGTCGATGTCGCCGGCCTCGAGCGCCTGGCGGCGCGCGGTGCCATCGGCGATCACCGTGAAGACGATGTTCTTGACGTCCAGGATCTCGCCCCAGTAGCCGTCGAACGCCTTGAGCGTGACCGACTCGCCGGTCTTCCACTCGTCGAACGTGTACGGGCCGGTGCCGACCGGGTGCGCGGTGGCGTACTCGGAGAGCTCAGGAGCGTCCTCGGCGCCGCCGACCTCGTCCGCGTTGAACTCCTCGAGCACCGCCGGCGACTGCATGGAGAACGACGGCAGCGAGAGCGCGGGGACGAGCTCGGGCAGCGGGCTCTTCAGCTTCACGACAGCGGTCGCGGCGTCCGAGGCCGCGCACGAGTCGTACTTGCCGTTCTCGCCCTGACCACCGAACACGTGCGTGTAGTAGTACGACAGCGACTCGGACGCGGCCAGGCCGGTCCAGTTCGCCCACCGGTCGAAGTTGAAGCACACGGCCTCGGCGTCGAAGTCGGTGTCGTCGTGGAACTTGACACCCTCCTTGAGGTGGAAGGTGTACTCCAGGCCGTCCTCGCTGATGTCCCAGCTCTCGGCGAGCAGGGGGGCCGGGTCGGCGGTGCCGGGCTCGACCCCGACGAGGCCCTCGAAGATCTGGCGTGCGACCCGGAACGACTCGCCGTCACTGGCGAACGCGGGGTCGAGCGATCCGGGGTCTGCGGATGCGGCGAACACGAAGGTGTCCTTGCCGCCGCCCTCGCCGCTGCCCTCGGGGTCCCGCTCGCTGGCGACACATCCACTCAGAGCCACTGCGAGCGCAGTCACCAGGGTGACGCCGCCCGCAAGGCGCGTAGCGCGTCGACGCATGGCACTCTCCTTCCTCGAGCGCATCGGCGAGCCCGGGTTCGGGACACGACGACACGCAGACGTTTGCGCCTGACCTTAGGAGCCTTCTCGTTGCCTGCGTATTTCGCTTCCCTGACCGGAATCCAATCGTGACCCTTTTGTTATGGCCGCTCCTGTGGTATTCGCCCGTGACTCATAGACACAGCCGTACGAATCCATAGGAAGCAGACAGGGGCGATGATTGCCTAGTGAGCGATGACCAGCCCGTGTCCTTCGGCTACCGCGACCTGCCCGACGACGCCGGGGCCGCCCGGGCGTGGTGGGACGCCAACGCCGAGGAGTACCTCGACGAGCACCGCGACTTCCTCGGCGACGCCGGGTTCCGCTGGGGTCCCGAGGGCCTGACCGAGGCGGAGGCCGGCCTCCTGGGCGACGTCGACGGGCGCGACGTGCTGGAGGTGGGGGCCGGAGCGGCGCACTGCTCGCGCTGGCTCGCCGCCCGCGGGGCCCGGGCCGTCGCCACCGACTACTCGGCGGGCATGCTGGCCGGTGCGAAGCGCCTCGATGCCGCCACGGGCGTCGTCGTGCCGCGGGTCCAGGCGGACGCTCGGGCGCTGCCGTTCGCGGACGGCTCGTTCGACGTCGTCTTCACGTCCTTCGGCGCGCTGCCCTTCGTGCCCGACGCCGTCCCGGTGCACCGGGAGGCCGCCCGCGTGCTGCGCCCGGGCGGACGCTGGGTGTTCTCCGTCACCCATCCTCTGCGGTGGGCGTTCCCCGACGACCCGACCCTGCGCGGCCTGACGGCGTCGCGCTCGTACTTCGACCGCCGCCCGTACGTCGAGGCCGACGCCGCCGGCCGGGTCCTGTACGCGGAGTACCACCGCACCGTGGGTGACCACGTGCGCGACGTCGCCGCCGTGGGCCTGCGCCTGACGAACCTGGTCGAACCGGAGTGGCCGGAGTGGAACGACCAGGTCTGGGGCGGCTGGGGCCCGGAGCGCGGCCGCTACCTCCCGGGCACGGCAGTCTTCGTCACAGTCAAGTCCTGACCGCTCGCTGAGTGCTGGCTATTTGTGGGTCAACGCCTCCAGATCTCACAAATAGCCAGCACTCAACGGCGGGATCAGTGGCCCGCCTCGTGCCAGGTGGCGCCCGTGCCCACCGAGACGTCGAGCGGGACGGTGAGCTCGTAGGCCGCGCCCATCTCGCTGCGCAGGACCTCCTCCGCGGCCTCCCGCTCGCCCGGGAAGACCTCGACCACGAGCTCGTCGTGCACCTGGAGCAGCAGGCGGGAGGAGAGCCCGCGCTCGTCCAGCGCGGTCTGCACCTTGAGCATCGCGAGCTTGATGATGTCCGCGGCGCTGCCCTGGATCGGCGCGTTGAGCGCCATCCGCTCCGCCATCTGGCGGCGCTGCCGGTTGTCGCTCGTGAGGTCGGGCAGGTACCGGCGCCGGCCCAGGATCGTGGCGGTGTACCCGGTCGCCCGCGCCTCCTCGACGACGCCGGAGAGGTAGTCCCGCACGCCGCCGAACCGCTCGAAGTAGTCGTCCATCAGTGTCTGCGCCTCGCCCGTGGCGATGTTGAGCTGCTGCGACAGGCCGAAGGCGCTCAGGCCGTAGGCCAGGCCGTACGACATGGCCTTGATCTTGGAGCGCATCTCCGCGGTCACGCCGGCGGGCTCGACCTCGAACACGCGCGAGCCCACGTACCGGTGCAGGTCCTCCCCCGAGTTGAACGCCTCGATCAGGCCCTCGTCGCCCGACAGGTGCGCCATGATCCGCATCTCGATCTGGCTGTAGTCGGCGGTCAGCAGCGACTCGTAGCCCTCGCCGACCTGGAACGCGCGCCGGATCTGCCGGCCCGCCTCCGTGCGGATCGGGATGTTCTGCAGGTTCGGGTCGGTCGAGCTGAGGCGGCCTGTCGCGGCGATGGTCTGCTGGAACGTCGTGTGGATGCGCCCGTCGGGCGCGACCGACCGGAGCAGCCCCTCGACGGTGGTGCGCAGACGGGACACGTCGCGGTGCGCGAGCAGGTGGGCCAGGAACGGGTGCTCCGTCTTGACGAACAGATCCTGCAGGCTCGCCGCGTCGGTCGTGTAGCCGGTCTTGATCTTCTTGGTCTTGGGCATGCCCAGCTGGTCGAACAGCACCTCCTGCAGCTGCTTGGGGCTGCCGAGGTTCACCTCGCGGCCGATCACGGCGTACGCCTCGGCGGCGGCGTCGGCGACCCCCTGTGCGAACTGCTTCTCCAAGCCGGTCAGGTACTCCGTGTCGGCGGCGATGCCGATGCGCTCCATCCGCGCCAGCACGCCGGACAGCGGCAGCTCGACGTCGTCCAGCAGGTGGGTAGCGCCGCGGTCGGCGAGCTCACCCTCCAAAGCGGCCGCGAGCTCGGCCACGCCGTGGGCCCGCACCGCCTCCGCCTGTCCCTCGGTCTCGCCCTCGAGCGAGAGGTCCAGCGCTCCCTGGGCGCCCTCGGCCTGCGCGACCTTGAGCTCCCGGCCGAGGTGCCGCACCGCGAGATCGCCGAGGTCGTACCCGCGCTGGTCGGGGTAGCAGAGGTAGGCGGCGAGCTCGGTGTCGAAGGCGACGCCCGCCAGGTCCATGCTTCGCGCGGCGAGCATGTGCGCCGCGGCCTTCGCCCCGTGCAGGGTCTTGGGCGCCGCAGGGTCGGCCAGCCAGGCCGCGAGCGCCTTCTCGTCGTCGGGTCCGAGCTGCGTCAGGTCGAGGTAGGCGGCCTCGCCGTCCGGCTCCGCGACGGCCACGGCCCAGGCGTCGCCGCCGCCCGCAACGGTCGTGCCGGCCACGTCGACGCCGACGCGTTCCGAGCGGGCCGCGAGCCAGGCGCCGAGGGCGCCCGGGGCGACGTCGGCCAGGTCGAGCTCGACCCCGCCGGCCACCGGCGTCTCTTCCGCGGCGGCGCCCGCTGGGTCGACGGCGAGAAGCCGGTCGCGCAGCTGGCCGAACTGCAGGGTGTCGGAGACGAGGTGCACCGCCTCCCGGTCGAAGCCCTCGAGGGCGAGGTCGGCCACGCCGAGCGGCAGCTCGACGTCGGTGAGGAGGGCGTTCAGCTCGCGGTTGACCCGGACCTGGTCCAGGTTCGCGCGCAGGCTCTCGCCGGCCTTGCCCTTGACCTCGTCGGCGGCGTCGAGCAGGGCCGCCAGGCCGCCGTACGCGGTGATCCACTTGGCGGCGGTCTTGGGCCCGACACCGGGCACGCCCGGCAGGTTGTCGCTGGTCTCGCCGACGAGCGCCGCGAGGTCCGGGTAGCGCTCAGGGGGCAGGCCGTACTTGGCCTCGACCGCCGCGGGGTCCATGCGGGCCAGCTCGGACACGCCCTTCTTGGGGTACAGGACGGTGACGTCGCCGTTCACCAGCTGCAGCGTGTCGCGGTCACCCGAGCACACCAGCACCTCCATGCCGGCGGTCCTGGCCTGCACGGCGAGGGTCGCCAGGATGTCGTCGGCCTCGATGCCGGCGAGCTCGATCGAGGAGACGTGCAGCGCGTCGAGCACCTCCTTGATGAGCGGGACCTGTCCCTTGAACGCGTCCGGCGTGGCGTCCCGCGTGCCCTTGTACGCGGGGAACCGTTCGGTGCGGAAGGTGACGCGGCCCGCGTCGAACGCCACGCCCAGGTGCGTGGGCTGCTCGTCGCGCAGCAGGTTCGTCAGCATCGACGTGAAGCCGTAGACGGCGTTGGTGATCTGTCCTGAGCTGGTCGCGAGGGTGTCGGGCAGCGCGTAGAACGCCCGATAGGCCATGGAATGGCCATCGATCAGCAGGAGACGGGGGCGGCCCGAGGAGGGCTTGTCCGGAGTACGGCTTGGCACGGTGGAGGTCACGCCTGACAACATAGCCCGCATGACTGACACGAGCGCTTCCGCTGCACCTTCCGAGCCGACGATCGACCAGCCCGTGATCGACTGGAAGGCCCTGTACGGCGGAGCGGACACGACGGGCACGCTCTTCGAGCGGATGGAGATGGAGCTGCTGGAGCTCGCGCCGGACCGCGCGGTCGGGCGGATCCCGGTCAAGGGCAACACCCAGCCGGCGGGGCTGCTGCACGGTGGCGCCTCGGTGGTCCTCGCCGAGACGCTCGGCTCGCTCGCGGCGCAGGCGCACGCGGGCCCCGGCAAGCAGACGGTGGGCATCGAGGTCAGCGCCACGCACCACCGCGGGGCCAAGGAGGGCTACGTCACGGGTACGGCGACCGCTGTCCACCTGGGCCGCACGACGGCGTCGTACGAGATAGCCATCACCGACGACGCGGGCAAGCGGGTGTGCACGGCACGCCTCACCTGCATGATCCTCGGGTAGTCATGATCCTCGGGTAGTACGGAACGGCGCGCTCAGCCGGCCTTCGCGGGCCGGCGGGACGGCGCGCCGCCGCCCACCGGGCGCATGTCGATGGGCCCGGACTCGATGACGGAGCGGGCACGACGCCGGCGGGCGATGAGGTCCTCGAGGCCTACGCGGGCGAACCGGCGGCTCGCGTGCGCACCGTCTCGTGCCGCGGCGTCGGTGGCGAGGCGGCGCTGGAGCGCCGCGACCGACGCCACGCGGTGGCCTGCCGCCGGGGCGAACCCGAGCCGCGCGAGGAAGCGCTGTACCCCGCGGTTACCGGGTACCGGTGCGGAGTAGATGTCCTCGCACCCGTGCTCGGCCGCGAGATCGGTGGCCGCGCGGAGCAGCGCGTGCCCGACGCCGTGGCGACGCGCCCGCGGCGCGACGAACACCATGTCGAGGTACAGGCTCGCGCGAGGGGCGAAGAGGTACGCCGCGACGACCCGGCCCAGGACGACACCGGCGACCTGGCCGTTCTGCTCCGCGACGAGCACGTGTCCGCCGGCGGCGAGCAGCACGCTGAGGTGCTCCAGCAGCCGATCCGTGTCCTGGGCTCCGAGCTGGGCCCCGGTCGGCGAGTCGTCGCGTGCCTCGGCGGCCAGTGCGGCGACGGCCGGCAGGTCGTCCTCGCGGGCAGGGCGTATAGCGAGCACGCTTGTCTCCTTCCGGGATCTGAGCTTCCGGGCCGAGGGCCCGGCTGAGCGGAGAGACTAGTCCTCACCCGGCCGACAGAGAACACGCGAACCGCGTTTTCACCCGCTCTAGAGCGAGGTGCGCGTCAGGCGCCGACCTGCTCGATGACGGCGTCCGCGACCTCGCGCATGGTGAGGCGACGGTCCATCGACGTCTTCTGGATCCAGCGGAACGACTCCGGCTCCGACAGGCCCATCTTGGTCATCAGGAGGCCCTTGGCACGGTCCACGCGCTTCCGCGTCTCGAAGCGTTCGGTGAGGTCAGCGACCTCTGCCTCCAGTGCACCGATCTGCGAGTAGCGCGAGATCGCGATCTCCACGGCGGGCAGCAGGTCGGCCGGGGTGAAGGGCTTCACCACGTACGCCATGGCACCGGCGTCGCGGGCGCGCTCGACGAGCTCGGTCTGCGAGAACGCCGTGAGCAACACCACAGGAGCCGCGTGGGCCTTGCCGATGCGCTCGGCCGCCGAGATGCCGTCCAGCTCGGGCATCTTCACGTCCATCACGACGACGTCGGGCTTGAGCTCGATCGCCAGGTTCACGGCGGTCTCGCCGTCGCCGGCCTCGCCCACGACGTCGAACCCGGCTTCGCGCAGGGTCTCCACGACGTCCATACGGATGAGTGCCTCGTCCTCCGCCACCACGGCGCGGCGCGAGGGGTTGGCAGGAGCGGCCTCCGGCTCGGCGTCGATCATCGGGGGCAGATCCAGGGAAAGCTTCTCGGTGTTCTCGTCGGTCACGGGGTACATCCTACGTCCCGCGTACCCGGGCTTGGGGCCTGGACCTGGGGTGTGGTTCGATGTCCGCCGGGACATGTTCATGTCCCGGCAAGCCGGGTTGGCGGAACAGGCAGACGCGGCGCTCTCAAAAAGCGCTGTCCGAGAGGACATGTGGGTTCGAGTCCCACACCCGGCACACCATGCTCTCCGGAGGTCTCACCGGAGAGAGCTCACCGGACCGAGCGCAGGATCATCTCGTCGAACGCGCGGTCCGGCAGCGTCCGGCCGAGGCGCAACAGGTCCTCCGCCATGAGGCCGACGGCGTAACGGGTCTCCGGCCGGTCGGCCTCGATGGCCTGTCGCACCACCTCGGCGACCACCGTGGCCTCGGAGCCCTGCTGGTCGGGTCCCGACCCCATGCGTCCGGCCATGACGCCGGCCATGTCCTGGTAGGCGCCCTCCCCGGAGAACTCGCGAAGCTGGTCGGCGGCATGGTCACCGAACTCGGTGCGGATGATGCCCGGCTGGATGATCACGACGTCGATCCCGAAGTGCCCGACCTCCATCCGGAGCGTGTCGGAGAGCGCCTCGAGCCCGTGCTTGGCCGCGTAGTACCAGCCGCCGAGCGGCATCGCGATCTCGCCGGCCACCGACGACACGTTGACGATCGTGCCGGACCCCTGCGCGCGCATGTGCGGCAGCACGAGCTGCGCCAGCCGGGCCGGAGCGAGCAGGTTCAGGTCGAGGTACTCGCGCGCCGTGCCGAGCGGTACGTCCTCGACCGCTCCGTGCAGGACCGTCCCCGCGTTGCTGACCAGGACGTCGATCCGCCCTTGCTCCGCGACCACCGTCTCGACGAGCCGGTCGAGGTCGTCGGGGTCGCGCAGGTCGGTCGGGACGACGTGCCCGCCGGCCGCTCGGACGACGTCCATCCGCTCCACGCGCCGCGCGGCGCCGTACACCACGTACCCCGCGCCGAGCAGGTCGAGCGCTGTCGCGAGCCCGATCCCTGACGAGGCTCCCGTGACAAGACACACCTTCATCGTTCACACCTCTCCGGCACAGGTCCGATGGACGGGCAGCGCCCCGCCGGAGCGGGGAGCAACCGCCATCCTGCCAGGTGAAGCGCCCGCCCCCGGACGGTCAGGTCGTCGCGGCGGACACCAGGCTCTCGTCGTACCGCACGACCTCCAGGCCGAACTCGGCGAGGATCTCGGGCAGCAGCCGCACCACGTCGCGGTCCTTCTCCCGGTTGTCCTCGGGCAGCTCGGACCACGGCACGCCGATCATCGGGTGCACCTTGGCGGCGTCGTCCCGGACGGGACCGCTCCGCCAGCCCTGGGCCACCCGCACCGACTCCCACAGCTCGTGCTCCGCCTCGGCGAGCTTGTCCAGCTCGGCGCCCTCGAACACCACCTCGGGCGCTCCGTCGCGCGGTGCGATGGTCGCCCCCATCCGCGACAGCCGCGCCGGCAGCCCGACGACCCAGCCCCGGTTGGAGGCCCGCAGGTCCTCCGAGAGGTCCTCCCAGCGCACCATCGCCGGGAGCTCGCCCCAGCCGACGCCGCGTTCGCGCTGGTTGCGCAGGTACACGTGGTGCACGGCCCGCGCGATCCGCTCGTACATGTCGGCGTGGGCGCGAGCCTCCTCCCGCTCGACGTCGGCGAGCAGGTCGCGCATGGTCACCGTCCGCAGGCGGCCGTCCAGGTTGTCGAGCACGCGCGAGGCCTCGGTGCCGAACGCGCCCGTCAGGCCCGCCAGGCCGTCGAGCAGGAGCACGAGCGACCCGGGGCCGCCGTGCCACAGCTTCGTGGCGGTGAGGGCCACCCGCAGGGACCTGCCGTCCGAGGCGTGGCAGACGTAGACCACGTCCGGCGCCCCGAGGCTGCCCGTGCCGAGCGCCGGCGCGACCCGCAGCTCGATCTTCTCCGCCACGGGCGACCAGCGGGTCCGGAGCGCCTCGACCACCTGTTCGGCGTCGTCGGCGAGCAGGTCTACCGCGAGCCGGACGCCGTCGCCCGCGAGCTCCCACTCGCGGGCCAGACCGACCACGAGCGCCTTGGCGAACTCGCCGGAGCCGATGACCAGCACCTTCGTCAGCGGGGCGGGACCGCCCGGTGCGTCCACGATGCGCCGCACCTCGCGCACCGCGAGCGCCTGCGCGGCGATGACGTCGAGCGTGAAGAAGTCGACGCCGGGTTCGGCGCAGCTCAGGTGCCGCGCCTGGAGGGCTACGCCGAGGTCGGGGTCACTGACGTGGGCGTACAGCCGCTGGGGTCCCTGGCCCGCCGCGCGGACTGCGTTCTCCGCCTCCGCGACGGTCAGTACGTTGGCCGTCGCCTCGTCGGTGTCCTCGCCGCACGCGTACAGAACAGTCGCGCCAGTGAGGCCTACGTCGTGCAGGCCGGAGGCGTCAGGGGTGCGCAGCACCCGGTGGCCTGCCGCCTCCAGTGCGGCGGCGACGGTGTCGGCGGCGTCGGTCTCGCCGACGACTATCGCGTGGCCGCGAGCGCGGCGGTCCCTGAACCGGCGGATCTCCCCGGTGAACAGGGCGCGGGCGGCCTCGAACAGCGCGTAGACCGCGGTGGCCGGCGCGAGGAACCGCGCCACCTGGAGCTGCCAGGAGAGCGGACCGCCGCCGCTGGCGGGGTCGGCACCCATCACGAAGAGCTGCAGGTCGTGGTAGACGACGTCGTACCAGGTGCGGCCGGGCTGGTGGCTGGTGTCGAGCGCGAGGCCCCACCATCCGAGGCCGAGGGAGACCACGACGAGAACGGCGAAGCCGAGGCGGGTCCAGGGGAATGAGCGGGTCACGCCGGAACAATAGCGACATCTCCCCCGCCGCGTAGTCGAGTACGCCGAAGTAGAGCGTGTGTCCTGTGCACGCGGGGTTACCCCGCGTGCACAGGACACACGCTCTACTTCGGCGTACTCGACTTTCAGTTCGCGCTGCGGCCGTCCGTGTGCGAGCCGATGCGGTGCACCAGGATCGAGTTGGTCGTGCCTGGGACGCCTACCGGGGCGCCCGAGACGACGACCACCAGGTCGCCCTTCTCGGCGAGGCCCTGGTCCTGCAGGGTCAGGTCCACCTGGTCGACCATCGCGTCGACGTTCTCGACCTTCGGCACGAGGTACTCGCTGGTACCCCAGGTCAGGGCGAGGGTGTTGGCGACGTGCTGCTCCGGGGTGAAGGCGAGCAGCGGGATCGACGAGCGCAGGCGGGACATCCGGCGTGCGGAGTCGCCCGACTGCGTGAACGTCACGAGGTACTTGACCCCGAGCGTCTCGCCGATCTCGGCGGCGGCACGCGTGATGGCGCCACCACGGGTGTGCGGCGTGGAGCCGAGGGGCGCGATGCGCTCCCGGCCAGCCTCCTCCGTGGCCTCGATGATCCGGGCCATGGTCTCGACCGTGAGGATCGGGTAGTCGCCCACCGAGGTCTCACCGGACAGCATCACGGCGTCGGCACCGTCGAGCACCGCGTTGGCGCAGTCCGAGGCCTCGGCGCGGGTCGGCGTCGGCGACGTCGTCATGGACTCGAGGACCTGCGTGGCGACGATGACCGGCTTGGCGTTGCGCCGCGCCATCTCGACGATCCGCTTCTGGACGAGCGGCACCTGCTCCAGGGGCATCTCGACCGCGAGGTCACCGCGCGCCACCATGACGCCGTCGAACGCGGCGATGATCTCCGCCAGGTTGTCGACGGCCTGCGGCTTCTCGATCTTGGCGATGACGGGGACCGTGCGGCCCTCCTCCTCCATCACGCGGCGGACGTCCTCGTAGTCCTTGGCGGACCGCACGAACGACAGCGCGATGAAGTCGGTGCCGAGCTGGAGCGCCCAGCGCAGGTCGGACTCGTCCTTGTCGGACAGAGCCGGCACGGAGACCGCGACGCCGGGCAGGTTGATGCCCTTGTTGTTCGAGACGGGGCCGGGGACCTCGACCTCGGTGATGACCCGCGGTCCCTCGACGGCGGTGACGCGCACGCGCACCTTGCCGTCGTCGATCAGCAGCGGGTCGCCGATCTTGGCGTCGTTCGGCAGACCCTTGTGGGTGGTCGACACGATCTCCCGGCTACCGAGGATGTCCTCGGTGGTGATGGTGAAGGTGTCGCCCTTGTTCAGGAAGTGCTTCTCGTCCCCGGCGAACCGGCCGAGCCGGATCTTGGGGCCCTGCAGGTCGACGAGTACGGCGACCGACTTTCCGGCCGCCTTCGCGGCCTCACGCACGTGACGGTAGACCGCCGCGTGCGCCTCCTGCTCGCCGTGGCTGCGGTTGATCCGCGCCACGTTCATGCCGGCGTCTACGAGTTCCCGAAGCTTCTCCGGCGACTCCGTGGCGGGTCCGATGGTGCACACGATCTTGGCTCTGCGCATGTCTCCAGCCTAGGCAGGTGGGCGCCGCAGCGCCCTGTGGGGGTGAACAACTCCCGGTGAAGTTCTCGGGTCACGACCGCAGAGCGAACGTGCGCGGACGCACCGGGGCAGGCAGCTCGGTGCTGCCCTGCAGGTAGGTATCAGCCGAGGCGGCCGCGGCGCGGCCCTCCGCGATGGCCCACACGATGAGGGACTGCCCGCGACCGGCGTCGCCGGCCACAAAAACTCCGGGCAGGCTTGCAGCGTAGTCCTCGCCGCGGGCGACCAGGCCACGCTCGGTGACCTCGATGCCGGTCTGCTCCTCGAGCACGCCGGTCTCGGGGCCGGTGAAGCCCATGGCCACGAGCACGAGGTCCGCGGGGATCTCACGCTCCGTGCCCGGGGTGGCCGCACGGCGGCCGTCGGGCAGGTACTGCGTCTCCGCGACCTTGAGGGCGCGGACGTTGCCCTGGTCGTCGGCCAGGAACTCGACGGTCGAGGCGAGGTAGGTACGCTCGCCGCCCTCCTCGTGCGAGGTCGAGACCTCGAACAGGATGGGGTCGGTCGGCCACGGCTGGTTCGCCGGGCGCTCGGTCGGCGGCATCTTGCCGATGGCGAGCGTGGTGACGCTCGCGGCACCCTGGCGCAGCGCGGTGCCGAGGCAGTCCGAGCCGGTGTCGCCGCCGCCGATGATGACGACGTGCTTTCCTGTCGCCGACGGCGCACCCTCCGGCAGGACGTCCGGCGTACCGGCGGCGACCGCGTGGTTGGCGGGCGTCAGGTAGTCCATGGCGAAGTGGATGCCCGCCAGGTCCCGGCCCGGCAGGGGCAGGTCGCGCGGCACCGTGGCGCCCGTGGCGACCACGACGGCGTCGAACCGGCGGCGCAGGGCGTCCCAGCTCATGTCCGTGCCGATCGCCACACCGGTCCGGAACCGCGTGCCCTCGGCCTCCATCTGCGCCAGACGGCGGTCGATGTGCAGCTTCTCGAGCTTGAAGTCCGGGATGCCGTAGCGCAGGAGGCCGCCGACGGCGTCGTCCCGCTCGTAGACGACGACGGTGTGGCCGGCGCGCGTGAGCTGCTGCGCGGCGGCGAGGCCCGCAGGCCCGGAACCGACGACGGCGACCGTGGAGCCCGTGAGCCGCTCCGGCACGTGCGGGGTGACCAGACCGCGGGCGAACGCCTCGTCGATGATCGAGACCTCGACGTTCTTGATCGTCACCGCGGGCTGGTTGATGCTCAGCACGCAGGACGACTCGCACGGCGCCGGGCACACGCGGCCCGTGAACTCCGGGAAGTTGTTCGTGGCGTGCAGGCGGTCGATCGCGTCGGCCCACTGCCCGCGCCACACCAGGTCGTTCCAGTCCGGGATCAGGTTGCCCAGCGGGCAGCCCTGGTGGCAGAACGGCACGCCGCAGTCCATGCAGCGGCCGGCCTGCTCCTTGAGGAACGGCTGGCCCTCCGCCCGGTGCGCGTGGGTGTCCTTCCAGTCGCGCAGCCGGACCTCGACGGGCCGGTTCGGCGGGAGCTCCCGCTCCCGGACCTTGAGGAATCCTCTGGGGTCAGCCACGTGCCACCTCCATGATCTGGTCCCAGACGGACGGGTCCCACTGGGTCTTTCCGGAGACGTCGGCGCCTGCGGCCTCCGCCTCGCTGAGGGCAAGGCGCACCCGCGCCCAGCCAGGCGGCAGCATGCGGGTGAACCGGCCGCGTGCCGCGGCGGGGTCGGCGAGCAGCTCGGCCGCGACGGCCGACCCGGTCTCCGCGTGATGCCGCTCCAGGAGCCCGCGCACGGTCTCCCAGTCGGCGTCGGTCAGGGCCTCGAGGGCGAGCTCGCCCGCCTCGAGAGCCGCCTGGTTGACGCGCGAGACCCGCAGGTCCAGGAAGTACGCGATGCCACCGGACATGCCGGCGCCGACGTTCCGGCCCGTGGGCCCGAGCACCAGCACGTGGCCGCCCGTCATGTACTCGCAGGCGTGGTCGCCCACGCCCTCCGCGACGAGGGTGGCACCGGAGTTGCGCACGCCGAACCGCTCCCCCACGCGACCGCGCAGGTAGACCTCGCCGGACGTGGCGCCGTAGCCGATGACGTTGCCGCCGATGACGTTCGCGCCGTCGAGCACCGACGCCTTGTCCGGGCGGACCGCGATGCGGCCGCCCGACAGGCCCTTGCCGACGTAGTCGTTGGCGTCACCGAACAGGCGCAGGGTGATGCCGCGGGGCAGGAACGCGCCGAGCGACTGGCCCGCCGATCCGGTGAGGGTAACGGAGATCGTGTCGTCGGGCAGGCCGGCGCCGCGGTACCGCTTGGTCACCTCGTGGCCGAGCATCGTGCCGACCGTGCGGTTCACGTTCCGGATGGGCAGCTCGATGCGCACCGGCTCACCGCGTTCGAGGGCCGGGGCCGCCGCCGTGATGAGCTGGTTGTCCAGCGCCCTCGAGAGGCCGTGGTCCTGCAGCGTGGTGTGCCGCAGCGAGGAGCCCTCCTTGAGCTGCGGCTTGGCCAGCACCGGGGTCAGGTCGAGCCCCTGCGCCTTCCAGTGGTCGACGGCCTTGCGGGTGTCGAGCACCTGCACCTGGCCGACGGCCTCCTCGAGGCTCCGGAAACCGAGCGCGGCGAGGTGCTCGCGCACCTCCTGGGCGATGAACTCGAAGAAGTTCACGACGAACTCGGGCTTGCCCGTGAACCGGGCGCGCAGCTCGGGGTTCTGCGTGGCGACGCCGACGGGACACGTGTCCAGGTGGCAGACGCGCATCATGACGCAGCCGGAGACCACCATCGGCGCGGTCGCGAAGCCGAACTCCTCGGCCCCGAGCAGCGCGGCGACGATGACGTCGCGGCCGGTCTTCATCTGGCCGTCCACCTGCACCACGATGCGGTCGCGCAGGTCGTTGAGCACGAGCGTCTGCTGGGTCTCGGCCAGACCGATCTCCCAGGGCGTGCCCGCGTGCTTGAGCGACGTGAGCGGCGAGGCGCCCGTACCGCCGTCGTGCCCGGAGATCAGGACGACGTCGGCGTGCGCCTTGGAGACGCCCGTCGCGACCGTGCCGACGCCGAACTCGCTGACCAGCTTGACGTGCACGCGCGCGTCCGGGTTGGCGTTCTTGGCGTCGTGGATCAGCTGGGCCAGGTCCTCGATCGAGTAGATGTCGTGGTGCGGCGGCGGCGAGATGAGGCCGACGCCCGGCGTCGAGTGCCGCGTGCGCGCCACCCACGGGTAGACCTTCGGCCCGGGCAGCTGGCCGCCCTCGCCGGGCTTGGCACCCTGCGCGAGCTTGATCTGGATGTCCGTGGCGTGCGTCAGGTACTCCGACGTCACGCCGAACCGGCCCGAGGCGATCTGCTTGACGCGCGAGCGGCGCTCGTCGTCGTACAGACGCTCCGGGTCCTCGCCGCCCTCTCCCGTGTTGGACCGGCCGCCGAGGCGGTTCATCGCGATCGCGAGCGTCTCGTGCGCCTCGGCCGAGATGGAGCCGTACGACATGGCGCCCGTGTTGAACAGCTTGACGATCTCGCTGACCGGCTGGACCTCGTCGATCGGCACCGGCTCGCGGTCGGGGCTGAAGCGCAGCAGGCCGCGCAGCGTCATGAGGCGGTTCGACTGCTCGTCCACGCGCCGCGTGTACTGCCGGAAGATGTCCATCCGGCCGGAGCGCGTGGCGTGCTGCAGGCGGAAGACCGTCTCGGGGTCGAAGAGGTGGTCCTCGCCGTCGCGCCGCCACTGGTACTCGCCGCCCGTGGTGAGGCGCTCGCCAGGCTTCTTGTTGCCCGACGGCGGGTACGCCTCGGCGTGCCGGGCCGCGACCTCTGCCGCGATGACGTCGAGCCCGATGCCGCCGAGCCGCGACGTCGTGCCGGTGAAGTAGTCCTCGACCAGGTCGTGGGACAGGCCGATGGCCTCGAAGATCTGGGCGCCGCGGTAGGACATGATCGTGGAGATGCCCATCTTGGACATCACCTTGAGCACGCCCTTGCCGAGCCCCTTGATCAGGTTCGCGACAGCCTTCTCCGGTGTGACGTCGAGGTAGCCGCGGCGGGCCAGGTCCTCGACGGTCTCCATGGCCAGGTACGGGTTCACGGCGGCCGCGCCGTAGCCGATCAGCAGCGCGACGTGGTGCACCTCGCGCACGTCGCCGGCCTCGACCACCAGCGACACCCGGTTGCGGGTGTGCTTGCGCACCAGGTGGTGGTGCACGGCGCTGGTCAGGAGCAGCGACGGGATCGGCGCCAGCTCGGAGTTGGCGTCACGGTCGGAGAGCACGAGGAAGCTCGCGCCCTCCTCCACGTACCGGTCGACGTCGGCGAAGATCTCCTCGAGCCGGGTCAGGAGAGCGGCGCCGCCGCCCGAGACCTCGTACAGGCCCTGGATGGTCTCGGCCTGGAAGACACCCTCCAGCTCCTTGTCGCGCTCGACGTGCACGACCTTGGCGAGCTGGTCGTTGTCCAGCACCGGGAAGCCGAGCACGAGCTTGCGCGCGTGCTCCGGGATGTCCGCGAGCAGGTTCGGCTCGGGTCCGATGGCGCTGCCGATGGCCGTGACGAGCTCCTCGCGGATCGCGTCCAGCGGCGGGTTGGTCACCTGCGCGAACATCTGCGTGAAGTAGTCGAACAGCAGGCGTGGGCGCTGCGAGAGCACCGCGACGGGCGTGTCGGAGCCCATGGCGCCGAGCGGCTCGCCACCCGTGGTCGCCATCGGCGACAGGATGATCTTGAGCTCTTCCTCGGTGTACCCGAAGGCGCGCTGCCGACGCCGCACCGAAGCCGGGCTGTGCGCCACGTGCTCCCGGTCCGGCAGGTCCTCGAGGCGGACCGAGTGCTCACGGATCCAGTCGCCGTACGGGTGCAGCGACGCCAGGCCGGACTTGATCTCCTCGTCCTCGATGATCCGGCCGGAGCCGGTGTCCACGAGGAACATCTTGCCGGGCTCGAGGCGGCCCTTGCGGACCACCGTGGCGGGGTCGATGTCGAGCACGCCGGCCTCGGAGGCCAGCACGACCAGCCCGTCCTCCGTGACCCACCAGCGCCCGGGGCGCAGGCCGTTGCGGTCCAGCACGGCGCCGATCAGGGTGCCGTCGGTGAACGTGAGGGAGGCCGGGCCGTCCCACGGCTCGATGAGGTTCGCGTTGTACTCGTAGAAGGACCGCAGGGCCGGGTCCATGCTGGAGTGGTTCTCCCAGGCCTCCGGCACCATCATGAGCACGGAGTGCGGCAGGGACCGCCCGCTCAGGTGCAGCAGCTCGAGGACCTCGTCGAAGCTCGCCGAGTCGCTCGCGCCGGGCGAGCACACCGGCTGCAGCGCCTCCAGGTCACCGAGCAGGTCGGACTCCATGGTGCCCTCGCGCGCCGCCACCCAGTTGCGGTTGCCGCGCACCGTGTTGATCTCGCCGTTGTGGGCCAGCAGCCTGAACGGCTGGGCCAGGGGCCACGACGGGAACGTGTTGGTGGAGAACCGCGAGTGGACCAGGGCGAGCTCGGTGGCGTACCGGGGGTCGGACAGGTCCGGGAAGAACGGCTCCAGCTGCGCCGTCGTCAGCATGCCCTTGTACGTGAGCGTGCGGGCGCTGAGCGAGGCGAAGTACAGGCCCAGCTCGATCTCGGCACGCTTGCGCAGGCGGTACGTGCGCCGGTCCAGGTCGATCCCGGACAGCCCCCGTGAGGGGTCGGCCACGACGATCTGCCGGAACACCGGCATGGAGGCGCGCGCCGTCGGGCCCACGATCCCGGCGTCCACCGGGACGTCGCGCCACGCGAGGACGTCGAGCTTCTCCTCGGCGGCCAGCGCCTCGACGCGGTGCACCACGGCGTCGCGCTCGGCGTCGTCGGTCGGCAGGAACGCCGTACCGATCGCGTACATCCCGGCGGGCGGCAGGTCGACGCCCACCACGTCACGGATGAACGCGTCGGGGATCTGGGTGAGGATCCCGGCGCCGTCGCCGCTGTCCTCCTCAGCCCCCACCGCGCCGCGGTGGTCGAGGTTCAGCAGGGCGGTCAGACCGGCATCGACGATGTCTCGTCCGGGCGTGCCACGCAGGGTCGCCACGAAGGCGACGCCGCACGCGTCATGCTCGGCCGCCGGGTCGTACAGGCCGCCTTCGAACGTCTGCGCGGGCAGCCCAACCTTCTGTGTCGGCAACGGCTTGGTCATGGGTCCTCACAGGCACCCGGCCGTGGCCGGGCGCAGTTCCTTGCGATGGTCCGGGACGACGGCGGCCCGGTCGGTCAGGGGGCTCGTCGGCCGGTGGTCCCGGCGCCGTGCCCCTCAGGTGCGCGCGGAGCTGTCCGCGTCGGACGTCTCCACTGCTGCTGTCTTCACTTCCTCCGGCTCGGCGGCTGCCGCACCGGTCCCTGCACTTGCTGGGTCAGGCTCTGGGTCTGCCGGACTCCCGGCCGACGGATCATCCCCCTCCGGC
The DNA here is from genome assembly GCF_042654905.1 of Promicromonospora alba. Lineage (NCBI taxonomy): Bacteria > Bacillati > Actinomycetota > Actinomycetes > Micrococcales > Promicromonosporaceae > Promicromonospora > Promicromonospora alba. The sequence goes on from NZ_JBHSFI010000003.1 coordinate 78,968, forward strand.
CGCAGCCGTACCGACTCTTCCCTGGTGGGGAACCTCCGAGCCAGCACCACCGAGACCACCAGGGCCGCGAGGCCCAGGAGGATCGACGTCCAGACGTTGAGGCGTAGCCCCAGCACCAGCTCCGCATCGTCGATGCGGAGCATCTCGATCCAGACCCGTCCGAGAGTGTAGAGCAGGACGTACGCCCAGAATACCCGCCCATGACCCAACTTGAACCGACGGTCTAGAAAGAGCAGAACCCCGGCCATCAGGAAGCACCACAGGAGCTCGTACAGGAACGTCGGGTGGAACAGCGTGCCCTCCGGGTACGCCACGCCCGTGGCGGGGTTCGACACCACGTGCTCGGCGTCGATGCGCAGGCCCCAGGGCAGCTCGGTGGGCCGCCCGTACAGCTCCTGGTTGAACCAGTTGCCGAGCCGGCCGACGCCCTGCGCGACCAGGAGACCCGGTGCGACGGCGTCGGCGAACGACGAGAGCCTGACACCCTTCAGCCGGCAGCCCAGCCACGCCCCGAAGGCGCCGAGCGCTATCGCGCCCCAGATGCCGAGGCCGCCCTCCCAGACGTAGAGCGCCGTGACCGGGTCGCCCCCGCCCGAGAAGTTCTCGCCGAAGTACCGGTCCGGAGAGGAGAGCACGTGGTAGATCCGGCCCCCGACGATGCCGAACGGCACCGCCCAGAACGCGATCTCCAGGACGTCCTCCGGGTTCCCCCCGCGCGCCTTCCAGCGCCTGGCGGTCATCCAGAGGGCGATGGCGATCCCCGCGAGGATCGCCAGCGCGTAGGCGCGCAGCGGGAAGATCCCGAGGTACCAGGTGTGTTCGGAAGGGCTGGGTATCTCGGTGACCATCCCTGTGACGACCTCGGTGGCGGGCGCAGCGGGCAGCAAGGCAGGCAGCTCGACGTACAGGGCAGCCGGCAGTGCGGTCAGCAGCGTCACAGAGCCTCTCCGGAAGTGGTCACGCCGCCGGGCACGGCGGCATCGGGTGTATCAGTGGGCGCGGAAGCGCGCGCCGACCGTACCCCGGCGGCGAGGTCCTCCGTCACCTCGGCCAGATTCGTGAGACGGACCGCCCAGTCGGCGTCCGTGAGCGGCCCGTCCGAGAGCAGCGGACGCACCAGCGCGGAGCCGACGATGACGCCGTCGGCGAAGCGACCCACCTCGGCGGCCTGCGCCCCGGTGGAGACACCGAGGCCCACGCAGACGTTGACTGCGCCGGCCGCGCGGGTGTCGGTGACGAGCTGTTCGGCGCGCGAGCCCACCTGGGTCCGCTCCCCCGTCACGCCCATGAGCGACGCCGCGTAGACGAAGCCCCGCGTCGCGTCGACGGTGAGGCGCAGCCGTTCTGTCGTCGAGCTCGGGGCCACGAGGAAGACGCGGTCCAGCCCGTGCGCCTCGCTCGCGGCGAGCCAGTCGGCGGCCTCGTCGGGGATGAGGTCGGGCGTGATCAGCCCGGCGCCGCCCGCGGCGGCCAGGTCGCGTGCGAACGCGTCCGGACCGTACTTCAGCACCGGGTTCCAGTAGGTCATGACCAGCACGGGGACGTGCGGCGCGTAGTCGGTCAGCTCCCGCACCACGCGGAACACGTCGGAGACCCGGGCGCCCGCGTCGAGCGCACCCTGTGCCGCCTGCTGGATCACCGGCCCGTCCAGCACGGGGTCGGTGTACGGGACGCCGAGCTCGATCACGTCGACGCCGTGGTCCACGAGCGTCTTGAGCGCCTCGATCGACCGGTCGACGGTCGGGTAGCCGACCGGCAGGTAGCCCACCAGCGCCGCGCGGTTCTCCTGCTCGCGCAGGTGGGCGATCAGGTCGCCCGACTGCCGTCCGGTGTGCGGCCCGGTGGCCGGCCCTGTAGCCGACTCAGTCACAGTGCTCATCCCCGGCCCTCCTGCCGTTCCAGCTCTTCCGCGGCGACGCCGTTGTCGGCGCCCTCGAGCAGCCCGAACCAGCGGGCCGCCGTCGCCACGTCCTTGTCACCGCGACCGGACAGGTTCACGAGGATCAGGAGCGGCTCGCCGTCCGGTCCCGTGCGCCCCTGCTCAGCCGCCGCCTTGCCGACGCGCAGCGCGCCCGCGAGGGCGTGCGCCGACTCGATGGCGGGGATGATGCCCTCCGTGCGGCACAGCAGGCGGAACGCCTCCATGGCCTCGTCGTCGGTCACCGGCTCGTAGGTGGCGCGGCCCAGGTCGTGCAGCCAGGCGTGGGCGGGGCCGACGCTCGGGTAGTCCAGGCCCGCGGAGACCGAGTGGCTGGGCAGGGTCTGGCCGTCGTCGTCCTGCAGCAGGTAGGACTTGGCGCCGTGCAGCACGCCGAGCGCACCGCCGCTGAACCGGGCGGCGTGCCGGCCCGACTCGACACCCTCGCCGCCGGCCTCGAAGCCGCGCAGCTCGACGTCCTTGTCGTCGAGGAACGCGTTGAAGATGCCGAGCGCGTTCGACCCGCCACCCACGCACGCCGCGACGACGTCGGGCAGGCGGCCGGCGCGCTCCAGGATCTGCTCGCGCGCCTCCTCGCCGATGATGCGGTGGAACTGGCGCACCATCTCGGGGAACGGGTGCGGACCCGTGACGGTGCCCAGGAGGTAGTGCGTGGTCTCGACGTTGGCCACCCAGTCCCGCAGGGCCTCGTTGATCGCGTCCTTGAGGGTGCGCGAGCCGATCTTGACCGGCACGACCTCGGCGCCGAGGAGGCGCATCCGGGCCACGTTCAGCGCCTGGCGCCGGGTGTCCTCCTCGCCCATGTAGACCACGCACTCGAGGTCCATCAGGGCGGCGGCGGTGGCCGTGGCGACGCCGTGCTGGCCCGCTCCGGTCTCCGCGATGAGGCGCTTCTTGCCCATGCGCTTGACCAGCAGGGCCTGCCCCAGCACGTTGTTGATCTTGTGCGAGCCGGTGTGGTTGAGGTCCTCACGCTTGAGGAACACCCGCGCATCGCCGGCGTGCGCGGCGAACCGCTGCACCTCGGTCAGCGGGCTGGGCCGGCCGGTGTACTCCCGGTGCAGGCGCTGCAGCTCGGCGGCGAACTCGGGGTCGTCGGCCGCCTTGCGGAACTCGGTGTCGAGCTCGTCGAGCGCGGCGATGAGCGCCTCGGGCACGAACCGCCCGCCGTACTCACCGAAGTACGGGCCGGAGACGTCGGAAAGCTTCACGGAGGTCACCTCGGATCCCTTCAAGCCGGACGGACGGACCGCAGCGACGGGTGCGAGCCCGCTGCGACGAGGTCGGCCACCGAGGCGCGCGGCGCGCCGTCGGTCACCAGGGCCTCGCCCACCAGGACGCCGTCGGCGCCGGCGCGGGCCATCTCCATCACGTCGTGCGGGCCACGGATGCCGGACTCCGCGATCTTGACCACGTCGTCCGGGATGTACTCGGCGAGGCTGCGGAACAGGCCGCGGTCCAGCTCGAGGGTCTTCAGGTTGCGGTGGTTGACACCGACCACCCGGGCGCCCGCACCGACGGCGCGGCGGACCTCTTCGAGGTTGTGCGCCTCGACCAGGGCGGTCATGCCGAGCGAGTGCACGCGCTCGACGAGCGACTCGAGCACCGTCTGCTCCAGGGCGGCGACGATGATCAGCACCAGGTCGGCCCCGTGCGCACGTGCCTCCCACACCTGGTACGGCGTCACGACGAAGTCCTTGCGGAGCACCGGGACGTCCACCCGGCCGCGCACGGCGTCCAGGTCCGCGAGCGAGCCGTTGAACCGGCGCTGCTCGGTGAGCACGGAGATCGCGGACGCGCCGCCGGTCTCGTACTCGGCGGCGAGCGCCGCCGGGTCGTCGATCTGCGCCAGCGAGCCCTTGCTCGGGCTCGAGCGCTTCACCTCGGCGATCACCGAGACGGCGTCCGCCTGCTTCAGGCGGCCGAGGCACTCGAGGGCCCCGGGCACCGCGGTGGCGCGCTCCTTGAGCGCGTCGAGAGACACACGTGCCTCACGCTCCGCGAGGTCCTCACGAACCCCCGCGACGATGTCCTCCAGGACCGACATGTAATGAGCCTCCCCGTGCCCTTGCTCTGCCCTCGTGCTACGCCTCGTACGTTTGCCGGGGCGATCGCCCCATGGTCATCGTAGGCGGATCCAGGGTGTGGTCCTGACCACTCCCGGACCGTGAGACGACGTCCCGTCAGATCCCGGGCCGGGTGTGGTCCGAGGACTCCCTGGGGATCACCTGACCGGGCTCAGGGCGCGGTCGGACGGCCGGATCCACCGGGTAGGACCCGCTGGGTCAGACCCACGGAGTCAGGTACGGCTGCAGCCCCGGGAGGTTGCGTGCCACGAAGAACGTCAGCGCGACGCCGAGGGTGACCCAGCCGGCGGTGCTGGACAAGCCGTTGACGGGCCTGCCGCGCGCGGCCGACACGAGCCACATCAGCCAGAGGACCACCACGACGGGGGCGGTCACCGTCCACAGCGCGTTCGCCGACCAGGCACCGGCCAGGTCGAGATGGGCCAGGTCGTGCGTGGCCCGCAGCCCGCCGCACAGGGGGCAGGCCAGGCCCGTCAGCTCCAGCAGCGGGCAGAACCCGTAGGAGCCGCGCACGTGGGGGTCGCGCAGTGCGAGCAGCAGCGTGGCCGCACCGACCGCGGCCCCCGTGAGCAGCGGCGCCCGGAGCGCCGAGGGGACGGCGGGCCGGGCGCTGCTGCGGGTGGAAGGCTCGGAGGCCTCGCCGGAAACCTCAGGAATCGGGCCCACCCGCCAGGAAGCGGGCGATCACCAGCACGATGACCGCGGCCAGGATCGCGAGCGAGATCCAGCCCAGCACGACGCCGGTCATCGCCATGCCTTCGTTGTCCGCCTCACCGGCACGCACGGCCCGGCGGCCCTGGTTGCCGATGATGATCGCGGGGATACCGGTGATGACGCCCAGCAGGAGGACCACCGACGCGATGCCCAGCACGAGCGACCAGGCCCCCAGGTTGTTCCGGGGAAGCGGGGCCGACCTCGCGGGCATCACGAGGTCGGTCGTCGCCTCGGTCGTCGTCTCGCTCGTCGCCTCGGTCGTCATGGTGCTACCGCTGGACCTTCTTCTGGCCCATACCCAGGTTGCGCAGCACCAGGCCGACGATCAGCGAGGCACCGATCACGACGAAGCCGAGCACGAAGATCACCAGCCAGGCCGACGAGGACTGCGCCACGATGACACCCCACGAGGCGATCAGCGCACCCAGCGTGATGCCGGCCATCGTCACCCAGGCGGCGACGGTGTGGCCATGGTTGTTCGGCGGGACGCCCGGCGGCAGGTAGGCGATCTCGGGCTTGTTCTCGGTCATCGCGGGTGGGTGCCTTTCGTGTCGTGCGGTACGCGCTCAGCCTAACCGTTCCAGGTCAGGTCAGCGGCCCGTAGGGTCGTCGCCCCGGGACAGCGCGTCCCAGGCGTCGTGGGGGTCGATCTCGTCGTCCGGTCCGACGGCGGTGCCGTCGTCGGCGGCGGAGGTTTCGGTGGTGCCGGTGGCAGCGGTGCTCGTGCCGGTGGTGGCGCCGGCCGACGCCGCGGCGTCCGCCCGCTCGTGCCGGCCCGACGTCGCCGTCCAGCCGCGCGCCGCGACCGCGCCCCAGACCGCGACGACCACGGCGAGCACACCCGTGGCGACAGCGGCCCACGGCCACGCGGTGAGCGTCACCGGTGACGTGAGCTCGGTGACGCCGCTCGTCGCGGACGCGGCGGCGGTGGCGGCGGGCGTGGGGTCGCCGACGACGACGAGCGTGCTCACCACGACCAGCACCCCGGCCGCCGCCGCGACCAGCAGGGCCACGTACCGGGCGACCCGACCGGTGAGCGCGCAGGCGATGCCGGCGGCCAGGAGCACGAGCGCTCCCGCGCCGACTCCCGGCGCGGCCGAGGTGCCCGCGGCGGCGACCGCCACCTCGGGCTCCAGAGCGGTGGCAACCGTGGTGGTCACCCAGGTGGGTGAGCCGGTGCCGAAGGTCAGCGCGCCCAGGACCAGCAGTGCGAGGACGGTGCGGGCGCGGGTCACTTGTCGTCCCCGCCCTTCCGCAGCAGGGTCTTCGGCAGCGGGGCCAGGCGCGACGCGAGCTGGATGGCCCGCACCGCCGCGGCGGCCTTGTTGCGCGACTCCGCGTACTCCAGCGCGGGCACCGAGTCGGCGACGATCCCGCCGCCGGCCTGCACGCTGGCCCGGCCGTCGGCGATGTACGCGGTGCGGATGGCGATCGCCATGTCCATGTTCCCGCCGAAGTCGAAGTAACCGCAGACGCCGCCGTAGATGCCGCGCGAGGCGGGCTCCAGCTCGTCGATCAGCGCGATCGCCCGGGGCTTGGGAGCGCCGGAGAGCGTGCCTGCCGGGAACGTCGCCCGCAGCGCGTCCAGGGCGCTGCGGCCGGCGCGGAGCCTGCCCACCACCGTCGAGCACATGTGCATGATGTGGCTGAACCGGCGCACCTTCATGAACTCGACGACCTCGACGCTGGTGGGTTCGCAGACCTTCACCATGTCGTTGCGGGACAGGTCGACGAGCATGATGTGCTCGGCCCGCTCCTTGGGGTCGGCCAGGAGCTCCTCGCCCAGCTCGGCGTCCTCCTCCGGGTGGGCGCCGCGCGGCCGGGACCCGGCGATCGGGTAGGTGGTGACGTGCCCGTCGTCCACCTTCACCAGGGTCTCGGGGCTGGAGCCGACCACTGCGAACTCGGCGCCGTCCGGCTTGGCCAGGTGGAAGTAGTACATATACGGGCTCGGGTTGATGGTCCGCAGCGCGCGGTAGACGTCGAGCGGGTCGGCCGGGCAGTCCAGGTCGAGACGCTGCGACAGCACGACCTGGAACACCTCGCCGTCGCGGATCGCCTCCTTGCCCGCGAGCACCGCGTCCTCGAACTCGTCCCTCGTGGAGCGGAACTCGAGCTGCGGCTCGGGGCCCTCGGCGACGACGGAGGTGACGCGCGGCCCGGCCGTCGCCAGCTGCGCCGCCATGGCGTCGAGCCGGGCGACGGCGTCCGCGTAGGCCTCGTCGACGCGCTCGTCCGTGGCATCGGCGTTGATCGCGTTGGCGACCAGCCAGACGGTCCCCTCCCGGTGGTCCACCACCGCGAGGTCGGTGGCGAGGCACAGGGCCAGCTCGGGCGCGCCCACCTCGTCCGGGGCGGTCGCGGGGAGCGTGGGCTCCCAGTGCCGCACGATGTCCCAGCCCAGCACACCGGCCAGGCCGCCCGTGAGCGGGGGCAGGTTGGCCACGCCGGGCGTGCGGAGCGCGACGAGGGCCGCCTCGAGCACGTCGACGACGTCGCCCTCCGTCGGGACGCCGACGGGTACGTCGCCGGTCCAGACGGCGCGGCCGTTGTCGCTGGTCAGGGTCGCGCGGGACGCGACGCCGACGAACGACCAGCGGGCCCAGACCCCGGACTCCGCCGACTCCAGGATGAAGCTGCCCGGCTTGCTCTGCGCCAGCGTCCGGTAGAGGCCGACGGGCGTGGCGTCGTCGGCCAGCAGCGGGCGGACCACCGGGATCACCCGGCGGTCGGCGGCCATCTCCCGGAACTCCGGCAGGCTCGGCCAGGTGCGACCCCAGGGCAGGTCGGCGGGTGCGGTCGCCGCGCGCGCCTCGTGGGGATCGAGCTGGGTGTCGAGCTGGGTCACCGGTGCTCCTCGTACAGCTGGTTCGTGTCCTGCTGGTTCGTGTCCTGCTGGTTCGTGTCCTGCGGCGTGCCGTCGTGCCGGTCGCGTTCGCCGACCACGGCGCCGAGGTCGCCCCCGGCCTCGAAGCAGGTGCGGGTACCGGTGTGGCACGCGGCGCCCACCTGGTCGACCTGGACCAGCAGGGCGTCGCCGTCGCAGTCCATGCTCACGGCCTTGACGTACTGGGCGTGCCCGGACGTGTCGCCCTTGCGCCAGTACTCGCTGCGGCTCCGGGACCAGAAAGTCACCCGGCCCTCGGTGAGCGTGCGGCGCAGGGCCTCGTCGTCCATCCAACCGACCATGAGCACCTCGCCCGTGTCGTGCTGCTGCACGACGGCGGCGACCAGGCCGGCGTCGTCGCGCTTGAGTCGGGCAGAGATCGTGGGGTCGAGAACTTCGGGCACCTGAGAATCCTGCCACGTCACGGGCCGACGGCGGTGTGATGTCCGCCGCCGGCGCGTGTCGGGAGCGGTCCTATCGGGTCTGGGCGACCCAGCTCGCGTGCATGCGGGCATAGATGCCGTCCGCAGCAGCGAGCTCGTCGTGCGGGCCGACCTCGGCGACGTGGCCCTCGTCGACCACCACCACCAGGTCGGACGCCTCGGCGGTCGAGAGCCGGTGCGCGATGGTGATCGTCGACCGGCCGGCCGTGAGCGAGTCGAGGGCCCGCGCGATGCGGACCTCGGTGGCGGGGTCCACGGCCGACGTCGCCTCGTCCAGCACGAGCAGGTCCGGCTGGGCGAGGTAGGCACGCGCGATCGCGACGAGCTGCCGCTCCCCCGCCGACAGCGACTCGCCCCGCTGGCCCACCTCGGTGTCGAGCCCGTCGGGCAGGTCGGCGACCCAGTCGGACAGGCCGAGTTCGGCGAACGCCTGCTCGACAGCGGCACGCGTCGCGGCCGAGGTCTCGACGGGCTCGACCGCCGGTTCCGTGGCCGAGTCTGTAGTGACCCGCAGCCCGTACGCCGCGTTCTCCAGCACCGTCCCGTCGAACAGGAAGCCCTCCTGCGGCACCAGCACCACCCGCTCGCGCAGCGACGCGAACGCCAGGTCGCGCAGGTCCACGCCGTCCAGCTCGACGGCGCCCGCCGTCGGGTCCATGAGGCGCGTGACGAGCTTGGCGATGGTCGTCTTGCCGGATCCGGTCTGCCCCACCACCGCGACCTTGGTGCGCGGCGGCAGGTCGAGCGTCACGCCGTGCAGCACCTCGGGGCCGTTCGGGTAGGAGAACCGGACGTCGCGCAGCGTCACCCGGGCGGGCCCGCGCTCCTGCGTCACCGCGTCCGGCTTCTCGGCCACCTGCACCGGGGTGTCGATGACGGCGATGACCCGGCGCCAGCCGGCCACCGCGTTCTGCAGCTCGTTGAGGATCTCGGTGGCCATCTGCACCGGCCCGGTGAACAGCTGCACCAGGAACAGGAAGGCCACAAGCTGGCCCGCTGTCAGGCCGCCGCCCACGCCGAGCAGCGTCCCGACGACCACCACGATCGCCAGCACGAGGTTCGAGATCAGGACGCCCGACGAGAACGTCGCCGCGACCAGGATCTGCGACCGGGCCTGCGACCGGCGGGTGTCCTCCACGGCGGCGTCGATGCGCCGTCCGGTGCGTTCCGAGACGCCGTACGCGCGGACCGTCTCGGCGCCCACGACGGCCTCCGAGATCGCGCCGAGCATCGCCCCGACCCGCTCGCGCACCAGCGTGTAGGCGCGGTTCACGTACTTCTGCCCGAACCGGATCACGAGGAACATCGGGATGAAGGCGACCCACACCACCGCCGTCAGGATCGGCGAGTAGACGAGCATCAGCCCGGTCGCCACCACGATCTGCAGGGCGCTGACGAGCAGCATGATGCCGCCCCACTGCACGAACAGCGACACCGTGTCGACGTCGTTGGTCACGCGCGAGACCAGCGCGCCCCGCCGCTCGGTGTTCTGCGTGAGGGTCGACAGGTCGTGCACGTGCCGGAACGCCTTGACCCGCAGCGTCGCGAGCCCGGCCTCGGCCGAGCGGAACAGGCGCACGTTGACGAGCGCCGCGCACAGCCCGGCCAGCACGAGCGCGCCCGCCGCGAGCGACGCGAGGAGCGCCACCCGGCCGACCTCGGGCCCGGCGTCGGCAAGGATGCCGACGTCGATGGTCTGCTGCACCGCGAGCGGCACCACCACGCGGCCGACGGCGGCGAGCGACGCCAGGCCGAGCGTCACCCACATCCCCCGAGCGATCTCCGGGCTGATCTCGATGCCCCGGCGCAGCGTCGCGAACACGCCGAGGTTGCTCGTCGACTCGATGCGTGCGCCGTCGGCGTCGAGCAGGTCCTCCGGCACGTCGGTCGCTTCGCGCTCGTCCGTCGCCGCGGTCATCCGGCCACCTCTTCCAGCTTCTCGTCCAGCACACCGGCGGCAGCGGCGTCGGCCCGTTCCTGCTCCCTGCGTTCCGTCTCGACCTCGTAGGCCGTGGCGAGCTCGCGGTAGCCGGGGTCGCGCGCCATGAGCTCGTCGTGCGTCCCGGCGTCGACCACGCGGCCGCCCTCGACGTGGATGACGCGGTCGGCGAGCGCCACCGACGACATCCGGTAGGCGACCATGATCACCGTGGTGCCCGGCGCGGCTTCCGCACCGGTCCCGGAGCTGGCCTGGTCGGCAGCCTGGTCAGCGGTCCGCTCGTCGGCCCGGTCCGCGAGCCCGCGCAGGATCTCCTGCTCCACGCGCGGGTCGACGGCGCTGGTCGCGTCGTCGAGCACGAGGAGGCGAGGGCTGCGCACCAGGGCGCGCGCTATCGCGAGGCGTTGCCGCTGGCCGCCGGACAGGTTGGCGCCGCGCTCGCCGAGCGGTGCGTCGAGGCCGCCGGCGAGCTCGCGCACAGTGTCCGCGAGGCGGGCGAGCCGGAGGGCTTCCCAGACCTCGTCGTCGGACGGCGAGCCGGGCGCTCCCTCGTCCGCGAGGGTCACGTTGGCGCGCACCGTGTCCTCGAAGATGAAGGTGGTCTGGGTGACGAACGCGACCTGGGCCGGGATCTCGCCCTCGGCGAGGGTCCGCGCGTCGGTGCCGTCGAGCAGCACGCGCCCGCGCGTGGGGTCGGACAGGCGGGCCAGGAGGCTCACCAGCGTGGTCTTGCCTGCGCCGGTGGTGCCGACGACGGCGACCGTCGTGCCGGGCGCGACGTCAACGGAGACGTCGTCGAGCAGGGTGATCGAGCGGCCGCGGGCGCCACTGATCGCGGGGACGTCGACGCCGACGTCCTCCAGGCGGACGGCGAGGCCGGGCTGGCCGGGCGTCCGGGGCAGGCGGGCGTCGCCGTACTCGAGGGCGCCCGTCGAGTCGACGACCTGTGCGATGCGCTCGTAGCCGACCAGTGCGCGCGGCAGCTCGCCGAGCACCCAGCCGAACGCCTGGACGGGCACCGTCATCATCGTGAGCAGGTAGGCCGCGGTGACGATGTCCCCGGCGACGACGTCGCCGGTGGAGATGCGCCACGTGCCGACGCCGAGCACCAGCAGGGTGCCGACCGCCGGCAGGGTCTGGATCACGGGGTCGAACAGGGAGCGAACGATGCCGACGCGCACGTTCGCGGCGCGCAGCTCCTGCGTGCGAGCGTCGAACCGGTCCTCCTCGCGGTCCTCGGTGCCGAGCGACTTGACCAGCAGCGCCGCCTCGAAGCTCTCGTGCGCCGCGTCGGCGACGTCGCCGCGCAGGCGCTGCGCCCGGGTCACCGCGGGTGACATGTGCCGCTGGTAGACGGCGTTCACGCCCACGGTGACGGGGATGACGGCCAGCGCCGCGAGCGCCAGCCAGGGGTCGATCGTCAGGAGCAGGACGATCGAGACGCCGATCATGACCACGACGCCGAGCGCGAACGGCAGCGGGTTGAAGACGCCGGTGGCGGCCTCGGTGTCCGAGGTGGTGTGGTTCAGGAGCTGGCCGGCCGGGTGCGAGCGGTGCCACGAGGCGGGCAGGCGCAGGTACTGGCGGGTCAGCGCGGTGCGGTGGCCGGCCTGGATCCGGACGAAGCCGAAACCCGCCCAGATGCGGCGTGCGGCGACCGACACGGCGAGTGACAGCGCGACGGCGGCGAGCACGAGGCCGCCGAGCCAGACCCGGTCGCGGGCGATCTCGTCACCGGCGATCGCGGGGACGACGACGGAGTCGGTGGCCCAGCCGACCGCGCGGCTCACGCCGACGGTGAGGGCGCCGAACATCGCCGATGCGCCGACGGCCAGGACGTAGATGCCGGGGTGGGCGCGCATACCGCGCCACATGAGTGCGAGCGACCGGCGCACACGAGAGCCGGTCAGGGCCATCGGTCTGGATCGCGGGGCGTCTGGGGGCACGGAAAAACCTCGCTTCCTCGGGGACAGCAGAATTTTCTCACGGCACGGGAATCGATTCGACAGTTTTTCGCCACGGGCGTTGTCGACGCTAAGACCTCGACTTTGGTTGAGGTCAAGCAGGGGTGTCGTGACGGTCCGCGAAGTAGAGCGCCTGTCCGGCTTTCGCACGGGTCGACCGTGCGGAAGCCGGACAGGCGCTCTACTTCGCGGACCGTCAGCGGACGTCGATGCCCGCCGCGCGCATGGCGTCCTTGACCTGGCCCACCGTCAGTACGCCGAAGTGGAACACCGACGCGGCGAGGACGGCGTCCGCCCCTGCCTGCGCCGCCTCCACGAAGTGCTGGGGCGTGCCCGCGCCGCCGGACGCGACGAGCGGTACGTTCACCCGCTCCCGCACGGCGCGGAGCATCACCAGGTCGAAGCCCGCGGTGGTGCCGTCGGCGTCCATCGAGTTGAGCAGGATCTCCCCGGCTCCCAGCGCGGCTGCCTTCTCCGCCCACTCGACGGCGTCGATCCCGGTACCGCGCCGTCCGCCGTGCGTGGTGACCTCGTAGCCGGAGGGGGTGGTGACGTCGCCCGTGACGCGCCGCGCGTCGACGCTCAGCGTCAGTACCTGCGAGCCGAACCGCTGGGCGATCTCGGCGATCAGCTCGGGCCGCGCGATCGCGGCGGTGTTCACGCCGACCTTGTCGGCGCCCGCGCGCAGCAGCCGGTCGACGTCGTCGGTGGAGCGCACGCCGCCGCCCACGGTGAGCGGCACGAACACCTGCTCGGCGGTGCGGCGCACGACGTCGACCATGGTCTCCCGGTCGCCGGACGAGGCCGACACGTCCAGGAACGTGAGCTCGTCGGCGCCCTCGGCGTCGTACCGGCCGGCGAGCTCCACCGGGTCCCCGGCGTCCCGCAGGTCGGCGAAGTTGACGCCCTTGACCACTCGGCCCGCGTCGACGTCCAGGCACGGGATCACGCGGATCACGACGGACATCAGCCCTCCTTCTTCTCGGGTTCTTCCTCGACGCCCGCCTCGCGGGGGTCGAGCTTGTGCGCGTCGAGGATGTCGACCACGTACACCACTGTCTCGCCGGCAAGCTGGCTCTTCGTGTTGGCATGACCGTCCTGCGGCGGCACCACCAGCATGACCTGGGAGCCGACCGTCTGTTCCAGCAGCCCCTGGTCCCAGCCCTCGACCAGCCTGCCGATGCCGATCTCCGCGGACTGCGGCGGGGTGTCCTCCGTCCACGTCGTGTCGACCACGCCGCCGTCGCTCCAGCGCACTGCCGTGAACTCGACGGTGAGGATCTGGCCGGCGCGCACCTGTTGCCCGGACCCGCGGATCAGCGGGTGCACGACCAGCTCCGACGGCGGCTCGACGCCGCGCGGGACGCGGATCGTCGGCGCCCCGAGGTCGTCGAGGCTTACCTGCGGGAGGTCCTTGCCCGGCGCCTCCCCCGCGACGCCGGACGCGCGGACCGGCAGCACATCGACGACCAGCAGCACCGGGACGCCGTCCTGCTCCTCCATGAGCGTGAGCCGCGCGCCGACGCGCTCGCCCTCGAGCGACTCGAAGAGGTGGCTGCCGAGCGACTTCTCGGTCATCGTGTAGGCCGCGGGCGCGGTGCGGAACGTGTTCTGCAGCTCCGTGCCGTCCCTGCCGTCCTGCGCGTAGAGGTTCAGCAGCACCGGGTCGTCACGCTCCAGCACGTCCCCCGTACCCGGCCAGACCGTGCGCGACCCCGGCTGCACGACGGCGAACGGCTTCTCGTACTCGAGCGTGGGCGGGGCGCCGCTCGTGCCCGTGACCTGCAGCGGCGCCTGCGATGCGGTGGACGTCGGCGCGGGGCCGACCTCCACCGGCAAAGACGCGGGCGCGCACGCCGTGGTCACCGCCACCGTCGTCGCTGCCAGCGCACCGACGATGACGCGTAACCAGGAACTCACCAGCAGATTCTCCCACGACGCGACGACGCCCCCGGAACGACCGGTGCCCCGGGACCGGCCCTGTGGCCGCTCCCGGGGCACCCGCTGGTGTCACATGCTCTCGATCAGGCGCTCCACCCGGTCGTCGACGCTCTTGAACGGGTCCTTGCACAGCACCGTGCGCTGCGCCTGGTCGTTCAGCTTGAGGTGCACCCAGTCGACCGTGTAGTCCCGCCGGGCCTCCTGGGCCGCCCGCACGAAGTCGCCGCGCAGCTTGGCCCGGGTGGTCTGCGGCGGCAGGGCCGTCGACTCGAAGACCTCCAGGTCGGTGGTGACCCGCTCGACCATGCCGCGGGCCGCGAGCAGGTTGTACAGGCCCTCGGTGCGGGAGATGTCGTGGTAGGCCAGGTCGAGCCGGGCGATGCGCGGGTCGTCGAGGCCCATGCCGTGCTTCTCCTGGTACCGCCGGATGAGCTTGAGCTTGATGGCCCAGTCCAGCTCCCGGTCGATGAGCGACAGGTTCTCCGCCTCCAGCGCGCGCAGCCCGCGCTCCCACAGGTCGAGCACCTGCTTGACCACCGGCGTGACCTCGAGGTTCGCCTCCACGAGCTCGCGGGCACGCTCGTAGTACTCCGACTGGATCTCGATGGCCGTCATGGTCCGGCCGTTGGCCAGCGTCACGGCGTGCTTGCCCGTGCGGTCGTGGCTGATCTCCCGGATGGCGCGGATCGGGTTCTCGAGCGTGAGGTCCCGCATCGGGACCCCGGCCTCGACGAGCCGCAGCACCAGGTCCGTCGAACCCACCTTGAGCATCGTGGTGGGCTCGGCCATCGACGAGTCGCCGACGATGACGTGCAGCCGGCGGTACAGCTCGGCGTCGGCGTGCGGCTCGTCGCGCGTGTTGATGATGGGACGCGACCGCGTGGTCGCGCTGGAGACCGCCTCCCAGATGTGGTCGGCGCGCTGCGAGAGGCAGAACACCGCGCCGCGCGGCGTCGAGAGTACCTTGCCCGCCCCGACCAGGATCTGCCGCGTGATGAGGAACGGCACGAGCACGTCCGACAGGCGCGAGAAGTCTCCCGACCGCCGCACCAGGTAGTTCTCGTGGCACCCGTAGGAGTTGCCCGCCGAGTCGGTGTTGTTCTTGAACAGGTGGATCTTGCCCGGCAGGTCCTCGTGCTCGAGGCGCTGCTGCGCGTCGGCCACCAGGCCTTCGAGGATGCGTTCCCCGCCCCGGTCGTACGAGACGAGCTGACGCACGTCGTCGCACTCCGCCGTCGCGTACTCGGGGTGCGATCCCACGTCGAGGTAGAGGCGGGAGCCGTTCCTCAGGAACACGTTCGAGGAACGGCCCCACGCCACCACCTTCCGGAACAGGTAGCGGGCGACCTCGTCGGCAGACAGGCCACGCCCGTCGTCGGCAGCGCACGTCACGCCGTACTCGGTCTCGAGACCGAAGATCCTGCGGTCCATGGACTTCCCCTCCCTGTTCGCGGAACGTGCTGCTATCGGTCGGTGCCGGGCGAGTCGCCGGAGGTGCCCGGCTCGTCGTCGGGCTTTTCCTCGCTCGGGGACTCGGCGGTGGTGTCGGTGTCGGTCTCGGTGCTCGCCTCGGTTGCCTCGGTTGCCTCGGTTGCCTCGGCAGTATCAGCGGTCTCCGGCGGCACCGTGTCCGCCGTTGCCAGGCCCGGCGTCGCCGAGCCCACCGCGACGTCGTCCGAGGGCGGAAGGTCGTCGGACGGCACCGTTTCGCCCTCCGCGGGCTCCGCGCCGTCGGCGAGCAGGTCGGCCAGGACCTGACGCGTCAGACGCCGGAACGACCGTCGCGGCCGGTCCCGCTCCAGAACCGCCACCTCGAGCTGGGCCGCCTCGATGGTGCGCGACGCCGAACCCTCGCCCGAGCCCAGGGCCGCCACCGCGAGCCGCAGGGCCTCGCCGAGGGACATGTCCTCGCGCCAGCCCTCCTTGACGCGCCGGCCGAGCTGCTCGGCCTGGCCGCCCATGACGACGAACCCGTGCTCGTCGGCCACCGTGCCGTCGTAGGTGAGCCGGTAGATCTGGTCGTCCGCCGACTCGGCACCCACCTCGGCGACGACGATCTCCACCTCGAGGGGCTTCGACTCGGTGATGAACACGGTGCCGAGCGTCTGCGCGTACGCGTTCGCCAGGCCCCGCGCCGTCACGTCGGACCGGTCGTAGGAGTAGCCGCGCATGTCGGCGTACCGCACGCCGGCCACCCGCAGGTTCTCGAACTCGTTGTACTTGCCCACGGCCGCGAAGGCGATGCGGTCGTAGATCTCCGAGATCTTGTGCAGCGCACGCGACGGGTTCTCGGTGGCGAACGCGATACCGCCGTCGTAGGCGAGCACCACCACGGACCGGCCGCGGGCGATGCCCTTGCGGGCGAAGTCCGCCCGGTCCTTCATCAGCTGCTCGGGCGAGACGTAGAACGGCATGTTCATGCGAGGTGCCCCCTCTCTCGGCGCTGCGCCACGATGTGCTCCGCGACGCGGGCCACCTCCGCGTCCTCGATGCGCTGGTAGCCGTCGGCGGACACCGTGGCGACCACGGGGAAGATCCCGCGGACGGTGTCGGGGCCGCCCGTCGCCGAGTCGTCGTCCGCGGCGTCGTACAGCGCCTCGACCGCTACGTGGACGGCGGCCTCCGCGTCCATCCCGCGCCGCCAGAGCTTCTTCATGGCGCCCCTGGCGAAGAGCGAGCCGGAGCCGATGCCGTGGTGCTCGTGCTCCTCGTAGCGACCGCCCGTGGCGTCGTAGCTGAAGATGCGGCCGGTCTCCTTGTCCAGGTCGTAGCCCGCGAACAGCGGCACGACCGCCAGCCCCTGCATCGCCATGGGCAGGTTGGCGCGCAGCATCGTGGCCAGGCGGTTCGCCTTACCCGTGAGCGAGAGCAGCGACCCCTCGATCTTCTCGTAGTGCTCGAGCTCGAGCTGGAAGAGCCGCACCAGCTCTAGCCCGATACCTGCTGAACCAGCGATGCCCACTGCCGAGTACTCGTCGGCCGGGAACACCTTCTCGATGCTGCGGCTGGCGATCATCGGCCCGGCGGTCGCACGACGGTCACCCGCCAGCAGGACCCCGCCGTCGAAGGTGAGCGCCACGATCGTGGTGGCGTGCGGGGCAAGGGTCGCCGGGTCGGTCACGCCGACCGGCATGACCCGGTTCATGGGAAGGCGGTCGGGGGCGTGCTCGGCCAGGAAGTCCACGAAGGACGACGATCCCGGACGCAGGAAGGCGTCCGGGAGTCGTCCTGTGGTGCGGTCTGCGCTCAGGTCACTGCCCACCCTTCTGGACGAATCCACGAACGAACGACTCGGCGTTGGTCTCCAGCACCTCGTCGATCTCCTCCAGCAGGGCGTCGACCTCGTCGTCGTCCTTCTGCGCCGCCGCAGCGGCGGGCGCCGGGGCCTCCGCGTCGTCGTCCGGAGTGCGGTCCTCGTGTGACGGGTTGATTCTTTCCTGACCGGCCATGATCGCCTCCTGGTGATTCACTGACGTATTACTGGTCTCGAAGCCTAGGCCCTGACCTCATGTATTGACCCTAGGCGGTGACACTGACATCCACGGTCACCTTCTTCCGGAGAGTCCCGCGAGCAGGGTCGCGGCGTCGGGGCTCGCGTCGAGCAGCGCGCCGATATGGCGCCGTGTGCCGCGGGTCGGGTCGAGCATCGGCACACGCTGCAGGGCCTGCGACCCGTCGACGTCGAAGATGACCGAGTCCCAGCTCGCCGCGGAGATCTGGCTCCCGTAGCGGGCCATCACCTCGCCCCTGAAGTAGGCGCGGGTGTCGGTCGGCGGGTGCTGCACCGCTCGCGCGACGCTCTCCTCGTCGACCAGCCGGTCCACCGCCCCCTTGGCGAGCAGCCGGTGGTAGATGCCCCGCTCGGGCCGCACGTCGGACCACTGCAGGTCCATGGCGTGCAGGCGCGGGTGGTCCCACTCCAGGTTGTCGCGCGAGCGCAGACGGTCCAGCAGCCGCAGCTTCGCGACCCACTCGACCTCGCGCGCGCAGGTCGCCGGATCCGTGCCCAGCCGTTCGACGACGGACGCCCAGCGGTCGAGCACGGCGTCGGACTCCGCGTCCGTCCCGAGGACCTTCAGGGACCGCCGGACGATGTCGGTGACCTCGCCCTGGACCTCCAGCGCGGTCATCGTCCGGCCGTCCGCCAGGTCGAGCCGCGCGGTCAGCACGAGGTCGCGCGAGACCTTCTGCACGTCGCTGACCGGGTCGGCCAGCCGGAGGGCGCCGAGCTCTGCGCGTGCGTCCACGCCGGCCTCGGCCAGCTCGTCGAGGTGCTCCAGCACCCACAGCACGAGCGACGTCGTACCCATCTTGAGGTAGGTGGGCACCTCCATCAGGTTCGCGTCGCCGAGGATGAGGTGCAGACGGCGCCACCGCTGCCGGTCGGCGTGCGGCTCGTCGCGCGTGTTGACGATGGGCCGGCGCAGCGTCGTCTCCAGGCCGATCTCGGCCTCGATGTAGTCGGCACGCTGGGAGATCTGGTAGCCGGCGGTACCGCTCGTCGCGCCGAGGCCCACGCGGCCGGAGCCCGTGAACACCTGCCGGGTGACGAGGAACGGCGTGATGAGCTCGGCGAGCGTCGTGAAGGGCAGCGACCGGTCGACGAGGTAGTTCTCGTGGGTGCCGTAGCTGGCACCCTTGCCGTCCACGTTGTTCTTGTAGAGCACCACCTCGCTGCCGGGGAAACCAGCCAGCTCCCGCAGGGCCGCCAGCATCACCCGCTCGCCGGCGACGTCCCAGCGCACGATGTCCTCGGGCGACATGACCTCGGGCGAGGAGTACTCGGGATGGGCGTGGTCCACGTACAGCCGGGCACCGTTCGTCAGGATGACGTTAGCGGCACTCGGGTCGTCGTACTCCTCGGCGGCGGGCCGCTCCACCTCCTGCGTCGAGCCGGACCGGCGGCGGCCACGGCCGGGCAGGCCGGGCTCCACCACCGGCACCTGCCCGGTGACCGGGCCCGACGGCGCTGG
This sequence comes from Promicromonospora alba, assembly GCF_042654905.1. Lineage (NCBI taxonomy): Bacteria > Bacillati > Actinomycetota > Actinomycetes > Micrococcales > Promicromonosporaceae > Promicromonospora > Promicromonospora alba. Next base: position 97,855 of record NZ_JBHSFI010000003.1, read on the forward strand.
TCGCGCGGGGTCGTCGGTCAGCATCGAAGGCTGCGCCGAGGCGCGGTCGAGATGGAACCCGCGCGCGTCCTGCAGCGGGTCCTCGTCGTCGTAGTCCCAGCGAGCCTTGCCACCCCGGCCCTCAGAACGCGTGGAGATCGCCCGGTAGGTCGTCACCACCTGGCTGGAGAGCAGCATGGGGTTGGCCAGGGGACGGCCTGGCTGCAGGACTCCGTACTCGGTCTCTATGCCCATCACACGACGTACGCTCACGTTCACCACCCTATGCCGGAGTAGTCCCGCTGGTCGGTCACTTGATCAGCCACGCTGACCAGCCGCGTCGATCAAGCAGGGCCCGCGCCCGCTGGACGGACGCGGACCCTGCCTCGACGTGCTGTCAGAGGTACTGACCGGTGTTCTGGACGGTGTCGATGGTGCGCGGCGTGGCGCCCTCGCCCTTCTTCTGGACGATGGTGCGGATGAAGACGATGCGCTCGCCCTTCTTGCCGCTGATGCGCGCCCAGTCGTCGGGGTTGGTCGTGTTCGGGAGGTCCTCGTTCTCCTTGAACTCGTCGACGCACGCGGTCAGGAGGTGCTCCACGCGGATGCCCTTCTGCCCCGTGGCCAGGAAGTCCTTGATCGCGTTCTTCTTGGCGCGGTCGACCACGTTCTGGACCATCGCGCCCGAGTTGAAGTCCTTGAAGAAGAGGGTCTCCTTGTCCCCGGAGGCGTAGGTGACCTCCAGGAACTGGTTCTCCTCGTCCTCCGAGTACATCCGCTCGACCACCGAGGTGATCATGCCGTCGAGCGCCTCGGGCATGTTGTTGCCGTACTCCGCCAGGTCGTCGGGGTGGATCGGCAGGTCCTTGGTGAGGTACTTGCCGAAGATCTCCTTGGCGCCCTCGGCGTCGGGCCGCTCGATCTTGATCTTCACGTCGAGACGTCCCGGGCGCAGGATGGCCGGGTCGATCATGTCCTCACGGTTGGACGCGCCGATGACTATGACGTTGTCGAGCCGCTCCACGCCGTCGATCTCCGCGAGGAGCTGGGGCACGATGGTGGTCTCCACGTCCGAGGAGAGGCCCGTACCGCGGGTGCGGAACAGGGACTCCATCTCGTCGAAGAAGACGACGACGGGCATGCCCTGGCTGGCCTTCTCCCGGGCGCGGGCGAAGATCAGCCGGATGTGCCGCTCGGTCTCGCCGACGTACTTGTTGAGCAGCTCCGGACCCTTGACGTTCAGGAAGAAGCTCTTCGCGTTGGGGTCGCCCCCGTTGGCGCGGGCCACCATCCCGGCGAGGGAGTGCGCGACCGCCTTGGCGATGAGCGTCTTGCCGCATCCGGGCGGGCCGTACAGGAGCACGCCCTTGGGCGGGCGCAGCCCGTGCTCCCGGAACAGGTCGGGGTGCGCGAAGGGCAGCTCGACCGCGTCGCGGATCGCCTCGATCTGCGGGCCGAGGCCACCGATGTCCTCGTACTCGATGTCCGGGACCTCTTCGAGCACCAGCTCCTCGACCTCGGACTTGGGCACGATCTCGAACACGAAGCCGCTGCGCGTGTCGACCGTGAGCGAGTCGCCCACCCGGAGCGGGGAGTCCATCAAGGATCCGGCGAGGCGCACCACGCGCTCCTCGTCGGCGCGGCCGACCACGAGCACGCGGTCACCGCCCAGCATCTCCTTGACGGTCACCAGCTCGCCCGTGCGCTCGTACTCGCCCGCTCCGACGACCGTCATGGCCTCGTTGAGCTTGACCTCCTGGCCCGGGCTGAGCCGCGTGACGTCCAGGCTCGGGCTCGCGGAGACGTGCATCTTGCGGCCGGCGGACGAGATGTCCACCGAACCGTCGGCGTGCGCCCCCAGGAACACGGCGTACGTGCCCGGCGGCTTGGCGAGATCGTCGAGCTGCTTCTTCAGCTCGACGATCTGGTCGCGCGCCGCGCGGAGTGCCTCCGCCAGGCGCTCGTTCTTGGCTGAGAGGAGGGCAATCTGGCGCTCGTAGTCGCGGTTTGGCAAAGGTTCGTTCTCGGGATGGTTGTATCCTGACGTGTTCTCGGTCATGACATCCCCTCTCGTAGGGCCCGGGAGGCGACCATATGACGCAAACGCCTCCGAGAACAGCACCTTAAGCACAGTCACTGACACACCGGGAGTAAGAACACCCGTTTGAGACGTCCGGGGTACTCGATCGTTACAGCCCGTTCACGCAGGCGGGGTACTCGCATCCTCGGGCGCAACGCCCAGGTCACGCCGCACCTTGCGGACCTTCTTGTCCGACACCGCACGCTCCCCGAGCTCCTCCGGAGTCCACTCCGCTTCGGCCGTCGCGGGGTACGCACCCTTGGCAGGACGCCGTTTCCGCTCGGGTGCGACCACTCCGTCGGCCATCCGGCGGGCGATGATGAGGAAGCCCGTGTGGCCGATCATCCGGTGCTCGGGACGCACCGCCAGACCCTCGAGGTGCCACCCGCGGATCATCGTCTCGAAGGCCGCCGGCTCGGTGAACCGGCCGTCCGCACGCAGATCTTCCGCTGTGCGCGAAAGTTGGGTCGTGGTGGCCACATAGCAGACGACGACGCCGCCGGGTGCGAGCGCCGAGGCGACCGCTTCGACGTTCTCCCACGGTGCCAGCATGTCCAGGACCACGCGGTCGACGGTGCCCGGCTCGGCCACCTCGGGCAGCACGTCGGAGAGGTCACCGACGGACAGCTCCCACGCCGGGTGCGGCCCGCCGAAGAAGGTCTCGACGTTGCCCTTCGCGATGGCCGCGAAGTCCTCGCGCCGCTCGATCGAGTGCACGTGCCCGGCGTCGCCGACCGCACGCAGCAGGGACATCGTCAGCGCGCCGGAGCCGACGCCGGCCTCGACGACCCGGGCACCCGGGTAGATGTCGGCCATGGCGACGATCTGCGCGGCGTCCTTCGGGTACACGACGGCAGCACCGCGGGGCATCGACAGGACGTAGTCGGCCAGCAGCGGGCGCAGGGCGAGGTACTCGATGTTGGCGGTGTTGACCACCACGGAGCCCTCGGGCTGTCCGATGAGCTGCTCGTGCTGGAAATAGCCCCGGTGCGTGTGGAACGTGCCGCCGGGCTGCAGCGTGATGGTGTGCAGGCGATTCTTGGGGTCGGTCAGCTGGACCTTGTCGCCCACGCGGAACGGGCCGCGGCGCTGCTCGGCGCCGGTGGCGACAGGGGTGTCGGTGGGTGTGGTCACGACCGACCATCCTAGGTGCTGGGCCGGGACCGCGCGTGCGCCGGGCTCGGGCCGGGCGTCAGGTGGCGCGGATCGCCCGGGCGACGTCGGCGAGGTCGAGCACCCCGGTGACCCGGCCGTCGTCGACGACCGGGACGAGCCGCGCTCCACCCGACCGCTGGGCCAGCTGCGTCAGCAGGTCGGTACCCGCCAGCTCCGGGTGCACGGCCGACCCCGGCACGAACGGCACGGCCACGGCGTCGACCAGGGTCACGCCGCGGGCCGACTCCGGGACCGCCGTGACGGCGCCCCCGTCGATCACCGCGATCGGGACGTCGCCGTGCCCCACGACGACCACGTAGTGCGACGGCGTACCGCCGCCCGCTGCTGCCGCCTGGGCGTCGAGCGCGTCGGCGACGGTGGAGCCGAGCGGCACCAGGACGGCGGGACCTGCGAGACCGGCGGCGGTCAGCCCGTCGACCGCCTCCCTGCGCCGCCCGTTCGCGATCGCGGCGCCCGCACCGGCCCAGAGGAAGGCTCCGATCAGCGCGGACAGCAGGACGTTCGTGATGTCCGGGGTGGCGCCCCGCAGGAACGGCACGACCAGCGCCCAGAGCAGGACGCCGACTGCGACGACGCGACCGGCCCAGCCGGCCACGACGGTGCCGGTGGTGCGCTTGCCCGTGACGGCCCAGACGACGGACTCGAGGATCTGGCCGCCGTCGAGCGGCAGGCCGGGGAGCAGGTTGAACGCGCCGACGAACGCGTTGGACGCCGCGCCGGCGAACAGCAGGAGCGTCGGCACGTTCAGCACCGGCGAGGCCTGGTACGCGAACCAGAACCCGGCGGCGAGCGCCAGGTTCGTCAGGGGCCCGACGACCGCGACCAGGAACCCGTCGAGCGGCCGGCCCAGGCCGCCGGTGTAGGCGGTGTGGCCGCCCCAGAGCGTGACGGCGAGCTCGGTCACGTTCTGCCCGCGCGCCCTGGCGACGAGTGCGTGCGCGGCCTCGTGCAGGAACACGGAGCCGAACAGGAGCAGCACGAACACGAACGCCACGAGGTAGGCGCCCGCGCCGAGTCCCGGCGCGAGATTCTGCACGTTGGGCACGAACAGGATCGTCAGGACGAAGGCGGCGAGGAACCAGGACCGCGTGACGATCACTGGCGCCCCGGCCACACGGCCGATGACGAACCCTTTCGAGCGCTGCGGGGCGGGCGGTGCGGGCGTGGAGGCGGGCTCCGAGGTGGTCACCGGACAAACCTATCCGGCCTGTCGCCGTCGAGGGCACGGCGCGCTGTGGATGGCTGCCCGGGGATGTCGGTGACCGCACCTAGGGTGGGGGCCATGACGACGACGGAGGTATCCCAGGAGCCGGTCCCGGACGTGACGGCGAAGGCGGTCGACACCGCGTCGGCCGTGCGTGCGCCGTCGCGGCCGCCGGCTCTGTCGCCGTCCCGCGCGAACGACTTCATGCAGTGCCCGCTGCTGTTCCGGTTCCGCACGGTCGACCGGCTGCCGGAGCCCCCGTCGGCCGCCGCGGCGCGCGGGACGCTGGTGCACTCGGTGCTGGAGCGGCTGTACGACGCCCCGCTGGGCGAGCGCACGCTGGCCGCGGCGAACGACCTGCTGCCCGGTGAGTGGGACCGGCTGCTGGAGGCGGACGACCGGTACACGTCGCTGTTCACGGACGGGGTCGGCCCGGACGGGCAGGACCGGGCGGGCTGGCTCGCGGGCGCGGGTTCGCTGCTCGGCACCTATTTCACGCTGGAGGACCCGAACCGGCTCGAGCCGGCGGAGCGGGAGCTCCTGGTGGAGTCACAGCTCGACGGCGGCCCGCTGCTGCGCGGCATCGTGGACCGGCTGGACGTCGCGCCGACCGGCGCCGTGCGGGTAGTCGACTACAAGACCGGGAAGTCGCCGCGGCCGGGCTACGAGTCGTCGGCGGTGTTCCAGATGCGGTTCTACGGGCTCGTCCTGTGGCGCGAGCGCGGGGTGCTGCCCAAGATGCTGCAGCTCGTGTACCTCGGTGACGGCCAGGTGCTGCGCGGCGAGCCGACCGTCGAGCAGCTGGAGCACACCGAGCAGAAGATCCGCACCATCTGGTCGGCCATCGAGGACGCCGCCCGGACCGGCGTGTGGAAGCCGCGCCGGACCAAGCTGTGCGGCTGGTGCGCCCACCAGTCGCTGTGCCCGGAGTTCGGTGGCACTCCCCCGGAGGTGCCGGACGGCGCGATCCCGCTGCGCCTGGGTATAGCCGTGTGACGTTTGCGGCGACACCCACCGTCGGGCGGACTAAGCGGACGGACCAAGCGGACGGACCAAGCGGAGCTCAGCGAACGAGCCCAGCGAACGAGCCCAGCGGACGAGCTCAGCCCAGCAGGTCGACGACCTCGCCCGACGCGATCCGCGCGAGCGTCTCGAGGTCGATCTGCTTGAGCGAGGCCGCCCGGTTGAGCCCTGGCCGGGGCGGCACGGGCACCTCGGCGGGCACACCGAGGGTGCGCGCGCCCGAGGCGAGCGCGGACGTGATCCCGGGGTGGGAGTCCTCGATGGCCACGCAGTCCTCCGGCCGGGCGCCGAACAGGCCGGCGGCCACCAGGTACGGCTCCGGGTCCGGCTTGCCGTGCGTGACCTCGTCACCGGTGACGAGGTGGGCGAAGGTCCCGGCGGGGGCGCCGTCGGCCACCACCTCGGCCTGGCTGCGGTAGGACATGGTGACTATCGCGCACGGGACCTGGGCGGCGCGCAGCTCCTCGAGCAGCTCCAGGACGCCGGGCCGCCACGGCACGCTCTCGCGCAGCTGCTCGTTCACGCGGGCCACGAGCCAGGTCACGATCTCGGCGGGCTCGAGCGGCACGCCGGCGTCACGCAGCATGGTGCCCGTGGTCAGGAGCGCCTGTCCGACGGCGCCGAGGGCGTCCTCGTGCGTCCAGGTCGCACCGTGCGCCGCGACGATCTCGCGCTCGGCGCGCATCCAGTAGGGCTCGGTGTCGACGAGGGTGCCGTCCATGTCGAACAGGACGGCGGCGGGAAGGACTGCGGAGGAGTCGCGAGGCACCGGCACATCGTAGGTGGCGACGTCGTACGGCCGGTAACGGCCGAAGGTCCAGCGCGTGACGCTCCGACGAGCCACGCGGGAATGCCGGACGATAGCGCCATGACGCATACCGCCGCATCCGGCATCGCCGCCTTCACCTTCGAGATGGGCGTGCTCAAGCGCCTGCGTCGTTCCGGCTGGTGGCAGGTCGGGGTGCGGGACCCGGAGTCGGTCGCCGAGCACAGCCTGCGGGTCGCGCAGCTCGCGGCGCTGCTGGCCGCCGAGGAGGGCGCCGACCCCGCTCGCGCCGCCTACCTGGCGCTCTGGCACGACTCCCAGGAGACCCGCATCACCGACCTGCCCCACACCGCCCGCCCGTACGTCACCAAGCCCGACAACGTCGCGGTCACGCGTGACCAGGTGGCCCCCCTGCCGGCCGCCGCTGCGGCGACCGTTGTCGACGCCGTGACCGAGTTCGAGGCGCAGCAGACGCCGGAGGCACGTTGCGCGCGCGACGCCGACAAGCTGGAGTGCCTGGTCCAGGCGGTCGAGTACCGGCACGGCGGCCAGGCCGGGGTGCAGGAGTGGATCGACTCGTCCTACGCGGCCCTGCGCACGGATGTCGCGAAGCGGGTGGCGGACGCCGCCCTCAGCCTGTCCCCCATGAGCTGGCGGGACATGAGCCGGCCGGACATGAGCCGGCCGGACTGAGGCGAACGCCCGGCGGTTCAGTCCGTGAGGAGCCGCTCGGCGCGCTCGGCCTGGTCAGCGTCGAGCCCGGTCCGGTCGAACGCGGCGACGGCCTCGTCGAACGTCCGGTTCACGACGGGCTCGATCTCCACGACGCCGACCGGGGAGACCATCGCCTCGTCGTACTCCGCGATCCACGCGTCGATGTGCGCCACATAGGCGTCGCGGGCGCGGTCGAGCTCGCCGTCGTCCGGCAGGCTCACGGCCTTGGCGTCCTCCTTGGCCGTCAGTACCTCGGCCCGTGCGTCCTCGGCCAGCGCGGGCACGTCCTTCATGAGCGCGGTGGCGAGCTCCTCCTGCCGCCGGGCGTCGGAGGTTGCCTCTATCTCGTCGAACCGCTGCGCGATCTCGTCGATGTAGTCACGCATCGTCGACTCGCTGTGCTCCACGGCGTCGAGCAGCACGTCAGCGGGCTCGCTGCTGCGCTCGGCCTGGGACCAGGCGATGCCGCTGCCGGCGCCGGCGACGACGAACGCTCCGACGGCAGACAGCAGTGCCCGATGATTTCGCAGGTTGCCCATTACTTCATACTCGCCCGAACCGGGGGTGCTCTGCGCACCTCTCAGTGTGATTCGGAGCGGAGCAATCCGACATTTGCGCCTCTTTCGGGCAGAAATCTCGCTCGGGTGCTCCCCCGACCAGCAGAAGTCAGCGAAGTCGCACCGTCTCCAGCCGCTCCAGCCGCTCTGCCGCCAGCGCCGCTCGGTTCATGCCGGCCCGGATGTACGGCGCGTCCGTCCCGGCGCTCTTCGGGTAGAAGATGCCCAGGTTGATGAGGCTGACGAAGCACGCGTAGACCAGCTCGTCGTGCACCAGGCCCAGCGACAGGAGCGTGCCGATGCCCACGATCGGGACCAGGTAGACCGCCACGGTCGGCTGCCACGCCGCCAGTCGTCCGAGCGTGGCGATCTCGCCCCGCGGCACCGACGAGAGCCCTGCGGCACGGGCACGCGCGTTCGTGTCCCACGCGAACCAGAGGCAGGCCTGGACGACCACGGCGAAGGTGACGTGCCCGACCAGGGTGCCGAGCGGCCACCAGTCCCGCTGCACGAGCGTCGGCAGCACCACGTAGACCGCCGGCAGGACCGCCAGGGACCGCAGGCCGATCTCGGCGGCCACGGCCCGCACCCTCGCCGCTCGCCCGCGGGGCAGCGCCCAGACAGTGCTCAGCTCGGCGAAGACGTTCAGATACAACCGAGCACTGACCAGCGCGAACGTCAGCGTGACGAGGCGTACCGGGAGGTTTCCCCACGGGTCGGGGATCGGGTAGTCGTCCGCCCGGACGTCGTCGAGGAACCCCAGACCGATCCCTGACGTGCCGGACACCTCGTCCGCCATCTCGAACCACCTCGCCTGCCAGGACAGCCCCAGGTCACGTGACCACCACGTCACGACCAGCGCGGTCGCGGACCACAGGAGCACGGCACAGAGCCAGGCCCACCGCCGCAGCCAGCGCGCCTGCCGCAGGTGCGCCGCACCTGCGCGGTCGCGTACCTGGCCGCTGCGCACCTGCAGCATCCGACGCTGCCTGGCCACCGTCCCGGCGCCGGGCGAGAGGTCCCGCAGCCGCTGGAGCCGGCCGCGCGGGCGCTCCCTGCCGTCCTGTTCGAGGATCGCCACCTCGTCCCGGAACACCCTGCCTACATGCTCGAACGTGGGGGCGGCCGGATCGACCGGCGTGACGAGGAGCCGGCGGCGCGGGTCGGCGTCGGTCAGGTCCTCCAGCAGCCGGGCCAGGCCGACCGCGGCCACGTAGAACTGGTCGGGCACCGTGCCGTCCGCACTGTGCGGGATCCCCGCGACGCTGATCAGCAGCGCGCCCAGCGAGTAGAGGTCGGCCCGCGGATGCCCGACGCCGTCGCGCCGCACCTCCGGCGCCGCGTACGCCCCGTCGCCTCGGACCTGGCCCGCGATCGACCGGGCGTGCAGGTAGCTGACGCCCAGGTCGACGAACCGCAGTCGGAACCGGCCCGGCTCCTGTTCCCGTTCCGTCTCGACGATGATGTTCGACGGCGTGAGGTCGTCGTGCCGGCGACCCTCTCGCTCAAGGTCGGCCAGCGCGCTCAGGAGGGCGCCGCCCACCTCGCGGAGCGCATCCGTGTCGACGGTACGGAGGATCTCCCGCGCGGGGGCCGGCGGGCGGGTGGTCGCCAGGTGCGCCAGGTGCTCGCCGAGAGTGCGACCGCGGATCAGGTCCATGAGGATCCAGCTGTCATGGCTGGCCCACACGCGCACCGCCGGCGAGCTCTCCTGGGCGTCGAGCCTGCCGTGCTCGGCGAGGTAGCCCCGCGTCGCGGCCGTGATGACGGGGATGGTGCGGTACGGGTGGATCAGGCACTTCAGCGCGAACGCGGCGGTCCGGCCCTGCGACGGTGCGGCGGCCCGGCCGGTGAGGATGATCGACGTCGTGCCGTGCCGATAGAACTCGAGGCTCGCGACGTCGATCGCCGCCCACTCCGCCCGTGTCGCGGAGGACGGCGGATCGCCCGCCCCCGAGTCCGTCCGCGAGCCCTTCGGCGTGCCGCCGCGCGTGCTCAGCGGCGCGTCCGGATCGTGCAGCGCGACGATGGCGCGGCGCACTTCGGGATCGGCCACCAGCGCGGCGCTCAGGTCCTGCGCCGTCGTGCCGGCCAGCGTCACGTCCGGCGCCGCGTCACCGTGGAACCGCATGCGGTCCGAGCAGTGCATGGCGACCAGGGTGAGCAGGTAGAACCCGAGGAACCCGTCGGCACGCGGCTCGAGCGGAGAGGCGGTGTCCCGCTCCGACCACCAGCGCCACAGGCCCTCGATCTCCGCGCGACGGGACACCTGGAACCGGTCCGCGTACGCGCGCTCGTCGAGCGGGACGTCCAGCAGGGCGACGTGCCAGTCCTGGGTCCGCCAGCCGTTCAGCGCGGCCGGGCGCCCCGACCCCGCCGGGCGCGCCGGGCCGGCCGAGCGACCGGTCAGCTCAGCCACGGCAGCGGTGAGGTGCTCGAGCGTCGCTCTCACCGCTGCCACCTGGTCACGACCCAGGACGATAGCGGAGCCCCGCCCCGGCGGGCTGGGCAAACGCGCCGGCCGGCGGACCACGCAACTCACAGCCTCGCCGCGCGCACCGCGACGTCCTGGGTGATGCTGGCCCACGATCGGCGGCCACGGCCGACGATCCCGGTAACACCGACGAGGAGGAGTGACCGTGTTCGGACCCGATTTCTTCGAGCGACTCTCGCAGCGGACGTACTACGACCTCGACGGCAACCCGATCACCCAGAACCAGTGGTCGGTGCTGCGCCGCGGGGCCGGCAGCGGCCACGTCGCGCGCGACCACATCGGCTTCTACCACGTCTCCACCGTCTGGACCGGTATCGACTCGACGGCTTCGGCGGACGACGACAACGGCCACGCCCACACCCACGGCCGTACCCCGCTGATCTACGAGACGATGGTCTTCGTCGAGCGGCTCGACCCGGACGGCATCCTGCCCGAGGACGAAAAGCTCGACTGCACCGAGGAGTACGCGGAGCTGCACGCGACGCGCGACGACGCGCTCGCCGGCCACCACCGCACCACGGCGATGGTCCGCGACTGGATAGTCAACGGCCGACCGGAGCTGTGACGACGGAGGTCCAGGATGCAGACCAGCACACGTCCCCTGACCGCGCCCTTTGCCGCCCGTCGCGCCGTGCGCGGCACGGCGATCTACGGTGAACCGATGCACGGAACCATCCCGCGGGAGCTGGACCCCGCGGGCGCACAGGCACTGCTGACCGCGCTCTTCGAGCCCGGCACCGACCGCCTCGCGCACTCGAGAGGCGTCGGCCGCCGCGCCGAGCAGGTCGCACGCGTGCTCGGCAGCCCGGACCTGCTCGTCTCCGCCGCCTACCTGCACGACATCGGCTACGCCGCCGCGGCCCTGGACACCGGCCTGCACCAGCTCGACGGCGCCCGCTACCTCGCGCGGCTGGGGGTACCGGCGGAGCTGACCGGCCTCGTCGCGCACCACACGGAGGCCACCGTCGAAGCCGCGGAGCGCGGCCTGGACGACGCACTGCGGCGCGAGTTCCCCGAGCCGGCCCCCGAGCTGCTGGACCTGCTCACCTACTGCGACATGACCACGTCGGCGCGGGGTGAGCCCGTAACCGTCGACGAGCGGTTCGAGCGCATCTACGACCGCTACCCGCCCGACCATCTCGTGTCCCGCAGCATGCACTCCGCTGAACCACGGCTGCGCCGGCTCGTGTCCGGGATCGAGCGCCGGCTGGGGCTGCCCTTCAGGTGAGACCCGGGGTCGGATGAAGCCCACCAGGGTCGGGTGCGGCCCGTCAGGTCAGGAAGGGCAGCGTCCGCGTCGGGTCCACCGCATGCTCGATCCGGAGCCGCATCGAGGGGTGGATCTCCAGCTCGCCGAGCCGGTCGACCTGCTGCCACACGACCTCGCTCGACTCCGCCGAGGTCCGTGCGGCGCCCCCGGTGACCGTGCCGCGCATGCAGATGGAGAACTGGGCGCGGACCTCGCCGTCCGAGTAAACGATTACGTGCCGGGGATCCGTGTAGATCCCGACCAGGCCGGTGATCCGCACGCGGTACCCGGTCTCCTCCTCGGTCTCGCGGACCCCGGCCTCCCGGACCGTCTCCCCGGGGTCGATGCCCCCGCCGGGCAGGGCCCAGAGGTCGTTGTCGGTGCGGTGGATGAGCAGCAGCCGTCCGACGTCGTCCCGCACCGCCACCGTCACCGACGGGACCACGGAGTTCACGGGCGGAGCGGCCGGGTCGTCGAAGTAGTCGAACCGCATCATCAGGCCACCCTGTCCGAGTCCTCCGTCCGAGGCCATGCCTCCAGAGGTTTGGCGGCCGTCCAGACCCGCTCGAACCCCGCCTGGTAGGCGGGCGCCATCGACGCCTCCGGACCGTCCTTGAGGTGCAGCAGCGGGTTGGCCCCGGCGGGCGATCCCCATACGTGGGTGTTGACCAGCAGGTCGTCGTCGAACCGGAAGGTCGTGGCGTACAGCGTGCGGTCGTGCAGCCGCACCTCGACGCCCGGTGTGCCGAGCGCGGGCGCCAGGTAGGCCAGCACCAGCGCGATCCGCCCGGCGAGGCCCGTACCGCCCTCCTCCTGCGTGCGGACCGCCACGGCGTCGCCCTCCGGGTCACCGAGCAGCAGCCGCACCTGCACACCACGGGCAGCCATGGTGACGATCTCCGTCGTCAGGTCGAGGGTCTGGTCGGGCAGGAACGTCGCGGCGAACGCGTGCAGCTCGAACCGCTGCTCCACGCCGGCGAGGAAGGCACGCCAGGTACCGGCCGGCATCGCGCGGCGCGCCGGGTACACCCCGACGATCTCCTGCGCCGCGGCCTCGGCCCGGTCGACGTCGCCCCACAGCGCCGCGACGTCGCAGCCCAGGGCGTCGGACACCGCCACCCGATGGCGCGGGTGCGGCGTGCGGCCCTGGGCCACCCAGCGCTCGACCGTCTTCGGGTCCACGCCCACGGCAGCCGCAAGCCGCACCTGGCTCAGGCCTGCCTGAGCCATCGCTGCGACCAGTCGTTGATTTCTCATCGTGAATACCCCCAGGGACGTATCTATCACCGAAACGTCCCGAGCGCTGCCGATGGCACGTCCCGTGCTTTGACGCACAGTTGTCTCAGCCAGTTGCCCCATGCCCGCCTCCATGCCTGCCCCCTGCCCGATCCACGCTCCGGAGAGTCTCGTGAATCCCATTGCGACGCAGTCGGTCACCGAACGTCTCGGCGATGTCATCGATCTGCTGCGGCACGTTCGCGCGGACTGGATAGAGGTACTGACGGTCACGCCGGAGCGGGTGTGCCTGCAGCCCTGGCACCTGGACGACGGCGAGAGCATCGCCCGCGCGCTGGGCCTCGACCACGCGATCGACCAGCGCATGATGGAACCCGGCTACACGCTCTGGACCGGTACCTGGCGCGGCGTCGAGGTCCAGGTCCGGGGCGCGCTGCGCGCCGGCGTCCCGGTGTTCTGACCTGTACCTCGGGTCCGCCGCCGACGTCCGCCCGCCGATTCGCCCGTCCGCGAACGCGACCGCGCCCCTGGCCACGCCGGGCGTCCCACACCATAGGCTGGGGGGATGACCGACGCGCATCACGAGCAGCCGGAGCAGGCCTCGCCTCGCCAGACCGTGCTCCTCGCTGCCTTCGAAGGTTGGAACGACGCGGGGAGTGCTGCCACGTCGGCCCTCACGCACCTGGCCGAGGTGTGGGGCGCAGAGAAGGTGACAGAGCTCGACCCTGAGGAGTTCCACGACTTCCAGGTCAACAGGCCGTACATCTCGCTGGACGACGACGGCAAACGCTCCATCACCTGGCCGACGACGTCGATCTCGGTGGCCCAGGTGGGCGAGCGCAAGGTCGTGCTGGTGCACGGTGTCGAACCGTCGATGCGCTGGCGCAAGTACTGCGAGGAGCTGCTGCAGGTGGCCGGCGACCTCGGGGTGCGGACGGTGATCACACTCGGCGCGCTCCTGGCCGACGTGCCGCACACGCGGCCGATCCCGATGACCGCGACGTCGGACAGCGTGGGCCTGCAGGCGGTGCTCGACATCGAGGCCAACACGTACCAGGGACCCACCGGGATCGTCGGCGTGCTGCAGCACGAGGCGGCGCAGCGCGACCTGCAGTCGGTGAGCCTGTGGGCGGCCGTTCCGCACTACGTCGCCAACCCGCCGTCGCCCAAGGCGACGCTCGCCATCCTCACGCGCGTGGAGGAGATCCTCGGCGAGCCGGTCCCCATGGGCGAGCTGCCCGACGACGCCGCGGCCTGGCAGCACGGCGTGGACGAGCTGGCGTCCGAGGACTCGGAGATCTCCGAGTACGTGGCGCAGCTCGAGGAGGCGAAGGACACCGCCGAGCTTCCGGAGGCCTCGGGCGACGCGATAGCGCGAGAGTTCGAGCGCTACCTGCGCCGGCGCGACACCGGGGGCAAGGACAGCGGTCCCGAGAAGCTCTGACCCGGCTCGGCCGGCACAGGAACCAGCACGGCAAAAGAGGCCTGAGCCCAGCGGGCTCAGGCCTCTTTCAGTCGGTTTCGACGGTTGGGTTCACACGCTGCTGGAAATTGGTTCGATCCGCACTCCGGCGTCCGGACCGTGAAATCCCACCCACGTCTCGAGACACCGTGCGGCGTCTTCTACGCGGTCATAGACCGGTGCATATCCTGGTCCGTTGCGCACCACGCGATAGCGCGTGCTGCACCGGGGCGTCGTCGTGACGGTGACCCGGGTCTCGCCCGTGAAGTCTTCCTCGTACTCCGTCATGTTCCCCATCCTGCCCCGGGTTAAATACAAACGGAAGCAGGGGTCAAAACTAACCCGTCCGGCGTCTGGCGTGGCGCTGGCCTACCTGGCCCAAACCGGACACTGAAATGGCTAAAGACGCACCCCGAGCAGGGCATTTACCGTCCGGGCCATGACACCCGGAGCGCCCTCCTCGTCCGCGGACGTATCCCGCGTGGGGTCGAGGGAAACCTCGGCCCAGGCGTCCACGGCCGCCAGCGCGGACGGCGCGTCGAGGTCGTTCGAGAGCGCCGCGCGGACCGCGGCGAGGGTCGCGTCGGCCGACGGGCCGCCGTTGCCCGAGACCGCGTCGCGCCACCGGACGAGCCGTGCCTCGCCCTCGGGCATGGAGGTCTCGTCCCACTCCCACTCGGTGCGGTAGTGGTGGGCCAGCAGGGCCAGCCGGATCGCCATCGGGTCGTGCCCGGCCTCGCGCAGGCGGGAGACCAGGACGAGGTTCCCGAGCGACTTGCTCATCTTCTCGCCCTCGTAGCCGACCAGGCCCGCGTGCACGTGCGTGCGCGCCCCGTACGGCTCCGCACCCTCGGGGACCGGGCACAGCACGCGCAGGTGCGACGTCGACATCTCGTGGTGCGGGAACAGCAGGTCCGAGCCGCCGCCCTGCACGTCGAACCGCTCCCCCGCGGCCAGGCCGAGCCCGTCACGGGCGATGACCGCGCACTCGATGTGCCAGCCGGGGCGTCCGGTGCCCAGCGGGCCGCCGTCCCAGGCCGGCTCGCCCGGGCGCTCACGGCGCCACAGCAGCGGGTCGAGCGGGTCCTTCTTGCCCTCGCGGCCGGGGTCGCCGCCGCGCTCGGCGAAGTCGGCGAGCGCCTGCGAGCGATCGAGCCGCGCGACGGTCCCGAAGCGGGGGTCGGCGGTGAGGTCGGCGTAGACGTCGCCCAGCTCCGGCGTCGAGCCGCCCGCACCCGGCTCGAGCGGCACGCGGTACGCGGCGCCCGACTCGAGCATGGCGGCCACGGCCTGCGCGACCTCGGGCACGGACTCGACGGCACCCGTCCACGTCCGCGGCGGGATGACGCCGAGCGCCGTCATGTCCTCGCGGAACAACGCGGTCTGGGACGCCGCGAGCTCGCGCCAGTCGACACCTGTCGCCGTCGCACGCTCCAGCAGCGGGTCGTCGACGTCGGTCACGTTCGAGGTGTAGATGACGTCCTTGCCCGCGTCGCGCCAGGCGCGGACCAGCAGGTCGAACGCGACGTAGGTGTTCGCGTGCCCGATGTGGGTGGCGTCGTACGGCGTGACGCCGCACGCGTACAGCCGGGCCTGCGGCCCCGGCGCCGCCTCGACGAGCTCACCGGTGGTCGAGTCGTGGACCCGCACCGGGTCGGAGACGGGGAAGCCGGGAAGCTCCGGGACTTGGGGTGTGGGCCAGGCGTGCACGCGACCAACGATAACCGCCGCCCACGGCACTCCCGGACCACGTCAGGGCGCCGGAGATGTGTTCTACGCGACGCCGCCGGTCGCGTCGATGGTGCCCGACATGAGCAGCCACACGACGGCGCCGGCGAGGGCGAACCGGTAGAACACGAACGGCTTGTAGGAGTAGTTCCCGATGATCTTGAGGAAGCCGATGATCACGGCGTAGCCGACGCCGAACGCGATGATCGTCGCGATGATCGTGGCGCCCCAGCCGGGTGCGCCGGCCGGGAGGGGCTCGCCGAGGGTCTTGACCAGCTGGTAGAAGCCCGAGCCCAGCACGGCGGGCAGCGCGAGCAGGAACGAGTAGTCGGCCGCGGCCTTACGCGTGAAGCCCATGGTCAGGCCTGCGGTGATCGTGCCGCCGGAGCGGGAGACGCCCGGCACCAGCGCCAGGGCCTGGGCGAGGCCGAAGCCGAGGGCGCTGGGCCCCGTGAGCGACGTCAGCTCGCGCTCCTGGCGGCCGAAGATGTCGGCCAGGAGCAGGAGGAGCCCGAAGAACGTGAGCGTGAAGACCGTGATCCAGAGGTTGCGGAACGTGGTCTCGATGGCGTCCTGGAACAGCAGCCCGAGCAGGACGATCGGGATCGAGCCGAAGATGATGTACCAGCCCATGGCGGCGTCGTGGTCCGCGCCCGAGCCGGGGCGGCCGTGCCGCAGGTCCACCGAGCCGGACCGCGGGCCCAGGCCGGTGCGTGCGCGCCAGCCGGTGCCGTTCGCGCCCGTCAGCGCCTTGAACCAGGCGACGAGGATCGCGCCGATCTTCTTGCGGTAGTAGATGATGACGGCGAGCTCGGTGCCGATCTGCGTGATCGCGGTGAAGGCCGCGCCAGGATCGCCGGAGCCGATCAGCTCACCGACGATCCGCAGGTGGGCCGACGACGAGATCGGCAGGAACTCGGTAAGGCCCTGGACCAGGCCCAGAAGAATCGCTTCCCACGGGGTCACGGGCGGTGACACTACCCCACGGCGCGCCTCCGGACGCACCCGCCAGGGCCGAAGGTAGCCTGCCCGACATGGAACGACGCCGCGTAGGCAGGTCTGGCCTACGGGTCTCCGAACTCGGGCTCGGGACCATGACATGGGGCCGCGACACCGACGAGATCGACGCGGCCGAGCAGGTTCGGGACTTCCTCGACGCCGGCGGCAGCCTCGTCGACACCGCCGCCAGCTATGCCGACGGCGATGCCGAACGCGTCATCGGCACGCTGCTGTCCGGCAAGGTGGCACGCAACGAGCTCGTGCTCGCCACCAAGGCGGGCATCCGCTCGGAGTCGCGGCCCGACGGCGGCTCGGGCCGCGTCGTGGACGCGTCGCGCGGCGCCCTGCTCGACAGCCTCGACGAGTCGCTGCGGCGCATGGGGACCGACCACGTCGACCTGTTCCTCGTGGCCTGCCCCGACCCGCACACGTCGCTCGAGGAGACCTGCAACGCGCTGCGCATCGCCGTCACCACGGGGCGCGCCCGCTACGTGGGGCTGAGCAACCACCCGGGCTGGGCCACTGCGCGCGTCGCGACGCTGCTCGAGCCGGACGTCGGCCTGGCCGCCGTCGAGCTCGAGTACTCCCTGCTGCAGCGCGGCGTGGAGCGCGACGTGCTGCCCGCCGCCGACGCGCTCGGGGCCGGGCTGCTCGCCTGGTCGCCGCTCGGGCGCGGCGTGCTCACCGGCAAGTACCGGCGCGCCATCCCCGCGGACTCCCGGGCGGCCG
This sequence comes from Promicromonospora alba, assembly GCF_042654905.1. Classification (NCBI taxonomy): domain Bacteria; kingdom Bacillati; phylum Actinomycetota; class Actinomycetes; order Micrococcales; family Promicromonosporaceae; genus Promicromonospora; species Promicromonospora alba. The sequence goes on from NZ_JBHSFI010000003.1 coordinate 115,251, forward strand.
GGGCCCTCGCCGGCTTCGTGCAGCCGTACCTGGAAGGTTCGGCGTCCGCCGTCGTCGAGGCGGTGGCGACGGCCGCCGAAGGGCTCGGCCGTACCGCCGGGGAGGTCGCCGTCGCGTGGCTGCTGGAGCGTGAGGGCATCGCGTCGGCGATCGTGGGCGCGCGGACGCCCGCCCAGCTTCGTTCGTCGCTAGGGGCCACGAGCCTCGAGCTGCCCTACGAGGTGCATGCCGCCCTCGACGACGTCTCCGCCCCCGAGATCGGCTACCCGGAACGCTGGTGACCGTACCGGCGTCCGTGCCCGCGTCCGTGTTTGTGGCGAGTCAGCGCTGCTGCGCAGGCTGCGGCTCTTCCTCCTCCACGGACTCCTCTGCCTCGTCCAGGTCGTCGTCGAAGTCGATGTCCTCGAGGTCCTCGTCATCGTCGTCGTCATCATCGTCGTCGTCGACCTCGTCGGCCAGGTAGAACGGCGTCACTTCGCCGAACACCGTGGCCAGGGACTCCTCGTACACCTCGTAGGCGTCGGCGAGCACGTCGTACGCGTCGTCGACGGCGGGGTCGTCGTCACTCCGGCGAGTGGCGACCGCGTGGTGATGGGCCTCGAGTGCGGCAATGAGGCGATCTAGCGCGGCACGCGGTTCTACGGTCATGCCTTGAACTGTAGCGCCAGGTCCAGGCCAGCGGGATCGCAATTCGTGATCGTTACTGCGAAGACCCCGGGGGCACGACCGCGCCGGTCAGGGACGTGCGGCACGGGGTCCGTCCGCTTCCCTGACCTGGGAACATGGTGGCGCTCCGCCGCGACACGCGACGAGGTGCGACCTCGGTCACTGTGCTGTACCGCCCGGTGGGTCACAATGAGCGCTACGAAGTGTGTTGCTGCCAGCCCGGCGTGGAAACCGGCATAAACTGACCTCACCCGTGACCCGAGGACGGTGCATCAGATGGCGAGAGACGGCTCCGTGTTCCGCAAGCACAGCCAGTACGAGTACCGCATCGTGACGTTCGATCCGGACACCAGCGTGCCCGACGCCCGCCGGTTGCTCACCGACGAGGCCGAGTACGGCCGCTGGGAGCTGGCAAGGACCCTTCTCTACATCGGCGGCAGACGTAAGGTCTGGCTCCGCCGCAAGATCATCAGGGTCTCCTCGACCCTCGACTGAGCCCGGTTCGCCGAAGTAGAGCGCCTGTCCGGGGTCTCCCCGGCGTGCACCGGGGAGACCCCGGACAGGCGCTCTACTTCGGCGAACCGCGGTCAGCAGGTCGCCAGGAGGCGGTCCAGGACTCGGGTGCCGAACTTCAGCGCCTCGGTCGGCACGCGCTCGTCGACGCCGTGGAACATGCCCGCGAAGTCGAGGTCGTTCGTGAGCTGCAGCGGCGCGAACCCGTAACCGGTGATCCCGAGCCGGTGGAGCGACTTGTTGTCCGTGCCGCCCGACAGCGTGTACGGCAGCACCTTCGCGCCCGGGTCCTCGGCGTCGATCGCCGCGACCATGGCGTCCACCAGGTTCCCGCTGAACGGCACCTCGAGCGCCGTGTCCAGGTGGATCGGCTCGATCCGCACGCGCGGGCCGGCGAGCTCGCGCAGCGTCGCCATGCCCGACTCCTCCTGGCCGGGCAGGAGGCGCACGTCGATGGCCGCCTCGGCGCGTCCGGGGATGACGTTGGCCTTGTAGCCGGCCTCCAGCTGGGTCGGGTTGGACGTGTTGCGCACCGTGGCGCCCACGAACTTCGCGACCGGGCCCAGCGCCGCGACCAGCGCGTCGATCGTCGCCGGGTCCTCGTAGTCGACGGGCAGGCCCGTGAGGTCCCCGACGCCGCGCAGCAGCGCGTCGACGGTCGGCGTGATCGTGTACGGCCAAGCGTGCTGCCCGATGCGCGCGACGGCGGCCGCGAGCTCGGTCACCGCGTTGTCCGGGTTGACCTGCGAGCCGTGCCCGGCCGTGCCGTCGGCGATCAGGCGCAGCCAGGCGATCCCCTTCTCCGCCGTCTGCAGCAGGTAGGCGCGCTTGCCGCCCACCTCGACCGAGTAGCCGCCGACCTCGGAGATCGCCTCGGTGGCGCCCTCGAACAGGTCCGGGCGGTGGTCCACGGCCCAGCGCGCGCCGTACACGCCGCCGGCCTCCTCGTCGGCGAAGAACGCGACGACGACGTCGCGCGCGGGCTTGCGGCCCTCGCGCACCATCTGCCGCACGACCGCCAGGATCATGGCGTCCATGTCCTTCATGTCGACGGCGCCGCGGCCCCAGAGCAGGCCGTCGGTCTCCTCACCGCCGAACGGGTCAACCGTCCAGTCGTCCTTGGCCGCCGGCACGACGTCGAGGTGCCCGTGCAGGACGAGGGCGGGCCTGCTGCGGTCCTCCCCCTCCAGCCGGACGACGACGGACGCGCGCCCCGGCTCGGACTCGAACAGCTCGGGCTCCAGCCCGACCTCGTGCAGCAGCTCCATGACGTACTCGGCCGCGGCGCGCTCCCCCGGGCCCTCGTTGTTCCCGTAGTTCGACGTGTCGAACCGGATCAGCTCCTGGCAGATCCGGATGACCTCGTCGGCGGCGGTGGGCACGGGCGTGGGGGTCGGAAAGGTATCGGTCACGGAGCCACCGTAACCGGCCCGTGCCGGACACCCGACACGGACCGGAAGGCGTCTCGCTGACCGAACCTCAGGCCAGGCCGCGGCGCTTGAGGAGCGGCGCGATCTCCGGCGCCCGCCCCAGCAGGTCCTCGAACGACGCGAGCGGGTCCTGCGACCCGCCGCGGGCGAGCAGCTTGCGGCGGAACGCCTCGCCGTTCTCCCGCGTCAGGCCGCCGTTCTCGGCGTACCACTCGACGGTGTCGGCGTCGAGCACCTCCGACCAGATGTAGGAGTAGTACCCGGCCGAGTAGCCGCCGCCACCGAAGATGTGGTTGAAGTACGTGGTGCGGTACCGCGGGGGCACCGCGTCGAAGTCGACGCCGGCCGCCGCGAGCGCCGCCGCCTCAAAGGGCAGCACGTCGTCGACCGACGTCGGCACCTGGTCCGGTGTCAGCTGGTGCCACGCCTGGTCGAGGAGTGCGGCGGCGAGGTACTCCGTCGTCGCGAAGCCCTCGCCCCAGATCCGGGACGCGAGCATGGTGTCCACCCACTCGGCCGGCATCGGCTCACCGGTCGCGTGGTGCACGGCGAAGGACCGCAGGATCTCCGGCTCCCAGGACCACATCTCGTTGACCTGCGAGGGGTACTCGACGAAGTCGCGCGGCACGGAGGTGCCCGACCGGGACGGGTAGCGCACGTCGCTGAGCAGCCCGTGCAGGGCGTGCCCGAACTCGTGGAACAGCGTGGTGACCTCGTCCCACACGAGGAGGGTGGGCTCGCCGGCGGGCGGCTTGACGATGTTGAGGTTGTTGACGACCACGGGCTTCTGGCCCAGGAGGTGGCTCTGGTTCACGAGGCTGTTCATCCAGGCCCCGCCGCGCTTCGACTCGCGGGTGTACCAGTCGGCGAGGAAGAGGCCGAGACCTTCGTCGGGTTCGCCCGGCTCGGGTGCGTCGAACACCTCGAAGACGCGCACGTCCGGGTGGTAGCCGGCCAGGTCGTGCCGTTCGGTGAAGGAGAGCCCGAACAGGAGGGTCGCTGCCTTGAACACGCCGTCGTGCACCACGCGTTCGAGCTCGAGGTAGGGGCGCAGGGCCGCGTCGTCCAGGTTGAACCGCTCCTTGCGCACCGCCTCGTTGAGGTAGGACCAGTCGGCGGCGGCCACTCCGGCCGTGCCGTTCACCTTCGCGAGCTCGGTCGCCTCGCGCCGCGCGTTGGCGACGGCGGCGGGTGCGAGCCGGGCGAGCATCTCGTTGACGGCGGCGGTGGTGCCGGCGGTGGCGTCCGCGGCGATGTAGGCGGCGTGGTGCTCGTAGCCGAGGAGCTGCGCGTGCTCGGCGCGCAGGCGGGCGAGCTCCAGGAGCACCTCGCGTGTGTCGGTCTCGCCGCCCGTCGCGCCGCGCGACGCCGAGGCCTCCTGGACCCGCGCCCGGAGGCCGGCGTCCGCCAGGGAGGCCAGCACGTTCTGGTGCGTGAAGAGCTGCATCTCCAGCAGCCAGCCCTCCTGGCCGCGGGCCTCGGCGGCCGCGCGCGCCCCGGCGACGGCGTCCGGGGACAGCCCGGCGAGCTCTGCCTCGTCGGTCACGAGCACGCTCGCCTCGTTGGCGCCCGCCAGGAGCTTGCGGCCGAAGCTGGCCTGCAGCGTCGTGATCCGGGAGTTGAGCTCGCGCAGGCGCTCCTGGTCGGCCTCGGGGAGCGCGATGCCGGACCGCTCGAACTGCGTGACGAGCTTGTCGAGCAGGTAGGCGGCGTCCGGTTCGAGCGCCTGGCCGGCCAGGGACTGCACCCGTGCGTAGAGGCGGGCGTCCATGCTGATGGCGTCCTGGTGCGCGGCGAGCTGCGGCGCGAGCCGCTCCTGGATGTCCTCCAGGCCGGGCGTCGAGTCTGCGGGCAGGGTGCCGTAGAACGCCGTCGCCGCGCGGCCGAGGAGCTGCCCCGCGCGTTCGAGCGCCTCCAGGGTGTTCTCGACGGTCGCCGGCTCCGGGTTGGTCGCGATGGCCTCGACCTGCGCGCGGTGCGCAGCCATGCCCGCGAGCACCGCGGGCTCGTAGTGCTCCTCGCGGATCGCCGCGAAGTCGGGCAGCTCGTACGGGAGGGTGGACGGGGCGGCGAAGGGGTTGGCCGGGTCGAGGACGGTGTCCGCGCCCTCGGTGGTGGTGCTCGCAGAGGTCATACCCACATCTTTACCCATGAGATACACCCGCCTGGCTCGTTGAGTGCGGGCTATTTGTGGGACAGGCGGCCGCTGTCCCGCAAATAGCCCGCACTCAAGGGGGTGTCAGCCGAGCACGCGCGGGTTGTCCGCGTGCGTCAGGGTCTCCCACGCCACGAACAGGTTGTTCGTGCCCTGCGGCCGCATGGACTCCGTCAGGGCCTGGGTGTTCGTCATCCCGTGACCCTGCCGGTTGTGCAGCGCGTTGAAGCCGACCTCGGTGATCGGGCCGAGGCCCAGGTGCACCGAACCGCCGCAGAGCCACGACGGGACGGCGGTCCCGCGCTGGTAGGTCGAGTGGAGCCCGAGCGCGTGCCGCAGCCGCTCCCCCACCTGCGGGTACAGGTCGTCACCCTGGATGGCGGCGGTCTCCGCGACGTGGGAGATCGCCGAGAGGCCGTAGCCGGTGTGCGTGAAGTCCCGGCAGGTCTCCTGCGACAGGCCGTTGACCAGCGTGCGCTGGTTGTGCCAGAACGCGAAGATCTGGTCGGGCGTGTCCCGGCCCGTGCCGGGCACGGTGCGCGGCACCGACCCGTCGGAGGTCAGGTAGATGAACGCGGGCACCCGTACGAGGAACCGCTGGCGGGCGGACGCGTACGCGTTCCGGTCGTCGAGGAAGACGGCGATGCCGACGGCGGCCTCCATCATCGACAGCTCCCAGTTGCCGTTGCTGCGGGAGCCGTTGATCACCTCGGGCAGGTAGACGTTGCGCAGCATCGTCTCGAACCGGTCGACGTCGGCCGCCGCCCAGCCAGCGCCCGTGTACCGGATGATCTCCGCGGCCCGCGGCCACACCGAGCCCGCCCACGCCGTCTGCAGGGGCGCGTTGGAATTGGTGTGGTCCCGGATCACGGGCGACCACGCGTTCATGATCGCTATCGACTTCTGCGCGTACCGCGTGTCGCCGGTGACCGACCAGGCGAGCGCGTGCGTGTACGCCGCGATGGCGTCCTCCCGCTCGTCGGTGCACCCGTAGTTGGGGTTGGAGTACGACCCGCACTCGACGACGGCCCGCGGGTGCGGCGTGTACGAGAGCGACGCGTACCGGCTGCCCATCATCGAGTCGTACGCCCGCCGCCACGGCTGCGCGCCGGCCTGCACCTGCTGGCGCACGAAGTCGAGCTGCGACCGGCTGACGTGGACCCCCGGGTGGGTGAAGGTGGTGGGCACGTCCGCCGGGACGGCAGCCGGCCCAGCGTCGGGCACAGCGGCCGGCCCGACGGCGGTGGGTGCGCCCGCCGCCGTCGTCGTCCCGCCGGCAGCCCCGCTCGCCGTCCCCGCCGTCGACAGCAGCATGCCGACGGCTACCGCGACGCTCACGCCGACGCTGGCCAGCGCCCCTGCCGCCCCGTGCCGTCCGGGGCGCATCAGAACCCCGCCGTGATGCGCGTGAAGTCGTACCCCGGCTGGTCCCGGTTGACGGACCAGAACGCGAACCGGGTCAGCCCGTTGTTCCGCGCGTAGTCGCGGATCTGCGTCCAGGCGGCCGTCGTGGTGATCTCACCCTGGTCGGAGCTCCCGTTCATGCCCGAGATGCCCATGTGGGCGTAGGCCTGCGCGTCGGTCCAGCCGTTGGCGGACTTGAGCTGGTTCTTCAGTCCCTCGGACGCGTTGATCGTGTCCTGCGCGATGTTCGAGGAGCCGAAGTTGAACGGCATGATCGTGTAGTTGTCGATCGGGACGCCCAGCTGTGCGGCCCGGTTGATCAGCCGGGTGCCCGCACCCTCCGGACCGCCGCGGCCGGTGCCGATCGTGACGGCGATCTTCACGTTCGGGTTGTTCTGCTTGACGATGATCAGGCCCTGCAGGATGCGGTCCTGGACGGTGTAGTTCTCGAACTCGTCGGAGTTCTCGATGTCGAAGTCGACGACGTGCGGCTGGTGCGCGTTGATGACCTGCTGCACCGCCCCGGCGAACGCGGCCGGCGTCGAGCAGTTCGGGCCGAGCTTGTTGCCGGACCAGCCGCCGAACGAGATCTGCACCTGGCCGCCCGCGGCCTTGATCGCGTTGATGGTCTGCTGGTCGACGCCGCCGGTAAGCGGGCGGCTGCCGTCCCAGGCGGGGTTGCAGCCGCCGGAGGACAGGATGAACGCCATGGTGAACGCCCGGATCCCCGTCTGGCTCATCACCGACGTGGCGCTCGGCGGGTTGCCCCAGCCCAGGTAGAGGTAGGGCGCGGCAGGCATCTTGGCCGGGTTGGGCTGCGGGTTGCCGCCGCCGGTCGGAAGGGTCCAGCGCTGGTTGGCGGCCCCGGCAGTGCAGTCCCAGAGCTGCAGGGGTGTGCCGTCGGCCGAGCTGGGCCCGGTCGCGTCCAGGCACTTGCCCAGCACGCGCAGCGTGCCGTCACCGCCGGCGGTCCACCGCTGCGCGGCGGTGCCGTTGCAGTCCCAGAGCTGGGCACGGGTCCCGTTCGCGGAGCTCCCGCCCGCCGCGTCGAGACACTTGCCGAGAGCGCGGACCGTGCCGTCGTCGCGCACGTCCCAGCTCTGCGCGTTCGTACCGTTGCAGCCGTAGAGCTGGACCTGTGTGCCGTTCGCGCTGTTGGCCGCGGCGACGTCGACGCACTTGCCGCCGTAGCCGGTGATCGCACCCGTGGCCGCCTGCGCGGGCAGCGCGCCGGCGCCGAGCGTCAGCGCGGTCACGAGTGCCATGGACAGAACCGCGAGGCCACCGAACACACGGCGCCGTAGACGTGCTTGCATGGTCGTCCTCCTTGATACTTTCAGGCTTGTAAGTAAGGAGAACTTACGACTTCTTTGACACCCGCAACATCAGGGCTTCCCCGTACACCGACCACAGCGCGCTACCGACGCACCTCCGTCAGGTTGCCCTCCGCGTCCAGGCGGATCTCCGCGTCCAGGTCCAGCCGGTCCAGGAACGTCTTGTCGTGGCTCACCACCAGCAGCGCACCCCGGTACGCCGACAGCGCGTCGACCAGCTGGTCGGTGCTCGCGATGTCCAGGTTGTTCGTCGGCTCGTCCAGCAGCAGCAGCTGCGCCGGTGGGTCGGCCAGGAGCAGGCTCGCCAGCGCCACCCGGAACCGTTCGCCACCCGACAGCGTCGCAACCGGCCGGTCCACCGCCGCGCCCCGCACCAGGAACCGTGCCAGGCGGTTGCGCAGCTCCCCCGGCGGCACGTGCGGCGCCCCCGCCCGCACGGCCTCCAGCACCGGTGCGTCATCGGCCAACACATCCACCCGCTGCGGCAGATACCCGACCCGCTCGGTCAGCACCTCACCCCCCGCCCCGCCTCGTTGAGTGCTGGGTATTTGTCGAGTGACATCGGTTTCGACCCGCAAATACCCAGCACTCAACGGCGCCGAGGTGGAGAGGAGGTGTTCCAGCAAGGTCGTCTTGCCGGAGCCGTTCGGGCCCGTGAGGGCTATGCGCTCCGGGCCCTGGATCACCACCTCCCGGCCGTCCGCGCCGCGGAGCACCGCCAGCCGACGGCCCGCCGGGACACCCGGGTCGGGCAGGTCGACGGAGATCCGGTCGTCGTCCCGCACCGCGCGCTCCGCCTGGTCCACCGCCGCCCGGGCCGCGTCCACCTTGTCGTCGAGCATCCCCCGGCGCGAACCCTGCGACTTCTCCGCGCTGTTGCGGCGGTCGTTGATCACCGCCTTCACGTACTTGCTGTTCGCGGCGTCCTTACGCCCCTTGCGCTCGCTGTGCGCGATCCGCTCCTCGGCCTCGATCCGCTGCCGCTTCTCCCGCCGCAGCGTCTGTTCGGCCGCGCGCAACGTCTGCGCCGCCGCCTCCTGCTGCACCTCCAGCCACGCCCGGTACTCCGAGTACGGGCCGCCGAACGTGGTCAGCGAGCCGGCGCGCAGCTCCGCCGTCTCGTCCAGCAGCTCCAGCAGAGCCAGGTCGTGCGAGACGACGACGAGCGCGCCTCGCCAGCCCCGCACGAGCTCGTAGAGGCGCTCGCGGGCGCCGCCGTCGAGGTTGTTGGTCGGCTCGTCGAGCAGCGCGACCGCGGCGCTCCCGTTCGACTGCCGCAGGCGGACGCCGGTGATCGCGGTCAGCATCGTCTCGCCGCCCGAGAGCGTCGCGACCGAGCGGTCCAGCCCGGTGGGCAGCCCGGTGGCCGAGAGCAGGGCGACGGCGCGCTCCTCGACGTCCCAGTCGTCGCCGACGACGTCGAAGTGCGCAGGGTCGACGTCGCCCGACTCGATGGCGCGCAGCGCGCGCACGACCGGCGAGATGCCGAGCAGGTCGGCGACCGTTGCGTCGACGTCGAGCGTGATCCGCTGCGGTAGGTAGTCGGCGGTCCCGCTCAGGGTGACCTTGCCCGACGTCGGCGTGAGGAGCCCGGCGACCAGGCGAAGCAGGGTGGACTTGCCGGCCCCGTTGAGGCCGGTCAGGCCCGTGCGGCCGCGGCCGAAGGAACCGGAGACGTGGTCGAGCGCGACGGCACCGTCGGGCCAGGCAAAGGTGACGTCGTGCAGCACGACGGAAGGGTTGGACAACATGGAAGGACTCCCGGGTGGTGGCTGGTGCCGACGCCGGGATGCCGCAACGGATGGTGCGGCGGGACAGGCGTCAGCGCGAGGTGGTCTCGTACCGGGAGATGCCTGTCATCACAGTCCTTCGGGTCGCTCCCTCACACCGCGGACCGCCCGCAGGAGCAGAGAAAGCCTGCCACGACCCCACGCCGAGGCGCAACGTGATTCGCGGCGCCCTTGCCGCGCGCCACGGTGCGCCCCGGCGAGATCAGCGTCCGGTCAGGACGGCCCAGCGGATGCGCTCGCTGCGCAGGAACAGCGCGGCCCAGACGCCGACGGCGTACAGGACGGGCATGAGCGTGTGCTCCGCCGTGTCCTCCAGCCGGATGTGCGCGGCCACGGCGCCGCCCAGGTAGGCGGTCAGCAGCAGCCCGCCGAGGAACGCCGTCCACGGCACGACGTAGAGGACCACCGCCGCGGCCTGCAGCACCCCGATCAGCAGGACGGCGGACGCCGGGTAGCCGATGGCCTCGAACATGCCGACGGACCGCTCGGACTCGGTGAGCTGGCCGTACGCGCCCTGGCCGAGGTTCACGGCGATCACGAGCGTGATCAGCCAGCCGAGCACGGGAGCGGCCCGTCCCGCGAACGCCATCCAGCCGCGAGCGCCGGCGGCGGGTTCGGTGTCTCGTGCCGAGGGTCGCGCTGCGGCCTGGGCTGCTGGGCGTGGTGCGGCGGATCTGACGGCCTCGGTGGGGCCTGGAGCATCGATGGTCATGTCGTGGTCTCCGTCTCGTGCGACGTCAGCGGCGCGGTCGAGGGAAACGTAGGACGCGGGTATCACCGCAGAACACGGCGCTAAACGTTTAATACGCCGAACTCGCTCAGCCGTCCCTCGTCGTGAGGCGGGCGTAGGCCAGCGAGATACCGATCACGAGGTAGCACCCCGCCCGGAACGCTCCCTCGGCCAGGCCGTCGAACGAGACCGGGTCACGGATCAGGTCGACCAGGCTGGCGAGCGACGACGGCAGCAGGTACGGGTGCAGCCAGTCCAGCGCCGAGATCTGCAGCAGCACGACGGAGACGATCAGCCCGCCGAGCACGCCGACCACCACCACCATCGGGTGCTCGGTGGACGCCGAGATCGCGAGCGCCACGGCGCCGATCGCCATCAGGTAGAGCGTTGCCCAGGCGACGGCGACACCCAGCCGCCACAGCACGTCGGCGATCGACAGCTCGGTCCCGGACATCGACACCAGGCCGTCCGTTCCCGCGAGGACCAGCCCTGTCACCAGGCCGGACGCGACGACGACGGCGGACGCGACCAACGCGACGACGAGCACGCCCACCGCCTTGACCAGCAGCAGCCGGCCGCGGGAGACGGGGGCGAGCAGCCAGCCGCGCAGCGTGCCGTTGGACTGCTCGCCGGCCAGCGCGTCGCCGCTCGCCATCGCCACGGTGAGCGGCAGCATGAGCATCAGCAGCGTCATGAGCGAGCCGAGCGGCAGCACGAACGCGCTGGTGGCCATCGTCACGAAGATCGGCGGGCCGCCGTCGGACGCGCCGGGACCGGCGCCCACGGGTCCGGCGTCGACCGGGGCGCCGCCGCCGTCGAGCGTCAGGTCGACGGCGATACCGGTGATCACCGGGAGCGCCGCGAGCAGGGCCAGCACCACCAGGGTGCGCGGACGCCGGAAGATCCACCGCACCTCGGCCCGCAGCAGGCGCCCGAGCGGGGCGCGCCGCCTGCCGGCCGGCAACCCCGGGACGACGGCGCCCGGCGCAGCCGCCAGGCCGTGTGCTGTCGACGTGGTCCCGGCCGTCATCGCGCCACCTCCGGCTCGTCCGTGTCCAGCTCGCCGACCAGCTCGCCGACGTCGTGCGTCAGCCGGGCGAAGGCCTCCTCCAGGCCGGTGCGCTCGCGCCGGGCCTCGTCCACGCGCGCGCCGCCGCGGACCAGCGTCTCGATCACCGTCGCGGGCGCCGTCGTCGTGAGGTCCACGCGGACGCCGCCCGGTGCGAGGCGGGCGGGGATCCGGTGGTCCCGCAGGGTGTCCACCGCTGCCGCGCCGTCGGGCGTGGACACGAGCAGCGTGGGGCTGCCGGACTCCAGCAGGTCGTCGAGCGCGCCCTGCGCCACCACCACCCCGGCGTTCAGCACCACCACGTGGGTGCAGGTGGCCTCGACCTCGGCCAGGAGGTGGGACGACACGAGCACCGTCACGCCGCGGTCGTGCAGCTCGGCGATGATCCGGCGGACCTCCTGCGTGCCTGCCGGGTCCAGCCCGTTCGTCGGTTCGTCCAGCACGACCAGCCTGCGCGGCGCGAGCAGCGCCGAGGCGAGCCCGAGGCGCTGCTTCATGCCCAGCGAGTACGCGCGGTACTTCTTCCTGGCCGCTCCCCCGAGCCCCACGCGCTCCAGGGCCGTCGACACCGCGCCGTCCAGGTCGCCGCCGGCCAGCAGCGGCTCGGCGGCGGCGAACCGCAGCAGGTTCTCCCGGCCGGACAGGAACGGGTGGAAGCCCGGGCCCTCCACCAGGGCCCCGACGTGCGGGAGCACCTGGTCGGCGGACCCAGGCATCGGCACGCCCAGCAGCTCGATCTCGCCCTCGGTCGGCTGGACCAGGCCGAGCAGCATCCGGATGGTCGTCGTCTTGCCGGAGCCGTTCGGCCCGAGCATCCCGACCACGGCGCCCTCGGGGACCTCCAGGTCGACGCCGTCCACGGCGACCGTGCCGCGGTAGACCTTGCGCAGCCCCCTGGTGCGGGCCGCGAGCACGGTGCCGGAGGCGTTCCCCGCCTGCGGCACCGCCACTTCGGCTCGCGCTGTGGTCACTGCTGGTCCAGCGCGTCGACGAGCACCTGCCGCGGCACCGCACCGGCCGCGATCCGGCCGTCGTCGGTGATGACGGCGCCTCCGACGGCGACCTGGACGTGGGTCCCGGAGCCGAACTCGCCGGACACCGGCGTGCCGATCTGCTCAAGCATCCCGCTGAGGTCCTGGCCGCCCTGCGGGCCGCCCTCGAAGGAGCCCGCGGACGGCGCCTCCGCAGGCGCCTCGCCGATCACCACCGTGTCCCAGCCGTCGCCGACCGTCGTCGTCCGCTGCTCGACGGCGTCCTCGCCCCCGGCGTCGCGGAGCTCGCTCGCGGCGTCGTCCGCCTCGGTGGTCTCGACCTTCGCGCCGTCCGGCGGTGTGAACTCGAACAGGTCGGCGTCCTGCGCGCCGAGCTCCAGCTCGACGAAGCCGAGCGACAGGACGGGATCGGACGTGCCGTTGGCGAAGACGTCGAACCGCAGCGGGATCCGCGTCTCCGCGTCGATCGCCACGGTGATCTCCCTCAGCAGCGTCTTCTCGGACGGCTTCGGCGTCAGCACCAGCTCGTACGCCGGACGGTCGGCGACCTTTGCGGTGCCGTCCACGAAGATGTCGCTGGTCGGGCGGAGGCGCTCGATGATCTCGGCCGCTGCCTGCGACGGGTCCGCCAGCTCGGCCTCCGCGTGCCCGCGCGCGGCGTCGGCGTCGGCCGCGTCCCAGGTGAGGCCCTTGGCCGTGCGTTCCTGCGAGTCGTAGGCCCACGCCTCCTCGGCGTTCTTGACGAACGTCAGCTCGGACGCCTGCCGTTCGACCTGGACCCGGGCGCTCTCCGCGCCGTCATGGAACACGCGCACCGTCTCGAAGTCGAGCGCCTCGGCCCCTGGTACGGCGGGCAGCCCGAGCTCGTTCTTCAGCTCGGCCACTCCCGCGAACGCCGGCGCCTCGGCCGCGAGCGCCGAGGCGACCAGCTCCTCCGCACCGACCTGGGGCAGTACCGGCTCGTCGTCCGCGCCCGCGGGCAGGGCGCTCAGCGCGAGGCCCGCCAGCCCCACGGTGATGCCAGATCCCGCGGCGACCAGTGCCTTCGTCCTGGGCCTCATGTCCGACTCCTTCGCTCTTCGACCAGTGTGCGCTACCGATACGTCAATCGATACGTCGACCGATACCGTCAACGATGCCCCCTGCCTGCTGAGACCTTCCTCAGGGAGCGGTCGCATGCGGTGACCTCGTGCGGGACGCCCCGGCAGGGCGTGCGATACGGCATGCTGGGCGGCATGAGGCCGCAGATCCTCGTGGTCGACGATGAGCCGGGCGTCCGCAAGGCGCTCGACCGCGGCCTGCGCGCGGAGGGCATGGACGTGACGGTCGCCGCGGACGGACCGTCGGCGCTCGAGCTGGCCCGCACGGGGTCGTACGACGCGATCCTGCTGGACATCATGCTTCCCGGCCTGTCCGGGTACCGCGTGCTGCAGGAGCTGCGGTCCGACGGCGTCGCGACGCCCGTGCTCCTCGTGTCGGCGAAGGACGGCGAGGTGGACCAGGCCGACGGGCTGGACCTCGGCGCCGACGGCTACGTGGTCAAGCCGTTCTCCTTCGTGGTGCTCCTCGCCCAGCTGCGCGCGACCCTGCGCCGGGCGGCGACGGGGTCCGCGCGTGACCGGATCCGGCTCGGGCCGCTGACGATCGACCGGGAGACGCGCACGGCGCGGTACGACGGCGTCGACGTCCCCCTGAGCCCGCGTGAGTACGCGCTGCTGGAGGCCCTGGCCGTGCGGGCCGGGACGGTGCTGACCAAGGAGGAGCTGCTGCACGAGGTGTGGGGCGACGAGTGGGCCGCGACCAGGAACGTCGTGGAGGTGTACGTGGGCTACCTGCGCCGCAAGCTGTCCGCGGCGGGCGCCGGCGACCTGGTCCGGACCGTGCGGGGCCGCGGGTACCAGCTCGGCGAGCCACGCTAGTGCGGGCATCAGGGCCGACGACGCCAGGCGGGCGCTGGGCGGGCACGTCGCTGCGCCTGCGGATCACGGCCCTCGTCACGGCGGTGACGCTGGCCTGCCTGCTCGGCCTCGCGACGGTCGCGGGCCGGGGCCTGGGGCCGCTGCTGACGGGCGCGGTGGACGACGAGCTCCAGGAGGTGCTGAGCGGCGCCGCGCGCTCCGTCGCCGCGGGCGGTGCACCCGCGGCGCCCGACGGACTGGCGGTCCGTGTCCTGGACACGGCGGGCAGTCCCGTCGACGACGGCGCACCGCCGGCACTGACGCGCGACGAGGTGCGCAGCCTGAAGGCCGGCACGCCGACCACCGCGGACGGCCGGGGGCCGGTCCGCTGGCACGGCGCCGTCGTCACCGCCCCGGACGGCAGCCAGCGGCTCGTGGTCGTCGGGGCCGGGCTCGTGGGGCAGCGTGCCGCCGAGGCGTCGGGCAGCCGGTGGCTGCTGGTGACGGCGCTGGTCGGGACGGTCGTCGCGGGGGTGGCGATCTGGTTCGCCGTCGGGTCGGCGCTGCGCCCGGTCGCGCGGATGCGCCGGTCCGTCCGCGGTCTCGCGCCCGGTGAACGCGTGACGGTGCCCGACGCCGCGGCCGGCGAGCTGCGCGCCCTGGCCGACGACTTCAACGCCCTGCTGGACCAGCAGGACGCCACCGCGGAACGCCTGCGGCGGTTCACGGGCGACGCCGCGCACGAGCTGCGGTCCCCCGTGGCGTCCATCCGCCTGCAGTCGGAGGTCGCGGTGGCCAACCCCGACCCGGAGCTCTCGCACGAGGTGCACGCCGACGTCCTGGCCGATGCCGAGCGGCTCTCGGCGCTGCTCGACGGGCTGCTGGTGCTGGCCCGCTCGGACGCCGGCGAGCTCCCGCCGTCCGAGACCGTGGACCTGGTGGGCGAGGTGCGCGCCGCCGTGGACCGCGCCGGGGAGCAGCCGGTGCAGTTGGTGGTCAACGCCATGAGCGGCGAGGCCTGGGCGGCCGCGGCGCACACCGAGGTCGAGCTCGTCCTCGACAACCTGCTGCGCAATGCCTGCCGGTACACCCGCACGCGCGTGGTGATGTCGGTGCTCGCGAGCCGGTCCACCGTCCGCGTGCTCGTCGACGACGACGGGCCGGGTGTCCGGCCGGAGCACCGGACGAAGATCTTCGACCGCTTCTACCGGGTCTCCGACGACCGCGCCCGCGCCTCCGGCGGCGCAGGGCTCGGCCTGGCGCTGGTCGCCGAGCTCGTCCGCCGCCGGGGCGGCCGGGTCGCGGTCGGCGAGTCGCCGGACGGCGGCGCCAGGTTCACCGTCGTCTGGCCCCGGGCGGGCTGAGCCCCTGGCCGGACAGGGCCGGACGAGCCGCACCACAGGTCACGGCGCAGGTCACGCCACAGGTCACGGCGCCTCCGCGGTGATGTACCGCTGCACGGTGGGCGCGAGCCAGGCGACGACGTCGTCGCGGGACATGTCCGCGGCCGGACCGAACTTCAGCACGTACCGCACCAGCGCCATGCCGAGCACCTGCGAGGCCACGAGTGCGGCGCGGCGTTCGGCGTCAGCCGGGTCGGGCACGAACGCCCGAGCGGCCGGCACGAGCTGGGTGCCGAAGACCTGGCGCAGGCGGTCCGAGCCGGACTCGTTGGTCACGCCCACACGCAGCAGGGTCCGCAGCACGGTGTCCCGCTCCCAAAGCTCCAGGAAGTGCGTGACCAGGACGACGCCCAGCCGGTCCGGGTCGATCGCGCTGAGGTCCGGGAAGTCGAGCTCGACGTCGATCACCGCGGCGAACAGGCCTTCCTTGGAGCCGTAGTAGCGCATGACCATGGAGGGGTCGATACCGGCGTCGCGTGCGATGGCGCGCACCGTCGCGCGTTCGTACCCGTCGGCCGCGAAGCGCTCCTTCGCGGCCTCCAGGATCGCGGCGCGGGTCGCGTCGGAGCGGCGCGGGGCTTCTGAACCTGTCATGCCAACAACTGTAGGCCAACATCTGTTGACGTGTGCTCACCACGCTGGCTAGGGTGGTCAACAAGCGTTGGCAAACAAGCGTTGGCGAACACGCGTTCACCAACGGCCGTCGACGGAACAGCTGCCGGCGGGACAGCCGAGGAGGACACCATGAACACGGATGCCATGCACACGGACGTCATAGTTGTCGGAGCGGGGCCTACCGGCCTCCTGCTCGCCGGAGACCTCGCCGCCGCGGGAGCCCGCGTCACCGTGCTGGAGAAGCGTCCGGCAGGGCTGAGCAACCTCACCCGGGCGTTCGCGGTCCACGCCCGCAGTCTCGAGGTGCTCGACGCGCGAGGCCTCGCGGACGAGCTGCTCCCCAAGGGCCAGCCGGTCCGGAGCCTCCAGCTCTTCCAGCGCCTCACGATCAACCTGGCGGACCTGCCGTCCCGGTTCCAGTACGTGCTGATCGCTCCGCAGTACGAGGTGGAGCGGCTGCTGCGCCGGCGGGCCGAGGAGGCCGGCGCCGTGTTCCGGCACGACGCCGAGGTCACGGGCCTGACTCAGGACGCCGAGAGCGTCACCGTCACCATCGCCGACGGGTCGTCGCTGCGCGCCGCGTACGTGGTCGGCACCGACGGCGCCCGGTCCGCGGTGCGGGGAGCTGTCGGCATCCCGTTCCCGGGCCGCGCCGTCATCCGCTCGATGGTCCTGGCCGACGTCCGGCTCGCCCGCAAGCCCGGCGATCTCATCACGGTCTCGGCCGAGAACAACTCGCTGGGCTTCCTCGCGCCGTTCGGCGACGGCTGGTACCGGTTCATCGGCTGGCACGGCAACCGCGACGTCAGCGAGGACGAGCCGGTCGACCTCGACGAGGTGCGATCGATCGCGCGTGCCACGCTGAAGGACGACTTCGGCATGCACGACCCGCGCTTCCTGTCCCGCTTCCACGCGGACGAGCGGCAGGCACCCACCTACCGCGAGGGCCGCGTGCTGCTGGCGGGCGACGCCGCCCACGTGCACAGCCCGGCGGGCGGCCTCGGTATGAACACGGGCATGCAGGACGCCGCGAACCTGGGCTGGAAGCTCGCCGCCGCGCTGCGGCTGCCCGACGGCGCGGGGGCCGCCGTCCTCGACAGCTACGAGGCCGAGCGGCACCCCGTCGGCAAGCAGGTGCTGCGGGCGAGCGGCGGCATCCTGCGGGTGGCCACCCTCCCGGGACCGCTGTTCGCGGTCGTGCGCCGATCCGTGATCGGCGTCGTGTCGCACGTCGCCCCGATCCGGCGCCGGGCCGCGCTCACCGTGTCCGCGCTCGGCGTCGCGTACCGGAGCCCGCGCGGGGCGCACCCGCTGGTCGGGTCGCGGGCCCGCGACCTGCCGCTGGAGGGCGGCTCGCGCCTCGCCGAGGCGCTGCGCGCTGGCCGGTTCGTCCTGGTCGCCCCCGCGGGTGCGCCGACGCCGGACCTGCCCGGCGCGCTCGGCGAGGTAGACCTCGCCGAGCGCGTGGTGGTCCGCAGGGCCGACGGCGGCGCCACGACCCTGCTGGTCCGCCCCGACGGTTACGTCGCGGCGGCCAGGGGTCAGTAGTCGGAGTAGTCCGAGTAGCTGGAGGAGCCGTTGAAGCCATCGGAGAAGCCCTCCCGGAACTCCGGGATGCTGACCAGGATCGCGAGGCCGATGCCGCCGAGAACCGTCAGCCCGATGGTGACCCAGCCGGTGACGATGCCACCGAGGGCCAGACCGGGGTTGTCGGCAAGGCCCTCCTTGTTGGCCTTGCGGCTCATGTACCCCGTGATGAGCGCGGGGATGGCCGCGAGGAAGCCGACGAAGCAGGTGAACAGCATGACGACGCTGAGGATGCCCAGCACGAGCGACCACACGCCGAGCGCGTTCTTCTCGGCGGGGGCGGTGTACCCGTAGGGAGCTCCGTACTGCCCCGCGTGCGGCTGGTACGGCCCGGGCGAGCCGACCTGCTGATACGGCTGCTGATAGGGCTGCCGATACGGCTGCTGGGAGAACGGCTGCTGCTCGGCGGGCCCCGGCTGGTAGGGCTGGGGCGGCGCGGGCTGCTGCAGGTCCGGGTACGGCTGTCCGTACGGGGGCGGTACCGCTGCCTGGTCCGGCGCGGGGGCCTGGTCCGGCGTCGGAGCCTGGTCAGGGGCGGGGCCTGGGGTGTTCTCCCGCGGAGGCTCGTACGGGGACTTCCACTCGTCCGGCTGGGTCATGCTCGTGCCTTCCACGTGCGGGGTGCCAGGGCGTGCTCCATGGCCAGCGATCTGATCGGACTCATGTCTGGGAGACCGCGAGCCCCGCTCCGAGGAGCCCCACGATCACTATGCCGAGCCACACCAGGATCCCGGCGCCGAACAAGGCGATGTTGATCCAGCCGAGGATGAGTCCGGCCGTCGCCGCACCGGTGTTGTTCGCCAGGCCGTCCCGGATCGCCTTCCTGCTGGCGTTCCCGGTGGCGACCGCGACGATGCCGAGGACGAGCGGGCAGAGGATCCAGCTCAGGATGCCGGTCACCAGGGACCAGACGCCCAGATCGTTCTTCGGCGGCGGGGGCGCGTAACCGTACTGCTGCGGCGGGCCGTACTGGTACTGCACCTGACCCTGCGGCGCGTGCGGCTGCAGCTGTCCGGAGGGGTACTGGCCGGTCGGGTACTGGCCCGTCGGGTACTGGCCGGCCGGGTACTGACCCGTCGGGTACTGACCCGTCGGGTACTGACCCGTCGGCTGCGGCCCGGTCGGGTACTGACCCGCCGGGTACTGACCGGAGGTCTGCTGGCCGGTCGGGTACTGCGCAGCCGGACCCGGGGAATCCTGGAACGGCTGGTCCGACGGGTGCTGCACGGGATGCGCGGACACCGCATCAGCGGGCGGCGGCACGGGCGGAGACGGGGGCTGGTCCCCCGGCGGCTGCGGGACAGCCGGCTGGTTCGACGGGTCGTGGGGGACGTACCCGTCGTCGGGCTGGGTCATCGGGGGCTGCCTTCCAGGCTCAGCCGCGCCACGCGGCGCGGACGCAAGACGACGAGTCAGCCCGCCGCGACCGAGAAGTTATCACCTCGGATGCGGCGGGCTGACCGGCTACGGGTGTATCAGCTGTTCTCGAGGTTCTCGAGCTCGTCCATGAGCTCCTCGAGCTCAGGGTCCATGGTCTGACCGCTGTCGCCGTACTCCTGCTCCATCTGGTCCATCTGCTCCTGGAAGGCAGGGTCGTTGGCCGTCGTGGCCAGCGTGATCGCGCCGGCGATGAGGAAGCCGTACACGACAGTGGTCCACGCGATGCCGACCCAGCCGGTGATGATGCCCACGAGGCCCATGGCGCCGTTGTCGGCCTGGCCCTCCTGCTGGGCCTTGCGGCTCTTGTGACCCGTGATGATCGCGGCGATACCCGTGAGCAGGCCGCAGCCGAGCACGGCCAGGATGCCCAGCACGAGCGACCACACGCCGAGGCCGTTCTTCGGCAGCGGCGCGGCACCGTACGGCGCGGGCTGCCCACCCTGCGCGTAGACCGGCGCCTGCTCGTACTGCTGCTGATAGGGCTGCTGCTGGTTCGGCTGCTGCTCGTACGGCTGCTGCTCGTACGGCGCGGGCTGCCCGGGAACCGAGCCCGGCGGCGGTGTGGCCGGCTGGCCCTGCTCCGGCTGCTGCGGCGGGTCGTACGGCGACTGGCCGCCGTCAGGCTGGGTCATCGTGCTGCCTTTCTGATTGCGTGGTGCCGGGGCTGAACCGGCGGAGAGAGGCCAAACCTACAGGTCGGAGGCCGTCCGGAGCACGTGAAACACACGCCCTTGGCCGGAGAGATCTGCCCGGCCCCGTGCGGGCCGAGGTGTCAGTAGCCATAGCCGTTCATGTCGTTCACGTCGCTCCACTCGCCGAAGGCTCCGGCGAGCAGTCCGGCGCTCAGCAGGATGAAGAAGAGCACTATGCCGAGGATCGACAGCCCGATGTTGACCCAGCCCAGGATCACGCCGGCGGTGGCCATGCCGCGGTTGTCCGCCAGGCCCTCGTCGGCGGCCCTGCGGCCCATGGTTCCCGTGATGATCGCGGCGACGCCGAGCAGGATCGGGCACATCACGTAGCTGAGGATTCCGGTGACCAGCGACCAGACAGCCAGGTCGTTCTTGGGCGGCGAGGGCGTGTACCCGTACTGCGGGGCGGCCGGGGCCGCGGGCTGCCCGTAGGGCGCGGGGTCAGCAGGCTGCTCGTAGGGCGTGCTCACGGCGGGCTGCCCGTAGGGCGCCGTAGCACCGCTCTGCTCGAAGGATTCCGTGCGCTCGAAGGATTCCGTGCGGTCCGGATCCGCTGGACCCGCCGGGGGCTCAGCGCCGGGTGACGACTCCGGCAGGGGCTGGGTGGGCTGCGTCTCCGGGTCCTGCTGAGGATCGCGCGGTGTGCCGCCTGCGTTCTCGGTCATGAGGCCACCTTCCAGGTCTGTGTCCCGGGGTGCCGGGACCGGCGCCCCGGTTCCACCTAACCAGTGATCGACAGGGCGCGCCCGGGAAACACGCGGATCAGGCCCGGTATCGCGCCCACGGACGTGACACGGCCGAGGCCCTGGCCGGAGAAGATCTCTCCGGCCAGGGCCTCGATACCTCGGTCAGGTACCTCTTGTCATGCCGTGGTGGTGGCAGCCACCGGCTTTGCGGCCTCGGGCTTGAAGTCCACGCCGGCCTCCTTGCGCTGCTCGGGCGTGATCGGCGCCGGGGCCGCCGTCAGCGGGTCGAAGCCGCCGCCCGACTTCGGGAACGCGATGACGTCGCGGATCGATGCCGACTTCGTCAGCAGGGCGACGATGCGGTCCCAGCCGAACGCGATGCCGCCGTGCGGCGGGGCGCCGAACGCGAAGGCGTCGAGCAGGAAGCCGAACTTCTCCTGCGCCTCCTCCTGCCCGATGCCCATGACCTCGAAGACGCGCTCCTGCACGTCACGACGGTGGATACGGATCGAGCCGCCACCGATCTCGTTGCCGTTGCACACGATGTCGTACGCGTAGGCGAGGGCGTCGCCGGGCGCCTCCTCGAACCTGTCGACCCACTCGGGGGTGGGCGACGTGAAGGCGTGGTGCACCGCGGTCCAGGCGGACGAGCCGAGGTCGACGTCGTCGTCCTCGCCGGCCGGCTTGAACAGCGGCGCATCGACGATCCACACGAAGGCCCAGGCGTCCTCGTCGATCTGGCCGGTCCGGTGCGCGATCTCGACGCGCGCGGCACCGAGCAGCGAGCGGGAGTCAGTGGTCTTGCCAGCGGCGAAGAACACCGCGTCGCCCGGCTCCGCGCCGGTGACCTTCGCGAGGTTCGCCCGCTCGTCGTCGGACAGGTTCTTGGCGACCGGGCCGCCGAGCTCGCCCTCCTCCGAGAACGTCACGTAGGCGAGGCCGCGCGCGCCGCGCTGCTTGGCCCACTCCTGCCACGCGTCGAACTGGCGACGAGGCTGGGACGCCCCACCCTGCATGACGACGGCGCCCACGTACTCCGCCTGGAAGACGCGGAACGGCGTGTCGGCGAAGAAGTCGGTGAGCTCGACGATCGGGTTGCCGAAGCGCAGGTCGGGCTTGTCCGAGCCGTACAGGCGCATGGCCTCGTGGAACGTCATGCGCTGGATCGGGGTCGGGATCTCGACGTCGACCAGGGCCCACAGGGCCTGCAGGATCTGCTCCCCCAGGGCGATGACGTCGTCCTGGTCCACGAAGCTCATCTCGACGTCGAGCTGCGTGAACTCCGGCTGCCGGTCCGCGCGGAAGTCCTCGTCGCGGTAGCAGCGGGCGATCTGGTAGTAGCGCTCCATGCCGCTGACCATGAGCAGCTGCTTGAAGAGCTGCGGCGACTGCGGCAGGGCGTACCAGGAGCCGGGCGCCAGGCGGGCCGGGACCAGGAAGTCGCGAGCACCCTCCGGGGTGGACCGGGTGAGCGTCGGCGTCTCGATCTCGACGAAGTCCTGCGCGTCCAGCACGCGCCGCGCGGCCTGGTTGGCCTTCGAGCGCAGGCGCAGCGCGGCGGCCGGAGCCGGCCGGCGCAGGTCGAGGTAGCGGTGCTTGAGGCGCGCCTCCTCGCCGATGACCTCGGTGTCCGCGAGCGCGGTGGAGACCTGGAAGGGCAGCGGGGCCGACTCGTTGAGCGTGACGACCTCGGTCGCGACGACCTCGATCTCGCCGGTGGCGAGGTTGGGGTTCGCGTTACCTTCGGGGCGGCGTCCGACCTCACCGGTCACCTGCAGCACGTACTCCGCGCGCAGCGGGTGGGCGATCTCCTCGTCCCGGATGACCACCTGGGCGATGCCCGATGCGTCACGCAGGTCGATGAACGCCACTCCTCCGTGGTCACGGCGGCGATCGACCCAGCCCGTGAGAGTGACGGTCTGGCCGATGTGCTCGGCTCGTAGCGAGCCGGCCGTGTTGGTGCGGAGCACTGAGAGGTCCTTCCAGCGTGGGGGTGAGGGTCCCGAGAATTCTAGTCACCGTCGCGGCTCCTTGGCGCCGTCGGCCGGGGTGTGGGTGGTCCGGCGTAGCCTGGCGCTCATGCCCAGGACTATCGCGACCAACACGACCGTGACCCGTGACGAGCTGCTGGAGTTCCTCCGCTCGCGCCGCAACGGGATCCTCGTGACCAGCAGGGCCGACGGCGCCCCGCAGCTCAGCCCCGTCACCTACGGCGTGGACCCGCAGGGTCGCGTCGTCGTCTCCACGTACCCGGAGCGGGCCAAGGTACGGAACCTGAAGGCGAGGCCCGCGGCGTCGTTCATGGCGCTGGGCGAGGACTTCGGTGACGCCTGGGTCCAGGTGGACGGCACCGCCGAGGTGCTGGACATCCCGGAGTCGGTCGAGCCGCTCGTCGACTACTTCCGCGCCGCCGCGGGCAAGGAGCACCCCGACTGGGACGAGTACCGCGCGGCCATGGTCGAGCAGGGCAAGTCGATAGTGCGGATCACGATCGAGCGCTGGGGGCCGATCGCGACGGGCGGGTTCCCCGCGCGACTCGCGGAGAGCTGACCTGCCCGTCGGCCGTCAGCGGTTCGCCCCGTCACCCGCCGCGTCCCCCAGCCGCACGATCTTCCGATAGCAGAGCCAGGTCACGCCGGCGGAGACCAGGCCCGCCGGGACCACGAGGGCGGGTACCTCCCAGGGCCCGTCCGGCCACGCCCCCGCCCAGGCCATGAGGGTCGCGAGGCAGAGGATCGTGCCGCCGGCCCCGGCGAGCAGCACCAGGCCGAGCAGGATGACGAACGCCAGTCTCCCGACGGCCACCGCCATCTCGCGGTTGCTGCCCGTGAGCGTGCCCTCCTCGACCTGGCGTTCGATGCGTGCCTGCTCGACCCGCTGGATCTGGTCGCTGCCGGGCCGTTCCGGGGCCTCCTGGCGCGGCACCGGGATCACCAGCTCCGCGGGCAGGTTCGGGTCGACGAGCTCCGCGACGCCTCGTGCGCTCAGGTCGTCGTGCAGCGTGGGCTCGAACGGGACCTGCGCGCCGTCGAGCCCGACAAGGAGCCTGCCTCCGTCGGGGTAGACCAGGAGTGCGGCGGTCTCGTCGAACCGGATGGTGGTCCGGGTCCGCCCGTCGCGCAGCGTGGCGCCGGCGTCGCCGACCACGATCGTCGCGTCGGCGTCGATGCGCTCGAAGGCCCGGCCCGGAACGGGTTCGCCCGCACCGCGGGTGATGAGCGACGTGCCCGCCCAGCCCTGTCCGACGGGTGCGACCAGCAGCCCCGAGTCCCACGCCTGGTGCGCGAGCGAGATGACGTCGGCGGCGGTCACCGCGGCGATCGCGGCGCGGCGCTCGGCCGGCGTCGGGACCGGTCGGCCCAGCAGGGTCCGGACCGCGTCGTCGGGGAGCCAGGCGGCTTCCCGGTGCGGTTCGTCGAACGCGACCAGGAGGTGCGCGCGTGCTGCCTCCAGCTCGTCCGCGTCGACGGCGTACCGGAGCCGCCCCCAGGTGTCCAGGAACTCGCCGGTCGCCGCCGCGGCGGTCTCCCCACGCAGTCCCGCGGCGATCTGCAGCGTGACGTGCTCGCCGTCGAGGACGTCGACCGACGTGGACACGTCGTACGTCCAGCCGCGGTCGTGGCGCAGGTTCTTGAACAACGCCCGTCGGGCGACCTCCGCGAGCACGGCGACTGCCGGCACGTCGGGCACGAGGGCGTCCCAGAGCACCTGCGTCCCGCCAGCGGGAGCATCGGCGGGAAGCTGCTGCGTCAGACCGTGGACGGGCGGCGGCAGCAGCGCCGCCGCGCCCATGGCGTCGGGCAGCGGAATGTCGAGGTCCGGCGCGGTCTCCCCGGTGAACCAGGCGACGGCGTTCGAGCCGGCGAAGCGCTCGCGTGCCCAGGCCCGCAGGTGCTCGTCGGTCGCCCGGTACAGCCCCGTGTACTCGCCGGGGCCGAGGCCGTAGCCCTGCAGCCCGTATCGCCAGGGCGGCAGGACGGCGCCGTCGGTCGCGCGCTCCCGCAGCGCACGGGTCTCGGTCCCGCGGTGCCGCACCGGCAGGTCCGCCAGGGCGCGCGACAGGTCGCGCAGCGTGGTCCGTATCCGGTCTTCGGACCCGCTCACCCGCACCTCGGTCACGGTGGGGCCCACCGAGGCGGCGACGTCGAGTCCCGGTCGCTCGACCGCACGGAGCGCGAGCGCCACGACGAGAGCAGTGGTGCCACTGGTGGGCAGGGTCTCGTCGGCGTACCCGACCCGGAACACAAGTCCGCCCGTCGCCCGCCCCGGCCGGTGTGCGTACAGCTCGCGCGGGCGGGTCTGCGCGTCGGTCGTCATCGGTCTTCCTTCGGGTGTCGCTTCTTGATGAGGCCGTACGTCGCCCAGCCGAGGGCGAGCAGGGGCAGGAAGCCCAGCCGGATGTTGACGTCGAAGGCCTCCTGCAGGAACACCTGACCGCCGCCGAGCACGACCACGCCCGCCACCCAGAGGCCGAGGACGAAGCCGACCGTCGCCAGGACCGAGCGTGGTCCGGCGTCGGCCTTGACGCGTGGAACGGCTTCCTTCGCCGGCGGCCGCGCCACCGGGATGTCGTCCGGATCCCGCGCGGGCAGGTGCACCACCACGTCCGGCGGGACGCGGTGGTCCACGTGCGCGGCGACCGCCGCCGGGTCCAGTCCGCCGTACAGCGTCGGCTCGATCAGGATCCGGAACCCGTCCGCCCCCGTGAGCGCACGGGCGCCGTCGGGCACGGTCTCCAGCAGCACGCAGTCCTCGAACCGGACGGTGACGGCGCCTTGAGGGGTCACCGTCCCGACGCCGTCGGCTGCCAGGACGAGCGAGAGGTCCGGTACGTCGATGCGCTGGAAGCTACGGCCCTCGGCGCGCCGCGCCGACCAGCTGGCCGCGGGGTCGATCCCCGCCCAGTCCATGTCGACCGGGCCGAACCACAGCGCGTTCCCCCACGCCTCGCGGGCGACGGCACGGACGTCGTCCGCCGTGACGCTCACCACCTGCTCCCGCATCCGCTCCGGTCCGTCGAGCGGGCGCCCGGTGACCATGCGGTGGGCCAGCCCCGGAAGGAGGTCCGCCGCGGGCGCCGCCGCGGCCTCGGTGAGCTCCTCGACGGCTCCCGCACGTGCCGCGGCCAGGTCCTCGTCGGTCACGTGGAACCGCAGGCCGCTCAGCGCGTCGGCCAGGCCTCCGGCGGCCGCGCCCTGTTGCCCCTCGGTGCCCTGGACCACCACGGACAGGCGCGCGTGCTCCGCGTCGAGGAAGTCGTGGTCGACGTCGATGGTGCTCGCGATGTCGGCGGTGCCGCGCAGGTCGCGGTGCAGCACCTCCCGGAGCACGCGGGACGTCAGTCGTCCGGCGGTGCCGCGGGGCACGACGGTGTCCAGCGCGACGCCGTCCTCCAGGCCGGTGAGGTAGGCGGGGCCCGTCCCGAGCACGTCCGTGAGGACCGGCGGCGGCATCCGCTCACCCGCCGGCAGCCTCAGGTCGAGGCCCTCGGGCAGCGCGTCCGCCGTGACCCAGGCGACGGCGTTCTCCCGCGTGAACCACGTGGACGCCCAGTCGAGCACCTCGTCGGTAGTGATCCGGTCGAGGCCCCGCTCGCCGTACCCGGCCAGGCCGAAGCCGCGAGCGCCGTGCCTGCTGATCCGGAGTCGTGCGCCGAACCCGCGGTGTTTCCCTGCGGCCTCGGAGCGGAGGATGTCCTTCTCGGTGTCGATGAGGTCCACCGGCAGGGCGCGCAGCGCCGAGCAGACGTCGTTCAGGTAGGTGACGACGTCGGTGGCGGAGCCTCCGACGTGGAACAGGGTGACGTCCGCGTGCGTCTGCCCGTTCAGGTGCGCCTCGCTGAGGACCTGGTCGCGCAGGGCGAGGTGCTCGATGAGGTGGGTGATCCCCGCGGTGGCGAGCGTCTCGTGCGCCGAGCCGACGCGGAAGATGATGCCGCCGCCGGTGTTGCCCTCGCGTGGCGCGAGGAGCACCGGCACGCCGTCGGCCTCGGCAAGGGTGACTCCGGGGAACTCGGACAGGTCGGGGAGCGTGACGGCGGTCATGCGCGTGCGCCCGTGGGGCCGCCGGCCACCTTCGCCGCGGCCTTGGCGGCGGTGTCACGGTGGCTGCGGTACATCTGCTCGGGTGCGTTGTAGTACCCCCACATGCCCTCGACGGGTGCCGGTCCGACGGCGGCGAAGTGCAGCCACGCATCCGCCGGCACTCCGGCCAGCGAGAAGAACAGGGCGAGGTTCGCGTGGGCGGTCGGGGTGATCGCGCTCGGCACGTGGTGGGGGTTCCACACCGACTGCGTCGCCGCCTGGCGAACCCGGTCGATCATCGCCGGCGGGACGGTCTTCTCGCCGTCGACCCAGCGCTCGATCGCCAGGTCGACCACGAGCAGGTGGCCGAGCGATCCCGGTCCGGCCTGTGCGGCGCACTCCGTGACGAACGTCGAGGCCTGCTCCCACGAGCCGCCCCACTTGGGCACGATCTGCTGGAGGCAGGCCTGCTGCGCGGCGAACACCTGCGGGTCGAGAGCGGCCAGCCGGTCGTACCGGCGACGGGTCTCACCGACCCCGAGGCCGAGTCCGCGGGACGTCGTGATCCGGGCTTCCCAGGCAGGCAGGTAGCCGGGGTGCTGCGAGCACACGTCGAACAGGATCCGTTCGGCCCGCCGCAGCCAGTCGTGGAACTGCTCGAACTGGCTCGCGGAGACGAACTGCGCCTGGGCGTGCGACCGGGCCTCCCAGCCCTCGGTGACGTACCTGAGCGCGCGCAGGGTACGCGCGAGCGGCGTGCCGTCGTCGGCCGCCTCGATCGCCTCCGTGAGCCGGGAGCCCTCCTTGCCGACCGCGTGGCCCGCGATCGTCCACAGCGTGGCCAGGAGGTCGTCGTTCCTGGTGAGGCCGCGCAGGACGGCGAGCGCCGAGGCGGCGTCGCCCGTCTCGCAGGCTGCTCGCAGCGCGGCGCCGTCGGGCAGGTGTGCCCAGGGGTCGAAGAATTCGGCGGTCGGTGCCGCGTCACGTGTGGTGGCCATGAGTTACCTGTCCGGGTGCTCGA
The DNA here is from genome assembly GCF_042654905.1 of Promicromonospora alba. Taxonomy (NCBI): domain Bacteria; kingdom Bacillati; phylum Actinomycetota; class Actinomycetes; order Micrococcales; family Promicromonosporaceae; genus Promicromonospora; species Promicromonospora alba. The sequence goes on from NZ_JBHSFI010000003.1 coordinate 142,699, forward strand.
GTACTGGGGGGCGTCACCGCCCGACCGGAGGCTACTGGCGCGGCGGATCCCGTCCGGCCGGAACCGGCTGGTTGCCCGGGTGAACTTCGTACGACGTCGGCCGTGCGGTCTGAGAGCATGAGCCGGTGCGAGAGATCAAGCAGAGCCGCAAGCTGAAGTCCGTCCGCTACGACGTCCGGGGTCCGATCCTCGAGGAGGCGTACCGGCTCGAGGCGGAGGGGCACAAGGTCCTCAAGCTGAACGTCGGCAACCCGGCGCCGTTCGGCTTCGAGGCGCCCGAGGCGATCCTGGCGGACATGATCCACCACCTGCCCGACGCACAGGGGTACAGCGACAGCCGGGGCATCTACTCGGCGCGGACGGCCGTCGCGAACTACTACCAGACCCACGGCCTCGACACGCGCGTGGACGACGTCTTCATCGGCAACGGCGTCTCCGAGATGATCAGCCTGGTGCTGCAGGCCCTGATCGACGACGGCGACGAGGTGCTGATCCCCGCGCCGGACTACCCGCTGTGGACCGGGGCCGTGAGCCTGCAGGGCGGCAGGCCGGTGCACTACCTCTGCGACGAGTCCAACGGGTGGAACCCCGACCTGGAGAACATCGAGTCGCTGATCACTCCCGCCACCCGGGCACTGGTCGTCATCAACCCGAACAACCCGACGGGCGCCGTCTACAGCGAGTCGACCGTCAAGGGCCTCGCGGAGCTGGCCCGCAAGCACGACCTGATCCTCCTGAGCGACGAGATCTACGAGAAGATCCTGTTCGACGGCGCCACGCACCACCACACCGCGACCTTCGCCGCGGACGACGTCCTGTGCATCACGTTCAGCGGCCTGTCGAAGGCGTACCGGGTCTGCGGCTACCGGTCCGGCTGGGCCATGATCTCTGGCCCCAAGCACCGGGCCAGGGACTTCCTCGAGGGCCTCACCCTCGTCGCGAACATGCGCATGTGCGCCAACGTGCCCGCACAGCACGCCATCCAGACGGCGCTGGGCGGCTACCAGTCGATCGAGCAGTTCATCGTGCCCGGCGGCCGGTTCTACGAGCAGTCGATGCTCGCGGACAAGCTGCTCAACGACATCCCGGGCGTCACGTCGGTGCGGCCGCGCGGGGCGCTGTACTGCTTCCCGCGGCTGGATCCCGATGTGTACCGGATCAAGGACGACGAGGCCTTCGTGATCGGGCTGCTGCGCGACAAGAAGATCCTGGTCACGCACGGGTCCGGGTTCAACTGGCCGGAGCCCGACCACTTCCGCCTCGTGACGCTGCCCGACGTCGACGTCCTCACCGAGGCGATCGGCCGGATCGCCGAGCACCTGGAGACCCTGCGGGCCTGAAAGTCGTTCCCGCGAAGTAGAGCGCCTGTCCGGGTCTCCTTGTTGTTGCCAGGAGACCCGGACAGGCGCTCTACTTCGCGGATACGACGGTCAGCCGGCCGGTGCGAACGGCACCAGGTCCTGCTCGCACACCGCGCCGTCGTCGGCCTCGAGCGTGACGAGGTAGTCCGCGATCGCCGCGTCGGCGCAGTTGCTCCGGCCGATCGTCGTGTGTCCCCAGCCGTCGACGGTGAGCACCCGGGCGTCCGGCCACAGGGAGGCGTACGGCGCGGTGAAGTGGTAGCTCGTGGCCGGGTCGAACCGGGTCCCGATCACGAGCACCGGCTGCTGCGTCGTCTGCTCCCACGGGCCGGCGTACGCGTCCTCGTCGTCGACGGGGACGAACTCGCACTGGATGCCGAGCCAGCCGCGGAACAGCCCGAAGTGCGGGTACTGCTCGTTGAGCGCCTCGACCTTGCCCGGGTAGGACGACACGCGGCCCGGGAAGTCGGCGTCCGCGCAGACGGGGCCGACCTGGCCACCGATGGACTGGTAGTCCTCCGAGATACCGAGGCGGCGCAGCAGCTCGCTGATCGACGGGCCAGAGCCCCGGGTGGCCTCGGCGCTCGTCGACGGGGCGACGCCGGTCATGAGCGCGAGCTGTGCGACGAAGGCCGCCTGGCTCTCCCAGTCCGCCGAGTCCCACATCGTGAAGAACATCTGGCCCACCAGGTGGCCGTACCCGAACGTCATGGTGGTCCCTGGGCCCGTCGGGAGCTCGACGGGCTGCTCCTTCAGCGCCGCGTAGACGCCCTCGACGACCTCAGCAGGATCCCCCAGGCCGTTGAGCGCGCACCGCTCGCCCGCCTCGGTGCAGAGCCGCACGAACTCGGCGTAGGTCTCGCTGGCGCCCTCCGCCTGCCGGATCCGGTCGCCGAAGAGCTTGCCGCCCGCGTCTCCCGTCCACACCCGGGGGTCGAGCGTGCCGTCGAGCACCATCGCGCGCACGTTGTCCGGGAAGAGCTTCCCGTACGTCGCGCCAAGGACCGTGCCGTACGAGTAGCCCACGTAGGTGAGCGTGTCCTCGCCCAGCCGCTCCCGCAGCACGTCCATGTCGCGGGCCACGTTGGCCGTCGACGCCGTCGCCAGGCGGTCGCCGCCGAAGATCGTGCAGCCCCTGGCGAGCGTCGCCGCCTCACGGACGAACCGGGAGTTCTCCGACGCGTCCTGCGGGAGGATCAGGCTCGACGCCATGAACTCCTGCTCGTCCTCGAGCGTGGGGAAGCATGTGGTCGGATCAGACATCCCGATGCCGCGCGGGTCGAAGCTGACGATGTCGAAGCGCTCGCGGACGGACGCGTCGAAGAGCCCCTGGCCGATGCCGTGCAGGGTCGCCACGCCCGGGCCGCCGGGCCCGCCGAAGTTGACCACCGCGCTGCCGATGCGGTTCTCCTGGTCCAGCGCGGGCAGGCGGGTCACCGCGACAGTGGTGGTGGGCCCCTGCGGCTCGTCGTAGTCGGAGGGGACCTCGATCGTGGCGCAGTCGAAGGCCGCAGCAGCCTCGTTCGCGCACGTGGTCCAGGGAATGTCAGCGGTAGCCGTCCCGGCTGACGGTGAGGTCTTGGTCGCCGACTGGGCGGGCACCGCGCCCACCGCCAGCGAGCCGACGAAGAGGAGGGAAAGAACTGGGGCGAGGGTCGCGCGTGCTCGGCGCGACGCCGTCGAGCGCAGGATCATGTGCCGAGTGAAGCAGGTGAATCAGGCATGCGCCACGAAAGTTCGCCCGGTCAGGGCTTCTTCGCTTCGGTGCGGGGCAGTGCGTACAGGACGGTCTCGTCGCCCTGTGTCGCCACGACGAACGCGATGTTCTTGGTCACCGCCGCCACGGGTGCGCTCTCGCCGGGGTTCTCGGCGACCTTGAGCTTGACGCCGTCGGGACCCAGGGTCGCGACGGCAGGCTTGTCCTCGCTCGTGCCGTACACGGTGCGCCCGATCACTGCCTCGGGCGTCATCTCCCCGAGGTCGGCGACCACGGGTTTGGGGCCGACGTCCACGAGCACCGGCCCGAGCGTCCGGGTAGAGCCTGCGCGATCGCGCACCGGTTCGGTGCCTGGCGGGAACGCCGAGGACCGGATCAGGGCGGACGCGCGGATGGTGTTGCGGTTCAGGCCGACCAGGGCCAGGACGTCCTTCTCGGAGTCCTTGGTGGGCCAGACCACGGCGAGCTGGTTGCCGCCCACGGCGATCGCCGCCGTCGGGTCACCGACCGCCTGCTTCGGCCTGGGCAGGTTCTTGCGGACCGGGTCCGCGTCAGGGCTGATGGTCCACCACACGCCGGGCCCGACCGCGATGACGTGCTGGGGGGTCGCGGCCACCGGGGTCGCACCGTCGGGCACCTCGAGGGTGATCGCGGTAGCGCTCTTCTTGTCCAACAGGGCCACCTTCTGGTCCGGGAGCACGATCAGCGGTGCCGTGCCGCCGTAGGTGACCTCGGCCTCGTCGCTGCCGAGGTCGATGGTGGTGGGCGCCACGCCCGCGGGGTCGGGGGCTTCCAGCGGCCACACGTGCAGCGTTCCGGGGCTGTCGGCGGCCAGCACCGGCTCCGCGCCGATCTGGGACAGGCGCAGGCCGTCGACCGGGTCCTGCCCTTCCCAGGTCACGGTGCCCTTGGCGCGGTCGAAGATGGTGAACGTGCCGTCCCCGACGGGCGCGGCGAGCACACCGCCGTCGGGGGTGAGCAGGATCTGTGGTTCGTCACCGACCGGGACCGACCAGAGCGCGGCCTGGTCGAAACCCGCGGGCGCCTCGACCGGGAGAGTCGCTCCCGCTCCGGGCAGGGCATCCACCGGGGTGGTGGGTCCGGGTTCGGGAAGGTTGCCGGTCAGGGCGACCACACCGTACGTCCCGGCGGCGACCAGCACGACGGCCCCCGCAACCGCCGCCGACAGCCACACGATCCGTCGCCGGCGCGGCGGTGCCGGCTCGGCGGGAGCAGGCCAGGCGTCCACGGCCTCGCCATGGGTTCGCACGACGGTGTCGACCTCAGGCAGCCCGGGGAACGCCACGGTGCCGACGACCTCGCCAGGAGCGCGCGCGGGCTTGACGTCGTCGGGCAGCTCGAAGACCGGTGCGGTACCGACGACCCCGCCAACGGCGCGGACGGCCGTTTCCTCGTCCGGCACGTCGAGGAGCGGCGCCGCGTCGACCACTGCGTCGCTGTGGGCGCGTACGACCGTCACGTCGTCGGGCAGCTCGAAAGGCGCCGCGTCGAGGAGCTCGCCATGGGCTCGTACGACCGTGTCGTCGTCGGGCAGCTCACGGGACGCCGCCTGGTCGACCGGGGCCGAGTCGGTGATCTCCTGGGGCCCGGTGGTGATCGCTGTCGCCTGAGCCTGACGGGCGGCGCGCGCCCAGGCGTCGGTGTCGGGCCTCTCGACGGCGGGCTGCTCGACGGCGGGTTCGGCCGCGTCGGCCGCGGGCGGCTCCGGGGTCGCCGCCGCGCCCGTGCTCGCCGTGTTCGGCGCGAACGATGACGACGGCACGGTGGGCGCGGGGCGCACAGCGTCCACCGTGCCGTCGTCCGCCTGGACGCGCCCGTCAGGATGCACGATCAGAGGCCACTGCCCGTCCGGCTCGCTGGCCAGCACCCGCACCGGCCGCTGGAGCTCGGCAGCGGTGTCGGCGATGCGCGCGAGGATCGTCAGCCGGGCTTCCTCGACGGTGGATGCCTGGACCGGGTAGCTGATGCCGTCGATCGTGAGCTCACCGGTGCCGTCGGGCCGGGCCACGGCCTCGATGCGGGGCCACTCGGGGACTGGGACGGTGGTCATCGTGGTGCCTTTCTGGACTGCTGGCCGAGGGCGCGGCCTACCGTGGCCGGACAGAGGTGAGGAACGAGCTCGGTCACGGCCACACGGTAGCGCCGCAGGTCAGGGTACGGCGTGCAGGTCGCCGGTACGGGCGATGGCACGCAGGTGCTCGGTGTCAGGCAGACCCGCGCGGCGCCAGACGGGTGTGGACGTGCATGTCGTGGTGCCCGTCCGCGTGCAGGGCCGACCCACGGCGGGTCCCCTCCCAGGGGAAGCCCGCCTTCTCCGCCACCCGGCACGACGCCGGATTCCGCGTCGAGTGCTCCAGCTCCAGGCGCCGGAAGCCGACGTCGAACGCCCAGCCGCTCGCCGCGGCCAGCGCCCTCGGCGCCAGTCCGCGTCCCCGAGCCGCGGGCACGGTCCAGTACGCGACCTCGGCGATGCCGTCGAACAGGACGAGGTCCTTGAGGGCGAGCCGGCCGAGCACCGCACCATCGGTCCCGGCGACCGCCCACTCGAGGCGCCGCTCCTGTGCCCACGCCTGTCGCCAGGCCGAGATCATCTCGTGCGCCTCGTCGACCGAGTCGATCCCGCGCACGTGCCAGCGTTGGATCTCCGGATCGGCGTAGGCCGACATGACTGCCGGGGCGTCGCCGTCGGCCCACGGGCGCAGCTCGACGCCCTCACCGAGCGGGAAGGTGGGCTGCGGAAGCCCGGCGAGAGTGCCGGGCGCGACGGTATGCGGAACGAGCTCGGGCATGGCCACACGCTAACGCCGCGGGTCCGGGTGCGCGTGCACGTCTCCGGTGCGAGCGATCGCACGCAGGTGCTCCCGCGCTCGAACGACCACCGGGTTGGCCGCCGGGCGGACGGCAAGGTCCACCAGGGCGACCAGGTCGGCGGCCCGGGCAAGCTCGGTTGCCCGACGACGGGTGGGCTCGCGCGGGTCGGCGTCCTCACCCCGGGCGGCGCCCGCGGTCCCGGCAGCGGTGACGTAGCCGTCCAGGACGCCCTCGACGTAGGCCGGTTCGCGGTCGAAGCGCAGCAGGTTGCCCAGATCGGTGGCGGGGTGGCCGGCGTGCGCGAACTCCCAGTCGAGCACGCCCGTCACCTCGAACGTCGCGGGGTCGACCAGCACGTTCTTCGGGTTGAGGTCGCTGTGCACCAGGCAGGCCGGGGCGCCGTCGAGCTCGCGGGCTGCGCGCTCGGCGACGGTCCGGAGCGCGCCGATCTCGCCGTCGGACCAGCCGGTCTCCACCAACCGCGGAGCGTGGGTGTCGACCCAGTCCGGGAGCGAGACGTCGAAGGGCTCGATCCGAAGCGTGACGTCCGCGAACATTCCGGTCCTCGGCATCGGGACGGTGGCGAGCGCCCCGGCGATCCGCCCGAGCGCACAGCCGATCGTCCCCAGGGCGCCCGCCGGGCTCCCGGGCTCCGCGCCGCCTGCTGTCAGCCGCGCGAGGACCAGGTCACCGCGCTCCCCCGGCACCAGCTCCGTGATCAGCAGCCCCGGCAGGGTGGCGTCGCCGTCGTGCGCCTGGAGAACCGCCGGGACGGGCAGGACGTCGCGAACCCGGGCGAGCAGCGCCGCCTGGATCCTTGCTGCGTGCTCGGCGTGCCGCGCGCCGGCGAAGTACCTGACCACTACCTGGTTCGCGCCTCCCGTCCCGGCCGCGTCGTCCGGTGTGGCGAGGAAGGTCTCCCCGGACCAGCCTCCGGCCAGGGGTTCGAGCAGGTAGCCGGCGAGGCGAGGGTCCACGAGCGGGAAAGGGTGCTCCATCAGAACAGGGTCTCGCTCGCGACGTCCGCGACCAAGGACGCCGCACCGCTACCGTCGGCCCGCACCCCGCTGAACGCGCCACGCGGGTAATCACCCTCGACGTGCTGACCGCCCTCCTGCGTTTCGGCGGCCCCGGGGCGGTGCATGGCCGCACCCCCCAGCCCGCGCTCGGCGATGAGCGGTCGCACCCGCTCCCAGAGCCAGTCGCGGTAGCCCTTGTGCGCATAGGCGCCGCGCGCGTAGACCCGGCCGTAGCCCTCCACGAGGTGCGGGTGGTCCCGTTCGAGCCAGCCCAGGTACCACTCGCGGGCACCGGGCCGCAGGTGCAGCGGCAGGACGGTGACGCCGGTCGCTCCCGCGTCGACGAGGTCGTCGAGGAGGCGTTCGAGGTGGGCGAGCGAGTCCGTGAGCCACGGCAGGACCGGCGCCACCATGACGCCGCACGGCAGACCGGCGGCCCGGATCGCGCGGATCAGGTCGAGGCGGGCCCGTGGCGTCGGCGTGCCGGGCTCGACGGCCTGCTGCAGCTCCTTGCCGGCCGGCGAGTCGGCGAACGCGAGCGACACCCCGAGACCGACGTCGACCCTCTCGGCGGCCCGGGTCAGCAGCGGCAGGTCGCGCCGCAGCAGCGTGCCCTTGGTGAGGATCGAGAACGGCGTGCCCGAGTCCGCGAGCGCCGAGATGATGCCTGGCATGAGCTTGTAGCGGCCCTCGGCCCGCTGGTACGGGTCGGTGTTGGTGCCGAGCGCGACGGCCTCGTGGGTCCAGGACGGCTTGGCCAGCTCGGCGTGCAGCACCTGGTCGACGTTGACCTTCACGACCACCTGGGAGTCGAAGTCGTGCCCGGAATCCAGATCCAGATATTCGTGGGTATTTCGGGCAAAGCAGTAAAAGCAGGCATGGGAGCAGCCGCGGTAAGGATTCACCGTCCACTTGAACGGCATCTGCGATACCGCCGGCACCTTCGACAGCGCGCTCTTGGCCAGCACCTCGTGGAAGGTCACGCCCGCGAACTCGGGCGACCGGACTGTCCGCAGCAGCCCGGCGGTGCGCAACTCGGGCAGCTCGAGCCCGGGAAGCGCACCGTCGTCATGATTGATCGCCTGGCCGTTCCAACGCATACCTGATTCGAACACTCGTTCGAACAGGCGTCAAGTTGTTACGCCCGCGGCGTCGAACGCCGGGCGGTCACGGCACCGGGACGACCTGCGGCCAGCGGTCCGCGTCGGACGGCTCCCACGTCGCCGCGTCGGCGTCCACCTGCTCGCCCGAGCGGATGTCCTTGACCTGGTCGGCGCCCACCACGCCGTCCTCCCCCGCAGTGCCCGGGAACCACACGAACGGGATGCCACGCCGGTCGGCGTACTTGATCTGCTTGCCGAACTTGGCAGCGCTCGGCGCCACCTCGACCGGGATGTCGCGGGCCCGCAGCGCAGTGGCCACGGCGTCGGACACGACGCGCTCCTCCTCGGACGACACGGCCACGAGCACCGCCGACGGCACCGAACGCGTCGCCCGCACGAGCTCCGCGGACAGCAGGCGCGACACGAGGCGCGAGACACCGATCGACAGCCCGACGCCCGGGTACGTGTTCCTGCCGTCCGAGGCGAGCGTGTCGTAGCGCCCGCCCGAGCAGACCGAACCGAGCTGTTCGTGCCCGACCAGCACCGTCTCGTAGACGGAGCCGGTGTAGTAGTCGAGCCCGCGCGCGATCTTGAGGTCCGCCACGACCACGCCCGGAGCACGCTCCGAGGCCGCCGCGATCAGCGCCTCCAGCTCGCCCAGGCCAGTCTCCAGCAGCTCCGTCACAGCGCCGTGCGACTCGGCGAGGGCACGGACCTCGGCGATCACCCCGACGTCCGACCCGGAGATGGACGCGAGCGCCAGGCAGGCCTTGGCCTGGTCCTCCGTGGCGCCGCACTCGGCGACGAGCAGGCCGGAGACCTTCTCGGGGCCGATCTTGTCGAGCTTGTCGATCTGGCGCAGCACGCCCTCGACGTCGTCCAGGCCGATGCCGCGGTAGAAGCCCTCGGCGACCCTGCGGTTGTTCACCAGGATGCGGACGGGCGGCAGGCCGATCCCGGCCAGCGAGCCGAGGGCCTCCGCGATGACGAGCGGCACCTCGACCTCGAAGTGGTACGGGAGCTCGCCCGCGCCGACGACGTCGATGTCGGCCTGGATGAACTCGCGGAAGCGGCCGTCCTGGGGGCGCTCGCCGCGCCAGACCTTCTGGATCTGGTAGCGCTTCAGGGGGAACGCGAGCTTGCCCGCGTTCTCGAGCACGTAGCGCGCGAACGGCACGGTCAGGTCGAAGTGCAGGCCGAGCTGCTTCTCCCGGTTCTGCTGGTCGGGACCGTCCTCGTCCTGCAGCCGCGAGAGCAGATAGACCTCCTTGGAGGTCTCGCCCTTGCGCAGCAGCTGGTCCAACGGCTCCACGGCCCGCGTCTCGATCCCGGCGAACCCGTGCAGCTCGAAGGTGTGTCGCAGGGTGTCGAGGACGTGCTGCTCGACGATGCGACCGTCAGGGAGCCATTCGGGGAAACCGGAGAGAGGAGTGGGCTTTGCCATGCCACAGATCTTCCCACGAGCGGGGCGCTGTCAGCCCGGCCTTTCCACAGGCGCGTGCGCGACCAGCCGGTCGAGCACCTCGAGCTCCCCGCGTTCGTGCCACGCCAGCCGGCGCAGCAGCTTGGTACTGGTCCAGCTCCCGTTCCGGTCGGACGACGACTCCAGGTGCAGCGCCATCTGCGACACGACGCGCCGCACGTGCTCGCCCGACTCCTCGAGCTCGGTCACGAGGTCGCTCGCCCGGTCCCGCGAAGGGAGCCCGAGCATCGGCAGGTAGTAGCGCGACTCGGTGTCCGCGATGTGCAGCGCGAGCTGCCCCACCGTGTGCCACCAGGCGTAGGGCGGGAGCACGCGGTCCGGGTCGCGGTGCGCCAGCACGCTGGGCGGCGCCGCGCGCACCAGCTCCAGGGTCCTGGACCGCGCGTGCTCGAGGATCGCGAGCGTCGCCTCTCGTTCCGCCTCCGACGCCGGTACGCGGTCCCGGGCGAACACCGTCTCGTCCCCGCTCCGCGCACGGTCCACGCGCTCGGCGATCTGGAGCTCCCCGGCTTCGACGGCCATGGTGCCGAGGCCGCACCGGACGCCGAGGTCGGCGAGCGCCGTGGCGTCGTCGGGCCCCTGGCCGCAGGTGCCCCAGTGCTCGAGGTCGAAGGTCCATGCCGCCGACCAGCCCTCCGCCGCCATCCCGGCGCGCTGGTCGACGTAGGCCTTCATATGCGTTCCGCGGCGAGGAAGGGGTTGGTCTCGAGCTCGTGCGCCACGGTGGTGGCGGGCCCGTGCCCGGGCACGACGGCGAGCGCCGGGTCCAGCCCGCGCACCACCTCACGGAGCGTCTCGCTCATCACGTGACCGGAGCCGCCGTGCAGGTCGGTGCGGCCGACGGAGCCCGCGAACAGGACGTCGCCGGTGAGGATCACCGTGTCGTCGGGGCGGTAGAGGGTGGAGCCCTCCGTGTGGCCAGGGGCGTGCTGGGCGTGCAGCGTGACCTGCCCGAAGGTCAGTACCACCGAGCCGCCGGGTGTCGCGAACGGTTCGACGACGGCGGGCGCGCGGTAGTCGTCGCGGTGCATGCCGAGCGCGGCCTCCAGCGCGGGGCTCAGGGTGCCGAACGGGTCGGCGAGCCGGTAGGCGTCGGCCTCGTGCAGGCGCATCGGGACGTCGTACCGCGCGCAGAGCTCGCCCGCGTCCCACGTGTGGTCGGCGTGGCCGTGCGTGGCGAGGACGGCGCGCAGGGTGAGGCCCTCCTCGTCGACCAGGCGCACGACGGCGTCGGCTACTCCCGCGCCGGCGTCGACGACCACGCAGTCGGTGCCGGAGGACACGACGCAGCAGTTGGTGCCGAACACGGGTGCGACCACTACACGGAGCTCCACGAAGCCCACGTTAGCGGCTGGCACCCTCCTTGACAGGCCCTCTTCACCCTTCGGTGAAAAGGTTCAGACAGTACGTCATGGCATCCGATGCCTACACTGTCCCCGCACGGGGTGATTCGCCCCGGATCCGGCAGTGAATCGGTCCAGCGCGGCCAAGCCCCGGGTCGAGGCGAGCACAAGAGAGCACGGAGAAGGGAACGCGGTGGCGTCCAGCAAGCAGCGGCAGCGCGCGCAGCAGGCCAGGCAGGCGGAGAAACGAGCGCAGCGGCAGGCAGCCAAGCGCGCCCAGAGGCAGCGCCTCTGGGGCCTGATCGCAGTGTTCACCGTGCTCGCGCTGGTCGGCGCGTTCGTCGTCGCCGCGCTGATCAACGACAACGCAGCCGAGGACGACGCCGCCTCCGGTGCCTGCACCGCGGGCGTCGAGGAGGCGCGCGACGACTACGAGCTCGCCGACCCGTCGGTCGCCGAGGACCGCACGTGGACGGTCACGCTGAAGGCCTGCTCGGGCGACACACAAGCGGACATCGTCCTCGAGCTCGATGGCAAGAAGGCCCCGCAGGCCGTCGCCAGCTTCGTCACGCTCGCCCAGGGCGGCTACTTCGACGGCACGGGCTGCCACCGGCTCGTCACGGAGGGCATCCACGTGCTCCAGTGCGGCGACCCGACGTTCACCGGATCCGGCAGCCCTGGCTACTCGTTCGGCCCGATCGAGAACGCCCCGGAGAACGACGTCTACCCCGAGGGCACCGTGGCGATGGCGCGCCGTGGCGGCGACGCCGAGTCCATGGGCTCCCAGTTCTTCCTCGTCTACGAGGAATCGACCATCCCTTCCGACGCAGCCGGCGGGTACACGGTCTTCGGCACGATCACATCCGGCTTGGACTTCGTCCAGGCAGTCGCTGACACGGGAGCGGCAGACGGTGTACCTGACGGTGCACCAGCCACCCCGGTCACCATCGAAGGAGTTGAGACCCAGTGAGCGAACCCACTTCCCGCTCGGCAGAGCCCGTCCAGCAGGACGCGCCCGCCGAGCCCGTGGCCGAGACTCCGACCGCAGCCGAATCTCCCGCCGAGGCGGTGAGCGAGGCAGCAGAGGTGACCGAGGCGCCGGCCGAGGTGGAGGTACCCGAGGACGCCGCTGAGGCAGCCCCGGCCGCCCCGGCGGAGGAGCCCGTCGTCGAGGCGGCCCCCGAGGCCGCGACCGAGGCCCCCGCTGAGGAGGCCGCTGCCGAGGAGGCGCCTGCGGAGGAGACCTCTGTCGTGGAGGCTGCGGCACCGGAGGAAGTTCCGGCAGCGGAGGTCGCGACCGAGGACGCTCCCGTCGTCGAAGAGGCTCCCGTCGAAGAAGCTCCTGTCGAAGCGGCTCCCGTCGAGGCAGCTCCCCAGGCCGAAGCCGAGGCCCCCGCCGAGGTGACGCCGACCCCGGCTCCCGCAGCTCAGCCCACCCCCGCGAAGCCGGCGGCGATCCCGTCGCCGGCCGCGCTCGCGAGGCCGCGTCCGCCCAAGCCCGGCGCGCCGTCGGCCGCTGCGGCACAGGCCGCACCGGCCGCCGCCCCCGCGCCCGTGGTGCCGGTCGCCGACGCCGCCGCGCACGCCGAGGCGGAGAAGTTCGGCCGCGTGGACTCCGATGGCAACGTCTACGTCCGCGACTCCGCGGGTGAGCGCATCGTCGGCCAGTTCCCCGGTGTCACCACCGAGGAGGCGCTGGCGCTGTACGTGCGCCGGTACCTCGACCTCGCCGCGAAGGTGGGCCTGTTCGAGGCCCGCCTGGACAGCGCCGACCTGTCGGTGCGCGAGATCGACCAGACACTCCAGAAGCTCGGCGAGGAGACCGCCGAGCCGGCCGCCGTCGGCGACCTGGACGCCCTGCGGGCACGGGTCGAGACGCTGCGCGGCCGTGCCGCCGAGCGTCGGGCCGCACTCGAGGAGGCACGGTCCGCCGCGAAGGCGGAGGCCGTCGCCGCCCGTACCTCGATCGTGGAGTCCGCCGAGAAGATCGCGGCGACCGACCCGAGCAAGATGCAGTGGCGCCCCGCCGGCGAGGAGCTGCGTGTGCTGCTCGACCGCTGGAAGGAAGCGCAGCGCTCCGGGCCGCGTATCGACCGCCCGACGGAGGAGTCGCTCTGGAAGCGGTTCAGCCACGCCCGCACCGCGTTCGACCGCGAGCGCCGGCACTTCTTCGCCGACCTGGAGCAGCGCAACAGCAGCGCCAAGATCGAGAAGGAGAAGCTGGTCTCGGAGGCTGAGGCGCTGGCGACCAGCACGGACTGGGGTTACACCGCGGGCGCGTACCGCGACCTCATGACGCGCTGGAAGGCGGCGGGCCGTGCGTCGCGCAAGGACGACGACGCCCTGTGGGCCCGGTTCCGGGCCGCGCAGGACCGGTTCTTCGAGGCGCGGGACGCCGAGAACGCCGTCATCGACGCGGAGTACGGCGAGAACCTCAAGGTCAAGGAGGAGCTGCTGCTGGAGGCCGAGGCGCTGGTGCCGGTCAAGGACCTGAACAAGGCCAAGGCCAGCCTGCGCAACATCCAGGAGCGGTGGGAGGAGGCCGGCAAGGTTCCTCGCGGTGACATCCAGCGTGTCGAGGGCCGGCTGCGTGCGGTCGAGACCGCGATCCGCGACGCCGACCAGGCGCAGTGGAAGCGGAGCAACCCGGAGACGCGTGCGCGTGCCGAGGGTGCCGCTGCACAGCTCCAGTCCGCCATCGAGGGTCTCGAGGCGGACCTCGCGGCCGCTCAGGCCAAGGGTGACAAGCGCAAGATCTCCGAGCTGGAGGCCGCTGTCGCGGCCCGTCGCTCGTGGCTCGAGCAGGTAGTCAAGGCGGCGGAGGACTCCAAGGGCTGACGCCTCCCGGAGTTGTCCACAACGGGCTCGGTCGCACTGCGCGACCGGGCCCGTTGCGCGTAGGTTCTGCGCATGCACTCCCCGGGCGTCTCCCTCGCCGCGCTCCTCGATCCTCGCCCGGCGCCCGTGCCACTGGTGGTGACGCCCGCGCACGTGGGCGGGCAGGTGGCGTGGTCCGACCTGCGGCGGGCGGGTGCGCTGGTCGAGCTGCGGGACGGCGCGGCGGTGGCCGCGGCCTCTGTGGTCGGCTCGCGGCACCGTGCGCTGGTGCTCGCGGACGACGTCGTCGTGCGCTGTGTGCTTGCCGCCTCGACGGCCGCGTGGGTGCACACGGGCGTGTACGACGGCGTCGCGGCCCCGGCCTGGCCGGCCGGCGCGCCGGTGGAGCTGGCCTACTCCCCCGGCACGCGCTGTCCCGCCCCGCGCCCGGGCCGGGTCGTACGGCGTGCGCCTGGTCTGGCGCGGGACACGGTCCGGATCGCCGGCGTGCCGGTGACGGGGCTCGTGCGGACCGCCCTCGACGTCGCCTGTACGACGCCGACGGCGGTCGCCGTGCCCGCACTGGTGGCCCTCGCCGAGTGTGGGGCGGACCTGCGGCACGCCGGACGGATCCTCGACCGGCGGGTGCGGGTGATCGGCCGTCCGGCGGCGCACCGGGCGCTTTCAGCAGCGCTGAAGCGGCTTGCGGGCTAGGTTCGGGTCATGGCCGCATCCAAGACACCGGCGGTGGAGCTCGACGTCGCGGGCCGTACCGTGCGCGTCACGAGCCCGGACCGCGTCGTCTTTCCCCGTGGAATCACCAAGCTGCAGGTCGTCGAGTACTTCGTCGCCGTGTCCGACGGCATCACCGGCGCTCTCCTGCACCGTCCGACGACACTGGAGCGCTGGCCCAAGGGCTGGCACGAGGGTGCGCGCCTCGCGACGCGGATGCCGAAGCCGGACGACCCGAAGGGCGACGGCTTCTACCAGAAGCGTGTCCCGAAGGGCGCGCCGGACTACGTGGAGACCGCGACGATCGCGTTCCCGTCGGGGCGGACGGCGGACGAGGTGTGCCCCACCGAGCCCGCCGTGGTGGCCTGGGCGGCCAACATGGGCACGCTCACCTTCCACCCCTGGCCGGTGCGGCGCGACGACGTCGAGGCCGTCGACCAGCTGCGGATCGACCTGGACCCGCAGCCGGGCACCGACTTCGACGACGCGGCCGCCGTCGCCCCGCACCTGCGGGAGCTGCTGGGCGAGCTGAACCTGACCGGGTATCCCAAGACGTCCGGCGGTCGCGGGCTGCACGTGTTCGTGCCGCTGGAGCCCCGGTGGACGTTCACGCAGGCGCGGCGGGCGACCATCGCGATCGGGCGGGAGCTGGAGCGCCGGCTCCCGGGCAAGGTCACCACCCGGTGGTGGAAGGAGGAACGGGGCGAGGCCATCTTCGTGGACTACAACCAGATGGCCAGGGACCGCACCATCGCCTCGGCCTACTCGATCCGGGCCAACGGTAAGGCCACCGTGTCGATGCCGCTCGACTGGGACGAGGTCGCCGACGTGCACCCGGACGACTTCGACGTCCTGTCGGCGCCCGCGAGATTCGCCGAGCGGGGCGACCTGTTCGCCGCGCTGCGCGCCGACCGCGACCCGGCGCTGGACTGCTCGCTGGACTCGGCCCTGGAGCTCGCGGCCCGGGACGAGGCCGAGGGCCTCGAGGACCTGCCCTATCCCCCGGAGTACCCGAAGATGCCGGGCGAGCCCAAGCGCGTCCAGCCCAGCCGCGACAAGGACCGCGACAAGAGCCAGGACTGACCCGGCCCCTTCGGCCGGTCCGCGAAGTAGAGCGTCTGTCCGGATCTCCCGGTGTCATCCCTGGAGATCCAGACAGGCGCTCTACTTCGCGGATTGGTCGGGGTCAGTGGTTGCGGAGCGCCTTGATGAGGTCGCCCTTGCGCATCTTGGAGCGGCCCTCGATGCCGATCTCGGCGGCGCGCTTGCGCAGGTCCTCGGCCGTCCAGTCGTCGTACTCGGGCGACTTGCCGCCCTTGCGACCGACGCTCTTGCGGGACGTGTTCGCCGCGGCGTTCGCGATCCGCGCCGACTTCTCCTTGGAGTTGCCGTCGTCGCGGAGCTTCTCGTACAGCTCCTTGTCCTTGACGCTCGGGCCCGGGTCACGCTTCGGCATGGCTGCTCCTCCCGCTCAGGCTGACCGTTCGCCGTCAGCACCGTTCACCTCCACGATGGCCCCGCCCGAAGCGGCTCGCACGCGCGGACCGGCACGCGTGCGGACCCGATGACTTCCGCCCCGCGGCACCGTCGGAAGGTGCATGGGAACCCCGAGCTACTTCGCGAACGGTGCCGTCTACCTGCGCTACGTCCCCCGCTGAGGCAGGCTCGTACCGTGACCACACTCAACCTGCCCGTGCAGCCACCGGTCCGGCCGATGCTCGCCAAGAGTGTCGCGTCGATCCCGGCCCAGGCGGAGACCGACGTCGGTCCCGCTTACGTCTACGAGCCGAAGTGGGACGGCTTCCGCGCCATCGTGTACCGCGACGGCAACGAGGTCCGGATCGACTCACGGAACACCAAGCCGATGGACCGCTACTTCCCGGACGTCGTCGCGGCGGTCCTGGAGGCGCTCCCGGAGCGGTGCGTGGTCGACGGCGAGATCGTCATCGCGCAGCCGTCGGGGGTCTCGACGAGCTCGACCAGCGGTGGGGGCTCGACCAGCGGTGGGGGCACTGCCGGGAGCGCACGGCTCGACTTCGAGCTGCTGTCCCAGCGCATCCACCCGGCGGCGTCGCGCGTGAACATGCTCGCCGAGACGACGCCCGCCGCACTGGTGGTGTTCGACGTCCTCGCGCTGGGCGACGAGTCGCTCGTGGACCGGCCGCTCACCGAACGGCTCGCGGCTCTGGACGGGCTGGGGCTGAAGGGCCCGCTCGTCTTCGCCACGCCGCGCACCCTGGACGCCGCGGTGGCCCAGGACTGGTTCGGCTCGTTCGAGGGTGCGGGGCTCGACGGCGTGGTCGCCAAGCCCGCCGACGGCCCGTACGCCCCGAACAAGCGCGCGATGCTGAAGATCAAGCACACCCGCACCGCCGACGTCGTCCTGGCGGGCTACCGGCTGCACAAGACCTCGACGCCCGAGGCTCCGGTCCTGGGCTCGCTGCTGCTGGGCCTGTGGGACGAGTCCGACGACGGGCCGCGGCTGCAGTTCGTCGGCGTCGCCGCGTCGTTCTCGGCGACCCGGCGCGCGGAGCTGGTCGAGGAGCTGGCGCCGCTGGTCGTGGAGCCCGGCACGCCGGCAGCGGACGAGCATCCCTGGCACGGCTGGACCGATCCGGCGAGCGGCGAGGCCGGCGACCGGCTGCCCGGCGCGCAGTCACGCTGGAGCTCCGGCAAGGACCTCTCGTTCACCCCCCTGCGGGCGGAGCGCGTGCTCGAGGTGGGCTACGACCACATGGAGGGCACGAGGTTCCGGCACACCGCCCAGTTCAAGCGCTGGCGCCCGGACCGCGAGCCGGCGTCGTGCACCTACGAGCAGCTGGAGGAGCCGGTCGGCTTCGACCTGGGCGAGCTGCTGCCGGGGGCACCCGGAACGGCCTGAGCAACGGCATTCCCCCGCCACTCTCAACGTATAGCGCACAGGGGGTCTTGCGGCAAGACCCCCGTCGTGACGCAGAATCGGCGACCCAGGCCAGAGCCTGCGGGAGTCGCGATGCTGACGGGGGAACCGATGATCGATGTGACAGTGGTGGGCGGCGGGCCGACCGGTGTGATGCTGGCGAGCGAGCTGCGGCTGCGCGGCGTGCGCGTGCTCGTGCTGGACAAGGAGGCGGCTCCGACCAAGGTGGTCCGCGGGCTGGGACTGCACGCCCGCACGGTCGAGGTGCTGGACCAGCGAGGGCTCCTGGACCGGTTCCTCCCGCTCGGCAAGCAGTACCCGGTGGGCGGCTTCTTCGCGGGCATCAGCAAGCCGACGCCGGGCGGCCTCGACACCACGTATCCGTACGTGCTCGGCATCCCGCAGCCGACCACGGAGCGCCTGCTGACCGAGCACGCCATCAGCCTCGGCATCGAGATCCGCCGGAGCTGCGAGCTGGTCGGCCTGAGCCAGGACGACGACGGCGTGACCGCCGAGCTGGCGGACGGCACGCGGCTGCGCTCCCGCTACCTCGTCGGGTGCGACGGCGGCCGCAGCACCGTACGCAAGCTCCTCGGCGTCGGCTTCCCCGGTGAGCCCGCCCGACGCGAGACGCTGCTCGGCGAGGTGGAGCTGACCGCCCCGCCCGAGGAGGTGGACGCCGTCGTCACCGAGGTGCGCAAGACCCAGCGGGAGTTCGGCGCCATGCCGCTCGGCGACGGGCTGTTCCGCATCGGGGCACCCGCGGAGGGGGTCGCCGAGGACCGGGCCACGCCGCCGACCCTGGACGAGCTGAAGCAGCAGGTGCGCAAGCTCGCCGGTACCGAC
Organism: Promicromonospora alba; assembly: GCF_042654905.1. Classification (NCBI taxonomy): domain Bacteria; kingdom Bacillati; phylum Actinomycetota; class Actinomycetes; order Micrococcales; family Promicromonosporaceae; genus Promicromonospora; species Promicromonospora alba. The sequence continues at coordinate 160,851 of NZ_JBHSFI010000003.1, forward strand.
TTCGGCGCACACTCACCACGCTGGCTGTCCCGGTTCGGGGACGCCACCCGGCTGGCCGAACGCTACCGGGTCGGCCGGGTGCTGCTAGCGGGCGACGCGGCGCACGTCCACCCGCCGTACGGCGGGCAGGGCCTCAACCTCGGCGTCCAGGACGCCTTCAACCTGGGCTGGAAGCTGGCCGCCGAGGTCAGTGGCTGGGCGCCGGAGGGACTCCTGGACAGCTACCACGCCGAACGCCACGCCGTGGCCGCCGACGTGCTGGACAACACCCGCGCCCAGGGCGAGCTGCTGTCCCTGGAACCCGGAGCCCAGGCCGTGCGCCGGCTGCTGTCCGAGCTGATGGACATCGAGGAGGTGAGCCGACGCCTGGCCGAGAAGGTCATGGCGACGGGGATCCGTTATGACGTCGGCGAGGGGCACGAGCTGCTGGGCCGGCGGCTGCGCGACATCGACCTGACGCAGGGCCGCCTCTACGAGCTGATGCGCGGCGGACAGGGGCTGCTGCTCGACCGGACGGGCGAGCTGTCGGTCGACGGCTGGGCCGACCGCGTCGAGCACGTCGTGGACCCCGGCGCGGAGCTGGACGTGCCCGCCGTCCTGCTGCGACCCGACGGCCACGTGGCGTGGGTCGGCGCTGACCATGCGGAGCTGGTCGACCGGCTCGCCCGCTGGTTCGGGGCGCCCTCACTGGCCTGACGTGTCAGACGTACAGGTCACTCGGGTGACCTGTACGTCTGACACATCGGCTGTGCCTCAGACCGGGAGCTGCGGCCGCTCCACCGGCTTGGTGCCGGTGATGCGGTGCACGTCGAACACGCCCTCGACCTTCCGGACCGCGGCGAGCACCGTGGCGAGGTGCGCGGGCTCCGCCATCTCGAAGATGAACCGGGAGACCGCGAGCCGGTCGTCCGACGTCGAGACGAACGCCGACAGGATGTTCACGTGGTTCTCGGACAGCACCCGGGTGACGTCCGACAGGAGCCGCGACCGGTCGAGCGCCTCGACCTGGATCTGGACCAGGAACATCGTGTTGGCGCCCTGCGTCCACTCGACCTCGACGAGACGCTCCGGCTGCTTGCGCAGGCCGTCCAGGTTCACGCAGTCCGAACGGTGCACGCTCACGCCCTGGCCACGGGTGACGAAGCCGACGATGTCGTCGCCCGGCACCGGCGTGCAGCACTTGGCCAGCTTGACCCACACGTCGGCGGAGTCGGCGCCCTTGAGCATGACGCCCGGGTCGCCCGAGCGCACGCGCCGAGCGGTGAGGCCGCCGGGCCGGGCCGCCTCGGCCATGTCCTCCTCGGCGCCGTCCGCGCCACCGAGCGCCTTGACGAGCTTCTCCACCACGTTGTTCGCGGAGATCAGCCCTTCGCCGACGGCCGCGTACAGGCCGGTGACGTCCTGGTAGTTCATCTCGTCCGCGACCCCGAGCAGGGTCTCGTGCGACATGAGGCGCTGGATCGGCAGGCCCTGCTTGCGCATCGCCTTCGCTATCGAGTCCTTGCCGGTCTCGACGGCCTCCTCGCGGCGCTCCTTGGTGAACCACTGGCGGATCTTGTTCCGCGCCCGCGGCGACTTCACGAACCCGAGCCAGTCCCGGCTCGGCCCCGCCGTCTCCGACTTCGAGGTGAGGACGTCGACGACGTCGCCGTTCTCCAGCGGCGAGTCGAGCGGCACCAGGCGGCCGTTCACGCGGGCGCCCATGGTGCGGTGGCCGACCTCGGTGTGCACGGCGTAGGCGAAGTCGACGGGCGTGGCGCCGCCCGGCAGTGCCATCGCCATGCCCTTGGGCGTGAAGACGTAGACCTCGTCGCCGCCGATCTCGAACCGCAGCGAGTCGAGGAACTCCGCCGGGTCGGCGGTCTCGCGCTGCCAGTCCACGAGCTGGCGCAGCCAGGCCATGTCCTGGTTCTTCGGGTCGTTGGCACCCGCGCCGGCCGGCGTCTTCTCCTTGTACTTCCAGTGCGCCGCGACACCGTACTCGGCGCGGCGGTGCATGTCGTGCGTGCGGATCTGGATCTCCACGGGCTTGCCGCCCGGGCCGATCACCGTCGTGTGCAGCGACTGGTACATGTTGAACTTCGGCATCGCGATGTAGTCCTTGAACCGGCCGGGGACCGGGTTCCATCGCGCGTGCATCGCGCCGAGCGCCGCATAACAGTCGCGCACGGTGTCCACCAGGACGCGCGTGCCGACGAGGTCGTAGATCTCCGCGAAGTCGTGACCGCGCACGATCATCTTCTGGTAGATCGAGTAGTAGTGCTTCGGCCGGCCCGTCACGGTCGCCTTGATCTTGGCGCTGCGCAGGTCCGACTCGATCTGGCCGCGCACCACGCCGAGGTACTCCTCGCGCGCGGGGGCCCGTTCGGCGACGAGGTGGACTATCTCGTCGTACACCTTGGGGTAGAGGGCCTGGAAGGACAGGTCCTCCAGCTCCCACTTGATCGTGTTCATGCCCAGCCGGTGGGCCAGGGGCGCGTAGATCTCGACGGTCTCGCGCGCCTTGCGCTCCGCCGACTTGGACGGCACGTACTTCCAGGTGCGGGCGTTGTGCAGGCGGTCGGCCAGCTTGATGACCAGCACGCGGATGTCCTTGGCCATGGCCACGACCATCTTGCGCACGGTCTCGGCCTGCGCCGCGTCGCCGTACTTCACCTTGTCCAGCTTGGTGACGCCGTCCACGAGCAGAGCGACGTCGTCACCGAAGTCGGAGCGCAGCGAGTCCAGCGAGTAGTCGGTGTCCTCCACCGTGTCGTGCAGCAGCGCGGCGGCGATCGTCGTGCCCTCGAAACCGAGCTCCGCGAGGATCGTGGAGACGGCGACGGGGTGCGTGATGTACGGGTCGCCGCTCTTGCGCATCTGGCCCCGGTGCGCCTTCTCGGCGACCACGTACGCGCGCTCGATCAGCGCGACGTCGGCCTTGGGATGGTTGCTGCGGATCGCCTGCAGCAGCGGCTCGATCGCCGCGGGCGAACCACCACCGCTCACGCTGCGCACACCGAGACGGACCAGCCGGTTCCGCATCCGGTTGCCACCGGGCGGCGTCGGCGGATTCTTCTCGGGCACGGGAGCGCGTGACACCGTGTTCTCAGCCATGTACGCGCCTCCTTCCCCGGGTTGTACCCGGAGTCGCCAGTCTAGCCCTGGACCTCTATTCCCCGTCCGTACGGCTCAGTCACCGAAACGTCGTGCCCACCCGCAGGAGAGTATCGACGTTGTGGCCCTGAAGCCTGTCCCGGCCGTGGAGTGCTTCCAGCTCGAGCAGGAACGCCAGTCCTGCCACCACTCCGCCGCACTGCTCCACCAGCTGTGCGGCCGCCGCCGCGGTACCACCCGTGGCGAGAACGTCGTCGATGATGAGAACACGCGCACCGGGGGTGAGTGTTCCCGAGCGCAGCTCGATGGTCGCCGAGCCGTACTCGAGGTCGTACGAGACGCTCTCCGTGGGCGGCGGAAGCTTGCCGGCCTTCCGCAGGGGTAGGAACCCCAGCCCGAGCGCGTGAGCGACGGGGGTACCGAGCAGGAAGCCGCGCGCCTCCATACCGGCGACGACGTCGACACCGTCGGCCAGCGCCAGCTTGGTGAAGGCCTCCACGACGTCGGCCAGCCCTTCGGCGTCGGCCAGGAGCGGGGTGATGTCCTTGAAGAGGATGCCCGGGGAGGGAAAGTCTGGGACGTCCACGATCAGGTCGCGAACGCGCGTCGCCCTCTCCGGCAGCAGGCCGGAGAGGGCGACGTCGGTCATGTCGTCTGCCACGAAGCGGAGCCTACCGGCGACGCTTGGGCTGAGCGGTATGTCCCTGGTGATGCCCGGGAACGAGCTGCGCGGAACCGGACGCCGCGGCGGCCAGCATGCTCTCGTCGGCACCCTCCGCCACGAGACCCGCACGCAGGTCCATGACCTTCTTGGTGTGCGCGGCGATCTTGGGCTCGCCCTCGCGCAGCGCCACGTCCAGCGGCGTGGCGAGGAAGATGGACGACGTCGCGCCCACCGCGATACCCACGAACAGCGACAGCGAGATGTCCTTCAGCGTGCCGGCCCCCAGGAGGAAGCCACCGACGAAGAGGATGCCCGCGACCGGCAGCAGTGCCACGACCGAGGTGTTGATGGACCGGACCAGCGTCTGGTTCACCGCGAGGTTGGCGCGCTCGGCGTAGGTGCTGCGCGTCTGCTCGGTCAGGGCCACGGAGTTCTCGCGGACCTTGTCGAAGACGACCATCTTGTCGTAGAGCGAGAAGCCCAGGATGGTCAGGAAGCCGATGATCGTCGACGGCGTGACCTCCCAGCCGATCACCGCGTACACGCCGGCCGAGACCAGGACGTCCAGGAGCATCGCGACGATGGCCGCGACCGACATGCGCCACGCCCGGAAGTAGATGGCCATGAAGACCGCCGCGGCGAGGACGAACGCGACGGTGCCCCAGAGGGCCCGCATGCTCACCGACTGACCCCAGGTGGGGCCGATGAAGTTCGCCGTGACCTCCGACGTCTCCACGCCGTAGGCCTCGCCCAGTGCGTTCTGGAGCGCGGTGGTCTGGTCGTTGTCGAGCTGCGACACCTGGACGCGGACGCCGTCCCCACCTACCTGGGTGACGTGCGGCTCATGGCCGGGCACCACCTCGGCGACGGTGTCGATCGCGATGTCCTGGTCCGTGTTGGACGTGCCCGAGACGGTGAACTCGGAACCACCGCGGAAGTCGATACCGAGGTTCAGGCCCTGGAACACGAGCACGAGGATCGACGCGACCGAGAAGAGGCCGACGATCGAGAACCAGACCCGCCGCTTCTGGATGATCGGGTAGGACCGACGCCCCGTGTAGAGGTCGTTGCCCCACTGGGCGAAGCCGCCGCGAGCCATCAGTGCTTCTCCTCGTTCTGAGCCGCTTCGGCGGCAGCCTTGCGCTCGGCGGCACGCCGCTCCGCGATAGTCATCCTGCGGCCGTCCTCGGCGACACGTGGCGCCTTGCTCACGGACTGAGCCGAGACCAGCTCACGCTCACGGTCCGGCGCGTCGGCGACGGGGGCGTCGGAGACGGCGGACTGCGGACCGGAGAACTGACCGGCGCCCCGGTACCGCGGCGCGACGTCCAGGCGGTCGGCCGAGAGGCCCGACGCCTTGTGGCCGTCACGGAAGAACGGCACCTTGGCCAGCAGCTCCATGACCGGGTGGGTGAACCAGATGACCACCATGACGTCGATGATCGTGGTCAGACCGAGCGTGAACGCGAAGCCGCGCACCCCGCCGACCGTCATGAAGTACAGGATCACCGCGGAGAGCAGGTTCACTGCCTTGGCCGCGTAGATGGTGCGGCGCGCACGGAGCCAGCCACGCTGGACGGCGAGCCGCAGCGTGCGCCCGTCACGTAGCTCGTCACGGATACGTTCGAAGTACACGATGAACGAGTCCGCCGTGAAGCCGATGGCCACGATCAGACCGGCGATACCGGGCAGGGAGAGGCGGTAGCCCATCCCCCAGCTCAGGAGCGCGATCACCACGTAGGTCATCGCACCGGCCACGACCAGCGACAGGACGGTCAGCAGACCGAGCGTGCGGTACTGGAACAGCGAGTAGACGACGACCAGCGCCAGACCGATCAGACCGGCGAACAGACCTCGCTGGAGCTGCTCGGAGCCCAGCGTGGCCGAGATCGTGTTCTGCCCCTCGACCTCGAAGGTGAGCGGGAGCGAACCGAAGCTCAGCTGGTTGGCCAGCGTGGCGGCCGTGTCGCGGGTGAACGAGCCGGAGATGCTGGCCTGCCCGTTGGTGATCGGGTCGTTGCTGCTCGGCGCGGAGACGACCAGGCCGTCCAGCACGATGGCGAACTGGTTGCGCGGCGGCTCCAGCGGCGTCAGGCGCGTGGTGGTCTCACGGAACTTCGTGGTGCCGTCGGCGTTGAAGTCGAGGTTGACACCCCAGACGTTCGAGACGGAACCGTTCGCGCCCGGCTGCAGGCCCGAGGTGGCCGAGGTCAGGTCGGTGCCGTCCACCTCGACGGGGCCGAGGATGTACTTGGCCGCACCGGTCTGGTCGCACGTGACGAGCAGCAGGTTCGGGTTGTCACCACCGCCGCCCTGGAGGTTCTTCGGGTCGGTGCAGTCGAGCGCGTCGAACGCGGCCTGGACCGACGGCGTGATCTGCGCCAGGTCGGACGGGTCCGTCGCCGACTCGATCGCCTTCTCCTGCTCGGCGATCTCCTCCTTGGTCGGCTCGGCGGCCGCGGCGTCCTCGGCCGCGGCGTCGTCGCCCGCGGCCGCGTCGGCACCGTCGCCGGACGCGGAGGGGCTCGCCGAGGGCTGCACGGTCGCAACCGGGCTGCCGATCGTCAGGACCGGGCGGAACTTCATCTGCGCCGCCTGCGAGATCAGCGCGACGGTCGCCGGGTCCACCTTGCCGGGGATCTCGACGACGATCTGGTCGGCCCCCTGGCTGGCGATCTCGGCCTCGGTGACGCCGTTGGCGTCGACACGCTGCCGGATGACACCGATGGCCTCTTCCATCGCCTCCGGGGTGATCTCGGATCCGTCGGAGGTGACGGCCTTCAGGATGACCTGGGTGCCGCCCTGCAGGTCGAGGGCCAGGCCAGGGGCCAGGCTCGCTCCATCAGGATTGTCGCCCGACCTTCCGTCGAACTGCCAACCAGCCAAGAGGGCGCCGAAGGGCAGCAGGATCGTCAAGATCGTCAGGAGCACGATCGTGCGAACCGGCCGCGAGCGCCGGGTGTCAGTCGCCAACGTCTGTCTCTTCTCGTGTGCGCACCGGGATACGTCCGGTGCGGGTTCGGCGCCGCCCGGGGTTACCGGACGGCGCGGCCGTCACTTACCGTCTGCTTCGGCGTCCCGCCGCTGCTGCTCCTGGTACTCGCGCTTGGCGGTGTCCAGCTCAGACAGGTCGTCGGGAACGTCCTTCGTGTCGGGGCTGATCGTACTTGCCGTTTCGCCGTCCGTTGTGACTTCGGACTCATCGGACGCGTCATCGGTGTCCGCGTCGTCGGCGAGGGGCTCCTCGATCTTCTTCGAGATCGCGGCGCGGAGCCACGTGGTGGGGCTGCCCGGGAAGGACTCGATGGTCACCTGGTCGGTCTCGTCGTCGACGTCGAGGACGGTGCCGATCATGCCGGAGGCGGTCATGACCTTGGTCCCGACCGTGAGGTTGTTTCGGAACTCCGCGGCCTCGCGCTGCTGCTTGCGAGTGCGGGAGGACATGAAGAACATCACCACGAGGAGGATCGCGACGAGAATGAGCATTTCCACGGTAAGGGTCCCTGTTCGATTGCGGTGTCGGATGAGCAGCGCTCGTATGTCGCGCACGTTCGACGAGGATCCAACCCAGTGTAGTGCCGGGGCCGGATCCTCGGGTGCCCCCGCGGGGGGCGCCACGTGATCAACGTCAGGGCTCGGGCAAAGTTCCCGGGGACGACTGCGCGGGAGGCGTGAGCCCCAGGTGCTCCCAGGCCGCGGAGGTCGCCACGCGGCCGCGCGGGGTACGTCCGATCAGGCCCTCGCGCACGAGATAGGGCTCGGCGACGGTCTCCACCGTCTCCGCCTCCTCGCCCACGGTCATGGCCAGCGTGGACAGGCCCACGGGTCCGCCGCCGAACCTGGTGCACAGCGCCGTGAGCACCGCGCGGTCGAGGCGGTCCAGGCCGATGGGGTCTACCTCGTAGACCTCGAGCGCGGACCGCGCGGCGTGCAGGTCGAGGCGTCCGTCGCCGCGCACCTGCGCCCAGTCGCGCACGCGGCGCAGCAGGCGGTTGGCGATACGAGGGGTGCCACGCGAGCGGCCGGCGATCTCGTGGGCCGCCGCGTGCTCCAGGTGTACGCCGAGCAGCCCGGAGGAACGCAGGATCACGCGCTCCAGCTCCTCGGGCGAGTAGTAGTCCATGTGCCCGGTGAAGCCGAAGCGGTCCCGGAGCGGGGCGGGCAGCAGGCCGGAGCGGGTGGTGGCGCCGACGACGGTGAACCGGGGCAGCGCCAGCGGGATCGCCGAGGCGCCTGCGCCCTTGCCGACGATGACGTCGACCCGGAAGTCCTCCATCGCGACGTACAGGAGCTCCTCCGCGGGCCGGGCCAGGCGGTGGATCTCGTCGATGAACAGCACGTCCCCCTCCTCCAGCGAGGACAGGACGGCGGCGAGGTCGCCGGCGTGCTGGATCGCGGGGCCGCTGGTGAGCCGCATGTGCGCCTCCAGCTCGCCCGCGATGATCATCGCCAGGGTCGTCTTGCCGAGACCGGGCGGGCCGGACAGCAGGACGTGGTCGGGCGGGTTGCCGCGCGCGACCGCTGCCTGCAGCACGAGGGAGAGCTGGTCGCGCACCACCCGCTGGCCGACGAAGTCGTCGAGCCGCTTGGGCCGGAGCGCGGCCTCGGCGGCCCGCTCGATCTCGTCGGCGCTCGGCGCGACGATGCGGCTCCGCTCGCCCGCCGAGCCGCTTCCGGTGTCCGAGTAGTCCATGCCGGTGGTCGAGCCTGCCGGGGCCTCAGCCACGGTGTCCTCCCAGCAGGCGCAGCGCGGCACGGAGCGTGGTCGCGACCTCGTCGGCCGCTATCGCGTCGGTCCCGGCGTCGGCGAGCACCTTCGCCACGGCGTCGTCGGCCTGCTTGGCGGGCCAGCCGAGACCCGCCAGGGCCTCGACCACGCGCTCGGAGTGGTCGCCCGCACTCGCGGCGGGCTCGGTCGCCGCGCCCGCTCCGGCGAGCGCCCCCGACGGCGGCCCGAGCCGGTCCCCCAGCTCGAGGACTATGCGCTGCGCGCCCTTCCTGCCGATGCCCGGGACACGGGTCAGCGCGGCGAGGTCCTCACCCGCGACCGCCCGGCGCAGCGCGTCCGGGGTGTGCACCGCGAGCATCGCGAGCGCCAGGCGTGGCCCGACGCCGGACACCGTCTGCACCACCTCGAACACGTCGCGCTCGTCGGGATCGCCGAACCCGTACAGCGTCATCGAGTCCTCGCGGACCACCATGCTCGTCGAGACGCCAGCCGTCTCGCCGACGCGCAGCGTGGCCAGCGTGGTGGGCGTGGCGTGCACGAGATAGCCGACGCCGCCGACGTCGACCACCGCGCGGTCCAGGCCCACATGGGCCACGGTTCCCGTCAGCGAGGCGATCACGGGGTCCCCCTTCTCGGGTCGTGGATGGGGCCCCGGCGATCCAGCTCGTCGAGACCCACTCGAACAGTCGTGCGACGACCCTAACAAGCCGGACCACCCGGTCCCCCGCACCACGCCGCCGGCGGCAGCTGCACGCACCCGCACCCGGGCGGGGCCGGCAGGGCTAGCGGCGGGGGCGCTGCTTCGCTGCCTGTTCCGCGGCGGCCCAGGCGCGCTGCGCCGGGGTGAGCTCGTGCCGGTCGCCGCCCTGCAGCGCGCCGGCAGGGCGCCACAGGTGGCAGACGGCGAGGGCCAGCGCGTCGGCGGCGTCGGCGGGCCGCGGTGCCTCGTCGAGGTCGAGGATGCGGGTGATCATCGTCGTCACCTGGGCCTTGTCGGCGCGGCCGGAACCGGTCACCGCCGCCTTCACCTCCGACGGCGTGTGCAGGGCGACGGGCACGCCCCGGCGGGCCGCGGCCACCATGGCCAGGCCCGCTGCCTGGGCGGTCCCCATCACCGTGCCGACGTTGTGCTGCGCGAACACCCGCTCGACCGCGACGACGTCGGGCACGTGCTCGTCGAGCCACATGTCCAGGCCCTCGGCGATCTTGAGCAGCCGCAGGTCGGTGGACAGCTCCGGCTCCGAGCGGATCACGCCGACCGCGACCATCCGCGCCCGGCGCCCGGGCAAGGAGTCGACCACACCGATTCCGCACCTGGTCAGGCCCGGGTCGACCCCTAGTACGCGCATGGCGTCAGGTTCTCATGACGCCGGGCGGGGTATCGACAGGCTCGACCAAAGGGTGCGGCCGGACCTACGAAGCGGGCCCGACCAGCGGTGATGTCACTCCTCTTCGTCGAGGGCTGCCATGACCTCGTCGCTCGCGTCGAAGTTCGCGAAGACGCTCTGCACGTCGTCGCTGTCCTCGAGCGCGTCGATGAGGCGCAGGATCTTGCGAGCGCCCTCGACGTCCACCTCGACCTGCATGGACGGGTGGAAGATCACGTCGGCGGAGTCGTACTCGATGCCGGCTTCCTGGATGGCCGTACGCACCGACACCAGGTCGGTGGCCTCGGTGAGTACCTCGATGACCTCGCCCTGGTCCGTCACGTCCTCGGCGCCGGCGTCGAGCGCGGCGAGCATGACCTCGTCCTCGCCCACGCCGTCGCCCTTCGGGACCACGATCAGGCCCTTGCGCGAGAACAGGTATGACACCGAACCCGGGTCGGCCAGGTTGCCGCCGTTGCGGCTGAACGCCAGGCGCACCTCGGAGGCGGCGCGGTTCTTGTTGTCGGTGAGGCATTCCACCAGCACGGCGATGCCGTTGGGGCCGTAGCCCTCGTACATGATCGTCTGGTAGTCGACGGCGTCGGCGCCCTCGCCCGAGCCACGCTTCAGTGCGCGGTCGATGTTGTCGTTCGGAACCGACGACTTCTTCGCCTTCTGCACCGCGTCGAACAGCGTCGGGTTACCGGCGAGGTCGCCGCCACCGGTGCGCGCCGCGACCTCGATGTTCTTGATCAGCTTCGCGAAGAGCTTGCCGCGCTTGGCGTCGATCGCGGCCTTCTTGTGCTTGGTCGTGGCCCACTTTGAGTGACCTGACATGCCTCTACCTGACTCCTTGCATTTCCGATGGCTCTTTCAATGGCGTCGAACGGTAGCGGGGAAAGCGCTCAGCCGCCCGCAACCATGCCGACGAACAACCCGTGCACTCGCGTGTCCCCCGTGATCTCGGGGTGGAATGCGGTGGCGAGCAGCGGACCCTGCCGTGCTGCGACGATCCTACCGGCGGCCGCCACAGGACGGCCCTGCGTATCCACAGCGGGGATGCGTGCCAGCACCTCGACGTCGCGCCCGGCCTCCTCGATCCAGGGGGCGCGGATGAACGCGGTGCGTACCGGACCGCCGTCGGGGATGCCGACGAGATCCAGGTCCGTCTCGAACGAGTCGACCTGCCGCCCGAACGCGTTGCGCCGCACGACGACGTCCATGCCGCCGACGGTCTGCTGGTCGGCGGTGCCGTCCAGGATCCGGTCGGCGAGCAGGATCATCCCGGCGCACGAGCCGTACACCGGCAGGCCCTCCTTGATCCGGGCCTGCAGCAGGTCGCGCAGCTCGAAGATGCGCAGCAGCTTGTCGATGGTCGTGGACTCCCCGCCGGGGAGCACGAGCCCGTCGACGGCGGCCAGCTCGGCCGGGCGCCGCACGGACACGGCGTGCGCGCCCACGGACTCCAGGGCGGTCAGGTGCTCACGGACGTCGCCCTGCAGGGCGAGGACGCCGATGGTCGGTGTACTCACAACTGATCATTCTACGTGTGGCTCAGTCGTCGAACTGCTCGCCCAGGTGCCGGACCTGTCCGTCCCAGCCCGCCACCAGGCGGTCGACGACATCGGGCAGCTCGGGTGGGAACACCTCCAGCGGCTGGTCGCGCAGCTCCGCCGCCGACAGCCAGGCCAGCTCGTCGAGCAGCTCCCGCTCGGCGGGCGTCCAGCCGACGTCGGTCATCTCGATCGCCTCCGGCGTCCGCGCGAGGTAGAAGACCTCGTGCTGGCGGCACGTCTCGGCGAAGAACTCGAAGATGCCCGTCCGCGTGAGCACCGGACCCACCAGGTCGTCCGTGTCGAGCGTGATGCCCACCTCCTCGTGGAGCTCCCGCAGCGCTGCCTGCTCGGGGGTCTCCCCCGCGTCGATGCCGCCGCCCACCGTGAACCACCAGGACCGTTCGGGCTGGTTCACGTCGTGCGAACGCACCACCAGGACCCGGCCCGCGGCGTCCAGCAGGATGACGCGGGCCGCCGAACGCTCCCGGATGCCGTCCGGTGCCGGGACCCAGTCGTCCCCGAGGGCGGAGGTGATGGACATGCGGGTCAGGATAACCGGCGCGGTCTCGGTGATGATGGGCCGCGTAGCGAGCGGCCCGCCCGCGACGCTGGTCGCGCCGTCAGCCCCACGCCAGGCTCAGCACGGCCTGGCCGTCGGGTGCCTCGACGGCTTCGACCAGCATCCCGTCCAGGTAGTACTGGGTGCCGTCGGCGGTGATGATCGTGGCGGTGCTGCCCCCGCTCGACTCGCTCTCCGCGGAGAGCGTCAGGCCGATCGAACCGTCGGCGACGTCGTCGACGGTCAGCAGGCTCCAGCCGCCGAGTGCCAGGCCTGTCGGCATCTCCCAGCCCAGCTCCTCGTCCAGCTCGATCTCGGTGCCCGCCTCGACGACGACCTCGCAGGTGGCGTCGAAGCAGGCGTCGTAGCTGGTGCCGTCCGCCGCGGCGACCGGCCCGTCGTCGGGCACCGTGGACGCCGTTCCCGAGGACGTGCTCGTCGCCCCGTCCGGGCCGCTCGGCTCCTGTCCGGGCCCACCACAGGCCACCAGACCGAGCACTACGAGCGCGAGCGCTGCATGTCGGCGCCTCATGGACATCCCCTCCGTCGGGTCCTGGATCCTGTGCTCAGTTGTACAGGCCGGGTCCCGGGAGGGGTCCCGACGACGCATAATCGCCGTACCTGCATCCAGCGACGCGCATACGGAGGCGATCGATGTCCGCAGACCGGACCACGGCGTGGCAGAACAGGCTCTACTTCGTCCTCCTCGGCCTGACCGATGCCGACCTGAGGGACGCGGGAGTGCGGTTCGACTACACCCGTGACTCGCTCGGTGACCTGGAACGGGTCGTCCTGGACCGCTTCGCGGCGACCGGTGAGCTCACCCGCCCGGGGCGCCGCGACCTCGTGGACGGCCTGGTGGCGTACGTGGGCGAGACGCTCATGCGCGCGGCCGGCGGCCGCTGGACCTGGGACGACGGCGCGGGCACACCGCTGGTGTCCGCGGACCCGGAGCTGGGCCTGGAGCCCGTGGCACCGCGCGCGCTGCTCGACGACGCCGTGGGCGCGCGGACCGGCGACCGGCTCGCGCGGGTGCTCGACCACTGGGCGCAGGCGGTCGCGGACCGCCAGGCACGCACGCCCGGCTGGCGCCCCGACAAGGAACGCACGATGGCCGACCCTCCGGAGTCGCTGGAGGAAGAACTGCGCGACTGGCTCGACCTGCAGGCAGGTTCCTTCGACGCGTGGGTCGCGTCGTTCGGCGGCGATACCGCCTGGGACTTCACGCCCGGGACGCTGCCCGCCGTCCAGGCGGTCCTGCGCGCGACGGTGTCCACGACCACGGATCTGAACGAGCCGGAGCATCTCCGGCTCCGCGACGGCGCGGCGTGGTACGTCGGCGAGACGTTCCGGCGCAACCTCGGCGGTGCGTGGGTCAAGACCCGTGGGGCGGGAAAGCGGAACTTCCCGCGGGTCGAAGGGCTAGGACCCCACGGCACCTCCCGGGTCACGCCCGTGATCGCTCTCGAAGGGGCGCTGGAGGAGGACGGCTACCTGAGCGAGCGGTTCCGAAAGGCGGGTGAGTCCTTGCGGCCACGAAACGGGTGATCCTACCCTTGACCTGCCACGACACCGGAGGTCACCATGCCAGGCACCCAGCGCCGAGGCGCCGTCGCAGTACTGGTTGTCGCACTGCTCGTCGCGCTGCTCGGCACAGGGGCCGCTCCGGCGCCCGACCCGCTGAACCCTGCCCTGCCGCCGGAGCGGCTCGCGGCGACCAACGCAGCGGCCTCGGACGGCGAGGGCTGGCAGTACACGTACCAGAACCTCAGCCAGTTCTGGGGAGTCCCCGCCGACTCCGACAAGCTCAGCACCCGGAACCTCGACGCGCTCCAGGCCCACTCCGAGTACGCCTACGGCACCGAGGAGCACCTGCTGACCGCATGGCGGGACTTCCTCCTGAAGGTCCAGGACAAGGGCGAGGTCCCGGCCTGGGACGAGCTGAGCGACGTCGAGAAGAAGGAGCTGTGGGGCGCGTACCTGAAGGGGTACATCGTCATCGGGCAGAACCGGGCCAAGGGCGCCGCCTTCGAGAAGCTCCTGGACCAGCTCTTCGGATACATCGCGCTCGGGTACCAGTACAACAAGGCGCTGCCCGGCACCGACGGCAAACGGCGGGGCGACTACTTCTACGTCGACGAGGACGGGAACCTCCAGGTCGCCATCGAGGCGAAGTCCGGCAAGTCGGTGGACTACGACCAGGCTCGCATGTACAAGGCGCTGAAGGACAAGTACGGCACCCGGGTCATCTACATCCTCGGCGACAACCCGGCCCCGGCAACCGTCAGGTTCCTCGAGAGCCTCGGCTTCGAGGTCTACTACGTCAGGACCATGCCCAATCCGGGAACGTCCGCCGACGTCGGCACGGAGCCGTTCGCCGGACCGCCCGGCTCGATGGACGGCGACGGCGTCCTGACGCCGTCCGAGGACACGATCGACCAGGCCACCGCCACGTCGCTCGGGACGAAGGGCCTCACCGAAGGGCTGCTGGAACACTTCGACGAGATGGCGCGCGACCTCGGCGAGTTCAACGCGGCCGACGCCGACATGGTGGCCGACGACCTCGGCGGCGTCGACTTCTCCACCGTGGAGCTGCGGTACGTCTCCGACGACTACGACCCCGAGCTCGGCACGTCCACCAGCTACTCGTTCTCTGTCGAGCCGGGCGAGGGCGGCGTCTCGGTCGGCGGGCAGGAGGCCGCCAAGCTCGCCTCTGACTCGTTCTACACGTGGCTGGCCCTCGACCCCGAGACGTTCTGGGTGAACCTCAACCCCGACGAGCCCGACCGCATCGTCGACAAGCAGCTCGGCACCACCGACGCCGGGCGGGTGCTGCTCCAGGCCGACTTCCAGATGAAGAGGACCGTCGGCGAGCTCATCCACCCGGACCGCAAAGCGGGCCTGCGCTTCTGGAACTCCCTGCGCGGCGTCGACAAGTGCCTCTCCATGCGGCAGTGGATCGTGCCGAGGCCCGCGGTGGTCCGGGACGCCGGCGACGAGCTGCTCATCCTCGACGCGCCGCTGGAGGTGAAGCTCGAGAACGAGTACGTGTCCGAGGGTGGCATCGCGGACGCCGCAGGCTGCGAGACCATCTCCCCCGAGGACGCCACCCACAACGAGAAGGTCTACCGGCGCACGATCCTGCCGAAGCTGGAGAAGGCGGTCAACGAGGCACCCGAGTACGCGGACCTGCGCCGGGTGTACACCAGCCGGGTGGCGGCCGAGTGGTTCCGGCAGCGCAGCGCGACCGAGACCACCGCCTACGACAGCATCATCGGGTCGGGCGACGTCGCGCGCTGGCCCGCGACTGACGACTGGACGCCCCAGGACACGTTCGACGCCTACGTCGAGTCGTACCGCGAGGGCGAGTTCGATGTGACGCGCGAGACGCGCGAGGGCGATTACGTGGTCACCAACACCTACGTCTACGGCGGCGTCGATTTCTTGGACGTGCCCACCGAGAAGGTGCCGGACGCCGAGTTCGCCCAGAAGTACGAGACCACGGCCTCGGCCGCCAGGCAGGGCATCACGTTCCCCGCGTCCGACGACGGCGCGGGCACGGTCTGGATGGGCGGCCAGGCAGCTGAACGGCCGCCGTGGGACCCGATCCCCGTACCCGCCTCGCCGTGGTCGAGCCCGTTGTTCTACCTCGTCGCGGGGCTGCCGCTGGTCGCGTGGCTGGTGTTCGGAGCGTTGCTGCTCGGACGGGGGCGGCGGCCGGTGGCGGCAGGCGCCGTCGGACCGGAGGGTGGCGCACGATGAGCCTGCCCCCGCGGCCCGGCACCGTCACACTCGCGAACTACCTGCTCGGCGGTGTCGCCGCTGTCTGGCTCTCCGGGGCGGGCGCGGCGTACTTCGCCCTGCCCCATGTCGAGCACGCGGTGAGCGCCGAGGCCGAGGACCCGCTCGCCGGTTCGTTCGCCGCCGTGCTCGTGGCGCTCGTCACCACCGGCGCGGTCCTGCTGGCGGTGCTCCCGGTGCTGCTGACCGTCTTCGGCCTGCGGGGCAGCCCCACCGGACGCGTCCTGAGCATCGTCCTGTGCTCGGTCGCGATCCCCGTCGCGCTGCTCCTGCTCCTCATCGACCCGTTCGGCTCGGTCCGCTGGCTGGGCGGGGTCTATGCCGGGGTGTCCGTGCTGACGGTCCTGCTCGCCGTGGCGGTGATCGTCCTGCTGGCCCGGCGCACGGTCAAGACCTGGTCCGACGACGCCGCCGCGACGCGACGGACGCGGCGTCCGTCCGCCGTCCCGCCCGGCAACCCCTACGCCCACCCGCCGGTCGGTTAGTCACTGGCGAGGCTTGACCCGCTTGGTGGGGACGGCGGTCAGCGGGTCCTCCGGCCACGGATGGCGGGGGTAGCGGGCGCGCAGGTCGGCGCGGACCTGGGGATAGCCCTGCTTCCAGAACGAGGCGAGGTCGCTGGTGATCGCGACCGGGCGCTGTGCGGGCGACAGCAGGTGCAGGACGACAGGGACCCGGCCGTCCGCGACGGCCGGCGTGGCGGTCCAGCCGAACACCTCCTGCAGCTTCACCGCGAGGACCGGCGGCTCGACGCCGTCGTACGCGAGCCGGACCTCGGAGCCTGACGGCACGCGGAGCCGTTCCGGTGCGAGCTCGCCGAACCGAGCCGCCGCGGGCCACGGCATCAGCCGCCGGAGCGCGGAGGCCACGTCGATGCGGGCGAGGTCGCGGGTGCCGCGCACCGAGGCGAGCTCGGTGCCCAGCCAGCCGTCGAGGTCGGCCAGCAGCGCCTCGTCGTCGACGGCGGGCCACGGGGAGCCCAGGTGCGCGTGGCAGAACGCGAGCCGCTCCCGCAGGGCGAGTGCCGCCTCCGACCAGCGCAGCACGGACAGCCCGCTGCGCCGGATGCCGTCGCGGACGGCCGCCTGCACGAGCAGGGGGTCGGGCTTCGCCAGCGGGACGTCGCCCAGCACTATCGCGCCGAGCGCCTCGACGCGCCGCGTCACGATCCGGCCGTCGTCCCAGCGGATCTGGTCGGTGGTCGACAGGAGGTCGCCCGCGACGTCCCGCGCCGTCGGCTCGTCGATCGGCGCCGCGGACCGGATCCGGGCGTCGGCGCGACCGGGGGCCCGGTCGGCGACCGCGATCGCCAGCCAGGGGGTGGTCCGCAGCGGGGACTGCGGATCCAGGGCGGCGCCCGTGCCGCCCGACATCTGGTAGGTCGCCGAGTCGGTCCCCCGGGCCCGCGCGATCCGGTCCGGATAGGCCAGCCCCACCACGATCCCCACGGCGAGATCATCGGGTACTCCGCGCGTCCCCCGGCCGGTCTGCGGGCCGCCGGACGCCGTGCCTCGGCCGAGCCGCTTCGCCTCTTCTCGCCAGCGGGCCGTCGCTCCGCGGTCCTCACCGCGGCGCAGGGCCCGCCAGCGGGCCGGCAGGTCGTCGCCGAAGCTGCGGCCGGAGTCGTCCGAGAGCATCGCGACGATCTCGTGCGCCCGGTCGGCGCCGACCCGCGGCGTCCCGTCCAGCAGCGCACGGGCAAGACGAGGATGTGCCCCGATCGCCGTCATCCGCCGGCCCCGCTCGGTGATCCGGCCGTCGTCGTCGGTGGCGTCGATGCGGCGCAGCAGCTCGGTGGCCGCGGTCATCGCCGGCGCCGGCGGCGCGTCGAGCAAGGTCAGACCGGCGCCGGCGGGCGCACCCCACGCCGCGAGGTCGAGGGCGAAGCCCGCCAGGTCGGCGATCGCGATCTCGGGCGCCGCGTGGTCGTCGAGACGCGCGTGGTCGGTGGCGGACCAGCACCGGTAGACCCGGCCGGGTGCCTCCCGGCCGGCGCGGCCCGCCCGCTGGTCGGCCGACGACTTCGAGACCCGGCAGGTGACCAGCGAACCGAGGCCGCGGGACTGGTCGGTCCGCGGCTCCCGGGCGAGACCCGCGTCGACCACTACCCGGACCCCGGGCACGGTCAGCGAGCTCTCCGCGACCGACGTCGTCACCACGATCCGGCGAGTGGCGGACGGCGCCAGGGCGCGGTCCTGCTCGGCCCGCGACTGGCGGCCGAACAACGGCAGGACGTTCTCACCGGCCAGCCGGCGAGTCACACCGCTGATCTCCCCCTCCCCGGGGACGAACACGAGGATGTCGCCTTCATTCTCGGCAAGTGCACGCCGCACGACGGCGGCGACGTGGTCCAGCAGACGCGGGTCCACCCGCCCGCCCGGAAGCAGCGGCACGGGGACGGGTGGTGGGGCCCACTCGACCGCAACGGAGAACAGCGCGGCCGACGCGGTGACCACGGGCGCCGGGACGTCGGCACCCAGTGCACGGCTCAGCCGGACCGTGTCCGCCGTGGCAGACGTCGCGACGATCGCCAGGTCCTCCCGGAGGTTCGCCCGGACGTCGACGCAGAGCGCGAGCAGCAGATCGGCGTCGAGATGCCGCTCGTGGCACTCGTCGATCACTATCGCCGCGACCCCCGGCAGCTCCGGGTCCCGCTGCAGACGCCGGACGAGGAGCCCCGTCGTCACCACCTCGACGCGGAGCCCCTTGCCGCCGCTGCGCTCGCCGCGCATCGCGTAGCCGATCCGCTGGCCCAGCGGCTCGCCGACCAGCGTCGCGAGCCGGGCCGCGGCCGCGCGCGTCGCCATCCGGCGCGGCTCGGCGACGACGATGGTGCCCTCGAACGCATCGGCCAGCGCGAGTGGCAGCAGCGACGTCTTGCCCGACCCGGGCGGCGCGACCAGCACCGCGGTGCCGCGCGACCGCACGGCGTCGACCGTGGCGGGCAGCACGGCCCGGACGGGCAGGTCCGCCCCCCGCACCGACGGTTCAGGTAGCAGCACGCCCCGACGCTAACCGATTCCAGGAGCGCTGACCGACCACTTTCCTGTCCCGACGTTCCTCGCTCTGCTAGAAACGTCCAGAACGCGGTACCGGGCGTTCGACGGCCGCAGAAGGCATGAAGGAGACCGATGAACCAACGCGTGCTGCCCAACATGGACTTCTCCGCGTACGTGGACTCGGGAAGGTTCTCCCGACCGGGCCGGCTACGAGTGCTCGATCAGCTGGCTCGGCTCCAGACCGAACGCTCACGGGTCAGCCGCGCGGTGGAGTGCGGACAGCGGGTCGCAGCGCGCATCCTCGGGCGCGGCACGATCGCCATCAACCGGAACATGGCCCTCGAGGTGCCGTCCTGGCGGACTCTCGAGTCGATCCGCAACTCGGGCACCATCGGCCAGCTCGCCGTGAGTCTCCCGAACAACACGATCGTGATGGAGAACGGCCTGCGCATGACCAGCATCTGGCACTTCGACGGCCTGGACCCGGAGGTGCGGCTGGTCCTGTCTGCCGAGGACCCGGCGGCGTACTTCTTCGGCTACGCACCGGTGCAGATGAAGATCGTCGACAACGCCGAGGTGTTCCTGGACGGACCGACGATCCGCGGCGAGCCGACGGTGATCGCGGTACGGGACGCGGCCTGCCTGGATGCCGCCCGCGGCTACTGGGAGGCGGTGCGCAGCACGATGTATCCGTGCGCTGCCGAGGCTCCGGCGATCGAGAGCTTGTCGGAACGCCAGCGGCGCGTCGTCACGCTCATGCTCACGTGCCCGTCGGACGAGCAGATCGCCCGGCGGCTCGGGGTGAGCGTCCGGACGGTGCGCACGGAGGTCGCGGCGGTCCTCGACCTGCTCGACGCGCCGACGCGGTTCGTGGCAGGGGTCCGGCTACGGGAGTACCTGAGCGCCGTCATCGCCTGACCGGCCGCTGCCGCAAGGACCTCGCCCCGTGGGTGCATGTTGCAGATTCCTGCAACATGCCGGTGCCCTGCGGCGCCACGATGGCGCTCGTTCGTTCCCCGAACAGCGGGGACGCACTGAGATGCGAGGAGCAACCACCATGCGGATCCACCGCCCTGTCGCAGCCGCGATCGCCGTCCTCTGTTCCGCGTTCCTGTTCGCCGCGCCAACGGGAGCAGCTCAGGCGCAGTCCGCCACGGAGACACTCACCATCGATGAGGTGCTGGCAAAGGAAGCAGCGGCCGGCGAGATCAGCGCCCAGGCGCAGACGTTCTACTACTGCGCGGTGATCGACGGGACGACCGGCTGCCAGAGCGGCTACCCGATCGGCAGCGGGCTCGTTGTCGCTCGTCTCTACCAGTACAGCAACTTCAACGTCACCAGGAACGGCGTCGAGGGATTTCAGATCGTCGTCTACAACCCGCGGTACTCCGTCGGCTGCACCGGAGGTACCGGTGACAACGAGGGGCGCTTCACCCTGGGCACGGCGCACCGGAACAAGATCAACTCGGTGAAGACGTACAACGGCTGCGACGTGAAGCTGTACAACGGCACCGGCGGCTCGGGCAGTTCGACGCCCTTCATCGATGAGGCCGCGAACCTGAACGTGTACGGCTTCAACAACAGCGCGGAGTCGGTCCAGATCTCCTGACCGTCCTGCGCGCCGGGAGCGCCCCGTCGCCCCTGACCGGGGCGCTCCCGGCGACGCGGTCAGCTACGCGGGCAGATGTACACCGAGTTCGTGGTGACCCAGTCCGCGCCCACCGAGCCCGACCGCAGCCACTGCACGTACGCCTGCGCCCGGACGAGCTTTCGCGCGGAGGAGCCGCACGACCATGAGTTGGTGCGCTCCACATCCTGCTCGGAAGCCCAGCTGTCGGCGGGGAACTCGTCCCGGAGGTTCAACCAGGTGCCGTTGTAGTTGTACTGGAGGCGGACCTCGACAACCCGGACGCTGTAGTTGTAGTTGTCGTCCCTGTCGGCTACCCGGGCATGGGCGTTGAAGACCCCGGCGGACGACATCTCCACGTTGGCGCAGCGGAGGATCCGGTCGCCGGGCTGCAGCTGTCGCTCCCGATGCGCCCGCTCGACGTCGCGCACGGCATGGACAGCCGGGTCCGCGTGATCCGCGACCGGGACGGCGAGCAGGTGGGAGCCGCCTGGCTGCGGACGCTCCGGCCGTCGGGCCGTTACGTGTTCAGTGGCTGCTACTCGACGCGTCGGCTTCCCGGTGCGGCACAGCCGAGCGTCCACGTCGCGTTCCCGCTCGAGTCCGGCAACGTCCAGGTGTTCCTGCGCCCGATGCGGATCTGGCGCACCTGGATGATGTGTCTCCACGACAAGATGGAGCCCGCCCGATGATCCATACCTTCCACCTCGCCGAGCTGCCGGCCGCGGTCACTGCACGCGCGCTGCTGCGGCCGCCGTCGGGCATCACCACACCCGGGCTGGACCACGCCGAGTGCCTGGCGCTCATGCGCCTGGGGGCGCCCACCGTCTCCCTGGACCGGCTGCAGCTCCGGCGGATAGCGGTCTTCGCACAGTGGCGTGACGAGGACGCGGTGGACCGCTTCCTGTCGGACGACGTCCTCGGCCGCCATCTGGCGACCGGCTGGCACGTCCGTCTGGAGTACCTGCGCCGCTGGTCCCGGCTGGCGGCCCTGCCGGGGCTGCCGGCCCGGGCAGGCGACTGGGACCAGGACGAGCCGGTGGTCGCGGTGACCGTCGCGCGGATGCGCCTGCTCGAGGTCCCCCGGTTCCTGCGGTGGGGCAAGCCTGTGGAGCGTCAGGTGCGTGACCACCCCGGCACCACGCTCGCCCTGGCTGCCTTCCGGCCGACGCACACGATCTCGACGTTCTCCGTGTGGCGCACGGTGCGCGAGATGGAGGAGATGGTGCACGGCCACTCCGGCGTCCCGGCCGACCGGCGGCACGCGGATGCCATGGTCGAACGGCGGCGCCGTGACTTCCACCACGAGTTCGCGACGTTCCGCTTCCGCCCGCTCGCGGAGCACGGCACCTGGGAGGGCCGGACGGGGATCGTCCCGCTGAGGTGATCCCTTGCGGAGCCGGACCGGCCTACCGGGTCAACGGTTGCGCCGTCGCTTCCTCAACAGTGGCGTCGCGGTCCACCTCCGGCACCGGGGCGAGCCGCCCCGTCGCCAGCGGGTAGTGCCAGACCGCCCAGATCAGACCGGTCACGAGGGTCGCTGCCACGGGCCGGCCGACGAACACCCGTTGCCGCAGGTAGCCGGTCCAGCCGAACTCCTCGCCCCAGTAGATCGGCGTGAGCAGTGGCACGACAAACAGGAGCACCGCGACCAGCGCCCAGCCGGGCAGGCCGCCCATCTGGCCGTCCAACGAGGCGAGGGGCACGCCGAACAGCGCGGCCACGGCAGCGGTGGCCGCGACGAGAGCAACCGGGCCGAGCCAGGCCATGAGGTACTGAGGCCACGCCTCGCGCAGCCGCAACCGCAGCCCGGCGTCCGCGAACCCCTCGCCGGTCACCCACCGTCGCACGACAAAGGCCGCGAGCGCCGGCGCGAACGCGAACGGCAGCTGCACCAACGGGTTCACCAGCGAGTAGCCGAGCGCCCAGGCACCGACCATGCCCAGCCAGGCAAAGCCGAACGCGATGACGAGAAAGGTGGTCAGCCCGCGTGCGCGGGTCTTCATGGCTGTCATGCCCCCACAAGACCATCGGGGCACGGGCACGGTCATTGACTGCAAGGGGCCGTTCGGAGGTAGTGCTGGGCATACCCCTTCAACCACAAAGGGAGCCCTGCGGACAAGAGTCCGCAGGGCTCCCCACCTGCTCAGGACGAGCTCAGCTGCACCGGAGAGCAACCGCGCCTAGTCAGCGGTGCAGGTCACCGGCACCGACGACGGCGCGGTGCCGTTCGCGGTGAACCCGATCTCGGTGGACGCCCCGGCAGCCAGCGACCCGTTCCAGTCGACGTCGGACACCGTCACCGCCGAGCCCGACGTGGTGAACCGCCCGTTCCAGCCCTGCACG
This sequence comes from Promicromonospora alba, assembly GCF_042654905.1. Taxonomy (NCBI): domain Bacteria; kingdom Bacillati; phylum Actinomycetota; class Actinomycetes; order Micrococcales; family Promicromonosporaceae; genus Promicromonospora; species Promicromonospora alba. Next base: position 183,595 of record NZ_JBHSFI010000003.1, read on the forward strand.
AACGACGCCGGCGCCAGGTCGAACCTCGCGGTCCAGCCACCGATCGCGGCACTGCCCGCGGTGACCCGGACGGCCGCCTGGAAGCCGCCGCCCCACTGGTTCACGACGGTCAGCGCGCCCGTGCAGCCACCCGGCTCGACGACCGGGCCCTCGCCGGTCGTCGCCGTGACCGCGCCGGACGGTGGCGAGACGTTGCGCGCGGCGTCGTACGCCCGCACCGTGTACCCGTACGCGGTCTCGGGGTCCAGGCCCGTCTCGGTGTACGACGTCGTGCTCGAACGGCCCACGACCGCGCCACCCCGCAGCACCTCGTAACCCGTCACGCCCACGTCGTCCGTCGCGGCGGCCCACGTCAGGGAGACGGAGTTCGCCGTCGTTCCGGTGACCCGGAGGCCGGTCGGCGCCGTCGGCGCCTGCGTGTCCGGCTCGCCGACGCCGTCGCCCAGGAGCCGGTCGTAGTCGGCCATCGCCGTCGCGACGGCGACCTGAGCCCAGAACCGGTGGTACGTGAACTGCGGCGCGGCGCCGCCGTCCAGGTACTCCTGCACCTCGGGGAACATCGGGTCGTCCTGGTAGAACGACCGGATGTCGAGGAACGACACCCCGGGCTCGACCACGTCGCCGTTCGGGTTCGTGCCCGACCAGCCCGGCGGCACGTAGGTGCCGTTGCCGCCCGGGGTGATCTCGTCGTCGAACCGGCCGTAGTCCGTGCGGGTCTCCACGGTGGCGACACCCATGTCGTCGCTGTCCTGGGTCCACATGGCGTCGAGCAGGGCCTTGGCGGTGTCGTCCGCGGCCTGGTCGCCCGAGGCCGCCGCGTAGTAGATCAGCGTGCGGGCGAGAGCACCCGCCACGCCGACGTCCTGCCCGTGGTCGGTCACCTCGACGTGCAGCCCCGCGTTGCTGCCCGGGTTACCCGGGTTCCACGTGTCGGGCTGGCCGGACCACGACAGCGTGGACGGCACCTCCCAGGTGGTGTCGGTGACGGTGATCTCCGACAGCACCCACGGCACCCACTTCTCCAGGATGGCCTCGGCCCGCGCGTCGCCCGTCTCGTGGTAGAGCTGCGCGATCCGTTCCATGCCCCAGCCCTGCATGCCGATCCACTGGTTCGACGGCGGGTCCTCGTAGACCGGGTCCTCGTCGTAGACCATGCCGTAGAACGTGCTGGAACCTGCCGGGTGAGCGGCGTAGCGGCCGCCGACGCTGTTGGTCGCCCCGCCGGCGATCCCGCCATCGGAGGACTGCAGCCACTGGAAGAACTCGATCTGCCGGTCCAGGCTCTCCGACCAGTCGTCCTGCGCGGTCGGTGACGACGGGACCAGGTCCGGGTCCGTCGACAGCGCGTGCGCCGCGAGCGGGTTCTGGTAGCCGAAGTGCGCGTGCGACGACCCGATGCGCCAGGCCCACGGGCCGGACGTGTCCAGCGCGCCGCCCCACGCGTAGTACCAGGACAGCAGGTAGTGCGCCGAGCTGCGGCCGCTGCCCGCCGGGCACGACGTCGACTCGCAGCCGGGCTCCTTGAAGTACTTGTCGAACAGCGCGTAGCGCAGGTAGTCGCCCATCTTGGACGCCTTGTCGACGGTGCCGGCGATCTCGGATCCGGCGCCCTGCGCCTCGGCGAACTGCTTGGCCCAGTACACGGCCTCGATGGCGCGGGCGTCGGCGTCCGGGGCGTTGGTGTACTTCCACTGCTTCGCGTAGCTCGCGTCACCCGTGAACAGGTCGAGGTAGCCGTTGGGCCCGCCGAAGGAGAAGTCGTCGATCGACGGCTGCGGGATGGTCTCCCACACCGACTCCTGCGGACCCCGCTGGAACGTGTTGATGTACGAGGGGCCGGGGTGGTTCGGGCCCTGCAGCGTCGACGAGCCAGGCGCGGCGCCGAAGCCGTAGATGTTGTCGACGTCGGAGAGCCAGTGCATGCCGTAGACCTCGGACGTGCCGTAGGTCTGCCGCAACTCGGAGCCGATCGGGTCCGAGCCGACGGACACACCGGTGTCGAGCTGTGACGGGTACTGGCTCGGGTGGTCGTGCTCGGGGGCGTACGTCGCCGGGTCGGCCGGGTTGTAGGCGCCGTTCGTCGGCTGGTTCTCCGTCGTCGGGATCATGTTGTCCTCGAGCGTTTCCCAGGCCTGGTTGAACGGGTCCCAGTCCCCCGTCACCTGGCCGTACGACGCCTCCAGCCAGAGCCAGAAGCTGTACGCCTCCGACGTCGTCTCGTGCCCGTAGTCCGGGGCCTCGACCATCAGCGTCTCTGCTGCGTGGTACGGGATCCCCTGCGGCGAGAAATAGCCGTTCGCCGGGTCGTGAAGCTTCTCGTACATCTCGAGGAACCGGTCGGTGTACTCACCGGCCACCGCCAACGGCGCGGCTACGGTCGCCCCGCCGCCGTCGTCCTCCGGGGTGACGCCCGGCAGGCCGGCGCTCGCGGGCGCCATCATGCCGATCGTCGCCAGTGCCGCGACGGTGAGCGTCGCGGTCGTCGCGGCTATTCGCCGCCGTCGTCTCGGACTCCTCGGAGCCGCTGGGTCTCGGTGCATCCCGTGCATCCCGTGCATGGCGGGCCGCCTTCCTTGGTCGGTGCACATGGCCGACGCCTCGGCGGGCCGGGGCGCGTCATGACTTTCCGGTCGGAGGGCGGCGCGGGGCAACGAACCTAAAGGATTAACGTGGCGGGTTCGTGGGCCGCGCGGAACGCCGTCGGGCAGGCAGCGACGGTGCCCCGACTGGGGTTCCGGCCCGGGCGGCGGGTACCCTACGGCGTGCCAACGAACGCGGGGATCGACCCGGACGAGCTCGCCACCACCCTCCGGGTGCTGGGCAGCCTCAAGGACCTCGACCCCAACCATCCCGACGTCCAGACGGTCAAACGGGCGACCGGTTACATGTGGAAGCTGCTCAAGAAGTCCCGTAAGGCCGCGGTCCGCGAGGAGATCCAGGCGCACGACCGGAGCGTCATCGAGCGGACGGCGACCGGCTCGGCGGCGCGGATCGACGACGAGACCGCCGGCATCCCGCTGGTCTCGACCGCGCCGGGGGCGTTCGCCGGGGAGCTGCGCACCGCCCGCGCCTGCTACATCTGCAAGGCGGACTACACGCTGGTCGACTCGTTCTACCACGGGCTGTGCCCGGACTGCGCAGCGAAGAGCCATGCGCGGCGCGACCAGCGCACGGACCTGACCGGCCGCCGCGCCCTGCTCACCGGCGGCCGCGCGAAGATCGGCATGTACATCGCGCTGCGCCTGCTGCGCGACGGCGCCCACCTCACCATCACCACCCGCTTCCCGAAGGACGCGGTGCGCCGCTTCTCGGCGATGCCCGACGCCGCCGACTGGCTGCACCGGCTCAAGATCGTCGGGATCGACCTGCGCGACCCCACCCAGGTGATCGCGCTCGCCGACGACGTCGCCGCGGCGGGCCCCCTCGACATCCTGGTCAACAACGCCTGCCAGACGGTCCGCCGGTCCCCGGGGTCCTACTCACAGCTCGTCACGGGCGAGTCGACGCCGGTCGCCCCGCTCCCCCACGGGCTGGTGGCGCCGGAGATGGTCACGTTCGACCGCATCTCGGAGGCGCACCCCGCCGCGATCGCGGGGGCCCTGACCGCCCTGTCGGTCGCCCACCACGAGGGACAGTCGCAGGACGACGCCGTCGCGATGCACAGCGCGGCATCCCTGACTGCGCTCGCGCTCCGGGCGGGCTCGGCCTCCCTGGACGCCCACCTGGCCGGCACCGCCGTCGACGCCGGCGGGCTCCTCCCCGACCTGCAGACGACCAACTCGTGGACCCAGGTCGTGGACGAGGTGGACCCGCTGGAGCTCCTGGAGGTCCAGCTCTGCAACGCGATCGCGCCGTTCCTGCTCATCTCCCGGCTGCGGCCGGCGATGCGGGCCGCGACGTCCAAGGCGCGCCGCGGGTACGTCGTCAACGTCTCGGCGATGGAGGGGCAGTTCTCCCGCCGGTACAAGTCCGCGGGGCACCCGCACACCAACATGGCCAAGGCCGCCCTCAACATGCTGACCCGGACCTCCGCGGCGGAGATGTTCGAGAAGGACCGGGTCCTGATGACCGCGGTGGACACCGGGTGGATCACGGACGAGCGCCCGCACCAGGAGAAGCTGCGGATCGCAGCCGAGGGCTGGCACGCGCCCCTCGACCTGGTCGACGGCGCAGCGCGCGTCTACGACCCGATCGTCCAGGGCGAGGCAGGGACCGACCTGTACGGGTGCTTCCTCAAGGACTACGTGCCGTCGCCCTGGTAGGGCTGGAAGAGGTTTGCAGGAACCTGCACCACGCCACGGCGGCGAACGCTCACGCTGGGGACGACACGTCGTTTCACGTCCCCTCGGGAGTCGCATGTCCGAGCACAGCACGCAGCACGACCTGCTCGCGCAGCTCCGCCGCCGGGCGGGTCTGACCCAGGAGGAGCTCGCCGAGCGGGCCGGCCTGGCCGTGCGATCGGTCAGCAACATCGAGCGCAGCGCCGTCGGGAGGCCGCGGGCGAGCACCCTCCTCGCCATCGGCGCCGGCCTCGGACTCGACGACGCCCGGGTCGGCGAGCTGCTCGACTTCTATCGTCGCCGGTGGGCGGACCGGGCCGCGGACGGCGCCCGGAACGACCCCGCCCGCCCGGTCACGGCCGCCCCGCCCACCTGGCGCACTCCGGCGACCCCCGCCACGGGTGCTCCAAGCACACCCTCCGCCACCGGCGAGGCGCCCGCCCAGCTCCCGGCCGCGCCGTCGACGTTCTCCGGACGGACGGCGGAGCTCTCTGAGCTGGATGACGTGCTGACCGGCTCCGACGGCGGTCACCGGTGCACCGTGCTCGACGGCACGGCCGGCGTCGGCAAGACCGCCCTCGTGCAGGCCTGGGCCCACGCACGGCGCGGCGCGTTCCCCGGCGGTCAGCTGTACGCCGACCTGCGTGGCTCCGCCCCCGGCCGGCCGCCCTCGGCCGAGGACATCGCCGGCCGGTTCCTGACCGACCTCGGGATCCCGGACGCCGGGGTCCCGTCGTCGGCCGTCGCCCGAACCGCGCTGCTGCGTCAGGTCCTGGCCGCGCGGCGCATGCTCGTCGTCCTCGACGACGTCGCGTCCGCCTCGCAGGTCCGGCCCTTGCTGTCCGGCCCGGGCGCCTGCACGACGATCGTGGCCAGTCGGCACCAGCTGCGCGGGCTCAGCATCCGTGATGGCGCCCGGCACGTCGGCGTCCACCCGATGCCCGACGACGACGCCGACCGGCTCGTCCGCACGCTCCTGGGCTACGAGCGCCTGCGCAGGGCACCGGGGGCCGTCGACGCCATCGTGCGCCGCTGTTGCGGGCTTCCGCTCGCGCTGCGCATCGCATGCGACCACCTGATCCGCCGGGCCGCCACGCAGGCGCCCGAGGCGTTGGCGGCCTGGCTCGCCGAGCCCGTACTGCTCGACGCGTTCCAGACCGCCGACGACGCCGAGTGCGACCTGCGCGCTGCCTTCTCGGCGTCGTACCGGAAGATCACGGACGAGGCCGCCCGATACTTCCGCCTGCTGGGAGTCGCACCGCGTACGCGTCTGTCCAGGGCGGCCATCACGGCGCTCTGGGACCTACCGTTCCAGACCACGGACAGGATCCTGGCCGAACTGGTCTCGGCGCACCTGGTCGAGGAGCCGTCGCCGGGCACGTACGAGCTGCACGGGCTGCTGTGGGAGTTCGCCCGGGAGACCGGCGTCGGCCAGGACCCCGAGCCGATCAGACGCGCGGCCCTGCGCGGGATGCTCGAACACTGGGCCACCGGCCGCGCGGCGCACAGCTGATCACACGCTGCGCGCCGCGCGCCGGCGACGGCGACGAGCGACCGCTACGGCCGGGCTCGCGGTCACTCCGGCGCGACGCACCAGACCAGTTCCTTCGGGCACTGTTGCACGCTCACCGGCGCGGGTACGCCGCAGTCGAACCGCTTGCACGGGTCCCACGCGCTCGCGGGCGCGGCCGACGACAGGCCGCCGGCCACCGTCAGCAGCATCGTCGTGGCGACCACCAGCGCTCGCTTCATCGTCGTCATGTGCGTCTCCTCGTTCGGGTGCGGCACCAAGACCTTTGGTGACAGGTGAATGCTGACAGCGCGCCGCCGAACCGCCCAGGACATCTTGCCGGTCGCCGAAAGTTGCCTGCGCGGTGCCGGTCGATTTGCCGGAGGAACTTCCTGGTCCTCACCACCGCACGCTGCCTTAGATGGCTCAGTCCGTACACCCAGGAGGGAGACCAGCCATGACGATCGTCGTTCGTAAGGTCGAGCCGGTGAAGGCGACCAACTACCCCGTGCCGCCCGGCGACAGCTGAGCGGCAGTCCCGCACAACGGGCCGGCCCCACACACCTCGCGTGCGCAGGGGCCGGCCCTTCGCACCTCGCGACAGCCCGGCACACGACGACAGGGAGCCTGCGATGATCGCGCTGAAGAATTGCCGGTGGGAGCGGTCCGGTGAGGTGTTGATCCTCATGGCGGACCAGAGCCGGACCATCGAGCTCGACGACCCGACCGGGGACGTCAACGCCCTCCTCGCTGCCCTCCGTGAAGGTACCGAGGACGCCGCCTCGCTCACGACCCGGCTGCGCGAGGCCGGCCACGACACCGATGTCGCCACGGTACGGGCGGCGATCGAGGCCCTCGATGGCCTGCGGGTGCTGGAACGGTCCGAGACGTCGATCGGCCGACGGCCCAAGGACCACCGGGACTACAGCAATCTTGCGTACTTCGACCTGTTCAGCAGCCTCGACGTCACCGCGGAGGGGTTCCGGAGCGCCCTGGCCGACGCGCACGTGGTGCAGCTCGGCGTCGGCGGCCTCGGATCGAATGTCCTGCAGTCGCTGTGCGGGCTAGGTGTCGGCCACCTCACCCTGCTGGACAACGACCTGGTGGAGCCCGCGAACTTCGCGCGCCAGTTCGTGTACCGCGAGGAGCAGATCGGCACCCCGAAGGTGGAGCGCGCCGCGCAGTGGGCCCGGGCCTTCAACCCTGACATCGACGTGCGGACCGTGAGCCGCTGGGTCGACGGACCCGACGGAGTCAGCGACCTGCTCGATGATGCCGACCTCGTGGTCTCCGGAATCGACCAGCCGAACGACATCGACCTGTGGGTGAACGAAGCCTGCACGGCGGCCGGTGTCCCGTGGATCCGCGGCGGCATGTTCGGCACCATGGTCATCTACTTCTCGGTCGACCCCGGCAGGACGGCGTGCTACCGCTGCAGCCGGACAGCGTCGGACCAGGGCGTCGTCCGCCGGCTCAGCAACGGGCTCGATCGCGTCAACCGGGGCATCGGCCCGGCGGCCGCGCTGGTCGGCTCGCTCGTGGCCTTCGAGGCGCTGCGCTATCTCACCGGGTTCACGCCGCCGTACGCGGCGGGCGCGTCCGTGGTACTCGACACCGCCGACGGCTGCCGCCAGACCCGCACGGAATGGACCCGTGACCCGGCCTGCCCGGCCTGCGCCCGAACACCTCGCGCGATGGCGGGCACATCGTGAGCGACGCCGGCACCACCACGGTCGCGCTGCGCGATCTCTCCGTCACCGACGACGGCGAGGAGTGCATCATCGGCGACCCGTCCGCGGGGACGTTCATCAACGTCCCCGCCGTGGGCGGCGTCGTGGTCCGGTCCTTGCTCGCCGGGCGGACCGTCGCCGAGGCGACAGCCGAGGCCGAGACGTTCGCCGGGGAGACCGTGAACGTCGCGTCCTTCGTCGAGACGCTCGACGAGCTCGGGTTCGTCGCCCACGACAGCGCGGCCGGTGACGCAGGCCCGACACCGACCGCACCGGTCCAGCAGCGCACCTGGTTCACCGGCGCGGACGAGCGGGTCGCCCGGTGGTTCTTCGGTCGGACCGCCTGGACCGGCTACGCACTCGCTGCGCTGTTCTCCCTGGTCACGTTGGTCGTACGTCCGGACCTGCTCCCCCTCTCGACGGACGCGATCGTCGTGGCCGACTTCGGGATCAGCGCGCTCATCGTGCTGCCCGTGGGCTGGTCGATCACCGCCCTGCACGAGTACTGGCACTGGCTCGCGGCCCGGGCGCTGGGTCTGCAGTCGCGGTTCGGGATCGACGTGCGATACGGGGTCTTCCTCGTCTTCGAGACAGACCTGACGCAGATCTGGAGCGTTGCTCGGCGCCGACGCTACGGACCACAGCTGGCCGGGATGGCCGTCCAGGGCGTGCTGCTGGCCGCGACTCTGCTCGCCGAGGTGCTGTGGCGGGACGCACCGTTCCTGCGGCTGCTCGTGCTGCTCAACCTGGCGACACTGATGTGGCAGGCCATGGTCTTCCTGCGCTCCGACCTGTACGCCGTGCTGGTGACCGCGACCGGGTGCACCAACCTGTGGGAGACGACCCAGCTGCGCGCGAAGGCGATGTTCCACCTGATCAGCGCTGCGGAGCGGCAAACACTCAACGACGCCTCCGCGGCTGATCGCCGGGTGAGCCGCTGGTTCGTCCACGTGTGGCTGATCGGACCGGTGTTCGCCGTCGGTTACCTGGTCTGGTACCTGCTGCCCTGGATCAGCGGGGCCGCCGCCTGGACCGTGGCCGGGCTCGCGGCGTCGCCGGCGACCGGGACGTTCTGGTGGACCCTCGCCTCTGCCGTCGCGCTGTTCGGGCCGCTCGTCCTCACGGCTGCCGTCGCCGCGAGAGCGGGGGTCGGGGCACTGCGGGCGCGAGCCGGCCGGACGACGCCCGCGTGACCCACCTTGGGCAAGGAAGCAGAAAGGCCCCGCGGACTTGATGTCCGCGGGGCCTCAGTGTCGAAGACCTACAGCCACGCCCGACGACGACGCCCGCCGGCACACAGGAGCGGGACGGTTCGCTGTCATCCAGATGCGCCCCATGAGCCTGTACGAGACCGGGCACTCGACCGGGCAGGTCTCCCTCGCCGCGATGTTCGACGGTGAAGCGCCCCGCGCCTTCGACTCGGACTGGACCCCGACAAGCGCACGCGAGCGGATCGCCGAACGTGTCGCCATCGGCGGCTGGCCGATCAACGTCGGCCTCAACACCGCCGACGCACTGCTGACCAACCGGGACCACCTGGACATGGTGCGCCGCTACGACATCCAGAGAGCCACCGGAAGCGGCAAGGACCCCGTGGTGGCCCTCCGCGTGATGCGCTCGTTCGCCCGGGGCGTCTCGACCCCGATGAGCGAAGTCACTATCGCCAAGGACCTCCGCGAGGGTGAGGCGCCGGAAAGAGGACCCGACGCGACCAGCCGGGACGCGGTCAGTACCCACCTGGATGCCCTGCGCCGTCTACGACTGGTCGAGGACCAGCCCGCGTGGGGGCCGAGCATGCGCTCCGCGCGCCGCCTGCAGACCTCTCCGAAGCGGCACTTCGTCGACCCGTCGCTGGCCGTTGCCGCGCTCCAGGTCGGGGTGGAACCCCGGCCACCGACGTCAAGACACTCGGGATGCTGTTCGAGTCCCTGGCGGTGCGCGACCTACGCGTGTACAGCCAGCCGCTGGGAGGGCGCGTGTCGTACTACCGCGACTACGACAAGCTCGAGGTCGACGCCATCGTGGAACTCCACGACGGCCGCTGGGGAGCGTTCGAGATCAAGCTCGGCACGGCGACGAACGTCATCGACACCGCAGCGACGAACCTGAAGAAGATGGCCGCACTCGTAGACGACGACCGGTGCGCCTTCCTCGCGGTACTGACCAACGGGGGCATGGCAACCCGACGACCGGATGGGGTCGACGTGGTCCCGCTGCGCATGCTGGCACCGTGACCACGGCCCCCGAGTGACCCACCAGCCACTCGTCGGGCACACCGAGGCCGCCGACGGACGTACGTCAGGTTCCCTCGACGTGCAGCGCTGCCGCCGACCGCGGGTCATGCGTGGCGACATAGTGGTCCTCCGCGGCGACCCAGCGCCGGATCCACACGTCGTCGTTCTCGCCCCGCTCCACCTGCCGCCGCAGGCGGGTCTCCTCCGACGTCTCGACCCACACCGCGACATCGATGAGGTCGAGGAGCTGGGGCCGCAGCATGTAGACCCCCTCGACCACGACGACGTCGGGCATCGGCTGCTCGACCCAGTCGCCCATCGTCGCCCGATCCCAGTCATAACGCTGGTAGCGCAGGACGGCGTCGCCGCGCCGCACCGGCTCGAGCACCTCACGGCGCAGCCGCTGCCAGTCGAAGTACTGCTCGACGCCCGCGGCCGGGTCGAGCGCCGCACGCTCGTCGTCGGGGAGGTCACGGTAGAAGTCGTCGCCCTCGACGACGACGGCGTGCCCGAGCTCACCGGCGACGGCACGGGCGAACGTGGACTTGCCGGCGCCTCCCTGCCCGTCGATACCGACGAGGGCCGGCCGCCGGTCGACGTCGGCGAGGAGCTCGCGCAGGGTGCGGGCGGCGTGGACCAGCGGGTCGACCGTCACAGGTCCACCACTCGTCGGAGGCCGGCGTCGACGGCATCCATCAGGTTGTCAGGAAGTGCGAATCCGGTGGGTTCGATGTCAGTGCGGTCCACGGTCATCGGCTGGGACACGTTGACGACCGAGTCCTTCGGTAGCCCCGACGCCAGGGCCGGCAGGAATACGTTGCCGGGATGCCGTGCGTGCGACGTGTTGGACGTGATCGGCAGGACGACGACGGTGGCAATGCGGGACTTGTTGTACTGGTCGGACTGCACGACGACGGCCGGTCGCCGCTTGGCCGGAGTGCTGCCCTTGGGTTCTCCGAAGTCGACCCAGCACACCTCTGCGCGCCGGATCACCACTCGCCCGAGGCCTCGACCAGGCGGGCGTTCGCGGTGCGGCGGAAGTCGGTGGTGTCGTCGCCAGGCTGCCCGATGGCGTCGATCGCGTCGTCGATCTGTGCGGTCAGGTCCGCACCGGTCAGTTCGTCGGCGTAGTGCTCAGCGGCACGCCGATAGAACTCCGACCGCGTCATACCGTGCTTCTGCGCGATGTGGTCGAAGCGCTCCGCCGTGTGATCCGGGAGGCTGATCGCTGTCTTCATGGATCAACGGTATAACTTTTTCTACCGCCCCGCCAGAGAGGTGCGCGCCACGCTGAACGGCGCGCAGTTCGGAGTCGCTCTGAAGATCGGTAGCAACCTTCAGTGAGTCCTGGAACGAGGCAACAACTATGGGACCGGGATCAAACGGCGGAGGACCGCCCAGGCGGGCGATGGCTGCCGATACATACCCCGCAGTTCCGAGGTCGTCACGATCCACGCGGCGGCGACTGCCTCGCGAACTCTGTCGGCGGGTACCGCCAGGGCGAACCACGCACCCATGGTCTGTTCACGCCGCCCGCCGCCCCAGGAGAGCAGAAGAGCCCCGCGGACTCGATGTCCGCAGGGCCCTCCGTCAGTCGCAGGAGCGACCTACCTCACCAGCCGCGCTCAGCCAGCCGGTGCGGCTCCGGGATCTCGTCGACGTTGATGCCGACCATCGCCTCGCCCAGACCGCGCGAGACCTTGGCGATCACGTCGGCGTCGTCGAAGAACGTGGTGGCCTGGACGATCGCCTTCGCACGCTGCTCCGGGTTGCCCGACTTGAAGATGCCCGAGCCGACGAACACGCCCTCGGCGCCGAGCTGCATCATCATCGCGGCGTCCGCCGGGGTGGCGATGCCGCCCGCGGTGAAGAGCACGACGGGCAGCTTGCCGGTGGTCGCGACCTCCTTGACCAGCTCGTACGGCGCCTGCAGCTCTTTGGCGGCGACGAACAGCTCGTCCTCCGGCAGCGAGGTCAGGCGGCGGATCTGCTGGCGGATCTGCCGCATGTGCGTGGTCGCGTTCGACACGTCGCCCGTGCCGGCCTCGCCCTTCGAGCGGATCATCGCCGCGCCCTCGGTGATGCGGCGCAGCGCCTCACCCAGGTTCGTCGCACCACACACGAAGGGAACGGTGAAGTTCCACTTCTCGATGTGGTTCGTGTAGTCCGCCGGGGTCAGCACCTCGGACTCGTCGATGTAGTCGACGCCGAGCGACTGCAGCACCTGCGCCTCGACGAAGTGCCCGATGCGCGCCTTCGCCATCACGGGGATCGAGACGGCCTCGATGATGCCGTCGACCATGTCGGGGTCGCTCATGCGCGACACGCCGCCCTGCGCACGGATGTCCGCAGGCACCCGCTCCAGCGCCATGACGGCCACCGCGCCCGCGTCCTCGGCGATCTTCGCCTGGTCGGGGGTGACGACGTCCATGATGACGCCGCCCTTGAGCATCTCGGCCATACCGCGCTTCACGCGCGCGGTGCCGACCGTACCCACGGTGTTCTCGCCGGTCACGGATTCAGTCACGGTTACCTCGCAAAGTTCTCGCCGATGAGCTCGACGCCGGTCGTTCCGGGCGCGGTCGGCGCCCTGACTAGATCTTATCGCCCACCCGGACCCGCCCCGTCGCCCGTCCAGACCCGCCCAGTCCGCCGTTCACAGGGCGGTCATCCGCCGTTGGGCTCCAGGGCGTGCGGCAGGGCGTCGTCCAGCTCGACGGTGCGCGGCATGGGCGCCCGGCCCGCCAGGTGGAACAGCCGGACGTACCAGAGCCTGCGGACCCGCCGCGTCTGCGCGACCGCCTCGTTGTGGAACCGGCGCGCCAGCGTCGCGCGGTACCAGGCTGCCGCGAGCGCCGCCACGATCTCGCTCGACGGCCCCGCGAGCAGGAGCTGTACCGACTCCGGCGCGCCCATCGCCTCGCGGAGGGTCGCGGTGAGCCCCGACTCCGCCCGCTCGCGGTCCGGGCCCAGCCCGTCCATCTTCAGCGCGGCGGCGGGCGAGGTGACGGGTCCGGCGTCCGACGCCGTGTACGCGGCGTCCGCCACCAGGATGGCGCTCGCGGGGTCGAGCGCCCCTGACGCCGCGAGCTCGACCGCCGTCGACGCCCTGCGCACGAGCTGTGCGTCGAGCGCGATCCGTGATGCGGCGACCTTCCGGTGCAGCCGGTCCACGCGATAGGCACCCCGCCAGGCGAGCAGCAGGCCGATCGCCAGGACTCCGAGCCCTACGAGCACCATCTCCGACCAGGTCATGCGTCGCCTCCGACCCGGCGCGGGAAGAGTCCCATGACGCGGCCGACGACGTCGCCGCCGATCGCGTTGTCGGCGGCGAGCGTCATGTCGTAGACGGCGAGCACCTGCTCGGTGATGCCGGACCAGTCGAACCGCTGGACCCACTGCGTGGCGTGGGCGCGGTAGGCGTCGCGCCGCGCGGGGTCGGCGAGCAGCGCCAGCACCGTGGCGGCGAGGTCGTCGGGGTCGCCGGTGCGGAAGAGGGCGCCCGCGGCGCCGTCGTCCAGGACGCGCTGGAAGGCGCCGAGGTCGCTGGCCACCACCACGGCGCCGGCGGCCATGGCCTCGACGAGCACTATGCCGAAGCTCTCCCCGCCGGTCTGGGGTGCCACGTACAGGTCGGCGGAGGCCAGGAGCTCGGCCTTGTCGGCGTCGGTGACGCCGCCGAGGAACTCGACGGACGAGGCCTGATCGCCGAGCAGCTCGCGGGTCTCGGCGACTATGCCGTCCCCGCGGCCCGCCACCAGGAACCGGGTGCCTGGCTTGCCGGCGAGGATGGTGGGGACGGCCTGCACGAGGAGGTTCAGGCCCTTGCGCGGCTCGTCGAGCCGGCCGAGGAACGCGACGGTCGGGGCGGAAGGCGTGCCGGTCCACTCGGGGCGCCGGGGGCTGCTCGCGAACACTTGCGTGTACACGCCGTTCGGGATGACGACGGCGTCGCCGCCGAGGTGGTCCACCAGGGTGCGGCGCGCGTCCTCGGACACGGCGATCCGGGCGGCGACCTTCTCCAGGGACTGGCGGACCAGCGGGTAGGCGACCTGGAGCGCCCGCGAGCGCACCTGTGAAGTGTGGAAGGTGGCGACCACCGGCTCGGTCGCCTGCCACAGCGCGAGCATCGACAGCGACGGCACCATCGGTTCGTGCAGGTGGACGATGTCGAAGGCGTGGCCGCCGATGCCGCCCTCGAGCCAGCGGCGGACCCGGGTGGCGGTCAGCGGCCCGAAGGTGAGCCGGGCGACCGACCCGTTGTACGGCACGGGGACGGCGCGGCCGGCGGCGGTGACGACGTCGGGCAGCTCCGTGTCGTCGCTGGACGGGGCGAGCACGGAGACCTCGTGGCCCGCAGCCTGCAGCGCCTCGGCGAGATCACGCACGTGGAACTGGACGCCGCCGGGGGCGTCGAAGGAGTAGGGGCAGACGATACCTATCCGCAGCACGCGGTGGCTGCGGCGTCGGACGCCTCTCATCCGGTCTCCCGCGCGCGGCGAGCGGCGTTCTGGCGGGCGGGTCCGAGGTCGTCGACGAACACGCGCTGCAGCATGTGCCAGTCGTGGGTGTGCTCGACGATCGTCCGCGCGAGCTGGTCCACCCAGCTCTGCGTGAGCAGGCGGGCCCGCTCGTCGCGGGGCAGCCCGGCGTCGGGTACGGGCAGCGGCGGGTGGAACGTGATGACGATCCCCCACGGCGTGCGGGCGGCCCGACGCCGGTCGCCCCGCAGCCGCTCGTAGATGATGCTGACGGCGTGCACGGGGACGCCGGCCTCCAGGCCGAGCAGGGCCGGCCCGGCGGCGACCCGGGCCCGGTGCCCGGCGAGGTCCACCTCGATGCCCGTCGAGGTGAGGTCGCGGTCGCTGAGCAGCGGGATGAGCCGGCTGCCCTCCTTGGCGCCGCGGACCAGGGCGCCGAGCACGTCGCCGCTGCCGAGGGCCAGCACATTGATGCCGAGGGAGCTGCGGAACCGGACGAACTCGTCGAACAGCTCGTCGGGCTTGAGTCGTTCGGCGACGGTGAGCACGCCCGCGAGGTAGCGGGAGCCGTAGGCCCCGGCCAGGTCCCAGTTGCCGAGGTGGCCCAGCGCCAGGGAGGCTGCTCCCCCGGCGTCGACCCCTGGCCGGACGTGCTCGTCGTAACCCACTACGCGCACGCGCGCCTTCAGCTGCTCCGGCGTGACGCCCTGGAGGGTGAACGCCTCGCGGAAGTAGCGCATGTAGCTGCGCATCCCGGCACGGGACAGGCGACGGATCGCGGCGGCGTCGAGGTCCGGCCGGACGCGGGCGTAGTTGGCCTCCATGCGGCGCACGCCCTTGGTGCGCCGCAGCCAGGTGACGTCGGCCACCACGGTGAACAGGCCCCGCAGGACGGGCTCCGGAATCTTCGTCGCGTTCCGCCACGCGAACGTGTACGCCGCCGCGACGTTCATCAGGCCTCCTGCCCGGCCCTGCTGGTGAGCTGGCCCCGCACCGTCGCCATACGCTGGAACACGGTCACCAGGCTCGCGAGCGCCAGCAGCGTCAGGACCACCTCCAGCACCACCACGGGCAGGCCCACCTGGATGAACGTGAACGGGACGAGCGCGAGCAGGAGCCGGTCGGCGCGTTCGGCGATGCCGACCTGGGCGGTGGCGCCGACGCTCTCGGCCCGGGCCCTGGCGTAGGGCACGACGCTCCCGAGCACCAGGCAGGCCAGCGCGACGGCGATACCCCAGAGGCCGTTGTGCTCGTCGGGGTGCAGCACGAACCAGAGCATGATGCCGCCGAACACGGCGCCGTCGGCCACGCGGTCCAGCGTGGAGTCGAGGAACGCGCCCCACGGGCCGGACCGCCCGGACATGCGCGCCATCACGCCGTCGAGCGAGTCGAAGAGGACGAAGAACCCGACCAGGAGGCCGCCCACGAGCGTGTACCCCAGGGGGAACAGGGTCAGGGAGATCGCCGAGACGATCAGCGTGCCGGCGATGGTCACGGCGTCCGGTGAGACCCGCAGCGCGAGCAGCAGCCGGGCCAGGGGCGTGAACACCGTGGTCATGAGGGAGCGCAGGCTCCGTAGCATTCAGTTCTCCTCTTGGTTGCCGCCCCCTGCGGTCACCCACGCCTCCGCGAGCCGGCGGCGCGTCTCTCCCAGCAGTTCGGGCAGCGACTTGGTCTGCGCCACCACGGGCAGGAAGTTCGCGTCGCCCAGCCAGCGTGGTACCACGTGCTGGTGGAGGTGTGCCGCGATACCCGCGCCAGCGACCTCGCCCTGGTTGATACCAAGATTGAAGCCTGCGGGCGCGTAGACGGCGCGCGACACGCGCATGGCCTGCTGGGTGAGTTGGGCCAGCTCGACCGTCTCGGCCGCGTCGAGGTCCGTGTAGTCCGACACGTGCCGGTACGGAAGCACCATCAGGTGCCCTGTGTTGTAGGGGTACAGGTTCAGCACCACGTAGCACCGCTCGCCGCGGGCGACGACGAGGCCCTGCTCGTCGTCGCCCTGCGGGATGCGGCAGAACGGACAGTTCTCGATGCTCCCGTCGGCCGGCTTCGCTTCTCCGCCGATGTAGACCAGGCGGTGCGGCGTCCAGAGACGCTGCAGGCCGTCTTCCGGCGGGCCGAAGTCCGCGGCGTCCTGGACGGTGGGTTCCATCAGGCCTGCTGCGACCGCTCGGCCACGGCTGCCACGATGCGCTCGACGGCGTCCGCCACGGGCACGCCGTTCTCCTGCGTGCCGTCGCGGAACCGGAACGAGACGGCGCCGGCCTCGGCGTCCTCGCCACCGGCGATGAGCGTGAAGGGCACCTTCTCCTTGGACGCGTTGCGGATCTTCTTGGCGAACCGGTCGTCCGACAGGTCGATCTCGACGCGGACGCCGCGGGCCGTGAGCTGCGCGGCGACGTCCTTCACGTAGTCGTCGAACGCCTCGGCGACGGGCACGAGCTTGACCTGCACGGGGGCGAGCCAGGCCGGGAAGGCGCCCGCGTAGTGCTCGATGAGCACGCCCATGAACCGCTCGATCGAGCCGAACTTGGCCGAGTGGATCATGACCGGCTGCTGGCGCGTGCCGTCGGCGGCCGTGTACTCCAGCCCGAAGCCCTTGGGCTGGTTGAAGTCGTACTGCACGGTGCCCATCTGCCAGGTCCGGCCGATGGCGTCCTTCGCCTGCACGGAGATCTTCGGGCCGTAGAACGCGGCGCCGCCCGGGTCGGCGACCAGCTCCAGGCCGGTCTCACGGCCGACCTCCTCGAGGATCTTCGTGGCCGCGGCCCAGTCCTCGTCGGAGCCGACGAACTTGTCCGGCTTGGAGTCGTCCCGCGTGGAGAGCTCCAGGTAGAAGTCGTCCAGGCCGAAGTCGCGCAGCACGCTGAGCATGAAGTCCAGCAGGTGCTTGACCTCCGACGGCGCCTGCTCCGGCGTCACGTAGGAGTGCGAGTCGTCCTGGGTCAGGCCGCGCACGCGCGTCAGGCCCTGGACCACGCCGGACTTCTCGTACCGGTACACCGAACCGAACTCGAACAGGCGCAGCGGCAGCTCACGGTAGGAGCGCCCGCGCGAGGCGAAGATCAGGTTGTGCATCGGGCAGTTCATGGCCTTGAGCCGGTACTTGGACCCCTCGAGGTCCATCTCCGGGAACATCGTGTCCGAGTAGTACGGCAGGTGCCCCGAGGTGTGGAACAGGCCGTCCTTGGTGATGTGCGGCGTGCCGACGTAGGAGAAGCCCTCCTCGATGTGCCGCTGGCGGACATAGTCCTCCATGACGCGCTTGATCACGCCACCCTTGGGGTGGAACAGCGGCAGGCCGGAGCCGACCTCGTCGTGGAAGCTGAACAGGTCCATCTCGGCGCCGATGCGGCGGTGGTCGCGGCGCTCGGCCTCGGCGAGCCGCTCCAGGTGCGCCCTGAGCTCGTCCTTGGAGGGCCAGGCCGTGCCGTAGACGCGCTGCAGCATCGGGTTCTTCTCGCTGCCGCGCCAGTAGGCGGCCGCCGAGCGCATGAGCTGCACGCCGTTGCCGATCAGGCGGGTGCTCGGCAGGTGCGGCCCGCGGCACAGGTCGCTCCAGACCACGGTCTCGGTCTCGCGGCCCGCGCCCCGGACGTTGTCGTAGATCGTGAGCTCGGCGCCGCCGACCTCGACGTTCTCGCCGTTGTCGTCGGTGTCGGAGCCGCCCTTGAGGCCGATCAGCTCCAGCTTGTACGGCTCGTTCGCCAGCTCGGCGCGCGCCTCGTCCTCGGTGACGACCCGGCGGCGGAAGGTCTGGCCCTCCTTGATGATGCGGCCCATGATCTTGTCGAGGTTCTTGAGGTCCTCGGGCGTGAACGGCGTCTCGACGTCGAAGTCGTAGTAGAAGCCGTCGGTCACGGGCGGGCCGATGCCCAACTTCGCGTCGGGGTTGACCTGCTGCACCGCCTGGGCGAGCACGTGCGCGGCGCTGTGCCGCAGCACGGCCAGGCCGTCGGGCTCGGCGACCGTCACGGGCTCGACCTTGTGACCGGCCGGGATCTCCCGGTCGAGGTCCCACAGCTCACCGTCCACCCGGACCACCACGACGTCGCGGCGCGTGCCGTACAGCTCGATACCGGTGGTCGTCGCGGTGGTCGTCGTCGCCTCCGTGCCGGTGTCAGCCGGGTTGAGTGCGGCAGGGCTGGGCGGCGATACGACGTCGGACACAGGGGTGCTCCTTGCGAAAGCTGAACGAAACGGATCGAGGGGCACCGTCCGCGGACGGTGCCCCTCGATCGTACCGATACAGCAGCGGTTCCGTGCCTGCGGTCGCACCGCAGGCGGACCGGTGAGTCAGCTCTGACCGAAGTCCTTGGCCTTCTCGCCCAGCGTGTCGATGAGGCCGTCCGCCTTGTCGGGCGCGATCTCCTTGAGCTTGTCGGTAGCCGCGTCGACGTTGCCGTCGTTGAGCTGCTCCTTCGCCTTCTCGATGTTGTCCGGGTCCGTCACGAACTCCTTGGCCTTGTCAAAAAGCCCCATGATTCGAATCCTCTCGACACAGGCACACGGCTGTGCGCCCCCTGCTCGGCGACGGGGTCCCGCCACCAGTCGAGAACCTACGCGCACCCTGCCGCTCGCGCACTGCTGGGCTGGGCAGATCGGAGCATTCCGGACTCAGGAGTCGGCAGGCGGGCTCCGCGTCTCGTACCGTCAGGCCGTGGAGTACGTGGAGTACCTGACCATCGCCGTCGCAGCGGCGGCCGTCATCATCGCCGTCACCGCGCTCGCGCCCCGGGCCGGCGTCGCGTCGCCCCTGGTCCTGGTGGTGCTCGGCGCCGGCGTGAGCCTGCTGCCGTTCGTCCCGGCGATCGAGGTGCCGCCCGAGCTGATCCTCGGCGGTGTGCTGCCCCCGCTCCTGTACTCGGCGGCGGTCGGCCTGCCGTCGATGGACTTCCGGCGCGACTTCGCGGCCATCGGCGGGCTGTCCGTCACCCTCGTGGTGATCAGCTCGGTGCTGCTGGGCCTGCTGTTCCGGTGGCTGATCCCGGACATCGACCTGGCCACCGCCATCGCACTGGGCGCCATCGTCAGCCCGACCGACGCCGTGGCGACCACCATCGTCAAACGGCTCGGGGCGTCCCCGCGCAGCGTCACGATGCTCGAGGGCGAGTCCCTGCTCAACGACGCGTCGGCGCTGGTGCTGCTCCGGTCGGCGATCGCGGCGACGGCGGCGACCGTCAGCCTGTGGGAGGTCGTCGGCGACTTCGCGTACGCCGCTGGCGTGGCGGTCCTCATCGGCGTCCCCATCGGCTGGGTGGGCCTGCGCATCCGCAAGCGGCTGGGGCACGCCGCGCTGAGCACCGCCATGTCGTTCGTCGTCCCGTTCGCGGCGTACCTGCCCGCGGAGGAGCTGCACGCCTCGGGCCTGGTCGCCGTGGTGGCGGCGGGCCTGGTGACCGGCAACGGTTCCGCGCGGCACCTGCGCCCGCAGGACCGGATCGCCGAGCGGTCCAACTGGCACACCGTCGAGCTGCTGCTCGAGGGCGCGGTCTTCCTGGCGATGGGCATCCAGCTGTTCGACCTGATCGAGGACGTGGAGCGCGGCAACGGCTCGGTCCTGCAGGCCACCGGTGTCGCCGCGATCGCGGGCGCCGTGGTGCTCCTGGTGCGAACGGCCTTCGTCACGCCGCTGATCGGCCTCCAGGCGCGCAGGGCCCGCCGCGGCGAAGCCGTCCGGGAGACCCTGTCGGGCTTCCAGGACCGCATAGACCTCCGGGTCGCCGCCACCCCGTCGCCGGCCGCCGGGAACACGGAGGTCAAGGGCAGGCGCTCGACCGCCGCCCGGCTGGAACGCATCCAGGGCACGCTGCGCCGCCGCACCGCCGACATCGACTACGTCCTCGCCAAGCCGCTCGGCTGGCGCGAGGGCACCCTGCTGGTGTGGGCGGGCATGCGCGGCGTCGTGACGCTCGCCGCCGCACAGACGCTGCCCGCGGAGACTCCCGGCCGGTCCTTCCTGGTCCTCGTCGCGTTCGGCGTCGCGTTCGGCACGCTGCTGGTCCAGGGCAGCACCCTGCCGTGGGTGACCCGCCGGCTGGGCCTGGTCGGGCAGGACACCACCGGCGACCTCCCGGCCCTGCGCCGCGAGACCGTGCGGGCGGCGCGCGAGTTCCTCGCCGATCCCCGCCGCCCCGACGGCACGCCGTACGACGACGGCGTGGTCGCCCGGGTGCGCAAGGACATGTTCCGGGAGCACGAGTCGCAGGACGAGGACGCGGAGCTCACCCGGGAGCGCTTCGTCCAGTACCGGGAGCTGCGGCTGGCCGCCATCGCCGCCCAGCGCGAGGAGCTGCTCGCGGCCCGGGCCGCCGGCACCTACGACTCGGCCCAGCTCGGCGACGCCCTGGACCTGCTGGACGCCGAGCAGATCGCCGTCGAGATGCGCAAGGGCAAGCTGCCGGTACATCCGGACGATTCGGACCGTTAATCTCACCCCTGTGACGGACTACACACCGCTCCATCTCGACTGGCCCGGCTGTCTCAACGTGCGTGACCTGGGCGGACTCCCCCTCACCGGTGGCGGCACCGTCCGCGAACGGGCGCTGGTCCGTTCGGAGTCCCCCAGCTTCCTGACGGACGACGGCGTCGCCGCCGCCACCGCGTACGGCCTCTCGCGGATCATCGACCTGCGCCGTCCGGCCGAGCTCGAGGAGTGGCCGAGCAGGCTGGCCGGCCTCCCCTCCCACCTGCACCTCCCGGTACAGGCGGCGGACGACCCCATCGAAGGGCCGTGGGTCACCCTCTACACGGGGCTGCTGGACCGGCGTCCCGAGCTGTTCGCGCGCGCCGTCGCCGCCGTCGCGGACGCGCCAGAGGGGCCGGTGCTGGTGCACTGTGCCGCCGGCAAGGACCGCACCGGGCTGGTGGTGGCGCTCGCGCTCTCGCTCGTCGGGGCGGACCTCGACGCGCTGGCCGACGACTACGAGCTCACCAACGAGCGGCTCGCCCCGCGGTATGCCGAGCGCTTCGAGGCGGCGGACGGGGCGGTCCCCGGGCGGGAGATCCCGCCGACCCGGCACGTCATCCTCGGCGCCCTGGAGCACCTCCGCACGCGCCACGGTTCGATAGAGGCCTACCTGACCCGCAACGGCCTCACCCGAGGCCACACCCGAGCCCTCCGCGCCCGCCTAACAGCCCCCACGCCTCGTTGAGTGCTGGGTATTTGTTGGTTTGGCGGGCCCAAACCAACAAATACCCAGCACTCAACGGGAGGTCAGGGGTGGGTTGTTGCCGCCGCCCAGGAGAGCATCGGGGACTGGGTGTTCGTCGACCTGAGGCGGATCGTCACCGAACCCGGCTCGGCCAGCTCGACGTCGTAGCTGAGCACCTCGCTCGGGTTGCCCGAGTTCAGGGTCACCGTCCCGACGGGGTGGCTCGCGCCGCCGTGGTCGAGCACGACGTCCGCGCTCCTGCTGCTGTCCGGCCACCACGAGTGCGATCCGGCAGCGAGCGTGTACGAGCCGGCAGGCAGCGTGAAGGTGTAGGACACCTCGGCCCCCACCTGGTTCGCCGTGTACATCCCGGTGGTCGTCGTCTTGTCGTACGCGCCGGGCAGGACACCCTTGTAGCTGATCGACCGGCTCCCCGAAGCGCCCTGCCCCCAGTGACCCCAGTCCGCGCCGTTCTCCCGCACCTGGTCGGGTGCGTCGTTCACGAGCGCGTCCCCGACGAGGCCGGCGATCGCTGTGTAGGCGGGCGAGTCGTACCCGAGCGCACCCCCGCTGGTCGCGTTCACGTCGGCGAACGCGACGGTCCCCCGCGGCACCACCTCGACGTGCGCGGTGGCGGACGCCTGGCCGTACGAGCCCTTGACGGCGACCGTCGCCCAGGCCTCGTCGAACGCCGCCGGGTCGACGGTCCAGTCCACCGGGACCTCGCGGGTGGTGCCGTCGGTGAGCTCCGCCGTGAGCGTGTCCGGCAGTTCCGGAGCCTCGCCGACGTAGGCCGCCACGGTGGGCTCCTCGAGGTGGACGATCCGGTTCGCGACCGGCGCGGACGCCGTCCGGAGCCGGGCCGCGAGGTCCGCCGCACCCTGCCCGTCGAGCCGGTAGCGCCTCGGGTCGGCGACCGCGGCGCGAGCGTCCGCGATGCCGTTCTGGAGGACCGTCCACTCGACGTCGGTGAAGTCGCCGGTGCGCTCGACGTCCTCCGCGGCGTCCAGCGCGGCGGCGAGCGCCCGGACGTCGGTCGCCCGGGTAGCCGGTGCCGAGACCACGCCGACGGCGTCGACGTTGAGCTTGCCCGACGCGACGGTGAGCGTCACCGTGTGCTCGCCCCAGGGCAGGCCCCGCAGCTCGAACGCCTGCTGGTACTGGCCGGACGCGCGGGTGCGGGCGTTGAGCGCTACGGGCTCGCCGTCCACGGCGACGTCCAGGCGTGCGGACCCGTCGTTCGGCCCCAGCACGTCCAGTCCGGAGCCCGTGAAGGTGTAGCTCACGGAGGCGCCGTCGGCCTGGTTGATCGACGACGTGCGGCCGTACTCGAACATGCCCTTGCCGTTGGCATGCGCCCACTCGCCGTCGTAGACGAGCTTGGTGGCTGCCGGGTCGTCGAGGTCGGTCATCTCGTGGCCGTCGAGGTACTCGCCGTAGTACGGCACCTCGTCGGCCACGCGCTCGACCCTGAGGTTGTCGAACTGCGTCCAGTGGAACCCGCTGGCGAGGTCCACCCAGCCCGAGAGGATCGGGGTGGCGTCGGTCCAGGCGAACACCTGCGTGCCGTCGATCCAGCCGGTGACCTGGTCGCCCGCGACCTGCACGGACAGCTCGTGCCACGCGGCTCCGTCCCAGCCGGCGCCCGCGACGGAGCCGCTCTCGACGACGCTCCCCCGCCGCGTGAGCTGCCAGCCGCCGTCCACGGCCAGCTTGAGCGCGTACGGCGTGCCGCGGAGGTCGTGGGAGGTGTCGCCGCCGCTGGAGCGGGCGCCGAGGGCCGCGTAGTTGCCGCTCACGGTGTCGCGCTCGAAGCGGACGTCGACGGTTGCGCGGTAGTTGCTCCAGCGCCGGTCGCCGACGGCGGTGATCGGCTCGCCGTTGTTCCACGCGCCGCCGACGCCGGTGCCCTCGCGGTCGACCTGCTGACGCAGGACCCGCTCGCCGTCGTCGGCCCTGAAGGCCTCGAAGGAGCCGTTGCGGTCCCACGTGTACAGCGGGATCGCGCCGGTGTCCCCGCCGCGGGAGTCGGTGAAGTCCTCGGTCCGGCCGGTCAGCCCGCCGCCCTTGCGGACGATGGGCACGCGCTTGTCCGAGTAGTCGAAGCCGTCGGACCAGAGCACGTTCCGCGGTGCTTCGCGGGAGGCGCCGGCGTCGAGCACCGTGCGCTCGCCCTCGACGGGCAGCGGCGTGGTCCAGCCCTTGTCGCGGCGGACGTCGAGCGAGGTCACGGTCGTGATCGAGTACGGCTGCACGGTGACGCTGTAGGCGCCGTCGGCGTCCGCGGAGACGTTGCCGACGTGCTGCTTGTACCGGGCGTCGAAGGCCTCGCCGTCGTCCGCGGCACGGGTCTCCCACACCGCGAGGCGGGGCTTGTAGCCGAGGTCCAGGTCCTCCGGGGTGATCCGGTAGGTCCGCGGCGTCTCGGAGTCGTTGACGACCACCGTGGAGAAGTCCGAGCGGTCGGGCGCCGCGAGCGTCAGGTAGTTCGGGCCGCCGTTCCGCCCGTTGACCGGGTTGGTGCCGGTCGCGGTGGTGGCGGAGGCCTGGGGTACCGCACGCCAGATCCCCGCCTGGTTGCGCGAGTCCTCCCAGCCGGTCACCGCGAAGTTCGAGAAGTGCTGCAGCGCGGCCAGGCCGGCGTCGTAGTGGATCCACCCCGACCACGGGTCGCGGGCGCTCACGAGCTCCTTGTACGAGTACTGCCCGCCCTCGTAGAACGACCCGATCGCGGGCTGGTAGATGAAGTGCGTGCGCCGGGAGTTGGCGAAGCCCTTGACGATGGTGTTCGCCATCTCCAGGGAGCTTCCGCTCCCGCCGAGGCCGGTGCCCTCCACGGACGGGTCCGCGGTGTTGTTGTTCGGCCGGAACGAGGAGTTGCTGAACGTGGCCTGCGCCTCGCTGTTCCAGACCTCCTCGTCGAACTCGTCGGCCAGGCGCTTGAAGTTCCCGGACGCGTCGTCGTCGGTGAAGTAGTGGTAGGTGGAGGCGGCCACGACGTCGCGCAGCGACGCGTCGGCGACCATCTCGTCACCGAAGCTGCCGAGGCCTGCCTCGTCGGAGATCATCACCTGGATCTGGTGGAAGAGGCTCGCCTCCCCGCGGCGGAAGCCCGCGAGCCGCGGGTCGTCGCTCACGTATCCCGTGTCGTCCGTGCGGACGCGCTCGGCGTACTCCTTGGTCCAGTCCAGGTCCGCGGTGTGCTCGTTCACGCCGGGGTGGACGTAGTCGACCATGTACCCGTACTCGCGGTACGCGGCGAGGATCGTGTTCTTGTACCAGTCGTAGATCTTGTCGTTCGTGTTCGCCCAGGGTGCGGCGTTCCAGCGCAGGATCGACACCTTGAGGTCGGGGTTGACCTTCTTGGCGTCCGCCGCGAGCTGGAAGCCCGGGTGCCGGCGCACGTTCGCGGGCTCGTCCGGGGTGCGCATCGTCGACACGTCCGAGCCTGTCGAGTTGTTGCGGTCGTCGCCCATCTCGATCTTGACGTGCTGCATGATCGGGCGCTCGCCGCCGAACAGGATCTGCAGCAGCTCCGCGTACTTCCGCGGCTGCTCGGACTTGTAGTCCATCAGGAGGGCGCTGGTGCTGTTGGCGCTGAGCACGCCGAAGCCCTTGAACGTCAGCCCGTTGACGTTGTCCGCGGCGACGTCGTCCCCGTCGACGGTGATCTCGGTGACCTCCGGCGCGCGAGGTGCTTCCGCGGCCGATGCTCCGGCTCCCGCGACCAGCGACGACCCGATCACGCCGCACACGAGCATCCCGGCGATGGCGGCTGACGACATTCGGCTACGTCTCATGGTGCTCCCCTTCCACGTTGAAGTGTTCGTTCGACGCCAGGCTCACGGCGGAGGTGGTGCAGGTCTTCCTCGAACCGCACTCGGCTACCATCGGCGTCGATGTTCGTTTCTGATCGTTTAAGATCAGCTACTGGGCGCCACGTTATAGCCAGCGGCGAAAAGCGCCAAGATGTTGTTCGGTATTGATCACTTCGCCGCGACGACGGCGCGTGTCAGCGGGCGCGCGCCGCCTGGTCACGTGCCGCGGTGAGCAGGTCCCGAGCGGCGGCGAGCGTGCGGTCGGCTTCGGCCGGGGTGATGCGTACGAGCGCGAACGCGGCGATCGAGAGCCCGGTGACCGCGTCGGCGAGGCGCTCCTGCTCCGCCGGCGCCACCGCGCCGAGGTACGCGGCAACCCCACGGCCGATCGCCGCGCGCAGCTCGTCACGGTAGTCGGCGACGACGCGCGCCACCTCGCCGTCGTGCACGACCGGTGCGGTGGCGGTGTTGATGAGCAGGCAGCCGCTGGTCGCCGACATCGAGTCGGCCCGCGTGAACGCCTCCCGCAGCCCGTCCACGTACGTGAGCACCGCCTCCGGGGCGACGACGTCGGCCCGCAGAGGGCGCAGCCTCGGCCGGATCACCTCGTCGAGATAGCTCTGCACCGCGGCGTCGAACAGCCCTCGCTTCGAGCCGAACGTGTTGTAGATGCTCGACCGGCTCAGCCCCGTCGCCTCCTCCAGGGCCGGGACCGAGGCACCCTCGAACCCGACACGCCAGAACAGGGTGCGCGCCGCACGCACCACCACATCGCGGTCGAAGCCCTGTGTCCGAGCCATCCCTGCCTCCAGTTGTTCTGTAACGCTCGGTCCAGTATATATTGGAAGGGTCGTTACAGAATAGATCCACCCCGAGGGAGCACGTTTTTATGTCCGAGTTCATGAGCACGCAGATCCAGCTCGTCTCCCGCCCGACCGGATGGCCGACGCACGAGAACTTCCGCACGGTCGCCGTCGCCCACGACGCCCTCCGGCCCGGTCAGGTACGCGTGCGCAACGAGTTCGTGTCGGTCGACCCGTACATGCGCGGGCGGATGAACGACGTGCGCAGCTACGTCGCTCCCTTCGCGCTCGGCGAGACCATCCCCGGTGGTGCGATCGGCCGCGTCGTCGAGTCGGCCGCCGAAGGCGTCCCCGTCGGGGCGGTCGTGCTGCACCAGCACGGCTGGTCCGACACGGTGCAGGACGACGCCTCGACCTTCCGCGTCGTCCCCGACGTGCCGGGCGTGCCCCTGTCGCTGCGCCTGCACGTCCTCGGCATGACCGGACTCACCGCGTACGTGGGGCTCACGGCGATCGCCGGGATGCGGGAGGGCGACACCGTCTTCGTCTCCGGCGCGGCCGGCGCGGTCGGCACCGCCGCCGGCCAGATCGCCAAGCTCCTCGGGGCCAAGCGCGTCATCGGATCCGCGGGATCACCCGAGAAGGTCGCCCTGCTGACCGAGAAGTACGGCTACGACGCCGCCTTCAACTACAAGGACGGCGACGTGCGCGCCCAGCTGGCCGAGGCCGCGCCCGACGGGATCGACGTGTACTTCGACAACGTCGGCGGCGACCACCTCGAGGCCGCCCTCGACGCGTTCAACGACGGCGGACGGGCCGCGCTCTGCGGGGCCATCGCCGTCTACAACACCACCGGGAAGACCCCCGGGCCCGACAACATGGCCAACATCATCACGCGCGGGCTCACCCTGCAGGGGTTCACCCTCGGCGCCTACCTCCACCTCGCCCCCGAGTTCCAGGAGCGGATGACGGCCTGGTTCGCCGCCGGGGAGATCTCCTACGACGAGACGATCGCCGACGGCATCGAGAACACGGTCGACGCGTTCCTCGACATGATGCGCGGCGCCAACACCGGGAAGATGCTCGTCCGCGTCTGAGCGAGGACACGCAGAAGGCGGGATCGGAGCACCAGCACCTCAGCGCGCGAGCACTGCGCCGTCATGCGCGTCCACCACGCGCACCGCCTGCCGGGTCGACAGGGTGGCGCCGAGCAGTGCGTGCCCGACCATGATGGGGTAGATCGCCCAGCGTTCGAACAGGCCGATGTTCCACTCGATGCCGGCGCGGACGTCCACCATGAACAGGACGAAGCCGATCAGACCGAGAACGCCGAGGGTGATGAGGAGCCTCCCGCGGGAGCGATCGAGGCCGAGGTGCCGAGCGGACACGCCGGCGACCAACGCGAAGACGTTGCCGCTGACGATGACGCTCTGCGCGCCGAGGAAGTGGAACACGGCAAGCCCGTTGGCGAGGTTCTCGGTCGAGCCGTGCACGAGACCGACGAGCGACACCCCGACGCCGGAGAGCACCGCGAGCGCCGTCAGGACGATCGGCCGCCAGCCCTTGCGCTGGTCCAGGAGCAGGACGGCACCAAGGATCAGGACGGCGCCGTAGAACACCCAGCCGGTGTTCATGACCCAGGCCAGCGGGGAGTCCGCGGTCTGCCCGAACGCGGTCTCGCGTTCGGGCAGACCGAGGTGGCTGACCCAGTTGTACAGGGGCGCGTAGCGGGGACTGGTCCACGCGGCGGCGGTGACGAGCTCGGCGGCCCAGCTGACCAGCGGGCCGACGAGCAGCAGGAGGGCGCCGAGCCGAGCGGCCGGCCCGGTACGCAGGATCGAGGTCATGGTGCTCACGCCTTCAGGGCCATGCCGGGGATGCGGGCACGGATGGCGTCGAGCTCGGCCTCGTCGGAGATGCCCTGGAAGTCGTACCGGGGCGCGTACGGCCCCTCGAGTGCGCGGACCTCGTCGTCGGTGAGGTCGAGGTCGAGGGATGCCACGGCGTCGTCGATCTGCGCCACCGTGCCGGCGCCCACCAGGGGTGCGGTGACCACAGGCTGGCGGTGCAGCCAGGCCAGGGCGACCTGTGCGCGGCTCACGCCCCGGACTTCGGCGACGGACCCCACTGCGTCGATGATGGCGCGGTTGGACGCCTCCTGTGCGGGCGTGTAGAGCAGGTCGGCGTAGGCACCGTCGGTCTCGGCCCGGTGGGTGGCGTTGGCCTGGTCCCAGGGCCGGGCGAGGCGACCGCGGCCGAGCGGGCTCCAGACGACGGTGCCGACACCCTCGTCCAGGCACAGCGGAATCATCTCGCGCTCCTCCTCGCGGGCCAGGAGGTTGTAGTGGTCCTGCATCGAGACGAACCGGGCCCAGCCGTGCTGCTTCTGCAGGTGCAGAGCCTTGGCGAGCTCCCAGGCGTGCATCGAGGACGCACCCAGGTAGCGCACCTTGCCCACCTTGACGAGGTCGCTCAGCGCTTCGAGCGTCTCCTCCAGCGGGGTCGCGGGGTCGTTGCGGTGGACCTGGTACAGGTCGATGTAGTCGGTGCCCAGGCGGCGTAGCGAGTGGTCGACCTCGGTCATGATCGCCTTGCGCGACAGACCCTTGCCGTTCGGGCCTGGCCGCATGGGGTGACGCAGCTTGGTCGCGATGACGACGTCGTCGCGGTCGGCGAAGTCGGCCAGCGCCCGACCGAGGATCTCCTCGCTGGAACCGTTGGAGTACAGGTTCGCGGTGTCGAAGAAGTTGATGCCCGCCTCGAGCGCGTGCTGGATCAGCGGGCGGGCCTGCTCCTCGCCGAGCGACCAGACAGGGTGTCCCCGGTCGGGCTCGCCGTAGGTCATGGCGCCGATCGCGACCGGGGACACGTCCAGGCCGGTGGTGCCGAGCTTCACGTAACGCACGTGGTGCCTCCTGCTAAAGTAGGAACTCGCGGAGAGTTCTCCGCAACATGATGCGAAACTAGCGGAGAACTCTCCGGGAGTCAACGGGAGGAAAGGTCTGTGCCTGAAGAGACGACCGCGACCTACGGGACACAGCGCAAGGCCGCCGAGCGCAACCGCGCCGCGATCCTGGAGGTCGCCCACGACCTGTTCGCCAAGAACCCGGCGACCTCACTGAACGAGGTGGCCAAGCGGGCCGGCGTCGGCGCAGGGACGCTGTATCGCCACTTCCCCACCCGGGAAGCGCTGATCCTGGCCGTGTACCAGCACGACGTGGAGAAGCTGGTCGGCTCGGTGGACGAACTCCTGGCTGACCGCCCGGCGAAGGAGGCCTTCATCGAGTGGTTCGAGATGCTGGCCGCATACATCCGCGTCAAGCACGGCCTGGGCGAGGCGCTGCACCACGCCGCGATCCAGGACGCCATCAACCGGACCTACGCCCCGGTCACCGCCGCCATCGGCAAGCTGCTGGACGCCTGTGTCGAGCAGGGCTCGGTCCGCCCCGGCCTGGGCGCCGGCGACGTGCTGCTCCTGATGAGCTTTCTCTGGCGAGTGGCACCCGACGCGCTCGGCGTGGCTCAAGGACGCAGGCTGACCGCAATGGTGTTCGACGGGATCGCCGCGCCCGAGGCTTCCCGCTGACGGTCGTGGGAAGGGCCGGACCGCCCGCTGCACCAGACATGCAGAAGGCCCTCTGGCCGGCGTTTCCGCCGGCCAGAGGGCCTCGTCTTGCTGGTGGGCGATACTGGGACCGAAACTGTTTCAGCACCTGCTCTCACCTGCAACGACAGCGTCTCTGAGCTGAGCGCGGGTGCTGTCGCAGGCCGGGGACGACGACGCGGGTGCGACGACGCCTGGAGGGCAGGCTACGGCTCAGAGCCCTGCCCAGCGATGCCGAGGGTCTCATGAGTGCTTCCCGCCCTGACCTGCATCGGCGCTGGTCAGGGGCAAATTTCGGCAGGTAGCGCAACAGCCCTTGCGTTCGGTTGGATCCAGGTTGTCACCGCCTACGTCAAGCACACCCGCCTGACTCAGCGCAAGAAGACCACCGGTCATCGACGCGGTCACGAAGGCCGGACCCTGAATCGCAGATGCAGCACCCGGCCACCCTGGATGACCACGTGGGGATCCTCCAGGAGATGCTGTCCGTCGATGCTGCCGAAGTAACGCTTGCCCGACCCGAACACGACCGGCACCACGTCGATCGCCACCTCGTCCACCAGACCCGCGGCGAGAATCTGACCGCCCACCTCGCCGGCGTTGACGGCGACTGTCCGCTCTCCGGCGAGCTCCTGGGCCTTGTCGATCGCGGCCTTCACGTCATCGACGAAGTGGTACGACGCCTCGGGGTGCCAGCCCTCGGGCTTGGGCCGGTGGGACACCACGACCACGTGGTCGCCCGTAGGCGGCTGGCCCTCCCAGCCGTTCATCAGGTCGAACATGTGGCGACCCATCACGATCGTGCCGATCTCCTGCCACATCGGCCGGACGTACTCCGCGGACGCGCTCGACACCCTGAACCCGCTCCCGGAGCCGGAATGGTCGTACTGTCCGTCGCGGTCGCCGGTGATCGGGACGTCCCCGCTGAAGTACCAGTCGTGGAGCGGTCCGACGCCGTCGTTCTCGTCGGCGATGAAGCCGTCCACCGACGCTACGCTGTGCATGATCACTGTGCCCACGGGTTTCTCCTAGGTCTCGTCGCTACCTCACGGACGATCTTGTCGCCCGGCGGGGCAGCACGGCTTGTAGGAAATCAATCAGCGGGCATCGGACCGCTGTCCGGCGGGAAATCCCGCTCAGCCGGATGTCTGCGTCGCAGAGCCAGGTACTCCGTCGGCGTGTGGCCGGTGAAGTCCTTGAACTCCTTGCTGAAGTGAGCCTGGTCGAAGTAGCCCGCCGTATGAGCGAGTGCCGACCAGTCGACCGGACGCGAGGTGTCCACGGACACGATCAGCCGCGCGAAGCGGTAGATCCGCGCCACCCGTTTCGGGGTGACCCCGACGTGAGACTTGAACTGCGTAGCCAGATGGTTGCCACTCACCCCTGCGGCATCGGTCAACGCGCGGACGGGGACCGCGCCCCAGGATGCCTCCAGGCGCCCGCCGGTGTGCCGGACCAGGTCGAGGCCACGGGCCGGCGCCTCGGCAAGTCGCGTCCGCAGTTCCTCCTCCAGTAGCCGCAGCGCCTCGGCGGCCGATGCGACGTCGCCGAGCTGGTTGCGGATCCTGTCCGCGGACCGTGGCCAGACGGCATCGACCGGCACCCATCGGTCCCGCAGTTCGGTCGCGGGTATGCCGACGAACGGCGAGAGTCCCCAGGGTTTGAAGTGCGCCCCGACGAAGTGCACTCGCGTGGGGTACTCGATGGTGAAACGCCTGGTCCACACGCCCATGAACCATCCGTCCGCCACCACCGCCGGTGGCACCGACGGGTCGGGACCCAACAGGCGTGCGGGTTCGCCGAGGTTGATGAACAGGTGGGCCGACGGCATCGGCGGAACGTTCATCCGGCGATGGCGCGGTGCCCCCGTCAAGCAGTAGATATCGTCGATGAACTGGTCGAGCGGCGGGCCTGGCACCCGACCGACGTACTCCATCGACCCAGTGTGGCCGACAGGAATTCCGGACCGTTCGATCCGCGCCCGTGGAGGAAACGTTCAGAGCAGCAATGCGGTCGATCGGCGAGGGCGGACGAGCCCTTGAAATCAACACCCGAGCGACTCCGCTGGCACGACGTCTGCCCACACCAGTCCACTGGCGCCAGACATGCAAAAGGCCCTCTGGCCTGCGTTTCCGCTGGCCAGAGGGCCTTGTTCTGCTGGTGGGCGATACTGGGATCGAACCAGTGACCTCTTCCGTGTCAGGGAAGCGCGCTACCGCTGCGCCAATCGCCCATTGCGAGGTGGGTACGGGATTCGAACCCGTGTGTACGGCTTTGCAGACCGCTGCCTCGCCTCTCGGCCAACCCACCGTGCTCTCCCACCAAAGCGGGTTCGAGCGGATGACGGGACTTGAACCCGCGACCCTCACCTTGGCAAGGTGATGCTCTACCACTGAGCTACATCCGCGTTGCACCAGCTCGGACCCTTTCGAGTCCCTGTGGTGACGCTCCGGAAGAGTAGTTCACAAACGGTGTGCCGGTCCAATCGAAATGGGCTCGCCACCTGCGAGGCGTCTTCCGGAGCCTCCGGGCCCAGGTGCGGGCTATGTTCTGCCGTATGAGTGCGACCGACATCATCCCCGCCCACCTGTTGCCGATCCTCGAGGCGCCGAACTACGGGTTCCTCGGCACCATCCGCCCGGACGACACCGTCCAGGTCAACCCGATGTGGTTCGACTTCGACGGCAAGACGCTGCGCTTCACGCACACCACGAAGCGCGCCAAGTACCGCAACCTGCAGCGCAACCCGTCGATGAGCCTCGCGATCATCAACCACGAGGACGTGTTCGGCTACGTCGAGCTCCGCGGCAAGCTGATCGAGGTGATCCCGGACCCGACGGGTGACTTCTACGTCCACCTGGGCAAGCGCTACGGCAACCCGGACCAGCTGCCGCCGCCGGACAGCGCCGACCGCGTCATCCTGGTGATGAGCATCGAGCACGTCGCATCGAAGTAGCCGTCAACGGCGCGGGGCGATGAGTTCTCCGCGCACGGCAGGTCTCTCCTGGTACGGAAGATTCCCCGACGAAGGAGAGACCGATGCCGAACCTGATGGTGGACTTCATCATCTCGCTCGACGGCTACGCGGCGGCGGAGGACTGGCCCGGCCTGTGGGGCATGGGCGGGCCCGAGTACCTGGACTGGATCACCTCGGACTCCGAGACGTCGCACACGACGCTCATGGGCGCGACGACGTACCGGGTCATGTCCGGGTTCGCCGCCAAGATGCCCGACGATCCCCTGAACACCATGCCCAAGGTGGTGTTCTCGTCGACCCTGAAGGCGCCGCTCTCGTGGGCCAACTCCGAGCTGGTCGACGGCGACGCGGTAGAGGTGGTGCGCGAGCTGAAGCGCACGTCCTCGCGCCCCCTGCGCACCATCGGCAGCCTCAGCCTGAGCCGGTCGCTGCTCAGGGCGGGCCTCGTCGACCGCTTCCGGGTGGTGGTCTTCCCCGTCATCACGGGCGCCAACGGCAAGGAACGCATCTTCGACGGGTACCCGGACGTCACGCTCGAGCTGGTCAACAACCACCTGTTCGACGGGCAGCTCCAGCTTCTGGAGTACATCCCCACGGTGCTGGACGCGCCGCCGGGGGCTGATGGCTGAGCCCGCTTCGGGGCTGGGCCCGGATGTCACGCGTCGGCCGCGACCGGTGCGGTCCTCAGCTCGTGCAGGCGCGAGCCGTCGGTGCTGATGGTCGCGGTGGCGGTCGCGATCGCGCCGATCAGGCAGATCACCGCGCAGTACACGATCACGGGCCAGATCTGGCCGCCGACCAGCGCGACCAGCGCCGTGCAGATGAAGGGCGCGAGCCCGCCGCCAAGGGTGTTGGAGATCTGGTACCCGATGTTCACCCCGGTGGTGCGTGCCTCCGGGTCGAACATCTCGGCCAGCATGGTCTGCAGCGTCGCCTGCATGGCTACGCCGGGGATCACGAAGCCGAGGATCATGCCCGCCCAGATCAGGAGCAGGTTGCTCGTGTCGAACAGCAGGAACGCCGGCCAGACCAGTACCGCGAACCCGACGCAGCCCGCGATGTACACCTTCCGGCGTCCGATCCGGTCGGACAGCGCGCCGTATGCCGGGGCGACGACGATCTGCAGCAGGCCGACGATCATCGTTCCCGCGAACCCCTGCCAGGCCGGGATGTCGTTCTCGTTCACCATGTAGGCGATGCCGAACGTCAGGACCACATACCCGGCGATGCTCTGCGGCAGGCCGATGAGGATGCCCATGATCGCGTTCTTCGGGTGCCGGAAGACCTCTTTGATCGGGTTGCTCTTCACTCCGGCGTCCGTCTGAGCCTGCTTGGTGTCCTTGAACTCCTCCGACTCCTCGAGCTTGCTGCGCAGCACGATCGCGACGATGGCGAGCACGAGGCCGAGCACGAACGGGATGCGCCAGCCCCAGGTCATGAACCAGGACTCCGGGCCGAGGCCCAGACCGGCCATCAGACCGGCGGACGCCACGTTCGCGATGCCCGCGCCGCTGATCAGGAACGCGCCGTACATGCCGCGCCGGCCGACCGGGGCATGCTCGACGACCATCGTCGCCGCGCCGCCCATCTCGCCGCCGACGAAGAAGCCCTGGCACATGCGGAAGAAGATCAGCAGCAGCGGCGCCACGATGCCGATCGACGCCTCCGGCGGGATCAGCCCGATGCCGGCGGTGGCGATGCCCATGCCGACGACCGTGATCATCAGCGTCGTCTTGCGACCCACGCGGTCGCCGATGTGGCCGAACACCAGGCCGCCGACAGGGCGCAGGAAGAAGCCGACCGCGAAGGTGGCGAACGACGAGAGCTGCGCGACGATCGGGTCCTCACCGGTGAAGAACACCGCGGGGAAGATCGCCGCCGAGGCCAGGCCGTACAGGTAGTAGTCGTAGTACTCCATGAGCGTGCCGATCGCGCCACCGGCGATGGTGCGCTTCTGGGTTCGGGTCAGCGGCGAAGTCGTCATCGGACGATGATGGCGACTTCTGAACACAACGTCTACGCCTCGAACGTTTCGTTAAGGTAAAAGTCTGAGCGCTCGCGCGGAGCCGCCGAGATCAGTCGCGCCCCGACCGCATCTGGTCCAGGTAGGCGTAGGCGGTGACCTTGGAGATTCCCAGGCGCTTCGCCACCGTCTCGACCGAACGCTTGACATGGAACGCGCCCAGCTCGTCGAGGGTGCGCAGCACGGCGATCCGGTCGGACTTGTCCATCATCGCCACCGGCCGGCCGACCGCCGAGATGGCGTCGGCCATCATCGTGTCGAGCAGGCTCGAGATGTCGTGCGTGTGCAGCTCACGGTCGCGCTTTCCCGGCGGCGCCGACGGCGACGGCGGCAGCAGGGCGCTGAGGACGTTCTGCGCCGTCTGCAACGGCGTCAGGTCGATGTTGATGCACAGCGCGGCGATGATCCGCCCCGACTCGTCGCGGTAGTAGACGGACGACGAGTGCAGCTCGCGCCCGTCCGTCGTGCGGCCCGAGTAGCCGAACTCGTCGTGCTCGGCGGCCTCGTCGCGCATCACCTCGAGCCCGAGGTTCGTGGACGGCCCGCCGACCTTCCTGCCGGTGACGTGACCGTTGACGATCGCGTAGATCGTGTGGTTCAGGTCGCGCTGGCTGAGATCGTGCAGCACGACCTCGCAGTGGTCGCCGACGGCGGAAGCGACGGCGCGCATGACCGGCTCCAGCACCGAGTAGGCAGCTTCGATGCTCTCGAAACGGCCCTTCGTCACCGCGGGGACGGTCCCGTCGGCCGCACTCTCGCTCTCGCTGTTCTGCCTGGTCATATCATCGGTGATCTTACGCGGGACGGACTCGAGCACCGAGGAGACATCGTGCAGCCCCACGGCCTGTACTTCCCCTACATCCACGTCCGCGACGACAACTGGCTCAAGACGGCGGCGCTCTACTGGCCGACCGTGCGGCGGCTCGTGCCCCACCGCCATCAGACCCGCGACTCCCCGACGGCACGCGTCTTCGCCGAGGCAGGAGTACTCGGCAGCGAGGACCCGCGGAAGCTCCTCGCGACGGCCGGACTGGACCTCCTCATGGCTCTTCGGGCCAATGCAGACCAGCTGGCCTCCCGCTACCGTGTCGTCCCTGGCGACGGCCCGGCACACGTGGACCACGACACCGCACGCGGCGTGTTCGTCCCGGCGGGGCACAAACACCTCGGATGGGTACACCTCGACAAGTTCCCGTTCGGGGCCGTGGACATGCTGGTAGGCCACGGGCTCGCGGTCCGCGGCCGGGACAGCGCGCCGTCGGTCGACAGCGAGCAGGACCCAGCCTGGTCGGATTACGGCTATGACCATTACCCGGCCGAGACGTGGATCGGCTTGCATCCCGCCGTCGCCGCCGCGTACATGACCGCCCTCGTCGGCCGGTTCAGCGAGCGCGGCAACTTTCAGCCGATCACCGACCAGGACGATCTGCGGGCCGCTGTACCGCATCGCGACGTCACGGAAGCCCTCCAGCTTCTTGTGGGGGCGGCGTCTCGGCCGCCGTCACGAGAGGGTCTCGACCGCTACGTCGCACTCTCGGTACAGGCAGTTGCACCTGCAGACCTGTCGATCGTGCCGCCCGACAAGATCTTGGAGTGCCGGGAGAAGCTGCGGGATGAGCTCATGGCCTTCCGCGACCACGTTGCCAAGCAGGCCGATGAGCTGGCTCAGATCGCATCGATTTCGGTAGACCACCGCGAGCTCGAGACGTTCAACGAGCACGTCGAGAAGCACATCAAGAAGCCCCTGGAGGACCTCGAGCGCGGGCTGAAGCTGCTCCGCTTGCCCACGACCCGGACCATGCTGACGGCGAGCTCCTTCGCGGCTCCGGCCGGTGTCGCGGCCGCCACCAGTCTGCTGGACCAGCCAGTGATCGCGGCGGGCGTCGAGACCGTGGCAGTTGTCGGCACGGCATGGTGGACAGGAGTACGACACGATCGGAAGAAGCTCCGCACGGAGTCCGAGGTCAGCTACCTCCTCGGCGTGCGAGAACAGCTGACTCCGAAGACGCTCGCGAACCGCGCGAGGAAGCTCTGGGCCGGCACGTACTGATCACCCGCTCCATGACCGCTGAGAGGCGCCTCGTGACCGACACCCCCGCACCCGCCTGGCGGCCTACCGGGCTCGTCTGGACCGAGGCGGGCGCCGCGCTGCAGTGGCTCTCACCGACCGGTGGCGTGCGGGCCAGCGCTGTCGATCTCGGGGCGCGCCTGTCGCTCATGGTCGGGCTGGACCGGCGCTGTGTCGGGCTGTGGTGGGACGGCCGCCGGGTGCCCTGCACCGCCCGCGCACAGATCGACGCGGGTGCGAAGTCCGGGCAGTGCGACTCCTGCGCGGCGATCGCCCGCACCCGGTCGGTGGCGACCGACACCGTCCTGGACGACCCGCGCGAGTTCTGCGTCTATCTCGCCCACCACGGGAGCGTGGTCAAGGCTGGGATCACCGCGACCGAGCGTGGGCAAGCCCGGCTGCTGGAACAGGGCGCGCTGTCCTCGATGGTCCTATCGGCCGGGACACTGCTGTCCGCCAGACGGTGCGAGGCACTGCTCACCACCGCGCTCGGCGTACCCCAGCAAGTCCACACCGCCCGTAAGCGTGGCGCCCGGCTGGCCCCTGGGACGGCGTCGGCCCGCGCGGCAGAGCTCGTCGCCGTCGCCGAACAGGCCGCGGGCCTGGACTGGCCGCCCGGTCAGACCCGCACCGCTACCGGCCCCGTGGATCACACCCTGGCCTACGGGTTGCCCGACGGCGGGATCGCCGCCGAGCAGGAGATCGATCCCCTGCAGACCGGAGCCACGATCAACGGTGAAGTCGTGTGCCGGATCGGGCGCGACCTGTACCTGTCCACGCCCGGTGGGATCGTCCTGCTGGACACCGGCCTGCTCCAGGGCTGGGCCCTGAACCGCGCTGAGGACGATGCGCTGCTCACGGCCCGGACGACGCCGGTCGCGAAGCCCCGGGCTACGACGGAGGTCCAGCATGACGTCCTCTTCTGACGCCGACGGCGTCCGTGGGCCCTCGGACGGTCCCATCGAAGGTTTTCACTACGCCCCGTTCTATGGAAAGCCAGGGGACGCTGAACCCGCTCAGCGCCTGCCGTTCGACCTGTTTGGCCTTCGTGTGATCGGGACGGTTGCCATCTGCGACGTCGATGAAACACCGACGGCCAACGTCCAGCCGAGCATCAGCATCAAGATCACGCAGTACGTGCGCCTGTCCGACGAGTCCTTGATCCGCCTCGACATGGATCGAGGCGTCACCACTGGCGGCAGCGAAGCCGACGAGAATATCTCGTGGAAGCGCACGGCGGACGACCTGATCGCGGAGATCTTGGATCTGGTGCAGGCGGACGACCGCCACAATCCTGGTTCCCATCCGTGGGAGGACCTGGCAGAAGCGGCCCAGCTGCGCGGTATCGATGTGGACGGCGGGACACTGGCCGAGCTGCCGTACCGGGTGCTGCTGACGGATGCGGTCACCGTCGTGTTCGAGCTCTGATCTCGACGTCGGCAAGGGCCGCACCTTCAGGCTCGCGGCTCCTGGTGCAGGCCCCATCGTTCGCTGCGTGATCGTTCCGCGCCCACGGTCTGCGGGACCGTTACCGTCGGGGCGTGACTGTGGTGGAGATCCCTGGTTCGAAGTCCATGACGGCGCGTGCGCTCTTCCTCGCTGCGGCGGCGGACGGTGACACGACGCTGGTGAACCCGCTGGTCTCGGACGACACCGAGGCGTTCGCCGAGGGACTGCGGCTGCTCGGGTACCGGGTAGAGCAGGACGCGTCCGCGTGGGTGATCGGCGGAGCGCCCGCTGGGCCGCCGCTGGAGACGGCCGAGGTGTTCACCCGCGATGGAGCGACGACGTCGCGCTTCCTGCCGTCGCTGGCAGCGACCGGTCACGGCCGGTACGCCTTCGACGCCTCGGCCCAGATGCGTCGGCGTCCGATGGCACCCCTGACTGAGGCGCTGCGGCATCTAGGGGCGCACCTGGAATTCGGTGGCGAGCCCGATCATCATCCCGTGACCGTGCACGCCGCGGGGCTCGCCGGTGGCTCGGTCCGCCTGGACGCGGGGACCTCATCGCAGTTCCTCACGGCGCTGCTGCTGGCTGGGCCGTTGATGCGGAACGGGTTGACCGTCGAGGTCACCGACCTTGTCTCGCAGCCGTATGTCGCGATCACGACGGAGATGATGCGCGCGTTCGGCGTCGAGGTCACCCAGTCCGGACGCGTCTACCGCGTCGAGCCGGGTACCTACACGGCACGGCGGTACGAGATCGAGCCGGACGCGTCGTCGGCAAGCTACTTCTTCGGAGCGGCTGCACTGCTGGGAGAGTCGATCACCGTGCCCGGTCTCGGGGTCGACGCGTTGCAGGGTGACCTGGCGTTCGTCGACGTCCTCGCACGCATGGGCGCGCACGTCGACAAGGGCGCCACAGCGACGACGGTCAGTGGTACCGGCAGGCTCAGCGGGATCACCGTGAACATGCGCGATATCTCGGACACGATGCCCACGCTGGCGGCCATCGCGCCCTTCGCCGATGGGCCCACGCGAATCGTCGATGTCGCCAACACCCGGGTCAAGGAGTGTGACCGGCTTGATGCCTGCGCCACGAACCTGCGCGCGATGGGGGTCCAGGTCGAGACCGGACCCGACTGGATCGAGATCCAGCCCGGCACGCCGCACCCGGCCCAGATCCGCTGCTTCGGAGACCATCGGATCGCCATGGCCTTCAGCGTCACCGGCCTGCGGACGCCGGGCATCACGCTCGACGACCCGGGGTGTGTGAAGAAGACCTTCCCGACCTTCCATAGCGCCCTGGGCGACGTCGTCTGTTCGTTCGCCTCTCCGACCGGCAGCATCGGCTCATGACGCTGCCGGCTGACAGCCACGTTCACAGCGAGTGGTCATGGGACACCGGCGGCCCGCATTCTCACGCCGTCGGACGTATGCGCGCCACCTGCGCCCAGGCCGTGAGGATCGGCCTGCCTGCGCTCTTCTTCACCGAGCACCTCGACATCCCGGATACGTGGCACGCCGAGCCCGAGGACCTGATGCCGCACCAGCAGGGCTTCCTCAACGATGCGGGCCGCGTCGACTTCGCCCCGCTCGATGCCGATGGCTACTTCGACGCCATCGATCGCATGCGGCACGACTTCCCCGATCTCCGGATCCACACCGGAGTGGAGTTCGGGCAGCCGCACCTGTTCGGCGCTCAGGCCACGGAGATCATCGACCTGAGCCTGATCG
Organism: Promicromonospora alba; assembly: GCF_042654905.1. Classification (NCBI taxonomy): domain Bacteria; kingdom Bacillati; phylum Actinomycetota; class Actinomycetes; order Micrococcales; family Promicromonosporaceae; genus Promicromonospora; species Promicromonospora alba. The sequence goes on from NZ_JBHSFI010000003.1 coordinate 223,456, forward strand.
ACCGGGTCCTCGGCTCGCTGCACACCCTCGACCTCGGCGGAGGTGCCGCGGAACCGAGGACGCTCTTCCGTGAGCACGACCCGGCGGTCGTCATGCGTGCCTACCTGGAGCAGGTCCCCGTCATGGTGCAGGGGTCGGACGCGTTCGAGGTCTTCACGCACATCGACTACGCGGTCCGGTCCTGGCCTACCGAAGCTGTCGGACCGTTCGATCCGCGCGTGTTCGAGGAAGAGTTCAGAGCCGCGATGCGGTCGATCGCCGAGAGCGGCCGAGCCCTCGAGATGAACACGCGACGACTCTGGTCGTGGATCCCGCAGTGGTGGGCCGAAGAAGGCGGCGCGACGGTCAGTATCGGCAGCGACGCGCACACGCCTGACGCGATCGCGGCGAACTTTCCTGAGGCCACGGCGATGCTGGAGCACTTCGGGTTCGGACCAGGAAGCGTGGCGGAAGAACTGTGGGCGAGGTCGCGGCCCCTCTGAGGCTCCCGCCCGGTAGGTGACGGCACCTCAGCGGTGGCTTCTACTGCGACTATTCTGCGCTCGTGACCACCGTGCGCGAGCTGAATAGCCTCGCTGACGTGCGCAGCGCGGCTGGTGGCGATGCGCTGGTGCTGTGGGCCGCCGCGGGATCGGCACGTGGCTCGCGCGCATTTTCTGTTGGCGAGGCCACCGCGGTGGCGGCGCCGGGTCTGTCCGGCCGCGACCGGCTTGCCGTCACAGGCCCTGCCGGGGACGCCTCGGCTCTGGTCCGCGCAGTGCTGCCGCACGTCGGCTCTGCATTCCGCCCGATCGGCGACGAAGACTTGATCAAGCATGTGGTGACCGAAGTTCCAGAACTGGAGTTCGTCGACGCCTTCGGATGGATGCAGACCGAGACCGCCACGGGCAGCCGCGGCACAGCCTCCTGGCTGACCGCGGCAGACGGCGATGACATCACCGCATTGCTCGATGACACGTTTCCGGACTCCTATGCCCGACCCGGGCGGCCAGGTGTGCACCGCTGGGCAGGCATGCGCGACGAATCGGGAGCGCTGCTGGGCTGTGCCGCCGACGCCTGGAGCGCTCCAGATGTCGGCTTCCTTGCCGGCGTCGCGACCGCGGAACTGGCACGGGGTCGCGGTGTCGGCGCGGCGGTGTGCAGCTTCGTCCTGGACAGCCTCGTCGAGCGCCACGGCATGGCCGCTTTGATCGTCGACGGCTGGAACGCCGCCGCCGTCCGTCTCTACCGTGGCCTCGGCATGTCATGGCGCCCCCTCGCGGCCGCCAGGGTCATGAACCGCTGAAGATGACGACGAACGAGGAGCCAGCGAGTGACCATTGACGAGGGCCAGCATCCCGTTCCGGCCGCTGCGGCCATCGTGTCGAACGTGCCCGACTCGTTCCCCTGGGGCGTGCTGACGCGACGGCACCCTGAGCTGATCGCCACAGTCCGTCGGCTCGTGCCCTACCCACCAGCGATCCAGGAGTCGCTCGACCAGCTGCTGGTGACCATCGATGGCACCATTCCGCCGCTCCCGGCCGACGCTCACGACCGGGCGGCATGGCAGGAGTGGGCAGCCCCGTACCTGGGTCGCGGGTGGCTGGACGTACCGTTCCTGTGGTCCGAGTCGTACTTCTACCGCCTCCTGCTGGAAGCCACGGGCTACTTCAGTTCGGGACCGTGGGCCGGGATCGACCCGTTCGCTCCGCAGAAGACCGCAGAGCTCGACACACCTGACCTGGCCCGCGACCTGGGAGACCTTGACCGTCTCGTCACGGCCCCCGAGCAAGCCGGCCTGTCCGCGGCGCTGACCGCCTCGCTGTGGGGCAACCGGGCAGACCTCGGCTTCCGGATGTCCGACCCGTCCGCCCAGGGCAAGGACCAGGTCGACGACCTCGTCGCGGACGACTCGGCAGAACTGTGGCGCCTCCTGGGTGCAGGTACACAGGGCCAGGTGCACCTCGTCGCGGACAACGCCGGCCGGGAACTGACTGCCGACCTCGTCCTGATCGACCGCCTCCTGGCGACCGGGCGTGCCGCAACGGTGACGCTGCACCTCAAGCCCCACCCCTACTACGTCTCTGACGCCACGACCACCGACCTGCTCCAGGTTCTACGGCGCCTGGAGGCGGCAGGTGACACCGCTGGCGACATCGCTGACCGACTCGGTGCCGCAATCGGCGATGGGCGACTCCAGGTCCGCGCCCATGCCTTCTGGTGCAGCCCGCTGAGCTTCCACGAGCTGCCCGCCGACCTCGCCACCCAGCTGGCCGAGGCGACCGTCGTGATCATCAAGGGCGACCTGAACTACCGGCGCCTCGTCGGCGACGCCCACTGGGATCCCACGACCTCGTTCCAGGACCTGACGTCCTACTTCCCCGCACCGCTGGCGGCGCTACGGACACTCAAGTCGGACGTCGCCGTCGGCGTAGACCCAGATCGCCTGACGCAGCTGGAGGCCAACACGCCTGGATGGCGCACCGACGGCACGCACGCCGTCATCCACGTGCGCTCCTGAGCTCGACCTTCCCAACCACGAAATCTGTGAGAGCCCGGCGCTGTAGCAGTTCTGTAGCACCTTTGACGCATCGCATCTTCGGGATACCCGTTGTCAGAGCCGTGCGGCACCCTGTTACCAGCGGTGTAGCAGCCCCGGTGCGTGGCCTGCGAGACATCGTCGAGCCCAAGGGAGGCACGGTGGACAACCGGCGCGAGGAGATCGCACGACGTCGTAGGGTGCAAGGGCTGAGCCAGGAGGCGCTGGCCGCGCTGCTGAATGTTGCGCGGACCACAGTGGCGCGGTGGGAGTCAGGCGAGGTCGTTCCTCTCCCGTGGGTTCGGCCGCGGCTCGCCGAAGCTCTTGGACTTTCGCTCGTGGATTTGGATGCAGTCTTCGATCCGGCCGCGCTGCAGGAGGTTGTCGTCGCGACGCCAGTGGCAGAGGAGCCTCCCGGGCCAGCAACCCTGGACGATGACGTGCTGTGGAGGATCCTGATGGACGAGGGCGACGAGCTGGAGCGCAAGCAGTTCTTGCGTTTGGTACTCGCCACTGGTGCCGTCTCAGCTCTGAGCACCGTTGAGGCTGCGGCATCCCCCAGGTCTGTGCTCGATCCGCGCTCAGTAAAGTCCTACGCCTCGATCGCAGCCGTACAGCGGGACCTGTATTGGTCGCTCGACGCGCCCGCAATGCTCGATGTGACCCTGGGTCACCTCCGCTTGGGTACCCAGCTCCTGAACGCATCGGCGCGCGACGACCATCTGACCAGAACCATGTCCGCCGCTGTCGCGCACACGGCCTTACTCGCGGCACGTGTCTCACTGTTCGACCTCGGTCAACCCCGTCTGGCCGAGCGGTGCTTTGCCGTCGCTGAGTCGATTGCGGCGGACGCCCGAGACCCGTGGCTCGCCGCGGTCGTAGCCGGTCACCACGCGTTTGTCCCTGGGTTCGCCGGCGACCTCACGGCAGCCCAGCGTCACCTGGACCTTTCCATGGTCCATTTGCGCTACCGACCCAGCGGCCTGGTGGAGTCGTGGTTAGGTTGCGTCTCCGCCGAGCTGCATGCCCGCAACGGGTCCGCCGTCGAGGCTCGGAACCTGACTGGTCGCGCCGAGCAGGCTCTGGCCAGATCGACAGAAGCTCCCGGCTGGTTCGACTTCTACGACGCAAGCCGCCTGGCCGGTTTCGCCGGCAACGCCGAGCTGCTGGCCGGCAAGCCCGCCACCGCCGCGACCTGGCTCGGGCGCGCACTCGACGAGCTCGACGACAAGGCGACCAAGCAGCGCACGGTGCTCCTGCTTGACCTTGCCGCCGCACATCGGACCCTCGACGCGGACCAGGGCGCGGCGTACGCAGACGAGGCACTCACTCTTCTGGAGACAGAGCCGTACAGCGCGGCGATCGATCGGCTCGGCGACGTGATGTCCAGGTTCGACGGGACTCCACACGGCACCCGCCTCGCAGAACGGGCCCGCACCCTCCAGCCTGCCTGAGCGAGACGGTCAGCGGGCGTTGTACTCCGCGACGCGGCTGGGCAGCTCGGCGAGTGTTTCGAGCTGGAACAGGCAGAGCGCCTCGCAGTCCTCGCCCAAGAGCCGCGCCGCTGTGTCGCCGCGCAGGATGTGTCCCCAAGGGCCGCGGCGCAGCACTGCCGTCTGGATGCCGAGTGCCAGGGCCGGTCGGATGTCGTTGTCCAGGCGGTCGCCCACGTAGAGAATCTCCCCCGGCAGCAGGTCGGCCTCGACGAGGAGCCGCTCGAAGAACGCACCGTCCGGCTTCGACGCGCCCCAGGAGTCGGAAGTACCGAGCATGTCGTTCGGCAGGTCGAGCTCGCGCAGGATGCCCTCCGCCCGCACGGTCTGGTTCCCGGCAATACCAACCTGCAGCCCCTGGTCACGAAGTGCGGCCAGGCAGGGACGCGCGTCCGGGTAGAGGTCGTCCTCCCCGAACCACTCCGGCTGGCCGACGGCGGCACGCATCTCCCGCTCCTCGTCGAGATCGAACCCCGGCCGGAAGACCTGGAACGTGTCCCGGTAGTCGAGCCCCTGGGCGATGACCGCGCCGAAAACCGCCGAGAACGTCTGCCGTGGTACGCCGAGCCAGTCCGCCCACGTGCCGTACTCGCGGGTCTCGTTGACCAGAACCTCACCGACGTCGAACCACACAGCGCGAATCACCGGGTCAGCGTAACCAGTCACGTGTCACCCCCTGAGGAGCCGTGCCGCCAGCGCGCCGGCCAAGGGCTGCGGGGTGATGTGCAGCACGAACGCCACAGAGATGCATCAGCGGTGCGCTGGGATGCCAGCGGGCTGGACGGTTGGATCGGTATCGGGCAGGCGCGGCGCCTGCCGGTTGTCGACATGGGAGGTGCCCGATGGACATGTTCGAGCTGCCGCGTAAGCCTGACCTGGGCTTCGAGACACTGTTCTGCTCTCGGTCCGTGCGTTTCGTGCAGTCGCCCGAGGAGGCGCACGACTACAAGAAGGTCTCCGGGTCGTCCGACGGCGCGAAGACCTACGACACCACGGCCGTCTGACGAGAGGGGCTGAATCTCGTGCTGCGGATGCGTATCGATACCCGTGCTGCCGGTCCCTTGATGTGGACCGGCACGAGCTACCGGAGCCAGGACGGAGCGACCCGGATCACTCCGGTCGTGAACCCCGCCGCCGAGCAGGTGGCCGTGACCGACCAGACCCGGACCCTGGTCGTGGTCCGCGAGAGAGCCTCCGGAACCAGGGCGACGTCGGCGGCCGTCGAGACCGTGACGCCGACGGTCTTCGAACGTATCCGCAGCCTGGCAGTGCAGTGGCCGCTGGATTTCGTGGCGATCGAGCTGGCCGACAGCGAGCCGGTGCAGGTGACTGCCGGGGCCGCTCGCGTCACGCCCCTGTATCTCGCCCATGACGCCCACGTCCTTGCGGGGTCGTGGGACATGGCCGACCTAGCCGGCTACGTGCGCGGGATCAACGTCCGCGAGGCCGCACGGCTGCTGGTGTACCGGCCCCGCTACAGCACCGACACGTTCTTCACCGGCATCTGGCACCTGACCGAGCGCGCTACCGCGTACTTCGCCGGCCACCTGGTGATCCGCTACCCGGAACCCGCGCTCCACCTACGCCCTCGCGACCTGTCCCAGGACGCTGCGGTGATCGACGCCTTCACCAGCACCATCGACGCCGTCTTGGACAAGCGCCCGCTGGACCCCGACCGGACACTGTTCCATCTCACCGGGGGCTTCGACTCTGGCACCATCGCGGCCCGCGCCGCCGCGCGCTGGCCCGGCCGTCTGACCACTGCGGCACTCCTGATCGGCGGCCCCGGCCGCGGCTCGCAGATCCGACGACGGACCGAGATGCGCGCCGTCATGTCGTACGCCGAGACGGACATCCTGATCGACGCGATGGAGCACCAGCCCCTGGCCGCCGACTGCCTGCGCACCCAGGGCGCGCGCATCAGCCCGGCCGAGGAACCCCTGCACCACCCATTCACCCTCATGGCCCGCGCCACGGCCCAGTCCGGAGCGACCAGCGTTGTCACCGGCCTCGGCGGAGACGAGATGGTCGCCCTGTCCGTCGAGGAGTACCCGGACAAGAAGCTCCCGCCCATCTCCACGGCCGCGGATCTTCCGTGGATCGGAGCGCGAACCCGGGCTGCGCTGGAGTTCGCGGACGACGGCATCGCACCACCGGCTCAGATCAACTCCATGACGCTTCTGTCCTTGGAGACCACCGCACCTGTCCTGCTGCGCGAGGGACTCTGGCCGGTCCACCCGTTCGCCGACCCGGACATGGTCGCGCTCGGCGAACAGCTCCCCTACGACTGGCGGATGCTCAAGCAGCTCCAGCGCCAGCACCTGGCCTCCCACGGCATGTCCGACGACGTCACCCACCCCACCGCCCGCGAGTCGTTCGCCGAGGTCGTCCAGCACGCCCTGACCACCCAAGGAGTCACCTTGCTCAAGGAGATGCTCGATGAGGGATCACTCCTGTTCGAGGAGAAGCTCGTCGACCCCGACGGCATCACCTCCGCCGTGCACCGCCTCCAGTCCGGGACCTACGGTGAGGACCACGACGCCAAGCTCCTCGAAGTCCTCACCCTCCACCACGCCACCACCGCCTACTGCTGACCGCCCCGGCCCTGCAAGGAGTCCCGACCGTGTTCACGATCCGACCCAGCACCACAGCCGACCGCCCAGGAGTGCGGGACCTCATCCTGGCCCGCTCGGACTGGCTCGAACAACGAGGAATGGAGAGCTGGCGCGACGCAACGGACTCCGTCGCCAACCTGGCAGGTGAAGACGGCGGAGGCATGTGGGTCGTGCAGGCCGGCCAGCAGATCATCGGGACGACCACCCTGCAGGACCAGGCCCCGCCGGAGTGGACCGACGACGAAGCCGCACAACCAGCCCTATACCTGTTCACCACGGCAACCCACCCGGACTGGCTGGAGCACCGGATCGGCACCCAGATCGCCTGGTGGGCCCTCGACCACGCCGCACGACGCAGCCTCGAATGGGTACGCCGCGGGTGCTACTTCGACGGTCTGGCGAACCTCTACCGCGAGCAGGGCTACACCCTCGTACGCACGACCCAACGCAAGACCCGCACCGTGCACATGTTCCAGCACCGCGCGCAGTTGCGCAGCGACCTCGTCCTCACCGAGACATCGACGATGCCGGCGCGCTAGCGGCGCAGCAGTGGAGCAAGTTCCACATAGAGCGGGAGAGCGATGATGACGTTCTCGCCGTGCCGACCCTGAGGCGTATCAACAGCGAGAGCGAGGAAAGAGACCCGCGAAAGCCCACCCGCACTAGCCATAGAAGCGTGCAGATTCGAGATTGCATAGCTGTACAGCGATCCTGAGTCATCAGGCAGTGGCCCATCCAGCATCCGCAGAAGTTCCCGGATCGCCTGTGGGTTCGACATAAGGTGCGTTGGATCTGGCAAGTCTGGCGATCGGTCAAGCAGCCCTGCGGCGGAACCGCCGAGCATTACCGCTCGCTCTTGGGAGCTGCTCGTGAAGACCGCAGCGTTCCTCACCTTGGCGCTCCCGTCCGGCACACCGTAGGCCATCTCGACGCCGATACCTTCGATCCACACGCCTCTTGTGACCCCAGGATCGTCGTACGGAAGCACCTCGTAGTCCTTCCGGATGGCTCGTTCGACCTCAGAGATGGCGGCCACCAACGCGGAGTTCCCAACTCTCTCACTAGCCGAGTCCCGGTCGATGGTGACCCCTGCCGAGACAACTCCTAAGCCAAAACTCACATCTCTGAGACGGGCAACCACCTTAGGCGGCAGTGTGGCAGCGATGCGCTCTACACGGGTTCGCGAGAGGTAGATGAAGTCACGCATGGCTGGTCGACGAGGCATCCCGTCAACCTAGCCAGACCTGACGCAAACGCGAGCCGGAGTCCACCGGTGGAGCGTCATGCGCTAGCCGACGTCAGCCAGCGGGCACCTGAGGACGACGCTTCGAGCTCGGCTGGAATCACACTTCCACGAGTTTCGGCTCCCGCTGTCACCACGCAGGGGATCTGCACCTTCCTTGACATGACCGACATGCCACGCAACAGCGCCGACCTCGTCGCCTCCCTCGACGACGGTCTCAGGAAATTGATTGCGACCTGGGTGTCACTGAGCACCAAGGTTCCACACCTTCCTGTGGCGAAGGGCCCTACTGGGAAGACCAGTAGATCGCACGAGGTGCGAGTGGCCTCGTCGTCGAAGGGATCCCTCGGTGCGTAGAAGAAGTCAAGGATGGGGCAAGAGCACGGTTGGCATCGCCGCTGGCATCGGGCTGGCTTCCCAACTTGGACGGGAAGTCAACGGCGGCGATCTTATGGTCACGGTGCTCGCCGGGCTCCTCGTGCTCGCCGGGCTCTTCGTGCTCGTCGGGCTAGTCCTATTCTCACGTGCTGATGAGGCGGCCCGCCGATCCGTCATCGCTCTTGTCACCAACCTCTTCCACGGCCACCCGCCCGACTGGTCCGACAAGGATTCGGGCACGGATGGTGTTGATCAGTGAGTTCGCCGCGGGACGCACTGCAAGCAGGTGGGAACAGGACGCTGGCCGAACCGTCAGTGGAACAGGGCCGGCCAGGTCGATGGGCAGGCGCATATTCGGATCGGTGAGTTTCAATGCCGCCCCAGCGGCAACTCGTACAAGGCAGGGCCGATGGCGGGATCGGTCCTGGTCCAGCGAGCGCTTGGGCCCAGATCCGTAGTCGGGTATCTGAGCCCGGCGATGTCCGCGGCGGCGATGAGGTCCAGCATGGTGACGCCGCCGATGGCAGCGATCGGTGCGTGGCGGACCCAGGCGCGAGCGATAGCGGAGTGGATCTCGGCTCCAGCGAGATCGGCGCCAGATCCATGCCAGACGCGCAGCTTGGCCACCCCGGGGGCCGACTCGACAGCCACGGCGAGCTGAGCGGCCAGGTCAGGCAGGAGCGTCGTGTCGATGTCCGGGAGGAGCGGGTCGAGCGCCGTCGCCACACCGTCCTCGTCAACCGTTCCCGTGACCTCGTCCGCGGCAGCACGTACAGCAGCAGGTGCGTGGCCCATGCTGATCCCGCGTCCCGCCCACACGAGCGCTTCGACGTCGTTCTCGGAGTCCCCGACAGCGACTGTCGCTTCACGCGGGACATCGAGCTTGTCTCGGAGAGCTTCCAGCGCGCTCGCCTTCGTGACGCCGGTCCCGGTCACGTCCAGCCACGCCCGACCAGCGGGAGTCACCGTGACACCCGTCGCGCGCAACGCGTCAAGATGCTGCCGTACCCCTGGCGCCGCCAGCACCATCCTCGTCGCAGGGCTGACGCAGAGGTCCGCAACAGAGGCCGTCTTCTGCTCACCGTTGAGCTGCCCTGGCCCGAACGGCGCGCTTACCCTCCAGCCCCAGCCGGGCTCCTCGACCGCTACCCGAACCGTAGGGTGCAGCTCCAGGGCACGATGAATGACAGCGGTCGCGTCGAACAGCTCGCTGCGGGCGTAGTGGTAGCCGCCGGGCGCGCCCGCGTCCAGGCGGATCGTCAGCGCCCCGTTCGAGCACACCACGTAGCAGTCAGCCAGTCCGAGAAGCTCGGCCACCGGCAGCGCCCCGGCAAGAGACCTCCCCGTGGCGAGCACAAGAAGGTGCCCCGCTGCACGCACCAACCCGATCGACCGGCGCACCGCAGCGGCGACGACGCCGCCAGACGACATGACGGTCCCATCGATATCAAGGGCGACGAGCATCTTGACGTGCGTCCCGACGGCGGTCACGACCGACCCCCGAGACCAGCCAAGACACGTCCGCGCTGGATCGCTGGATGCGGGCCGCCAAGCAGGACGCAACGCATGCCGTGCTGCTCCAGCTCGTAGGCGAGCCGGGCATACGCCTCGGCAAGTCTCGCCTCGGCCGGGACCAGCACGATGCTCGCGCCGTGACCACGGGCAGCTTCGGTCACCTGGCTGATCGTGAGCCCGTCACGGGTGTCATCGAGAGTCTCCGACAGCGCCAAGCCCTCCGTCTCCGCGTAGGTCGCGACCAAGCGGTGCTGGCGGTCGATCTCGTTCGTGGTCCGCGCGGCGACATATTCAGCGCGACCGGGCGTAGACCGATCATCGGGTCGCTCCGAATTTACGATGCAACGAAGCACCGGCTGGGGGTCTGGTCTGGGTCTGCATCGCTCACGCTCCGGGTCGGGTGAGAGGCTACTGGAACGAGGACTCTCCTACCCTTCCCATCGAACCCGGGACACCTACTCGTCTGTAGCGCACGGCGGTCGCGGTACTGACGCACCCTTGTCGCACCGACATTCCAGGGCTCGGCCATGCTCTGTGACCGGCGATGCTCTGAAGCGACCTTCAGCACGGTCCAAGAGCACCTTCATCAAGCCGGCGACGGCACCAGGCAGACCGCACACACGGGGGATCCGGAGCCCCTAGAGTCGCCGCCATGAGCACGAAACTGTCGCACGGGACATCGGGCGCGCTGCGGCGTTTCGCGGGTTGGGTTGCTCGCGGGTCGGTCGGGCATCCGCTCCTCGATGGGATCGACTACTGGGACGACTTACGCGACTCACCAAGCCAGATGGAGACGCTGTTCGCGATCTTCGCCAACGTCCTAGAACTCGACGACGAGGGCGAACCCGTGAACGAGAAGCACGCCGAGCGGCGAGCAGCAGCATGGCTCTACCAGTACTGCACCGGGAGCCTGCCGCCGGGTGAGCCCGAACTTGAGGGTTGGGAAGTCGCGCTCTACTGACGGCCGCAGCTCAGCTGCCACCAGCCCCGGACATGCGACAGGCCCCCCAGCCAGCGTCTCCGCCGGCCAGAGGGCCTGTCGTGCATGGTGGGCGATACTGGGATCGAACCAGTGACCTCTTCCGTGTCAGGGAAGCGCGCTACCGCTGCGCCAATCGCCCATGCTGCTGTGCGAGGTGGGTACGGGATTCGAACCCGTGTATACGGCTTTGCAGACCGCTGCCTCGCCACTCGGCCAACCCACCGCCCGGCCAACCTACAACCTAGGCGTGCTCTCATCAGCCGAAGATCTACGAGAGCGGCGTTTTTTCCGAGCGGACGACGGGACTTGAACCCGCGACCCTCACCTTGGCAAGGTGATGCTCTACCACTGAGCTACGTCCGCGATGCCGGGCATCCTGGGGTTTCCCCCGGTGTTCCGGCGTTCTGAACATTAATCGACCAGAGGGCTAACCGTCCAATCGGTCGCGCCGCCGTACGGTTGTCCCGTGTCCCCCAGCCCGGCCCATCCGCCCGCAAACCGCACGATTCGCCCGGTTCCGTCCCGCCCGACTCCCGCAGCTCCGCCGTCCGACGTGACCGGAGACACGGGATGGGCGAGCTTCGCCGGACGCGTCGCGACGGACGCGGTCGAATGCATCGACGTCCTGGCCGAGCCCGAACGGCTCGCGTCCGGAACCTGGTTCGTCGTCGCAGACTTCGAGGCAGCCTCGGAATCAGGAACGACGGGCCAGGCCCGCGCCTGGCGGTTCACCACCGTGCACGACGCCGGGACGCCACCCGCCACCACCTGGACCGGTCCCCCGGCCGACACCTGGACCTCCTCGATGGACCAGGCCGGCTACGAGGCCGCCGTCGGCCGGGTGCGCGAGCACGTGCGCGAGGGCGACGTCTACCAGGCCAACATCTGCCGGGTGCTGTCCGCACCCCTCGCCGTCGGTCCAGCAAGAACAGAACCCGACGCCCGGGCGCTCGCCGCCCGGCTCGCCGCGGGGAACCCGGCGCCGCACGCGGCCGCCGTCCACGTGCCCGCCGCGACCGGGCTGGACCCGGTATGGGTGGTGAGCGCCTCCCCCGAGCTCTACCTGTCCGTGCGGGACGAGCCGGGGACCGGGACCGTCGTCGAGTCCGGCCCCATCAAGGGCACCGCCCGCACACCCGACGGGCTCACCGAGAAGGACCGCGCCGAGAACGTCATGATCACCGACCTCGTGCGCAACGACCTGCAGACCGTGTGCCGCCCCGGCACCGTCGCGGTCACCTCGCTGCTGGAGGTCGAGGAGCACCCCGGCCTGGTGCACCTCGTCTCGCGGGTGCGCGGCACGCTGTCGGACGACGTCGTCCGCTCCGGCGAGCTGTGGCGCCGTCTGCTGGCCGGAACGTTTCCCCCCGGCTCGGTCTCGGGCGCGCCGAAGTCGAGCGCGCTGCGGATCATCCGCGAGCTGGAGCCCGTCCCTCGCGGTCCGTACTGCGGCGCGGTCGGCTGGGTGGCCGACGGCGAGGCCTCCCTCGCCGTCGGCATCCGCACGTTCTGGTGGGCCGACGACGGGAGCGGCGGCGTGCTCCGCTTCGGCACCGGCGCCGGCATCACCTGGGGCTCCGACCCGACGGCGGAGTGGCACGAGACCGAGCTCAAGGCGGAGCGGCTGGTCGCGCTGGCGTCGGAGCCCCGGTGACGGCGGCCGGCCGGTGACCGGCGTGGCGGCGGATCAGTACATCAGCGTGCCGAACCCGAGCTGGTCGTACCCGCCCGACGTCGAGCCGTAGTCGCCGCCCCCGCCCTCGGGGCGCACGCGCTCCGCCATCTGACGCACCCAGCCCGCCTCCAGGCCCTTCCGCCCGCTGTAGTGCGCGAGGACCGACGCCCACACCGGCCGCAGCTGCCCCCGGCTGGCGGAGCTGACCTCGGTGTGGGTCGACCAGCCGACGTGCGGCGCCGTCGTGTTCGGGCCGGACTGCCACGTGTAGTCGGTGAACGGGACGTCGTTCCCCAGGTTGTACTTGGCGACGTACTGCGCGCCCTTGAGGAACCGGTTGTTGTCGTACCCGTAGCAGTCGATGCCCTGGTTCCAGGCCATCTCGCAGAAGGCGCCCATCTGGCCGATGCCCATCATGGTGTGCCCCTGGTCGCGGCCCGCCTCCTGCCACTGCCCGAGCCCGCCGTCGACGTCGTGCAGGAAGGGCACCGCGTGCCGGATCGAGCCGTTCCCGGCGCCGTCCTCGAAGTAGTCCACCGCGCGCTGGACCAGGTCCGAACGATCGGTGAAGATCCCGATCGCCAGCACCGAGTTCATGGTGCAGAGGTCCCAATTGGCCCAGTAGTTGGTGATCACCGCGTTGTTGTGGCTGGTGAGGAACTGCTCGTTCATCGGGTGGAAGATGCCCAGCAGCATGTCCGCGAACCGCCCGCGGTCGAAGTCAGCACGGTTGCGCACGAGCTCGGCCGCGTTGGCGAACTGGTACCCGTAGAGGCCGGCGGCCAGGTACCGGTCCGCGTTGCCGCCCAGCGACCGCATGGTGCCGGACCAGGCGTTGAGGATCCGCGACGCCGCCGCGCCGTGCGCCTCGTCACCCGAGACGTGCCATCGCAGCGCGTTCTGGTAGGCCGCGTGGATGTCGGGGTACATCTGGGCGTAGTTCTCGCCGGTCCCGCCCCGGATCACGTCGGCGAGCGGGCGCGGCTGCCACGTCGCGGCGGACCGTCCGTTCGCGACGAGGCGGCCCCAGCCGGCGGTCCACGGCTGGGCGCCTGCGGCGACCCGGCTGCGGGCGGCGGTCAGCTGGGCCGCAGTGTGCTGCATGCCCGGGTGGGTGGCGAGCACGGCGGCAGGACTCGCCGGTGCGGCGGACGCCGACTGCGCCGCCAGCGCGCTGCCGGAGAGCCCGGCCAGCACCGCCAGGGACGATCCGGCGAGGAAGGCGCGGCGCGAGGCGCCGTCCGTCCCGGTGTGCGGGGTTTCTTCACGTGCGGTCATCGCGGTTTCCGTTCTGTCGTCATTGACAACGGCCATAGATAACGGGCACAGCTGCCGGCCGGCCGGAGCTCAGGCCGCCTCGAGCGCGGCCACGGCCGCGGCGAGCTCGTCGGTGGTGGCGTCCACCTCCTCCTGGTCGGGGGCGGCGCCTGCCGAGCGGAGCGCGAGCCCCGCCTCGCGGGCGGCGTCGAGCCGCTGCCAGGACGACGCAGTCCAGTCCGCGGCAACGAGGTCCGCGGTCTCGGCCAGGTACAGGTCGAGCGCTGAGCGGTCCACCGTGCTGGTGACGAGCGCGACCTCGGCCAGGTTGGTGCTGCCGGAGCCGGCCAGGACGCGGATCGCGCCCGTGTCGACGGGCTCGGGCAGATCTATCTGGTTCCAGCCCGACGTCGCGCCCTTGATCGTGGCGAAGGTCTGCCAGGTCCTGCCGCCGTCGGTGGATCCCTGGAGCTGGATCCCCTCGGCACGGCTCACGTGGGTGGAGCGGGGCACGTACCGCACGGCCTCCACGTGGAAGGTGCTGCCGTCGTCGGGAACCACCTGGACCCAGCCCGCGGCCTGCGTCGTGTCGGTGAAGGTGGCCGGGTCGCCGTCGAACATCGCCCAGCCGTTGGCCGCCGCGTCCAGGCGCCCGTCCCACGACGGCGTGCTCGCGGTGACCCACTGGCGCGCGACGGAGGCAAGCTCCGGCGTCGGCCGTTCGAGCAGGTCCCAGGCGGAGAGGACACGCTGCGCGAGGGCCTTGTCGTCCGCTCCCGGCACCGCGGCGGTGCGCACCGCCTCTATCTCCCGGGTGAACCGGACCGCCGAGCCACGGGACCAGCCCGACAGGTCGGCGGCCTCCGCCTCGGCGAGCAGCAGGTCGAGGTCCGCCTCGGTCCGCTCGCCGTCGATCCGGAAGTCCGCGAGGGTCCAGATGACTGCCGGGTACGCGGGGTCGGTCGGCGCGCCGGGCTCGTCGATCTGGAGCTTGAGGTACCGGAACTCCTTGTCGCGCTCCGCCTCGCGCACCGCGACCTGCTCGATGTTCGTGTCGTCGCCCGCGTTGGGGTGCTCGGTCAGCAGCGTCCAGGCCTCGCCGTCGGACGACCCGTAGACGTTCGTGCCCTCGGCCCGGTTGGGGAACGTGTCCCGGGCGAGGAACCCGAAGCCGTCGGCCCGGACGCGGTAGCCCGGACCGAGGTCGAGCACGACGCTCGGCACCCGCAGGTCGCCCCAGGTGGACTGGCTGTCCCCGTCGGTCAGCGCCAGGAGGGTGTTCGGCGCGAGCTGGTCCGAGGTGACGATGCGGGAGAAGTCGAGCGTGCCGTCCGGCAGACGCGGGTCGAGCAGCTCCAGGCCGGCGACGGCCAGCCGCAGGCCCTCCAGCAGGACGCCGAACTCCGCCGGCGTCACACCGTCCACGGCGGCCAGCGCCGCGGTCCGCGCCTCGGCGACCGGCGTCCAGCTCGCGGTCGTGTAGGACGCCGGCTCCGCCAGCCCGTCCAGGAGCGCGCCCACGGCACCCGCCCGGTCCGGCGCGACGGTGAGGGACACAGGCAGCGCGGTGTCGGCCTGGTCGTCGGAGGCGACGACCAGGAGGCGCTCGGCCCCCTGCGCGTACGGCCTCCACGTGAATGTGCCGTCCGCCAAGACCTTCGCGGTGCGGGGCGCGTCCTGGAGCCTCAGCGAGAAGTCGCCGTCGGGGTCCGTGACGCCAAGGTCCCGGGTGTAGGGCTCGCCGGCCACGGCCACGACGTCCAGCGACGGGCCGTCGCCGAAGGTCGGCGGGGCGAGCGTCCCGTTCGCGTCGGCGAGCAGGCCCGCGACGTCCACGGAGGTCCTGCCCGCGGTCGCGCGGAGCACCACGAGGTTGGCCCCGGCGTTCGGCACCTTGCTCGAGGCGACGTCGAACCAGACGTACCGCCACTTCCCGCCGGTATCCGGGAGCTGGACCGTGGTGAAGGGCTCGTCGTGCGAGGTGCGGGCGACCTCCAGGGTCGCGGTGCCCTGGGTGCGGACCCGCACGCCGACCAGCGCCGTGCTGCTGCGGTCGCGGTACACGACCCGGCGCACGGCGACCCGGGCGTCGTCCTTCGTGGCGTTCAGCCGCACGAAGCTCTGCCCGGCGTCGTCGGTCAGCTGCTTGGCGCCCCTGCCGAGGGTGTGGCCGAACTTCCCCAGGGGCAGCTCCGGCCCGTCGCCCACGGGCGGCACCGTCACGTCCTCCTGGGCGAGCTCGGGCGGGAACGCCACCCAGTACTCGGCGCCGGTGAAGTCCGAGCCGCTCTCGTTCCAGAAGTTCGAGACCGCGGTGCCGTAGCGGTACAGCGGCCCGTCGCCGTGCTCGTACAGCTCGGCGACGAACGGTGCCTCCGTCTCGACGTCCACGCCCGCGACGTACTTGTACTGGTAGTACAGCTCGTTCAGCGGCTCGCGCAGGCGTCCGCGGTACGCCTCGGAGAGCTTGCCCGATCCGCCGGAGGTGTCGATGTAGGGCGGCTCCTCGCCCATCATGAAGGCGGCGAAGACGTCGCCTCCCTCGAGGATGCGATTGTCCAGGAACTCGTACGGGCTGACGGCGTCCGGCGCGGTCGAGACGGTCCCGTCGACAGGGTCGATCTCGGTGCCCTGGTTGTGCACGATCCGGGCCAGGGCCGCCAGGAGGTCGACGTCGCCCTCGGCGTGCGCCTGGTCGCGGCCCATCTCCACGTGCTGGACGAAGTCCTTGCCGTACGGGTTGAGCGGGTCGCCGGAGTCGATGAGGCGGAAGAGCGAGGCCAGCGAGCCGTTCACGTCCCCGCCGTTGATCGTGTGCTCGCTCTCGTAGCCCGCGTTGACGGTGAACCACTCGACGCGTTCGGCATACAGCTCGGCGTCGTCGAGGAAGATCGCGGCGGAGACCATGCCGATCACGCCGTACAGGTGCTGGTTCCACAGGCGGTTCTGGGAGTAGAGGAACGTGTCGAGCACCGGGCGGACGAGGTTGCCCTCGATCCGCTGCTCGTCGCGTTCGGTCCAGCGCAGGTCGTAGCCGTCGAGCTCGGCGTTCGCCGGCTCGGTGGAGCGGATGATCTCGGCGGCGACCAGGGTCTGGTAGAGCGGGACGCCGGTGTGGATGTGCGCGTCGGGGAAGTACTTGTACCTGGCCGGGTCCAGGCTGCTCCAGGTGCGGATCACGTGCAGTGCGTTGGCGCGGTGCCGCTCGTCGCCGGTGACCAGGTACATCAGCGCCTGCGTCATGGCGCCGATGCTGTCGGCGTGCTGGCGGCTGCGCATGCTCGCGGTGTCGTACGCGGTGGCGGTCGGCTGCTCGTCCGTCGGCCCCTGGATCGATGCCTTGAAGTCGACGGCGGCGTATCTGGTCTGCGTCATGGCGTCGTAGTAGCTCGCCCAGGGCTCGACGCCGGCGCGCACCTGGGTCCGCATGTTCTCGAGGTGGTCAGCGGTCAGCCCGACGCCGGGGTGTGCGAACCCGGCTTCGCTCACCGTCCGGTGGATCTCGACCGGCTGCACGGCTGCCTGGCCGGCCAGCAGTTCGGCGTGGCCGACGTCGTCAGCCACCGCCGCGGACGCCGGGACCATGCCGGCGATCACGACGGCCGCCGTGGTGAACAGTGCGGCCGCTCTCGAGCGCAGCCTGGACGTGCGTTGCCTCATCGTGCTCCCTCCACGGCCGCAGCTCTGCGGGCCGAGCGCGGCACCGGGCCGCGCTGTCGTCACCTCGTCGTGAGTCGGGATATCGTTATCCCAGGAATACGTTATCCCGACGTACCGGACAGCACAAGGGCTGCGGCTTCTGGTAACAGAGCCATCGCGGCGTCGGACCACAGTCTCGCGCTGCGCGACTCCCTCAACCGCTCTAGCCTGGCCCGGTGCTCCTGGCCTTCATCGACGAGTCGTCCAACCGTCTGCACTACCGAACCATTGGCCTGATCGTCCACCAGGACAATGCGCGCCTGCTGCTCGACGGCCTGAATTCCGTGATGGACCGTGCAGCCGCGACGTACGACGGAATCGAGCCGGATGACGAACTCCACGGCCACGACTTGTTCCAGGCAACCGAAGGCTGGGCACCCCTCCGCCGCCTGACGCGTGCACGCATCTCGATATACAAGCAGTCGCTCGAAGTGGTCGCCGAGCACTGCGAAGTCTTCTTTGTGGAAGGGCTCGATCGCGGACGCTTCCAGAGCAGATACGCGGACGAGCACGACGAGCACGTGACGACGCTTCTACACCTTCTCGAAAAGCTCGATCATTACGCGGATCGACGTGGCCAGGATCTGATCGTCGTTGCCGACGAGCACCACACGGCACGCGCTGCGCAAGAGGCGCTCCGTGGGACGAGGAGCCGAGCAGTCTGGGGATACCGGGGGCAACCGCGTCGCATCGTCGACACCGTCTACTTCGTCTCGTCGGAGATGAGCCGTCTCGTTCAAGCGGCCGACCTGGTTGCATTCCTCCACCAGCGAGTGGCGGACGTGGTCGAGACCGACAAGCGGGCCGCTCGAGCGAATGAGGAGCTGTGGTCGGTCATCGCGCCGAGCATGCGCAAGGAGCGGATCTGGAAGCCGTAGAAGCACAGCAGCCCCCGCCAGAGGCGGGGGCTGAGGCAAGACGCTCAGGATTTCTCCCTATCGCGTGCTCCAATACTAAGTCGACCTCCCGTAATCCGTCTATCGGTTGTTGCGTGCGCCGGTCAGACGCGGGGGCGAAGAGACCAGGCGGAGAAGTCGGCGGTGAAGGTGCCGTCGACCAGATCGACCGCGCTGATGCCCACCATTGCGCCGGTGAACCGCAGCCGCGGGCCGAAGTCGTCGGACAGCTCGCTGAAGTCCACGTCCGGTCCCACCTGCGTCCATGGCCCGTCGCCGGACGCCGAGGACAGTCGCGCCGTGGCGCCGTCGATCCGCGCGCGCAGCCGTACCGGGCCACCGGGAAGGTCGACGGTCGCCAGGATCCGGGCGCCGTCCGGATGCCCGTGGGTGAGGACCAGCACGCGGCGGCCCTCGCCCCCGGCCCACTGCTGGCCTGCCTGGGGCTCGCCCTCTGGTTCGGTCCAGGTGACGTGGAGCTGGTAGTACGACGTGGTGTCGTACCAGAGCATCAGCCCGGCGGACTGGGTGAACGTCGTGGGCTCGGCGTCGACGGTGACCTCAACCTCGGCGTGGTGCTCGGTCAGGCGCTGGGCCAGGAGAGACTGCTGCCACAGCGACTCGGCGGACTGTCGGCCCCGCACTCGGACCCGGGCTGGTTCGTCAGGGCTGGTCGGCAGCTTCTCGACCCAGTCCCCCGGCGGTTCGCGCAGCGTGGACCACGGCCACCCGGGAGCGACGTCGAGCCCACCACGCCGTTGGTCGTCGGCTTGGCCGACGGCGGTTGCGGTGGCCGTCACGGCCGGGACCTCCACCTCCGACACCGGGTGCCAGCCGTCCTGGGCCAGCCGGGGCCAGCCGTCGGTCCAGACCACACGCTGCACCGCCGTCTCCCGGCCGAGAGTGTTGCGTGGCCCAGCCATCGTCTGCAGCGGCCGGGACGCCAGGTGGGTCAGGTACCACTCGCCCGACGGCGTCTGGAC
The DNA here is from genome assembly GCF_042654905.1 of Promicromonospora alba. NCBI lineage: Bacteria > Bacillati > Actinomycetota > Actinomycetes > Micrococcales > Promicromonosporaceae > Promicromonospora > Promicromonospora alba. Next base: position 242,710 of record NZ_JBHSFI010000003.1, read on the forward strand.
CAGCTCGCCGTGCCCGGCCTTCTGCAGCGGGACCGCCGGGTCGTCCCGCGAGGTGAGCAGCGGGACGTCGTCCACCTCGTAGGGCCCGGTCAGCGACCGGCTCCGGGCAACCAGCACCCCATGCTCGACGCCGGTCCCGCCCTGCGCCAGCAGGAGGTAGAACCAGCCGTCGTGGACGGTGATCTTGGGTCCCTCGACCAGCTCGTCACGCTGCAGCAGCAGGCGGGTCGGGCCCACCGCTCGCACCCGGCCGGGCACTCCGTCGGCGAACGGGACCTCCAGCTCGGTGAGCACTATCCCGTCGAACCGCCGCCCGCCGACCCGCGAGTCGTTCTGCAGGTTGAGCAGGTAGTGGCGGCCGTCGTGGTGCAGCAGCGACGGGTCGAACCCGTGACCGGGCACGCGCACGGGCTCCGACCACGGGCCGCCGACGTCGGACGCCGTGCAGAGGTACGTCTCCAGGTCGAAGTGCCGCGTGCCGAGCGAGCGGACTATCGAGTACACGACCCAGAACACGCCGTTGGCGTGGCTCAGCGCAGGTGCCCAGATCCCGCCCGAGTCGGGCACCCCGAGGAGCGACCGGCCGGGCGCGGCGGTGTCGACGGCCCCGGCCGGCTCCCAGTCCGCGAGGCCGCGCGAACGGTACAGCGGGATGGTGGGGAACCACTCGAACGAGCTGGTCGCGAGGTAGTACCAGTCCCCCACGCGGATGACCGACGGGTCCGGGGCGAAGCCGCGCACCACTGGATTGACCGCCGTGCGGACCGGCCCGGCCACAGGTTCACTCACCAGACCGGCCGCCGGGCCGCTCACGAGGCCACCCGGACCCGTAGCAAACGCGCCGACGTCAGCGCCGGGAGCTTGAGCTCCAGCGCACGTCCGTCGTCGACCACTGCGACCGACTCGCCGCCCCAGCGCGGATACAGCACCTCCACCGCCTCGTCGGCGGCCCGGCCAGGCAGCGGCACCCGCAAGGTGTCGGGCGCGCCGTCGCCAGAGTCGCCCCGGCGCCAGACCGCGACGTAGAGGTGGTCGCCGTCGCGCGCGCCCTGGACGATCCAGGGGTCGCGCCAGCCCGGCAGTCCGAGCGGCCACACCGGCATCGAGCGGCCGACGGCGGGGCGCACTGCCCGGTAGACCGCGAGCGCCTCCCGGACGACGGCGCGCTGGTCGGCGTCGAGCGTGTCGACGCGGCCGGTCAGGTGCACGCGGGCGAGCAGGGCCGTGACCAGGGAGAAGGCGAGCTGTTCGCGGTCCATGGTGCCGTCGACGCAGGCCCAGACCCCGGTCTGCTCGGGCGGGAGGGCAAGGGGTGCGGCGGCGGCGATGGGCGGGGTGGCCCGGTAGTCCTGCTGGTCGGTGACGGACTGGACGGGGAAGACGCTGCCGGTGGCCGCGTCGGTGCGCGACCCGCCGGCCGCGCAGGCCTCGATGACCAGGCCGGGGTGGCGGTCCATGACGCTGCCCGCCCAGTCGAGGAAGGCGCGGCCGTGCTCCAGGAGCCCGGTTCCGGGGGCCTCGCCCGTGCCGGCGTCGGTCCCGGGGCCGATGTCGACGTTGTGGTCGAGCTTGAGGTAGGCGAGCCCGAAGGTGCTGATGAGCCGGTCGACCACGGTGTCGAGGTGCTCGCGTGCGGCGGGGTGGCGCAGGTCGAGCTGGTAGCGCCCCCATTCCGCGACGCGGTGGCCGTGGCGCTGGAAGAACGCCTCCTCGGGGAGGGTGTGCGCGACGGGGCTGCGTACGCCGACGACCTCGGGTTCGAGCCAGAGGCCGGGCCGCATGCCGTGGGCGCGGATCCGGTCGATGAGACCGCCGAGGCCGCCGTCGGGGAACCGGGTGGTCGAGGGTTCCCACTGGCCGACGGAGTCCCACCAGCCGCCGTTCTCGTCGTCGTACCAGCCGGCGTCGATCACGTAGTACTCGGCGCCGAGGTCGGCGGCGGCCGCGATCAGCGGCAGCTCACGGTCGGTGGTCGGGTCGGACATCAGGGTGTTCAGGAAGTCGTTGTAGACGACGGGCAGGGTGTCGTGGTCGGGGTGGGGCCGCCGGGTCCGACGGCGGTGGGCGGTGAGCGCGGCGCCCATGACGCCCAGGGTCGCCTCGGCTCCGGCCGCCGCGCCGGGGACGACGGCGAGGCTCACCGGGATGCTGCTGAAGCCGGTGGCGACGTCGAGATGACCGGCCCACTGGTGCTCGTGCGCCGTCGGGCCCATGGCGGCGACGTAGACGTCGTCGTACCGGTCGCCGAGCTCGGTGTGCCACGCGCCGCTGGTCTCGACCTGCCAGGCGAGCAGCCGGCCGGTGCGGGTGTCCTCGACCAGGCCCATGGGCAGGTGCTCGGAGGTGGACCAGGCGCCGGTCGAGGTGAGGCTGATCCGGTTCTTGGAGCCGACCTGGCCGAACCGCACCATGCCGACGTCGTACAGGCCGCGCTCGGCGAGCGTGGACCGGCGCCAGCGGAACTCGCCGCTCCAGGGGTTGGCCGCCTCCCACACCGCCAGCTCGGTCTCCCAGCGGGCGGCGTGGCCGAGCCCGGAGACGACGCCGGTGGTGACGTGGTCGAGCACCAGCTCACGGTCGGCCGCCAGCTGCGCCCAGGTCCGCAGCACGGGGATCGTGTCGGCGAGCTCGTAGTGCACGGTGGCGCGCAGGCCGGTGTCCGGATCGGAGAGGTGCAGCAGGAGACGCCGGACGGGGCCGCCGTCCGGGCCCTCGGCCGCCTCCTCCTTCGTGCCGACGAGCCGCATCCGCTGGCCCGCGGCGCCGTCGACGTGCCGTTTGCCGGACGTGCCGGACCTGCCGTCACCGAGCACCGCGACCTCCAGCACGGGAAGCGCGCAGCGGCGCAGGCCGGCGAGGTCCGGTCGCCCCTCGCCCACATGCCACAGCGCCACGAGCCGCGGCGCGGTGTGCGGGCCGTGCGCTATCGCCACACGGACGACGTCGTTGCCCCACTCGATCCGCTGCTCGGTGTCGTCCTCGAGGCCGGGAAGGGTCACGGTCATGCGATCACTCCCGTCGTGGGGTCGATGGTCCAGGTGTCGCGCCACTCGAGCCGGGCGGCGCCGTCGGCGATCCGCAGCGGGAGCCAGACGGGCGCGGAGTGGAACAGGTCGTCCCTGTCCCACCGGTCGCCGACGTAGACGTAGCTGGTGGTCAGGGAGCCGTGCACGGTGACGATCGTGGAGGTCTGCGAGTCGTGGGTGGCCGAGCCGGGCGGCGCGAAGTCCGCCCAGTCGCTCCACGGCCCCGCGAGCGACGACGCCGTCGCCACCTTGTTGTCGTTCGTGGACCAGCCCGTCAGGTCGGAGCCGAACAGGTAGTACAGGCCGTCCACCTTGACCAGCGCCGGCGACTCGTAGCCGTGCGGGCCCGCCGGGTGGTCGCTCGGCGGCGTGAGCGTCGTCGACACGATCTCCTCGACCGCCAGGTAGTCGGCGGAGAGCCGGTAGACGTGCAGGCCGTGCTCGCGGTCCTCGGACAGCAGGTACCCGGTGCCGTCGTCGTCCGCGAAGACGCCGATGTCCCGGCTGATGTTGCCGAGCGGGCGCTCGCTGCGCAGGTAGGTGTACGGACCCTCGGGCTGGTCGGCCACTGCCCAGCCCACGCGGGCGTAGGCGTAGTCGGCGGACTCGACGTGCAGGAACATCACGTACGTCCCGCCGGGGTTGCGCAGCACCTTGGGGCGTTCGATCACGCGCCCGGGGGCGAGGTCGGGGACGTCGGGCGAGACGGCCAGGGCGTGCCCGTGCGCGGTCCAGGTCGCGAGGTCGGGTGACGAGTAGCAGGCCACTCCCCCGAAGGTTCCGCCGTTCGTCTTGTCTTCGCCCCAGGCGTAGAACAGGTCGCCGAACTTCTGGATGCCGACGCCGTGCAGCTGAGCGATGGCGCCCTGGTCATCGGCGAAGAGCCGTCCTGGTGCGATGACGCCACGTGGGGCGCGCGGTGGGGTGGGCACTCAACTCTCCTCGGGTGGGGAAAACGTTATCAGCTGCCGTATGCTCGGCTCATGGCCAGTCCGAAGTCGTACCGAGCCCCTGTCCTCGCCGATGTCGCGAGGGCAGCGGAGGTCTCGGTGCCTACCGTCTCCAGGGTCCTCAACGGCTCGAAGTACGTGGCGCCCGAGCTCGCGCAGCGCGTGCACGAGGCGGTGCAGACCCTCGGGTACCGCCCGAACGGCGCCGCCCGCTCGATGCGCTCCGGCCGGCGCACGCTCGTCTCCGTGCTCGCGGGCGCGACCGCCAACTACGGCTACGCCCGCACGCTGCAGGGCGTCGAGACGGCCGCCCGCCGGGCCGGCATGACGGTGTCGATCACCGTCGTGGAGTCCGGCGACGACGAGCACGTGCGCGCCGCCATCGACCTCACGCTCGCGCAGCCCACGGCGGGCGTGATCGTGCTCGAGTTCGACCGAGCGGGCATCAACGCCGCCCGGGCGCTGCCCGAAGGGCTGGCCGTGGTGGTCGCGGGCGGTGGCTCGCGCCGTACCGGCAACGTCCCGGCGGCGCTGATCGACGAGCGGACGGCGGGCCGCCAGGCGACCGAGTACCTGCTCCACCTCGGCCACAAGACCGTCCACCACATCGCCGGCCCCACCGAGGGCAAGCACTCGGGCCGCACCGACGGCTGGCGCGCGGCCCTGGCCGCCGCCGGCGCCCCCGTCCCGCAGATCATGCGGGCGGAGTGGGACGCGAGCGCCGGCTACCGGTGGGGCGAGCGGATCGCCGGGATGAGCGACGTCACGGCGGTCTTCTGCGCCAACGACGACATCGCGCTGGGCCTGATGCGGGCCCTGTCCGACCGGGGCCTCGACGTCCCCGGCGACATCTCGGTGGTCGGCTTCGACGACCAGCCGCTGGTCGCCCTGTGGCGACCGTCCCTGACCACCGTGGACCAGGACTTCGAGGACCTCGGCGCCCGGGCGTTCGGCCTCCTGGCCCAGGTGGTCGATGGCGAGGAGGGCGTGGCGTCGTCGGTCAGCACGCCGCAGCTCGTCGTGCGCGAGTCGACCGCCCCGCCGAAGGGCTGAGCCGGCCACTACTTGAGGCTCCCCAGCGTGACGCCCGAACGCCAGTAGCGCTGCAGGGCGATCATGAGCACCACCATCGGGATCGTCGAGACGAGCGATCCCGTCAGGACCAGGCTGGTCAGGTCCACGGTGCTGTCGGTGCCGCGCTGCAGCCAGGAGTACATGCCGAGCATGACCGGCCACTTCTCGACGCCCTTGAGGAAGACCAGCGGCCACATGAAGGTGTTCCACGACGCCACGAAGTGCAGCAGGAAGATGGTCGCGCCCGCAGTGGACAGCAGGCGCAGCCCCATGGAGAAGAAGATCCGGTACTCTCCCGCGCCGTCGATGCGGGCGGCCTCCATGAGCTCCGTCGGTACGGCGCCCTCCGCGTAGACCTTGGCCAGGTAGACGGAGAACGACCCGAACATGCCGGGCAGGATCATCGCCCAGATCGTGTCGTACAGGCCCAGCTGCACGAACAGCACGAAGCTCGGCACGATCATGAGCGAGCCCGGGATCAGGAAGGACGCGATGATCAGGCCCATCGTCAGGCCGCGCCCCCGGTACCGGTACTTCGCGATGCCGTACCCGGCGGCGAGCGCCACGAGGGTGAGCCCGAGCGAGCCGAGCCCCGCGTAGACGACCGTGTTCCACAGCCAGCGGCCGAAGATCCCGTCCTGGTAGGTGAACAGGGTGCTGACGTTCTCCCACAGGTTGAAGCTGCTGAACCAGAGCCCGTTGGTGGTGTACAGGTCGCGCTGGTTCTTGGTCGCCGCGACGAGCAGCCACCACAGCGGCCCGACGGCGTAGAGCGTCAGGGCGACCAGCACCCCGAGGACCACCCAGCGGGAGGAGCCCCGGGCTTCCGCGATGGAGGAGCTGTCGTCGGCCCCGCGACGACGGCGTCCTCGCGTGCGTACGGGCTGTGCGGCGGTGGCGGCCTCGGGCACGAGCGTCGTGTCGCTCATGAGTCCTCCCTGTTCGTGAAGCGGTAGATGATCGCGGAGGCGACACCGACGACGAGGGCGAGGATGACCGACAGAGCGGTGGCGTAGTTGAGGTTGCCCACCTTGAACGCCTGGTCGTAGATCATCATCGCCGGGGTGAAGTCCCGCGTGATGGTCTCCGGGGTGACCGCCCGGAACAGCAGGGGCTGGTCGAACAGCTGCAGCGTGCCGATGATCGAGAGCAGCGACGTCAGCACGAGCGACCCGCGGACGAAGGGGACCTTGATGGACCAGGCGATCCGCAGCTCGGACGCGCCGTCCAGCCGTGCCGCCTCGAAGATCTCGTGCGGCACCGACTGGAGCGAGCCGTACAGGATGAGCATGGTGAAGCCGAGGGCACCCCAGACCGCGAGGTTGCCCATGGACACCCAGACCATCGAGCTGGAGAAGAAGTTCAGGTCGAGCCCCAGGGCCTCGAAGAACGGGGTCAGCGGCCCGACGGTGGGGCTGTACTGGAAGATCCAGACCATCGTCGCGACGATGCCCGGCACCATGTACGGCAGCAGAAGCGCTATGCGGAACCGGGCGGCGGTCCGGCGTCGCGCGGCGTCGAGCAGGAGGGCCATGGCGAGGCTCAGGACCTGGGTCACCGGAACCACCACCAGGGCGTACAGGAAGACCCGGAGCATGCCCGCCCAGAAGTTGCCGTCGGCGAGACCGGCGGCGAAGTTGTCCAGGCCGACGAAGGACACGGTCTGGCCGCCGAAGCCGAGGCCGCCCGTGGACTTCGTGGCGTAGACACTCTCCCGCAGGGCCATGCCGACCGGCACGAGGACGAAGAGCGTGAAGCCGGCCAGGAACGGGAAGGTGAGCGAGGCGCCCTTGACGCTCTGCGCGGTGCGCCAGGTCCAGCGCGGGCCGCGCCCACGAGGCGAGGAGCCGTGCCCGGGGCGACCGCCGGGTGGCGACCCGGCGACCGGTTCGCGCGCGGTGGCGTGCTTGTCTTGCGTGTTGACGGACATCGGCGTCCTCCCCTCGTGGATCAGCAGCTCACTCGGCGACGGTGTAGGAGATGCCCTTGGCGTCCAGGTCGGAGGCGACGAACGTCTGGACCGCCTCGAGCGCCTCGGCGAGGGTGATCTCGCCGGCTACCGCCTTGCCCCACTGGTCCTGCAGCTCGGGGAACCAGGCGTCGTAGTTCGGGCCGAGCTCGAACTTGCCGATCACGCGCTCCTGGGCCGCGACGATCTCCTCGCCCGCGACCTTGTCGTCGACGAAGAAGTCCTTCGGGACGACCTCTTCGACATAGGGGGAAGCGTCGGGGATCTGGACGGGGAACCCGACGGCGCCGGTCTCCTTGTTCCGCCCGGCCTCGATCGCCTCGGGCGTGGTGAGCCAGTCGGAGTACGCCACTACCGCTTCCGGGCTCTCGCAGCCCTCCGGCACGAACGACGGGAGCGTGCGGCCAGGGGTCACGGGCTCCGCGGCGTCGGCGAACTGCGGGATGGGGTGCGCCGACCAGTCACCCGAGGAGTCGGGGAACCCGGTCTGGTAGCCGGTGAGCGACCACCACTGCGTGGTCGTGGACGCCATCTTGCCCGAGTCGAAGTACTCGAGCAGCGCGGGCTTGTCCATGTACGTCTGGTTGGAGACCAGGTCCTCGTCGATGAGCGGCTGAATCACGTCGGCAGCGGCCAGCGTGCGGTCGTCGGTGAAGTTCACCACCCACTGGTCGCCGTCGATGGCGAACCACTCGGCGCCCGCCTGCTGGGCCAGGTTCATCAGGATGCTGGGGTCCTCGCCGGCCAGGTTCGTGATGTCGACGCCGTGCTCCTTCAGCTCGCGGCCCGCCTCGACGAACTCGTCCCAGGTGGTCGGCACCTCGACGTCGTACTTGTCGAACGTCTTCTGGTTCGCGATGTAGAACTGGCCGTCGGAGCCGCTGGGCAGCCCGTAGTACCGGCCGTCGACCTGCGCCGCGGCGAGGGCGCCCTCGTTGTACAGGTCCGCGGAGGCCTCTACCTGCGCGCTGATGTCCTGCGCCCAGCCGTTGACGACCATCGTCGTCAGCGGCGCGAAACCCTGCACCAGGCACGGGACGCCGGAACCGGCCTCCATCGCGTTCTGGAAGTTGGTCTGCGTGGCGGTGTTGCTGGCCTGCAGCACGTACTCGACGGTGACGTCGTCCTGGGCCTCGTTGAACGCCTCGGCGATCTGCTCGCCGGTCTCGGCGTTCCAGCCCCAGACCTCGATGGTGGCCGGGCCTGCGGCCTCGTCCGGCGTGCCGGCGGCGGGCGCGTCGCCGGCCGAGCAGGCGCTCAGGCCGGTCAGCGCCGTGACGGCGAGGCCGGCGGTCGCCCAGCGGGCGCGTGTTCTGATCATGGCTCTCCCCTTTGAGAAGTACTCGTCCTTGAGCTGCGTCGGGATCAACGCAGGAAAACGTTCTCAGGTTAGCGGCCTGCCCCCCGGTGTCAAGCAGCCGTCTCATTTCTGACCTCGCCGCACCCCAGGCCTTCCCTGCGTCCGAGGACAACGTTATCCTGCTTGCCGGACCTGGAGGTAGAGATGGAACCACTCAACGTCGTGCTCACCATGCGCCCCGCGGCGCTCGCGGAACGGCTCTTCGACGACGCGGCCCACCGTCGGCTCGCGGCCGTGGCGCACGTGTGGCCGGAGGTGCTGGAGGACCTCACCACGCCGGACGCGGCGAAGGCGCTGGAGCACTGCGACGTACTCGTCACCGGCTGGGGCGCCGGCCTCCTCACCGACGCCGTGATGGCGACGGCGCCCCGGCTGCGCGCCGTCGTGCATACCGGCGGCAGTGCGGCCGGGCTGCTCGGCCCCGCGGCCCGCGAGCGCCGGATGACGCTGACCGACGCCCGCGCCGCCAACGGGCGGCCGGTGGCCGAGCTCACGCTCGCGCTCATCCTGCTGGCGGGCAAGCAGACGCTGCCCTCCGCCCGGCTCTACGCCGAGCGGCGCGCGTTCATCGACCGCGAGCAGGCGTTCCCGCAGGCGGGCAACCACGGCCGCCGGGTGGGCATCGTGGGCGCCTCGTGCATCGGCCGGCAGACCATCGAGCTGCTGCGCCCCTTCGACCTGGCCGTGTCGGTCTTCGACCCCTACCTGACCGACGACGGCGCCCGCGACCTCGGCGTGCACAAGGTCGAGCTCGACGAGCTGATGGCCACGTGCACGGTGGTCTCGGTCCACGCCCCCGACGTCCCGGAGACCCGGCAGATGATCGACGCGCGCCGGCTCGCTCTCCTGCCCGACGGCGCCACGCTGATCAACACCGCACGCGGGGCCCTGGTGGACACCGACGCGCTCGTCGCCGAGCTGGTGACCGGCCGGATCGACGCGGTCCTCGACGTCACCGAGCCCGAGCCGCTGCCCGCGGACCATCCGCTGTGGAGCCTGCCGAACGTGCTGCTCACGCCGCACATCGCTGGCTCGATGGGCAACGAGCTGAGCAGACTCGGCGACAACGCGGTAGCTGAGATCGAGCAGCTCGCCCGGCGGTAGGACACCGGGCGCGCACCGACCGATGAGTTCTCGGGGCGTCCGTCGTCGTACCGGGCATGGGAATCGTGAAAGCAGACCTGGCAGTTTCACTCGACGGCTACTCCGCAGGGCACGACCAGTCGTTGGAGCACCCGTTCGGGCCGCTCGCGGGCGAACGCCTGCACACCTGGATGTTCGAGTACGGAGACGCGCACAAGGCCGAGGTGGACGCCATCGTGGGCGCCGGCGCGTACATCATGGGCCGCAACATGTTCACCGCCGGCCGCGGGCCGCTGGACCCGGAGTGGAAGGGCTGGTGGGGCGACAACCCCCCGTACCACGCACCCGTCTTCGTCCTCACCCACCACGCGCGCGACCCGATCCCGATGGAGGGCGGCACGACGTTCCACTTCGTCACCGACGGCATCGAGAGCGCCCTGGAACAGGCTCGCGCGGTCGCAGGCGACCGCGACATCTCCATCGCCGGCGGGGCGACGACGCTCAACGAGTACCTCGCCGCGGGCCACGTCGACGAGCTGCGGCTGCACGTCGTGCCGTTCACGCTCGGCGCGGGCACCCGCGTGTTCGACGGCGTGCCGCCCATCGAGTTCAGCTCCACCTCCGTGCGGCACACGCCCGAGGTCACGCACGTGACCCTGCGCCGGTGACAGACTGGGCCGCATGACGGTCATCTGGGCAGAGGGGCGCATGGTCGCGCCCGACGAGGCCGCGCTCAGCGCGGTGGACCACGGCATCACTGTCGGCGACGGCGTCTTCGAGACCTGCGCGGTCGTCGACGACCACGCGTTCGCCCTCACGCGACATCTCGCGCGGCTCGAACGCTCGGCGGCAGGCATGGGCATGGCACCCCTCGACCTGAGCTGGGTGCGCGACGGCGTCGACGCAGTCCTCGCCGCCGCACCCGACGCCGGGCGCCTGCGCATCACGGTGACCGACGGCGTCGGGCCGCTCGGGTCCGGGCGGTCCGACGGGCCGCAGACGGTGGTCGTCGCGGCGACCCCCGCCGTCGTCGTGCCGACCGGGCGAGCCGCACGCTCCCCCTGGACCCGTAACGAGAACAGCGCGGTCGCGGGCCTGAAGACGACGTCCTACGCCGAGAACGTCGTGGCGCTCGCCGACGCGATCAAGAAGGGCGCCGACGAGTCGGTGTTCGCGAACACGCAGGGCCTGCTGTGCGAGGGCACCGGCTCGAACGTGTTCCTGGAGATCGACGGCGAGCTCGTCACGCCCCCGCTCAGCGTGGGCTGCCTGGCCGGGATCACGCGCGAGCTGCTGCTCGAGTGGGGCGCCGAGGCGGGGCTGCCCGTGCGCGAGGCCAAGGACGGCGAGCTGCCGCTCTCCGTGCTCGACCGGGTGGCGGCCGGCGAGGCGCAGATGCTGCTGACCGGGTCGGTGCGGAACGTGCAGCCGACGGTGTGGCTGGACGGTGTGGACCTGCAGATCGGCGAGCTGTCGAGCGCCGCGCGCGACCTGTTCGAGCGGAACATGCGGGAGCGGCTCGATCCCTGACGCGCCTGGGCGATTGGATTTCGCATCCGCGCTCGAACCAGGCTAATATCGTCCACGCACGCCCTAGCGGGTGAGCAGCACGGGCGATTGGCGCAGGGGTAGCGCGCTTCGTTCACACCGAAGAGGTCACTGGTTCGATCCCAGTATCGCCCACCGTGAGAGAAGGCCCTCCAGCCAGCGGAAACGCTGGTTGGAGGGCCTTTCGCGTTGCCTGGCTGGCAACCGACCTGGCGTTGAGCACAGCAGTTGCTGCCAGAACGCGGGCTCAGCTGGCAGGAACTGCTGTGGTCAACCGTCCAGCGGTGCGTGGTGGTGGAAGAGCTTGACCGCGAGGTCGTGGAGGCGGGCCCTGACTTCGGCCGGGCCGTGCACGGTGATGGTGCTCCCGAACGGTAGGAGCCCGTTGGCTATATCTTGCTCGCGACCACCATGTAGTTCTCGGCCTCAAGATCGAACGTGCTCACTTCGGTCCGGAGTCCGACCCGGTGCAGCTCGACTTCGAGTTCCTCGTACCGGTACGGCCAGCAGGACAGCAGTTCCGAGCGGACAAGAACCAGCCCGGTCGCTTCAACCTGTGCGATCGCGATCTCGATGTGGTGCTCATCCTCCCAGTGCGGCGCAATCTCCCAGCGGTAGACCACGACGGCATCGCGACCGTTCCGGCGGACCAGCCGGTCCCTGATGTCCAGGCGGGAACCTCTGGCCCTCACGAGCTCCCAGGTGCGGGATGTGAGCACCAAGCGCCCGCCAGGCCGCAGGAGCCGTGCCATCGACTCCAGAGCAGCACCCCTGCCCGCCGCACCCGCGGCATGGTGAAGCGAGTTGCCGACGCAGAACACCATGTCGAACGTGTCGTCCTCGAAATGGTCGGGCAACTCTTCCCAGCTCGCCCGCAGGGCCCGGACAGATGTCCCGAACTCCTCGGACAGCTCTGCGGTCCGGCGAACCATCGCTTCGCTGGCGTCGGTTGCGGCAACCTGGATGCCGCGACCGGCGAGGCCCACCGCCAGCTGTCCGGTTCCGCACGAGCAGTCGAGGACGTGAGCGTTCGACGGCAGGAGACCGAGGACGTCATCGAACGACGCAGCGAACTCGGCCGGCGGCAGCTTTGCATCTGAGATGAGCCATTCGTACACCTCGGCAAGCGCGTCATATTCCGTCACAACCACTACCTCCGTCACACGGCAGACTCACGGCGGGACGTCAGTCCATCAGCGACGCGAACCGGGCACCAAGGGTTTTAGCAAGGACAGTCCCTGAGTCTGCTGAACCGAGGTCAGGTGTGGAGCGGCGGCTCCGCCGTCACATCGCTGACGAACTCCCCCGTCACCGCCGCGCACTCCGGCCAGTGGGTCTCCAGCAGCATGTGTCCGGCGTCGTAGACATGCATCTCCAGCCGGTCGAGCACCCGGGCGTAGCCCATGATCTCGGCCAGGTCGAAGTACGTGTCGTGCCGCCCCCACAGCACCAGGCACGGCGGCTGGTGGGTCCGGTGGTAGTCGGCGATCTCGTCGAACCGGGCGACGTGGCTCGCGTAGTCGCGGAACAGCTCGAACTGGGCCTCGAGGTTCCCGGGCCGCGACATCCGCCCCCAGTCCAGGTGCCACGACTCGGGCGGCTGGAGCACACGCACCCGGTCCGGCAGCCCGCTCACGTACTCGTCGCGGACGCCCTCGTAGCTGAGCCATTCGGGCAGGCGGGCCCGGTTCTCCTCCGAGGGGTCGGCCCAGAAGGCTCGGGCGCTGTCCCACTGGCTGCCCAGGCCGTCGTCGTGCGCGTTGCCGTTCTGGACGATGAGCCCGAGGATCCGTTCCGGGTGCCGCGTGGCGAGGTAGTACCCGACAGGGGCACCGAAGTCGTGCAGGTACACGAAGAACCTGTCGACCCCGATCCGCTCCAGGAACGCCTCTACCGTGTCCGCGAGGTGCGCGAACGTGTACTCGTACCCGTCGACACCCGGCGAGGCGGAGAACCCGAAGCCCGGCAGGTCCGGGGCCACGACACGACCCACCGAGGCCAGCGGCGACATCACGTGCCGGAAGAGGTGCGACGAGCTCGGGAAGCCGTGCAGCAGCAGCACGCAGGGCGGGCTCGAATCACCGGAAGCATCCGAGTCACCCGCCTCCCGGTAGAAGATCTCGAGCCCGTCGACGTCGATCGTGCGGTGGCGCGGCTTGCTGGTCACCTTCATGGGGACCCTCCTCGATGAGTCCTCGATCGGCCGGATTCCGCTTCGATCGAGGCTAGCCGGACCGTCGTCGACTCACGAGATCGTGCCCGACTAGTGACATAGTCAGGAATCCTCACTAATATCCGCTTTGTTGCTGACAGTCCCGTAAGTACAACGACGTACCACCCGGAACGAGGAGATCCCATGTCACGAACACGGTCACGCACTCGCAGGCCCAGACTCCGCAGGCTGGTGAACGCGATAGCCGCGTTCGGCGTCCTCGCCATCACCGCGACGGCACTCGTCGTCACCCAGCCCGTGGCCGCCACCGCGGTCCCCGCCACGATCCCCCTGACCATCACCAACGACTCCGGCCGCGGTGACCAGGTCTTCATCTACGTCCTGGGCGACCCGCACACGGGCCGGCTCGGCTGGTCCGACGCCGGAGGCACGTTCCACCCCTGGCCCACCGTGGGCGGGACGCCGGTCGACGCGCCCGACGCCTCGATCGCCGGCCCGGCGGACGGGCAGTCGAAGACCATCCAGCTGCCCAAGATGTCGGGTCGGGTGTACTTCTCGTACGGCAGCAAGCTGTCGTTCAAGGTCGTCAACGACGGCCGCCTGGTCCAGCCGGCGGTGCAGAACCCGAGCGACCCGAACCGGAACAAGCTGTTCAGCTGGACCGAGTTCACGCTGAACAACGACGGCCTCTGGATCAACAGCACCCAGGTCGACTTCCTCTCGGCCCCGTACCAGACGGGCCTGCGCAAGGCGGACGGCACGGTGATCAGCACCGGGATGCTCAAGCCGGACGGCTACCAGAACGTCGTCAACGCCCTGGCCGGCACTCCCGGCTGGAACAACCTGGCCCAGCGCGCCCCCGACGGGTCGCTGCTGCGGGTCCTCGCGCCCGGGCACGCCATCGGGACCGGGCAGATCGACACGAACATCCTGGGCAGCTACATCGACCGGGTCTGGACCAAGTACTCAGGCGAAAACCTCATCGTCGCGCCCTACTCCTACGACCCGGCCGCCCGGTTCACGGGCCGCGTGGTGAACGGCGTCATGCGGTTCACCAACGCCTCGGGCGCGTACGTCACGGAGTTCCGCAAGCCGTCGAGCGACTCGGTCTTCGGCTGCTACAAGGATCTTGCCGCCCCGAACAACGACATCGGCGCCATCGCCCGCACCCTGTGCGCCGGCTTCCACCGCTCGACGCTCCTGACCACGACCACGCAGCCCGGCACCAGCACCTCGGGCTTCTACCAGGAGTCCGTCACGGACTACTACTCCAAGTACATCCACCAGCAGATGGCGAACGGCAAGGCCTACGGCTTCGCCTTCGACGACGTCCTGGCGCAGGAGTCCCTGGTGCACGACGGCAACCCGTCCGCCGCCTACATCCAGCTCGACCCGTTCCAGGGCGCGGCAACGCCGATCGCCGGGTCCGACGGCGGCGGGGGCGACGGCGGCTCCTCGGCCCTCCCGGCCGGCACTGGGCCGGTGCGCGCGGCGAACGGCATGTGCGTCGACGTCCCGTGGGCCGACGCGGCCGACGGGAACCCGCTCCAGATCGTCAACTGCAGTGGTAACGCCGCCCAGACGTGGGCCCGGTCGGGCTCCACGCTGAGCGCACTGGGCAAGTGCATGGACATCTCGGGCGGCAGCACGGCCGACGGCGCCGTCGTGCAGCTGTGGAACTGCAACGGGACCGGTGCGCAGAACTGGACCTACCAGTCCGCTTCCCGGGCGGTGGTCAATCCCCAGTCAGGCAAGTGCCTGACGGCGGCCGGGGGCACCCCGCTGCGGGACGGCCAGCGGCTCGAGATCCGCACCTGTTCCGGCGCGGAGACGCAGCGCTGGACGTTCTAGGTCCCTTGTTGGTCTAGCAAACTCGATGGTCGGGCTTGTCGAGATCTGGGGTCTCGACAAGCCCGACCAACGGATACGGCTCGACCGGCGAGGTGGGTTCGACCGGCGAGCGGCTCAGAGACCGGCCACGAACCCGGAGACTATGGTCCGCCAGAGCTCCTTCACCTCGTCGTTGCGCTCCGGCGTCGGCGACCCGAGGTGCTGCACGACGAGCGAGGCGGTCCCGTTCTTCTTGGGCTCGCTGATGACGATGACGGACTCGCCCTCGCGGGCCTTGGCCCGCCAGGTGATGCGGTTCTCCGTACCGCTGACCCGGACCTCACCCTCGACCAGCCCGTCCACGTCCGGGTTGCCGTCCGCGAACCGGGTCCAGGCCTCCATGAGGGCCTCCATGCCGAGCGACGTCGACTTACTGACGCTCGTCTGGAAGGTGCCGTCGGGCCGCTGGCCGGGTATGCGCCGGCCGATGTACTGCTCGTACGCGACCGCGGTCGACTGTGCCCACCACCCGAGGTTGTCGACCTTGCCGTCCAGCTCCCCGATGACCGCGGCGGCGATCTGGTGGTGGGTCAGCTCAGGGGCGCCGATCCGCGCCATGTACTCGAGCCACTCGTCCCAGCTCCTGCCGGTCGCGCGCTCGACTGCCTGGATGCGGGAGCTCGTCGCCATGCCACTCATCCTGGCACGCACGGGTCGGGCTCGTCAGCGCCGCACGGGGTAACGCAGGTGCAGCGCCCGGCGCCCCTGGACCACCACCGGGTCCTCCAGGAGGTGGTGCCCGCCCAGGTTCGCGAAGTACGGGATGCCCTCGCCGAACAGCACGGGCACGAGGCTGACGCACACCTCGTCCACCAGGCCCAGCGTGAGCGCCTGCTGGGCCACGTTCGCGCTCGCGATGGTCACGTCCTTGTCGCCTGCGATCTCCCGCGCCCGCGCGACGGCCGCGCCGACGTCGTCGACGAACGTGGTCCGGGGCCACCGGTGCGCGTCCTCCGGAGCATGGTGCGTGACCACGACGACGGGTGCGCCGGCCGGGTGGTTGTCACCCCAGCCGTCGGTGATGTCGAACAGCCGCCGCCCCGAGATCAGTGCGCCCGCCTCCATGACCAGGTCGCGCAGCATGGCAGCGCTGGCCTCGTCGACGTTGAACGTGACGTCCTTGTTCGCGCTCGGCACGCTGACGTCACCGCCGTCGTACCACTCGAAGAGCTCCCCGATCTGGTCGTCCGGCTCCGCGATGAAGCCGTCCAGGGACATCGTCATGTGCGTGAGGACCTTGCCCATCGTCTTCTCCCTCCGGTTTCTCTGACTGTCCGACTGCGGAGAACCTCAGGAATCATCGGTGGGCGGCTCACTACGCTGGGGCGATGCATCAGTGGGACATGACCGACGGCGTCGTCGAGCTCCCCGACGGCCGCCGCGTCCGGGGCACGGGGCTGCGCCGTCCGCGCAAGGACTCGCCCGCTCCGGACCTCGCCGTCTACCTGCTCGGCCGCGACCCGCGGGTGCCCGGCTGGGAGTACCGGTGGGTACGGTGGCGCGACTTCCGCCTGCCCGACTCGACAGTGCAGGCGGTGACCGCGCTGCGCGAGGCGCACACGCGGGCGGCGTCCGAACGCGTGGAGATCGCCTGCGGCGGCGGGATCGGACGTACGGGCACCGCGCTGGCGGTCCTCGCGGTCATGAGCGGGGTCCCGGCCGACGACGCCGTGGCCTGGGTCCGCGCGAACTACCACCCGCGCGCGGTGGAGACCCGGCGGCAGAAGCGCTGGATCGGTGAGTTCGCGTCAAGGTGACGGGCGGTGGTCGGTAGAACGTCAGGTGGTCGGCAGTCCGAGCTACCGATCACCTGACGTTCTACCGACCTTCCTCAGCACGCCGGTCAGTCGCGTGCGAGCAGCTCCAGCGTGTCGATCACGCGGTTGGAGAAGCCCCACTCGTTGTCGTACCAGGCCACCACCTTGACGTGCTTGCCCTCGACGCGGACCAGCGCGGCGTCGAAGATGGCGGACGCCGCCTCCCCCGTGATGTCGCTGGAGACCAGCGGCTCGTCGGAGTAGTCGAGGATGCCCTTGAGCTTCCCGTCGGCCGCGGCGCGGTACGCCGCGAGGACGTCGTCCCGGGTGACCTCGCGCTCGACAGTCGTGTTGAGCTCCACGAGGGAGCCGACCGGCACGGGCACGCGGATCGAGTCGCCCGACAGCTTGCCGTTCAGGTTCGGCAGCACGAGGCCGATCGCCTTGGCCGCGCCCGTCGTCGTGGGCGCGATGTTGACGGCGGCTGCGCGGGCCCTGCGCAGGTCGCGGTGCGGCCCGTCCTGCAGGTTCTGCTCCTGGGTGTACGCGTGCACGGTGGTCATGAACCCGTGCTCGATGCCGGCCAGGTCGTCCAGGACGGCGGCCAGCGGGGCCAGCGCGTTCGTGGTGCACGAGGCGTTCGAGACGATCACGTGCTTGGCCGGGTCGTAGACGTCGGTGTTCACGCCGTAGGCGAGCGTGACGTCGGCACCGGCCGACGGAGCGCTGACCAGCACCCGCCGAGCGCCGGCGTCGAGGTGCGCGCGGGCGGCGTCGGCGGAGGTGAACCGGCCCGTGGCCTCGAGCACTATGTCGACGCCGAGCTCCGCCCACGGCAGCTTGGCGGGCTCGCGCTCGCCGAGCACCTTGATGCGGCGGCCGTCGACGACGAGCTCGTCGCCGTCGACCTCCACGGAGCGGCCGAGGCGGCCGAGCGCGCTGTCGTACTTGAGCAGGTGAGCGAGGGCGTCCGGGGCGGTGAGGTCGTTGATCGCGACCACCTCGAGGTCGCTGTCGCGCTCGAGCAGGGCGCGGAGGGAGTTACGTCCGATGCGGCCGAAGCCGTTGATGGCGATGCGTGTCATGCCTCCACTCTGCGCGCGTGGATGCGACACCGAAAGCGGCTGGAAAGCCATGGTGCGCAAGCATCACGCCAGACATAACGCCACCGTCCGCAAGGATCTCGCCACGCCTCTGCCGCGTTGTCAGAGAGTCCCGCACGTGTCAGACGCTCAGGTCACCGGAGTGACCTGAGCGTCTGACACGTGCGGGGCTTTCTGACAGGTCACGCAGAGAACGTGTGCCGGTACTCCGTCGGGGACGTGCCGAGGATCCGGTGGAAGTGCAGGCGCAGGTTGGCCGCGGTGCCCAGCCCCACGCGGTGCGCGATCTGCTCCACGCTCAGGTCGCTGCGCTCCAGCAGCTCCCGCGCCAGGTCCACCCGCGCCCGGAGCACCCACTGCATCGGCGTGTACCCGGTGTCCTCCACGAACCGCCGCGAGAACGTGCGTGCCGAGACCCGGGCGTTGCGCGCCAGCGCGTCGAGGGTCAGCGGTTCGGCCAGATGCTCCAGCACCCAGGCACGCGTTTCGGCGAACAGGTCGCCGAGCGGCTCGGGGACGCTGCGCGGCACGTACTGCGCCTGTCCCCCGCTGCGGTACGGCGCGGCCACCAGCCTGCGGGCGACGTGGTTGGACAGCCCGACGCCGTGGTCGCGCCGCACCAGGTGCAGGCACAGGTCGATGCCGGACGCCGCACCCGCCGACGTGAGCACGCCACCCTCGTCGACGAACAGCACGTTCTCGTCCACCTGGACCAGCGGATGGCGTTCGCGGAGCGCCCTCGTGTAGTGCCAGTGCGTGGTGGCCCGCTTGCCGTCGAGCAGCCCGGTCGCGGCCAGGGCGAACGCCCCGGTCGAGATGGCGGCCAGCCGGGCCCCGCGCGCGTGCGCGGCCTTGAGTGCGTCGACGACGACGGCGGGCGGGTCGGCGGCAGCCGGCGTCCGGTAGCCGGGGACGAACACGGTGTCGGCCCGTTCGAGGGCGTCGAGGCCCTCGGCGACGTGGTACGAGAGGCCGTCGCCGCCGGTCACCAGCCCGGGCGCCGCGCCGCAGACCCGCACCTCGTAGGGCATGCTCGGCCGGTTCGAGAACACCTGCGCGGGGATGCCGACGTCGAGCGGCTTGGCGCCCTCCAGCACCAGCACGGCGATCTGGTGGTTCTTCCGGCGCGACACGGTCACGCCTCGCATCGTAGGCGGCGCCCGCGGCGCAGGTCAGAATCTCTGGGTGGCGGCGGGCCTGCGGCCCTGACCCGGCGTACCTGGTACGTCGAGTCAGGGCCGCAGGCCACGCCTGCCAGGATCAGCGCACCGGGGCGCCTGGGCCCAGCGGGATGCCGAGGGCCCACCAGGCGAAGAACAAGCAGGTCCAGGCCAGCGTCATGCACACGGCCAGTGGCAGCGTGTAGGACGCGAGGGTGCCGATCCCCGCGCTCTTGCGGTACCGCTGCAGGAACCCGAGCGCCATGATGAAGTACGGGCTCATGGGCGTGATCGCCGTCGACCCGGAGTCGGCGATGCGGAACAGCGCCTGAGTGGTCTCTGCCGGCACGTCCAGCAGCATGAGCATCGGCACGACGATCGGTGCCGCGAGCGCCCACATCGCCGAGCCGCTGGTCACGAGCACGTTGACCAGGGACAGCAGGGCGAGGATCGCGAGGAACACCGCCCAGATCGGCACGCCCGTCGACTCCAGCGCCTCCGCGGAGTTCACGGCGATCACGTCGCCGATGTGCGTCCAGTCGAAGTACGCGAGGAACTGCGCGATGGCGAAGAACAGCACCAGCACGGGCGCCATCTGGCGTACGCCCTCGGCCATCAGCCGCGGCACGTCGGCCGCCTTGGTGATCGCGCCGGACCGCCATCCGTACACGATGCCGACCAGCGCGAACAGCACGGCCACGATCGCGGCGATCCCGTCCAGGAACGGCGACTCGGTGAGGCTCCCGCCCTCGCCACGCAGCGGGGACGACGGCGGCAGCACCACCGCGACGACCGCCAGCATGCCGACGAGGCCGCTGAGCATCGCCGCGCGCAGCGCGGACCGGTCGCGCGGCGAGAGCTCCAGGCCCTCGACGTCGTCCAGGTCCGCGTCGGGGTCGGCGTCGAGGTCGGGCCGCTTGGCGAGCACCAGGTTCGTGACCAGGGTGATCACTATCGCCAGCAGCAGCGAGGACGCGATGTTGAAGTACCAGTTGCTGACCGGCGAGACGTACGCGTTCGGGTCGATGATCCGCGCGGCCTCCGTGGTGATGCCCGCGAAGATGGCGTCGTTCGGCGTCGGCACGGGGCTCGCGTCGTAGCCCGACGCGATGGACGTGTAGGCCACGACGACGCCGAGGATCGGCGACTTGCCGACCGCCCGGAACGCGAGCCCGCCGAGCGGCACCAGGATGATGTAGGCGGCGGCGCTCGCGACGTGCGAGACGGTGCCCGCGAACGCGACGGCGAACACGACCCACCCGACGGGCACGCGGGAGACCGAGACCTTCATGGCCGCCGACAGGAACCCGGTGCGCTCGGCGATGGCGACGCCCATGATCACGGCGACGATGGTGCCCATCGGGCCGAACGTGGCGAAGTTGTCGACGGCGGTGGAGACGGCCATGGCCAGGCCCTCGCCGCTGAGCAGGTTCTGGACCACCACCTCCTCGCCGTCGGCCGGCGAGACCACGGAGACGCCGGCTGCGGCGAGCGCGGCGCTGAGCGCGCCGAGGATGCCCGCGAGGATCCAGAACAGCCAGAACGGGTGCGGCAGGGCGTTGCCGAGGCGCTCGACGACGGCGAGCGCGCGCAGCACGCCGGGCAGGCGGTCCGGCTCGGGGCCTGAGGTCCCGGGAGCGGTGCCGGGCGTGGACGTGGCGGTCATGACGCCGTCCCCTGTCCGGCACGCTCGGCCAGGAACCGGACCGGCAGGCGCTCGTCGTGCAGGAACTCCCACATGACCTCGTGCGCCTCGATGCTGTGCGTCGCGTAGCCGCCGCCGGAGTAGCTGTCCTCCCCCGGCCAGGTGTGGCCGCCGCCGAGCACCGCAACGTGCGTGACGTCGGCGCCGCGGTCGCACCGGGTCCACCGGTAGGTGGTCACGTCGTCGGCGGTCTCCTCGACACGGGGCCTGATGGCGCACCCGTTGCGCTCGGCCCAGCCGCCCGCCCAGTCCTGGACGGCCGGGAGACCGCGGTCGGCGTCGCCGTCGTACGGGATGGTGGCGTCGGCGGTGCCGTGGAACTCGATCACCGGCACCGGCCGCTGCGGCTCACAGTCCGGGTGGCCGGTGCCGTAGAAGGCTGCGGCCACGGGCGCGACCGCCGCGATCCGGTCCGACAGCTCGCAGGCCAGGATGCCGGTGAAGCCCGCGCCGTTGGACTTGCCGGTCGCGTACACGCGCCGGGCGTCGACGCAGAGGTCCGACTCCAGGGTGTCCAGCAGGTCGTTCGTGTAGGCGATGTCGTCGACCCCGGGCGCCGAGTAGGGCGCGCCCTCCCAGGCCTGCCGGTCGCCGTCGCCGGTGCCGACCACGCCGTTGCCGTAGGCCACGATCGCCGGCAGGGCGTCGAGCCCCGAGAACGCCTCGGTACCCGCGCCGGTGTTGCCGCGTCCGTGGAACACGAGCACGACCGGCCAGGCACGGTCGCTGCGGTACCCGTCGGGCAGGTGCAGCTGCACGGTCCGCTCGCGGCCGTCGCTGGTGAGCGTGCGCAGCACGCTGCTGCCCGGCGCCTGGCCCGGGTCGGTCCCGCACCCGGCCGAGCGGGCCGGGTCGCGGTAGTGGTGCGCGCTGCCCGACGGCGGTGTCGCGGCGTCGGGCAGCGCGGGTGCGGCGGAGGCCGTGGTGGCCCCGAGCGGACCGGCGAGGCCGGAGACCGCGAGCGCCAGCGCGGCCAGGAGCGCGGCGCGCCGGCCGGGCCGGCGCCGGGCTCCCCCGGCGCCTGCGGGGGCGGATGATGCTGTCGTCGTTGACATGCGAGTCCTTTCCTGGTGCCCGTGTCCGGGCATGACGGGATGGACACCTGGCGGGCCAGGTGCGTCGTGGGGTTCGGTCCAGCCGGTGCGAGGGGCCGGGCTAGGCGGCCAGCCAGTCCTCGAGGAACGTGGTGATGCGGCCGACCATGGCCTTGACGATGGCGGCGCCGTCCTCGGCGGTCGCTCGGCGGGGGTCGCCGAGCACACCGTTGGGGCTGAGTCGGTCGTACGGGAGGGTGAGCGCGGGCTGCGCGTGGTAGCGCGCCGTCCGGGAGACGCCGTCGAGCTGGTCCGGGGTGGTGGTGCCGGGTTCGAGGCGGTCGGTGTGCACCAGGTGCGGTGCGATGTGCAGCATCTGCGCCGTCTCGGCCTCGCCCGAGTGCCCGTGGACGGCGCTCGGGTCCATCGCGGCCACCGCGTCGCCGGCGAGCGAGGTCAGGGGCGACCAGGCGAGCTGGATCCCGGGGTGGGAGACCAGCAGGTCCTGCGCCACGGTCGTCAGCGTCGCGTTGTTGCCGCCGTGCCCGGTCACCACCAGGAACCGGGTCCAGCCGTGGGTGTGCAGGCTCGTCACGTACTCCCGCACGACGGCGGCGAACGTCCCCGTCGTCAGCGTGACCGTGCCGGCGAACGCCATGTGGTGCGGCGACACCCCCACCGGGAGCGACGGGCCCACCACCACCCGGCCGGCCAGGTTCGCGGCGACCCGCTCCACCACCGCCTCGGCGCGGAACAGGTCGGTCCCGAGCGCCATGCCCGGCCCGTGCTGCTCCAGCGCACCGGCGGGGATCAGCACGATCGTGCCGCGAGCCGCGGCGTCGGCGGCCTCCCGCGTCGTCATCTCCGCCAGGCGGACCGGCGCGCTCACGACGCGTCCCTGCCGAAGTCCGCCGCCTCCAGCGACTCCCGGATGGTCGTCAGGTGCTCCCGGGTGAGCCGTTCGGCGGCCGCGCCGTCGCCGTCGCGCACCGCCCCCAGGATCTCCAGGTGCTCGGTATGGTCCCGCTGGCGGTCGTCGTACCGGAACCGGATCTCCGTCTGCTCGGGGGCCCGCACGTGCAGCAGCGCCTCCACCGTCTCGCGCAGCAGGCCGTTGCCCGACGCCGCCGCCAGCTCCACGTGGAAGTTGAGCGCCGGGCGGAACCCGTGCACCGGGGGTTGCAGCGCCGTCGCCGTGGCGGCCTCCAGACGCTGCAGCGCCGCGGCGTCGCGGGCGCTCGCGGCGAGCGCCGCGATGCCGGGCTCGATGACCAGGCGGGCCTGGACGAGCTCGATCACCGAGGCCCTGGTGATGTGCGGCCGGTGCGGGTTGGCCAGCACCGACCGCTCGAGGCCCGGCCCGATGTACGTGCCGGAGCCGTGCCGCAGCTCGACCACGCCGGTGGCCTCGAGGCGCCGCAGCGCCTCGCGGACGGTCGGGGTGGTGACGGCGAACCGCTTGGCCAGGTCGCGGGAGGACTCCAGCACGTCGCCGGGTCCG
This sequence comes from Promicromonospora alba, assembly GCF_042654905.1. NCBI lineage: Bacteria > Bacillati > Actinomycetota > Actinomycetes > Micrococcales > Promicromonosporaceae > Promicromonospora > Promicromonospora alba. The sequence continues at coordinate 266,043 of NZ_JBHSFI010000003.1, forward strand.
AGGCTCTCGGAGCGGATCAGCTCGACGATGTCGTCCGCCAGCTGCTCCGAGAACGAGGCTCTACCTTGAGTCATGAAAGTGACTAAATCACTTGATGACTCATCGGTCAACCCCGTCGGGGCGCCAGGGACGCGTAGTCCGGCAGGACTATCGAGTCCGCGGCCTTGTCGATGCCGCCCATCACCATGCGGGCGAGCGGCGTCCTGAGCATCGCGCCCATCACCGCGGTCCGGGCCTTGATCTCGAAGGCCGACGGCGGGAGGAAGCCCCGCGCCCCGCCCGGGAGCTGCTTCATGTTGGCCTGGGCGTACGGCCGCATGCGGGCCTCGTACGCGGCGAAGGCAGGCTCGGGATCGCCGTCGGACCGGGCGAGCTCGCCCGCCAGCACGTAGGCCCCCACCAGGGCCAGCGAGGTACCCATCCCGACGGAGCCGGCCGTGCAGGCGTCGCCGAGCAGCGCCACCCGGCCCCGGTGCCAGGCCGGCATCTCGACCCGGACGTGCCGGTCGAAGTAGAAGTCGTCGGCGTCCCACATCGCGTCCAGCAGGCGCGGCACCTGCCAGCCCTCGCCCGCGAGGACGTCGGCGACTATCCGCTTCTGCCCGGCGATGTCGCGCCGGTCGTAGGCCACCGGGTCGCCCGCGAAGTGCACCATGCCGCGCGCACCGCCGTGCGCGGGGTACAGCAGCACGTTCCGGCCGCCGACGCCGTTGCCCTTCGGCATCGAGTACAGGAACTCCCAGCCGTCGAGGCCCCAGGAGTCCCGGCCGGACTCCTGGGCGCTCTCGGCGGTGAACACCGCGCGGTGATACCCGGAGTCGACGGTCCGCCACGCGCCGTCGAACGCGAGGCGCCGCGTCGTGGAGAAGACGCCGTCCGCCCCGACGACGGCGTCGAACCGGCGGGGCGCCGACCGCTCGAAGGCGACCGCCACGCCGTCGGGCCGCTGGTCGAGTGCCGTGATGCTGTCGTCGTAGACGTACTCCACACCCTCGGCGGCGTCCATGATGATGCGCATCAGGTCTCCGCGCAGGATCTCGATGTCGGCGATCACGCCGCCGGAGTGGCCGAACAGCTCGGTGGGGAGCTCGACGGTGCGGCGTCCGGCGGCGTCGAGGTAGGCGATCCCGCGCACGCCGGTGTGGGCGGCGCGCACCTGGTCGGTGATGCCCATCCGGTCGAGGACGGTGCGGCCGGCGCCGCGGACGTCGATCCCCTGGCCGCCGGGGCGGGGTCCGGGGCTGCGCTCGACGACCGTGACGTCGAAGCCGTACCGGCGCAGCCAGAAGGCGAGGGCGGGTCCGGCGACGCTGGCGCCGGAGACGAGTACGTGGGTCATGACTGCTCCTGGGGGTGGTGTTCGAGAAGGTGTTTCGTACACCGTACGAACCGCCCTATGCTGGGTAAACCGTCAGGTAGTGCGGCAGTTAGTGCAGCGATCAGATGTCCGGTGCGGCCCGCGGAACGCACGTCCCGAGCCCATCGAGTGCACTAGTACAGGAGTCTCGATGTCCACCACGTACGAGCGGATCGCCGACGAGATCCGGGCCCGGATCCGGTCGGGCGAGCTCGCCGAGGGCGACCCGGTCCCCTCCACGCGCCGCATCGTCGCCGAGCACGGCGTCGCCATGGCGACCGCGTCCCGCGTGCTCGACGCGCTGCGGCGGGACGGGCTCGTCGAGGTGCGGCGCGGGGTCGGCACGGTCGTGGCTGCCGGTGCGGGCGCCGGGCCTGCGGCCCGTCCTGCGCCGTCGGTCGGCGACGTCGTGCGCGCGGCCATGACCGTGGCCGACGCCGAGGGGCTCGGCGGGCTCTCGATGCGGCGGATCGCCACCGACCTCGGCATCCCCACCATGTCGCTCTACCGGCACGTGCGGGGCCGCGAGGAGCTGCTCACCCGGATGCTCGACGCCGTCTACGCCTCCGCCCCCCTGCCCGACCCGCTGCCCGACGGCTGGCGGGCCCGCGCCGAGGTGTGTGCCCGCACGATGTGGGGCGCGTTCCAGCGCCACCCGTGGGCGGCACACGTCATGTCCATGACGCGGCCGCAGATCGTGCCGCACGGCGTGCCCCACACCGAGGCACTGCTGGCCGCGTTCGACGCGATCTCCGGGCAGGCGTTCGACATCGACACCCGGATGCACCTGACCGTGTCGGTCTTCCAGTTCGTGCGTGGTGTCGGGGTCAGCATCGAGCCTGCCCTGCTGGCCCGCCAGGACACGGGCATGACCGACGAGGAATGGATGGACCGGACCGTCCCCGGCCTCCGGGCAGCCGTGGACCCGCGCCGCTACCCCCACTTCACCGTGGCGGCGTCGACCGACATCGACCTCACCCTCGACTCGCTCTTCGAGTTCGGCCTGGCCCGCCTGCTGGACGGGTACGCGGTCTTCCTGGGCGAGACGCCGTCCGCGCCGTAGGCTGACCGCGTGACGTCCAGCACGGTGAGCCGCCCGCGGGCGGGCCAGGCGATGTCCCCGCGCGAGCAGGAGAACCGGCGGCTGCTGCGGGCCCGGGACGCCATCGACCGCGACTACGGCCGTGCGCTCGACGTGCCGACGCTGGCCCGCATCGCCCACGTCTCGCCGTCACACTTCAGCCGGAGCTTCCGGGCCACGTTCGGCGAGACGCCGCACCGCTACCTGCAGCGACGCCGGATCGAGCGGGCGATGGCGCTGCTGCGCGACACCGCGACCCCGGTGACCGACGTCGCCCTCCTGGTCGGGTTCAACAGCCTCGGCACCTTCAGCCGCACCTTCAGTGACGTCGTCGGCGTCTCGCCGACGGAGTACCGGCGGCGGACGCGACCGGTCGCGGCGCCGGTCTGCTTCACGAAGAGCTGGCTGCGCCCCGCGGACTGAGCCGTCGGAGGGAGCGGCTCCCGGCAGGCTCCCGAGGTGAGCAGTTTCGGAGAAGCGCACCGCACCGGAGCCGCCGTAGCGTGACCGACATGTTCAAGAACATCTCCATCACCTCCGTGTACGTCCTCGACCAGGACGAGGCCCTCGACTTCTACGTCGGCAAGCTCGGGTTCGCTGTCAGCAACGACGTCGACATGGGCTTCATGCGCTGGCTCACCGTCTCCCTGCCGGCCGACCCGGACCGCCACCTGCTCCTGGAGGTCCCCGGACCGCCCTCGCTGAGCGAGGAGGTCGCCGCCCAGGTCCGGAACCTGGTCACCAAGGGCGCGCTCGGCGTCGCGTGCATCCTCACCACCGACGACTGCCGCCGCACGTATGCCGAGCTCAGCGCCAAGGGCGTCGAGTTCACGGAGGAGCCGGTCGAGCAGCCGTACGGGATCGACTGCGCCCTGCGCGACCCGTTCGGCAACCACATCCGGGTCACCCAGCCGGCCACGGGCCCGGTGGAGGTGACCGACGAGGACATCGCCCGCTGGGGCGGCGCGCCGCAGAACGGCTGACGTCCCGGCCGAGGCCGGGCCGACCCCAGGCCGAGGCCCAGGCTCAGGGCCGCGGCGGCCCGGCCTCCACGCGGCGCAGCACCGCGGCGCTGGAGTACAGGTCGGGTGACGCGTACAGCCCGCGTTCGTCCCACCAGGTCGCCCCGGCCTCGGCCAGCGGCCCGACGACGTCGGCCGCCGCCTCCGGCGTCGTGCGCCCGCCCGTGACGACGTCGTACGGGCCGTCCGACGTGCGGTGCCCCGCGACGTACGCCGCGACCTCGCGGACCTCGTCCGGCGTCGGCGGGACGCCGTGCCCGGACGCGAACAGCGGCACCACGCCGTCCCACCCTGCCGCGCGGCGGAACGGGCGGCGGTTGGGCCAGAACCCGCCCACCCAGACCGGCGGCCGGGGTCGCTGGACGGTCGCGGGGAGGAGCTCCACGTCCCGCACCACGTAGTGCGGACCAGCGTGGTCGACGCGCTCCCCCGCCCAGTAGCGGGCGAGCAGGCCGAGCCCCTCGTCCAGCTTCTCGGCGAGCACCACCGGGTCGGTCTCGTCGCCGAAGCTGCCGAACTCGTCCTCGACCGGCCCGCCGAGGCCCGCGCCGAAGATGACGCGGCCACCGCTCACGGCGTCGAGCGTCGCCACCTGCCGCGCGAGCTGTTCGGGGCGGCGCCGGGCCACCGGGGTGACGAGCGTGCCCAGCCGGAGTCGCGACGTCGCGAGCGCCGCGGCGGTCAGGAGCATCCACGGGTCGCCGAACGGCAGGCCGCGGCGCATCTCCTTGCTGTGCACCACGTGGTCCCAGACGAACAGGCCGTCCCAGCCGGCGTCCTCGGCGGCGCGGGCGACGCTCGCGACGGTGCGGGGATCGGCGAAGTCGCCGAAGTTGGGGATGTTCACGGAGTACCGCATCAGGCGCCGACCTCTCCGGTCGCGGCCCGAGCGGCCCCAGCGTCCGGTTCGCGCAGCTCGCGCCACATGATCCGCAGCCCGACGTCGCCCAGCTCGGGGTGCCGGAAGGCGCCGGGCGCGACGCCGAGCGTCACGAACCCGAGGCTCTCGTACAGGTGGACGGCGCCCGCGTTGGTGTCGACCACAGCGTTGAACTGGACGGCGGCATACCCGTCGCGGCGAGCCCAGGCGAGCATGTCCTCGACGAGCGCCCGGCCGGCGCCGGTGCCGCGCACTGCCCGGTCGACCATGATGCTGCCCGAGGCGATGTGGCTGCCAGGGCCCGGCCGGTTCGGGTACATGTTCGCGGTGCCGACCACTGCGCCGTCGCGCACGGCCACGACCACCCGCACCGGGTAGTCCAGCCAGGCGGCCCGGGCCTGCGCCTCGGTCATGGCGGGGTCGTAGGCGAACGTGTCGCCCGCACGCACGACCTCACGCACGATCGGCCAGATGTCCGGCCAGTCCTCGGCGGTGGCCTCGCGCACGACGGTCGCGGGCCGGACCTCGAGCGTGGAACCGGGCGCGGCATCAGCAGAAGGTTGCATGCCCCTACCCTGCCGCACGGCAGGCCGGTCCCGCCAAGGCTTACCCCTCCCCCGCGAACGCGGCCCGGCGTACGGTCGGAGCATGTGCCGAAACATCACGACGCTACGCGGGCTCGAACCGCCCGCCACCGACGACGAGATCACCGCCGCAGCGCTGCAGTTCGTCCGCAAGGTCACGGGCGTGACCAAGGTGAGTGACGCCACACGCGAGCCGGTAGAGCAGGCCACGCAGGAGATCACGGAGATCGTGACACGCCTGCTCGACGCGCTGCCGGAACGCCGTCAGCCGCCCAAGACCGTGCCTCCGCTGCGCCGCGTGGAGGTCCAGGAGCGCATCGCACAGCGCATCAAGGAGCGCGAGGAGCACGAACGCATGCACGAGCTGGGCATCTCACACTCGCACTGAGCGGCTCGTGCCCCTACAGTTGTCGTGTGCTCGCACCGCTCACCTGTTGCTGTCGCTGACCCCGGACCCATCCGTCGTCCGCGTGAATCGTCGCGCGCCCAGCAACAGGAAGAAAAACAGGTGCAGTACGCCAATTCCGTAGTAGACCTCGTCGGCAACACGCCCCTCGTCCGGCTCCACCGGGTGACCGAGGGCGTGACCAGCGCGACCGTGCTCGTCAAGCTCGAGTACCTGAACCCCGGCGGGTCGTCCAAGGACCGCATCGCCGGCCGCATCATCGAGGCGGCCGAGCGGGAGGGCAAGCTCCGGCCCGGCGGCACCATCGTCGAGCCGACCTCCGGCAACACCGGCGTGGGCCTCGCGCTGGTCGCCCAGCAGCGCGGTTACCGGTGCGTCTTCGTGCTGCCCGACAAGGTCGGCAAGGACAAGCGCGACGTGCTCACGGCGTACGGCGCCGAGGTCGTGGTGACGCCGACGGCGGTCGCGCCCGACAGCCCCGAGTCGTACTACTCGGTGAGCGACCGGCTGGTGCGCGAGATCCCCGGCGCGTTCAAGCCCGACCAGTACTCGAACCCGAACGGCCCGCGCTCCCACTACGAGACGACCGGCCCCGAGATCTGGCGCGACACCGAGGGCAAGGTGACCCACTTCGTCGCGGGCGTCGGCACCGGCGGCACCATCACGGGCACGGGCCGGTACCTGCGCGAGGTGTCCGACGGCGCGGTGCGCATCATCGGCGCCGACCCCGAGGGCTCCGTGTACTCGGGCGGCACCGGCCGCCCCTACCTGGTCGAGGGTGTCGGCGAGGACTTCTGGCCGACCGCCTACGACCCCACCGTCCCCCACGAGATCATCGCCGTGAACGACGCCGAGTCGTTCGCGATGACCCGGCGCCTGGCGCGCGAGGAGGGCATCCTGGTGGGCGGGTCCAGCGGCATGGCCGTCGTCGCCGCGCTGCGCGCCGCACGCGACCTCGGCCCGGACGACGTCGTGGTGGTCCTCCTGCCCGACGGCGGCCGCGGCTACCTCGCCAAGATCTTCGACGACACCTGGATGCGGTCCTACGGGTTCTCGCCCGCGATCGAGGACCACACGGTCGCCGACGTCCTGGCCGCGAAGGCGGACCGCACCCCGCCGCTGGTCTTCGTGTACCGGACCGACACGGTCCGGGACGCCATCGACCGGATGACGCGCACCGGCGTCTCGCAGCTGCTCGTGCTCGCCGCCGAACCACCGGTGGTGCTCGGCGAGGTGGCCGGTGCCGTGCACGAGGACGACCTGCTCGACGGCGTGTTCGCCGGCAAGGTCAACCTCTCCGACGAGGTGGGCGGGCTCATCGGCAGGCCGCTGCCGCTCGTCGGCGTCAACGAGCCGGTCGGGGCGCTGCGCGCGGCGCTCGCGACCGACGGCGCCCTGCTCGTGACCGACGGCGGCAAGGCGCTCGGCGTGGTGTCGCGCTCGGACCTGCTCGACTACCTCGCCGTCTGACCCACCGCGCCGCCCGCCCGGGCCCGCCCCTCCCCGCAGCAGCTCCCAGCAGCTCCCAGCACTGAACCCTCGAAGAGAGAGCATCATGACCGACGTCCGACCCAACCGCTTTGACACCCTCGCGATCCACGCGGGACAGCACCCCGACCCGACGACCGGCGACGCGATCCCGGCGATCCACGTCACCTCCACCTACGTGCAGGACGGCATCGGCGGGCTGCGCGGCGGGTACGAGTACTCGCGCGGGGGCAACCCGACCCGGACCTCGCTGGAGGAGCAGCTCGCGGCCATCGAGGGCGGCGCCCAGGGCATCTCGTTCGCGTCCGGCCTCGCCGCCGAGGACGCCCTGCTGCGGGCCGTCCTCTCGCCCGGGGACCACGTGCTCGTGCCGAACGACGTGTACGGCGGCACGCACCGGCTCGTCCGCACCATCCACGGCAAGGCCGGCATCCAGCACACGACGGTGGACACCGCCGACCTCGACGCCGTCCGCGCCGCGATCCGGCCCGAGTCGAAGGTGCTGTGGGTCGAGACGCCGTCGAACCCGCTGATGAAGATCAGCGACATCCCCGCGCTGGCCGGCCTCGCCCGGGAGGCGGGCCTGCTCCTGGTCGTCGACAACACGTTCGCGTCGCCCGCCCTCCAGCGTCCGCTCGACCTCGGTGCCGACGTCGTGGTGCACTCCACGACCAAGTACCTCGGCGGGCACTCCGACGTCGTCGGCGGGGCGGTGGTCGTGGCGAACGGCGGCGAGGAGCTCGCCGAGCAGGTGCGCTACGTACAGTTCGCGGCGGGTGCGGTCTCCAGCCCGTTCGACGCGTTCCTGACCACGCGGGGTATCAAGACCCTCTCCGTGCGGATGCAGCGCCACTCCGAGACCGCCCAGACGCTCGCGGAGCGCCTGATCGAGCACCCGGCGGTGGCTCGCGTGCTCTACCCCGGCCTGCCCGACCACCCGGGCCACAAGACCGCCGCGCACCAGATGTCGCGCTTCGGCGGCATGATCTCGCTGGAGCTGGCCGGCGGGGAGCGCGCGGCGCGCACGTTCGCCGAGTCGACCCGGGTCTTCCTGCTCGCCGAGTCGCTCGGTGGCGTCGAGTCGCTGGTCAACTACCCGAGCGAGATGACGCACGCCTCGGTGCGCGGCACGGAGGCCGAGGTGTCGCCGTCGATCGTCCGCCTGTCGGTGGGCCTGGAGGACGTGACGGACCTCCTGGACGACGTCGAACAGGCCCTCGACCGCATCCGTTGAGTGCTGGGTATTTGCCCTCTCGGAGCGCTCGAGAGGGCAAATATCACGCACTCAACGCTTAGCCTGGGGGCGTGAGCGAACACGCGCCCGTCAGCGCTGCCATGCACCGGGCCAAGGCAGATGCCCGCGCCTCCCACGTCACCGTGGGTCTGGTGCGGCACCTGGCCGGCGACCGCGAGGAGATCGACTGCTCCTGCGGCATGACGCTGACCAACGGGCCGCAGTGGTCGCTCGACGAGCACATCCGCCTGCACAGGGCAGAGGCGCGCTACCTGGCCCTGAGCCAGGTAGCGCCGGCGGGCATGCCGCGCCTCATCCCCGTGGGCCCGGGGCGGCTACCCCGCTGACGGGGCCGGTCGGCAGGGCTGGTGTGCCCGGCCGGTCAGAGCTCCTCCGGGTCGTCCCAGGACACCCCGCTCGAGGATCCGGAGATCGGGTCGAGGGCGCAGTCGGCGAGGTTGCGCGGCGCCTTGGAGGCGTCTCCTCCGCCGAGCAGGCCCCGGCGGGTTGCGGCGCGGCGGACAGCCGGCGGCGCGATGCGTGCGTAGAAGGCGTTCGACTCGTCGACCAGATCGGTCGGACCTGAGTCAGCGGGCTCGGTGGCGGACTGGGGTTCCCCCGTGATCATGAACACATTCTCGCAGAAACCCGAGCGGCTGCACATCCGCTTGGCACAGTATTTCTAATCCTCGCCAAGCCTCCACCGCGACGGCACGCCCAGCGCGCAGATCTCCCCCCACCGGCCCCGCCGGGGTGTGATGATCATCGGATGCAGACCTGGCCAGGGCGCCCCTACCCCCTCGGCGCGACGTTCGACGGTACGGGTACCAACTTCGCGCTCTACTCGTCGGTCGCCCAGCAGGTGGAGCTGTGCCTGCTGGCCGACGACGACACCGAGACCCGCGTCGCCGTCACCGAGACGGACGCGCACGTGTGGCACGTCTACCTGCCCGGCGTCGGCCCGGGGACGCGGTACGGGTATCGCGTGCACGGGCCGTACGACCCGGCGTCGGGCCACCGCTGCAACCCGGCGAAGCTGCTGCTGGACCCGTATGCGAAGGCGGTGGACGGCGACCTCGACGGCGACCCGGCCCTGTTCTCGTACTCGTTCGACGACGTGGACCAGGCGACCACCGGCACGACTCCCGAACCGTCCGACTCGCTGGGCCACACCATGGTCTCGGTGGTGGTCAACCCGTTCTTCGACTGGGGCCACGACCGCCCGCCGGCCACGCCGTACCACGAGACGGTGATCTACGAGGCGCACGTCAAGGGCCTCACGATGCGCCACCCCGACGTCCCCGACGAGCTGCGCGGCACCTACGCCGGGCTCGCCCACCCCGCGGTCATCGAGCACCTGACCAAGCTCGGCGTCACGGCGATCGAGCTGATGCCGGTGCACCAGTTCGTCACCGACCCGTCGCTCGCGGCCAAGGGCCTGACGAACTACTGGGGCTACAACACCATCGGGTTCTTCGCGCCGCACAACGGCTACGCGGGCTACGGCCGGCGCGGCCAGCAGGTCATGGAGTTCAAGGCCATGGTCAAGGCGATGCACCAGGCCGGCATCGAGGTGCTGCTCGACGTCGTCTACAACCACACCGCCGAGGGCAACCAGCTGGGCCCCACGCTGAGCTTCCGCGGCATCGACAACGCGGCCTACTACCGGCTGGTCGACGGCGACGAGGCGCACTACTTCGACACCACCGGCACGGGCAACTCGCTGCTCATGCGCTCCCCCGCCGTGCTGCAGCTCATCATGGACTCGCTGCGCTACTGGGTCGAGGAGATGCACGTCGACGGGTTCCGCTTCGACCTGGCGGCCACGCTGGCCCGCCAGTTCCACGAGGTCGACCGGCTGAGCGCGTTCTTCGACATCGTGCACCAGGACCCGGTGATCTCCCAGGTCAAGCTGATCGCCGAGCCGTGGGACCTGGGCGACGGCGGCTACCAGGTGGGCGGGTTCCCGTCCCTGTGGACCGAGTGGAACGGCCGCTACCGCGACACCGTGCGCGACTTCTGGCGCGGGGAGCCCTCCACGCTGCCGGAGTTCGCCTCCCGCCTGACGGGTTCGAGCGACCTGTACGAGCACAGCGGTCGTATGCCCAGCGCGTCCATCAACTTCGTCACGGCCCACGACGGCTTCACGCTCGCCGACCTCACGTCGTACGACGAGAAGCACAACGAGGACAACCGCGAGGACAACCAGGACGGCGAGAACCACAACCGGTCCTGGAACTGCGGCGTCGAGGGGCCAACGGACGACCCGGAGATCAAGGAGCTGCGCGCCCGGCAGCGCCGCAACCTCCTGGTCACGCTCATGCTGAGCCAGGGCGTGCCGATGATCGCGCACGGCGACGAGATCGGGCGCACCCAGCAGGGCAACAACAACGCCTACTGCCAGGACAACGAGCTCACCTGGATGGACTGGGGCGGCCCGGACGGGCTCGACGACGAGAGCGCGGCGCTGCTGCAGTTCGCCAGGAAGGCGGTCCGGCTGCGCCGCGACCACCCGATCCTGCACCGCCGCCGGTTCTTCGACGGAATCGGGACCGAGGAGCTCGGCGACATCGAGTGGCTCGACCTCACCAGCGCGCGCATGGACGACACGGACTGGAACCAGTCGTACGCCAGGACCGTCGCGGTGTTCCTCAACGGCGACGCGATCACCGAGACCGGTGGGCGCGGCGAGCGGGTGGTCGACGACTCGTTCCTGCTGCTGCTCAACGCCCATTCCGAGGACCTGGCGTTCACCCTGCCGCCCGCCAGGTACGGAAGCGCCTGGACCGTGGTGCTGGACACCGACGGCAGCGCCGAGCCCGGGACGGTGCTGGACGCCGGTACCGGACTCACCGTGACAGGACGCAGCGTGGTGGTGCTGACCCGCCCGAGCGGAACACCGGGCTAGGACGTGTTTCGGACGTGGTTGCGCTTCGGCCGTGATTGGCCGAGTCCGATCAAATCATCGAACATGTGTTCTCATACGTGGGTGATCCGTGGCAGGATCGTGTATATGGCAAGACATACGTCATTCCGCTACTGTCTCGACCCGACGGTCGAGCAGGAACGTGTGCTGTCCTGGCACGTCGGTGCGGCAAGGTTCGGGTTCAACCAGGCGTTGCACCTGCACAAGGAAGCCCGGTACGCAGCCCATAGCCGGGAGTCGCCAGGGCTGGGGGTGAGGTCCGATGGCGACCACTCCGAGGACGACACCGTCCCGGGCGTTGCGCGGGTGCCGTGGACAGGGTTCGACCTGATCACCGCGTTCAACGCCTGGAAGAGGTCCGAGGCTGCTGGGCGCCGGTTCGTCGTCGACGCGAACGGAACCGCTCGGCTCGAGGTGACAGGGTTGGTGTGGCGGGACAAGGTCGTGGCTCAGGTGTTCGAAGAAGCCGCCGTCGACCTCGGACGCGCCCTGAGAGCGCACAACGACTCCCGCACGGGTGCTCGGAAGGGTCCGACCGTCGGGTTTCCGCGGTTCAAGAAGAAGAGTCCGACGGGTGGGTCGTTCCGGATCCGGAACAAGGCCACCGCCGGAAGGCGTGCCGGCATCCGTCTCGGGGACGGAGACCGTCCCCGGTCTGTGAGTCTGCCGAAGATCGGTGTCTTGCGAGTGCGGGAGGACACGCGGCGGTTGCGCCGGATGGTCACCAAGGGTCGTGCCCGGATCCTCTTCGTTACTGTGTCGCGGGGCGCGAACCGGTGGTGGATATCCATCACCATCGAGGCCGCCGACGTCCACCCCGCGCTCCGGCACGCTGCCGCACCGCACGTACCTCAGCCCGTCAAGGACGGCGTCGAGGCCGCCAACCGACAGGACGACGCCGGGCGTGCGGCCGGTTGGGTGGGTGTGGATCGTGGCTTGCATGCCCTGGCCGTCGGCGGGACGTCCGACGGCGTCGAGGTCTTGCGGGTCAGCAACCAGCGCGCCCTGCGGCGCGGGCTGCCGCGGCTACGACGCTTGTCCAAGGCGGTGTCCCGCAAGAAGAAGGGATCGAAGAACCGCCGTCGCGCTGTTGTGCGACTGTCACGGCAGCATGCCCGGATCCGTGACCGCCGCTGTCATGTGCTGCATCAGGTGTCCAACCAGTTGGTCAAGAACCACGCTCGGCTGGTCCTGGAAGACCTGAACATCACGGGCATGCGATCCAACCAAAAGCTCTCCCGCGCAATCAACGATGCGGCCTGGGGTGAGCTGGCCCGGCAGGTCACGTACAAGCAGGCCTGGCGCGACGGACAAGTCGTCGTGGTGGACCGGTGGTTCCCGTCGTCCAAGACCTGCTCGTCCTGCGGCACCCTGCGCAAGGACCTGACGCTCAAGGACCGCACCTTCGAGTGCCACGAGTGCGGGCACGTGATGGACCGGGATCTGAATGCCGCAGTGAATCTCGCCGCCTGGGCCGAGAACCACACCCCACCCGTCGATGACGGTGCCGGTTGTGGTGTTGCCCGGGTCGGGGACCGTCAAGCAGCCGGCCCCGTTATCAACGCCCACCGACAGGACACCCCCACCGACGACGGCCCTCGTGGCCGTGGCGGTAAGGGACTGGATGACGTGGGAACCAGCAGACCGCACACGCGGTTCGACTGGACGCCCGAGAAGGGCGGTGTCTCACAAGCCACACAACTTCTGAAACACGCCGTAGGCTGTCGGCCGTGACCGGACCGAGGAGTGGAACCGGGGGAATCACACCACCGCCCCGACCGGGGCCTGACATGCCCGTCCCCGGGCCGAGGCCAGTGGTGTGGGCCCCGCGTGCACGCGTCATCGAGGTGCTCGTGCCGTACGACCCGCAGGACGAGCCGGAGCACATGCCGCTGCGCCTCGTCGGCGCCGGCGAGCCCGGGTACTGGGGCGCCGACAGCGTGCTCGGGCACGGCACCGACTACGGCTACTCGGTCGACGGCGGCCCGCTGCTGCCCGACCCGCGGAGCGTGTGGCTGCCGCAGGGCATCCACGGCCCCACCAGGGTCTTCGACCCGGCGTTCGAGTGGACCGACGGCTCGTGGTCGCCGCCCGACCTCTCCACGAGCGTCCTCATGCACGTGGACGTCGAGACGTTCACCCCGGAGGGCACGCTCGACGCCGCCGCGGCCCTGCTGCCCACGGTCGCCGAGCTCGGGGCGCACGGCGTCGAGCTCGCGCCGGTGGCCGCGTTCGACCCCGCCGTCGGGCCGACGCGCGGCGTGCGGCTGTACTCGGTGCACGAGCCCTACGGCGGCCCGCGTGCGCTGCAGCGCTTCATCGACGCCGCGCACGCCGTCGGCCTCGCCGTCGTGCTCGACATCCCCTACCGCTGGGCGGTCGCGGACGAGCTCGGGCTGGAGGCCTACGGCCCGTACCTGAGCGGGGGCGGCCGGCCGCGGCCGCCGCGCTCCGACGTCGGCGACGCCGGCGAGCACGCGCTGCAGGCGATGCGCCCGCGCACCGGCCAGGTGCCCCTGGACCGGCCGCGTACTGGTCCCATCCAGCTCCGGACCGGTCAGGTCCCGTCGATCGGCACACGGGCGGGCAAGGTCCCGTCGGCGCCGACGGTCCGTACCGACTTCGTGGGCGACCGCATCAACCTCGACGGCAGCGGCAGCCGCGGGCCGCGCGACTTCCTCGTCGACGACGCGCGGCACTGGCTGCGCGAGTACCACGTGGACGGCCTGGTGCTCGACGTCGACGCCCTCGTCGACCGCTCCCCCACCCCGTTCCTGGGTGAGCTCGCGGACTACGTCGTCGGGATGGGCGAACAGCTCGACCGTCGCTTCAGCCTGCTCGTGGACGGCCCCGGCCGGAGCGACCGGCTGACGACCATCCTGCTGCGCATCCTGTCCGGGCCGGGCAAGACCGAGGACATCCAGGCGCTGCAGATGCTCGCCGACCTGGTGCACCCGTCGGTGCGCCGCGCGACCCGCCAGAACAGCCAGAACAGCGGGCGCCGCACCCGGGTCCGGGCCGGCGCGAGCGTGGTCGAGGACATCACCCGGCTCCCCGCCGCGCAGCTCACGGTCCCGTGGGCGGGCGAGGAGAGCCCCGCGACGGCCCTCCTCGGGGTGGACGACGTCGACATCCGCTCCAGCGTGCTCGCCACCGTGATCCTCGCGGGCAACCCGCTGGTGCTCGACACCGTGCACGCACCAGTGGTCCCGCGCAACGAGAACGAGCGGCGCCTCGTGCGTTGGGCGCGCGACCTGATCTCCATCCGGCACGACATCAGCGAGGAGCTGGACCTGCCGCTGGAGATCCGCTCCACCGCGGACCGGTCGGTCATCGCGGTGCTGCGCGGCAGCCTGGCGTTCGTGCTCAACACCGGCCACGGCCTCGCCGCCCTGCGCCTGGGGAGCCTGCTGCGGCCCGCCGAGGGGGCGGGCAAGGCGCCGCTCCCCGGGGCGTTCAAGCTCGCCGCGGCCTGGGAGCCGGGTGCGACGCGTCTGGTGGGCGACACCCTCACGGTGCCGCCCCGGATGACCGCCGTGCTGCGTGCGGAGAGCTGACCTGCGAGCCTGATCCCCTGGCACCGGCGTCCGCCGGTCCCGCGAAGGAGGCAGCACCGATGGCAAAGAAGCCCGAGAAGCTGTGGAAGACCCCGGTGGACGACGCCCTGCGCTGGGTGCGCGGGACCGACCTGACCGCCCTGGACCAGTCGGCGACGCCCGGCTGGTCCGGCAAGAAGGCGGACGGCGAGGAGCTGATGGCGGCGCGCGGGCCGGAGCTCGCGGAGCTCCAGGAGCGCCTCTTCGCGCACGGCCGGACCGGCGGCGACCGGTCGGTGCTGCTCGTCCTGCAGGGCCTCGACACCGCGGGCAAGGGCGGGATCGTGCGCCACGTCGTCGGCATGGTGGACCCGCAGGGCGTGCAGCACAGGGGGTTCGGCGTCCCGACGGAGGAGGAGCGGCAGCACGACTACCTCTGGCGGGTCCGCAACGCGCTCCCCCGCCCCGGCTATCTCGGCGTCTTCGACCGGTCGCACCACGAGCAGGTGCTCGTGGTCCGGGTCAACCAGCTCGAACCGCCGGAGACCTGGCGCACGCACTTCCGAGAGCTCAACGAGTTCGAGGCGGAGGTGGCGGCGTCGGGCACCCTGATCGTGAAGGTGGCCCTCATGGTGTCGGCGGACGAACAGAAGGCGCGCCTGGCCGAGCGGCTCGAACGGCCCGACAAGCACTGGAAGTACAACCCCGGGGACATCGACGTCCGCACCAAGCTCCCGGAGTACCTGGCGGCGTACCAGGAGATGCTCGACCGCACCTCCACCGAGGTGGCGCCCTGGTACGTCGTGCCGGCGGACCGGAAGTGGTACGCACGCCTCGCGGTCACCGAGCTGCTGACGGGCGCCCTGCGGTCGCTGGACCTGGGCTGGCCGCCCGCGGACTTCGACGTCGAGACGGAGAAGGCCCGCCTCGCGGCCAGCTGACCTGCGGTTCTTCACCCGCTCCTGGGAACAACCTTCGCCGGGCGCCACCCGTCTTACGTGGCATGAGGAACCCCGCAGCGGTACACCCTGTCATCCTCGGTGGCGACGCCGGCGCCTACAGCCTCGCCCGTGCCTTTCACGAGCGCTACGGCGTCAGGTCGACAGTCGTGTCCATCCGCCCGACGCCCAACGTCGCGCACTCCGGCATCATCGACAACGTCGTCGAACCGCGCCTCGACGACCCCGCCGTCATGGTCGAGCTGATCCGCCGGGTGGCCGCCACGGTCGAGGGACCCGTCATCGCGCTCACCTGCGTGGACTGGTACGTGCGGGCGCTCGCGCAGCACCGCGCGCGCCTGGAGGACGTGGCGCTGGTCCCCTACCCGTCGGTCGGGCTGCTCGACCACGTGATGGACAAGCAGCGGTTCTCCGCGCTCTGCCAGGAGCTCGGGATCCCCCACCCGCGCACGGAGGTGCGGGCCGGCGGGGAGCCGGTCGGCGACCTGGACCTGCGCTTCCCGGTGATCGCCAAGCCCGGCGACAACGCCGCGTGGCACCACGTGTCGTTCCCCGGCAAGGCGAAGGTGCACCTGGTGCAGGACCGCGCCGAGCTGGCCGCGCTCCTGCGGGCGGCCGGGGACGCGGGCTACCGGCGGCCCATGATCGTCCAGGAGTACATACCCGGCGACGACTCCCAGATGCGGATCATGACCACCTACTCCGACCGCGCGGGCGCGGTGCGCATGGCCTGGGGTGGCCACGTGCTGCTCGAGGAGCACACGCCGGGGACGCTCGGGAACCCCGCCGCGATCCTCACCGGGCGGCTCCCGCAGGTCGAGGCGGACGCCCGCCGGCTCGTGGAGCACCTGGGCTGGACCGGGTTCGCGAACTTCGACGTGAAGGTGGACCCGCGCACCGGCGTCGGGCACTTCCTGGAGCTGAACCCGCGCACCGGGCGGTCCAACTACTACCTGACGGCGAGCGGGCTGAACCCTGCCGCCTACTGGGTGGCGGACCATCTCGGAGGGCAGTGGCCGGACGTCGCGGAGCCGCTCGAGGTGCTGTACCGGATAGTCCCGGGCTTCCTCCTGGACCGGTACGTGCAGGACGACGCGCTGCGCGCCGCCGTGCGGGGCGCCCGCGTGGTGCACCCGCTCAAGTACCGGCGGGACCTGTCGCCGCGCCGCGACACCTGGGTACGCCTCGCCGAGCTGAACCAGGTGCGCAAGTTCGCGCAGCACCACCCGCTGCAGGATCCGGGCGGTGCGCCCGCACGGCCCGGGTTCGGCAACGTCTTTCCGTCGGCGGAGCAGGACGTTGCCTGACGCCGGCATGTCGGGTGCCGGCCACCTCGACACAGATACAAGCATGGACACAGACACAGACATGGACGCACGAACGGGGCGGGACGGCGGGTTCGCGGGCTTCGTCGGCGTGCTGGGCGGGGTGGGCCCGCTCGCGACCGTCCTGTTCATGGAGCGTGTGGTCCGGCTGACCGACGCCGCACGCGACCAGGACCACGTGGACATGATGGTGCTGCAGCACGCCACCGTCCCGGACCGGACGGCGTTCGTGCTGGGGCGCTCGCCCGACGATCCCGGGCCGGTGCTCGCCGCCGACGCGCGGCGGCTCGCCGGGGCGGGGGCCGGCTTCCTCGTGCTGCCGTGCAACACGGCGCACGCGTTCGCCGGCGCGATCGCGGCGGCGACGCCGCTCCCGCTGCTGTCGGCGGTGGACGTGACGGTGTCCGCGGTGCTCGCGCACGACACCTGGGCGGGCCGGCTCAGCGGGCCGCGGCCGGAGGCCGTCGGCCTCCTCGCGACGGAGGGGACCATCGCGTCGGGCGTCTACGCCGACGCCTTCGGCGCGCGCGGCATCAAGACCCTGGTGCCGGACGTCGCGGGCCAGGCGGCCGTGACGTCGCTGGTCTACGCCGGCGTCAAGGCGGGCCGCGGCGGTGACCTGACGGCCCTGGAGGGCGTCATCGCCGACCTGCGCCGCCGCGGGGCCGCCGCGATCGTGCTGGGGTGCACCGAGCTGTCGGTCGCGGCAGAGGCGACCCCGGCGCACCTCCTGCCCGGCGTCGTGCTCGTGGACTCCCTCGACGAGCTGGCCCGGGCGACGGTGCTGCGTGCGGGCCGCCGGCTGCGCGCGGACGAGTAGGGAGGCGTCAGAGCAGCTTGCGGCCCTCTTCGGCCAGCGCGCCCAGCCGGGACAGCGCCCGGTAGTACTTCTTGCGGTACCCGCCGGCGAGCATCTCCTCGGTGAACAGGCCGCGGGTGTCCGCCGACCCACCGAGCAGCACGGGCACGTCCCGGTCGTAGAGGCGGTCCACGAGCACCACGAGGCGCAGCGCCACCTCCTGCGCCGTCACGGGGTGCACACCGGTCAGCGCGACGACCGAGACGCCGTCCAGCAGCGCGCCGTACCGGCTGGGGTGCACCGTCGCGAGGTGCGCCAGCAGGTCGTCGAACGCGTCGAGCGTGCCGCCCGGCCGGTCCGCCGCGGCGACGACCTCTGCCCCGGTCAGCGGCTCGGAGTCGGTGACGACCTCGCGGTGGCGGTAGTCCGGGCCGTCGACCCGCAGGGTCTCGAAGCGGTCGGAGAGCGCCTTGATCTCGCGCTGGAAGTCCTGGGCGGCGAAACGGCCCTCGCCGAGCGCGTCGGGCAGCGTGTTCGACGTCGCGGCGAGCGCCACGCCGCGGTCCGCGAGCTCGCGCATGAGGCGGGACATGATGGTGGTGTCGCCGGCGTCGTCGAGCTCGAACTCGTCGATGCAGACCAGCTTCTTGGTCGCCAGTGCCTCGACGGTGGGGAGGAAGCCGAGCGCCCCGACGAGGTTGGTGTACTCGACGAAGGTGCCGTAGGCGGCCTTGTCGGCGCCGAGCGCCTCGCCGACTGCGTGGGCGAGCGACGTGAGCAGGTGGGTCTTGCCGACGCCGAAGCCGCCGTCGAGGTAGACCGCCGGCGCCGCCTTGCGGCGGCTGAACAGGCCGCGCCGGGGGGCGGTGATCTCCGCGGCGATCTCCTGGAGCCGGGCGAGGGCGCGGCCCTGGCTGGGGTGTGCCGGGTTGGCGCGGTAGGTCGTGAACCGGGCGTCCGCGAAGTGCCGCGGCGGCACGAGATCGGTGACGAGCCTGTCGACAGGGACCTGCGGTCGGACGGCGCACAGGGCGGTCGTCGCGGTCTGGCTGTGGACGGTGGCGGTGGTTGTCACGAAGCAAGAGATTACCGGCGTCGCGGCACGTGGGGCGTGTCGCGAGAGCAACGTCACACGTGCAGGACGGCGGGTGCGCCGGGGTCGTCCAGCAGCTCGCCGAGGGCCCGCACCACCTGGGCGGGGGCCCTGGTCTGGGCCGGGTCCTCGTTGCGGTCGTCGCCCGCGACGGCGTGGTCGATGACGAGCTCGTGGAAGCGGACGGGCGGGGAGGCGTCGGCCCGCTGGGCCTCCAGGCGCAGCACCTGGACCAGCATCGCCAGACCGGCTCCGGTGACGCTGACGGCGCCAGAGCCTGCCATGGCCTCGCGCGACGCCGCGCCGTTGAGCACCACGTACGGGTCGCCCGGTCCGAGCAGCGGCGCGAGCGCGCGTGCGGCGTCGAGGTGTGCCGTGAGGTGGGACGCCAGCGTGGCGGACCACTCGGCCGGGTCCAGGTCGAGCAGGTCCGGACCCTTCTGCCAGCCGCCGATCGACGCGACCACCGCGCCGGGCAGCGGGACACCGGCCCGGGCGCAGGCCTCGCGGACGGCGTCCGCCTGGGCGACAGGGTCCGCGGCGAGCACGGGGATCACGCTGGGCTGGACGGTGACCCGCTCGGGAAGTGCGTGCCGCGCGACGGCGAGCACCGCGCGGCCGTCGGCAGCCAGGGCGCGTGCGACCCGGCTGCCGACGAATCCGCTCGCCCCGACGACGAGGACGGGGCGTGAACTGTTCATCAGCTCAGGCTAGGTCAGGCCGCGACCAGCTGCGGCACGGCCTTCGGGTCCGGGCCGAAGCGGTTGGGGCCGGGCTCACCCGGAAGGGCGAGCAGCACGATGAGGATGATGCCCCCGACGAACGGGACCAGGCACAGCAGGTAGAACCAGCCGGACTTCCCGGTGTCGTGCAGACGCCGGACGGCTGCCGCGAGCAGCGGCACGAGCGTCCCGAGCATGACGATCGCGAGGAGCGTCGAGCCGATCATCCCGAGCACGCCCGGCTCCTGCGTCACCGGGTCCATGGTGATCAGCGCGGGGAGCAGGAGCGCCACGAAGATGACCACGTTCACGATCGCCAGCGCGAGGTAGAAGAGCCAGTACTCGGCTGCTCGGGCACGGCCGGTGAAGGTGCCGTACTTGCGCAGGCAGGTTCGGACGGAGTCGATCAAGGACATGTGCTGTGGGGTCTTCCCGGTTCGTTGTGGTGGGTCGGTCCGCCCTGCGCGGGCGGGGCCGCGAGGATCAGGCGGCGGTGGGCTGCGCCACGGCCTTGGGGTCCGGGCCGAACTGGTTCGGGCCCGGGGTACCGGCGGTCGCTTCCCACACGATCAGCATGATCGGGCCGACGATCGGCACCAGGGCGAAGAAGATCCAGAACCCGGAGCGGTCCGTGTCGTGCAGACGCCGGACGGTGACGCCGAGGCCCGGCAGGAGGAGCGCCAGGTTGAAGATCGACATGATCGCGTAGCCCGCCACCAGGGAGCCGGGCATCGTCGGGACCGGCGCGGCGGGGTCGCCGGCCGTCGAGTACTCCGCGAGGGACGTCAGGTAGGCGCCGTAGCCCGGTGCGACGAGGATCACGAACAGGATCGTCGAGACGATCGTGACAGCCAGGGCGTACCACCAGTACTCGGAACGCCTCGCGCGCCCGTTGAAGACCGCGTAGTTGGACAGCACGGTCTTGATGGACTCGATGAACGACATCGGGGTGAAACCTCTCTCACGATTTATGCCAGAAATATCCGGCAAGTGCGCACACAGTGTCCCGATCAGCCACACAGTGCGCAAGGCTTAACTTCGGGCAGAACTACCCATGGGCGCTCGCCCCGACATGTCAGAAGCCCAGGTCACCGGAGTGACCTGGGCTTCTGACATGTCGGGGCGAGCGCCGCGCGAGGGTCAGTACCCCGTCGCCGTCGGCTCCGGGTAGTACTGCGCGTACTTGCGGCGGTAGTTCTGCGTGATCGCCTCGACGATGAGCCGGCGCTTGAGGCCGGAGTCACGGTCGTACTTCAGGGGGTTGATCACGTCGCCACTGGCCTTGAGCGCCTTGATCCGGGTCTTGAGCTCCGGGTCGAGGACGTACTTGGACAGCAGGCCGAACGGCACCACGGTGTAGAGCACGTCGCGCACGGCCCGCACGGGGCGGATCGGCCGGTGCAGCACCCAGTCCTCCACGAGCACGCGGGCCACGTTGGCCCCGCCCGCGGTGACGTAGTAGTTGTTCCGCCCGATGCGGGGGTTCACCTCGAAGTACACGTGCTGGCCCGTGCGCGGGTCCAGCTTGTAGTCGAAGTTCGCGAACCCCACGTAGCTCGTCGCGTCGAGGAACCGGGTGGCCGCCTCCATGGCGTCGTCGTACGCCTCCACCAGGATGGCCGCCGGGATGCCCAGCGTGCCGGGCGTGTGCTCCTCCAGGAGCACCCGGCCGGTCGCCAGGAGCGTCACCTCGCCCGACGTGTCGCGGTAGGCGGTCAGCGACCGCATCTGCGTCTCGTCGCCCGGGATGAACTCCTGCACCAGGAACGTGCCGGGGAACTTCGCGTCGGCGAGGTGACCCAGGATCACGTCGAGCTCCGCGCGGGAGTCGATGTGGTGGATCTTCTTCTTGCCGGGGAAGTCCACGTAGTACCACTCGGCACTGTTGGACGGCTTGCCCACCACGGGGTACTGCAGGTCCACCTCGAGGGCGGGCACCGCGGCACGGCCGCCGTCGGCCACGAGCTTGGCGACGTCGACCGCCACCGTGCGCGGCGTCGGGATGCCGAGCTGGTCGCAGACCTGCGCGAAGCCCTCCTTGCTGCTCACCTGCTCCAGGACCGGCAGCGACGGGTACGCCAGCACGTAGCCGGCGGCCTCCAGGCGCTCCCGGTGGATGATGAGCGTGCGCACGTGCCAGTCTGCGTTGGTCAGCAGGACCAGCACCTTGTCCCGGTGCTGCTGCGCCAGGCCCTCGAGCGTCGAGAGGAGCACGTCAACGGAGTCGATGTGCGGCACCACCACGTTGTCGACGATCGCCGAGTCCTGCATGGCACGCGTGGCGACCTTCGACAGCACCACGGAGTGGGTGCCGTACTGCTCGTGGAACGCGCGCGCCAGGGCGTACATGCCGACGTCGCCGCCGATCCCCACCACCATCAGGTCCGGGACGGGAACCTCCCCGCCGCCGCCTACGAGCCCCTTGTCCGCGGGGAAACCCCTCACGCGTCAGCCTCCGTGCGGTCGCCGGACCACTCGGTGTGGAACGTGCCCTCGCGGTCGACCCGCTTGTAGGTGTGCGCGCCGAAGAAGTCGCGCTGCGCCTGCACGAGCGCGGCGGGCAGCCGCTCGGCGCGGACGCCGTCGTAGTACGCGAGCGAGGAGGAGAAGGCGGGCGTCGGCACGCCGTTCTGCGCCGCACCGGCCACCACGCGGCGCCAGGCGGGCAGACCGCTCGCGACGGCGTCGGTGAAGTACGGGTCGGCGAGCAGCAGCGGCAGGTCCGCGTCGCGCTCGTAGGCCTCGGTGATCCGGTTGAGGAACCGGGCGCGGATGATGCAGCCGCCACGCCAGATGCGGGCCATGGCGCCACGGTCGATCGCCCAGTCGTACTCGGCGGCGGCCGCCGCGATCTGGTCGAAGCCCTGCGAGTAGGCGACGACCTTGGAGGCGTACAGGGCCTGGCGGACGTCCTCGATGAACGCGTCGCGGTCCTTGACCTCCCACTCCTGCGTGTGCGCGGGGAGCGACGCGAGACCGGCGGTGCGCTGCGGCACGGAGCCCGACAGCGCGCGGGCGAAGGTGGCCTCGGCGATGCCCGTGATGGGCACGCCCAGGTCCAGGCCGTTCTGCACCGTCCAGCGGCCGGTGCCCTTCTGCTCGGCCTGGTCCAGGACGATGTCGACGAACGCCTTGCCGGTCTCGGCGTCCACGTGCTGCAGGACGTCGGCGGTGATCTCGATGAGGAACGACTCCAGGTCGCCCGTGTTCCACTGCGCGAAGATCTGGCCGATCTCGGCGGCTGAAGCACCCAGGCCCTGGCGCAGCAGGTCGTACGCCTCGGCGATCAGCTGCATGTCGGCGTACTCGATGCCGTTGTGCACCATCTTGACGAAGTGGCCCGCGCCGTCGGAGCCCACGTAGGTGCAGCAGGGAACGCCGTCCACCTTCGCGGAGATGTCCTCCAGGATCGGGCCGAGCGACGCGTACGACTCGGGCGTGCCGCCCGGCATGATCGACGGGCCGTTCAGCGCGCCCTCCTCGCCGCCGGACACACCGGTGCCCACGAAGTGCAGGCCGTGCTCCTTGAGGGCCGCCTCGCGCCGGATCGTGTCCGGGAAGTGCGCGTTGCCGGCGTCGACCACTATGTCGCCCTCCTCCAGGAGGGGCACCAGCTCGTCGATGACGGCGTCCGTGGGACCGCCGGCCTTGACCATGATGACTACCTTGCGCGGGCGCTCGAGCGACGCGACGAAGTCGGCGAGCGTCTCGCTCGGCACGAACTCACCGTCGCTGCCGTGCTCCGCCACCAGAGACTCGGTCTTGGCGTACGAGCGGTTGTGGACCGCCACCGTGTAGCCGTGACGTGCGAAGTTCCGCGCGAGGTTGCGACCCATCACCGCCAGCCCGGTGACGCCGATCTGTGCTGTGCCTGACACGTTCTTGCTCCTTAAGAAGTGGGTACGGGCCGGCGTGCGTGCGTGACGTGCCGTGACCCGCGTCCAGCCTAGTGGTCAGGGGTCCCGGTAGCGCCGCGCCGTCCGCCGGGCGGGCAGATCACGTTCCGGCGACCGCCGCGCGCCTCCGCGTGGAGATTGCGGCACGGACGTACCGTGAAGTGGTGACCAGCGGCCCGCCCACCGGCGTCCCCGTCGACTTCGCAGCGGCTCTCGCCGACCTGCGGCGTCAGGCCTTGCGCTCAGAGGTGCGCCTCACGGAGATCCCGGCCCCGCGCCGGGTGGCCCCGTTCAGCGTCGCGCTCTCGGGCGACGTGCTGCCCGGCGCCCCGCCGGGACCGGCCGCCCGGGACCGTTCCGACGACCACGACCACTCCGAGGAACCGCTGGCCACCGGCCGCTTCGTCGTGCTGCACGACCCGGCGGGCCAGGAGGCCTGGCACGGCACGTTCCGCGTGGTGACCCTCGTGCGTGCCTCGCTGGAGCCAGAGATGGCGGCGGACCCCATGCTGGCCGACGTCGCCTGGTCCTGGGTGGGCGAGGCCCTGGAGTCCGCAGGGCTCGTCCGCGGCACGGACACGGTGGCCGAGGGCGGCACGGTCACCCGCGTGCTCTCGCACAGCTACGGCGCACTGGAGGGCACTCCCGACGCCGTCGACCTCGAGATCCGCGCGTCGTGGACACCGCTCGACACCCGGCTCGGCACCCATCTGAGCGCGTGGGCGACGCTGCTCACCATGGCCGCAGGGGTGCCCCCGCTCCCCGAGGGCGTCGCCACGCTCACCAGGCGTTTTACCGACCGATCCAAGCAACGCCATACGGTAGGTCCATGACCACCACGGAGCGAGGACTCCCTGCGGAGACATCGACGCCCGTGCCGGCACCTGTTACCCCACTGACCGAGCCCGCTGACGGGCTGCCGGACGTGGTGGCCACACAGGGCGCTTTCGCACGGGTCGTCGAGGCGTTCGCCGCGGGCTCCGGGCCGGTAGCCGCCGACGCCGAGCGCGCCTCCGGGTACCGGTACGGCCAGGCCACCTACCTCGTCCAGGTACGGCGGGAGGGTGCGGGCACCGCGCTGATCGACCCGGTCGGCGTCCCCGACCTCTCGCCGCTCGGCGAGGCCGTCGGCGACGCCGAGTTCGTCCTGCACGCCGCCTCGCAGGACCTCCCGGGGTTCGCCGAGCACGGGCTGCGCCCCGCCCGGGTCTTCGACACCGAGCTCGCCGCGCGCCTGCTCGGCATGGAGCGCGTGGGGCTCGCCGCCGTCGTCGCGGAGGTGCTGGGCCTCGGTCTGGCCAAGGAGCACTCGGCGGTCGACTGGTCCACGCGCCCCCTGCCGGAGGACTGGCTGCGGTACGCCGCGCTCGACGTCGAGGTGCTCGTCGAGCTGCGCGACCGCCTCGCCGAACGGCTCGAGGCCGCCGGCAAGACCGAGTGGGCTGCCCAGGAGTTCGAGGCGGTGCGCACCGCTCCCCCGCCGCCGCCGCGGGTCGATCCCTGGCGCCGTACCTCCGGCATGCACGTGCTGCGCAACCCGCGCCAGGTCGCCGCCGTCCGGGCGATGTGGATCGCGCGGGACGCGAGCGCCCAGGCGCGCGACATCTCGCCGGGCCGGGTCCTGCCCGACCGGGCGATCGTCGCGGCGGCGAAGGCGATGCCGAAGACCGCCGGCCAGCTCGTCGCCCTGCCGGAGTTCGCGGGCAAGGGCACCAAGCGCCGGGCCGCCTACTGGCAGAAGGCGATCGACGAGGCGCGCGCCCTGCCCGAGTCGGCGCTGCCCTCGGTGCGCGGGCCGCGTTCCGACGGTCCGCCGCCGCCGCGCACCTGGGGTGACCGGGACACCACCGCTGCCCGCCGCCTCACGGCGGCGCGCGAGCTCGTGACCGCGTTGTCCGAGGAGCTGAACGTCCCGGTCGAGAACCTGCTGCAGCCCGACGCGCTGCGCCGCCTGTGCTGGACGCCACCGGTACCCGCCGACGCCGCGGGCATCGCCGAGTTCCTGCGCGGCCGTGGGGCACGCGAGTGGCAGCTCAGGCTGCTCGCGGGCGCCCTGGAGCGGGCGTTCGCCGACGCGGCACGCGAACCGGGTGTGAAAGCGTCACCCCCGCCCCAGTAGAGTCGTCCCCATGCCAGCCCTGTCGGAGCCCATCACGCTCGCCGTCGACGTAGTCACCGAACCTTCGACCTGGGACCGCGAGGTGCTCGCCCTCGGCGGGCACCCGCTCCAGCTGTGGGGATGGGGCGAGGTGAAGGCGGCCGGCAACTGGCGCGCGCACCGGCTCCGGGTGACCGAGGACGGCACCACCGTCGGCCTGGCGCAGCTGCTCGTGCGGCCGCTGCCGGCCCAGTTCAAGGCACTGTCGTACGTGCCGCGCGGGCCGGTCGTGGCGCACCACGACGGCGAGACGGCGCAGGCGGTCTTCGGCGTCGGCGACACTGCGACGCGCAACGCCGTGACCAACACAGTGGTGGAGTGGGCGCGCGAGAACGTGGGCGGCGTCGGCATCACCATCGAGCCGGACTGGCCCGCGGGCACGCAGCTGGACCTGGCGGGACGGCGCCAGGCGTCGAACCACATCCTGATCCCGAGCACACTGATCCTGGACCTCACCCGGCCCGCCGACGAGCTGCTCGGCGACATGCGCAAGTCCACGCGGTACGAGATCCGCAAGGGCGCCCGGCTGGGCCTCGACATCCGCCGGGTGACGGAGGACGCGGAGGTGCTGCGCGTGCTCGACGTCTACAAGGAGACCGCCGAGCGTGCGGGCTTCGCGATCCACTCCGACGAGTACTACCTCGACATCAACCGGTCGCTCGGCGACAAGTCGGTGCTGGTGGCCACCTACGTCGACGACGTACCGGCGTGCTTCGCGTGGTGCGTCAACTCCGCGAGCACCTCGTTCCTGCTGTACGGCGGCGGAACCGACGCCGGCCGCAAGGCCACGGCCACCGCGCCGACCTACTGGCGCACCATCGAGATCGCCCGCGAGCAGGGCCTCGTGCGGTACGACATGAACGGCCTGCTCAACGACGGCATCAGCGACTTCAAGAAGAGCTTCGCCAAGCACACCGACGAGCTGGTCGGCTCGATCGACGTCGCGTTCTCGCGCTTGTACACCACCTGGAACACCGCCCTCCCGACGGCGAAAAAGGTAGTACGCAAGCTCCGCGGCAACGGCTGACCACTCGCCCCGCCCCACCTCCCCACCCTCCCCGCGCGACTGACGAAGTAGAGCGCCTGTCCGAGTCTCCCTGAGTGACACCAGGGAGACTCGGACAGGCGCTCTACTTCGTCAGTCGCGCGGGGAGACTCAGTTTCACACTCACCCGGACTCCGTCTCACTTCTTACGTGCTTTTTACCGGTACTCGCGGTAGCGTGTATCTCGATCCAGCGGCGTCGCTCACCGGACGTCGCCGTCCCGAAAACCCCCAGGAGTTCTGCTGATGACCGCAGCCCCGGAAACACCGCGTGCTCGCCGCGGCGTACGCGACGTCGTCTTCGTCGACGGCGCCCGCACACCCTTCGGCAAGGCCAAGCCCGACGGCATCTACGCAGAGACGCGTGCCGACGACCTGATCGTGAAGGTGGTGCGCGAGCTGCTGCGGCGCCACCCCGAGCTCCCCCCGGAGCGGATCGACGAGGTGGCCATCGCCGCCACCACCCAGCAGGGCGACCAGGGGCTCACGCTCGGCCGCACGGTAGGCATGCTCGCCGGTCTCCCCCAGTCCGTGCCGGGCTACGCCATCGACCGCATGTGCGCCGGTGCGATGACGGCCGCCACGACCACGGCAGCGGGCATCGCCATGGGCGCCGCCGACGTCGTCATCGCGGGCGGCGTCGAGCACATGGGCCGCCACCCGATGGGCTTCGACGCCGACGTCAACCCCCGGTTCGTGGCCGAGAAGCTCGTCGACCCGCAGTCCCTGAACATGGGCGTCACCGCGGAGAACCTGCACGACAAGTTCCCGCAGCTGACCAAGGAGCGCGCCGACCGGTTCGCCGTCGAGTCGCAGGCCAAGTACGCCAAGGCCGTGGCCAACGGCAACATCGAGCCCGACCTGGTGCCGGTCGCGACCCGGTCCACCGAGCAGGGCTGGGGCCTGGCCACCACCGACGAGCTGCCCCGCCCCGAGACGACCTTCGAGTCCATCCAGGGCCTCAAGACGCCGTTCCGCGCGGGCGGCCGGGTCACCCCCGCGACGTCGTCCCCGCTGACCGACGGCGCGACCGCTGCCATCCTCGCCTCCGGCGACGTCGCCGCCGAGCTGGGCCTGCCCGCGAAGATGCGCCTGGTGTCGTACGGCTACGCCGGCGTGCCGCCGGAGATCATGGGCTACGGCCCGGTGCCCTCGACCGACAAGGCCCTGAAGTCCGCAGGCCTGACGATCGACGACATCGGCCTGTTCGAGCTGAACGAGGCGTTCGCGGTGCAGGTGCTCTCCTTCCTGGACCACTACGGCATCGCCGACGACGACGCCCGGGTCAACCAGTACGGCGGCGCCCTCGCCATGGGCCACCCCCTGGCCAGCTCCGGCGTCCGCCTGATGACGCAGCTCGCCCGCCAGTTCGAGCAGCACCCCGAGGTCCGGTACGGCCTCACCGCCATGTGCGTGGGCCTGGGCCAGGGCGGCAGCGTCATCTGGGAGAACCCCCACCACGCCGACTACTCCGGCCACACGGACGAGGAGAACTGACCAGTGCCTGAGACCCCCAACGCTCCCGCGGAGCGCGTCACCCACTCGCTGGTCCGGGACGTGCGGCTGCCCGGCGGCGCCGGCGTCCTCGCGCTGGTCACGCTCGACAACGGCCTGGACCACACCAAGCCGAACACGTTCGGCCCGGCCGGCATGGCCGAGCTCAAGGCCGCGCTCGAGGTCGTCCGCACCCGTGCCGAGGCCGGCGAGATCGTCGCCGTCGGCGTGACCGGCAAGCCCTACTTCGTCGCCGCGGGCGCCGACCTCAAGGGCATCACGTCGGTGCACGACCACGCCGAGGCCGTCGAGCTGGGCCGCATGGGCCACGCCGCGTACACGATCCTCGGCGACCTGCGCGAGGCCACCGGCGTGCCGACCTTCGCATTCGTCAACGGCCTCGCGCTGGGCGGCGGCCTCGAGGTCGCGCTGAACTGCGACTACCGCACGGTGGCCTCCGACGCTGCTGCGCTCGGCCTGCCCGAGACCGGCATCGGCCTCATCCCCGGCTGGGGTGGCGCCTACCTCGTCCCTCGCCTGATCGGCGTCGAGAAGGCGATCGAGGTCATCCTCACGCGGCCGGCGGCGAACAAGCCGTACAAGCCCGCCGAAGCCCTCAAGATCGGCCTGGTCGACGAGCTGTTCGAGGCCGCCGACTTCCTGGAGCAGTCCATCATCTGGGCGGCCAAGGTCGTCACCGGTGAGGTCGAGGTGCCCCGTCGCGAGCTCGACCCGCAGCCGGTGTGGGACGGCGTCGTCGCCGCTGCCAAGGCCCAGCTCGACGCCGTCGTCGGCACCTCACGTCCCGCGCCGCACCGCGCGCTGGAGCTGATCGCCGGGGCCCGGAACGCCACCAAGGCCGAGGCCTTCGCGGCCGAGGACCAGGCGCTGGCGGACCTGATCATGTCCGACGAGATGCGCGCCAGCATCTACGCGTTCAACCTCGTGGGCGGCGGCAAGAAGCCCCAGGGCGCCCCCGACCCCAAGCTCGCCAGGCCGGTCACCAAGGTCGGCGTCGTGGGCGCCGGTCTGATGGCCGCCCAGATGGCGTTCCTGTTCGCGCAGCGCCTCGGCGTGCCGGTGGTCATGCGCGACCTGGACCAGGAGCGCGTGGACAAGGGCCTGTCCTTCGTCCGCGAGACGGCGGAGAAGCTCGCCGGCCGCGGGCGCCTTTCGCCCGACGCCGCGCAGCGCATCGTCGCCTCGGTGTCCGGCACCACCGACATCGGCGAGTTCGCCTCGTGCGACTTCGTGATCGAGGCCGTCACCGAGGTGATGGGGCTCAAGAAGAAGGTGTTCGCCGAGCTGGAGGGCGTCATCTCCCCCGAGACGGTGCTGGCGACCAACACCTCCGCGCTGTCCGTCACCGAGATGGCGGCGGACCTGCAGCACCCGGAGCGCGTGGTCGGCATCCACTTCTTCAACCCGGTGGCCCAGATGCCGCTGGTCGAGGTGATCAACGCCGAGCGCACCTCGGACGATGCCCTCGCCACGGCGTTCGCCATCTCCAAGAAGCTCCGCAAGACGGCGATCATGTCGGCCGACCGCCCGGGCTTCATCGTGAACCGCCTGCTGCTGCTCGTGATGGGCCAGGTCCTGGACGCGATCGAGGGCGGAACCCCCGTCGAGCTCGCGGACCGCGCGCTCGCCCCGCTCGGCTTCCCGATGCCGACGTTCGAGCTGACCGACCTGGTGGGCCCCGCCGTCGCGCAGCACGTGCTGACGTCGCTGCGGGAGAACCTCGGCGACCGCATCCCGGCGTCGGCCGGCCTGGCCAAGATCGTCGAGGACGGCACCCGCGTGGTGCTGGACGGCCCCAAGGGTCTGCCCAAGCCGGTCAACCCGGCCATCCAGGAGTACTTCGGCGAGGCGCTGACGCCGGGCGAGCCCGGTCGGCACGGCCAGAACGTGCTCGACGCCGACGGCGTGCTCGACCAGGTGCTCACGGCGCTGACCACCGAGATCGGCCTGATGCTGGACGAGGGCGTCGTGCACGGCCCGCAGCAGATCGACCTCGCGATGATCCTCGGCGCCGGCTGGGGCTTCCACACGGGCGGCATCACGCCGTACCTGGACCGCACCGGCTACAGCGAGAAGGTCCTGGGCAAGCGGTTCCTGCCCGACGGCGTGGCGAACGTCCCCGCCTGACACTGAGAGCCGCATCCGGGCCCTCCGACGACCGCGCACACTTTCGTGCGTCGTTGTCGGAGGGCCCCGCTACGCTCTGCGACCATGACAGACGTCGGTCCGGGAACGCACGCGCACTACGTGGTGGTGGGCGACGGTCCGCTCGCGTTTCGCCTGACCAGAGCGCTCAGCACGCGCTACAGGGGCACCGTGACGGTGGTCGTACCCGA
This sequence comes from Promicromonospora alba, assembly GCF_042654905.1. Lineage (NCBI taxonomy): Bacteria > Bacillati > Actinomycetota > Actinomycetes > Micrococcales > Promicromonosporaceae > Promicromonospora > Promicromonospora alba. The sequence continues at coordinate 296,404 of NZ_JBHSFI010000003.1, forward strand.
CCGTTCGTCCCGGTACGCCCAGGAGATGGCGGCCCTCGACCGGGTGGACCTCGTGGAGACCGACCGGGTCGACGAGAAGGTCCTGACGGCGGCCGGCGCGGACCGTGCTCACGCCGCCGCGCTCGTGGACCAGGACGACGGCGGCAACGTCGCCCTGGCCCTCCTGCTCCGCGAGGCCTGGCCCGCACTGCACGTGGTGGTCCGGATCTTCGACGAGTCGCTCGGGCGGCACCTGCAGCGCGACCGCTGCACGGTGCTCTCGGCGTCGGCGTTCGCGGCGCCCGAGATCGTCGCCGCGGCGCTGCGCCGGCAGGTCCGCCTCCCGGTGCAGCATCGCCGCCTCGTCACCGTGTCGGACGAGGAGACGTCCCTGCCCACCCGCATGGTCCTGTTCGCGACGAACGAGGACGGCACCGTCACGGCGCTCCCGAACGACGAGGAGCTGGCCGGGCTCGCCCCGAAGGTGCTCCTGGCGGACGCCGGCGGGCACGACGTCCTGCCCGAGCTGAAGGCCGACCTCGAACCGGACGAGGACGAGGTGGACCCGCACCGGCGGCGCCGGTTCGGCGAGTACCTGCGCACCCTGGCGATCACGTCGGGCTGGAACCTGCTGCTCGCTGCCGGGGTCCTTCTCGTGGTCGTCCTCGTCGGTGCGACGACCATCCAGCTCGCGACCGGCTCGTCCTTCTTCGGCGCGCTGTACGAGGCGGTGCTGCCGGCGCTGGCGGGCAGCGACCCCGACCACGACGCCAACCCTGTCGTCAAGGCCACCCAGGTGGTCCTGACGATAGTGAGCGTCGCCGTCATCCCGTGGGTCACCGGTGTGGTGGTCGACGGCGTCGTGCGGACCCAGCGCCTGCTCGACGCCGGTTCTCCGCTGCACGCGATGTCCGACCACGTGGTCGTCGTCGGGCTCGGTGACCTCGGCACCCGCATCGTCAGGTCCCTGGACCGTCGTGGTGTGCCCGTGGTCGCCGTCGACATCGACGAGTCGGCGCGCGGTATCGCGGTGGCCCGCGCCAGGGACGTGCCCGTGGTCATCGGCGACGCACGCCGGGCGGCGACCCTGCGTTCCGCGTACGTCGACACCGCCCAGGCGATAGTGGTGGTCACGAGCGGCGGCGCGACGACCATCGGCATCGGCTTCTCAGCACGCTCCATCCCGCGGCCGGAGGACGCACCGACGCCGCTGCGCACGGTCCTGCGCGTGTACGACAAGGACCTGTCGCGGCGCATCCGCCGCGAGATCCCCGACTCCGTGGGGCTCAGCTCCTCGTTCCTCGCCGCGCCGTGGTTCGCCGCGTCGATGATCGGCCAGGAGGTCAAGGCGACCATCCCGTACCGTGACCGGGTGCTGGTGCTCGCCGAGATAGTGATCATGGAGGGCAGCCGGCTCGCCCGCATGCATCCCGACGACGTCGATCTCGACGGCGAGGAGGAGGACGCCGAGGGCGTCGTGCGGAGCCGCCTGCTCGCCATCCGCACGAAGCCGCAGGCGAGCGGGGGTGGCGGCCGCATGATCGAGCCGTCGGAGGGGTGGTACCTGCACGCCGACGACACGCTGGTCGTCATCGCGACCACGGCGGGCCTGCGTCGTCTGCGCGACCTGGCGACCGCACCGCAGCTCCCGGCGCGCACGGTGTGAGCCGCACAGTGTGAGAACAGCGACAACTGGCCTGAACGATCAGCCGAGAACCGGCCCGTTCGGCGGTCCACCTGGCGCATAGCCTCGGGCCATGCAGAACGGACTCAGCGTCCCCCAGGGCGCCGCACTCACCCTCGGCGCGATGCTCGGCACCGGCGTCATCTCCCTGCCCGCCCTGGCCGCCGGCGTGGCGGGCCCGGCGTCCCTGGTCGCGTGGGCGGCCCTCGTGCTCCTGTCCATCCCGCTCGCCACGACCTTCGCCGCGCTCGGCGCGCGCCACCCCGACGGCGGCGGCGTGGCCACCTATGCCCGCCTCGCGTTCGGCGAGCGGGCGTCCACCATGGTCGGCTGGGCGTTCTACGCGACGATCCCCGTGGGCGCACCCGCCGCGGCGGGCTTCGCCGGGGCCTACGTCGCGGACGCCACCGGCGGCGGCACGGGGACCGCACTGGTCACCACCGTCGCCATCATCGCGGTGTGCGCGGTGATGAACTGGTTCGACCTGCGGGTGTCCGGCACGGCACAGCTCGTCATCGCGGGGGTGGTCGCGCTCCTGCTGGCCGTCGCGGTGGTCGTGGCCCTGCCGCACGCGCAGCCGGCGCACCTCACGCCGTTCGCCCCGCACGGCTGGGGCGCCGTCGGCTCCGCCGCGGCCCTGCTGGTCTGGGCGTTCGCGGGCTGGGAGATCCTCGGCTCGCTGTCCGCCGAGTACCGCAACCCCGCCAGGGACATTCCCCGGGCCACCGCCATCGCAGTGGCGGCAGTGGGCGTGCTGTACCTGGGTGTCGCGTTCGCGACGGTGGCGGTGCTGGGGCCGACGCCCGGTCCCGCACCGCTCTCGGACCTGCTGGTGCTCGGGTTCGGCGAGAGCGCCCGGCCCGTCACCACGGTGCTGGCCGTGCTGCTGACCGTCGGAGCCATCAACGTCTACTTCGCGGGCGGCAGCCGGATGGGCGCGGCGCTGGCCCGCGACGGCGCGCTCCCGGCGTGGCTCGCGTCCGCGCCGGGCCGCACGCCCCGCCGCTCGCTGGCGCTCATCACGGCGGTCGCCCTCGGCACGACGGCGCTGCTCGCCGCCCTGCACCAGTCCACCGACGCGATCCTCCTCATGGCGACCGCCACGTTCTCCCTGCTCTACGTGGTGGGCACCGCCGCGGCGCTGCGGCTCCTGCCGCGCCGGGGCGCGGCCTGGTGGTGCGCGGCGGTGTCGCTGGTGGCCGCGCTCGGGCTCCTCGTGATGACCGGACCGCACATGACCGGCCCGGTGCTCGCCGCGCTGGGCGGGCTGGCCTGGGCGACGTGGCGACGGCGGCGGGCGCGCGCCGCGGCCGCCGTCACGCCAGCAGCTGCTCCAGAACCCGGATACCTGGCCGGATAGTGCCCGTGACCGCACCGCCGATCCCGAGCACCACCCCGTCGCGGTGGGGACCCACCGCGTAGGCGGCGAGGGAGTCCAGGGCGACCGACCGCCGTCGGGCACGGGCCACGAGCTCCTGCGAACCCAGCGGAGCGTCGGCGGACAGGTAGGCGGCGACGTGCAGGCCCGCCGCCGACGGCACCGGCTCCACGGGCAGGCCCGCCAGCGCGTCCAGCAGGATCTCGTGCCGCTCGGTGTAGTGCGCGGAGGCCTTCCGGACGTGCCGGGCGAGCAGCCCGTCGTCGATGAAGCGCGCGAGCGCCGCCTGCACGTGCACGGCGCCGTGGCCGTCGGTGAGCTGCCGGGCCGCGAGCAGCGCGTCGCGCAGTGACGGGGGCGCCACCAGGTAACCGACGCGCAGGCCCGGCAGCAGCGACTTCGAGAAGGTGCCGACGTAGACGACACGCCCGTCGCGGTCGAGGGCCTGCAACGACTCCAGCGGACGGCGGGCGCGGCGGAACTCGCTGTCGTAGTCGTCCTCGATCACCGCCGTCCCGTGGCGTGCCGCGTGCGCCAGCAGGGCACGGCGCCGGGCCAGCGACAGCGGCATCCCGAGCGGGAACTGGTGCGACGGAGTGGTGTAGACCAGGCGGGCCCGGGGCGGGATGTCGTCCACGACGAGCCCCTCGGCGTCGACCGGCACCGGCACCACCCGGACGCCGTGCAGTGCGAAGAGCTCGCGCGCCTCGGGGTAGCCAGGGTCCTCCATGGCGACGACGTCCCCCGGTTCGAGCAGCACCCGCGCCACCAGGTCGAGGGCCTGCTGCGCGCCGGTCGTCGCGATGACGTCACCGGGCTCGGCGTGCACCCCCCGCGAACCGGCCACGTAGCGGGCGACCGCCTCCCGGAACCGGGGCAGGCCCGCCGGGGCGGAGTACGCGCCCCCGGCCGGTCCGCCGGACCGCGACTCGGCCGCGAGCAGGCGGCGCCAGGTGTCGAACGGGAAGATGCTCGCGTCGGGGATGCCCACCCGGAAGTCGTGCGCGGGCACTGGCGCGTCGCCGCTCGTGGCGTGCGGGGCCCAGCGCCAGCCGGCCCGGGGGCGCAGGGCGCCCGCCGCACGGTGCCGCACGCGTGGGTTGTCGCCCGCCGCGGCGGTCGCGAACGTGCCTGATCCGGGCCGCGTCTCCAGGAACCCCTCGGCGACGAGCCGCTCGTAGGCTTCCGCGACGCTCGCGCGCGAGACGCCGAGGTCCCGGGCCAGGTCCCGGGTCGAGGGCAGCCGCTCCCCCGCGGGGATCCGGCCGGCGGTCAGCGCCGCGTGCAGCGCGCGGTAGATCGCATCGGTGCGACCGGTGCGCTGGCTCAGATCGACGGCGAGGTCCACCCGCCGATCATCGCCCATTCCGGCGGACATGACAGCCGCTCATTACGGTTCGGACTCATCGGGGCAATTCACCCGACTCAACCGCCCCTTTTCGCCAATTCGGGACAGACGGGGCACCTAGCATCGCGGCTCATGAGCACTGAACCCGCGCCGACGGCGATCCTCCCCGAGGAGCCCGCCGCAGCGCCCACCGACGCCACGGGCGAGGCTCCGGAGCCGCCCGCGACGCCCCCGGACGCCGACGGCGTCCCTCGCCCGTCGGCCCGCCCCCTGACCGCCGCCCTGCTCAACCTGAGCGGGCTCGGTCTCGGCTACCTGCACCTGCGCGCGTGGCTCCGCCTGGTCGTGGCGCTGGCCGCGACGGCAGGTCTGGTCTGGGTCGCGCTGCCGATCGGGCGCGAGCCGATCGCCGTCTGGTGGGCACTCGGCTACCTCGGCGCGCTCGGCCTGTTCGCGCTGGACGCAGCGCTCCTCGCCCGGCGCCGGGCGCGCCGCGAGACGCCGCAGCGCACCGTCTGGACGCCGCGCGCCGCCCGCCGGACCGCGTGGGCCACGCTCGCGATCGTTCCCCTCCTGGGCGCCGCCTACGTGGTGACGCAGCACGAGGTGCTGGAGCAGCACCTCGCGCACGACCTGGCCCAGGCGGAGGCGAGCCTGGACTCCGCGGGCACGGCCTTCGGCGCGTTCCGGAAGACCTACGACACCGCGTACACGACATATCTGCAGACGGCGGAGGAGCACCCCGGCACGCGGGCCGCCGATCGGGTCCCCGGGCTGATCGACGACCTGTACGCGCAGGCCAAGGGCGACAAGGAGTGCAACGCGCTCACCGCGGTGCGGCACTTCGCCGAACCCGGGACCGGCGGCCCGCTGCAGGCGGTCGCGGAGGGCGAGCTGTCCGGCGCGCTGCACGGCTGCGGCATGGAGCTCATCGAGGAAGGTGAGCTCCGCGACGCGAAGGAGCCGCTGGCCGAGCTGATGACCGACCACCCGTCCAGCGATCCGGCGGCGGCCCTGCCCGACGACCTGGCGGAGTGGCGAGACGGCGTGATCAAGCAGCTGGCGAGCAAGGGTGGCTGCACCGGGACGGTCGCGGCGAGGGACTCGGCGAGCTTCCTGGCCGGCTTCGACTCCGGCAAGGTCAGCGCCCTGGCCGACGAGGCCCGGACCAAGGTGCCGGCCGGACTGCTCAAGTGCGCGGTGCGACAGTTCAAGGCCAAGGACCACCTCGACGCGCAAGCCAACCTGGCCGCGATCCTCGACGCGTATCCCAGGGCGAAGGAGGCCGGGTACGCCGGACGCCTCCAGATCGCCACGGGCATCGCACTGCGGGACCCGGAGGCGGGCGTGAAGCTGCCTTCGCTCAAGGAGCCAGAGGGAACTGTCACCCTGACGGTCCACAACTACAGCCCGGAGCAGATGGAGATCGTCTACACCGGACCGGCCACCGGCGTCATCACCATCGAGGCGTGCGACGACTGCAAGTACTACGCGAAGGGCGACCAGCCGGAGTGCGTCGGCTACTCGCTCACGGTCCCGAGCGAGACCGTGACCATCCCGGCGGGCGACTACATCACGGCTACCCGGCACGACGGCGTCATCTACGACTGGGAGGACGGGAACCTCGGCAAGGAGAACTTCACCGCCGACAGCGGGTTCTGCACGTGGAGCCACAAATCCTGAGCACAGGACGCGTTCCCCGTGCCGCCGAATTCCCTTCCTCGGCGGCACGGGAGCCTGTTGAATACGTCCCGACATGACTACGTACTTCACGTCCGACCAGCACTTCGGGCACCTGAACATCATCCGGTTCTGCGACCGCCCGTTCCCCGGCGTCGGCGCGATGAACTCCCGGCTCGTCCAGCTCTGGAACGAGACGGTCACCGACGACGACACCGTGTGGGTGCTCGGCGACGTCGCCCTCGGTGCGCTCGACGAGTCGCTCACCCACATCGGCCGGCTGGCGGGGCGCAAGCTCCTGGTGCCCGGGAACCACGACCGTTGCTGGGAGGGTGACCGCCCGCTGCGCAAAGGCAACCCGGAGGCGCGCGAACGGCGTCGGGCCAAGGAGAGGCAGCGGTACCTGGACGCGGGCTTCGCCGAGATCCACGACCGGCCGGAGCCGGTCACCGTGGGCGGGCACAGCGTCGTGCTGTCGCACTTCCCGTACGCGGGCGACTCGCACGGCGAGGACCGGTTCGTCGAGTACCGGCCGGCGGACCAGGGCGCCTGGGTGGTGCACGGCCACGTGCACGACACCTGGCGCCGGCGCGGCAGGCAGATCAACGTCGGCGTCGACGCGTGGGGCGGGCGACCTGTGCCTGCCGAGACCGTCGCCGGCCTGCTGACCGAGGGCGCGGAGGACCTGCAGCCGCTGAGCTGGGCGTGACGGGCTCGGTGCGACGCGCTCGGCGTGACGAGCGGCCCCGGTACGACAAGAGCGCACGTTCTGAAGGTGATGAACGTGCGCTCAGGCGTCAGGGTGCGCGGCGTCGCCGGTGTGCGAGGCGCACCCGCTGCATCAGCGGAAGCGCCAGGGCGCCGGCCGCCGCGCGGGGGTCATGCGGATACGAGGGACTCCGAGTCGCGGTGCTCGCGGTCCGACTTGTAGGACGCGATCTCCGCTGCGTTGAACATCAGGTCGCTGCCGACCATGTGGTAATCGATCTCACCTGCCTCGAGAAGGTCGATGACGTGCAGCTTCGACACTCCCAGCAGACGCGCGGCTTCGAGCGTCGTCAGATCCTGGTGCGGTCGGTTGACTTCTGCTTCCAATGTGATTTCGTTCACACCGCTAGTCTTGCGCGCTCAGGTGGCCGGAGTCCAGTCGAATCGGTGCGAGTTTCGATATTCGATGATGATTCTTTTCTCCCTGAGAGCCGGGCTCGCGGCAATTGCTCCCACCCGCAGCCGTGCCGGCGTCCGCGCCAGTGAACGCGCGCCAGCGCAAGGTGTGACACGATAAGCGCCATTCCGCCGGCCCGAATGGGTCCGACGGTTTTCCTGGTCAACTGGCGGATCGGAACGATCCATCGCGCGCAAGGGGGATGGATGGCCGCGCCGTCCGCAGTGTCCGCACTGATTCCGGCCGACAGCGGCACTTCTCCCGATCTTCAATGGATTCTTGAGATCAATCGTGCCGCCTATGACATGCTCGCCGGTACCTACAAGGGCACAACCGGGGTGCGTCAAGAAAACGCCAAGAAATGGCTGACGCAGCGCCTTCCGCAGATAACCGCCCCGGCACATCCGACGGCACTGGACATCGGCTGCGCCGACGGAACCCACTCGCGGGTCCTGTCCGCACTCGGCTACGCGGTCACCGGCGTCGACTTCTCGGCACCCATGATCGCCGCGGCCCGCGAGCTCTCGGACGACCCGACCGTGCCGAACAAGCCCCGGTGGTTGCACGGTGAGTTCCTGGCGGGCCGATACGTCGACGACCGGGGCACAGAGGCACCGCTCGACGGCGAACGGTTCGACCTCGTCCTCGCCACCGCTTTCGTCCACCTCTTTCCGCCGGAGGCTGACGACGACGCCGTGCGCAAGGTCCTCCGCCATGTCACGCCGGGCGGCACCGCACTGATCTCCACGACGGCGGACGCCGCAGACCGGCAGGGCCTGGAGATCAAGGCCGGCGCGGACGGCCGGACGGCCCACCGCTGGCGGAACCACTACACGGTCGAGTCGTTCATGTGGCTCGTGCGGGAGGCCGCCCGCGACGTCTACGGGGTCAAGGTCCCGGTCCGGCCCTGGGTGGTCGTCGACCCGGACGCCGACGGCAAGCTCTGGATCGACGTCGTGGTGGACCGGCCCGCCTGACCGGATCTCCTGACCAGGCTTCCTGATCGAGCCCTCAGGTCACATCCCCTGGAACCCGCGGTAGACCGCCGTGCGGAGCTCGACCGCATAAGGCTCAAGGGCCGGCATGCCGAGTCGTGCGGCGGCCTCGATCTCCGCCTCGATGTCGTACGGCACCCGGACGAACTGCAGCCCGAACGGCGCCTGACCCGGCTCGTCGACGGCCCCCTCCAGGATCGCGTAGCTCGGAACCGGCTCGTCCAGCGGGTTGCCCACGCTCCCGACGTTGAACAGGGTGCGCCCTCGCTCCACCTCGACGAAGGCGTCGTGGATGTCGCCGTAGCCGACCATGGACGGCGCCGGGCCACCTCCCGTCATCGCCGTGTTGGCGAACATCCCCGCGAACTCCTCCGCCGTGTGCTTGGCGCGCACCCGCACGTGCGGGCTGGTCGCGGACGCGTGGAACAGCCTGATGTGCCGCCCGCTGAGCAACAGGTCGTGGCTCATCGGGAGCGCCCGCAGCCAGTCGCGCTGATCCTGGCGCAGCTCGTCGCGCCACCAGATCATCTCGGGCGCCGACTCGTCGCTCCACACGGGCAGGTGGTCGTCCCAGTTGCCCCGGATATTGACGTCGCACACCTTGTCGCACCGGTCGACGACCTCGCCGCCTCGTGGGCCCTTTCCCACGAAGTCACCGAGGTTGATGATCCGATCGACACCGCGCGACTCGATGTCGTCGAGCACCGCATCAAGTGCGGTGAGGTTGCCGTGCACGTCACTGATCAGGGCAATTTTCTCCAAAGGCACACACCGGATAGTGCCACATCGCGATCTGGTTTCACTGCGTCTGGACGCGAATCGCCGCTCCCCGCCTCTGCGCCCAGGCGTGCAAGTGTGCGCTAGATCTGCCAAAATCCGAGGGCCGCATCACCCCGGCGGCAAATGATCCGTTCCTCAACCGACCCATGCAAGGAGCCGCATGTCGGCCGCAACAACGAGTGCAGCGATCGCACTCAGGCCAGACCTCGCCTCCGTACTGGACGTGAACCTGGCGGCTTACCAGGCCCTTGCCGAGGATTATCGGGTGACGTCGCCGTTGCGCATGAGACACGCCGCCGAATGGCTGAGCGGCCAGCTCAACGACTCACGGAAGCCTCTGACAGGCCGTGCCCTCGACATCGGCTGCGCTGACGGCTCTCATGCGTTCTTGCTGGCAGAGCACGGCTACGAAGTGACAGGGATCGACTTCTCACCTCGCATGATCGAGCTCGCCCGCAACCGGCGTCCCGACCGCGACGGGCCCCTGTTCCTCGAGGGCGAGTTCCTTACCGGAAAATTCCGCGACGCTCGTGGTGAGCTCGTAGCACTCGAGGGCCAGTTCGAGCTGGTCGTTGCCAACGCCTTCGTTCATCTCTTCCCCAAGCCGGTCGACGATGAGGTGGTAAAGAGGGCTCTCGATCTCGTTGCCTCCGGTGGAACAGCATTGTTCTCGACCACCGTCGAGGACAGTCGACGGGAGGCCTACCTGGGCAAGGCCGGTGCCGACGGAACGTATGTGGAGCGCTGGCGGGGCCACTACCCGAAGGAAGACTTCCTCAGCCTCATCCGGGACGCCGCCGGAGACAGATTTCTGATCACTGACCTGCCCACGACCGACATGCGTGGCAAAGCGTGGCTCACAGTGCTTGCTCGACGTCGAGAGGCACCGGACGGTCGGGGATAGGCGCCGAGAAGTCGAACCCGCACAGGTCGGAGATCGCGTCGACCATCTGCGACACGACCGACCTGTCCCTCGGCCCGTCCCGGTAGTGTCGGACGCCGAACCGGATGCGACGCGGCGGGCGCCCCGTCACGTGGAACTCCACGAAGCCGTTGGCGTCGGACGTCCCCGGCTCCGCGATCGTCGCGCCGAACGTAGAGACCGCACAGTAGGTGTGTACGCGCACCCGCACCTCGCCGCACTCGGCGTTGACCTCGCGAGCCATGATCGTGAGGTCCTGGTACGCCTTCTCGACCCGGACAAGCAGCTGCGGTTCGTCGTAATAGCGCGCCAGCACGGCGGGCATCCGTCTGGTCCGCCTGAGCCACCGTGGGTCCACCATCACGAGATGGATCTCCAGCCCGCCGACGGCTGCCGTCCGGATCAGATCCCGCTCGCGCGAGATGTTGGTCATGCCGACACCGTGAACGATCAGCCGTCGACGCGCGCCGAGAAGAACTTCGGAGAACTCCGCTCCGCGGAGACGTTCCTTGCCTGCGGAGACCACCCCGCGCAGCTCACGCCGGGCAGTCTCCGCCAGCTCCTCCGCCCGCGCGGCCGCGGCCTCCGCGTCCAGCGACGACCGGAGCCGCTGGGCCAGCACCGCACCTGCCACCAGCACCAGTGTTACCGAGGTGAACACGACCACGGCGCCGGCGACCCATGCGGGGACGACGTCGGGCGCAAAAGTGAGCAGCAGGTTCACACACACTCCGAGGACGACCAGGAGCAGGCCCCCGCCGGCCCAGGGACGACGGAGGCCTCCCGGCCTCGAGGTGGGCGTCAGCCGCTTACCCACTTTGCTCACGATCCCGTCCCCGGCCGCGTGTCCTCCTCGCCCAGCGCGAGCCCCTCGTCCCCGCGCCCCAGCGCCCGCGGACGGCGTACCGCCGGCACCGGGTGCCCGACGGCCAGGGAGAGCGAGTGCAGCACGTGGTGCAGGATCGGCGGGTTGAGCTCGTCCTCGTCGTCGTACCGCGTCAGGCCGATGCCGAGCCGCTCGATCGACTTCCGGTAGAGGTGGAACTCCACGTAGCCCGAGGCCTCCGGCGTGCCGGGGTCCCGGATCGAGCCGCTGTACTGGACGGTGGTCCGGTAGGTGTGGATGTTCAGCTGCCCCCGGCCCTCGGCGTTGATCTCGCGCGCAAGCCCTTCCAGCCGCTCGTGCGCCTGCCGGACCTGCCCGATGAAGGCCTCGTCCCGGTCGTAGTACCCGTCGATCGTGGCGGCGATCGCGGGCTGGTCCACGAGCCATTGCGGGTCGACCTTGATGACGTCGACGTCCACGCCGCGGTTCACCATCGCCCAGATCAGGTTGGGGTCGCGGGCGACGCTCGTCATGCCGAACCCGAAGACCACCACCTGGCGCCGCGCGGACTTCCAGATCTCCAGCGACGCGTTCCGGTGCTCGCGGTCGGCGCTGACCCACTCGATCCCCCGGTACTGCCGCAGCTCGTTCAGCAGCCGCGCCCGCTCGAGATCGGCCTCCCGCTCCACCCGCTGCCGGACGGCGATCGTCTGCTCGAACAGGTACACGACAGCTATGACGACCGTCGCGACGCCGGTGCACCAGATGATGGGGATCGTCACCCGGGGCGGCATCACGTCGGGAATGAAAGTAAGAACGAGGTTCGACGTCGCGCCGAGCGCGACGACCAGGAGACTCCCCCGAGCCCATCCCTGCATCTGGACCACCCCCAGGATTCGCGCACACGACCTGGTATCACCAATTCGATGTTAAGGCAACGAATCGGTCAAGTCTAGACAATACTGGAACATCGGTTTCGCCCGACAACTACGGGGGCACGCCGAGACCGGGGCCTCAGGCCGTCGCGAGCCCGCCCAGCTCCTCGGCCTCGCCCCTGGCCTGCCGCGCCTCGGCGAACCGCCCCTGGTCGTGCAGCGCGAGCGCCAGCACGCGCAGCGCCGCCGCGAGGCTCGGCCGGTACTTCGGCGTGTTCTCCGCGACGAGGTCCCGCAGGAGCGCCACCGCCTCGCTCGCGGGCGCCACCGCCTCGTCACCGAGCTTGAGCACGGCGAAGATCGAGCTCAGGTTGGTCAGCGACCGCGCCAGCCGGGGACGGTAGCGGTGCGGGTCGGTGGTGACCAGCTCGCGCCAGGTCCTGGTCGCCTCGCGCTCCGCGTTGAGCGCGTCCTGCGGGCGGTCCAGCCGCGAGTGGGTGACGCCGAGGGCGGACAGCGCCTCCGCGAGCTCGGGCACGTACCGGCCAGGGTTGTCGGCGGCGAGCCGCCGCTGCACCCCTACCGCCTCCTGCTGCAGCTCGAGGCCCTCGGCCCGCTTGCCGAGGCCCGACAGCTGCGTGCCCAGCGCCCGGAGCGAGTGCGCGAGATCTGCCAGGTAGCGGCCCGGGTTCTCCTCCGCGGTCCGACGCCGGATCTCCACCGCCTCCTCGAGGTACCGCAGCGACTCCACGCCCCGGCCCTGGTCGGTGAGCACGCTGCCCATGACCTCGAGCGAGTCGCCGAGCCCCGACAGGTGCTCGTCGGGATCGGCGTGGGCCAGACGCCGGCGGATCTCCAGGGACTCCTCGGCGGCCGGCAGCGCCTCCGCACCCCTGTCGAGCTCCAGCAGCCGACGAGCCACGTTCATCAGGGACAGGGCCAGCGCCCGCGTGAACCGGTCGGGGTTGCGGCCGGCGAGCCCACGCCAGAGCTCCACCGCCTCGCGGCTCGGCGCGAGCGCGGACAACGGCTTCCCCAGCTCCGCCAGCGTGACGGCGAGGTTCGACACCGCCGTCGTCAGGTCGAGCGTGACCACGCCGGGGTGGTCGGTGTCGACGAGCCGGAGCAGGGCGACCGCCTCCTCCTCGCACCGCAGCGCGTCCTGCGGCCGTCCCTGGTCGGACAAGGTCGCGCCCAGGTTCGCGAGCACCGCGGCCAAGCGCGGCCGGAACCGGTGCGGGTCCTGCTCCACGAGGCCACGGAACAGCGCGACGGCCTGCCGCTCGTACCGCTCCGCGTCCGCGGACCGGCCCACCTCACCGAGCGCCACCCCGACGTCGCGCAGGGCCTCGGCGCGGCGCGCGCGGTCGCCGTCGGGGGTGGCGGCGAGGGTGCGCAGCGTGAGCTCGGCGCGCAGCTCGCCCAGCGCGAGCGACGGGTGCGGGAGCGCTCCGGAGACGGTACGCAGCACGTGACCGTCCTCCGGGAGAGCTGCGACGGCAGCCCCGAGCTGGTCGAGCGCGTCGCTCAGGCCCGCGGACCGCCGGTCGAGCCGCTCCACCACCATGCCGGCGGTGCGCAGGGCGGCCCGCCTGACCGACGGCGCCGCCGCTCCCGCCAGGCACGCCCCGAGCAGCTGCGGCGTGTCCGTGAGCTCGGCCAGCAGGTGCGGGTCGACCAGCCGGCGGGGCAGCGCCCGGTGCGGGTCCAGCCGCACCAGCCACCGCCCGATGTCGGCCTCCGCGCCCGGCCGCACCCCTGGTATCACGTCCGCGACGCGCCGCACGAGGTTCTCCGCGGCGTCCGCGGTGCGCACGCCCGTGAGCGTCGCGGCCGCTACCAGGGAGTCGATGGCCTCGGGCAGGAAACCCGCCTCGCCCAGCAGCCCCGCTTCCTCGGCCGAGCGGAACCAGGTCCAGCGCTCGTGCTCGAGCAGCTCGTCGAGGGCGTCGGACACGTCGACCGGCAGCGCGCTCCGGGGCCCGCGCACCTGCGTCCGCATGACCGCGCAGAGCGCTGCCGCGTGCAGGTCGAGCATGCGGGCACCACCGGGCACCGACCCGACGGCCACCCGCGGCACGGGGACCCCGAGGGCCTGCGCGTACGGCTCCACGAACGCCGTGACCAGCCGGGCGTCCACCTGTCCGGGAAGCACCTGGGCGCTCAGATCGTCACCGGCGCGCGCCGGCTCGAGCAGCGCCCGAACCGCCAGGCCCGTGGCGGTCAGCCGGTTGAACCACGGGCCGACGTCGCGCCCGACCAGCAGGATCCTGAGCGCACCGTTGCGGCCCCGCGCGGCCGTCCGCAGGAGCTCCGCGAGCGCCGGCCCGCGCGTCTCGGCGTCGTCGAGCACCAGGAGGGCGGGGGCGCCGTCGGGGACGGCGGGCAGGGCCGCGGGTTCTGCGCCGTCGGGCACGTCGAGGCAGGTCCAGCCGGCGTGCGCCATGGCGTGTGCCGCCTCGCGGGCCAGCCGGGTCTTTCCGACGCCGCGCGGGCCGGTGACCAGCTCGACCGCCGCCGCCGCCGGACCCGTGCACCAGTCGAGGAGCGCCGCGAGCTCGGCGGTCCGCCCCACGAACGGGACCACGCGCCGGGCCGGCGCGAGCAGCCTTCCGGGCGACAGGAAGTGCGTGACCGTCGCGCCTGGTGGTGACGTCAGCATGGACACGACGTCAGTGAACCTCAATCCCGTGGGGACCGGATATCACACCCAGATGGGCCGTCAGGGCTCGCTCATGGTGTGCGGCCCAGGCGCTCCTGCTCCTCGGCGAGGATGGTCCGCGACAGCGAGGTCTCGGTCGGCGCGGCGACGTCCACGGCCGACGGCGAGGCGTCGGTGATCTCGGACTGGCGGGCGAACTCCTCGAACAGCGCCGACTTGGAGCCGAGGATCTCCATCATCCGCTGGTCCACCGACTGCTCGACCAGGAGCCGGTGCACCTGCACGGTGCGGGTCTGGCCCATGCGGTGCGCGCGGGCGACGGCCTGCGCCTCGATCGTGGGCTTGACCTGCGGCTCGCAGAAGATGACGACGCTCGCGGCCTGCACGTTCAGCCCTACTCCCCCGGCGGTGATCTGGCTGACCAGCACCGACGGCCCGCCGGGTTCGGAGAGCGCGTCCACCATCGTCTGCCGGTCCGGGACGGGCACCGATCCGGTCAGCGGTCCGACCGCCAGGTCGCCGAGCAGGTCCATGACCTGTTCCAGGACCGACAGGAAGTAGGAGAAGACGATGACGCGGCGGCCGCCGTCGACCGCCTCGGTGACGAGCTCGCGCAGGCGCACCAGCTTGGCCGACTCCTCGGGCTCCGAGACCGCGAACGCGGCCCGCCGCATCGCCATGAAGTTGCCCGCGAGCACGGCGTCGCGGTAGGCGGCGCCGTCGACCGGGCCGAACTGCTCCCACTCCTCGACCTGCACCATCTCGGGCAGCTCGGTGAGCACGTCCTCCTGGTTCCGGCGCAGGTAGGCGGGCGCGACGATCCGGCGGAAGGCCCTGGCGCCGGACAGGTCGGCGTTGGGGTCGAGCTGTCCCGCGACCTCGGGCTGCAGGTAGCCGACCATGCTCTTGAACTCGGCGACCTTGTTCTCCATCGGCGTGCCGGACAGGAACAGGACGCGGTCGGAGCGGTCGGCCCAGCGCCGCACCTCGCGGCCGCGGATGGTCTCGGGGTTCTTCACGTAGTGCGCCTCGTCGACGACCATGAGCGCCGGCCGCAGGTCGTACGGGAGGTCGAGCCTGCCGAGCACCTCGAACGTCGTGATCGCGACGCCGCCGCGCTCCAGCCAGGCGGCCGCGGCCTTCTCCCGGTCGTTGCCGTGCATGACGACGGCGGTCAGGTCGGAGTGCTGCTCCACCTCGCGCTTCCAGTTGGTCACGACGCTCGCCGGGCAGACCACCAGCACGTGCGTGCCGCCGGTGGCCACGAGGTGCGCGGCCACGGCTATCGACTGCATGGTCTTGCCGAGGCCCATCTCGTCGCCGAGGATCGTGCGGCGCTGCACCAGGGCGTACTTGGCGCCGAACTGCTGGTAGCCGCGCAGGTTGGCGCGCAGCAGCGTGCGGTCCAGCGGTTGTGCCTCGACCCGCCGCACGACGTCGGCGGGCAGGCCGCCCTCGGCCGCCTCGTGGTCGTCGCCCAGGTCGACGACCTGCGACAGCAGCCCGTAGTACTCGGCTGACCGGGCCTCGAAGTCGGCCCACACCTCCGCACCCTCCGGCGGCTGCCCGACGGCGGCGCGCACCGCCCGCGCGTCGTCCGTCAGCCGCGCGAGCGCCACCTGGTCCGCGAGCGCCGAGACCGCCGCGAAGGCCGCGGCCTTGCGGTCGGCGGGCGCCACGAGGCGCCGCCAGAGGCTCGTGGCGAGGCCCGCCGGCTCCAGCTGTTCCGGCACGACGGCGGCCACGCGGCGCGCCTCGTCCAGGTGCCGGTGGCGGGCGTCGGTGGCCAGGCCGAACGCGTACAGGGTCTGGACGAGGACCGTCGCGTACGGGTCGTCGGGGTCGACGTCGATGCGGAACCGCAGGTCGGCGTCGACCTCGTCGGCCAGCTCGCGGGCCGCGGACGTGGCGAGCTTCGCGGTCCCGGCGCCGATGCCTGCCTCGACGAGCCGGTCCGTCCCCGCGACGAGCACCTGCGTGACGTGCGTGAAGCCCGCCTTCTCCAGGACGGCGACCCGCAGCTTCTTGCGCCGGTCCTCCAGGGCCGTGACGCCGACCGCGCGCAGGACTGCGTGGACGCGCACCTCACGGGTCGCCGTGTAGGCGTCGCGGACGCGCTCGCGCAGGCCGGCGTCGGCGGTGGTGAGCAGCCGGGCGTCGTCGAGCAGGCCGTGCGCCTGCTCCACGATGCGGCGGGCCGCTCGCGCCTTCCATGGTCGGGGCGGTCCGGCTGGGGCAGCTGGCGGGCTGGGGAGGGTCGTCTGCTCGGTCATGGCGCTGCGAGCGTACCCGGATGGTCTGACATGCCCCATTCGCGTAGTACGCAGTTTTCACTGGTCGTCGCCGAGGCGCCCGGCCTATGTTGAGGCCATGACCAACGAGCAGAGCGACCGGCCGAGCAGGTTCGGCGGAATCCCCGTCACGACTGTCGAGGAGCTCCGCGAGATCATCCCGCCGCCCCTCGGCCCGGCCGCGGACAAGGTACGCAGCTCCCTGCACGACCTGGACCGGCAGTGGCTCGAGGCCTCGCCCCTGTGCCTGGTCGCGACGTCGGACGCCGACGGCAACCTGGACGTCTCCCCCAAGGGCGACCCCGCGGGGTCGCTCGTGCGCATCCTGGACGAGCGCACGATCGCCATCCCGGAGCGTCCGGGCAACCGGCGCACCGACGGGTTCCTCAACGTGCTCGCCAACCCGCACGTGGGCCTCATCTTCGTGATCCCGGGCCGTGACGACACGCTGCGGGTCAACGGCTCGGCCCGCATAGTGCGCGACGCGCCGTACCTCGCCGGCCTCCAGGTGCGCCACAACCTCCCGGTGCTCGCGCTCGAGGTCGACATCGAAGAGGTCTTCCACCACTGCGCCAAGGCGTTCCTGCGCTCCAAGACGTGGGACCCCGAGACCTGGGACCTGGAGACCGTGCCCCGCCGCGCCGTCATCGCGCACACCCTGGAGCGTCCGGAGCAGACCCTCGCTCAGGTCGAGGCGCACTACGGCCCCCAGTACACGGAGACGATCTACGGCTGACCGGCCGCCGCCGGGGTGAATTCAGGAGACTTTCCTTGGCCGCACACCGGTGGCCGGGCACGATGCGTCCATGACGACACCTCTCCCGGAGCCCGGCGACCACGCGGCGTGGTCCGCGCCGCAGCAGCAGGCCGGTCCGGGCATGGCCCACGGGTACCCGCCCCAGTACCAGCAGGCGCCCCGGCCGCGGAAGACCGGCCCCAAGATCCTGACGTTCGCCGGCCTCGCGGTCCTGGTGGCAGGCGTGATCGGGGGCGCGGTGGGCATCACCGGAGCGGCCGGAGGCATCGCCGACCTCATGCCGACGGATCTCGTGACCACCGAGGGCACCGCCGGCAGCGACGCCCTCGCACTCGGGCCGTCCACCGCACCCGTGACCTTCGACGTCCAGGAGGAGGCCGCCTACATCGTCTACGAGGTCTCGGACGGCGCCTCGGCCCGCCTGCCCATCTCGGCGGTGACCGCCGAGGGGCCGAACGGCCCGCTGAGCATCACACCGCCCGACCAGGTCAGCGCGGTGCCGGTCAACGGCTGGTCGGTGTTCCCCGTCGGAGTGCTCGTGACCGACGGGACCGGGACGTACACGCTGGCCGTCGACCCGCAGCTGGCAGCCGACGACGTCAGCATCGCGGTGGGCGGAGCGCTCAACGCGGACAGCGTCTCCGGGATCGGCAGCAGCGGGATCATCCTCCTGGTCGGGTTCCTGGCGGGCGGACTGGGCTTCCTGCTGCTCCTCGCCGGCATCATCTGGTGGGCCGTCGCCAAGAAGTGACGGCCGGCTACGGCTCCCGGTCCATCCCGAGCATCGCCCGGACCGGGGCCACGCCCTCCAGCGTGACGTCCGGCCGGTGCACCGACGGGCGCGCGTCCCACATCTCGCGGGTCATCCGGTACCGGTTCTCGGTGGCGGCCTCGCCCTTCCTGTCCACCACGCCGACGCCGTTCGGCGCGTAGCCGAGCGACCGGGTCACCCCGTTGGACTCCGGGTTGTCGTCGAAGGCCTCGGTCCGCGCGTCGACGGCGTCGAACCCCTCGAACAGCAGGTGGAGCGCCATCAGCCGCATCCGTTTGCCGATGCCCTGGCCGTGGTGCACGAGGCCGAGCCAGGAGCCGGTCCCCGCGGACCGGGTCACGCCGAACGCCGTGGCGCCCACGCTCTGGACGCCGATCGGCTCGCCGTCGCGGAACACCGCGAGCTCCAGCGCCCACGCGTCCGGCGACATCTTGCCGCGCGACGACCAGTGGTACTGCAGGAGATTCCGGCGCACCTCGTCCGGCTCGCCGGCGTTCCACGGGAAGACGAACGGGCTCCGATCGGGCGGGTGGATGCCGGCCACAGCGACGTCGGCCAGGCTGAACAGCTCGGCGTCGTCGGGCAGGCGCAGCTCGAGGTCGCCGCAGACGACCCGGAGGCCGAAGGGCGGGAAGGCGCTGGCGAGGTCCATGCGCAGACGGTTCCAGGTGCGGTCCGAGACGGGCAAACTGAATTCCCGGCTGCGGGACCCAGGAAGCGAGGTACACCCCTGCGGTGGGTGCCTCGCCCGGCGACGAGCGGAGCCGCCTGACCTCCAGCCCTGTGGATGACCGATGCAGATCGCGGCGGAGGTCGGGCTGTCCCGGGCGGCCGTCGCCGTCCTGGTCAACGAGCCGCGCAAGCCCGCGCGGGACGTGGCGGGGAACTACTGGTGAACTCTCATTCCAGGGTCGCGTCCGCCGCGCGCCGGGCGACGGCACCGAGGTCGCCGTTCGCCTCTGCTGCCCAGGCACGCTGGCGCGCCGCGCCGTTTCCACGCGACCAGAGCGTGCCCAACAGCTCGGTGACCGTGTCGAGGTCGTCCATGTCCTGCAGCGCCTCGCGAACGTGGTCCACCAGCGCGCCGACGACGTCGTGCGCGGGGGCCGGGCGCCAGGTCCTGGGATCCACGAGGTCGCCGGCCAGGCCCGAACGGCTGGCCCGCCAGAGCGCGGTGCGCAGGATCTCCACCGGCGCCTCGGGCGCCGGGGAGTCCGCAGCGCGCGCCGCCGTCTCCACGAGTCCGCGAGCCAGGGCGGCCAGCAGCGTCGCGGTGTCCGCGGACAGGCACACGTCAGCGACCCGGATCTCCACGGTGGGATAGCGGGCGGACAGGCGCGCGTCGAAGTAGACCATCCCCTTGTCAAGGATGGTGCCGGTCGCAACCAGCCCGTCGACCGCCGCGTGGTACGCCTCCGGGGTGCCGAACCGCCGCGTCGGGCCCGCCGTGTGCCAGCGGGACCAGACCTGGGAACGGAAGCTGGTGTAACCGGAGTCGTCGCCCATCCAGTACGGCGAGTTCGCCGACAGCGCCAGCAGCGGCGCGAGCCACGGCCCGATGCGGTCGAGGACGGCGACGCCCTCGGCGTCGTCCGCCACCGAGACGTGCACGTGGCAGCCGCTGGTGAGCTGCTCGCGGGCGGTCAGGCCGAACTCAGCGCGTGCCAGGAGGTACCGGAGCTTTCCGACCGTCGTGCCGGCGAGCGCCAGGGGTGAGGTCCCCAGCGCGGCGACCCGCGCGTCGTGGCGCTCGGCAGCTGCCTGAGCGCCCGCCCGACCCTCCCGGATCGCGGCGGCGACGTCCTCCAGCGTCGAGCGCGGCGGCGTGGCCGTCTCGATCTGCTCCTCCATGAGCTCGTGCTCGAGCGGCCCGTCGGCGGGCTCCGCGCTGCCGAGCACGTCCTGGGCGCGCGCGATGGGCGACCCGTCGTGCCCGACGAGCATCAGCTCTTCCTCGACGCCGACGGTCCGCCTTGTCCCTGTACCAGTCACGAGGGAAGTCTCACACGCCTCGGTCGCGCCCAGTACCACCCGTGGCCCCTGGCGGTCCGGCCGGCCGTCACAGCCTCGCGAGCGCCGCCAGCGCGTCGCGCGTGGCGTCGGCGGCGGTCATGCGCTGTGCCTTGACGATGTGGTCGCGGCTCGCGTGGTCGAGGAACGCCACCGGCAGGCCCACGTGCACCTGCGGTGTCCCGATGCCCTGCTCGCCCGCGCGCTGCGCGAGCATGTCGCCCACGCCGCCGTCGACGACGCCGTCCTCGAGCGTGACCACGAGGTCGTGCTCGCCGCACAACTTGACCAGGTTCTCCGGGACGGGCAGCACCCACGTCGGGGACGCGACGGTGACCGCCAGGCCGTGCGCCGCGAGCGCCTCGCCGGTGTCCATGGCGCAGCCGGCCATCGACCCCACGCCGACCACGAGCACCCGCCGCGCCGTCTCGTCGGTCGAGACCCCGAACCGCCCCACGACGTCCACGCCGTCGAGCTCCTCGATCGCCGGGATGTCGTCGCCCACGGCGCCCTTGGGGTACCGGACCACGGTGGGCGCGTCGTCGACGTCGACGGCCGCGCGCAGCGCGCCACGGAGCGTCGTCTCGTCGCGGGGTGCGGCCAGCCGCAGGCCGGGCACGATACGCAGCATCGCCATGTCCCACATGCCGTTGTGGCTGGCGCCGTCGTCGCCGGTGATGCCCGCGCGGTCGAGGACGAAGGTGACGCCCGCCTTGTGCAGGGCGACGTCCATGAGCACCTGGTCGAACGCCCGGTTCAGGAACGTCGCGTACACGGCGACGACGGGGTGCAGCCCGGCGAACGCCATGCCGGCGGCCGAGGTGACCGCGTGCTGCTCCGCGATGCCGACGTCGAAGGTGCGCTCCGGGAACTGCTCCTGGAACGGCGCGAGCCCGACGGGGTGCAGCATGGCGGCGGTGATGGCGACGACGTCGGGCCGGCGTCGGCCGATCTTGACGATCTCGTCGGCGAAGATCTTGGTCCAGCCGAACCGGCTGGCCGCGACGGGCAGCCCGGTCTCGGGGTGGATGACGCCGACGGCGTGGAACCGGTCGGCGATGTCCTCCTCGGCGGGCTTGTACCCGCGGCCCTTCTCGGTGATGGCGTGCACGATCACGGGGCGGCCGTACGCCTTGGCGCGGCCGAGCGCGCGCTCCAGGGCCTCGGTGTCGTGGCCGTCGACGGGGCCGATGTACTTGATGCCGAGGTCCTCGAACAGGCCCTGCGGGGCGACGACGTCCTTGAGACCCTTCTTCAGGCCGTGCAGCCAGCGCCAGGCGAACCGTCCGGGCGCGCCGGAGCGGTGCAGCGCCCGGGTGCCCCAGCTGAGGACGGCCTCGTAGCCGCCGGAGGTGCGCAGCGTGTCGAGGTGGTTCGCGAGCCCGCCGATGGTCGGCGAGTAGGACCGGCCGTTGTCGTTGACGACGATCACGAGCCTGCGGTCCCGGCTCTCGGCGATGTTGTTCAGCGCTTCCCAGGCCATGCCGCCCGTCAGGGCACCGTCGCCGATGACCGCCACGACGTGGTCGTCCTTGCCGCGTACCTGGTTGGCCTTGGCGATGCCGTCGGCCCAGGAGAGCGCGGTGGAGGCGTGGGAGTTCTCGACGATGTCGTGGGGCGACTCGGCGCGGCTCGGGTAGCCCGACATGCCGCCGCGCTTGCGCAGCTCCGAGAAGTCCTGGCGACCGGTCAGCAGCTTGTGCACGTAGGCCTGGTGGCCGGTGTCGAACACTATGGAGTCACGCGGCGAGTCGAAGACCCGGTGCATGGCGATGGTCAGCTCGACGACACCCAGGTTCGGGCCGAGGTGACCGCCCGTCCGCGAGACGCTCTCCACGAGGAATCCACGGATCTCCTCCGCGAGCTCCGGCATCTGGCCGGGCGTCATCGCCCGGACGTCCTCGGGCGAACGTATGTCGCTCAGCAGGCCCATGCTCGTCCTTTCGTCATACCCCTCAGCAGGGGAATCGGGGCCCCACTCTAAGGGTCTCCGACCACTCCACTGTGCCACGGGACCGCTGCCTACCTCGCCTGTCTCCTGCCTGTCTCCGATACCTCCACAACGATGTGGCCGGACTCATAGGCAGAGCGGGCAGAAGTCTTTACTGTTGGTGAACGTGCGATTCCTCCCCGAGCAGAGCCCGGCCACCGACCTCACCTACGGCGACGTCTTCCTCGTCCCGTCCCGCTCGGACGTCACGTCGCGGTTCGACGTCGACCTCGCGTCCGACGACGGCACCGGCACCACGATCCCCGTCGTCGTCGCGAACATGACCGCGGTGGCGGGCCGCCGCATGGCGGAGACCGTCGCCCGGCGCGGCGGGATCGCGATCATCCCGCAGGACGTACCGGCCGACATCGTGGCGAGCGTGGTCGCCGACGTGAAGGCCAAGGACCCGGTCATCGAGACGCCGGTGGTCGTCTCCCCGCACGACACCGTGCACAGCGTGCTGAACCTGCTCGGCAAGCGGTCGCACGGCGCGGCCGTCGTCGTCGAGGACGACCGGCCCGTGGGCGTCGTGACCGAGTCGGACTGCTCGGACGTCGACCGGTTCACGCGCGTCTCCGAGGTCATGTCCGCCGAGCCCCGGCTGCTGGACGCCGCCCTCCTGGACACCCCGGGCGGGCTGGAGGCCGCGTTCGACGTGCTGCACGCCGCGCGCCTCGACCTCGCGCCGGTGGTGCGCGACGGGCGCCTCTCCGGGATCCTCACCCGCAAGGGCGCGCTGCGCTCGTCGATCTACTCCCCCGCCCTCGACGCGTCCGGCGCCCTGCGGATCGGGGCCGCCGTCGGCATCAACGGCGACGTCGCCGCGAAGGCCAAGGACCTGCTCGCGGCAGGCGTAGACGTGCTGGTCGTCGACACGGCGCACGGCCACCAGACCAAGATGCTCGCCGCCCTGGAGGCGGTCCGGTCCGTCGACCCGAGGGTGCCGGTGGTGGCGGGCAACGTCGTCACCGCCGAGGGCGTGCGCGACCTCGTGGCCGCGGGCGCCGACATCCTGAAGGTCGGCGTGGGCCCGGGTGCGATGTGCACGACGCGCATGCAGACCGGCGTCGGGCGGCCGCAGTTCTCCGCGGTCCTGGAGTGCGCGGCCGCGGCCCGCGAGCTCGGCAAGCACGTCTGGGCCGACGGCGGCGTGCGCCACCCCCGCGACGTCGCCCTGGCGCTGGCCGCTGGCGCGTCGCAGGTGATGGTCGGCTCCTGGTTCGCCGGGACGTACGAGTCGCCCGGCGACCTGAAGTCCGACGGCGCGGGCCGGCTCTACAAGGACTCGTTCGGCATGGCCTCGGCGCGCGCGGTCGCGGCCCGCAACTCGGGTGCCGGGACCGCGTTCGCGCGCGCCCGCAAGGCGCTCTACGAGGAGGGCATCTCGACCGGCAAGATGTACCTCGACCCGGCCCGGCCGGGCGTCGAGGACCTGCTGGACGAGATCACGTCGGGCCTGCGGTCCTCGTGCACGTATGCGGGCGCGCGCTCGCTCGCCGAGTTCTCCGAGCGCGCGGTGGTGGGCATCCAGTCGGCCGCCGGGTACCAGGAGGGTCTCCCGGTCCCGACGAGCTGGTGAGCCCCGTCAGGCCGCGCTGATCTCCACCCGCAGGTCTTGGTCCAGCATGTTGTTCACGCTCCGACGACGACCAGCCGCTGGGTCGGGCGGGTCAGCGCGACATAGAGGTCGCGCTCGCCGCCCGGCCGGGCTGCAATGATCCCGTCGGGGTCGGCGACCACGACGGCGTCGAACTCCAGGCCGCGCACCTGGGAGACGGGCACCACGCGGACGCCGGTACCGTCCAGCGCCTCGGCGATCCCGGCGACGGCCCCGTCGGCCGCGACGACGGCGACCAGCGCATCGAGGTCCACCGCGACCTCGGCCCTTGCCTCAGCCACGACGGCGCTCACCAGGTCGCCCGTCGCCGCCACACGCCGGGGTTCCGCCCCGGTTCGCACCGCCACGGCGGGAGCCTGGTGCGGGGCGATCTGCGCGAGCAGCGGCGCCGCCGCGGCCAGGACCTCGGCGGTGGTGCGGTAGCAGACGGTGAGGGTGCGCACGTCCGCACGCCTGGCCAGGTCGCTGCCCAGCGCGTCGGCCCAGGACGCCGCCCCGGTGGCCGGACCGGCCTGGGCGAGGTCGCCGACCACGGTCATGGACCGGCCGGGGCAGCGGCGCAGCACCGAACGCCACTGCATGGGCGTCAGCTCCTGCGCCTCGTCCACCACCACGTGCCCGTACGTCCGGGCGGGCGGGCCGTTGAGCAGGTGCTCCGCCTCGTCGAGCAGCGGCAGGTGGGCCGTGGTCCAGGCTCCCGCCGGAGCACCTTCGACGGTGAGCTCCGGGCGCTGGTCCAGCACGTCGAGGACGACGTCCGCCGCCTCCAGCCGCGGCCAGGCGGCCTCGACGGCCCGCTCGAGCGCGAGGTCGTCGGCGAGCTCGGCCCGCAGGGCGCCGGGGTCGAGCTCCGCCACCGCGGCGGCGTGCCCGAAGGCGCCGCCCTCGTCCGGGCCGAACCCGAGCCGCTCGAGATCCTTCGCCGCCGCCTTGTCGACGTTCACGCCGCCCGTCAGCACCTCGATGTCCTCGTCCAGCTTGGCGAGCATGATCCGGGCGCGCGCCTGCACCTCGTCGGACACGAAGTCCACGACGAGGTCCTTGAAGAGAGACCGGGCCTGGTTGTGCGGCAGGCCGGCGCCGCCGGCGGTCGCCCGCGCCTCGGCCAGCGCGTGGGTGTCCATGGTGATCGCGTCGCCGTCGACCAGCACGGTCAGCGTGCCCGCGGGGGCCTGGTAGCCGCGGACCGTCTCGGCCAGCTCGTCGGCCAGCCGCACGTCGCCGGCGGCGCGGCGCAGCTCGTGGCCCACCGCCGGGGCTGCGTCGACGCCGAGGGCGTTGGCGACGAGGCGGTCGGCGGTGCTCATGGCCACGTCGTTCTCCCCGAGCGACGGCAGCACCTCGGCGATGTAGTCGAGGAAGCGCGAGTTCGGGCCCAGCACGAGCACGCCGTCGGCCCGGGCCTCGTCGAAGCCGGCGAGGACGTAGGCGGCGCGGTGCAGGGCGACCACCGTCTTGCCCGTGCCCGGGCCGCCCTCCACGACGGTGACGCCGCGGTGGGCGGACCGGATGATCGCGTCCTGCTCGGCCTGCAGCGTGGAGACGACGTCGCGCATCCGGCCGGTGCGCCGGGCGCCGATGGCCTCGAGCAGCGGCCCGTCCCCGACGAGGTCCTCCGGGCCGGGCTCCGCGCCGTCCAGGAGCTCGTCGCTCACGCGGGTGACCTTGCGGCCCTCCAGGCGCAGGTGCCTGCGCCGGTGCAGCCCCATGGTGTGCGCGGCGGTGGCGGCGTAGAAGGGGCGGGCGGCGTCGGCGCGCCAGTCGACGAGCAGCTGGTCGTCGCCGTCGCTCAGGCCGGTGCGCCCGATGTGCAGGGTGCGGCCGTCGGCGTGGTCGATCCGGCCGAAGCAGAGGTGGTGCTCGGCAGAGCCCAGCGTGCGCGCCCGACGGTTGAGCATGCGGACACGCACCTCGCGGGTGAACGCCTCTTCCGGGTCGGTGGACGACGCGCGGACGGCGTCGTCGAGGTCCGCACTGACGCGGGCCACCTCACCGTCCAGCCTGGCGTACATGGCATCGACGTGATCCTGCTCGGCGGACTGCTCGATCTGGCGTTGCTGCACCGGGTCTCCTTCGTGTTGGCCTGGGGGTCAACGCGGACCGTTCGCAGAACGTTCCCCGGGTTGCACCGCGCTCGGGCGTGCCGCGTGGCTCAGGACTCCGCTGCCCGCTGCCCGAACGTCCCGTCGGTGACGGTCGCCCAGGAGCGGCGCACGACCTCCTCGAGCACCGCGAGATCGACCTGCTCGAGATCCTTCAGATAGAGACAGCCGACGCCCGTGGTGTGCGGGCCGAGCCCGGCCAGCAGCTCCTCGTGGGCGCCGACGCCGTCCGCCAGGTACACCGTGGTGGCCGCCTTGCGGGGCGCGAACCCCGCGGCGGGCGCATGCCCGGAGCGGCCGCTCGGATACTCGTACCGGTACTCGCCGAACCCGATGATCGAGGTGCCGAACATGCGCGGCGGCGCACCCGTGACGCGCTCCATGAGGTCCCACAGGGTCCGCGCGTCGCGCCGCCGGACGGCGGAGGGCACGGCGTCGACGTAGGCGGCGGGGTCTTCGTCGGTCCAGGTGGTCGCCATGGTTCCAGTATGGGCATACCGGTACCGTTGACCGCTCGCTCGGCACGCAGCTGCCGGGCCCCGCCGCGTACGACACCAGACGAAGGAGCCGCCGTGGTCGCCGCCGACCTCGACGTCACAGTCGACCTCAGCCGAGAGCTCCTCGAGGAGCAGCACCCCGACCTCGCCGGCCTGCCGCTGGAGCTGGTGGCGAACGGCTGGGACAACGTGATGATCCGCCTGGGCGACGACCTCGCGCTGCGCCTCCCCCGGCGCGAGCTCGGGGCGCAGCTCATGCGCAACGAGCACCGGGTGCTGCCGCTGCTCGCCCCGCGGCTGCCCGTGCCGGTCCCCGTCCCGGTCCGCACCGGCGCGCCCAGCGCGGCGCTCGGCTACCCGTGGCCGTGGGGCATCGTGCGGTGGGCCGACGGCGTCCCCGCGGCCACGGTCCCGGCGGCACAACGCACACCGTGGGCCGAGCACCTTGCGCGGGTGTTCGTCGCGCTGCACCAGCCGGCGCCCGAAGACGCCCCGGGGAACAGGTTCCGCGGGATCCCCGTCGCCGAGCGGACCGCGACCTTCGAGGACCGCGTCACGCTGCTCCCCGAGCGGTTCCAGGACCGGGCGAACGACCTGTGGGCCGACGCCGCCGACGCCCCCGGCTACGACGGCGCCCCGGTGTGGCTGCACGGCGACCCGCACCCGGCCAACCTGGTGGCCGACGGCGACCGGCTCTCCGCGGTGATCGACTTCGGGGACGTGACCAGCGGCGACCCGGCGTCGGACCTCGGCGCGATGTGGCTGACGTTCGACGCCGAGGGCCGGGACCGCTTCCGCCGCGTGATCGACGCCCAGGCGCGGGACGGCCGCGGCTGGGACGCCGGGATGTGGCGCCGCGCGCGGGGCTGGGCGGTGCTGTACACGACCATCTGCTTCTCCTACCCGGACACGCACCCGATCATGGTGGGCGTCGGGGAGCACGCGATCGACCAGCTGTTCGGCTGAGTGTCGGCAGCTCCGGCTACGTTCCTCGCATGACCTACTTCAGGCCCTTCTTCGCCCTCCTGCCCGGCACACCGGACGGCACGCCCCACCCCCAGACGGTGCACGACCTCGGCGTGCTGCACGTGCCGTCGGGGCGGGTCGAGGCGTCCGACCCGTACGTCGCCCTGGGCGACGGCCTGGTGGCCACCGTGCCGCCGGGCTCCTACCCGGTGCGGGTCACCGTCGCCGACGTCTCGGAGGCCCGGGACGGCAGCCACCCGCGTGAGGCCTACCTGTCCCTGGTGGTCTCCGACGCCGCTCCCGTCGCCGAGGTGCGCCTCGTCTCGCCGGACGGCGCCGAGCCGCCCACCGGCGACGAGTTCTACGGCGTCGGCGTCGACGCGGGCACGGTTGCCTACACGGACGCCGGGGCGGCCGCCGCCTGCATGCCGCCCCGGGAGGACGACTGGTACGAGGACCTCTTCGACAACGGCACCGACCAGTCCTGGTTCTCGCTCCAGGACGACCCGGACCACTACCGGAACGGCTGCGCCAACATCACCCTGCCGCTGGCCACGGCCGGCGAGAACATAGTGCTCAGCCACTCCGGCTGGGGCGACGGCTTCTACCCGGTGGTCAGTACCCACGACGCCGACGGCGCGCTGCTCGGTCTGCACATCGACCTCCTGGTCGCCGGTCCGGAGGAACCGGAGGACGACGAGAACGACGAAGACGAAGCCGCCGATGAGGCCGCGGTCACCGTCAGCGCGTGATCCGTGCCGTGGGAAGTCCCTCGAACTGCCCCTTGAGCGGTGCCGCAAAGGTTTTCACGTGAGTGCAATTGCTCGACACAGGGTAAACAGGCTTTTAGGTTCTGGCCTGCGAGTTCTCTGACCGGCAGGGGACGTCAAGGCAGGGAGAGTGCTTCTGATGAAGCTGTTTCCGAGGGTTGCGGCCGTCGCGGTCATCGGGCTGCTGGCCGCCACGCTCAGTTCGGCACCAGCGCACGCGGCCAAGTCCGACGGGTACGTCCGCGGATACGACACCTACGTGGGCGACTGGGGCGACGAAGGCGCTCTGAGCCGCGGAGACAGCTCCAACGCGGTGTGCCTCTGGCAGAAGATCCTCTGGGCGGAGGGCGCGCAAGAACAGGACCGTACGTCGTTCGACCAGAGCGACATCGACGGGCACTTCGGCGGTAACACGGCGCACGCGACCCACGACCTCACGGGCAAGTACGTGGTGGACGACTACCAGTTCGGCCGGGCCGACAATCAGCTCGAGTACAGGAGCGGAAGCGAAGGCGAGGGCCGCACGCTCGAGCTCACGTACAACGGGTCGGCCCACAACACCACGATGATTCGCGACACCGAGGGCCGCTACAAGTTCTACGACGACGGGGGCGTGGTCCGAGCCGCGAGCTATACGACCAACACCTGCGGCTGACCGTCGCGACTCGTACATGGGAGGGGTTCGTCCGCAAGACCGGACGGACTCCTCTCACCTCGATGGCCGCGATGGTTCGGCGGCAGCCGCATCAGTCGCACCGACAGTTTCGATGGAGCACATGGCCACGGGTCAGAACCGCACGGCCGTCGTGTTGGCCCCGCACACCAGCACCGCGACCCGCTCCCCCGGCTCGGGCACGTAGCTCCCGGACAGCGCGGCGGCGAGCGCCGCCGCGCCGCCCGGCTCGGCCACGACGCGGGCCGTGTCCCAGAGGGAGTGCTGGGCCGACGCGATGGCGTCGTCGGTGACCAGCACCGACTCGGCGACGAACTGCTGGGCCAGCGGGAACATGAGCCGGCCCACCTGCCTGGGTGCCAGCGAGTCGGCGGCGATGCCCTCGGTGGGCGCGTCGACCGGCTCGCCGGCGGCGAGCGCACGGTGCAGCGTCGGCGAACCCTCTGGTTCGACGGCGACGACCTTCACGTCGCCGCGGAACCAGGCGGAGATGCCGCCGATGAGCCCGCCGCCGCCCACTGCGACGAGCAGCGTGTCGACGTCGGGCAGGTCCTGGGCGATCTCCAGCCCGAGCGTGCCCTGTCCGATCAGCGTCTCGGGCTGGTCGTAGGCGTGCACCGTCATGGCGCCGGTACCGGCGACAAACTCCTCGCTCGCGGCGAGCGCGTCGGCGTACCGGTCACCGCCCACGACGAGCTTCGCGCCGTAGCCGCGGATGCGGTCGGCCTTGGCCGGTGAGGTCACGCTCGGCACGAAGATCGTGGCGGGGATCCCGAGCCGGGCGGCCGCGTAGGCGACTGCCGCACCGTGGTTGCCGCCCGAGGCGGCGACCACTCCGGCGTCGGGCACCTCGCGGGTGAGCAGGCTCGTGAACGCGCCGCGCGCCTTGAACGAGCCGGAGTGCTGCAAGCACTCGAGCTTGAGCGAGAGGGGGTGCGCGGGGCGGCCGAAGTCCGCCAGGTCGACGTCCAGCACGGGAGTATGCCGCACGTGTGGGCGGATCAGGGCCTCGGCGGCGCGGATGGCGTCGCGGGTCACGTCGGTCAACTGGTGCTCCTCGGTGCGTCGGCGGTGGGGGTCACGAGATCCCGAGCTCCTTCGTGCGGTCCCAGTCCTCGGTCCAGCCGAGCTGGTCGAACATGGCGTCCAGGATCCCGGCGGTGAACCCCCACACGAGGTGGGTGAGGTCGCCGTCGTGCACGTGGAAGCCCGGGCCGCGCCAGGTCTGGTTGCCGCGACGGGCGACCACGGTGAACCGGTTGGCCGGGTCCAGGAGGTCGGCGACGGGCGCGCGGAAGACGTGCGCGGACTCTGCGGCGTCGACGACGCCGACGGGCGTGGGCCGGGCCCACCAGCCGAGCACCGGGGTGACCACGTGGTTGCTGACCGGCATGGGCAGCTCGTCGAACGCGCCGAGCACCTCGACGCCTGCCGGGTCCAGCCCGGTCTCCTCGACGGCCTCGCGCAGGGCGGCGGCCACGGCGTCCTCCCCGTCGTCGGCGCGTCCGCCCGGGAAGGCGACCTGGCCGGCGTGGCTGCGGAGCGTCGCGGCCCGCGCGAGCAGCAGCACGTCGAGGTCGGCGGGCACCGCGAGATCGTGGTCGTCGCGGTCGGCGGCCAGGTCGTCCAGGACGCCGAACAGCACGAGGACCGAGGCGGGGCGGGCGTCGCTCGTGAAGTCACCGCGCGCGTGCCGCCACGGCCCGTCGAAGCCCTGTTCGGCGAGCGCGACCAGCTGCTTGCGTGCGGATGCGGAGGAGCTCACTGCCCGACCTTAACTCCGGTTCCGGAGGCTTCGGCACCAGAGGAAGCGCACCGGGGGAAGCACGCCGGAGACGTTCACCAGAGGAACGACCGGATAGCGGCCGACACGGCGGCCGCCCGGTCGCGGTGCACCGCGTGCCCGGCGCCCACCACCATCCGCACCCGCACGCTCGGGTTGCGGATCATGAGCTCGACGCCGGTGGGCGACGGGAACAGGGCGCCGTGGGCGGGGTCCGCGCTCAGCACGAGCGTGGGGACCACGAGGCGGCTGATGACGCCGGTGTACCGCCACGGCGTGTTGTCCCGCAGGGTGCGCGCCACCGCCATGGCGTCGGCGGCCTTCGCTGCGGCCACGACCGCAGTGACGTCGCGCCGGTCCCAGGCCGGGTGCGCCGCCTGCACCGCCCGGGGCGAGCGCGGGTGGGCGGCCTCGGCGATCTCCGCCGCCGCGCCGGTCTCGAACCGGTCGTCCGGGATGTCGAGCGCGGGGTCGAGCAGCACCAGCCGCCGCGCGAACCTGCGGCCGGAGCCGGGGTCGGAGCCCGAGCCGGCGTCGGCGGCCAGCGCGCCGAGCAGGCCCCCGAGGCCGTGTCCCACCACGAGGTCCCAGCCGGCACCGAGGGCAAGCACGTCGGCGACGTGGTCGGCGAGCAGGTACGAGTCGGCGCGCGGGCTCGTCCCGTGGCCCCGCAGGTCGGGGGCGATCACCTCGTAGCCGTCCGCCGCGAGGGTCTCCGCGAGCTGCCACCAGGTGGCGCCGGCCGACACCGTGCCGTGCAGCAGGAGCGCCCGCCCGGGTCCGCTGCCCCAGCGGGTGGTGGCGAGCGAGACGGCCCCAGGTGGTACGGGCGCGTCGTCAGGACCTTCGTGCCGCATCACCATGAACAGAGGGTAACGAGCACATGTATACCGGCTTGAAACATTTGGACGTCGCTCGAAGGCGAACCGGTCGTCGCCGAAGACCGCAGGTCAGCGCAGCGCGGCCGGGTCCGCCCCGTGCGCCACCAGGAGCGCCCGGACCGCCGCCTCGGCGCGCCCGTACACGGCGTCGTCGCCGTACAGGAGTGAGCGGTCGTTGGCGGCGTTCAGCAGCGCGTTGATCTCGAACTCCACCTGGTCTGGCTCAGTTCCCGGGGACAGCTCGCCGGCGCCGGCCGCCGTCCGCACCTGGTGCTCGACGTACGACTCCCAGGACCGCTGCGCGGCCACCACCGCGTCCCGCACGGCTCCCTCGCGCATGTCGAACTCCACCTCGACCGTGCGGAAGAAGCATCCCCCGCGGAACACGCGCGTGCGGGAGTACTCGGTCCAGGCCAGCACCAGCGCCCACAGCCGCGGCAGGCCTCGCGGAGCGGAGCGCGCCGGGACGATCACGTGGTCGCGGTAGATCTCCGTGGCCCGCTCCACGGCGGCCAGCTGGAGCTTCTCCTTGGACCCGAAGAGGCCGGCGATAGCGCTCTTGTTCACGGGCGCGGAGGTGGCGAGCGTGCCGAAGGACAGCGCGTCGAGCCCGCTCACCGACGCCTCCTGCACCGCGTGGTCCAGCACGGCGCGGCGCGTGCGGTCACCCCGGGCACGGCGCAGGTCCGTCGTGAGATCCATAAAAGAGAGTGTACGACCGTTCGCACATCGGATAGTGTGCGAACGATCGTACAGATTGTTCAGCCAGTCCCGGACAGCTCCCGGAGGTCTTCCGTGCCCCAGTCCCAGCGCGTCACCCGCGCCACGTTCCGCACACTCGGGCGCACCGCGCCGCCGCTCGCCCTGGCGCTCGGCTCGGTCACCTACTGGCGACCCGGCCCTCCGGTGCCGGTCCGGCTCGCCGACCGGCCGGTCCACGAGTCCGCACGCCGCGGCTCGCTCGTGCACCGCCCCACGTTCCGCGGCGGCGGGCGCCGATCCACCCAGGTCGCCACCTACTCCTGGGGCGAGCCGGGCGCGCCCGGCGTCCTGCTCGTCCACGGCTGGCGCTCCCGCGCCTCGGCCTTCGGCCGGATCGTGGAGGACCTCACCGCCGCCGGGCTCCGGGTCGTCACCTACGACGCCCCCGCCCACGGCGACTCCGGCGGGCGCGGCCGCACCGGGCTGGACGACCTCGACATCATCCGCCGGCTGTCCGACGTCGAGGACGCACCCTGGGCGGCAGTGGTCGGGCACTCGCTCGGCGTGCTCGCCGCCGGGATCGCCCTGCACGAGGGCGTCCGGGCCGAGCGGTTCACCGGGGTCTCCGCCCTCACGTCGGTCCGCTCGGCCACCGACTGGTTCGTCCGGGTGTCAGGACTCCCCTGGGCGCTGCGGGACCGCTTCGCGACCGCAGTCCAGCGCTACGGGCTGCCCGGCCACCCCGATGTCTACGAACGCTTCGACCTGCTGGCGCGCACCGTGCCGGCGTCGGTCCCCGCGCTCTGGATACACGACGCCGAGGACCGCATGAATCCCCACGTCCTGTCCGAGCGGCTCCACGAGGCCCACGCGTCGTCGAGCGAGCTGTTCACGACCACGGGACTGGGGCACAACAAGATCCTCGGCGACGCGGCGGTCCGGTCCAGGATCCTCGACCACCTGGCGGCCCCGGCGTCCGCGTGACCGCCCGCCCGGGGACGCAACCCCATCCAAATGCACAAACACTTCCCTGACCTGCGAAAACACCCTACGCTGATGCCCGGTCCGCGCCGGTTCTGCGAAGGGGATCACCATGCAGTACGCGAGCGACCATGCCCTCGCGGCGACAGCTACGGGCGCCCTCGCGGCGCTGTGGTTCGCCTGGACCGTCCGGCACTCCGGACCCTGGACCCGGCTCCTGCCCATCGCGGGCGTCGTACTTTCCTGCGGCGTCGTCGTGGTCGCCGTCGTCGCTGCCGTGCGCTCCTGGCCCGACGGCACGGTCGTGACGGGGCGGGTAGTGGCCATCTACGTCGCGGCGCTCCTGGCCCACGGCGGCCTGACCCGGCTGTGCACCGGGCTCATAGCGAGCAAGTACCGGCGGGCGGTGGCGGCCGCCAAGGACGAGGACAAGGCCGGCGTCACCGCGGGCAAGCCGAGGCTCCACCTGATCCCGACGGTCGTCGCGCTGTCCACGGCGATCCAGGTGGCGATCGTCGCCAACACCCTCGACGTGCCCCTCCTGTACCTGGGTGCCGCTGCCGGGTTCCTCGCGGCCCTGGCGGCCTGGCCGCTCGGCTGGGTGCTGCGTACCGTCACCAGGCCGCGGGGCCCCCGTCCGACGGCGGCGCTCGCCCATCCCCTGACCGGGCTCCTCACCGGGACCATCCTCGTGGTGACCGCCGTGTGGGTGCTGCTACCTCCCCCGTAACCGCCCGCCGCCGAAGCCTTCCACGCAGAAGTCTGACGTTGTTCCTCCAACTTTTGCTTGACACTCGGCATAAGTCGCCATAGGTTCGCAAAGCCACCTTGTGGTGCACAACACGCATGCGAGCCATCTCATGTCTTTCCGGTTGGCCGCATGGGTCATGAGGGCGTGACCGCCGCCGCTGACGGTCACGAGCCAACGTCCTTGGAGGGAACGACGATGTGGTCCACCTTCGTGACAACGCTGTCACCCACGGCGTCGCCGCCGACGGCCTCGCGCGCCTGAGCCCCCATACCTCCTGATCCCTGTCTCGCCGGGCCCGCATCCGCATGCCCGGCGGTGTCGAACGGAGCCGCATGCCTGAGAACAACGCTGAAACCCGAACCCCGCAGAGCGCCGTGTCCCGTCGCTCGATCCTGACCGGAACGCTCGCCGGGCTGATGGCGCCGACCGCGGCGCTGGCGCTCGGCGCGGACACCGCCGCCGCGGCGGGGACCGGGATCGTCCGCCCGCTGGGCACCACCCGGCACATCACCGTCTACGCGGAGCCGCTGCCCGGCGGCCTCTACGGCTACGGGCTCACGCCCGGCAAGGCGACCATCCCCGGCCCCCTGCTGGAGATGTGGGAGGGAGACACCCTCCAGATCGAGCTGGTGAACAACACCGACAAGCGCCTGTCCATCCACCCGCACGGCGTCGACTACAAGACCGAGTCGGACGGCAGCCCGTTCAACGACTCGTTCAACGAGCCCGGCGAGACCCGCACGTACACCTGGGGCAGCCACGTGCAGACCCAGCTGGACGACGGCCACTGGCTGCCCGGCAGCGCCGGCTACTGGCACTACCACGACCATGCGCTGGGCGGTGAGCACGGCACCGCGGGCCTGCGCGCCGGCCTGTACGGCGGGCTCGTCGTGCGGCGCAGGGGCGACATCGTGCCCGACCGGACGTACACCGTCGTGTTCAACGACATGACCATCAACAACAAGACGGCCCCCGACACCCCGATGTTCGAGGCGAACCTCGGCGAGACCGTCGAGTTCGTCGCGATCGGGCACGGGGACCAGCTCCACACCTTCCACCTGCACGCCCACCGCTGGGCGAACAACCGGACCGGCTACCTGACCGGACCGGACGACCCCAGCCAGGTGATCGACACCCGCGACCTCAACCCGGGCGACTCGTTCGGGTTCCAGGTGAAGGCCGGCCAGAAGGTCGGCGCGGGCGCGTGGATGTACCACTGCCACGTCCAGTTCCACTCGGACGGCGGCATGGCCGGGATCTTCCTGGTCCGCAACGCGGACGGCTCCATGCCCGCCGGCGCACAGGACGCCATCGACAGGTTCCACGAGCACGGCGGCCACCTGACCAGCGGCGCCACCCAGTCCTCCACAGAGCCCAGCACCCAGACCAGCACAGAGACCGGCACAGAAACCGGCACGGCCCACTCCGGCCACTGACCGCACGCATCGATCACGCGCAAAGGAGCAGTGATGGAACGGACAGGAAGACGCACGATCCTCGGGGCGGCAGCCCCGCGCAGGTCGGTACGCGGCGCACTCGCCGCGGCAGCCGGCGCCGCCCTCGTCATGGGGCTGGCGACGGTCCCCGCCCAGGCCCAGCGGGCCACGACGGCGGACGTCGCCCCGGTGGCGGTCGCGCCGGCGGCGCTCGCCGAGGACGCGGCAGACATCAACGTGCTCGTGTTCCACGGCGCGCCGGACAAGCAGGCCGACCCCGTGGCGGCCGCGACCAGGACCATCAAGGAGCTGGGCGCCGAGCACGGGTTCACCGTGCGCACCGCCAGCGACCCGAGAGCCTTCACCGCGCAGAACCTCGCGGCGTTCCGCGGCGTCGTCTTCCTGTCCGCCGAGGGCGTCGAGCTCAGCACCGCGCAGGAGGACGCGCTCAAGGCCTACGTGCAGGACGGCGGTGGCTTCCTCGGCGTCCGCGACGCCGCACGCGCGCAGGACCGCTCGCAGTGGTTCACGGGCCTGATCGGCACCCGGCCGGCCGGCAACCTGCCGGACCCGCTGGCCGTCGCGAGCGTCAGCGCGAACGCCGAGAACCCGCCGAACGAGGACGCCGAGAACCTGATCGACGGCGACTCGAACACCAAGTGGCTCGCCTTCGAGCCGACGGCGACCATCGACCTCGAGATGGAGGAGGCCGTCGTCGCCACGCGGTACGCGCTGACCTCGGCGAACGACTTCGCCGGCCGCGACCCGAAGAACTGGACGCTGCAGGGTTCCACCGACGGTGAGACGTGGACCGACCTGGACACCCAGGCGGACCAGGAGTTCCCCGACCGGTTCACCCCGATGGACTACCGGTTCGAGAACGAGACGGCCTACCAGCACTACCGGCTCGACATCACGGCGAACGCGGGTGACGACCTGACCCAGCTCGCCGAGATCCAGCTCTTCGACGGCACGGGCGAGGAGGAGCCCGCCCCCGAGGTCCCGGTGCAGGAGGCGACGGTCAACGTCGTCGACCGGGCGCACCCCGCCAACGACGGGCTGCCGCTCAACTGGACCCGTTCGGACCGCTGGCTGAACTGGTCGCCGAACCCGATCGGCGAGGTGCACACGGTCGCGCAGGTGCAGGAGTGGGACTACGAGCCCGGCGAGAGCGCGAACGGCCCGTTCCACCCGATCTCGTGGTGCCGTGACTACGACGGCGGCCGGTCGTTCTACACGGGCATGGGCGGCACCGCCGAGACCTACGCGGAGCCGGAGTTCCGCGACCACCTGCTGGGCGGCCTGCTCTGGTCGACGGGCATGGTGCGCGGCGACTGCCAGGCGACCATCGCGGCGAACTACGAGGCCGAGCGCCTGACGGTGAAGAACGCGGCGGGCAAGCTCGACCAGATCGGCGAGCCCCACGGGCTCACGGTCGCACCCGACGGCGGCGTCTTCTACATCGGCAAGGCCGCCTGCCCGTCCGGTCCGGTGGTCTCGTGGGACGACCCGAAGGTGGGGCTCGGCTGCGGCACGGTACACCGCTGGGACCCGGACTCGGGGACCACGAAGCTGCTGACCACCCTCGAGGTCATGGGTAACCGCGGCAGCGGCAGCGAGCTGGTCAAGAACGAGGAGGGTCTGCTGGGGCTGACCCTCGACCCCAACTTCGACGAGAACCAGTGGATCTACCTCTACTGGATGCCGCACGAGTCGATCGACGTCGAGCGACGTGTCGGCAAGCGGACGGTCTCGCGCTTCACGTACGACGCCGAGGCGAACACCATCGACCAGTCCACGCGCAAGGACCTGCTGGAGTGGGAGACGCAGATCCACAGCTGCTGCCACGCGGGCGGCGGCATGGACTTCGACAACGACGGCAACCTGTACATCGGTTCCGGCGACGCCAACTCCTCGGGCGGTTCCGGTGGTTACTCGGGCAACAACTGGACCCAGGAGTACGCGGGCATCTCGTTCCAGGACGCGCGGCGCACGGCCGGCAACACGAACGACCTGAACGGCAAGATCCTGCGGATCCACCCGGAGCCGGACGGCACGGCGACCATTCCCGAGGGGAACCTGTTCCCCGAGGCCGACGACCCGGGCGACAAGACGCGCCCGGAGATCTACGTCATGGGTGTCCGCAACATCTCGCGCCTGGCCTACGACAAGAAGAACGACTGGCTGACGGCGGCGTGGGTGGGGCCGGACGCCGGCCTGCCGGACCCGGAGCTCGGGCCGGCGAAGTACGAGACCGCCACGATCATCACCTCGGCGGGCAACCAGGGCTGGCCCTACTGCATGGGTAACGGGCAGCCCTACCGGGACCGCAGCAACGAGGACGCGACGGTACTGACCGGCTGGTACGACTGCGACAACCCGAAGAACACCTCGCCGCGCAACACGGGCCTGGTGGACCTGCCGCCGGTGCGCGACAACATGATCTGGTACTCGCCGAGCGGCGGCGGACCGGTCTTCCCCGAGGGCGAGAACGGCATCCCGTCGTACGTGGACGCCGAGGCGACCTACACCCAGCCGTACCTGCGGGGCGGCGGTCAGGCGATCATGAACGGACCGACCTACCACCGGTCCGAGGTGGACACCAGGAGCGGCGTCGCCTGGCCCGCGTACTGGGACAACAAGTGGTTCATCGGTGACCAGTCCAACTCGAACAACCGGATCGCCGTCACGGTGAACCCGGACACGGTGGACGAGGCCGCTCCCCCGGTCTTCGCCGAGGACCTGCGCCAGATCATCCAGGGCGGCAACGGCAACGACGACGTCGACCAGTGGATGGACGCCAAGTTCGGTCCGGACGGGGCGCTGTACCTGCTCGACTACGGCGGCGGCTTCTTCTCCCTCACCGACCGGCAGAAGCTGACCCGGATCGCCTACACGGGCGGCGCGCCGACGCCGACGCCTGCCGGTTCCGGGGCCAGCGTGCAGAGCGACCCGCTCACCGTCGCCTTCACGGGCGGCGACTCGGGCGGCGTCTCCTACGCCTGGGACTTCGGGGACGGGAGCACCTCGACCGAGGCGAACCCGCGGCACACCTACAAGAGGGTCGGGAGCTACGACGCGACGCTCACGGTGACCTACGCCGACGGCGACACGACGACTCTCGACGTCCCTGTCGAGACGACGTGCACCATCCCGGACGACCGCAAGAACGTCTGGATCGGTACCACCAAGACCAGCGTCGCGAGCGTCGACCTGGGCGGCTGCACCATCAACGACCTGATCAACGACGAGCGCGACTGGGACACCAACGGCCGGTTCGTGAACCACGTGACCGCGGTGACCAAGCAGCTCGTGGCGGACAAGGTCATCACGAAGGCCGCGCAGACGAAGCTGGTCCAGGCCGCGAAAGCGTCGGACATCGGGACGGAGGCCCACTCCGGGTACCGGTGGCTCTTCGACGGTACGGCGGAGACGCTCGCCGACTGGCGGCAGGCGCCCGGCGGAAACTTCGACCTCCGCGACGACGGGTCCATCCGGGCCCAGGGCGGGCTCGGCATGCTGTGGCACCCGGGCGAGGAGCTCGAGGACTTCTCCCTCAAGCTGGAGTTCAAGGACGTCGCTCCAGGCACCGGCTACGCGAACAGCGGTGTCTTCACCCGGTTCCCCGACCCGCGCGTGCCGCGGGACGAGCGTCCCGAGTGCGGTCAGCTGACCGACGCCGAGGCCTGGGTGGCCATCTACTGCGGCCACGAGATCCAGCTCTACGACGGGCCGACCGGCGAACCCCAGAAGACGGGGTCGGTGTACAACTTCGACTCGAACGGCCTGCCCCAGGCGGGGGTCACCCCGAAGGGCGAGTGGAACGAGTACGAGATCCAGGTGGTCGGCCAGCAGTACACGATCATCCGTAACGGCGAGGTCATCAACGAGTTCGAGAACTCGCCGGGCAAGGAGTCCTCGCGCGCCGGCGACCCGCCGACCGACCTGCGGCAGTTCCTCAGCGGCTTCATCGGCCTGCAGAACCACAGTGACGCCGACGCCATGGAGTTCCGCAACATCCGGGTGCGCGACCTGTGACCGCCCCCGTCGAAGAGAGAGGCGTCCCCATGTTCCGACACAGACTGTCCCGGCTCCTCGCCGGGGCCGCGGTCAGCGCCCTCGTGGTGCTGCCGCTGGCCCCGGCGGCCACCGCCGCGGAGTACCGCGGCGAGATCTCGTCCGAGCGGTCCGCCACCCCGGCGGCAGCGGAGGCGACCGACCAGGCGGCGAACCAGGCAACCGACCAGGCAGCGGACCAGGTGCTGACCTGGACCGCTGACGCGAGCGTCTCGGAGTACGCCTCGGCACCCGCCACGGCGACCGCCGGGGCGGCGACCATCGTCTTCGAGAACAGCGCGGCGACAGGCAACAACATCGGCATGTCGCACACGCTGACGTTCGACACCAGCACCCCCGGGTACAACCACGACATCACGCTGGACATCCTGGCCAACCCGTTCGACGCCAACGGCGGCCGCTACGAGGCCGAGGTCGTCCTGACCCCTGGCACGTACCGGTACTTCTGCGCCATCCCCGGGCACAGCACCATGGTGGGCGAGCTCGTGGTCACCGAGGACCCGGGCGAGGACACCACCGCACCGGTGGTGACCGCCGACGTCGCGGGCCAGCAGGACGCGGACGGCGCCTACATCGGCTCGGCCACCGTGAGCCTCACGGCCGAGGACGCCGGCTCCGGCGTCGCCTCCGTCGAGTACTCGCTCGACGGCGGTGCCTACGTGCCCTACGGCGAGCCCGTCGTGCTCGACGAGCCGGGCATGTACATGCTCGAGTACCGCGCCACCGACAACGCCGGCAACGTCTCGGAACCCGAGATGGCGCACGTGACGGTGGTGCCCTCCGACGGGGAGGACACGACCGCACCCACCGTCACCCCCGAGGTGACGGGCGAGCTCGACGACAACGGCGCCTACGTCGGCACCGCCACCGTGAACCTCAGTGCGGTGGACGCCGGCTCGGGCGTGGCGAGCGTCGAGTACGCGCTCGACGGCGCCGAGTACGCGCCCTACACCGACCCCGTGGTCGTCGACACGGTCGGTGAGCACACCGTGACCTACCGGGCCACGGACAACGCGGGCAACGTCTCCGCACCCGGCTCTGCGACGTTCACCGTCGTGGAACCCTCCCAGGAGGACACCACCCCGCCGTCCGTCACAGCGGAGGTCACGGGCGAGCAGGACGCCGACGGCGCGTACGTCGGCTCCGCGACGGTAAGCCTCCTGGCCGAGGACGCCGGCACCGGCGTCAAGAGCGTGGAGTACAACCTGGACGGCGCCGGCTACAAGGCCTACACGGCACCGGTCGTGGTCGACGTGACAGGCCCGCACACGCTGTCCTACCGGGCCACCGACAACTCCGGGAACGTCTCGCAGCCCGGCAAGGTCGACCTGGTGGTCGTCGGTGGCGCGGACCCGCCGGACACGACCCAGCCGATCGCGTCGGCACAGGTCGACGGGGAGCAGGACGACGACGGTGTCTACATCGACTCGGCGACCATCACCATCAACGCCCGGGACGGCGAGTCCGGGGTGGCGTTCATCGAGTACGCGCTCGACGACTTCATCTTCCGGGAGTACACGGGGCCGATAGTGGTCACGGCGGGTGGAGCGCACGAGCTCGGGTACCGGGCGACCGACAACGCCGGGAACGTCACGCGGACGGGGACGCTCAGGTTCTCGATCGCCCGTGAGGGGATCGACGCGTGTCCGGTCTCCGACGAGCGCCCCACGGTGATCATGGGCGACGTCGACAGCAAGGTGGCCAACGTCGACACGGGTAACGGGTGCACGATCGCGGACCTCGTCGACGCCGACGGGCAGTGGGTGAGCCACTGGGCGTTCGTGCGCCACGTGACCCAGGTCGCCGACCAGCTCCGGGCGGACGGCGTCATCACCGAGACGAAGCGCGCGAAGCTGGTCAACGCGGCCAAGCGCTCCGACGTCGGCCGGTAGCCAAACAAACACAACAAGAGGCTCGGGGCACCTCCCCACGGGAGGTGCCCCGAGCCTCTTGCCGTACCGGCCCAGCTTTCACGCTGAGTGCTGGCTATTTGCGGTCTCGCGGCGTGAAACCCAACAAATAGCCAGCACTCAACGAGTTACGTCAGGCGACCAGCGAGCGCAGCACGTACTGCAGGATGCCGCCGTTGCGGTAGTAGTCAGCCTCGCCCGGGGTGTCGATGCGGACGACGGCGTCGAACTCGACCTTGGCGCCGTCGGCCTTGGTCGCGGTGACCTTGACCGTCTCGGGCGTGACGCCCTCGTTCAGGACCGTGACGCCGGTGACGTCGAAGACCTCGGTGCCGTCCAGGCCCAGCGTCTCGGCGTTCTGGCCGGCCGGGAACTGCAGCGGCAGCACGCCCATGCCGATGAGGTTCGAGCGGTGGATCCGCTCGAAGCTCTCGGTGATGACGGCCTTGACGCCCAGGAGCGCGGTGCCCTTGGCGGCCCAGTCACGCGACGAGCCGGAGCCGTACTCCTTGCCGCCGAGCACCACGAGCGGGGTGCCGGCCGCGGCGTAGTCCTGCGCGGCGTCGTAGATCGTGTCCTGCGCGTTCTTCACGAAGTTGAAGGTGAAGCCACCCTCGACGCCCGCGCCGTTGTTCTCCGAAGCCAGGAGCTGGTTGCGCAGGCGGATGTTCGCGAACGTGCCGCGGATCATGACCTCGTGGTTGCCACGGCGCGAGCCGTAGGAGTTGAAGTCGCGACGGCCCACACCGTGGTCGGCGAGGTACTTGCCCGCCGGGCTGTCCGGCTTGATGGAGCCGGCCGGGCTGATGTGGTCGGTCGTGACCGAGTCGCCGAGCTTGGCGAGCACGCGGGCGCCCGAGAAGTCGGTGACGGGCTCCGGCGTCATGCCCATGCCGTCGAAGTACGGGGGCTTGCGCACGTACGTCGACTCGGGGTCCCAGGCGAACGTGTCGCCCTCGGGGGTCTCCAGGGCGGCCCAGCGCTCGTCGCCCTTGAACACGTCGGCGTAGTCGGACTCGAACATCTTGCGGTCGATGGAGGACGCGATGGTCTTCTCGACCTCGTCCGGCGAGGGCCAGAGGTCCCGGAGGAACACCGGGTTGCCGGCCTCGTCGCGACCCAGCGGGTCGTGCTCGAAGTCGAACTCCATGGTGCCGGCCAGGGCGTACGCGATGACCAGCGGCGGGGACGCCAGGTAGTTCATCTTGACGTCCGGGTTGATCCGGCCCTCGAAGTTACGGTTGCCCGAGAGCACCGAGACGACAGACAGGTCGTGCTCGTTGACGGCCTCGGAGACCTTCTCGTCGAGCGGGCCCGAGTTGCCGATGCAGGTGGCGCAGCCGTAGCCGACCAGGTGGAAGCCCAGCTTCTCGAGGTACGGCCACAGGCCGGCCTTCTCGTAGTAGTTGGTCACGACCTGCGAGCCCGGCGCCATGGAGGTCTTGACCCACGGCTTGGACACGAGGCCCTTCTCGACGGCGTTCTTGGCGAGCAGCGCCGCGGCGATCATGACCGACGGGTTCGAGGTGTTGGTGCACGACGTGATCGACGCGATCGCGACGGCGCCGTGGAACAGCTCGAACTCCTTGCCCTCGCTGTTCGTGACGTGCACGTGCTTGCGGCCGTTCGCGGACGGCGCCGGGGAGTCGGACGCGGGGAACGACTCGCGGCCGACCTCGTCGGCACCCGCCCCGACCTCGGGGGCGTAGTTGGGCAGGTCGCGCAGGAACGCGTTCTTCGCGTTCGTCAGCTCGATGCGGTCCTGCGGGCGCTTCGGCCCGGCGATCGACGGCACGACCGTCGACAGGTCGAGCTCGAGGTACTCGGAGAACACCGGCTCCGGGGTGTCCGCGTCGAGCCACAGGCCCTGCTCCTTGGCGTACGCCTCGACGAGCGCGAGCGACTCCTCGGTGCGGCCGGTCAGGCGCAGGTAGTCGACCGTGACGGAGTCGATCGGGAAGATCGCGGCCGTCGAGCCGAACTCCGGCGACATGTTGCCGATGGTGGCGCGGTTCGCGAGCGGCACCTGGGCCACGCCCTCGCCGTAGAACTCGACGAACTTGCCGACGACGCCGTGCTGGCGCAGCATCTGCGTGATCGTGAGCACGACGTCGGTGGCCGTCACGGCCGCCGGGATCGAGCCGCTGAGCTTGAAGCCGACGACGCGCGGGATGAGCATCGACACGGGCTGGCCCAGCATCGCGGCCTCGGCCTCGATACCGCCGACGCCCCAGCCGAGCACGCCCAGGCCGTTGACCATCGTGGTGTGCGAGTCGGTGCCGACGCAGGTGTCGGGGTATGCGCGCAGCGCGCCGTCCACCTCACGCGTCATGACCGTGCGGGCCAGGTACTCGATGTTGACCTGGTGCACGATGCCGGTGCCCGGCGGGACGACCTTGAAGTCGTCGAACGCCGTCTGGCCCCAGCGCAGGAACTGGTAGCGCTCGTGGTTGCGCTGGTACTCGAACTCGACGTTGCGCTGGAACGCGTCCGCGCGGCCGGCGACGTCGATCTGCACGGAGTGGTCGATGACCATCTCGGCGGGGGCCAGCGGGTTGATCCTGGTGGCGTCGCCACCGAGCGAGGCGACCGCCTCGCGCATGGTGGCGAGGTCGACGACACAGGGCACGCCGGTGAAGTCCTGCATGATCACGCGCGCCGGCGTGAACTGGATCTCGGTGTCGGGCTGTGCGTCCGGGTCCCAGGACGCGAGGGCGCGCACGTGGTCGGCGGTGATGTTGGCGCCGTCCTCGGTGCGCAGGAGGTTCTCGGCGAGGATCTTCAGGGAGTACGGGAGGCGTTCGACCCCCTCGACCGCGTTGAGCCGGAAGATCTCGTAGGACTTGCCGGAGACCTCCAGCGTTCCCTTCGATCCGAACGTGTCCACGGTGCTCACTGTGGCTCCTTCTGCGGGGCTGACGGTGCGTCGGCTCTCACAGGCGCGGTCATCGCGCGAAGGAGCCTTCGCATGGGTTCCAGGGGGCTTCACCCAGCCTAGGCCGGGCTGCTCAGGCCAGCATAACGCATTTATCTTGACGTCAAGATATCTGCCGGCCGGGCGCCCGTCTGCGGCTGGCCGGCCTGCAGCGTCGCCAGCACCCGCTCCGCGATCCGCGCGTTGCCCGTGTCGGTCGTGTGGACCCCGTCGGCGTGCACCAGGCCGCCCTGGACGATGTTGGGGTCCAGGAGCGAGACGTACGTCGCCCCGTGGGCGGCCGCGGCGGCGCGCACCGCGCTGTCCAGGGCGCGCGCCTCCAGGCCCACCGTCCGCGGGGTGGAGGGCCCGACCGCGACGATCTCGGCGTCGGGAAACCGCAGCGCG
This sequence comes from Promicromonospora alba, assembly GCF_042654905.1. Lineage (NCBI taxonomy): Bacteria > Bacillati > Actinomycetota > Actinomycetes > Micrococcales > Promicromonosporaceae > Promicromonospora > Promicromonospora alba. Next base: position 340,987 of record NZ_JBHSFI010000003.1, read on the forward strand.
GCCAGGGCGTACGTGTCCGCCACCGCGTCGAAGACCCGTCCGGGGTCCTTCCGCAGCGCCTTGAAGTCGTTCTGCCCACCGGCGATCACCACGATGTCCACGCTGCCCCAGGGCACCGACCGCAGCTGGGTGGGGTAGTTGTCGCGCTTCGAGTTCCCCTTGACGAACCCGGTGCCGCCGACGGCCACGTTGAGCTCCTGCCAGCCCATCTCCTCGCACACGCGGGTGCTCCACCGCAGCTCGGGCGACGTCGTACCCTGCCCGACGGTGTAGGAGTCACCGACGAAGAGGACCACCGGCTCCTGCTCGACCACCGGGGACGGCGAGGGCGAGGGCGACTCGGCCCAGACCGACGGCGCGCCCCGCGGTGCGGGTGCCAGTACCCCGCCCGCGCCGCCGAGGGTGATACCGCCGGCCCCCAGGACCATGCCCACCAGGACGGCGACCGCGAACGCCGCCACCACCGCCACGGCGATCCCGCCGCCCACGAACCACCGCTTCACGATGCGCATCGTACGCGCTCCGACCTGGGAGTTTTCTCCATGGTTCCGTCAGTCCTGACGGTCCAGCACCGCTACCGCCTCGACGTGGTGCGTGTGCGGGAACAGGTCGAACCCGCGCACTCCCGAGAGTGTGTAACCGTGTGCGGCGAGGTAGCCGACGTCACGCGCGAGCGCCGCCGGGTCGCACGCCACGTACACGATGCGGCGCGGGGCGCGGGCGGCGATCGCGTCGACCACCGCTCGTCCGGCGCCCGACCGCGGCGGGTCCAGCACCACGACGTCGGCCGTCGGCACAGTGCTGTCCTCCCCCCGCCCTCCCTCCATTACCCGCTCGACGGCGCCCACCTCGAGCGACACCTGCTCGTACGCGTGCGCGTTGCGGCGGGCGTCCTTCGACGCCTGCTCGTCGCCCTCGACGGCAACGACCCGGCCCTGCGGCCCGACGGCCTCCGCGAGCGGCAGCGTGAACAGCCCGGCGCCGGAGTACAGGTCGAGGACGGTCGCCCCGACGAGCTCGCCGGACGTCGCGCCGGACGCGTCCAGCACGGCCCGCGTCAGCACGGACGGCGCCTCGCGGTGCACCTGCCAGAACCCGCCGGCCGCCACGCGGAAGCGGTGCGTGCCCCAGGGCCCGGCAACGAACTCGCTCACGGAGCGGCGGGCGTTGGGCCGGGTGTCGGGCTTGCCGCGGCGCCACGGCTCGCCGTCGACCAGCAGCACCGGCTCGCCCTCGGACGGCGCCACCAGGGTCAGCTGGGCGCCGCGCGGCCAGGTGCGCGTGAACACGTCCTCAGCGACGGCGAACGCGGCGATCTCCGCGGTGCCGAGCGGCATCTTCTTGAGCGCCACGACGTCGTGCGAGCGGTGCTTGCGCATGCCCGCGTGCCCGTCGGCGTCGGCGACCAGGTCGATCCGGGTGCGGTAGTGCAGGCCGCGGCGCTCGTCGTCACCCGGCGCGCCCTCGACGGTGACCTCACGGGCAAGCCACTCCGGGTCGATGCGGGCCAGCCGCTGCAGCTGCTCGACGAGCACGTCGGTCTTCCACCGGCGCTGCGCGGGCAGCGAGACGTGCGAGAGCTCGCCGCCGCCCACGCCGTCCGGACCTGCGGCGGGCCAGGCGGGCTCCACCCGGTCGGGCGATGCCTGCAGCACCTCGACGGCGTCGGCGCGCCAGAAGCTCGGGCCGCCCTCGGTGACGCGGGCGCGGACGCGCTCGCCGGGCAGGGTGTGCCGCACGAAGACGACGCGGCCGTCCAGGCGGGCCACGCAGTGGCCGCCGTGCGCGACGGGGCCGACCTCCAGCTCGACCTCGGTCCCCACCTCGGGGGCGGGGACGTCGCTCACGCGGCGGCCGCGGTCCGGTCGCGGGGAGCGCTGCGGACGACGGCGCGGGCGCGAATCCGACTCGGGGTTTGCGGGCGCGACGCGACGGTCGGGGTTGCGGGGCATGGAACCAGTATCCCCTGCCCGGCCGTCACCACTTCCCCAGCATGCCCGGCGAGCCGCTCAGGCAGCGTTCGGTGTCGGCTGTGCGCTCCGGATGAAGGGGATGGCGAGCGGGTTGCTGAACAGCTCGCGGCGGTTCGCCTTGACGAGGCCGCAGATGATCACGACCAGGTGGACGACGAACGTCGCGCCGAAGATCGTGATCGGGATGCCGAGCGGATAGAAGCCGTCAGCGAGCGGCGTGCCCGTCATGGTGAAGAGAAGAACGAAGTGTGTGACCAGGGTGGCGGCGGCGATCAGGGCCGCTGTGATTCCCCAGTTGGCGGCACGACGCGCGTTCTCCGCGGCGAGCCCGCCTCTGCTCTTCGCGGACGGATACATCGCGGCCATGACGATCCCGGCGACCAGGATCGAGAGGAACGGGATGCCGATGAACGCAAGGAAGCCAAGCGCGTAGGACGCCGCGCCCGTCGGCGGCACCGGCAGGTACTGGGCCTGGGGGTGCAGCGGCGCCGTCGCCGGCTGTCGAGCGTCTGGTCCGGGCGTCGTCATTGCGCGATCATAGTGGTCACCAGGGACCATGCTGAGCGTTGCCCGCTAGCCCTTCGGTACCAGCAGCTCCTGGAGAGCTTCGGTGTCGGCCTCCGCGCCGGCGACCAGCAGCAGCTCGTCGCCGGCCTCCAGGGTGTCGTCCTGGCTCGGCACGAGCGGCCGGCCGTCACGCACGATGGTCGCGAGCGTGACGTCGGCCGGCCACACCACGCGGCCCAGCCGGGTCCCCGCGACGCGGGAGTCGGCGGGCAGCGTCAGCTCGAGCAGGTCGGCGCGCGACTGGCGGAAGCTGAAGATGCGCACCAGGTCGCCCACGGCGACCGCCTCCTCGACCATCGCTGTCATGATGCGCGGCGTCGACACCGCGACGTCCACGCCCCACGACTGGTCGAACATCCACTCGTTCTTCGGGTTGTTCACGCGCGCGACCGTGCGCGGCACCCCGAACTCGGTCTTGCCCAGCAGCGAGAAGACGAGGTTGACCTTGTCGTCGCCGGTGGCGCCCACGACGACGTCGGCCTGCTCCATCTCGGAGGCCTCGAGCGCCGGGAGCTCGCACGCGTCCGCGAGCACCCACTCCGCCTCCGGCACCTGCGACACGCGCATGGCCGAGGCGTTCTTGTCGATGAGGGTCACCTCGTGGTCGTGGCTCAGCAGCTCACGGGCGATCGACCGGCCCACGGACCCGGCCCCAGCGATGACTACGCGCATCAGTTCTCCTCGGCGGGCGGCGCGGCGGTCAGGATCCGCTCGACGTCGGCGGAGCTGTCCGCCGTCATGAGCATGTGCAGCACGTCGTTCTCCTGGAGCACGATGTCCGGCGTGGGGAGCACCGCGGTCGTGTAGCGGGTGACGAACGCGACGCGCGCACCGGTGGCGGCCTCGATCTTGAGGACCGGCCGGCCGACCCAGCGCCGGTGGTAGTCGATCTGCGCGAGGCGGACGGTGCCCGACGGGTCGAGGTACTCGTCGGTTGACCCCATGGGCAGCATCCGGCGCAGCACCTGGTCCGCGGTCCAGCGCACGGTGGCCACCGTGGGGATGCCCAGGCGCTGGTAGATCTCCGCCCGGTGCGGGTCGTAGATGCGGGCCACGACGTTGTCGACGCCGTAGGTCTCGCGCACCACCCGGGCGGACAGGATGTTCGAGTTGTCGCCGTCGGACACCGCGGCGAACGCGTACGTGTCCTCGATCCCCGCCTGGACGAGCGTGTCCCGGTCGAAGCCCACGCCGGTCACCTTCTTCCCCGAGAAGTCCGAGGGAAGACGCCGGAACGCGTCGGGGTTCTGATCGATGACGGCCACGGAGTGCCCGCGGCCCTCGATCTCCTGGGCGAGGCTGGAACCCACACGGCCGCAGCCCATGATCACGAAGTGCACGTACGGAACGCTACCGCGCCGTCCGGGCTTTGGTGCGCCGCCGGCTACCGGCAGGCATAGAGTCTTCCAACGTGTCGGACATCGTCGATGCGGCCAAGCGACTACTGGTCGGCCGCCCCATGCGCAGCGAGAGCCTCGGGCACACGCTGCTGCCCAAGCGGATCGCTCTACCCGTGTTCGCCTCGGACGCTCTCTCGTCGGTCGCGTACGCGCCGGACGAGATCCTCCTGACCCTCTCCCTGGCCGGTATCGCCGCAGTCGCGTTCTCGCCATGGGTGGGTCTCGTGGTGGTCGTCGTGCTGCTCATCGTCGTCGCGTCCTACCGGCAGAACGTGCGCGCGTACCCGTCCGGCGGCGGCGACTACGAGGTCGCCACCGTCAACCTCGGCCCGACGGCGGGCGTCGGCGTGGCGTCGGCGCTGCTCGTCGACTACGTGCTCACCGTCGCGGTGTCCATCTCGTCGGCGGCCCAGTACGCGTCCGCGGCCCTCCCCGGCCTGCGCGGGCACGAGGCGACCGCCGCCGTGATCGCCGTCGTGCTGCTCACCCTGATCAACCTGCGCGGGGTCAAGGAGTCGGGCACCGCGTTCGCGATCCCCGTCTACTGCTACATGGCGATCATCGGGGCCCTGATCGTGACCGGCGCGTTCCGCTTCTTCGCCGGTGACCTGCCGAAGGCCCAGAGCGCCGAGTTCGAGCTCACCGGCGAGGCCGCGTTCGACCAGGGCCTCGTCGGCCTCGCCGGCGCGTTCCTCCTGGCACGCGCGTTCGCGTCCGGCTGCGCAGCCCTGACCGGTGTCGAGGCCATCAGCAACGGGGTGCCGTCGTTCCGCAAGCCGAAGTCGCGCAACGCCGCGACGACGCTGCTGCTGCTCGGCAGCATCTCCTCGACGATGATCATCTCGATCCTGCTGCTCGCCCAGGCCACCGGGGTCAAGTTCGCGGAGGACCCGCACGAGCAGCTCACGCTGAACGGCGAGGCCGTCTCGTCGCACTACGTGCAGATCCCCGTGATCGGGCAGCTCGCCGAGGCAGTCTTCTCCGGCTTCTCGCCCGCCTTCTACGCGGTCTCCGCGGTCACGGGCCTGATCCTGGTGCTCGCGGCGAACACCGCCTTCAACGGGTTCCCCGTGCTCGGCTCGATCCTCGCGCGCGACGGCTACCTGCCGCGCCAGCTGCACACCCGCGGCGACCGCCTCGCGTTCTCCAACGGCATCGTGGCGCTCGCGGTCGCCGCGATCATCCTGATCGTCGTCTTCGACGCCGAGTCGACGCGCCTCATCCAGCTCTACATCGTCGGCGTGTTCGTGTCGTTCACGCTGTCCCAGCTCGGCATGCTGCGGCACTGGACGCGGGAGCTGCGCACCGAGCCGAACCCCGTGGTGCGCAGCCGGATGAAGCGCTCGCGGCTGGTCAACGGCGTGGGCTTCGGGCTCACCGGGACGGTGCTGATCATCGTGCTGGTGACCAAGTTCACCCATGGTGCCTGGATCACGCTCCTGGCGATGGGCATCCTGTTCGTCCTCATGCGGGGCATCCGGAAGCACTACGACCGCGTGCGCAACGAGCTCGCGCTCGACGACGTCTCGGCCGCCCGCGCGCTGCCCAGCCGGGTGCACGCCGTGGTGCTGGTCTCCAAGGTGCACAAGCCGACCATGCGGGCGCTGGCGTACGCGCGTGCCGCGCGGCCCAACGTGATCGAGGCGGTCACGGTCGGCGTCGACCGCGAGGACATCGACGGGCTCGTCGCCGAGTGGGAGGCCCTCGACCTGCCGGTCCCGCTGCGGATCCTCGACTCGCCGTACCGCGAGATCACCAGGCCCGTGCTCAAGTACGTGCGGTCCGTGCGCCGCGAGTCGCCGCGCGACCTCGTGATCGTCTACATCCCCGAGTACGTGGTGGGCCACTGGTGGGAGCAGCTGCTGCACAACCAGTCGGCGCTGCGGCTCAAGGGCAGCCTGCTGTTCACGCCGGGCGTGGTCGTGGCGTCGGTGCCGTGGCAGCTCGCCTCGTCGCGCGGCCACACCGGCCTCGAGGACGACACCTTCCTGCACGGCAGGCGGCTCTGAACGGAGCGCGGCCCGGTGCTGCGTTACTGGGTAATGACCTGGGCCTCGCCCATCACGATGTTCGCCGACGCCTCAAAATCCAGCGGGATGGTGCCGGACTGGCCCATACCCTCCCACTGCACGGTCCAGTACGACGTAGCGGTGACCTCGTACTCGCCCTGCTTCGTGTAGCGGTGCCCACAGTCCGGCGACTCCGTCGTGTCGAACCGGTCCTCATACGGAGTACCCGCACCCACGCAGGTCACGGTGGTGCCGTCGCCCATGTCCCACACGACCTTGTCGACCTTCGCGGTAGCGGTCACCGATGCCGACCCTGCGGTCGCCTTCCGCGTGATCGGACCGAACGACTTCGGCCTCGGCTCGTTCACCCACATCCACTGCGGCATCCCCACGATCCCGACCCGGTCGGGACCCTCCTCAGGGACGATGCCGATGTCGATCGCGCGCAGCTGCATCCTGGTCACGGCGCGTCTAGCAAGCTCTTCCGCTGAAGGGCCGCCCAGGTTGGGCAGGGATCCGGTCCAACGGTCGAATGCGCAGTCGGTCATATCCAGGGCGCCGACGCGGGCGAGCTGGGACACGGTGCCTCACCGCTAGGCGCCCCAGGAGTCACGCGTCTGGAGACCGGGTTCGTCGAGGCCGGGAAGTCTGAGTCAGGCACCATTGAGTCCACCACCGAGTCCACGCGCTCCCTATGGGAGCCGCACTCCGCGGTCTACCACCGGGGTTCGACGTCATTCAACAACATCGTTGGCGTCATCACTGGCACGCCGGTCGAGGCATACGCGGGCGACGAGATCCTCTTGGCGGGCGGCAAGTTGCACCACATCAGCGGCATCACGTCAGACGACTATGTGCCACGCAAGATCATGACCAGCACCCCCGACCAGGGGCAGGCCCGCCCTGGCATGGACCGGATGGAATAGCGCCGTGCAACAGCAGATCCCAGCAACAAGACGCGGAACACTAGCAGTGATGGCGGGCCTGATCGCCCTGGCCATGACCCTGACCACGGCATGCAGCCCAGGAGCCTCCAGGAGTGACGTGACTGTCAAACAGCTAGACGAGCGCTCTGAGCAGATCGGGCAATCGCTGACGGCCACGATCGACGGCGTGGACCGCTATCAGGACGACATCTCCGGCGGGGGCGAGATGTGGGAGAACGCCGAGGTCAATGACGATGACCCCAATGGATGGCGCTACTGGCAGTGGAGCGCTGCAATCGAGCTTGCCCCCGACGCAGAACTCACCCCGCAGCAGGCCGCAGACCGCATGATCGAGTTCCTAGAAGAAGACGGATGGACCGCCGACGAACCTGCTGTCGACACCGGCAGCGACCGCCTCGGTTTCCGCAAGTCCGATGACCTGGGCGACGGCTGGTACGTCGAAATCACGTACTGGAAGGACCCACCACCAGATCCCCAGAACCTCTCCGTGACGGTGATAAGCCCCTCGACGAACCGCCCCTGATCATCGACCTGTCGACCCTCCCGATCAGGTTGTCTCGCCGCGCACCTTCGGCGTGCGCACGACGTACCAGGTCAGGTACAGCACCAGCGCCCAGAGCGGCACGCCGAGCAGCAGGTGGAAGGTGCCGAGCCACGCGATGTCGCCCGCGAAGTACAGCGGCGTCTTGACGGCCAGGCGCAGACCGAACAGGCCCACCCACAGCCAGGTGGCGATCGCGTAGGTGCGCATCTTGGCCGGGTCCTCGCGCCACGCCGTCAAGGCGGCGAACGGCGAGGTGCCTGCCTCCGCGTCGGCCTTGACCCGCTCCGGCGTCAGGCCTGCGCGCAGCGCCTCCACCACGTAGCCGACGGCGGGGCGACGGATCAGGATGCTGGCGAGCAGCACCACGAGGTACGCGGCGTTGACCAGCAGGCCCCCGGCGTAGTAGTTCTCCGCCTCGCCCGACGTCCACGCCCAGACCACGCCGATCGCGATGCCGAGCAGGCCGCCCAGCGCCTGCGTGACGGGGGTGCGCTGCACCAGCCGCGCCACGACGAGCACCAGCGCGGACACGACCGACGCGACGAGCGGGATCACCAGGTTGGGCGTGAAGATCACGAACGCGACCACGAACACCAGGCCGGGCAGCACCGCCTCCACCAGGCCGCGCACACCGCCGATCGCCTGGGCCGCCGAGAACTCCTCGCCGGTGAGGGCGCGCATGCCACGCGCGGGTGCCTGGTCGGACTGCTGCTCGGGCTGCTGCTGCTCGGACTGCTGGGGCACGTCGGGACGTGCGGGTTCGCTCATGGGGCTCATTCTGCCGTGCTCTGACGGGTGCCTATCCACCTGGCCACGCGTCGTCTCACTCGCCCGGCCGGGGTCGCAGCTCGTAGCGCGGGTTGAACATGGTGCGCCGCCCGTCGACGTCGCACACCATGCCCTCGACGCGGATGCGGCGGCCCGGCTCGATGCCGTCGATGGTCCGCCGGCCGAGCCAGACGAGGTCCAGCGCGCCGGAACCGTCGAACAGCTCGGCCTCCACGGTGGGCACGCCCTCCCGCGGGCGCAGGACCACGGAGCGCAGGACGCCGGCCACCTTGCCGCGGGACCGGACCGGCACGGACGCGACCGCCGCGCAGCCCACGTTCCGGGAGGCGTCCGCACGCTCCTCGGTGTCGCGGACCTGCTCGTTGGAGGCCAGCGACTCCGCGATACGGGACGCGAGACTCGAGCGGAGCGACATCAGCGGTTCACCTCGTCAGCCGATCTGAGTGATCTCGGGGCCGCGACGCAGGGGGTCGAAGTCAGACATCTGCGGTACTGCGCCCTCCGGACCGGCAGCGGGTGCTGCCTGCTCCGCACCATCCTTGCGCGCCGACTTCGGCAGCGCCAGGGGCAGCAGGTCACGAGGCGGTCGCGGGCTCTGGTCGCGCACCACGACGATGTTCGCGAACACCGACTCGAGCGCCTTGGCCGCCTCGGCGTCCAGGGCCGCCTTGCCCGCGAGCACACCGCGGATGAACCACCGCGGACCGTCGACCCCGATGAACCGTGCGGGCCGCTGCCCTGCCTGACCGTCTGGACCCTTCACGGGCATCCGGACCAGCAGCTCGCGCCCGAACACGCCGGGGACGTCGTCGACGATCCCGCCCTGCCCGCTCACGGACTGTGCGATCTCGTGCCGGATCTCGTCCCAGATGCCCTCGGTGCGCGGCGCGGCGAAGGCCTGGATCTGGAGGTTCGACCCCTCCAGCGCGGCCGTCACCCCCGTCACCTTCTGGGTCTTCTTGTCGATCTCCATGCGGAGCTCGAGACCCGGCATCACCGGCAGCCAGATGGCGCCGAGGTCGACGCGGGGACCCATCTCCCCCACCTGCGACCGGTCGAAGGGTCCGTGCGGCCGCTTCTGCTGCTCGGCCTCCACCGACGCCCACTCGACCGGTGCGGGCTCATTCGCCGTGCCTCGTCGGCTGAACAGACCCACAGCCACGCTCCTTCGTAGTTCGTCGTCCTGCGTGCGCACACAGTTGCGGCGCACAGCAGCGTTATCCGCTCGTTACTTACAGACTAGACCCGTCCGGGGCGGTACCGGTACGGAAGTCGCGACGGCTCGGGAGCCGGCGTTCAGCGCCCCGCGAAACCGCCGCTGGAGCCGAAGCCGCCCTCGCCCCGGTGCGAGCCGGGAAGCGTCTCGGCGGGCAGGAACCGCGCCCGCTCGACCTTCTGGATGACGAGCTGCGCCACACGGTCGCCGCGCACCAGCTTCACGGCCTCGGTGACGTCGGTGTTGAGCAGCGTCACCTTGATCTCGCCGCGGTAGCCCGCGTCGACGGTGCCGGGGGCGTTCACGATGGTGACACCGTGCTTCGTGGCCAGTCCCGACCGGGGGTGCACGAACGCCGCGTAACCGTCCGGCAGGGCGATCGAGACACCGGTGGGCACCAGCACCCGGCCCTGCGGCGGGATCTCGACGTCGATGGTGGTCACCAGGTCGGCACCGGCGTCGCCGGGGTGCGCGTACGAGGGGACCGGAACGTCGTCGAGCAGGCGGATGAGCACGTCTACGGTGCTGCCGTCGTCACTTGGCACAGGGGTGGGCACGCCGGAAGAGTACGCCACCTCGGCGCGCGCCGCCGCAAGAGCGGCCGGTTGGACCTCAGACAGTGCTCAGGCAGTGCTCGGGGCTGGGATGATGTCCTCATGACGGCGACCACCCTCACCTTCCACGAGCGTCTTCTGCCCGGTCCCGGTGGCTGGCTCGGCACGGTCGGTCTGGGCGCCATCGCGGCGATCGCGCTGTGGCCGGTGCACAGGACGGCGGCGATCGTCGTGGGACTGCTGGTCTGCCTGGGATCCGCGACCGCCCTGGCGGTCACGGCACCCGTCGTGGAGGTGTCCGACGGCGTCCTGCGGGCGGGCAGCGCCCGGATCCCGGTCTCCCTGCTCGGCTCCGCCCAGGCGCTGGACGTCGCCGCGATGCGGCACGAGCTGGGCCCCGGCCTCGACGGGCGCGCGTACGTCTGCCTGCGCGCGTGGGCCCGGACCGGCGTGCGGGTCGCGCTCGACGACCCGGCGGACCCCACGCCCTACTGGCTCATCTCCACACGTCGGCCGCAGCTGCTGGTGGAGGCTCTGGGAGCCTGAGTCTCGGGCGCCTGGGCCCGGACACGACGAAGGCTGCCATGCACTCGCATGACAGCCCGGTCGTGTCGTCAGTGCCGAACGCCTGGTGGAGTCAGGCGGCGCACTCCGTGCAGATCATCTGGCCGGCCTTCTCGTAGGCCAGCTGACTGCGGTGGTGCACGAGGAAGCAGCTGGAGCACGTGAACTCGTCCGCCTGTCGCGGCAGCACGCGGACGGCGAGCTCCTCGCCGGACAGGTCGGCCCCCGGGAGCTCGAAGCCCTCGGCAGCCTCGGTCTCGTCCTCGTCCACAACGCCCGAGGACTTGTCGGAGCGACGAGCCTGCAGCTCCTGGATCGAATCCTGCTCGACATCCTCATCGGTCTTACGTGGGGCGTCGTAGTCAGTTGCCATGTGGTGTTCTCCGTCGGTAGTGGTCGCGCCGGAAGGTTTCGGGTCATCCGGGGGTTCGACGCCGCCCCGGCCGGGTCACCGCAAGCGCCGTCGAACGGCGTCCGTTGCGGGTGTACGCGCTGATAATGCACACGGCCCCGGTTTTGTTCCCGAGTCGGCCCACGGATTGTGCACCATTTCTGTCAGGCGCGCTACATCTGTCGGTGTAACCCAGGTCACGTATGCTCTGACCTGCGTCGATATACCGATATTTGCCTTTGGCGCCGGTTCAGCGGCGACTTCTCCCGCGGTGCCGTGTCAGAAAAAGGATCACCCGATCTCGGGCGAGCTCGCGCCGTCGGCGTCCGCCGCCTCGAGGATCTCGGCCAGCTGCGCGACGAGCTCGGCCGGCCCTGCCACGGTCATCGCGGTAGTGGCCGGTTCGCCGCGCAGGCCCGTCACGACCGCGCCCGCCTCGGTGGCCACCACTGCCCCGGCCGCCATGTCCCACGGGTTGAGCCCGCGCTCGTAGTAGAGGTCGAGCGAGCCGTCCGCGAGGAGGCAGAGGTCGATGGCGGCCGAGCCGAGCCGTCGGATGTCCCGGATCTTCGGCAGCACCTGGGCCAGCACCTGCGCCTGGTGGGCACGGCGCGCGGCGTCGTACCCGAAGCCCGTGCCGACCAGGGAGGCGCCGAGGGAGGTGGGGGTGCCCACGCGGACGGGCACGTCGTCGCGGGTCGCGCCCTCGCCGAGCCCCGCCGACCAGGTGCGGCCGTCGGCCACGCTGTGCACGCAGCCGGCCAGGACCGTCCACGAGGCGGGCTCGGGCGGGCCTGCCACCACGGCCACCGACACGGCCCAGGACGCGACCCCGTAGAGGTAGTTCACGGTGCCGTCGATCGGGTCGAGCACCCACGTGAGGCCGCTCGTGCCCGCTACGTCGTCGCCCTCCTCGCCCAGGATCGCGTCGTCGGGCCGCTCGGCGGCGATCATCTCGCGCAGCAGGTCCTCCGACGCGCGGTCCATAACGGTCACCGGGTCGACGTCGCTCGACTTGGTGGCCGCGACCACCACGCGTTCGGGTCTACCCTCACGGACCAGGGCACCGGCGGCTGTCGCGAGGCGGACGGCGAGGTCGCGGAGGGCGGTGACGGTGACGCCGTCGGGCAGCTCGGGCAGCGCGGGTGAGATCACGCACCCATCCTGCCGCACGCGCCAGCGGCCGACTATCCGGCGGCGCACCGACGCGCCTGCGCCGCTGGGCCGCCCTGCGGTGGCAGGCTCGGCCCACAGGACTACCCCGGGAGGACTGGCATGGACGAGCTGGAGCTGGTACGGCTGCACGAGGACGGTGAACGACTCGTCCTTGCTGCGCGCGACGGCGCCCAGAGCACCCTGCCCATCACCGATGCCCTGCGTGCCGCGATCCGCGGAGACCGCCCGCGTACCGAGTCGATCCGCGCCCAGGAGGCGTCGGCGCTGCGTCCCCGCGAGATCCAGGAACGCCTGCGCGCGGGCGAGACGTGCGAGATGCTCGCCGAGGCCTCGGGCCTGCCGATCGAGCACGTGCGGCGCTTCGAGTACGCCGTCCTGTCCGAGCGGGAGCACTCGATCGCGCGCGTCCGGGCCAGGTCCGTCCTGACGGACGACGGCGGCGCCACCACCCTGGGCGAGATCACCGACGACCGGCTCCGCTCGCGCGGCGTCCGGCCCGCCGACGCCCGGTGGACCGCTACCCGCGAGGGTACCCACCCGTGGATCGTGCGGGTCGAGTTCGAGGCCGGCGACCGCCCCCGCGTGGCCCGCTGGTCCCTGGAGCCGCGCGGCGGCTTCGTGACAGCGCTCGACGACGAGGCGCGCTGGCTCGGCCTGCCGGAGGAGGACGAGCGCCCGGTCATCGCCGGGGTGTCGGCCCTGCCGCCGCACCGGAGCAACAACCACCCGTCGTCCCGGTCGGCGTCGCCCCAGCAGGACGACACCGACCTGCTGCTCGACAACCTGTCGGAGCGGCGGGGGCAGCGGCCTGCCCGCAGGCTCACCCCGGACAACGACCTGCCGGACATGATGGAGCTCGACATCGACGGCCCTGCCGGCTCTGCCGGCCCCGACGGCCCCGACGGGTCGCCGGCCGAGGAGCCCGAGCGGGACCCGCAGCCCTCGGCCGCCGTCGTGGACATCGGTGCGCGCCGCGGCGGGTCGCGCCCGCGCATGCCCTCGCCTCTGGTGCCGGACTCCCCAGCGGACCTGGAGTGGGAGGGGCCCAGCCAGTGGGAGATCGAGGCGCCGAGGCCCGGTTCGGGGCGGGAGGCGGACGCCGGTCCGGAGTCGGAGGCCTCGCCCGCCGACAACCCCGCGCCCCAGGCCGAGCCGGAGCAGGTCCCGGAGAAGCCGCCGGCCGAGCCGGCCGAGTCCAAACGCCCGTCGGCGAAGCGTGGCCGCAAGTCGCGCGCGCAGGTGCCGAGCTGGGACGAGATCGTGTTCGGATCGCGTCCGGAGGTCTGACGGTCCCGGTCGTGCGGCCTCGGTCGTGCGGCCTCAGTCGTTGCAGCGTCAGTCGTGCAGCACTGCCCGCGTCACGGTCAGCGACACGCTGCACGCCAGGTCGTCGTGCCGCTGGTCGACCTCGGCCAGGACGTGCACGGCGCTGGTGCCGCCGCCGATCGGGACGTCGACAGGCCGGCCCGACGAGCCCCTGACCGCGGCGCGCGGGACGTTGTCGACGACCGGCGTCAGGACGATCTCGGCCCCGGCGACGCAGGACCCGGTGGCCGCCGGGTTGTGCAGCACGGGCAGGAACGTGACGTGGCCCCGCTGCGGCGGGTCGCCCGGCAGGCTGATCCGGAGCTGGGTGCAGACGGCGGCCGGGGCGCCGGTGCCCTCCTCGGTGCGGCGCTCACCGTCGACGTAGCAGTCGGTGAGGCCGGCGGGCGGACCGCCGTCGGCGGGCTCCGCGGACTCGGCGGTCACGCGGATGTCCCCGGTGACGGGGATCGAGGACGCCGAGGTGTAGTACCACGTCAGGTACGTCGCGGCGGCGAGAATGACGACCAGGCCCGCGACGGTGGACCTCGGCCGCGCGGCGAGGACGGCGACGAACCGGCTCCACCAGCCGGGTGCGTCGTCGCCGGCGCGGTGGGTCTGGATCTCCTGGACCCCTTGCCGCACGGCGAGGCAGATGCTCACGTAGCTCAGGAGCATCGCCGCGGCGTCGATGGTCGACCGGCCGTCCGACGGCTCCAGGACGAAGGCGACGACGCAGACCACGCCGCCCGCGACGAAGATGGTGAGGTCGCCGCGCCGGCTGCGCGGCTGCGCGGACCGTTCGGCCGCGAGCGCCGGGAGCGCCGGGTCGCCAGGTCCGGTCACGGCTCGGCGTCCTGGTCGGGGCACTCGGTGAGGTCCCCGTCGTCGGGCTTGAAGTCCGCGGGGTCGAGGTAGTCGGGGAAGTTGTTCTCGAAGGTCTGCACCCACCAGCCGCTGATCAGCGCCTCCAGGATGGCGTCGTTCAGGAACGCGCACAGCTCGGCGTCGCCGTGGTCGATCCCGATGCCGTAGAGCTCGGCGTTGCCGAACTGCTCGTCGGGCAGCACCCGCAGGCTGCCGAACTCCTCGGCGTAGCCGTACAGGAGGAGCTGGTCGGTCGAGACCGCGTCGACAGTGCCGTCCAGGAGCTTCTGGGTGCAGACCCCGAACCCCTCCTCCTGGACCGCGACGATGCCCGCGAGGTTCTCGTTCATCTGGCTCCACGAGGTGCTGCTCCGGGCCGCGCAGACCTTCTTGCCCGCGAGGTCCGCGGCGGACTCGATACCGGAGTCCGAGCGGACCATCACGCCCTGCTTCGTCTTCATGTACGGGCCGGCGAAGGAGATGTCCTCCTTGCGCTCGTCGGTGATCGAGTAGCTGCCGATGACGATGTCCGCGCCGTCCTCGTCCTGCAGCTCGCCTTCGCGCTGCGTGGTACCGAGGTTCTGCTCGACCACGTTCAGCCCGCAGTAGCTGCCGAGCCACTGGGCGAGGTCGTAGTCGAACCCGCCGCGCGTGGAGTCGGTCTGCTGGAAGTTCAGCCCGGGCTGGTCGCTGTGCATCCCGATGACGACTCGTCCCTGCACGCCGAGGAGCGATGCGCACTCCTCGTGCGTCTCGGACTCGGGGTCCGGGCCGCATCCGCTCGCGACGACGAGCGTCGCCACACACATGAATGCGATGAGGGCTCGCCTGCCGGCCGTCGCCATGAGCGACAAAATATCATTTGAGCGATTTGCACCACATCATCGAGGTGATTTGTGCGCGTGGCGAACGGGTGCGTCGGCGGGGCCGCCCCGATCAGCCCCAGAGCGACTCGTCGGCCGACCGCCGTCGCGCGGTGAGCGCAGTCATGCGGCGCATGTGGTGGCGGCGGCAGAGCACCTCGTAGGCGACGTCGGCGGACTCGAACGGGCCGACGTCGCCGATCACCACCTGTTCGCCCTCGGTGACCATCGCGCCGTCGACCGTGCGCGCGTTGTGCGTGGCGCGAGCGCCGCACCAGCACAGGGACTGCACCTGGAGCACGTCTATCCGGTCGGCGAGCTCGATGAGCCGGGCGGAGCCGGGGAACAGCCGGGTGCGGAAGTCGGTGGTGATGCCGAACGCGAAGATGTCGATCTCCATCTCGTCGACGAGCCGGGCGAGCTGCTCCACCTGCTCGGGCGAGTAGAACTGCGCCTCGTCGCACACGAGGTAGTCGACCGCCTCGCCGCCGGCGCGCCGGCCGCTGATCTCCACCCAGAAGTCGGTGTCGTCGGTCACCTCGTGGGCAGCGACCTCCAGGCCCAGCCGGCTGGACACCCTGGCCTCCCCCGCCCGGTCGCCACGGCTGAAGATCAGCCCCTCGCGCCCGCGGGCGCGATAGTTGTGGTCCGTCTGGAGGGCGAGGGTGGACTTCCCGGAGTCCATGGTCCCGGAGAAGAAGACGAGCTCGGCCACTGTTCCTTACCTCAGGTCTCGGCTCACGCGACTGCCGTGAGCAGGGGGACGAGCATCTCGTGCGGCGTCAGCGAGCCGTGCACGCCGGGCAGGGCGCGCGCGTTCGCGGAGTGCACGCGCGAGTCGACGACGGTGGCGGCGCCGGTCATCGCGACCACCACGTCCCCGATCGCCGGGAGCACGTGCTCGGCGACCGGTCCGAACCAGCCGCCCGCCACGGCGTCGTCCCGCAGCAGGACGACCGCGTGCTCGCCCAGCCGCTCGGCCCACCGCCGCGCGACGTCTGCCGGGTCGGTGCCCTGGTCGGCGTAGACGTGCAGGGCGCGCGGCTCTCCCCCGACCAGCGCGACGCCGGGCTTCAGCGCCGGGTCGGACGCGACGTCCCACTGGGTGGTCAGGTCGGCCTTGATCTGGCCGTGGTCCGCGGTGACCACCACGAGGGTGCCCCGGGGGACGCTGCGCATCAGCCGGCTCAGCTCGCGGTCCGTGGACTCCAGCGCGTCGCCCCACTGCCACGAGTCCCAGCCGTGGCCGTGCCCCGTCTTGTCGACGTCGCCCTGGTACAGGTAGACGAGGCGCTGCGCCTCGCCGGGCTGCCGCAGCGCGGTGACCGTGGCGTCGACCCGCTGCTCGAACGTCTCGGCGGCGACGTAGGCCGGGCCGCGCAGCGCGGCCTGCGTCATGCCGGAGCCGGCGAACTTGCCCGGGCCGGGCGCCGTGACCCGCGCGCCGGCCGCGGCGAGGGTCTCGAAGACCGTGGGCTCGCGCTGCAGGTCGGCCGGGTCACCGAGCTCCCGCCACTGCACCAGGGACGCCAGCCGGCCCGTCGCAGGGTTGCGCTGCGTGTAGCCGAGCATGCCGGTGCGGCCCGGGGCGGTGCCCGTGCCGAAGGTGCTCAGACCCGCCGCCGTCGTCGAGGGGAAGCTCGACGTGAGCGTCGCGGCGGGCTCGTCCCGCTCGCGCAGGAGCCCGCGCAGGAACGGCGCGTGCCCGCCGCGTTCGGCGAGGTTGCGGATGCCGAGCCCGTCGACCAGGACGACGACCACGCGGTCGGCGTCGGGCAGGCCGAGGGCCGTACGGCAGCCGCCCGAGGTGAGGCCGGTGGCGGTGGTGAGGTCGTGGCCCAGGGCGCCCGCCACGGCGGGCATGACCGCGGCGAGGCTCGTGGTGTCGTAGGACGGCGCGACCAGGCCGTCGGGGAGGTTCAGCAGGGTCACTTCGGCGCGGACGTCGCCCGGGACAGGGCGCGCGCGAAGCCGACTGCGGCGCGGACCGCGGCGTCGCCCTCGGCCTCGCTGGACACGCGGACCACGACGTCGTCGGGCGTGACCTGGCCGGTCAGGCCGTGGTCGGCGGTGCAGTTCGGGTCCACGCACGTGGCGGGCTCGAGGTCGACGCGCGACACCGCGCCCCAGCCGATCGCGAGGGTGACCTCACGCGTCGATGCGCGCTTCGGGTACCGCTCCGGGTCCGCGATCACGTGCGTGAGCGCCACCGAACGGATCTCGCGCACCGGCACGACCTCCGTCGTGGCCGACGCCGATCCGGGCCGCTCCGGGTCCTCCCCCGCGTGGTCGTCCACGTGCGCGGTGACCAGGCGGGTCGGCGTCAGTACCAGGACCGTGAGATGCCTGCGCACCTCGGAGTCGAAGGTGGTCTCGGCCTGCACGAGGTGGGCCACCACCTCCTCGTCGGCTAGTGCAACGGAGAGCACGTCCGCGACGAGCTCCGGGTAGTAGCCGGCCCGGTGCAGATGGGCGGTCAGGTCGTCACGGGCATCGGTAGGGGCATGGGACACGGTTGGCATCATCCCATCCGGGCCGCGGTCAGGTCCACACGCGCTGCGGCGGTCGTTAGCCTTGGTCCCGTGGACCAGCCAGAACGGGCCGACCAGCGAGTGGGCACGGTGCGCCTGCCCTACTCGACGGAGTACCCGGTCGAGTGGGAGGCCGACGTGGTGCTGCGCGACGGCTCCACGACGCACGTGCGCCCCATCCGCCCGGAGGACGCCGACGCGCTCCAGCGCTTCCAGATGGCCCAGTCGGAGCGCTCGACCTATCTCCGGTTCTTCGCCGCGCTGCAGCGCATCCCGGACCGCATGCTCACCCAGCTCGTCACCGTTGACCACGTCAGCCGGGCGGCGCTGGTCGCCGTCCGCCCGGGTTCCGCGCCAGAGGCCGACGCCGCGGACCGGGCCGAGGACCTGGCCGGAGACGTGGCCGAGGACATCATCGGCGTCGCGCGCTACGACGTCATCGACGACCGGCCCGGACGGCGCACCGCCGAGGTCGCGTTCAACGTCGCGGACGCGCTCCAGGGGCAGGGCCTGGGGTCCGTGCTGCTGGAGCACATCGCCGCCGCGGCGCGCGAGCGGGGCGTGCACCGGTTCATCGCCGAGGTGCTGCCCCAGAACCGGGCGATGCTCGGCGTGTTCCGGGAGGCCGGCTACGCCGTCGAGCAGCACCTGGACGACGGCGTCGTCACGGTCTCGGTCGACCTCGACCCCACCGACCGGTCCCGCGAGGTCATGGCGGACCGCGAGCACCGCACCGAGGCGCGCTCGATGCAGGGTCTGCTCTCGGCCCGGCGCGTGCTCCTGGTCGGCCCCTCGCAGGGCGGCACCGTCGACGAGCTGCTCGCCGCGCGCGTCCGCGAGGCGCACGCCGCCGGTCCCGGCGACACCGAGCTGCTGGTGCTGGGCGACGACGTGACCTGGGCGGACCTCGGCAACGGTGGGCTGGGCGACAACGGGTCGGGCGAGAACGCCCAGGTCGACCTCGCGGTCGTCGCCGCACCCCCGGACGAGGTGATCGACACGGTCCGGCGCCTGCGCGGCACGGGTGCGCGCGGCGTCGTCGTCCTGTCGGCAGGATGGGCGGAGGCGGGGCCCGACGGCGTCGCCCGCCGCCGCGAGCTGCTGCGCACCGCGCACGCCGAGGGCATGCGGGTGGTGGGCCCGGCGAGCTACGGCCTGCTCACGAACGTGCCCGGCGCGAGCCTGCGCGCGAGCCTCGCGCTCACCGCCCCCAAGCCCGGCCGCGTGGGCCTGTTCAGCCAGAGCTCGCCCGTCGCCGTCACGGCCGCCGAGACGGTCAAGCGGCGCGGCCTCGGGCTCTCCACGCTCGTCTCGGCGGGGCACCGGGCCGACGTGTCGGGCAACGACGTCATGCAGTACTGGCAGGACGACCCGCACACCGACGTCGCCTGCCTGTACCTCGAGACGCTCGGCAACCCCCGCAAGTTCTCGCGGATCGCCAGGCGCCTGGCGCAGGTCAAGCCGGTGATCGTGGTCGTGGCGGGCCGCCACGGGAGCGTCGTGCCGCCCGGGCACACCGTGCGCGCCACGCGCGCGCCGCGGCGGATGCTCGACGAGGTGCTGCGGCAGTCCGGCGTCATCCGCGCGGAGAACACGCACCAGCTCATGGACGTCGCCCAGGTGCTGGCGCACCAGCCGCTACCGACCGGTGGCCGGGTGGGGATCCTCGCGAGCTCGCCGTCGCTGGCGGCGCTCGTGGCCGACGCCGTCGCCGCGGCGGGCCTCACCGTCGTCGGGCCGCCGGACCCGCTGTCGGCCGGGGCGCCCGACGACGAGATCGCCGCCGCCGTCGACGCCCTGTACGCACCCGGGGCGTGCGACGCAGTGGTCGTGGTGTCCGTGCCCGTCGTGCTGCCGCGCACCGACGCGATAGCACGCGCGGTCGCGGAGGCCGCGGCCCGCACCGGCCGCACCACCGTCGTCAGCGCGCTGGGCCTGCACGGCATGCCCGACGAGCTCGCCTCCGGCGACGTCCGTATCCCCGCGTTCTCGACGCCCGAGGACGCCGTCTGGGCCCTCGGCGCGGTGGTGCGCTACGCGCAGTGGCGCACCCAGGACCACGGCACGCCGGTGCGGCCGGCGCTGCGGGAGGGGATGTCTGACGGCGCCGCGCGGGCCCAGGCGCGCACGCTCGTGGAGTCCCTGCTGACCCAGGAGCCCGCCGGCGCGGTCCTGGACCAGGCGACCGCCACCGAGCTGCTGGCCTGCTACGGCCTCACCCTGTGGGGCTCCCGGAGCGTGCGCACGGCCTCCGATGCAGTCACCGCCGCCGAGGAGCTGGGCTGGCCGGTGGCGCTCAAGATCGCGGCGCCCGCGCTGCGGCACCGGGCGGACCTCGGTGGCGTGCGCCTCGACATCGCCGACGCCGAGGACCTGCGGGAGGACGCCGAGCGGATGCTCGCGGCGGCGGCGTCCCTGCTCCCGGCGCCCGACCCGGTGCTGGAGGTGCAGGCGATGGCGCCCACCGGCGTGGCGTGCGTGGTGCGCTCGGTCGAGGACGAGCTGTTCGGCCCGGTGGTGTCCTTCGGGCTGGCGGGCGACGCCGTCGACCTGCTCGACGACGTGACGCACGGCGTGCCGCCCCTGACCGACGTCGACGTGGCGCGCATGGTGCGCGGCGTCCGGGCGGCCCCGCGGCTCTTCGGCTACCAGGGTGCGCCCGCCGCCGACGTCGCGGCGCTCGAGGACGTGCTGGCGCGGGTCTCCGTCATGGCGGAGGACCTGCCGGAGCTGGCGTCCCTGGAGCTGTACCCCGTCGCCGTCGCGGAGCGCGGGGCGGCGGTGCTGCACGCGACGATCCGGCTGCGGCCGGCGGAGCGCCGGACGGACGCGCCGCGGCGGGCGCTGCCGGGCTAGTGCGGTCTGCCGGGGTAGCCGGGGATCAGCGGATCAGCACCATGCCGACGAGCAGCATCACGGCGAAGCCCACGAGCACCAGGCGCTGACGCCGGTTCGGGCCCGAGGCGGTGAGGATCGCGGCGACCGCCGGTCCCGTCGCGAGCATCAGCCACGCGCCGGGCGCGGGGGCGATGTTCGCCGACACCGCGGCCACCGCGACGACCACCAGGCCGTGCACCACGCCGAGCCCCACCCGCATCGAGATGACGACGTGCAGCACGGCGGCGACCACCGCGAGGCCCGCCCACATGGTGATGCCCTCCTCGAGGCAGCCCCACTCCTGCTCCGCGCACTGCCAGGACTGCATCCACCAGGTCACCAGGGCGCCCAGCACCATGACGGGCACCACGCTGAGCCCCGCGACGCCGTAGGCCAGCCCGATGCGGACCAGCCAGCCCGGCAGGGTGGTCGACCTGCTGAGCAGCGGCATTTCGGGCATGGCTGAATAGTGCCAGGTGTAGCGGGGAATGTGCACATGCTCACGCCGTGACCTGGCTGGACGTCCGCACGGTGCCCGCCTGCGTGCTCGCCGGAGTGGGAGCGGCCTGAGTGTCGGCGGCGCGGGGTACCGTTTGCCTGTTCGATCCACCCCCAGATTCCAGGAGCCCCACGAACCATGGCGCGCAAGCCGTCGCAGCCGCTCGACGAGAGCGAGATCCACGAGAAGGTCGTGGACATCGACGTCGCCTCGGAGATGGAGGCCTCGTTCCTCGAGTACGCCTACTCCGTCATCTACTCGCGGGCCCTCCCGGACGCGCGCGACGGCCTCAAGCCGGTACAGCGCCGCATCCTCTACATGATGTCGGACATGGGGCTGCGTCCCGACCGCGCGCACGTGAAGTCGTCGCGTGTGGTGGGCGAGGTGATGGGAAAGCTCCACCCGCACGGTGACGCCCCCATCTACGACGCCCTCGTGCGGCTCGCGCAGAGCTTCTCGCTGCGGCTCCCGCTCGTGGACGGGCACGGCAACTTCGGCTCGCTCGACGACGGTCCCGCAGCGCCCCGGTACACGGAGGCACGCCTGGCGGCGTCGTCGATGGCGATGACCACGGGGCTCGACGAGAACGTCGTGGACTTCGTGCCGAACTACGACAACAAGCTCACCCAGCCCGAGGTGCTGCCCTCCGCGATCCCGAACCTGCTGGTCAACGGCGCGTCCGGCATCGCGGTCGGGATGGCCACGAACATGGCTCCGCACAACCTCGTCGAGGTGGTCGCCGCGGCGCAGCACCTGATCAAGAACCCCGAGGCCACGCTCGAGGACCTGCAGCGGTTCGTCCCGGGTCCCGACCTGCCGACGGGCGGCAAGATCGTCGGCCTGGAGGGTGTGCGCGACGCGTACCGCACCGGCCGCGGCAGTTTCCGCACCCGGGCCACCGCGCGGATCGAGAGCGTGACCCCGCGCCGCAAGGGCATCGTCATCACGGAGCTGCCCTACCTGGTGGGCCCGGAGAAGGTCGTCGAGAAGATCGCCGACGGCGTCAAGGCCAAGCGCATCCAGGGCGTCACCAACGTGCAGGACCTCACGGACCGCACGCACGGGCTGCGCCTCGTCATCGAGGTCAAGACCGGTTTCGACCCCGACGCCGTGCTGGAGCAGCTGTACCGCGTCACGCCGCTCGAGGACTCGTTCGGCATCAACAACGTGGCCCTCGTCGACGGCCAGCCGCGCACGCTCGGCCTGGTCGAGATGCTGCGGGTCTGGGTAGACCACCGCATCTCGGTGGTCCGGCGCCGGTCGCAGTACCGCCTGGACAAGCGCCTCGAGCGGCTGCACCTGGTGGACGGCCTGCTCGTCGCGATCGTCGACATCGACGAGGTCATCCAGGTGATCCGGTCGTCCGACGACGCCGGCATCGCCCGCGACCGCCTGCGCGAGGTCTTCGACCTGTCCGAGCCCCAGGCGTCGTACATCCTGGACCTGCAGCTGCGCCGCCTCACCAAGTTCTCCCGCATCGAGCTGGAGAAGGAGGCCGAGGAGCTGCGCCGCGAGATCGCCGAGCTGGAGCAGATCCTCGGCGACGAGAAGCTCCTGCGCCGCGTCGTCAGCACCGAGATGAGCGAGGTGGCCAAGACGTACGGCACGCCGCGCCGCACCGTGCTGCTCGACTCCGCCGGCGGGTCCGTCGGTTCGGTGGCCGAGGCCCCGGCGAACGGGCGCAAGAAGACCGTCGAGCCCATCGACCTGCAGATCAAGGACCTCCCGACCCGCGTGGTGCTGTCCGCGACGGGCCTGCTGGCCCGTCTGCCGGACGACGTCCCGGTGTCGCGCGAGGGCAACCGCGCGGCGCACGACGCCCTGCGGGGCGACACCGCCGCGACGACCCGCGGTCAGGTCGGCCTGGTGACGTCGGCCGGCCGCATGCTGCGCATCTCCGTGCTCGACCTGCCCTCGCTGCCGCCGACCGACGGCGCGCCGTCGCTGTCCGGCGGTATCCCGGTCAGCGAGCTCGTGGAGCTGCAGCCCGGCGAGACCGTGCGGGCCGTGACCGCGCTCGGCGCGGACGCGCCGACCATCGCCGTCGGCACCGCGCAGGGCATCGTCAAGCGGATAGCGCCGTCGGACGCCCCCGCGAAGGGCGACGAGTGGCCGGTGATCGCGCTCAAGGAGGGCGACACCGTGGTGGGCGCCGCCGTCGTGTCCGACGACGACGAGCTGGTCTTCGTGGCCGACGACTCGTCGCTGCTGCACTTCCCGGCCTCGGCCGTGCGTCCGCAGGGGCGTGCGGCGGGCGGCATGGCGGGTATCAAGCTGGCCGCGGACCGGAAGGTGGTGTTCTTCGGCGCGGTCCCGGCCGGGGTCGACGCCACGGTGGTGACCATCGCCGGGGCGGGCGACGCACTGCCGGGGATCGAGCCGGGCGCCGGCAAGGTGACGCCGTTCTCGCTGTACCCGGGCAAGGGGCGCGCGACGGGCGGTGTGCGGTCGCAGCGGCTGCTCAAGGGCGAGGACGGGCTCATCCTGGCCTGGGTGGGTGCTACTCCCCCGCGGGCACTCGGCGCCGGCGGCCAGCCGGTCGAGCTGCCCGAGGTGGACGAGCGGCGCGACGGGTCCGGGACCCCGATCTCGGTTCCGATCGCGGTGATCGGCTGACCCGGCGGAACTGGTTCTGTCGAGGCTGTCGATTCTGGCGTCGCTCGCCCGTCCAAGGCGTGTCAACATTCCAGTAACGAGGAGCTCGACATGACTGACAGCTGGGTTTTCCTGATCCGCGAGAACGACTGGGACTCGGACGCCTACCTTCCGGAGAACCTGAAGGGGCGAGACCCTTCCGAGGACCCGGACATGGCGGCGCACGGGCGCTTCATGCAGGCCGTCGAGGAGCTCGGCGTCAAGATGGTCGGCGCCGCCGCTCTGCAGAACGCGAAGTACGGCGGGTGGGTCGCGCCCGGCAAGGAGGGCGCCGAGCCGGTCTACACCGACGCGCCGTTCACCGACACCAACGAGGTCATCACCGGCTTCTACCAGTTCGAGTGCGACGAGGCCACGGCGCGCAAGATCGCGGCCCTCGTGCCCACCGGCAACGTGATCGAGTGGCGCAAGGTCCACGACTTCGGTTCCTAGGGGCACCGCTCAGTGCCGATCGACCCCGCGGCGTTCCGCACCGCCTGGCCTCAGGTGGTGCGGTCGCTCGCCGTGACGACGCGCAGCCTGGACTCCGGTGAGGAGTACGCCGCGGAGGCGTTCGCGCGGGCCGCGGCCCAGCCCGACGGCGCCATCGACGACCTGGTCGCCTGGTGCGTCCAGGTCGGGCGCCGGACGTGGCTCGACGCGGTGCGCCATCAGGCGGTGTTCACACGGCTCCAGCCCCAGATCGCTCGCCCGGAGGTGGCCGCCGTGGACGTGCCGACCGGCCCGGGCGCGCCCGGCGGCGACCTCGACGACCGGCTCGCGCTGCTCTTCGTCGCGTGCGACGACGCGCTCGCCTCCGGCGCCCAGCTCGTCCTGGCGATGCGGGTGGTCTGCGGTCTCACCATCCGGCAGATCGCTGCCCACCTCGGCATCGCGGAGGCGACCGCGGCGGCACGGCTCACCCGCGCGAAGTCGGCGCTGGCCAGGGCGCGCGGCGAGTTCGCCGTGCCCGACCGCGCCGCGCGAGCCGCGCGGCTGCCCGTCGTGCTCGCGTGCGTCGCGGGCCTGTTCACCGTGGGGCAACGGGACGGGATCGAGCCCGCCGACGCCACGCAGGACCCGGCCCGCGACGCGCTGACGCTCGCCGAGGCGCTCGTCGCGGAGTACCCGGAGGATCCCGAGGTGCTCGGCCTGCGCGCCGTGTGCCGCCTCGGCCTGGCCCGGCGTCCGGGCCGCGTGCGCGACGGCGTCGCGCTCCCCCTCGACG
This sequence comes from Promicromonospora alba, assembly GCF_042654905.1. Classification (NCBI taxonomy): domain Bacteria; kingdom Bacillati; phylum Actinomycetota; class Actinomycetes; order Micrococcales; family Promicromonosporaceae; genus Promicromonospora; species Promicromonospora alba. The sequence goes on from NZ_JBHSFI010000003.1 coordinate 365,921, forward strand.
AGGTGGACCGCTCGGCGTGGGACCAGTGGCTCCTGTCGGCGGGCCTGGACGACGCCACGGCTGCGATCGTGCGCACGGGGATGCCTGGCGGGCCAGGCGGGCCCGGCCGCTTCGCGCTGGAGGCCGCGATCTCTGGCGTACATGCCTCGGTCCGCGACGAGGCCGGGACGGACTGGTCCCGCCTGGCCCAGCTCTACGACGCACTGCTGCAGGTCTGGCCGTCCCCCGCGACGCGCGTGGCACGCCTCGTCGTGCTCGGCAGGATGGCGATGCGCGACGGCCACGACCTCAGCCAGATCGAGCACGAGCTCGAGGACCTGGTCGCGGACGGTCCGCCGTACGCCGCCCGCGACGCGAGCCTCGCCTTGGCCGACCTCGCCCGGCGCACCGGCCGGACCGATGAGTCCGCCGGCCGCTACAGAGAGCTGCTGGACGTGATCCCGGCCGGACCGCTGCGGGAGTTCTGCCGTCGGTACGCCGGGTAGTTGCGAACGTGCCGAGCGGGGTCGTGGTCAGTCACCCGGGGCTGCCGCCTCTGGCGCCGGGGCTCGCTCGGGCTCGGGACTATCTGGCTGGCGAGCTCTCTGAGCTCTGGACTGGATGGGTCCTCGGCTCGATGACGTCGATGCGGGGCCCGTCAGAAGGGTGGGTCGTCGGGGTCGCTCGCGCCGGTGGGTTCGTCGGTGCTGGGTACGGCTCCGGGTTCGGTGGTCTGGTAGGGGCGGGGTAGGCGTCGGCCGGTGAGGGCGCGCAAGGTGAGGTCGTTGCTGGTGTCGGGGTCGATCTGGCCCAGCTCGACGTGAGTGTCCAGGACGGTGGGTGGTCGGGTGTGGGTGCGTCCGGTCGGGGTGGTCCAGGTGGTGATCCCGGTCTGGGGGTCGCGGACGACACCCCACCCAGCGTGGGTCTTGAGCAGGTGGTGCTTGCGGCACAGGGGTTGCAGGTTCTGCGCGCGGGTTTGCCCGGGAGCACCACCGGTGCTGTTGCCGTCGCCGACGGGGCTGTCGTTCTTGTGGTGGTCGAAGGGTCGGATGTGGTCGAGGTCGCATCTGCCGGCGGCGGTGTCGCACCAGCCGAAGGTGCAGGTCTCGTCTCTGGCTTCGATGGCTGCGCGGAGGACTTTGCCGGGTTGGTAGGTAGTGGTGGAGTAGTCGGTCAGGATTCCGGTGACGGGGTCGGTGAGCAGGCGTTGCCAGGTCGCGTCCTGCGCGATGATCCGTGCGGTCTCGGCCGGGATGGGGCCGAACCCCGCCAGGTGCCCTGGGGCGTCGTCCAGGCCGAGGAGCGCGGTGGCGGGGATCGTGACCCGGACCACAGGTCGGGTGGGCGTGATCCGCACCGGCCGCACGATCTGCTCCACGACGATCTCCTGGACGGGTGCCTTGCCGCCGCAGGTGCATACCGGCCCGCCTGTGGCGTCAGGCGCCCCGGCACCGGCAGTTGTGCCGGTCTGCGCGCTCGTGTCGCTCGCGGTGACCACCCCCGCGACGTCCGAGCCGGCGTCCGGGCTGGCGTCCGGGCTGGCGTCCGGGCTGGTATCCGGGCTGGTGTCCGGGCTGGTGTCCGCGTCGGCGTGTTGGCTGGTCTGGGTCTCGGTCTCGGTCTCGGTCTCGGTCTCGGTCTCGGTCTCGGTCTCGGTCTCGGTGTCGGTGTCGGTGTCGGTGAAACGGTCAGCGGGCAGGATGCGGCCGGTGATGATGCCGGTCAGGGAGTCGGCACGGAGTTGTCCCAAGGTGCGGTCCTCGCCGGTGGTGTGGCGGAGCTGGTGGGCCATGTCGTCGATGACGCCCCAGACTGCCGCTGCGTCGGTCGCGGGCAGGTACGCGGACAGCCAGCCCATGTCGTTCTCCGCCCGGTCCACCTGCACACTGCGGCGGGCCGTCTCCGCTTTGGCGGTGGCAGCGGCGCCGTGCCGGTTCTTGGCGAACGCGAGCATCCGGGCCTGCAGCCACTTCCACGTCCGCCGCGGCGCCTGCGGCAGGTACTTCCCGATGGCTTCGACGCGTTCGGCCACCGTGAGCTGGGACGCGGACCGCAGCAGGGTGTGTGCCTTACGCACGTCGATACGGCCGGCCACCAAGGCATTGATGACGGTGGGGTGCTGGGTACCGGACTCGGCCCGGACCACGACCTCCACGGCCTCGGGCTCGGTCACGACCAGCTCGCTGGTGACCTGTCCGACCAGCGAGTTGTGTGCCAACGGGTGACTCTCCCGCGCGGCACGCTCGGCGACGATCCTCGCCTGCAGGCCCGCAGACCAGGACTGCATCCGGGCGCACGCGACCATCAGGTCACCCAGGGTGTCGTCGGACAGATCGGCCAGCGGGCCCGCGTGCGTGTCGTGGTCGGGGTCGAGGTTGCCGGCCAGGTCGATCGCCTCGGCCACCACCCGCGCCAACCGTGGGCCCGGCGCACCGCGCAGTGCCTGTCGCAGGATCTCCTCCGGCCACAGGAACACGGGAATGGCCTCCGGGGGCCAGTCGGGTCCAGGATCCGGCATCTCGTCCGGCACCGACCCCGCACCCGTGTCCCGCCCCTGATCCCAGACCTGGTGGTCCACGGCAGGCTCGTCGAGGAGCGCGCCCGCCATGCCGTCGTCAGACAGTCCCTCGCGCATGCAGCACACTCCTCATCCGGGTCACGTGGTTCATAAGGCTAACTGTTTGTGCCATTTCTACGGACACGCGTTCGACTCTAGCCTCGACCACTGACATCCACCCGGGCCTTCCGCCACCCGCGTCAGAGATGAGGACTTGTGGTTGCGGAGCACTATTTCCCTCGGCCGGTGTCAGTGACCAGTGGTTGACTCCGGACCATGAACGACCCGACCTACGAGTTCTCGACCGACCCGGCCCGCATCGATCCCGCCCGCGTGCACGAGCTCATCGCCGACACCTACTGGGGAACGGGCCGCTCCCGCGAGGTGATGGACGCCGCCATCGCGGGTTCGCGGCCCTACGGCGTCTACCGCAGCGACACGGGCGAGGAGGTCGCGTTCGCGCGCGTCGTGACGGACGGCGTGACGTTCGCCTGGCTCGCCGACGTCGTCGTCGACCCGGCGGTGCGTGGCCAGGGCGTCGGCAAGCTCCTGGTCGCGGGCGTGGTCGCGGAGCTCGAGCCGCTCGGTCTGCGTCGCACGCTCCTCGCGACCGCTGACGCCAGTGGCCTCTACGAGCAGTTCGGCTGGGTACCGGTCGACCCGCAGTACTCCTGGATGGAACGCCCGCGCCGCGGAGCAGGCACCTCCGCCGGCACACCGACCACCACACCTGTCAGCACAGCAGCCAGCCCATCGGGAGCACACTCATGACACTGTCCGTCGAGATCGGTGACCTGACCCGCGTGGAGGCGGATGCGATCGTCAACGCCGCGAACTCCATGCTCCTGGGCGGCGGCGGGGTCGACGGCGCCATCCACGCCGCGGCCGGGCCACGGCTGCTCGAGGCGTGCCGTCGACTGCGCAACACCACCCACCGGGACGGCCTGGACGTGGGCGACGCCGTCGCCACCCCGGCGTTCGACCTGCCGGCCTCGTGGGTGATCCACACCGTCGGGCCGAACCTGCACCGCGGCCAGGACGATCCGGCCCGGCTCGCGTCGTGCTTCGCCCGCTCGCTCGACGTCGCCGCCGAGCTGGACGTGCGGTCCATCGCCTTCCCGGCAGTGAGCGCGGGTGCCTACGGCTGGCCCGTCACCGACGTCGCACGCATCGCCGTCATGACCTGTCGCGGCTGGCTCGCCGAGCATCCGGAGGCCAGTCCGCAGGACGTGCGGTTCGTGGTGCTCGACGAGCGGTTGCGGGACGTGTTCGACGAGGCGCTCGGAGCGGCATGACGACGACCTGACGCGCGCGGGATCCGCCGCTCAGAGCGCCTTGCCGAACCAGTGCTCCGCGTACTGGCCGAACGTGTACGGCTCGATCTCGGAGTAGCCGAGCCGCTGGTACAGCGCTCGTGCCGCGACGAAGTCGGTACGGACGTCCAGGACCATGCGGGTCGCCCCGAGCAGTCGGGCCTGGTCCTCGGCCGCACCGACGATGCGGGCGGCGGCGCCCGTGCCCCGGAACTCGGGGCGCAGGAAGACGCGCTTCAGCTCGGCCCGTTCGTCGTCGAGCAGTCGGACGCCGGCCATGCCCGCCGCCGCACCGTCGCGGCGGGCCACGACCAGCGCGCCTCGGGGCGCCACGAACTCGCTGCCCGGATCGGCGGCAATCTCTCGCTCCAGCTCCTCCGGGTCGGTGCGACGGTTCTCCTTGAGCAGGTACCAGCTGTCACTCAGGTGCGTGTAGCACTCACGCCAGAGGGCGACGGCGTCGGGCGAGTCGAACGGCTCGGGGCCGACGGTCCAGGTGTCGTGCGTGGTGGTCACAGTCGACGTTCTACGGGGCGCCGCGCAGATCGTCCAGCGCATTCCGCGGGTCAGGTGCGGGCGAATCAGCTCGTGAGCAGCTTGGCCAGCTCCGCCGGCGTCGCCGCGAGCGCCGCGGCACCGGCGGCCTCCAGCTCGCCGGGTGCCGCGTAGCCCCAGGTCACGCCGACGGTCGGGACGCCGTGGTGGGCGGCCGCGTGCACGTCGTGCTCGCGGTCGCCCACCATCACCGTCTGCCCGACGTCGGCGCCGAGGGCCACCGCGTGCGCCAGCGCGCGCTCCACGACGACCTCCTTGCCCTCCACGAGCCCGGCCGCCTCGCCCGCGGCGCCGTGGACGCCGTCGAGCCCGCCCTCCAGGTAGCGGTCGAGCCCGAAGTGCTCGACGATCTGCCGTGCGTAGTGCTCCGGCTTGGCGGTGGCCACCAGGAGCGTCACCCCGGCGTCGCGCAGCTCCGTCAGCGCATCCGGGAAGCCGGGGACGACGGAGTTGTCGAACATGCCGTGCACCTCGAAGTCGCGGCGGTAGGCGGCGATCGCGGCGCCCGCGTCGGCGTCGGACAGCCCGATGCCGGTCATGCTCGCGCCCAGCGGCGGCCCGACGAAGGTCCGCAGGACGGCGTCGGTGGGGACGGCGAGCCCGGCGTCGGCGAACCCGACGCGCAGGGACGCGATGATGCCGGGGGCCGAGTCGGTGAGGGTGCCGTCGAGGTCGAGCAGGACGTGCGTGATGCGGCGGGGAAGGGTGAGGGTCACCGCCCGAGCGTGCCACACGTTCAGTGGTGCGCCGCGTGGGTGTCCGCGTCGCCGCCGTGCGCATCGCCGTGCCCGCCTCCGTGCCCGCCCCCGTGGCCATCGGGCGGCGTGCCTGCCTCCTGTCCCGGTCCGACGACGACGAACTGCCCCATCATCCCCTCGTCCTCGTGCAGCAGCATGTGGCAGTGGAACATGTAGGGCACGTCGGGGTCGGTGTAGTCGTCGAACCGCATGAGCAGCCGGTAGGTGCGGTTCGGTTCGAGGTACACGGTGTCCTTGGGTCCGGCCAGCTCGGGCGGCGGCGCGTCGCCGTCGACGGACAGGATGCGGAACTGCACGTCGTGCACGTGGAAGCTGTGGGGCATCGGCACGATGCTGCGCACCTCCCAGATCTCCGTGTCGCCCTCGGAGACGACCTCGTCGATGCGGCCCATGTCCATCCGGCGCCCGTTGATCTGACGGTCGTCGAGGTCGAACGTGCGCGTCACCGCAGCGGAGTCCTCGTGCAGCGCGTCCTGCGCGGCGTGGACCGACGGCTCCCAGGCCGGCTCCGGTGACGGCGTGAGCTCGTCGGCGGCCCGGAGCTCCAGCACGTCGAACGCGTCGTTGCCGCCCATCGCGAACGGGACGACGACGCCGCCCAGGTCCGCCTCGAACGAGTGCAGGCGCGTCGTCTCCCCCGGCTCCATCTCGACGACGACCTCGGCGCGCTCGCCCGGCGCGAGCCGCACCTGCTCGAGGGTCACCGGCGCGTCGAGCAGCCCGCCGTCGGATGCGACGAGCTCCATGTCCCGATCCTGGAAACCGAGCTGGTAGGTCCGCGCGGTCGACCCGTTGAGCAGGCGCAGCCGCACCCGCTCGGTGGTGACCTCGTGGTACGCGCCCACCGTGCCGTTGGCCAGGACGGTCCCGCCGAGCGTGCCGGGCTCGCTGCCGTTGTCCTCGAGCTCGAGCTGGCCGTCGTCGTCGAACACCTTGTCCTGCACGATCACGGGGACGTCGTCGACGCCGTACTCCTGCGGCAGGGCGGCGGCGCGCGAGGCGTCGTCGTCCAGGAGGAACATGCCCGCGAGGCCGCGGTAGACGTGCTCCTCCGTGACGCCGTGCGGGTGCGGGTGGTACCAGAGGCTGGCCGCGGGCTGGTCGATCTCCCAGGTGGGGCGCCAGGTGGCGCCCGGCTCGACCTCCTGGTGCGGCCCGCCGTCCATCGCGGCGGGCAGGTGCATGCCGTGCCAGTGCACGCTGGTCCGCTCGCCGAGCTCGTTCGTGAACTCGACGGCGACCCGCTCACCGCGTTCGGCACGCAGCGTCGGCCCGAGGTAGGAGCCGTTGAAACCCCACGTCTCGGTCTGGACGCCCGGCCGGAACTCCGTCGTGCCCTCCTGCGCGGTCAGCTCGAAGACCCGCGTGCCGTCCACCACCCGCGACGGCGCCAGCGGCGGGATGGCGAGCTCGTTCGTGAACTCCGCCTCGTCGACTGGCGTGACCGAGCCGGGAACCATGCCACAGCCGGCGAGCGCGAGGACGAGCGCGAGGGCGGCGGGACCCGCCGCCAGGGCGCCGGCCCGCCTCATCGGCCGGCCCCGCGCAGGCGCTGCACGCCGGCCGCGACCAGGCCCGCGAGCAGACCAACGAAGCTGTCGACGAGCAGCGCCGGGACGATGGTCCACGCGGGCTCGACACCCGAGCCGCCCGGTCCGCCGAGACCGGCGAGCGCCGGGACGAGCTGCCCCAGCGCGACGCCGACGAGCCCGTAGGCCAGGCCGGTCAGCGTGAGGGTGAGCACGGGCCGGGGCACGCGGCCCAGGCCGACGGCGCCGATCCACACGGCGGCGGTGATACCGATGACGGCGAACGCCCGGGGCGCGCCGGTGCCGAGCACGCCGGTGAGGCCGGTCAGCGGCCAGAGCAGGGCCAGCGCGGAGAGGCCGGCGACCACCGTCCACGGGACGGCGGGTGCCTCCGGCGCGGGCTGCGGCCGGGGCGGGGGCTGAGGGGGAAGGTGCTGAGATGTCATGCCTCGACGGTGCCCGCCGGGGCACCCGTCCCACATCGGCCCTGGATCGTCTGCTGGTGTCGCACGGAGGCGACACAAACCCTGAGTTCGCGGCCGGAGGGCTCCGGGGCGATGCCTCAGGGCCGACCCGTCCGTAGGGTGACGGTGTGTCCGAACCGAGCGCCGCCCCGCGAGCTGCCGAACCGCACGCCGTCGACCCGCGAACCGTTGACCCGCGTGTCACCGACGTCGTCCTGGCGCTGGCCATGGCCCTGGTGGTCGCCGTGGTCATCGCCGCGGACCCCGATGCCGTGCGGCACGCGGGCCCGGGGGCGTACCTGTTCGCGGTGGGTTTCGGGGCGCTGGTCCTGCTGCGGCGCAGAGCGCCGCGCACCATGCTCGTGCTGACGGTGCTGGGCGTGTTCGCCTACTACGCGCTCCAGTTCGCGCCCATCGGCACGGCACTGCCCGCGGTCGCGGCGATCTACTCGGCGGCGGAGCTGCGGCGCACCGGCTGGGCGGTCGGCGCGGGCGCCACGCTGGTCGGTGTCGCGACGTACTACCGGACGGTGGGCAACACGCCCGAGGAGGCCCTGGCGCCGTACGAGCTCGTCACCGACGTCGCGCTGGTCGCGGCGGCGATCGCGCTCGGGGTGGCCGTCCGCCTCTCGGGGGAGGCGCGCGGGCACGAGGCGCGGGCCGCGGAGCAGCGGCTGCAGGCGGAGCGCCTGCGCATCGCCCGGGACCTGCACGACGTCGTCGGGCACAACCTGTCGGTGATCGCCCTGCACTCCGGCGTGGCCGCCGAGGCCGTCGGCCGGGACGACGACGCGGCCCGGCGCGCGCTCGGGCACGTGCGCGAGGCGACGTCGGGCACGCTGCACGAGCTGCGGTCGACGGTCCGGCTGCTGCGCGGGCCGGCGGACGCGCTGGCGCAGGCCGGGGCGTCCGGCGCCCCGTCGTCCGGGGCCGGGCCCGACGTCGCGCCGACCGGCGTGACCGGCGTCGGCGCCCTGGCGGACTCGGCGCGCGCGGCCGGGCTCGCCGTCGACGTCGACCTCGACGTGCCGCCCGGGCTGCTCGACGGCGCCATCGACGCCGCCGCCTACCGGATCGTGCAGGAGTCGCTGACCAACGTGCTGCGGCACGCCGCCGCCACGCACGTTGCGGTCTCCGTGCGAGTCACCGACGGGCGCCTCGCGCTCCGGGTGGCCGACGACGGCCGCGGCGCCGGCCCGGGCCTCGTGCCCGGCACTGGGATCTCGGGCATGCGCGAACGCGTCGCCCTGCTCGGCGGTGCCCTCACCGCGGGCGACGCGCCCGGCGGCGGGTTCGTGGTGACCGCCGACCTGCCCCTCCGGCTGGAGACGGGAGAAGCATGACCGGCCCACTGATCCGGATAGTCCTGGTGGACGACCAGGAGCTCGTGCGCGCGGGGCTGCGCGCCCTGGCGGAGAGCGAGGGCGACATCGCCGTCGTCGGGGAGGCCGCCGACGGGCGGGCCGGGGTCTCCCGCGTGCGGGAGCTGCGGCCCGACGTCGTGCTCATGGACATCCGGATGCCGCGCCTGGACGGTCTGGCCGCCACCCGGGAGATCGTCGTCGACCCCGCGCTGGCGGGCGTGCGGGTGCTGATCCTGACCACGTTCGACGAGGACGAGCACGTCTTCGAGGCGATCCGGTCCGGCGCCGCCGGCTACCTGCTCAAGGACGTCGCGCCTGCGGAGCTGCGCCGCGCCGTCCGTGTGGTCGCGGCGGGCGAGTCGCTGCTCGACCCGGGGGTGACGGCGACCGTGCTGCGCGCGGTCGCGGCCGCCCCGGCGCCCCGGGCCGACAAACGCCGGCTCGCCGGGCTCACCGAACGCGAGCGCGAGGTGCTGCAGCAGCTGGGCCGGGGGCTGACGAACGACGAGATCGCCCGCGAGCTCTACCTCAGCCCGGCCACCGCACGCACCTACGTGAGCCGCCTGCTCGCCAAGCTCGGCGCCCGGGACCGCGCGGCGCTGGTGATCCTGGCCTACGAGACGGGGCTCGTGCGGCCGTGACGCCTGTCCAAGCCCCCGCCCCCCGTTGAGTGCTGGGTATTTGTGGGATCGAAACGGTTCGACCGCGCAAATACCCAGCACTCAACGGAGGGTTAGTCGTGGGGCGGGTGGGGGCGCACGGATCTCGTCCGGGTGGGCCGGGGTCAGAGCGCCTTGAGGCGCGGCAGCACGTCCTCGCTGAACTGGGTGAGGAACCGCTCCTGGTCCTGACCCGGGCCGTGCACCACGAGGTGGTTCAGGCCGGCGTCGACGTAGGGCTTGATCTGCTCGAGTGCCTGCTCCGGGTCGGACGCGACGATCCAGCGCTTCGCCACCTGCTCGATCGGCAGCTCGTCCGCCAGCTGCTCCATCTCGGTGGCCGAGGTGACGCTGTGCTTCTGCTCCGGGGTGAGCGACAGGGGCGCCCAGAACCGGGTGTTCTCCAGCGCCGCGGCCGGGTCGCGGTCGTACGAGATCTTGATCTCGATCATCTTGTCGACCTGCGCGACGTCGCGCTCCGCCTTGGCCGCGCCCTCGGCGACAGCGGGCAGAAGCTTTTCCGTGTACAGGTCCATGCCCTTGCCGGAGGTGCAGATGAAGCCGTCGCCCGCGCGCCCGGCGTACTTGGCCACGAGCGGTCCGCCCGCCGCGACGTAGACGGGCACCGGGTTCTCGGGCCGGTCGTAGATCTGGGCGCCGACCAGCTCGAAGTAGTCGCCCTTGAAGTCCACGCTGTCCTCGGTCCAGAGGGCCCGCATGAGCTGGACGGCCTCGCGCAGCCGCGCGAACCGCTCCTTGAACTCGGGCCACTCGCGGCCCGAGACGGCGATCTCGTTCAGGGCCTCGCCCGTCCCGACGCCGAGGATCACGCGGTTCTCGGTCAGCAGCGCCAGGCTCGCGAACGTCTGCGCGATCACGGCGGGGTTGTAGCGGAACGTCGGGGTCAGCACGCTCGTGCCGAGCTGGATGCGCGAGGTGCGCTCCCCCGCGGCGGCGAGCCAGGCGAGGGCCGACGGCGCATGGCCACCCTCGTGCCGCCACGGCAGGAAGTGGTCGGAGACCATCGCGCTGTCCAGTCCCACCTCCTCGGCGCGTACTGCGAGCTCAACCAGCTCGCGCGGCCCGAACTGCTCGGCGGAGGCCTTGTACCCAATCTTCAGAGTCACATCTGAGACCCTACGCTCGATCGCCGCCCGGCGAACCCCCGCGTCGCGCACGTCACATCCGTCCTGGTCAGCCGCCCGATCAGGAACGCCTCATCGCCGACGCCGACCACCCGCCGGCCAGCGCGACCAGCACCGCAAAGACGCCGAGGACCATCGCCGCCGGCAGGTACACCAGGCCGACGCCGACCGCGAGCACCGGGACCACCAGCCCGGTGTAGGCGACGAGGAAGATGAGCGCCAGCGCCTCCGCCCGCTCCTGGGGCGCGACCATGGCCGCCGTCCGGCCGAGGGCCGCCTTGAACAGCAGCCCCGCGCCCCCGCCGGCCAGCACACCACCCGCCACGAAGAGCCACGTCGACGCCAGGACGACGCCGCCGAACAGCGCGGCAGGCCCCGCGACGATGAGGACCGCCGCCCATCGGAGCTGGACCTGCTGCGTGCCGGCGGCCAGGAGGGTCTGGCCGAGCGCGCCGGCCAGGAACGGCGTCCCCGCGACGGCGCCCGCGACGATCAGGGACGGCTGCCCTAGTTCGTCGCGGACGAACGACGCCGCGACCGAGCTGAACAGGCCGAGGACGGCGAACCCGGTGAACGCGCCGACGGCGCCGGCCAGGAACCGGCCGCGCACCTCGCTGCCGATCGCCGCCCGCTGCGGCCGGTAGGGCCGCAGCCCCGGCCGGTGCAGCACGGTCTCGGGCACGAACGGCGTGGCGACCAGGAGCACGGCCATGGCTACCCCGAACACCGCGTACGGGACCACCAGCGGGTGGGCGGACGGTTCCGCGAGCAGCCCGGACAGGACCGGCCCCAGGCCGATCCCGCCCAGGTTCGCCACGGTGGCGACGACGGCGGCACGTCCCGGCGCCGGCCGGGAGCTGGCGCCGTCGAGCTCCGCGAGGTACGCGGTGGCCGTGGCGGTCAGCGCGCCGATCCCGACGCCCGAGACCACACGGGCCACGAGCAGACCCGCCAGGTCGTCCCGGACCAGGAAGCCCACGGCGGCCAGGAGCTCCAGCGTCACGGCGAGCAGGATCAGCGGACGGCGGCCCACCCGGTCGCTCAGGTGCCCCACGAAGAACAGGCTCGCGATGACCCCCACCGCATACGCCGCGAAGATCACCGTGACCGTGAACGGGCCGTACCCGTCCCGGGCCGCGTAGAGCGTGTAGAGCGGGCTCGGCACCGCGGCGAACGCCATGAGCAGCAGGAACGTGACGCCGGTGAGCCAGAAGCCGGCGCCGTGGCGGCGCGGGCCGGCGAAGGTCGGTCGAGCGGCGGGTGCGGAGACAGAGCGCGCGGTGGTCACCTCCGCAGTCTGCGACCGCCCCATTGATCGACACAAGCGAATCATTCCGATCACGCTTATCGCCGTCCGCGATATATGCCCGATACTCGACAGATGGACACCCGGCACCTGGAGTACTTCATCGCCGTCGCGGAGGAGGGCAGCTTCACGCGCGCCGCGCAGCGGCTGCAGACCGTCCAGTCGGCGGTGTCCGCGGGCGTGCGCACGCTCGAGCGCGAGGTCCGTGCCACGCTCTTCGTCCGCACCACCCGGCGGGTCGAGCTGTCCGACGCCGGGCGGGCCCTCCTGCCCGAGGCGCGCGCCGCGATCGAGTCCGTGGACCGCGTCTTCGACGTGGTGGCCGCGGCCGAGAGCGGGCTGCGCGGGCGGCTACGCCTCGGCGTCTTCCCCAACTCCGACGTGGTCGACGCCCCTGCCTTCGCCGGGCGGTTCCACGAGTTGTATCCGGGGGTCACGCTCAGCGTCGTGGCGTCCCCCACCGGCTCCACCGGCCTGGCCGACGACGTGCGCGCCGGCCGCCTCGACCTCGCGATCACCGGGCTGCCGCTCGCCGACCTCGACGGCCTGCGCACGCACGAGATCCTCGTGGACGAGCTCGTGGCCGTGGTCCCCGAGACCCACGAGCTGGCGCGGCGCGACAGCCTCTCGCTCGCCGAGCTGGTCGGCGAGCCGTTCGTCGACGGGCCGCCCGGGTTCGGCCACCGGGTGGTCGTCGAGCGGTTGCTGGCCGCGCGCGGGCTGCGCCGGGACGTCGTCGTCGAGAGCCCGGACATGGGGCTGGTCTCACGGTTCGTCGCCGCCGGGCTCGGCGTCGCCGTGGTGCCCACCTTCGTGCTGCGCCCCACGCCGGACGCGGTGACCCGGCCCCTGGACCCGGCGGTCCCCTTCTCGCTGCACTCCGTCAGCCGGCCGCGCGCCACGCGCCCGGTCGAGGCCGCGCTGGCGCTGCTGCACCGGCTGACGGCGGCCGGTGGGTAGTTCTACCCCTGGCGCACCTGACCGTGTCCGGCTACGTTTCAGCCTGCCGGAGAACCGGCCAAGCGCCTACCGGATCACCGGTACGCGGCGGACCGGCGGAGCGGGGATACCCATGGGCGAGCTGTGGGGCGCGGACGTCGCCCAGCTGAGGGCCCTCGCGACCGCCGTGCGGGACAACACTCAGACGCTCGAGGCCGCGCGCGCACAGGTGGACGCGCTGATGGACGGCCTGGACTGGTTCGGCCCGGGCGGCGACCAGTTCCGCGCGGAGTGGTCGGAGAGACACCGCGCGAACCTGTCCGCGGCCATCGACACGCTCATGCAGGCCGGTGACGCGCTGGACCGGAACGCCGACAGCCAGGAACAGACCAGCGAGGACGCCGGGATCGCCGGGGGTAGCAGCACGGGCCCTGCCGGCGGACCCACCGTCGCCACCGCGGCAGGTCCGGCGGGCGGACCGCCTGCCCAGGTCACCACGACTCCCCTCACCCCTGACGAGTACACCGACCTCTCGGACGCCGAGCGGCAGGAGTGGCTCAAGACCGCGAGCGACGAGCAGATCGCCGACCTCCTGGCCGCGATGGAGGAGCAGGGCCTGTACCCGGGACCGGACGCACGCCTGGTCGCCACCACGCACTGGACCCGGCAGGCCGCCCAGGACGCCGGCATCGACTACCGCGCCTGGGACCCCACCCTCGGGGCGCAGGCGAACCGCGACAACATCGAGGCCGTCTACGAGTACTACGCGCAGCTCTACCTCGAGAACCCCGACCTGCAGTGGGCCGGGATGGCCGCGATGATCGGGCCGTCGTTCGCCGCCGGGTTCCTCGACCTGGCCCTGTTCCGCGACATCGCGCAGGGTTTCGAGGTCGGCGGCGAGGTGCTCCAGCACCTGCCCAACGGCCTCCCGGCCGGTGCCCTCATCGAGCAGGTCGCCGCGATGACCGACGAGGAGCTGCGCTACTACGAGACCAGCTTCCTGGCGATGCAGCAGGAGATCTTCCGCGACCAGGCCTCGATGCACGCCGCCTACGAGCACGGCGGCATGGCGGAGATCGACAAGATGTACGAGTCGGGCGCCATCGACGAGCGGGCCTACGACGCCTGGGCGGACATCGCCTCCGGCGACCCCGAGCGTGTCACCGAGGGCAACACCGAGATGCTCCGCCGCGAGCAGCAGGACATCATCGCCGACGACTACGACGCGATGCGGAGCCACCCGGTGACGGGCGAGGCGATGACCTACATGATGACGGTGGTCGGTGAGGCCTCGATCCCCGGCGCCGGCACCTTCGCCGACTACTCCCCGCTGAGCGTGACCGTGGAGACGCCCGGGCCGCAGGGCGTGGACATCCCGTTCACCGGCGTGTCCATCGACAACCCCCTGCAGGGTTCGGTCACCGTCACCACCCCGCTGCCGGACGGGAACATCGCGGACACCGGGCAGCGGTGGGACTACATCACGGCCGACACGCTCCCGGCGTACCAGGAGCTGCTCGCGAACGACCCGGGCCAGGTGCGGGACATCCTGGAGACTGACGTGTCCGACCGCATCGCCGAGTACCGGCTGACGAACCCCGACCGGCTCGGCCGTATCGCGGACGACCTCGCGACGAACTGGGACGTGGACGTGAACCAATGACGGCTCCGACCGGACAGCCGCGCACGGACAGGGCTCCGCTTCATGACAAGGTGGTCCGATGCCAGCACGACAGGTGATCCTCGCGGTGTGCGTGACCCTGGCGCTCGCGGCGACGGCCGGCTGCACCGTCAGCGTCGGCGGCGGCGACCAGGACGACGAGGGCACCCAGCTCTTCGGTGAGGGGAACAGCATGCAGTGGGACCTGACACGGCCGCTCGAAACCGAGACACTCGGGCTCCCGTCGGACCAGATGGTGATCGTCGACGTGCCCGAGGACGCCACCGTGAGCCTCGTGCTGCCCAGCGGCACCTGGTCCGGACGCACCGAGGAGATGACGGTCACCACCCGGCACGGCTACGTGGACTCGGTGGACCTGTTCTGGACCGAGGCCGACGGGCAGGCCGCCGCGGACCGGATGGTCGCGGACGCCGAGCTGCTCGGCCTCGACGCCGCCCAGGTGGCCGGCTGGGCCGAGACGGCGAAGTGGGCCGAGACCGCCGACGTCAACGAGACGCGCGCCAAGGACAACTTCAACGGCGCGAACGGCGAGGTGTCCACCGCGGTCAAGCCCAGCATGGCCGTGGGCGAGGGCCCGGGAACGCCGGTCCGGCTCTGGTACCTGTTCTACGTCCGGGGCGTGGTCGAGGCCGCCGGCTGAGCCACGCTGCCCCGCAGCGCCTGGTAGGTGCGGCTCACCGGCGCGTGGTCCAGGTGCGGCTCCAGCCAGGCGCTGGTCTCCACCAGCCGCGGCATCGAGACGCCGGTGGTGATCCCGAGCCCGTCGAGCATCCAGAGCAGGTCCTCCGTCGCGAGGTTCCCCGTGGCCGACTCCGCGTACGGGCACCCGCCGAGCCCGCCCGCCGACGTGTCGAACGTCGTCACGCCGTGCCGCAGCGCGGCGGCCACGTTGCCGAGCGCCTGCCCGTAGGTGTCGTGGGCGTGCAGCGCCAGCACGTCGTCAGGCAGGCCGGCGGCGTTCAGCGCGTCCAGGAGCGCGACGACGTGCCCCGGCGTCCCGACGCCGATCGTGTCGCCGAGCGAGAGCTGCTCCGCCCCGAGGTCCATGAGCCGCTTGCCCGCCGCGACCACCTGGTCCAGCGGCACGTCGCCCTCCCACGGGTCGCCGAAGCACATCGACACGTAGGCCCGTACACGCATCCCCGCGGCGCGAGCCCGCGTCATGACCGGCTCGAACATGGCCCACTGCTCGTCGAGGGACCGGTTCAGGTTCCGGCGCGCGAAGGTGTCGGTGGCGCTGGCGAAGACCGCGATGTGCCGCAGCCCCAGGTCGTACGCCCGCTCCAGCCCCCGTTCGTTGGGCACCAGCACGGGCAGGTCGCGGGCGCGGTCGCCGAGCCGGTCCACCAGCGCGGCGAGCACCTCCTCGGCGTCGGCCAGCTGGGGCACCCAGCGCGGGTGCACGAGGCTCGTCGCCTCGACGTACGGCAGGCCGGCGTCGAGCAGCCGCTCGACCAGGCCCACCTTGACCGCCGCCGGGACCACCGCCTTCTCGTTCTGCAGGCCGTCACGCGGGCCCACCTCGTAGATGGTCACGCGGTCGGGCAGGCTCGGGTCGGGCACCACCTGGGGGCGCCGAAGCTGCTCAGTCATCGCTCTCCTTCTCCAGCTCGGGCTCCATCTCGAAGAGCACCTGCCGCGCCGCGACCTGGTCGCCGGCGGCCGCCCGGACCCGCACCACGCCGTCCGCCGGCGCCAGGAGCGCCACCTCCATCTTCATCGCCTCCAGCACGCCGAGCGGCTGCCCGGCGACCACCAGGTCGCCGTCCCGCACCTCGACGCGGGCCAGCGTGCCGGGCATCGCGGCGAGCACGACGCCGTCGGACAGCTCGGCCGTCGCGATGCTCGACGCGGTCGGCCGGACGAACCGGAACGTGTGCCCGCGCGTGCTCACCTCGACCGAGCGCGGGCGGATGTCGACCGTGAACCACGCGGTCACGCCGTCCAGCGCGAGCAGCCCGCCGCCCACGGCCCCGCCCACAGCGCTGCCCACCGTTCTGCACGACGTCGGCGGCTCGCCCGCGCGGCGCACCTCGCCCCGGGCGGTGCTCACGCGGAGCACCGCGTCGTCCAGCTCGACCCAGGTGTCGGCGGGCGGCCCGCCGAGGCGCCAGCCGTCACCGCCGTCGGCTGCCGCGGCCGCCGCGACGGTCCAGGCTGCCGCCACCATGGCGGACGCCGGGTCCGGGGCGGGCAACGGGTGGGAGTCCAGCCAGGCGGTGTGCACCTCGCCGTCGCGGAACGCGTCGGAGTCCGCGAGCGCCCGCACGAACCCGGTGTTGGTCACGAGGCCGCCGATCGCGGTGGCATCGAGCGCTGCGACGAGGCCGCGCCGGGCGGTCTCGCGGTCGGCGCCGCGGGCGATGATCTTGCCGACCATGGGGTCGTAGGCGGCGGGGACGACCGTGCCGTCCTCGATGCCGGCCTCGACCCGCACGTCGGTCGAACCCTCCGGCCACCGCACCCGCGTCGCCGTCCCCGCCTGCGGTAGGAACCCGCCGAACGCGTCCTCGGCGTAGACGCGCGCCTCGATCGCGTGGCCGGTGACGGCGACGTCGTCCTGGGCGAAGCCCAGCTCCTCGCCCGCCGCCACGCGGAGCTGCTGCTCGACGAGGTCGATGCGTTCGCTGCGCACCGTGACGACCTCCTCGGTGACGGGATGCTCGACCTGGAGACGGGTGTTCATCTCGAGGAACCAGGCGCTGCCGATCGAGTCGCTCCCGGCGATCGAGCCCCCCGGAACCTCCACCAGGAACTCCGCCGTCCCGACACCCGTGTACCCGACCTCCCGGGCCAGGCGGACGGCCCATCCGTGCAGCGCGTCGCGCAGGGCCGGGTCGAGGTCGGGTGCGGGCGCCTCCTCCAGGACCTTCTGGTGCCGCCTCTGGGCGGAGCAGTCGCGCTCGTGCAGGTGCAGCACGTTGCCGTGCTCGTCGGCGAGGATCTGCACCTCGACGTGCCTGCCCCGTTCGACGTACCGCTCCAGGAGCACCGTGTCGTCGCCGAACGCGGCGGCGGCCTCGCGGCGGGCGGCGGCGATCGAGGATGCGAGCTCGTCCTGACCGCGCACGATCCGCATGCCCTTGCCGCCGCCGCCCGCGGCGGCCTTGACGAGCAGCGGGAACCCGCTGATCGACCCCGCCCCATCGGTCGACAGCGCCAGCATCGGCACGCCCGCCGCCTCCGCGATCTTTCGCGAGGTGTCCTTGCGCCCCATGGCGTCCATCGCGTCGGGCGGCGGCCCCACCCAGGTCAGCCCCGCGCCGATGACGGCACGCGCGAAGTCGGCCTGCTCGGACAGGAACCCGTAGCCGGGGTGGACGGCGTCGGCGCCGGTCTCCTTCGCGGCCGCGAGCACGGCGGGGACCGACAGGTAGGACTCGGCGGCGGGTGTCGGGCCGAGGCGGACTGCGACGTCGGCGGCGCGGGTGTGCGGCGCGGCCGCGTCGGCGTCGGAGTAGACGGCGACCGTGCGCAGCCCGAGGCGGCGCGCGGTGCGGATGATCCGCAGGGCGATCTCGCCGCGGTTGGCGATCAGCAGGGTGTTGATAGCAGGCATGTCAGTCACATCCGGAAGATGCCGTAGGACGGCTCGGCGATCGGGGCGTTCGCGGCGGCGGCCAGGCCGAGCGCGAGGACGCGGCGGGTGTCGGCGGGGTCGATCACGCCGTCGTCCCAGAGCCGGGCGGTGGCGTAGTAGGGGTTGCCCTGGGTCTCGTACCGGTCGCGGATCGGGTCCTTGAACGCCTCGATCTGCTCGGGCGGGGCGTCGGCGAGGTCGCGCTGCACGGTCGCGAGGACCGACGCCGCCTGCTCGCCGCCCATGACGGAGATGCGGGCGCCGGGCCACATCCAGAGGAACCGGGGGTCGTAGGCGCGGCCGCTCATGCCGTAGTTCCCGGCGCCGAACGAGCCGCCGAGCACCACCGTGAACCGCGGCACCGACGTGCAGGCCACGGCGGTGACGAGCTTGGCGCCGTCCTTGGCGATGCCACGGTGCTCGTACTCCTTGCCGACCATGAACCCGGCGATGTTCTGGAGGAACACGAGCGGGATGCGCCGCTGGTCGCAGAGCTGCACGAAGTGCGCGCCCTTGAGCGCCGACTCGGAGAACAGGATGCCGTTGTTCGCGATGATCCCGACCTGGTACCCGTCGATGCGGGCGAAGGCGCACACCAGGGTCTCGCCGTACCGGGCCTTGAACTCGGTGAGCTGCGAGCCGTCGACGATGCGGCGGATCACGTCGCGCACGTCGTAGGGCGTGCGGGGGTCGGCGGGCACGTCGTACAGGCCGTCGGGGTCCAGCTCCGGTTCCTCCGGAACCGCCCGCTCCAGGCTCGGGGCCCGTGCCGCGCCGGTGGTGGTGCCGATGATCTCGCGGACGATGCGCAGGGCGTGCGCGTCGTCGTCGGCCAGGTGGTCCGCGACGCCCGACGTCGTGGTGTGCACCAGCCCGCCGCCGAGCTCCTCCGCCGTCACCACCTCGCCCGTGGCGGCCTGCACCAGAGGCGGACCGCCGAGGAAGATCGTGCCCTCGTCGCGCACGATGACCGCCTCGTCGCTCATCGCGGGTACGTACGCGCCGCCCGCCGTGCACGAGCCCATGACCGCCGCGACCTGCGGGATCCCCCGGGCGGACAGGTTCGCCTGGTTGTAGAAGATGCGGCCGAAGTGCTCCCGGTCGGGGAACACCTCGTCCTGCATCGGCAGGTACGCGCCGCCGGAGTCCACCAGATAGATGCAGGGCAGGTGGTTCTCGGCGGCGACCTGCTGCGCGCGCAGGTGCTTCTTGACCGTCATCGGGTAATAGGTGCCGCCCTTGACGGTGGCGTCGTTGGCGACGATCACGCACTCGCGCCCCGCGACCCTGCCGATACCCGTGACGATGCCCGCGCTCGGCACCGCCCACTCGCCGCCGTACATGTCGTAGGCCGCGAGCGCCCCGATCTCCAGGAATGCGGACCCCGGGTCGAGCAGCCGGTCCACGCGGTCGCGGGCGAGCAGCTTGCCGCGAGCGGTGTGCTTGTCGCGCGCCGCGGCCGAGCCGCCCTCGCGCACGCGCGCGAGGCGGTCGCGCAGCTGCGCGGTGAGGGTGCGGAGGTCCGTTCCAACGGCGGTGTTGATGGCCACGTGTCGCAGCATAGTCCGCTGGTTAATGATCGTTAACCCCTGGCGCGCGGTTCGGCCGACCGCGGCCTCCGCTACGGCCTCGGCGAAGGCCTCAGCGGAACGTGCGGCGATAGTCGCCCGGAGCGGTGCCGCACACCTGTCGGAAGGTGTCGTAGAAGCTGCTCTGCGCGGTGAACCCGGACGCGTGCGCGATCTCGGCGGTGGTGCGGTCCGACGTGATGAGCAGCCGCTGCGCCTCCGCGACGCGGCACCGCGCGATATACGTGCCAACGGTCGTGCCGACTACTCGCTTGAAGAGCGTCATCGCGTGGCTGGGGCTGAGGTGGACGGCGCGGGCCACGTCGGCGGCGGTGATCGGCGACCGGTAGTGCTCGGCCACAAACTGGGCCATCGCCGCGGCCCGCCCAGCGGCGCCGGCCCGCGGGTCGGGCGTGTACGGCGTCGTCCGAACCTCCGCGTCGTCCTGCGCCGCACGGGTCAGGACCCGCCGCACGAACGCCTGGGCCTCGAGCATGACGACGGTGCCGTACCCGCTGTCCAGGACGTCGTGGTGCCAGCTCTCAAAGAGGGCGGCGGCGTCCCGCACCAGTGCGTCCGTCGGCACGACGACGGGGCGTGCCCGCAGCAGGACCGCCATCTGCTCCGTGGGCAGCGCCCAGCTCAGCACCTCGGTGAGCGGGATGTGCACCCAGGACACGTCGGTCGGCGTCGCGCCGGGCTCCACGAGCTGGTGCGGGGTCCCGCCCCAGAACAGTGCCACCTCGCCCGCCTCCACCCGCAGGAACGAGCCGCCGAAGAGGTATTCGAGCCGGCCCGCGTGCACCAGGTTGAGCTCCAGGTCGTCGTGCCGGTGCGGCCGCATCATCACCGGCGGCGCGCCCCGCTGCACCCACAGGGCTGGTTCGTTCAGCTCCACCTCGTCGTCCGCGAGCACCATGAGCGGGAGCATATGGCCCCGCCCGAGCCCCGCACGGCCGCGGCGCGGACCGGAGGATCCCGGAGAACCGGGCCACGCAGCCGGAGGTGTGACCGCCATCCTCTGGCCTAGCGTCGCCGTATGGCTCATTCTCCCAAGATCACCATCATCGGCGCCGGTGGCTTCGTCTTCCCGTTCCGCCTCATCGGCGACCTGCTCAGCTTCCCGGCGCTGCACGGCGCCACCCTCAGCCTCATGGACCTCGACGCCGGCCGCCTCGACCGGGTGGCGACGGCCACCCGGGAGCTCGTGGCGCACCACGGCCTGCCCACGGTGGTCGAGCAGACCACCGACCGGCGCGAGGCCCTGCGCGACGCCGACTTCGTGATCATCACGTTCCAGGTGGGTGGCGTGGAGTCCTACCGGCACGACGTCGAGATCCCCCGGCGCTACGGCGTCGACCAGCCGGTCGGCGACACCGTCGGCCCGGGCGGCGTCTTCCGCTTCCTGCGTTCCGTGCCCGCCTACCAGGCCATCGCCGCCGATGCCCTCGAGGTGTGCCCGGACGCCCAGTTCATCAACTACGCCAACCCGATGGCCATGGCCACCGCGTACCTCAACGCGCTCGGTCTGCGCACCGTGGGGCTGTGCCACAGCGTGCAGGGCACCACCTGGATGCTCGCGCGCACGCTGGGCGTGCCGTACGACGAGGTGTCCTTCCGCTGCGCGGGCATCAACCACCAGGCGTGGATCGTCGACTTCCGGCGCGGCACCGAGGACCTCTACCCGCGCCTGCGCGAGCTGATGAAGGAGCGCCACCAGCCTGCCCGCGCGGCGTCCGGCCTGCTGTCCGACGACGGCGACCACTCCGACGTGGCCCTCATGGCCAGCAACTACGAGGGCGGCAACGAGCAGGTGCGCACCTCGCTGATGAACCACTTCGGCTACTTCGAGACGGAGTCCAGCCACCACGCGTCGGAGTATGTGCCGTACTTCCGCAAGGACGCCGCAACCATCAAGGAGTACATCCCGGAGCGCTGGGACTACTTCGAGATCTGCGCCGCGCACGACGAGCAGGGCGACGTCGACGAGCAGCTCGAACGGCTCAAGGCGGACCTGAGCCCGTCTGTCGAGTACGGGGCCTCCATCGTGAACGCCGTGGTCACGGGGGTGCCCACGGTCGTGTACGGCAACGTGCCCAACGCGGGACGGGTCATCACCAACCTGCCCGACGACGCGTGCGTCGAGGTCGCCTGCCTGGTCGACGCCAACGGCGTGCAGCCGACGTCGTTCGGCGACCTGCCGCCCCAGCTCGCGGCGATCAACCGCACGAACACCAACGTGCAGACGCTCGCGGTCCGCGCGGCGCTGGCCGGCGACGTCGAGCACGTGCACCACGCCGTCGCGCTGGACCCGCTCACGTCCGCGCACTGCACGCTGGAGCAGATCCGCGAGATGACCGACGAGCTGCTCGCCGCGCACGCGGCGCTGCTGCCGGCGGCGCTGACGGGACAGCTGACGGAACAACTCACGGAGGCCCGCTGATCGCAACGCGGCTACTCGACACGTACCGCCTCCGCTGGCGAGATCCGCGCCGCACGAACTGAGGGGTAGGCCGAAGCAACTATTCCGACAAGGAGGCCCACCACAGGTCCGGCCACGAGGTACCACGGGTGCAGGACCGCGCTCCATCCGTTGACAATCGCTATCCCGACGGTTGCCGCACACCCCAGTGCGGAACCAGCCAGTCCGCCGAGCGCTCCGATCACTCCGCCGTCTGCGAGAAAGAGCACCGAGATGTCGAGGCTGCTCGCACCCAGTGCGCGGCGCAGCCCGATCTCCGCAGTGCGCGCCATGACGGAGACGATCATCGAGTTAGCGATGAGCAAGACGGTCAGCACGAGCAAGAGGCCGCCCACGGCACCCGCCAAGCGGGACAGCTGTTCGTTCACGCCGGTTCGCAGGGTTGCAAGATCGATGGCGGCGGACACCTGCAGCACGTCGGGGCGAGCAGGCAAGACTGCTTCACGCACTATCTCTGATATGGGACGCGAGGCACCCGGCTCGGTACGAACGAGCAAGGTCGCATCACGGTCAGTCCCGGCCGTGGACAAAGCAGTCCGATAGGGAAGCACTACGCCAGACGCGGCCGCCGGCCCGGAGCTGACCACACCGATCACCTCGTATGCGTGGTCGTCCACGTAGATGCGATAGCCAGTCAATTCCTTCGCAGCGACTGGGATTCCGAGCTCCTCAGCAATCCCCTCTCCCACCAGAGCCACGTCGTACGGATCGACAGCGTCCAGCATCCAGGCTTCTTCGGGTGTAACGTGATAGGCGGCCAGGTAGCCGCTGGTGGCGCCGAAGACGTCGACGGGGCTGCCCAAGTCGTAACCGAGCGTCGAGGACTCGTCAGCGTCCGCATTGCGCCGGACGTGAATGCCGTCGGACATCGGCAGGCGGAGGCCCGCGGCGCGGACCCCGTCGATGGCACGCACGCGCTCCAGAGCTTCCGGTAGGAAGATCTGAGCACTCGCCCCTTCACCAGGCCGCTCAGCTTCCTCGACCACTACGTCGGGGCTGGCGTCGTCAACGGCGGCTGGTGCAATTTCGACGGTGAGCAGGTCCGTGCCTGAAGCAGCGATGTCGGCGTCGATCTGGGACGCTGCCATCTGCGACACGCCCACGGCAGTCACGAGTGACCCCGTGGACAACGCCACCGCGACCAGCAGCAGGAGCACCCGCGACCGCCGCCCGGAATAGTCGATCACCAGATCGGACAAGAGGTCCCTGAGCCACACCATGTCAGGCCCCCACGACTCTTCCGTCTTTGAGCTCCACGACGCGGTCCGCCCACCGTGCGGTCCGGTCGTCATGCGTGATCACGATTACTGCGACATCGCGTCGCGCTTGCTCGTCGAACAGGTCCAGTACCGCGCGCGCATTCGCATCGTCCAGATTCCCGGTCGGCTCGTCGGCAAGAAGGACCGGCGGTGTCGTCACTATCGCGCGTGCGACGGCGAGCCGCTGCTTCTCTCCGCCGGACAACGTCTGACCGAGTGCGTGAGCGCGATGCGACAAGCCAACGTTCTCGATCGCTGACCGCGTGAGGTCCTCGCGGTTCGCCACGCCGACGCGCGCCGTCGTCAGCTTGAGCATGACGTTCTCGGTCACCGTGCGTCGACCGAGCACGTGATACGACTGGAACACGAATCCCAACCGCTCAGCGCGCATGCGGTCTCGCGCTCGACCGCCAAGTTGCGATGTGTCCCGTCCCAGCAACCGGTAGCTGCCAGCCGTTGGAGCGTCCAACAAGCCTAGGATATTGAGGAGAGTCGACTTCCCCGCTCCCGACCTGCCGAGGATCGCCACTCGCTCACCCTTGAGCACCTGGAGCGTGGCATCTCGCAACGCGCTGACCGGGGGGTTTCCTGGATAGATCTTGGCGAGCGAGACGGCCTCGACTGCGACATCATTCACCTGGCCCGCCGATGATGATCTCGTCACCGGGCTCCAGACTCGTGTCTCCAAGAATCTGCGCGTATCCATCGCTCTGGAGCCCGAGCTGCACGGTTACCTTCTGTCCATCGCCAACCTTCAGCACATACATTCCGTCCGCATCTTCTCTCAGCGCGACAAGAGGTACGGCCAGGGAGGTCGCGACCTCGCCGTGCCCGGTGGGCATCACTGTTGCCGCTGCGCCTTCAGCACCACGCGTCAGCTCTTCGGGCAACGGCACGCGAATGTCGTAACCAGGTATGCGCCCGTCGGAGTCGCTGCCGCGGAACTCGGAAATCCGAGCCACCTGCACCTCGACGGGCTCGTTCCCCGCAGTTGCCACAGTCACTGACGACCCCGGCTGGAACGCCTCGGCATCCGCAACACCGACCCGCGCTGTCACGTGCGGCTCCCCGATTCGAAGTTTCGCCACAACGTCATCCCCTTCGAGCACCTCGCCGAGGCCAGCGATCGATGCCACCCGGGCACCGCCACCTGGCACGTCGACCACCTCCGCCATCGGCAGGGGTGTACCGGTCACCGGCGTGGACGTGCCAGCAGAGGGGCTCACCAAAGGATCAGACGTCGACGTGAGCGACCCACTTTCCGGGCTTTCTCCCTGTACCACAGCACTCGACTCGTCGACCGCCGCGTCAGGTGACGCTCCTACGGTCGAGAACGGGACGCCTGCCGGAGGTTCGAGGTCATTCTCTGCATACAACCTCTCAACGGCGTCGGCGGTTCCGCTCTCGTACCGGCCGTCCACGTAACCGCTGTAGTACCCGAGCGCATCCAATGCACGTTGCAGCGACTCCACGTCAGGTCCGCTCATCCCTGGAGCGAGATCCCGGTAGAGGGGAATCTCAAGGGCGAGGACGATAAGCGGCCGGCCCGACACCGTCACCAGCGGTGCGCCATACCGCACCATCTTGTCGGGGGCGACATCGACGGACGTCACTACGGCGCGAGCGCTCGACGTCTCCGGCACCGCGACCGTGATCTCGTCTCCCAATGACACGAGCCCGTCCGCGGAGCCCCCGGCCTCTCGGAACTCACGTTCTGTCACCACGGCGGATGTGGTCGGCAGCGCCGTCGAGTTCGCCACTGCGTCTTCCCACGGGGATCGGACCAGGCCGCCCAGCACAAACGCCACCACCGCTACTCCAGCGGCCAAGCCGCACCAGAGCACCAGCCACCGAACTCGGCCGCGTACGGCGCCTCCGGTAGTTGGTCCCGGTGATCGCGAACCCGAGCCCTCGGGCTGCAAGCTGCCGTACCGATCAGTCACGCCCGGTCCAGTACTCGCTCGTCACACGTTCCAGCTCGTCGAGCTCGACCGCAAGGCTCTGAAGTTCCCGCTCGTACTCCAAGTACACCGGAGCCTCGTACTCGGCGACCACATTCAGCAACTTCTCGACAGCACCAGTTTCGTCTTTACAACGAACCACGTCGGACGCCATCTTGATCTGCTGCTCGTTTATTACCCCGAATTGCTCGCCGTTTACCGTGAAGAATGTGTCGCGCGTGGTGGAGTCGGAGGCCTCCAGCGACAGCCCAGCCTTTGAGATGCACTCACCGAAGTCGCGCTTGATCTCCACCATGCGGTCGTCCTTGTAGGCGGCAACCTGGGCAGCAGCGAACTCCTCGGACCAAGGACCGGAGAACCGTGGAAGGCTGTCCCGTCGGTTCTTCCATTCAGCACCCTCGCCGCTGGACATACATTTTCTCTCAGCGGCCTGATACGACTCGGTTCCGGCATTTGTGCGGTCCGCCTCGAGCCGCTCGGCCAGTGCGTCATAATCCTCCTGCGCGGCCGCGCTCTCCTCACCAGAAAGGGTCGAGTTGACCACACCGTTCACGAGCTGGTCGAGGACAGTAATGGGATTGGTGAACGCAAATCGTTCCGCATCCTCTGCCAGCCAGACCCCGACAGCCGTTTCCCTGGACAGGTCGGGGTCGGTCGGGTGCCAGTCAAGAAGCCCCTCGATCCCCTCCCTCGCCATACAGTCGTTCAGGCTCTGCTGGTAAGCGCTGTCAATATTGCCTGCCAAAGCGACTGACGGAATGTATCTTTGCGAGCCGAAAACCGCTACATTGGTTTCACGGTTCACTATCGGATCGATATCTCTCGGCGGATCGCTGATAGGGGCGGCCGCTGACGCGGAAGAATTTCCTGCCGCATCATCGCCTCCTCCCGGAGATGCCACGCAGCCTGCGACGATGCAGACCAAGAAGATTGGCGTCAGACGAGGCAGGAGCCTTGAAATGGCAGACATGGTGGTTCGCTCACATTCGCGATGGACACGGGAGGTGCGTACCGGGGCCGATCCGTAGGCGAATCAAGTTCCAGAGTGATCCACCTACGGATCGGATCACGGTCAGGAACAGGACGTGACGTACTGGTTCGAGCTGAAGAGGTTGTTGAGGTCCTGCGCGCTCGAGTGACCGTTGCCACCGCCGTTCGACAGCATCGGGTCGCGGCTCGCACCCCGCGAGCTGCCCGTCTCGTAGAACCACACCCACTTGCCGCCGACCGCGTCCCAGTTCGCATTCTCGAAGAAGTACGACCTGCACGAAACGATGTTGCCGGTGGAGAGCGACGAAGCGCGGTTGTTGGCCGACGCGAGGTCACTCATGTTGAAGTTGAAGTTGGTATTGCTGTCGTGGATCCAGCTGTACGCTCCGGCGTAGTTGGTCTCGTTCCAGATGCAGGTGTACTCGGCGGGGCACGACCAGTCATCGGCCACCGCCGGCGCAACGCCGGCACCGACACCGGCTGCCGCGATGGCCGCGGTCAGGATGATCGAACGGAGCACGTGCTTCACTCGCTTCACGAACTTCACTCCTTCAAATTCGCATTTCCGGACAAAGCAGACACTGGCAAGATGCAGCGTACGGTCCGGTCAGCGACAAGCCCCTCCCCTCAGGGCTAGTGTTTTTCACCCGGTCGGTGGATGGCGCTCACACGATCCCGTGCTGGTGCGCGGTCGCGATGAGCCGCTGCCTGCTGTCGCACCCTGACTTCCGCAGCAACGCCGAGACGTGAAACTTGATGGTGTCGACGCTGACCGTCAGGCTCGCCGCGATCTCCTGGTTCGATGCGCCCTCGGCCACCGCCGCCAGGACTTCACTCTCGCGTCTCGTAAGTCGCCGAACCCACTCAACACGCGGATCGACCCGATCCCCTAGAGATACGACGGTCGCCCCGGCCGCGACGGCTCGGACAAGGGGTACGAGCTTTCGGCCCAAGTGATCTCGGTCGATCACACCCCTGGCGCCGGCCCGGACAAGCCGTCGCGCGTCACCGCGGTAGAGGTCGCGGCCGGTAACCAGTACGGCCCAGCGGCCGTACCCACGCAGCGCCCGGGACCCACCGATGACAGGAGGGCCGGCCTCGAAGTCGACGATCGCGATGCCAGCACTGTCCGCTGACAGCCTCACGGCGGACAGACCGGTGAGGTCGAAGAACGTTCCCACGATGTCGATGTCCACGACTTCGTCCAGCAGCCCGCTGACACCGCTCAGTCCTGCTCGACCACCATCGATGAGTGCCACGCTCGCAGCTTCGCCCACTCAGCCCCCTTGTCCCGCGCGGGTGGCAGTCTAATACCGCGGTGGCACATGTATGACGAGCTGGCGGCTGACCTCCGGCCTACTACCGAGCCCCGCCGCGTGACGCGACTGTGCCGTGCCGTGCCGTGCTGTGCCGGGACATCGTGGTGCCGGACCGCAGACCGCGCGGGGCGATGTCCCGGATGAGTGCGGTCGCCGAAATCCTCAGCGCTAGCGTCGAGCACAGGGATCAAGTAACGAGCACCAGCAGCGACTGGCGGATCCTAGACTGCCTCCGTGACCCCGCGCAGGCAGCAGATCCTGAGCACGGCAGCCGACCTGTTCGCCGCCCGTGGCTTCCACGGCGTATCCATGGGAGACATCGGCGCCGCCGTCGGCGTCTCCGGCCCCGCGCTGTACAAGCATTTCGCGGGCAAGGAGGACATCCTCGGGCAGTGCCTGCTGCACGCTTCCGACCAGCTGCTGGCGGGCGCGCGTGAGCTGCTGTCCGACGGCGGAGCCGACCTCGGGGTCCCCGGAAAGCACCGCAGCGAAGCAAGGACTTTGCGGGGTGAGGGCGGCGAGGCGCGCTCCGCCGTCGGGCAGCCTGGTGCCGATACCGCGGGGGGCGAGGCAGCGGGGGGCGAGGCAACGGAGGGCGACGCAGCAGGAGCCGAGGCCGCGCTGGAGGCCCTGATCGCCAGGCACGCCGACTTCGCGCTCGACAACCCGGCACTGATCGTCGTGCAGGAGCGGGAGTGGGGCGCGCTCGGGACCGAGGCGCAGGCGCAGGTCCGCAAACGCCAGCTCGCCTACGTCGACGTGTGGTGCGACGCGCTGACGCCGCTGCGCCCGGACCTGTCGCCGCCGCAGGCACGCGCGGCGGTCCAGGCGGCGTTCGGCCTCCTCAACTCGACCCCGCACAGCGCCCGCATAGGCCGCGAGACCATGCGCGCTCTGCTCACAAGCATGGCCCGCTCAGCCCTCCTCCCAGCCCGTTGAGTGCTGGGTATCTGTCCTCTCGAAACGGTTCGGGAGGGCAGATAGCCAGCACTCAACGGGCTCGGCGGGCGGGCTACTCGACCGGGAGGCCCAGGCCTCTCGCTATCAGCATGCGCTGGAGTTCTGACGTGCCCTCGCCTATCTCCAGGACCTTGGCGTCGCGGTAGAAGCGGGCGATGGGGCCGTCCTCCATGACGCCGTAGCCGCCGAACACCTGCGCCGCGATGCGCGTGGCTGTCACGGCAGACTCGGTGGCGTACAGCTTGGCGACGGACGACGCCCGCCGGAACTCGTCGAGCGGCGCACCCTCGTCCTTGAGCGCGGCGGCCCGGTACGTGAGCGCCCGGCTCGCCTGGAGCATCACCTCGATGTCCGCGATCTGGAAGGCGACGCCCTGCTTGCGGCCGATCGGACCACCGAACGTGGGGCGCACACCGGCGTGCTCCACCGTGAGGTCCAGCATGGCCTGGATGCAGCCGGTGGCCAGGGCCGCGACGGCGACCCGGCCCGTGTTGAGGCAGATCATGAGCTGCTTGAAGCCGTTGCCCCGCTCGCCCAGAAGGTAGGCCTCCGGGACGCGCACGTCCTCGAACCGCAGGGCGTGGGTGTCGACGGCGCGCCAGCTCATCTTGTCGTGCAGGGGTTCGACGACGAACCCCGGGGTGTCGGTGGGGACGATGACGGCGCTGAGCTCCGGCCGGCCGTCGGGCAGGGTGCCCGTGCGCGCCGCGACGGTGCAGACGCTGGTGATCGGGGTGCCGGAGTTGGTGATGAACTGCTTGGCGCCGTTGATGACCCACTCGCCGTCCACGAGCTCGGCGGTCGTGGACATGGCGTTGGCGTCGCTGCCCGCGCCGGGTTCGGTGAGGCCGAAGGCGCCGAGGGTGCGGCCGGCCACGAGGTCCGGCAGCCACCTGTTCTTCTGCTCGTCGGTGCCGTAGGCCAGCAGCGTTCCCACCCCGAGGCCGACGCCGGCCCCGAGCGTGATGCCTACCGACTGGTCCACGCGGCCGATCTCCTCGACGGCGATGCTGAGACCGGTGAGCCCGAGGTCGGACCCGCCGTATTCCTCAGGGGCGGTCAGGCCGAACAGGCCCAGCTGTCCCATCTGGTGCACCAGCTCGACGGGCAGGCGACTCTCCCTGTCCCATCGGCCGATGTGGGGCGCGATCTCGCGGTCGGCGAACTCCCGTACCGCGTCCCGGAGCTTGGTGTGCCCCGGGTTCTCTGGTGAGGTATGCATGTTAGGCATGCCACAGAGGTTAACCACCATTAACCTCATCGCGCCAGGCCCACCGGAGGACTTCCTATGCCCGACCAGAGCCAGGTCACCTACGACGTCGTAGCGCTCGACCTGCCGGACGACCGGACCGCGTCCTACGCCCGGATCACGCTCGACAGCCAGGAGCGCCGCAATGCCCTCTCGCACGCCCTGCTCGACCAGCTCCGGGCCGCGCTGAACCGCGCCGCGCACGACGACGTCCACGCGGTGGTCCTGGCCGCGGAGGGCCCGGCGTTCTGCTCGGGCGCCGACCTCACCGAGGCGCTGCGCGACGGCATGACCGACTCCGCGCGGCGGCTCGCCGAGCTGCTGCGCACGATCCTCGCCCTGCCGAAACCCGTGGTGGCGCGCGTGCACGGGCCGGTACGAGCCGGCGGGATCGGGCTGGTCGCCGCGTGCGACGTCGCGATCAGCGCCGACCACATCACCTACGCCTTCACCGAGGCCCGCCTCGCGCTGGCGCCCGCCGTCATCTCGCTGGCGGTGCTCCCGCGGATGACGCCACGGGCGGCGTCGCGCACGTTCCTGACCGGCGCACCGTTTACCGCAGACGAGGCCGCCGCCTGGGGCCTGGTGACCCGGTCGGTCCCGCTCGACGCGCTCGACCGGGAGGTCGACACGGTGCTCACCGAGCTCGCAGCCGCCGACCCGCAGGGCCTCACCGCCACCAAGGAGCTGCTCAACGCGGATGTGCTCACCCGGTTCGACGCCAACGTGGACCGGGCAGTGACCACGTCCGCGCAGCTGTTCAGCTCCGAGCGCGGGCGGGCCGCGATGGGGCGGCTGCTGCGGCGCTGACCGGGAAACAGTGTTGGATGGGGGCGTGGCCATACGGATCTCCTCGCGCAACGCACGCTTCCAGCAGCTCGAGACGCTGCTCACCAACCGCAACAAGCGGCACCGCGCCGCCGAGTTCATCGTGCAGGGCGTGCGGCCCATCACCATGGCTGTGGAGCACGGCTGGGAGGTCCGCTCGCTCCTGTACGACGCCGAGCGCCACCTCTCGCAGTGGGCCCGGGGCGTGCTCGCGGCCCACCCGCACGTCGAGCACGTCAAGATGGCGCCCGACCTGCTCGCCGAGCTCGCCGAGAAGGAAGACGCCGAGCTGCTCGCCGTCGTCGCGATGCGGCCCGACGACCTGGACCGGATAGAGGCCGGACCCGACTTCCTCGGGGTCGTCTTCGACCGCCCCACGCAGCCGGGCAACATCGGCGCGGTGATCCGCTCGGCGGACGCGTTCGGGGCCGACTGCGTGATCACCACCGGGCACGCCGCCGACGCCTACGACCCCAAGTCGGTGCGCGCCACGACCGGGTCGTTCTTCGCGACGCCGGTGGTGCGCGCGCCGTCGTCCGCCGAGGTCATGGAGTGGGTGACCGCGCGGCGCGCCGCCGGCCTGCCCCTGGTGGTCGTCGCCACCGACGAGCAGGGCGACGGCGACATCTCCGCGTACGACCTCACCCAGCCCGTCCTGCTCCTGGTCGGCAGCGAGACGACCGGGCTGACCCGCGCGTGGCTCGACGCGGCGGACGTGACGCTGAGCATCCCGATGACGGGCTCGGCGAGCT
Source organism: Promicromonospora alba (assembly GCF_042654905.1). Lineage (NCBI taxonomy): Bacteria > Bacillati > Actinomycetota > Actinomycetes > Micrococcales > Promicromonosporaceae > Promicromonospora > Promicromonospora alba. The sequence continues at coordinate 397,121 of NZ_JBHSFI010000003.1, forward strand.
CGCTCAACGCCGCGAACGCGGCGACGGTCCTGCTCTACGAGGCCCGCCGCCAACGCCTGGCGAAGTAGCCCGGTCAGAGCTCTATCGAGGCTAGAGCTCTATCGAATACATGCGGGAGCCCGTCGTCTTGACGTAGCCGAGGCTCGCGTACAGCCCGTGGGCCCCGCTCGGGTTGGCCGTGTCGACGTCGAGTGCCGCGTACTGCATGCCCTCGGCGGCGAACGCCCGCATGCCCGCGGCGAGCGTCGCGAGGGCGGTCTTGCGGCCGCGGTAGGCACGGCGCGCGCCGAGCATGTCCGTGTACCCGAACGAGTACCCGCGCACCGCGAAGTCCTCGGTGTACCGGGCGGCGAGCTCGTAGCCCACCACCAGCGGCTCGCCGGCCCGGAGCGCCGCGGCGGTCTCGGGGTCGGTATCGGGATGGGCGAGCAGCGCCTCGACGTCGGGCGCCTCGTCGATGACCAGGAACGACCACTCCGGCGCGAAGCCCGCACGCTGCGCCCACTGCTCGCGGGTCTGCGGCTGGCTGCCCCAGTGGTCGCGGAAGGCGTCGTTGTGCGCCAGGCGGGTGGCCTCGGCCAGGTCCTCGGACCACGGCACGAGCCGCAGCGAGCCGGTCAGCTCGACCTCGGGCACGGGGGCGGCGTCCGGCCCGGTCAGTGGCCGCGCCAGGTCGGAGTAGTAGCGGCGCACGCCGAACCCGGCCCGCTCGTAGAGCCGGTGCTTGGACGCGGGCGCGTCGTCCTCGGCGAACACGCCGATGCGGCCGGGCACGTCCTTGCCCGACGCCGCGAGCATCTGCCGGGCGCGGCCAGTCCCCCAGGCCAGCAGCTCGCGGCCGATGCCCTCACCGCGGCGGTCGGGGTGCACGCCGCCCCAGCAGAACGCGCGGACCGTCGTCACGTCGCCGGGCGGGCTGTCGACCTGGGCCCAGGCGACGAGGGCACCGTCGGGATCGAACCCGAGCAGGGAGTCCGCCGTCATGTCGCGCCACGCTCCCTCGAAGATCTCCTCGATCTCCTCCAGGGTCTCGACGTACGGCTCGGCGTCGGCCCGGGCGATGAGGTTGCGCAGCGCAAGCCACGTGGGCGCGTCCTCGCGGGTGGCGGCGCGCCAGGTCAGGCCGCCGGCCGTGGGGATCGTCAGGGTCGCGGGCGCCGCGGCGCGCTCGGCGATCGGGGCGATGGTGGGGGTCTCGGTGCTCATGGCGGTCCTCAGAGTTCTATCGTGTGCAGGGTGGAGCCGTCGCTCTTCGTGTAGCCCAGCCGGGCGTACAGGGCGGGCGCGCCCGTCGGGTTGTCGGTGTCGACGTCCAGCTCGGCGCGCTGCATGCCGTCGGCGGCGTAGACGTGCATCGCGTGCGTGAGCAGGGCGGCCGCGATGCGGCGTCCGCGGTACGCGCGGCGCACGCCGAGCAGCCCCGTGTAGCCCGCCGTGTAGCCCTGCGACTCCCAGTCGTGCTCGTACCGCTCGCCCAGGTGCAGCCCGACGACGTACGGCGTGCCCGGCGGCACCGTCGTGTCGCCGGGCTGCTCCTGCTCGGACCCCTCGTAGAGCACCGACTCGTCGATCACGACGAACGACCACTGCGGCGCGAACGCGCTGCGGTGGGCGCGCCACGACTCCGCAGTGCGCGGCTGGCTGCCCCAGTGGTCCCGGAACGCGTCGTTGCGGGCCAGCCGGGTCGCGTCCTCCAGGGCGTCGCTCCACGGCACCAGCCGCAGCGGCGGCTCCAGTCCGATCGCGGGCACCGGCGCGCTCAGGTCGCGCAGCAGGTTGGCGTAGTACCGCATCGGCTCGTACCCCGCGGCGCGCAGCAGGTCGTGGCGCTCGGGCGGGTCGACGTCCAAGATGTGCGCGGAGATCCGGCCCGGCAGGCCGGCCACCTCGGGGTCGGTGCCCAGCGCCGCGAGCGCCTGCCGCGCACGTCCCGTGCCCCAGGCGAGCAGCTCGGTGCCGATGCCCTCGCCGCGGCGGGTGGGATGCACTCCCCCGGTGACGCCGGCGCGCAGGAGGCTGACGCCGGTGGTGGGGTACCGCTCGACGGACCCGTGGGCCAGCATCGTGCCGTCGGCGTCGAGGCCCACGAGGGTGTCGGAGGCGGCGTCGAACACGGGCGCGTCGAACAGCTCCTCGACCTCGCCGGATGAGATGAACCAGTCGCGGCCGTCTGCCTTCTCGACGGCGTTCATGAGCTCCGTGAGCGCGGGGACGTCCGCACGGGTCCAAGGTCGCCAGGTCAGACCGCCCGCGGTCGGGACCTGGAGGGTGCGCGGTGCGGCGGCGCGTTCGGCGATCGAGGCGGGCGCCGAATCGGACACGGGGTCAGGCACGGCGGACAGGCCGGACGGATGCGTGGGCATACGGCCACGCTAGGCGACCGGCCCGCGACCGGCACGGGATTTTGCGGGTGAGGCGCGACGACGGGCCCGGCCGGACGTCAGAGCTCCACGGCGTACATGGTGGAGCCGTCGTTCTTGGTGTAGCCGAGCCCCGCGTACAGGGCGGGTGCCCCGGTCGGGTTGTCGGTGTCGACGTCGAGCACCGCGACCTCCATGCCGTCGTCCGCGAAGCGACGCATCGCGTGGGCCAGGAGCGCCGCGGCGATGCGCCGTCCGCGGTACGCCCGGCGCACGCCCAGCAGGTCGGTGTCCCCCGCCCGGAATCCCTGCGACTCCCAGTCGTGCTCGTACCGTCCGGCCATGTGCAGCCCGACGACGTACGGCGTGCCCGGCGGGACCGTCTCGTCCCCGGGCCGTTCCCGGTCCGACCCCTCGTACTCCACCGAGTCGTCGACCACGAGGAACGACCACTCCGGCGCGAACGCGCTGCGGTACGCCCGCCACGCCTCGGGGGTGCGGGGCTGGCTGCCCCACAGGTCCCGGAAGGAGTCGTTGCGGGCCAGCCGCGCGGCGTCGTCCAGGGCCTCGGACCACGGGACGAGCCGCAGGGGCGGCTCCAGGCCGACGACGGGCAGCGGCGCGCTCAGGTCGCGCCGCAGGTTGGCGAAGTACCTGACGGGTTCGAGGCCGCCCGCGAGGAGCAGCTCGCGGCGTTCGGCGGGGTCGCCGTCCTCGATGTGCGCGGAGATCCGCGCGGGGAGGCCGGCCAGCCGCGCGTCCGTGCCCGACGCCGCGAGCGCCTGCCGGGCGCGGGCCGTCGCCCAGGCGAGCAGGTCGGTGCCGATGCCCTCGCCGCGGCGGGTGGGGTGCACGCCGCCGGACAGGAAGACCCGCAAGAGGTCGACGCCGTCGGTCGGGAACCGCTCGATCCGCGCGTGGGCGAGCATCGCGCCGTCCGCGTCGAGGCCGACCAGGGTGTCCGCGGCCGGCTCGAAGACGGGGGCGCCGAAGAGGTCGTCGATCTCGTCCGCCGAGGTGAACCAGTCGCGGCCGTCGGCCTGCTCGATCGTGTGCATGAGCTCCGCGAGAGCGGGCGCGTCCTCGCGGGTCCAGGGGCGCCAGGTCAGGCCGCCCGCCGTGGGGACGGGCAGGGTGCGCGGTGCGGCGGCGCGCTCGGCGATCGTGGACATACGGCAACGCTAGGCGGGTGCGCCACGCGGGGCACGGGATTTTGCGGCGATCGGCAGGGGCCGGCGCTACCTCGCCCGGTTCGACGGCGACGGGCGTCCGCGAGATCGGTCCCTTGCACCGCCCCGACCCCCGAGATCGGTCCCTTGCACCGCCCCAACCCCCGAGATCGGTCCCTTGCACCGCCCCAACCCCCGAGATCGGTCCCTTGCACCGCCCCAACCCCCGAGATCGGTCCCTTGCACCGCCCCAACCCCCGAGATCGGTCCCTTGCACCGCCCCAAACCGCGAGATCGGTCCTTTGCGCTGAGATCGGTCAATCAACCGACCGATCTCGCTGCAAGGGACCGATCTCAAGGAACCAGGCCAGCAAAGGACCGAACTCGACGAGCCCTCACCTCCGCGGGCCACCTCCGCGGGCCACCTCCGCGGGCCACCTCCGCCCGCCGCGGCCGGCGGAGCTGGTGCGGCCTCAAGCGCTGGTCACTCCCTGCCCCCACAGTCAGCGCAGCACGATCACGAGCTGCGTCAGCAGGGGCGCCACGAGAAGCGCGGGCAGCAGGTCGCCCACCGGGATCTGCTTGATGTGCAGCAACCGCAGGCCGATGCCCACCAGCATGAGGCCGCCCGTCGCCGTCAGCGCCGCGATGTGGGCGTCGGGCAGCACCGACCCGAGCAGGACGCCGGCCAGCGTCACCAGCCCCTGGACGACGGCGACCGACACCGCGGACAGCAGCACCCCGATCCCGAACGAGGACGCGAACGCGAGCGCCGCAAAGCCGTCGAGGACCGACTTCAGGAGGAGCTGGTCGATGCCGCGGCCGAGGCCGTCGGACAGTGATCCGAGGATGGCGAGCGGCCCGACGCAGAACAGCAGGGACGCGGTGAGCCATCCCTCGATGAACCGCTCGCGCGCCGTCTCGTCCTGGCCGGTCTCGGTGGCGTCGACGAGCACCGGACGCCGGGACGTGCGCGCGCCGTCGGACCGGCGGCCCAGCCAGCCCTGGATGGTGCCCGCCAGCGCTTCCAGGCGGGTCTCGATCCGCAGCAGCGAGCCGGCGATGCCGCCGATCAGCAGCGAGCCGAGCACGATCAGCACGGGAGCGCCGCTGCCCGTCGCCGCGACGAAGGCGGCGTCGGTGACCGCCATCGCGGACAGCGCGGCGACGAGCAGGGTCACGAGGCCGAGGATGTCGGTCACCACGGCATGGGTGCGCTGGGGCAGCCGGTGCCCCACGGCCATGCCCAGCAGCGACCCGACGACTATCGTCCCGACATTGATCAGCGTGCCCAGCCCGGGGAGGTCGACGTCCACCGCGCGAGCCTAACCGTCGGCCGGGGCCTCCCCTGTCTCCGCCAGCCGCTCGAAGAGCGCCGAGGTGATGCCGCCGCCGTCCTCGCCCAGGTCCCAGCCGTCCCCCGCGGACCGGTTCGCCACCCAGAACACGAACGTGTCGCCCGCCGGGTCGCGGGCGATCTCCCCGTAGGACCAGCCGTTGCCCCCGTTGTGCCACAGGATGCTCGGGTCCTCCGGGTCGTCGACGACCCAGCCGTAGGCGTAGTACGTCTCGTCGGGCTCCTCGCGCACGCGCGGTTCGAACAGCTCGCGCTTGGCGTCGTCGTCCAGGACGACGTCGCCGAGCAGCGCGACGTGCCAGCGGAACATGTCCCGGGGTGTGGAGAGCAGGCCGCCGTTGCCACGGAGGTTCCAGTACGGACCGTCGTCGGCCCACGGCTGGTCGAGCGGTGTGCCGTGGGATCGTCCCTCGGCGTCGTACTGGTCGGCCACCTGTTCCTTCGACCAGTCGGGCAGCAGGTAGCCCGTGCTGGTCATGCCCGACGGCGTGAACAGGTGCTCGGCGAGGTAGGCCTCGTAGTCCTGGCCGGACGCCTCCTCGACGACGGCGGTCAGCAGGCTGTAGCCGACGTTCGAGTACAGGTACGTCGTGCCGGGCCGGGACAGCAGCTCGGAGCCCAGCGCCTCGCGCAGGAAGGCGTCGCGGGTCAGCGGCTCGTCGTCGGACCCGAGCGAGTCAAGGAACCCCGAGGTGTGGGTCAGCAGGTGCTCGATGGTGACGGACCGCTTGTCCGCCGGGACGTCCGGGAGGTGGTCCGCGAGCGGGTCGGAGAACGTGAGCAGGCCGTCCATGTCCAGCCGCACGATCGCCGCGGCGGTGAACTGCTTGGTCATCGACCCGATGTCGAGGACGGTGTCGCAACCCGCTGCTTCCCCGGAACCCGGGTCCGGGTCGCCCCAGCCCTGGCACAGGTCCATCGTCGTACCCCGCCCCGCGACGAGGGCGCCGCTGGAGCCGGGCGGGAGGGCGTCGCCCAGGATCGACTCCGTCGACTCCGCCGGCTCGGTCGGCCCGGTTGATTCCGTCGGCCCTGTCGATTCGGTCGGCCCGGTTGATTCCGTCGGCCCTGTCGATTCGGTCGGCCCGACGTCGCCGGAGCCGCCCGGGCCGCCGCACCCGGCAACGCCCGCCAGCAGCGCGAGCGCCACCAGGCCTCGTGCGAGCCGTCGTCCGTGTGTCGCAGGTCGTGCCTGGTCGCCGCGCGTCGTCGTCACGACCGTCATTGTTCTGGGCGGGGGCACCCGGCGCACCGAAAGACCCCGGTACACCACACGATCCCGGCGCGCCAGGATCAGTGCACCGAGAAGCCGCCGTCGACGAACAGCGAGTGGCCCGTCACGTACCCGGAAGACGCGCTCGCGAGGAAGACGGCGGCGCCGGCGAAATCCTCGGGCACGCCGTTGCGGCCCACCGTGGTGCGGGCGGCGAGCGCCCCGACGCGTTCGGCGTCGTCCTGCAGGCGCTGGTTCAGGGGCGTCAGGACGAACCCGGGCACGAGCGTGTTGGCGGTGACGCCGCGCGACGACCACGCCTCGGACTGGGAGCGCGCGAGCGACTCGAGGCCGCCCTTGGAGACGCCGTAGGCGCCGCTGTCGACGAACGAGCGGTGCGCCTGCTGCGACGAGATGTGGATGAGCCGGCCGAAGCCGCGTTCCGCCATGCCGGGCGCGAACCGCTGGCCGAGCAGGAACGGCGCCTCGAGGTTCACGGTCATGGTGACGTCCCAGATCGCCTGGTCGACCTCGCCCAGGTGCGGACGCAGGTTGATGCCCGCGCTGTTGACGATGACGTCGGGCTCCCCCGCGGCCGCGGCGATGCCCTCGGCGGCGGCGTGGATGCCGTCGCGCGTGGAGAGGTCGGCGACCACCGTCTCGACGGCGCAGCCGCGCTCCCGCAGGCCGGCGGCGACGTCGTCGAGCCGCTCGGCGCCACGGGCCACGAGCACGGTGCGCGCCCCGGCCTGCGCCAGGGCCTCGGCGATGGCACGCCCGATGCCGGAGCTGCCCCCGGTCACGACGGCGGTGCGCCCCTCCAGGGAGAACAGGGCGGCCAGGTAGTCGTGCGTCGTCATGGCCGGGACGATACCCGCGCCATACCGCCAGCCGGGCACGCACGGCACCGCCGTCGGGCAAAGGCTTACGCTGCCGAGGTGACCGCACTTCCCGCCGCTGTGCCCGCCGAACTGCCCGCTCTCACCGAGCGTTCCGCCGCTCTGCTGGAGGCCATGCGCACGCGCGTGGTCGTGGCCGACGGCGCCATGGGCACGATGATCCAGGCGGCGAACCCGACGCTGGAGGACTACGAGGGCCTGGAGGGATGCAACGAGATCCTGACGGTCTCGCGGCCGGACATCATCGCGGGCGTGCACGACGCGTTCCTCGAGGTCGGCGTGGACGCCGTCGAGTCGAACACGTTCGGCGCCAACTGGTCGAACCTCTCGGACTACGGCATCGACGACCGCATCCGCGAGCTGGCCCGCAAGGGTGCGGCGATCGCCCGCGAGCGCGCCGACGCGCACGCGACGCCGGACAAGCCGCGCTGGGTGCTGGGCTCCATGGGTCCGGGCACCAAGCTGCCGTCGCTGGGGCACACCACGTACGCGCACCTGCGCGACACGTTCGCCGAGCAGGCGGCGGGCCTGATCGAGGGCGGCGCGGACGCGCTGATGATCGAGACCAGCCAGGACCTGCTGCAGGCCAAGGCAGCGGTGACGGGTGGCCGGCAGGCCATGGCCGACGTCGGACAGCGGGTCGCGATCATCGTGTCCGTGACCGTGGAGACCACCGGGACCATGCTCATGGGCTCGGAGATCGGCGCCGCGCTGGTGGCGCTGCAGGCGCTGGGCATCGACTCGATAGGCATGAACTGCGCCACCGGCCCGGAGCAGATGAGCGAGCACCTGCGGCACCTGTCGCAGCACGCGGAGATCCCGGTGGCGTGCATGCCCAACGCGGGCCTGCCGGTGCTGGGGCCGAACGGCGCCTCGTACCCGCTCACCCCGGAGGAGCTCGCCGCCGCGCACACGCAGTTCGCGCGCGAGTTCGGCCTGGGCCTGGTAGGCGGCTGCTGCGGCACGACGCCGGAGCACATGCGCCTCGTGGTCGAGGCCGTGGGCGGGCGTCCCGTGGCGGAGCGCGCGCCGGTGCGCGAGAACGCCGTCGCGTCGCTGTACTCCGCGACGGACCTGCGCCAGGAGACGAGCTTCCTCGCGATCGGCGAGCGCACCAATGCCAACGGCTCCAAGGCGTTCCGCGAGGCGATGCTGGAGAGCCGCTGGGACGACGTCGTCGACATCGCCCGGGCGCAGACGCGCGACGGCGCGCACCTGCTGGACGTGTGCGTGGACTACGTGGGGCGCGACGGCGTCGAGGACGTGCGCGCGGTGGTCTCGCGCCTGGCCTCCGCCTCGACGCTCCCCCTGGTCATCGACTCCACGGAGCCGGCCGTGATCCGCGCGGGCCTGGAGCTGCTGGGCGGCCGCGGCGTCGTGAACTCGGTGAACTTCGAGGACGGCGAAGGGCCGACGTCGCGGTTCGGGCGCATCATGCCGGCCGTCGTGGAGCACGGCGCCGCCGTCGTCGCGCTGACCATCGACGAGGAGGGCCAGGCGCGCACCGCCGACCACAAGGTCGCCATCGCCTCGCGGCTGATCGACACCCTGGTCGGCGAGTGGGGCATGCGCGTGGACGACATCATCGTCGACGCCCTGACCTTCCCCATCGCCACGGGCCAGGAGGAGACCCGGCGCGACGGGATCGAGACCATCGAGGCGATCCGGCGCATCACGCAGAAGTACCCCGGCGTGCACACCACGCTCGGCGTCTCGAACGTGTCCTTCGGCCTGAACCCGGCGGCGCGCGCGGTGCTGAACTCGGTGTTCCTGCACGAGGCGACGGCGGCCGGGCTGGACTCGGCGATCGTGCACGCGGCGAAGATCCTGCCGCTGTCCTCGATCCCCGACGAGCAGCGGCAGACCGCTCTCGACCTGGTGTGGGACAAGCGCGAGTGGGACGCCGACGGCAACCTCACCTATGACCCCCTCTCCAAGCTGCTCGACCTGTTCGAGGGTGTCGATGCCGGGGCGATCCGGGACCAGCGGGCCGCGGAGCTCTTGGCCCTGCCCGTGGGTGAGCGCCTGGCGCGGCGGATCATCGACGGCGCCCGCAAGGGCCTGGAGCCGGACCTCGAGGAGGCGCTCGGCGTCGGCATGAAGGCGCTCGACATCGTCAACGACCACCTGCTGGAGGGCATGAAGGTCGTCGGCGAGCTGTTCGGCAAGGGCGAGATGCAGCTGCCGTTCGTGCTGCAGTCGGCCGAGGTGATGAAGGCCGCCGTCGCGCTGCTGGAGCCGCACATGGAGAAGGTCGAGGGCGACCAGACCAAGGGCACGATCGTGCTGGCGACCGTGCGCGGCGACGTGCACGACATCGGCAAGAACCTCGTGGACATCATCCTGACGAACAACGGCTACAAGGTGGTGAACATCGGCATCAAGCAGCCGGTGAGCGCCATGATCGACGCCGCGATCGAGCACGACGCGGACGTCATCGGCATGTCGGGGCTGCTGGTGAAGTCGACGGTGGTGATGAAGGAGAACCTGGAGGAGCTGGCCTCCCGGGGGTACGACAAGCGCTGGCCCGTGCTGCTGGGCGGGGCCGCGCTGACGCGGACCTATGTCGAGGACGACCTGGCGGGAGCCTTCCCTGGCGTGGTGCGGTACGCGAAGGATGCGTTCGAGGGGCTGCGGCTCATGGAGCCCCTGGTGCGGGTCGCCCGAGGAGCTGCGCCCGACGACGTCGGGCTGCCGGCGCTGAAGAAGCGGCGGCACGCGGTGGTGACGGTGACGCAGACGGCTGTCGAGGACCTGCCTGCTCGGTCGGACGTCGCGGCCGACAACCCGGTGCCCGACCCGCCGTTCTGGGGCACGCGGATCGTGAAGGGCGTGCAGCTCTCCGAGTACGCGGCGTTCCTGGACGAGCGGGCGACGTTCATGGGGCAGTGGGGACTCAAGCCCGGGCGGTCCTCGGATGGTGCGTCCTACGAGGAGCTGGTCGAGACCGAAGGGCGGCCGCGGCTCGCGGAGTGGATGGACCGCATCCTGACGGACCAGATCATGGACCCGACGGTGGTCTACGGATACTTCCCGGTGTGGTCGGAGGGGAACGACGTCGTCGTGGCGCACCACGGGGAGCTCTCCGGGATCGGGGCGCCTGACGGCGGATCCGGTGGTGCTGCCGGGACTGAGCGGCTGCGGTTCCACTTCCCGCGGCAGCGGCGGGACCGGCACCTGTGTCTTGCCGACTTCGTGCGGCCTCGGGAGTGGGTCGAGGAGACCGGGCGGTTCGATGTGTTGCCGGTGCAGCTGGTGACTGTCGGGGACTCTGTCTCCGCGCACACCGGGCGACTCTTTGAGGCCAACAAGTACAGGGAATACATGGAGCTGCACGGCCTTTCGGTGCAGCTGACCGAGGCGCTTGCCGAGTTCTGGCATGCGCGGGTGCGGGCCGAGCTCGGGTTCGCAGCCGAGGAGCCTTCTGGCGTGGAGGGGATGTTCAAGCTGGAGTACCGCGGGGCGCGATTCTCGCTCGGATATCCCGCGTGTCCCGAGATGGAGGACCGGCACAAGGTGGTGGAGCTGCTGCGGCCTGAGCGGGTCGGGGTGACGCTCTCCGAGGAGCTGCAGCTGCATCCGGAGCAGTCGACGGATGCGTTCGTGTTCCACCACCCGGAGGCGAAGTACTTCTCCGTATGACTTCTGGGTGGTGGCCGCCCGACCAGGTCAAGCCCGTTCTGACTGGTCAGAGCCTCGGGCGGATTCCCAGGACTCCCGTATCCAGACGTCGCTGGACGTACCTCAGCGTACCAAAACGTGTCATAAACGTGTCACAATCGCGCTCCTCGGGCGCGAAGCCCTGATCGTGACACGGTTTGGCTCTCTGACCAGCGTGAATCCGTGCGAGCCTGACACGAATTGGGTCCCGACCTGGGGCTTTATGGCGCGGTCCTGAACTCCCGCCCCTGCCGGCCGTCCTGCTGGTACTGGCGGACGACGGTGACCGCGGTGCCACCGCGACCCGCACGACGTCGCTCACGCCAAGAGTTGCGACTGCAGCGGAGCAATCTACTTCGATCGCCTAAGTGGGTGCAGACGAAAGGCCGCTCCCCCGAGAGGAAGCAGCCTTTCGTGGCAGCAACCCGGAAAACTATCGGCACGGTCGTGCCTACTGCCTGGCACTACTGTAAACGGTCTGCTTACAACCTCTGGTGCCTGCCCGTGGGCCTTCCTATCCGAGCGCGGATCAAAAATCGATAGCATGCCGTGCATGCCGGAACCCACGCGGGACGACCAGCCGAGCGTGCCAGTCGGTCCCACGCCAGCGAACGTTCCGACCGATGAGCCCACCAGCCTTCCGTTTGCGAGCGGTTCCGCTTCTCAGCCTGACGATAGCCAAGCGCTGGATCTTGCCGGCTCGGCCGTTGACGCCGATGATTCGACACAGCACCCGGCCCTTGGGCTGGACGTTTCCCTACCGGTCCACCTTGCAGCCACGGTCGAGTTCCTCGCGCAGCAGGCCCAGCAGGTCAAGGTCGAGCGTCGTCAGGAAATCGCTGCCACGCTCGTGATCGAGCTGGCTATGGGCCTACTCTTCGCCGTAGGAGTCGGGTTCGCGTTCGCGCATTGGCAGAACAGCTTGGATGACGACCGTCAGGAGGCAGCCCTTGAAGCCGACCAGCGAACTGCTGAGCGGGCCGAGGTACTTGGAAATGTTGCCTACATCCGCGATGCGCTGGCGAGCGGCGGGTCTCGAGACTTCCGCCATATGAACTTGCGCGGTGCGAACCTTAGCGGCTTCGATCTCGGCTGCGACGTAGAAGTAGAAGTGGAGCATGGCCGGCAAGCTGAGCCTGCGAACGAAGCTGATCTTGGTGACACGCCGCGAGTCAGCATCGTCGCCGTAGATGCCGCCACTTGCGCTGACTTGTCGGGGGCCGATCTCACGGGCGCAGTCCTGCAGGGCACAGATCTGACCGGTGCCCAACTCGATGCTGTGCAGTTCGCACCGACTAGTACTGCTGGCGCGCGCTTGGCGGGCGCATGGGTGCACGGGCAGTTCGACGTCGAGTTCAGCAACGCCGACCTGCGCGGAGCGCAGTTCTTGTACAAGCACGAGCGGGGAAGCGCAGTCCCAAGAATTACTGTGCGTGACAGCCGAATGGATGCCCTCTCCGTCGGAGCGTCGAACCATACGCCGAGCGACATGTACGAACCGTTCAACGTGATCCGCAGCGAAGCACTTCAGACACACTGGGCACCAGGAACCGCGGCATGCTCGGGTGAGTACCACATCGACGAAGAAGAGTCCGTCTGCATCGGCGCGGAGAAACACGACGAGGCCCATTTCCCACTCGATGAGCAAGAAAAGTTCTACGACGCACTCGGCTGCACCCTGACCCGCGAGCGTGACACGCTCGTCACCACTTGCTATTCGTTTGAATCACAACTCGATGAATGAGAAGGCGCCCCCAGCATCGAGAGACCGCCCGATCCGCCGTTTCAATGACGCGGAACGATTGGGCACAGGCGCGATCTGCGGGCAGGATTAGGACACCTCGGATCACCGCGCCGACGTCACCTCACGAGGCCACTCGCTGACTTGCCGGGAATCGATCGCCAGCACGCTGAGTACGGTCTGACATGACTGGCCACGCGACGCACCAGGCACAGGCGACGGCCTTTGCCTGCGATGCCACAGTGGAGGAACTGGCCACGGTCTTCAATGGTGGCGGCCGCACCGGGCACAGTGACGAACTGCGCGCCATGATCGTCCACGAGCTTGTACTGGCCGGGCACGACGTCCTGGACCACCCCGCCGTCGGTCGTTGGGCACGTCTGGATCACTGGCTCCATCACGGGCTCGGATGGCTGCCACTTGTGCTGGCAGACTTCGAGAAGCCCGACCCTCGGTCCGAGAGGTTCGACCAAGGATGGGAGGCACTGATCGCTGACAAGTCCGTTGACGCCGTCGGTAGCAACCTTGAGATGGTCGAGACAACGACCGTGGACTTCACCGACCGTGCCGGACTGCCGTTCGCACACTGGGCCGAGCACTCCAACGGCAAGATCGACGCCCACGAGTACCTCGCCGCGGACACGGTCCGCGACAAAGATCTTCGCGGCCTACTGGCCCGCGCGGCACCCGTGTTCCTCGCCAGCGGTGAGGTCAGCGTGCTCCGGGCGATCCCAGCAACTCTTGGGCAGGTCTGGACGAGGCTCCACGAAGCCGGCAGCGGCTCCAGCTTCTACGGGCCTCGCCAGGGCGGCGCCTACGGGAGGCTGCACGCCTGGCAATCGATCGCTGCGCTGACTGGTGCGCTAACTACGGCAACCCCCGGTGACGTCGCCAACCTGGCCCGCAGGTTCATCTCCTGCCGTGAGCGGCTGGGACTTCCCTGGGACTTGGGGCCGGTGAGAGCTTCGAAGTCGCCGGCCGAGGACGGCCGACAAGGCGGGCGACCCTGGTGGGGCTCATCGCCAGTGCGCACGACGGCCGTCGTGCGCTCGTTCAGGATAACGGCGGAGTCGGGACGGCACAGTTTGGCCCGATCCGAAGTCGTGACGCGCGACCGACCATGTGCTATCGCCGCTGCTCGCCGGCTTCGGGTGCCCGGAGGTGGGCCGTGCCATCCATCCGCCCAGGAGCAAAAGGTCGATACCGGCTGGACCCCGCGCTCCTGAGCCACAGCGACGTCGACAAGGCCCGAGCACAGAGTGTCTGCAGCGCAGCACGCCGGTGGCGAGGCGGTCGCCGCAATAGTGCTGACCCGCGAACATCCAACGCTCTAGGCGCCGGGTCCGACAGCGCGGCCACCGTCCGGACCGCCCGCCGCGAAATCAAGTCTCGCGACTTCGATGGACACAGCGCCCAAAACAGGCAACGATCGCGGTCGTGGACGGCCCATTGAGGCAAGACTTCATGCAGAGCCTCGAACGCTCGCTGGCACGCCAGCAGTGGCGGATGGACAGCGCGAAGGTGATCACGGTTTTCGCGCTCGGAACGGCCACGGCCGCGTCAGTGGCGTCGTGGCAGGAGCTCGGCCGTAGCGGCCTCAACATGGCCACCTGCTTGGTGCTCTTGTGCTCACTCCTGTTGCTCTTCGCGACATACAACGCTGACCGTCTAGAAGAGCCCGATGCGCACGCCATCATGATCACCTCGCGTGATCTCGGGTGGACGGACGGCGCGATCAGGGACGAGTTCCTGCGGCGTCTTTACGAATGCGTGCTGGTGAATGAAGATTATCTGCGCGAGATGTACTGGTTCGCGCGGGCCCAGGTGCTCACGTCGGTGGTCTCGGCCGTCCTGAGTTGCATCGCGATGCTCGGAGAGCGGTAGGGAGGGAACGGTGGAGCTCACACACACACGCAAGACCGGTTGGGGGCTACTCCCACTCCCCGGTCACAAGCGACGTCGTCTTCGTGCTCTCGCAGTCGTGGACGAGGTCCTCGGGCCGCGACCCACAGCCACGCGCAAATCCCGCATCCCCGACACCCTCCAACGCCGCGGCACGCAGGCACAATCCTTCTCCGTCTCGCTAGAGGAGCGTCTCGCGATCGCCGTCAAGGCGGTGGCGGATCGGGGGGCTGCGCTGTCTGGCCTCGCCCCGTCGTTTGCCGGTTCACCGAGCGAGTCGTTTGTCCGCACACTCGTCGACGCCAGCCAGTTTTCACCGATACAGGCTGCCGCTTTGTCGGCGGTGATGAGCGGGCGAGACTTCATCGGGCATGTTCCGCAGGGTGTCGACCGGCAACTGGCATATGCGATCCCTCTCCTGCATCAAGTCGTGGCTCCGGGTGAACCGGGCTACGACCAGGTGCCCGACCCCGGTCAGCCGCAAGCTGTCGTCCTCGTACCGACCCCGAGCCTCGCCGTCGCAGTCGCCGAACATCTCGCCTTGGTCGGGGTGTCAGCCAGACGCATCGTCCGCATCGAGTCGGTAATCCAGGGCTTGGGGCCCAATCAGGAGGCAACTGCCCGCGCACTTGGCTCTGACGTCATCGTCGGCACAGTGGAACACCTGTCCAGCATGATCGGCCAGGAGAACCCGAGCTTGGAGCATGTCCACGTAGTTGTCCTCGACGGCGCCGATGAAATGGCCAGCCTCGGAGTGCTGCCCGACGTTGAAGCCTTCCTCGGGCGAACCCCCGCCCACAAGCGAACCATGCTGTTCACCGCAACGATGCCCGACGACGTCGCAGCTTTGGCCCGACGCATCATGCACCTACCGTTGACGAGCCCTGCACGCGTATCGGACCCAACTGCGGACGACAAGTCAGAACCCACAGACAAGTCCGATACCTCTTCGCCACCGGCGCGCCGAACGTCCAAACGCGACTCGTCAACCGCCTGACTCCTAACAAGCCGACCACAAGGGTGACGTCATCGCGGTCGAATGCAGCGGCAACTACGCCTGCCGGAAGGTATGCATTTGGCTCCCTCGCAACGCTCGAAACTGGCCCGTCCAGCCGCTAACCGGCATCGACCACGCAGTTAGAGTGCCGGTAGCGTCTGGCGGTCTGATGCTGCTGACCTCGGTGTCAGGACGCACCCGTAGGAAGCGCAGGAGGTACGGAAGCTCTGTCCGTCCCACCCCACATCGGCGCTCACCTCGATCGCGATCGGCTCGACGAGGGTCAAGTCGACAACATTCCCCCCAGTGGCATGGAACCGCGCCAACGCCGTCCGGGGCACCTGGGCCGGCCACGGATGCTTCCCTGCTGGTGGGACGAGCCACGGTGTCAGCGCACGACGTGCCGATGGTGACGAGAGCGTTGTCCGTCCCACGATCCGCAGCTCGCCGTCGATCGTGAGGCCCGCGATGACTACTTGTGGCCATGAACGCGCTTCACCGCGCTGACCTGCTGCGATGCCCGACCAGACGCGAGATCGGGCACCAGTGGGGTTTCATCGATCGGTAGTCGTCGCCACCGGTCAGAGCCGGCGAGCACGATGACGGCAGCGAGGTGGGCTAAGTCATCTGTGTGCGAGGCGTTTGCCTCGCGAGTTCAGGCTAGCGGTTGGGGCGGCACGGCCCGCTTCCGAGGCACCGGCCGGCCTCTGTCACAGGGAATCAGCCGGACTTGCGGCGGAACATCTTCTGTTCCGCGGGAAGCTCCTGGGACTGCTCGCGAGGCGCGTTTCGAATCCGTGCTGCTGGCCGCGTTGGGCGGTCAGAACGGCTTGATTCTGCCGTTCCCGGACTGTACGACCCAGAGTGCCACGACAACGCGACAGTGGGCAACCGTGGGCGTCAGTGGGTGCTGCAAGTGTGTCATTTCGCGTGTCAGACAGGCCCGGAGACAGGCAACTGTGTCACGAACCGTGTCAGCCAACCGCCTCCGGCAGCGCGCACCCACCGCGCCAATTCTGTTCTGCTCCCTGGGCTGAGAGTTCGCACTCTGGAACCGGACGATCAGCGCGTTGAATCCCCGGCGTCAAGACCTCGTCGATCGTCCAGACCGGACCCGAGGATGCTGGGTTTCAGACGTTGAACTGTGCATTGTTCCCCTGACCTGCTGGTTCGCTGTCAGCCGGAGCGCTGTGGGGGCACCATGGGGGAATCAGGGCTGCGTTACCGCTCCCCCACCGATGAGGATCAGCTCGACAGCGGCGGGGTGCTGATGATGTCGGCGCCGCGAGGTTGCAACGCCAGTTTGGACCCTACGCCAAGAGCCGGCGGAGCATGGAATGCAGAACGGCGAGCGTCGACGAAGTCAAGTGTCGTGGCGACCTTCGCCGTGCCGATCTCGGGGTTCGGTCCGAGTGGTTCGACGAGCGGTGAAGGGTCCCGCCGACCGCATGCCTCCGCCCTCTCACGAGGTCGGGTTGCGGTCCAACGTCGGATCGCGCGATGCGCTGCGTCGGAAGCGGGCACCGGCCCCCGACGCGCCTGGCCGGGAGTCACGGGTGGGTTCTTGTTGCTCGACTCAGTACCCAATGGAGAGCACACCCACATGCTGTCCCATTAGACGATCCAGAAGTCAGCGCGTTCCTCGAGCCGCCGACGCCCGAGGATGACCATCTCGTTGGCGGCGATGGGCGATAGGGGGTAGATGCGGACCTGGTCCGTGTCCTTGTCGATGAGGCGACGCAGGCTGCTGCGCAGACTGCGAACCTCCTTCTTCGTGGGCAGGGCGATCTCGAACACGCTGAGCTGGACTCGGGCGCCGTGGACCGCGAGCAGGTTCGAGATGGCGGTGCGGCGGTCGTCATCGGGGATGTCGTAGCAGATCAAGAGAATGTGGACCACGGCTATCGCCAGGTCATAGGTGTGTACACAGGGGTACGGTCGTCGATGACGTCGGCCAGGTGGCGCGCCTGAGTCGTGAGTGCTTGGCGGTAGGAGATACGTCGCCCGGTGGGGTGGTGCGCCACGGTGAGCATCCGACGCTCGTACGCGGCCAGGAACAGGTGGAGGGTATCTCGGTCCATCCGGCAGCCGCGGTCTTCGACTTGCGCGAAGCCTGCAGGGCTGACCTTGGCACTTCGGGACAGGCTGAGGACCACGGGATCGACGATGATGGGCCGGAACTCCTCGATGAGGTCCAGCGCGAGTGATGGTCGGCCACGTTGCATCTCGTGCAGGAAGCCGGCGGCGGGGTCGAGGCCCGCGAGCTCGACCGCGCTGACCGCTTCCTGGGTGAGGAGCGTGTAGCCGAAGGAGAGCATCGCGTTGATCGGATCGGGAGGAGGGCGTCGACGGCGGTGGGTAAAGGCCCAGGTGTCGCCGAGGATGCGACCGAGCCCGGCGAAGTAGTCGCGGGTGGCCGCGCCCTCGGTCCCCATGAGCGATGCTTCGGAATCTGCAACGAGCGCGGTACCCCGAGCTGCGCGCAGGCGGTCCGTGGCCATTTCGATGTCTTCGACGTGACCCGATCGAGCTGCGCGCAGTAGGCCCGTACGCATGTTGGCGATTTTCGCTGCGACGAAGATTCGAGCGAGGTCGACCTTCTCTGCGCGCTTGTCGACGAGGCGATGCTGCTTGTGGCGGAGTTCGACACCAGGGCTGCCGGTACCGTGCAACCGGCCGAGAAAGTCGCCGTCCTCCTCGGTGAGCACGACTTCGATGTCGTGCTCCAGCGCACGGCGGAGGAACGGACTGGTCAGCGTGGTCGGCGCGGTGCAGACGACTTGTTTGACACGGTCGTACGGCACGGACAACAGCTGCCGGTCTCGGTGCATGACCCGCAGCCGGCCGTCGCGGGAGCGGATCGACGACCCAGGCTCGGTGACGTAGACAGTGGCTTCCAGCGGCGAAACGTAGGTGGTCGTACCCGCCTGGGAGCGGGCAGTGACGGTCTGGCCCGGAAAGTCGACACCCTCGTCGAACGACTCGATGCGGGACTTGTCCTCATTGAGTTCAAGGTCCAGTTCCCGCAGAGCCGACTCAATGAGTTCAAGCACCCGCTCGCCTGCGGCATGCGTGGTGACGGGCACCGCGAAGTCGTCGCTGTAGCGCAGGACGCGATGCCCGTGGCGGAGCATCGCGCGGTCGAACGAGTCCAGGGGAGCCCGCTCCCTCCCGTCTTGACCAACCATAAGTCCCGCCCTGGAGCGACGCGCGAAGCGAAGCAAGGTTCGCGAACAGGTCACGGCTGTACGCCACAACCTGCTCGTTCACCCTCCCGTCCTCCAGATCATTCACCTGAACCTCGCGCCAAGCAGCGAGCAGGGCGGCCTCCGCAATGACTTGTTCAAACAGGTCAGGCACTCGGCCCCCTCATGAGAGAGCAGCGAATCAGAAGAACACATTCGGGCTTCAATTCCGACAGAACAGCGCGAGCTCTTCAACCTCAACCCGGGGTCTCACCCCGTTTCCATGCTCTTCGGGCTTCAATTCCGACGGAACGTGGAGCTCAGCAACATCGACGATGTGCTCAGCGAGACGCTTCTATTGCCCTTCGGGCCTCAATTCCGACGGAACAGTCGCCGCTCTTATCCTCGCAGTACCGGTGCTCTTCATGCTTTCTATGACCTTCGGGCTTCAATTCCGACGGAACCGCCACATCACGTGGGGCTGGTGGACGCGCGAGCTCGTGTTTCCATGCCCTTCGGGCTTCAATTCCGACGGAACGCACAGTAGCGGCGAAGCAACACCACCGTGGGCATCGTTTCTATGCCCGTCGGGCTTCAATTCCGACGGAACAACGGAAGCGGAAGCTGACCATCCTGCAACCTTTGTTTCCATGCCCTTCGGGCTTCAATTCAGACGGAACCCAACGACGAAGGCACACGAGTTTATCACCGACCAGGAAATACGTTGCTATGCCCTTCGGGCTTCAATTCCGACGGAACTCTTCGCCGTGGAAGGCCGTCGTGACCTGTGACGATGCGGCCCGTTGCGCGCCGCGTCGCCCGATGAGGCTATCAGAGCTGTGACGCCCGTCACTTTTCGCCCCGATTTCCTTCTGACCTGGGCAGATGTGTCACCCGGGGTCTCACCCCGTTTCCATGCCCTTCGGGCTTCAATTCCGACGGAACGCTTCCCGCATCATGGGCAAGACCGCTCAGCCTCGCGCTTCTATGCCCTTCGGGCTTCAATTCCGACGGAACCGTCATCCAGGCCAACTGGGACGCCCTCGCCGACGGTTTCCATGCCCTTCGGGCTTCAATTCCGACGGAACGGTGCGCTTCTCGATCCCCACGGGTTCGTCAAGGACAGTTTCTATGCCCTTCGGGCTTCAATTCCGACGGAACACGCACGACAAGATCACTCCGATCGACGACGACGCTGCGCTCAAGTTTCTATGCCCTTCGGGCTTCAGTTCCGACGGAACTCTTTGCTTTGGAAGGCCGTCGTGACCTGTGACGATGCGGCCCGTTGCGCGCCGCGTCGCCCGATGAGGCTATCAGAGCTGTGACGCCCGTCACTTTTCGCCCCGATTTCCTTCTGACCTGGGCAGATGTGTTGCGCGCTGACTGCCGTCGGTGGCACGCGGGTGATGCACCCTGTTTCGCCGCTCCGACCCCTCGAGCACCCCAACTCGCGAGGCGTCCCGAGGTGCTCCGGGCTCAGCACCAAGCTCGACGCTGACCCACCCGAGACCGTGGGTGGTCTGGGCACCAATACCCGCAGTATCCGCGAACACAGCCAGCGTTGCAAAGACCCGCTCCAGGTCCTGGCCAGCAGCACGGGCCAGACCGAATCGTGCCTTGCCCAGAAAACCGACTCGAATTGCTCTCCCTTGGTCGACCTGACCACTCTCGATCCGGGGTTCGCTGAGGAGGATGCTGGCGAGCAGAGCCTCGATCGTCACCGACCGAAAGCTGGCACCATCAGGCGAGAAGGTGTTCCAGCGGCGCGCGAGACTGGTAAACACCAGCTCAGGATCGGGCAGCGGGATCTGCCGGTCCCCGCGCGAGAAGTACGTGACCGACCGGAACGTCAACTCCGCCGGGGTCGCGAGGGGACAAATCCTCACTGGGTAGAGACGGGCCGACGGCACGTGAGACCCAGGGCGCCCTCCTCCCGAAGGCAAGGTCACCCCCACTTCACCCGCGCCTGGGGGACTTGCGCCTTGTGCCGCCATACGTCCCCAGGTAGTCCTAGGTAGACGCTTCGCAACCTGGTCATCGACAGGTTCCTGGGTGGGCTGGTCCGGGCCTCAATCCTCTGGCCTGGGATCTGGTCGTTTCGTACTGCACCTCCTGTTCCGCACGTACTTGTCGACCCTTGGAGCGGCGTCATGCCGGATGTCTTCGTCAACCCGTACACGTTCGTCGGCTTTCCGGCTACGCCCACGGAGCACCGGCGTCAGGCACCGGCTGGACACGATCGCATTGCGTCAGACAGGTATTCCGGGACGATCGAGGTAACGATCACGGCGTGTAGCCCGCTGCTGCTGCGCAATGTGCACGCCGACGAATCAGGCGCCCAGGGCAACGTCCCGACCAGCAGGTTCCCCCGGCGAAACTTCCCCGAATCCGGCAATGAGACTCAGCCATTCGTGCCTGGGTCATCGTTGGCGGGTGCGGTGCGGTCCGTACACGAGATCCTCGCGGGCGGGTGCCTGCGAGTGTTCGACGGCGACTTCGTGCCCGGTTACCGCGACCGTGCCCGGTCACGTGACGCGAGCTGGAAGTTGTTGCGCATCGTCACCGTCGACGACGACGGCCGCCCACTCACCGTCCAGACCTGCCAGGAGGCCGTCTGGATCCCGGCGCCCGCAGCAGCCGCGGTGCTCGGTGACCACTCGCAGGTGCGCACCGGCGCTCACCTGCGGGTAGACGGCACCCCCGAGAAAGTCACGTTCGGCAGGGCGGGCGCGAACAGCGTGCAGGTGAGCCGTCTGGAGATCAAGAACCCGCAGGACATGACTGCCCCGTCGGCACAGGATCCGGCACGCGGCGACAGCGTCCTGCTGGTCTCGCCTCCCGGTACTCGCAAGAAGGCACTCAAAGACGGGGATCGTCTACGCCTGGACAAGAACGGCAAACCGATCCCCGGCGGCTACTTCGTCGCTGCGGGTCGCCTGGCCTCGGAACCGCTCCCGGCGATAGTGAGCGACGACGCGTGGCAGGGCTATCGTGCCGCAGCCGCGGGCGCAGACGACGTGCGGCAAGACGACACCGTCCCCAAACATGACGCAGCGAGCGTGCCGGTCCGGCACCCTGACGGGCGCCTGATGGGTTACCGGTTCCGTGTCCGACGGCGCCTGTACCCCAGCCAGGTGGTCTGGGCCCGGTACCGCCACGCCGGCGGCGGGGTCGAGGTCCTGGAACTGGCGGTGTCGGCCATCTGGCGTCGCCCCGGCCGCGGTGCTGCGTCCACGCGTGTACCGCCCCACCTGCTGGCGTGCCGATCCGCCGACGATCTGTGCCCAACATGCCGGGTCTTCGGTTCAGTGGACCCAAACGGTCGCGACTCCGCGCAGGCGGAGCAGCGTGCCTACCGCGGGCATGTCCGGTTCGGTGACGCTGCCCCGGTGTCGATCGCAGGGATGACGACGGTCCACCTGCCCCCACTCGGTGCCCCGCGCCCGGGCGCTGGGCAGGCCTACCTGGACACCGACCTCGACCAGTTCGAGGCCGCCGACCAGGACGAACTCGGGTACCGGGAGTGGGGCTCGTCCGCCGACAACAAGAGCAACCGTCAGCTGCGCGGGCGCAAGCAGTACTGGCTCACCGGTCAGGCAGGCCGGCGCCCCTACTTCCGGGCGACCGAACACAAGCCCGGCGCCTTCCACCAGGAGCATGCCGGGAGCTCGATGCTCAGCACCGCCGAGTCGGTGAATGCCGAGTCGGTCTTCCAGGCCCGGGTCACGGTCGAGAACCTGTCCGCCGTCGAGCTGGGTGGCGTGGTTGCCGCGCTGGATCCCGCCCTGCTCTTCGCTGCTCTCGGGAACCCCGGGAAATCCACCGATGACCAGTACGGATGGCACCTCGGGGGTGGGGCACCGCTCGGGTTCGGGACAGTGTCCACCGACGTCGTCGTCGACGTGGCCAGGCCGGGCACCCGGTACCTGGGCGTACCCGAGGAGGCGCCCCTTAACGCGGAATCGGCGGTCGCGGCATTCGTGGCCGCGCACCCGTGGAAGACCGCCAGGCCCCTGCGCAACGTCTGGCCACACGCCCGCGCCGCGCTACGGCTGGACCGGGCCGAGCCGGAGCTGGTCTGGTACCCACCAGCCCGTGAGTTGTCCCCGCAGAGTCGGCCGTCCCCGGCAGACCTGAAGCCGAGCTTCGAATTCTGGAAGTACTCCGACGGCGCCTCCGACCGCAACCAGGAGAACCCCTTGGCCTACTTCCCGACGGCCGGGGACGACGACGTCCAGATCGAACGCCGCACACGCCCAGTGCCCCGGCCCGGCCAGGACGGCGGGAGGCGCCGGTGACAAACGTCTACGTGGACACCGCGGTGGTCCGCATCCAGCAGTACCTGTCCCGCACCCCGACCCTGCGCGGCTACCGGTCGGGCAGCGCGGCGATCAAAGCTGCCACGGCCGCTGCCGTCGTCGACCCGGTGGTGGCAGGTCTGGCGGAGGTCAACCCGGAGGCGGGCGAGGCGGACGGTGTGGTCAGCGTCTGGTTCGCGGCCTCCTCGCCACCCGACCCCGCTGCCGACGAGGCCATGGTTCGGCAGGTACAGGACCGGCTCCTGACGCACCTGCGCGAGCACCTCCCGGCGGCCCACCTCACCTCGGTCCACGGGTACGGCGAGAACTACCTGGAAGCCGTGCACCAGCAGATCAAGGCCCGTCGAGCCGCCGGGGAGGCTCGGGTGGACCTCCCGCCCGTATTTGAGTTCCAGGCGGTGACCAGGTGCGACGTCTGCCACACGGACCCGGCGGTGAGGTGGCACAGGGTCATGGGCGACAGGCAGCGCCTGTGTCAGGACTGCACGGTGCGCAACGTGAGCCTGGCCCAGACACGCAAGCAGCCCACTGACCCGGACCCGGACCTCGCCCGTACCGCCGAGCAGGAGCTGCGCCACCGGCTGGACGAGGACCGCGCGCCAGGCGCTGGCCTGGCCGATCCGCCCGACACGTTCGACGAGCTCGCCCGGCTCGGCAGCTCGGGTTCGGGGCGCAACCACCTGGCGACGGTGTTCGCCGACGGGAACGCCGTCGGCGCGTTCTTCGACGCACTGGCCACGGCCACCGACCCACAGATGCAGTCCCGTAAGAAGAAGGTCTCCGCGGACCTGAACGAGGCCACCCAGCAAGCGCTCGCGCAGGCGACCGGGGCGGTCCTCGGCGATCGGAACATCCTGTCGGTCGTGCCGCACGTGGCGGGCGGTGACGACCTGATGGTCACGCTGCCGGCCGAGCACGCGTGGCGGTTCACCCTGACCTACCTGAGCGCGTTCGCCGAGTGGATGGACGTGGCCGCGAGCGACCTGCTGGACACGGTCAACGCAGGCCGGGCCATACCGCTTGCCCCGATCTCAGCGTCAGCCGGGATCGTAATCTCCGACAGCTCCTACCCGTTCACCCTGGTGGTCGACGCCGCGGCCCGCATGCTCCGGCAGGCCAAGCGGCACACCCGCGGCAGAACACCGGCCGTGCAGTGGCTCGACATCACCACCGATGGGCACGACCCGGCACACGAACCGGCCGACCTGGCCCAACTGCGTGTCGCAGCGCCGCACCTGGACCGGCTAGCCGGGGTGCCGCAAGCACACCGCAACGCAGTCGGCGTCGCCCACACGCAGGCGGGAGCGCTCACCGCGCACACCGTGGCACGCCGGGTCGGCGACCACCGCCTGGCGATCGAGGCCTTCCTACCCGCCGGCGCCAACCTCGACCAGCCGGAGCCCGCCGGGATGCCGCTGCCCACAGCTCTCAACCTCGTCAGGTGGTGGCCCCCGTCATGACCGCACTGATCCTGGACCTCACGTTCCATTCCCCGTTCCGTGTCGCCACGGGCCTGGCCCGCCCGGGTCTGCAGGACACGATCGACCCGCAGGACCTCCTGCCGGCCACAACCCTCAAAGGGCTGCTGCGTGCCTCGGCCGAACAACTCACCGAAGACGCTCTGCACGGCGAGCCGCTGGTCGGGGCGGTCTTCGGTACCAAACGGTCCGCCTCCCCGTGGGCGTTCGGATCCGTGGAGTGGCTCGCACCGTGGCAGACGGTAGTGCGTACCAGGGTTGCACTCGACCCCGTACAGGGCGCCGCCCGCCGCGACGCCCTGTACACCGCAGAGGAGGTCGCGTTCTCCGACACAGCACCGGTGCCGCACGCCCGCCTGCGGATCGACCAGTACCACCCGCTCCCACCGGACCTCCCGGAGCGCGAGGACCATCTGGTCGTGCTGTCCTGCGCCGCCGCCGGGGTGCATCATCTGGGCGCCGACCGACGGCGCGGCCTGGGCTGGGTCACCATCACCCCGCACCACGCCGACGGCGCCCACGCAGTCACCGCCGCCACGATCACCCGGCTGCACGACCTGTCCGCGCGGCCCGCCTCGTCAGCGCACGTGGTCCCGGAGGACACCGATGCTTGAGGTCACCATCACCCAGGACCAGGATCTGCACCTGGGCACGCGCCCGCGGGGCACCGCCCCGGCCCTCACCCACACGCACGTACCCGGCGCCACCCTGCGCGGCGCGCTGGCCACCGCCTGGCTGCGACAGCACGGCCTGCGCACCCCCCACCCGATGATGGAGGCGTTCACCGGTCTGTTCGAGGGACTGGTCACCTACGGGCCGCTGCTAGTCGACGGGTCCGACGTGGTCCCGTTGTCCGTCCTGGGCTGCAAGTACGACGCCTGCGACCTCATCATTGACGAGGCCTTCCAGGAGCCGTCCGCGTGCGAGTGCGGGCCCCTGGTCCCCGACCGCGGCGGGGTCCGCCATGCCGAGGCGCAGGGCGTGATCGTGCAGCGGACCCGCCTCGAGCTGAACGATCAGACCCAGACCGCCCAGGAGGGGCAGCTCTACACCCGGCAGGCACTCGGCGGCAGCACACCCACCGGGGCACGACGCCGGTTCACCGGCCGCATCGGCGAGACCAGCACCCTCGACCAGGCCGGCCTGGAGTTCCTGACCGGGACGCACACCCTGTGGTTCGGCGGCAAACGGGCAGTCTCGGGCCAGGTCACCTACCGCGCCCGACAGCTCGATGAAGACCGCCCGGATCTGCCCGGGCCGACCGACCGACTCGTGCTGCGTTTCTACTCGCCGGTCGTCCTGACCGACTCGTCGGGCCTGCCGGTCGATCCCACCGAGCCCGCCCAGGTGCTCGGCGCCGTCGGCCACGACCTGGCCGAGGTGCTCGGCACCAGTGTCAGCGCGGTCGAGCGGATCTGGTACCGGGGAGACGCCGAGGGTGGCTGGCACGCGGCGTCGCGCCTGTACAAGCCCGTCGACGTCGTCCTGGCCGCGGGCACCGTCATCACCGTGACGCTCACCGACCCGGTCGACGCATCCGCCGTCGCCCGGCTGGAGAGCCACGGCCTCGGGCTGCGCCGCGCCGAGGGCTTCGGAGCGGTGCGGGTCGCGACCGGCCCCTGGCAGCCCCCGGCACCGCCCGGAAGCACCACGGCCGACGACGCCAATAGTGATACCGATGCCGATACCGCCGATCTGACCGGGCAGACGATGACGGCCGCCGCACGTGCCGAGACGTACGCCCGCCGGATCATCGCGGCCGGGATCGGGCCCTGGGCGGCCAAGCAGGTGCGCGAGTACACCATCGCTGTCCTGCGCGAGGGTGCTCCGCGCAGCGCGGGCCTCGCCGGGTTCCCCCGCGTCCAAGCGCTGGAGGCGAGCGACCGCCAGGTGTTCACCGATCTGCTGTCCGAGACCGATCAGGTGCTGGACCGCACCGCAGCCTTGCTCGACGCCTTCGTCCGGGAGGACCAGTGACCGTCGTCAACCTCGCCCAGGCCACGCTTCGCCTCGAGTCCGCAGGAGGGGTCACCGCCCCAGAGACCCGCGGTGTCGGGAGCGTCGTCCTGCCTAGCCTGCCCCTGGCCCGAGACGTGGACGGCCGGCCGACGGTACCCGCCACGTCGATCGCCGGGTCCCTGCGCCAGGCTGTGGCACCCGCCGACCGGGACGGTCTGTTCGGGCACGTCACGTACACCTCCCCCGAGAAGACCCGCACGGCGGTCTCCCGGCTATGGGTGCTCGGCACCCGAGTGACGCCGTCGGCGCTTACCACAGAACGACGCCGGACCGCCGTCGACCGGCACCGCGCCGCCGCCGCCGCAGGCGCTCTGTTCGACCGCGAGGCACTTCCTGCCGGAAGCACGATCGAGGTCTGGCTACGCCTGGACGACACCCCCGACCAGCGCGGCGACATCGCGATCGACGACCTTTTGAGCCGCTGGCGGCCACGCATCGGCGCGGGCCGCAGCACCGGCCTCGGACGTGCCGTGGTCACCCAGGTCCGGCACGTCCGCCTGGACCTGTCCGACGACGGGGACCTGCTGCGCTGGCTCACGACCGGAGGACCGGCCCTCTTCGACGACGTCGCCCCCACCCCGGTCACCGCCACCGACGACGACCAGCGCCTGTTCGCCGACGAGAAGTTCGACGGCCTGCTCACCTTCGTCGTTACCGACGCCCTTCACATCGGATCCGGCCGTCGGCAGAACGACGACGAAGGCCCGCGCACCGCGCTGATCCTTCGCGACGGCAACCAGCCCATCGTGCCCGGATCCACCTGGAAGGGCGTGCTGCGTAGCCGCGTCGAGCTCGTCCTACGGTCGGTCGGGTCATTCGGTGTCTGCTCCTCGGTCAGCGCCGACGGGCCCTGCGGTACCTGCCCCGTGTGCGAGACGTTCGGCTGGACTGCCCGCGACCTCGGGGACCGCACGGTCGTGGGCGCCCGAAGTCGCCTGGCGTTCCTCGACTCCTCCGTGACAGGCGCCACGGTCCGTACCCGCAACCACGTCGCGATCGACCGCGTGTTCGGCGGTGCGTCCCGTGGGCTGCTGTTCTCCGAGGAAGTGGTCGTCAGCGGCCAGGTCACCTGCGACCTGCGCTGGGACGGCTCCTTCGATGCCCCGCCCGACGGCGGCCCGCTAGGCCTGGACCCGCTGGTGCGTGACGCGCTCGTGCTCGCGTTCCAGGACCTGGCCGAGGGGATCGCTGGGATCGGCGCGGGCACCACCCGCGGCAACGGCACCCTCACTCCCGACCCGCTGACTGCCCGGTGGCTCGACCGCGAGGCACCGGCCGCACGCGCCCGGCTGCGCGAAGCCGTTGACGCCTTGGAGGACGTATGACCACCACGACCACCGCCGCCCTCGTCCGCCACGGCCGCCACGACTGGCATCACGTGCGCCACCTGCTGGCCGGGGCGGACTGCCTCTGGGCCGACCTCGACGGCCTGCACCTGACCACCGGACGCGACCTGCCCTCCGCCACACCTGTGGCAACCCACTTGTGGGGCTGGCAGCAGGACGAGTCGTTCCGCATCCGGTTCGACCGCGCCAACGCCCTGGTCGCGTCCCTGCGTACCGGCCCGACGACCGGCGGCGCACCATACGACGGCACCGCGGTCGACGACCTGCCCACCACCCTGGTGACCGTCCGCATCAGCGATGGCCTGCCCTGGACCGAGGACCGACACGAGGTCGGCAAGCTCCCCCAGGCCGTCTACAACGCCCGGTTCGAGCTGCTGGAGATCGCCGGCGCGGCACCGGTCACCTTCGTCCGGGCCGCTCTGCGTCCCTGAGGAGACTTGTGCCCTTTACTGTCAAGCCCTACCGCACCCCCTGGTGGACCCTGCTGCGTCGCTACCTCGCTACACCGCAGGGACAGGGCACCGTCCTGGTCGCCGTCTTCGGCGGCGCCGGCATCGGTCTGGTCCCCAGCATCACCGAGCGCCTCGTCGACTTCCTCCCGGAGGAACTCGTCGGCCAAGAGTGGCACGCCGTGATCTTCGCCGCGGTCGCGCTCCTCGTCTTCCTGCCACTGGCCGTCCTGGGCTGGAACCGGGCCCACGCCCGAGGCGTCGGGGTCGTGATCAACCTCTTCCCCAGCCCATCGGTAGCCCGGGTGGAGCAGACTCGCGCGGCCTCCCGTGAGAACCACGACATGACCCTTTACATCGATCCCCGTCCCGCCGTGGGCGACACCGACGCCCGCCCGCTCGCGATCCGCGCCGCCGAAGCACTCGACAACCACGTCCTGGACTCGGTGAAGAACCTCGACCAGACCGACGTCTCCCTCTACCCTCTGGCGCCGCTGTACGACGGCTTCCAGCTCGGACGAGCCCTGTGGGACTTCCGGCCCAGATCACTGACAGTCATGCACAAGCCCCGCGTGATCGCGGCCCCCGCCGTGCGCGGGGTCCGGCTCAGTGCTGAGCTCACCCGTCCAATGCCGTCCGCCGTCGCATCGCTCGCGCAACCACTCCTCGATGTTCCGCACAACCTGGACGGAGGCCTGTGCACTCGGGTCGAGGGCGTCGACGACGCCGACCGGCATCGCCTGGCCCTGATCATCGACCTGATCAACGATGGCCACGTCGTGCCGAACGCACTCCACGTCGCACGCACCGGGCAGGTACACCTGCCCCGCACCGGCAGACACACCGGGTATGTCCTGGGCCCCACCCCGCACGACGACGGCGACTCCTGCGCCGCGACCGTCGTGATCCAGACCCGCACCGACTCCCTGGACGAGGCCAGCCCAGATGCCTTCGAAGCCGTCGCCCGCACCATCTACCAGACCTGGCGAGAAGCACGCGCCGAATGGGAGCGCACCATCGGACACGACGACATCGAAACCCGCATCTTCATCGCGGCGCCCCTCGCCATCGCGATCGCCCTCGGCTGGGTGCTGCACAACGAGGCAGCAGTGCACGTGGTCCATCACGTCCGAGCGCTGACCGGGTCGACCCGACGGGATCCCGCCTGATGCCCTCGCGCTGGAAGCTCCTGCTCCGTCCGCACGACACCACCCGGACCACTCAGGTGCCGCCCACCCAGCTCCATGGGCTCGCATGCGCGATCCTCGAACGAGCCGGAGCTGACCACACTGCCCAGACCAAGCCGTTCTCCGTCGCCCCGCTCTTCGCCGCACCAGACAACTCCGGACGCGCCCTGCTGCAACTCGGATGGCTTGACGACGGCAATCCACCCGGTCTCGACCGCCTCGTCGGCCGCGAGGTCCGACTCGGCTCGCAATACTTCACGGTTGACGACACACACAGCGAAATGACCTCGTACGACGCGCTACGCTCCCTCGCCGCAACGCCGGCGGCAACGTTCGAGTTCCGCTCAATCACCTACTTCACACGCGACCGTATCCAGATCCCGCTGCCCGACCCTCGTCTCGTCTTCCAGAGCCTGATCCGCCGCTGGAACGCGTTCAGCACAGTGCCGCTCTTGGCAACCGACGCACTCCTCGATGCCGTCATCATCACTGACACCGAAATCCACACCTCACCCATCGACCTCGGCAAGTCCACCCGCACCGGCTTCCGCGGCACCGCGACCTTCCAACTACTACGCACTACGCGGCACGACCTTGCCTCGACACTTGCCACTCTCTCGAGCTATGCCGACGTCGCCGGCGTCGGTGCGCAGACCACACACGGACTGGGCTGGGTCGCTACCCACCGACCTGATCGCCCTCCGAGCAAGTTCCTCAACAGGGAAACAGCCACAACGGGCTTCCGAAGCCACCGCGTACAGAGCATCCGCACAGGTCAGATCTATCGCGGCGAGTAGTGTGACCTCCACATCATCAGCCATGTGCCCTCCGACGGGACAGCTACTCGCAATCGTCCCTATCACCGCCGGTCAAGACAGCCTTCCAAGGCGAAGGATTCCGCCGGAATTAATGGCCCCAAAGGCGCAGAAACTTCCATCGCTCCTTGCCGCTCCAACTTCCTTCTCGTCCCGCCCGAATTGGCGCCCGCAGGGCATAGAAACATGTTCCAGTAGGTGTGGATCACTTGACCGTAGCGATTCCGCCGGAATCTATGCCCGCAGGGCGTAGAAACATCACCTTGACTGCCCCACGGACGTATTGCGACGTTCCGCCGGAATCGGAGCCCCTACGACACAGAGGCCACCGCGGTCCATATTCTCGAACCAGACCAAGTCCGTCCCCATCGCGGTCAGAGTGGAGTCGACGTCTCTCTTTCTCGCCCACGGGTCACGCCTGCGAAGCCGCTTCATCGCTCCTCTTCGCTCCACCTGAGCACCCAGCAGCCCTGCACTGCCATGGCAATCGCGGCAGATCGAACGACACAACGACCACCGTCGAGCGGATGGTCCGCCTACTTGGTGGAGTAGTGGCGGCACGGTCTCCGGATGCCGTTTCGGTACAGGGGCTACGACGTCGACGTCGTTGGTGCGGGCCCGTCGAACAGCACTCGCTCGATTTCGTCGGCCGCCACGGGGACTCCGATCTGCTCGGACGCGGCCAAGGCCCAACGGTCCAGGAGTTCGCAGTAGCCAACGTATGTGTCGGTGTACCAGTTGAAGCTAAAGTTCCAGCCCTGGCCGCGCCGCGCCGGTGTTCGGGAGATATCTGACCAGCCACGCCCACGGTCGTACAGGGACTCAGCAACTCGCGCGTCAAGGATGTAGCACGGGTTGGTACTTACCTCGGCGCTGACGAAGTACAGGTACTTGGTGTAGAAAGCGGGGCCGAGGTACGGGATCGCAGCGCGCCCTGGGCGAATAAGCATCGAGTAGGCCTCTCGCCTCTCGCCCTCCCTTGCGGCCAGCGCCGCCTCCCGCAGCAGCCCGATGCGCCCGGTCACGTCGCTGCCGGTGAAGGATCGAAGTCGACTCCGGTTGTTCCGTGGACGCATTCCGCTACCCCAGAGGAAAACGTGGCAGAGGAAGAAGAGGACGGAGGCGTCATTTGCGTCGGAGTCGAGCGTCTTGGCGAGCGTGAAGAGCTCGCCACGCGTCAGTTTGGCCGAGCCGTTCTCGTTCGGGTCGACGCCGACACGGACGTCGGGCAACCCGTCCTTGACCAGGTCCGCCAGCTCGTCGTTCCACCAGCCAAGGCTCAACTGGCCCTCGCCGAATCCGTGGTCTACGACGTTTCCGACCCGGTCGCCCAGCCGAGGCACGACGTACTCAGGCAGCTTGAGCCCGGGCGGTGGGGTCGGCCTCATCGTCGCCAGCGATAGTTGATCGGCGTGAGCTCCTCCAGGACAGGCAGCCAAGGGTCGTGGACGGTGAGCACGCCACCCTTGGCCTTGATCGTGCCATCTGACGCGTCGATGCGGAGCGAGATCCCGTGGACGATCGCCATCAGGTGATTCATGTCGCCGGTCGCAGCCTCGACCTCACGGCGCGTGACGGTCACCGCGCCAGCACCCCCGGTCGTTCCCTTGACCTCGACACGACGCAGGGTGCCACCGACAGTTCCCTCGATGTCGAACGGGTTGTCCTCGTCGCCAACGTGGCGGACCTCGTGCCACCCGTTCTCGCCGCACCACGCGATGACGACGTCTACGGCTCGCAACTCGATCGCGCGCTTAGCTTCCGCGTCGAGGATGAAGCCCGCGCTACTACCCGACGGACGCTGCGGCAGCTCGCCTTCATCGAGTGCCCAACCGACAAGGACGGCATCATCGATCACCGCCCAGCCATTACGCCCGAGCGACACTCCGTCCGGCAGGTCGAGGTGCAGCGGGCGCAGGATCTCCGCCTGCCAGGCCAGCACCTGCCCGCCGTCGCCGTCCTGCTTGCTCGCCAGGTACGCCTCCGAACGGACTTCGCCCAGAGGTAGACGGGTGTGGTCTGCGATCGCCTTCGTCGCTGCACGCCAGCCACTGAACCCCTCCACCAGGACGCGGCGTGCCTTGGCGAGGAACGCCACACTGCGATGCCCCGGCCACGAAACCACCAGGCCCACCAGAGCCCCGTCGTAGAACGTGGTGTGCGGCTGTTGCTTGGTCTTCCAGAGGTTCCAATACCACTCACCGACTGGCAGCTCTGAGAGCCGGCGGACGTACTCGCGCGCGTCTTCCGCTCGTGAGAACGCGACATTGTGCAGAAACACCTCGGCCACGTCGCGATCGTCGCACGAAGCAGCACCAACCAGTCCTGATCAGACAGCAGTTCACCCTCTCCCGCACCGCGCTGCCGACCGGTGCCCCTTCGCCGATGTCGTCCTCGGCGTCCGCCCGGGCATCCCACCGCGCGCCGTCATCCCGCGCCTGGGTCAGCTCGTCAATGGCGTCCTTGATCGCGATGCCCTTGCGGTACGCGAAACTCCAGGGCAACAAGGTCGAGTCGATGAAGTCGTCGACCACCTCCATCACAGCCCGCTCGACGACTCGATCCTCGACCGTCGGCACCGCGAGAAGTCGCTTGCCACCCGAGGGTTTCATGATCTCCATCGCGTAGACAGGATGCGGTTCCCACGTGTCGGTTCCGCGTACGCGCCCTTCGAGCATCAGCTCCGTCGGAACTGTGGTCGACGAGAAAGTAACGAACGAGGACGACGGGCTTCTATGCCCTTCGGGCCTTAGTTCCCACGGAATAGGTCAGCCGAGTCTGCACAAATGAAAAGCGCGACCGTTTCTATGCCCTTCGGGCTCTAGTTTCGACGGATTTTTGGGGATGCTGGAAGGCAAGCATTATCTGCGACGAGTTTCTATGCCCTTCGGGCTCTAGTTCCGACGAACTCGTACGAGATCGTCCCGATCGAGACCTACTAGTTTCTATGCCCTTCGGGCTTCAGTCCGGACGGAACTGGGGTACCCAGGAGGGTGCTCCCGGAGCTCCACTCTCAGGTTTCTATGTCCTTCGGGCTTTAGATCCGACGGAACGCCGACTCGATACCGGGGAGAGCAACTGCGGATAACTGTTTCCATGCCCCTCGGGCCTTAGTTCCGACGGAACCGGCTTTCGGCACGTTCTACTCCGCGGCCAACGTGTTTCTTTGCCGTTCGGGCTTTAGTTCCGACGAAACGCGCGCTGTTCGACGAGCTGGGTGGCATCCACCTGTTTCTATGCCCTTTCGGGCTTTAGTTCCGACGGAACCCTTCGCCTCGTAAGGCCGGCGTGACCTGCGTTGATATGGTCGGCTGCGCGGAGTAGTTCCAAGAGAGGCTAGCACGGGTGTGAGCCACACCACAGGAGCGGTCCTCATGTGGGCTGACCTGCGGTGATGTTCCGCGCGCGTTCAGGCGCACTGGTTGTATTCGGGGAAGGCTCGGTTACGGATCTAGACGGCGGGTGTTCATCATGGTGCTCGGCGTCGGTGGCCACGCAGCCAAGTCCTCGGGTGGTCTGTGCGCCGGCGCCAGCAGTCTCCGCGAAGCGTGACAGCGCGGACACGAGGCCACTCCCCCGCCACGCACCGCCGAACCCACGGACCAGGACATCGACGCGCGTACCACCCAACGGGCGCCGTCGTCGCGGGCCCGTGCCAGGTCGTGAAGGGCATCCTCGACCGAGAGCCCGCGGCGATAGGCGTACGACCAAGGAAGCAGGACAGCATCGATGTGCTCGTCGATGACCTCCATGAGCGCACGCTCCACGATCCGGTCAGCAACCGCGGGTACGGCAATGAGGCGCTTGCCGCCGGACTGCTTGGGGATCTCCATCGCATACACCGGGTTCGGGCGATAAGTCCCGCCCTGGAGCGACGCGCGAAGCGAAGCAAGGTTCGCGAACAGGTCACGGCTGTACGCCACAACCTGCTCGTTCACCCTCCCGTCCTCCAGATCATTCACCTGAACCTCGCGCCAAGCAGCGAGCAGGGTGGCCTCCGCAATGACTTGCTCAAACAGGTCAGGCACTCGGCCCCCTCATGAGAGAGCAGCGAATCAGAAGAACACATTCGGGCTTCAATTCCGACAGAACAGCGCGAGCTCTCCAACCTCAACCCGGGGCCTCACCCCGTTTCCATGCCCTCCGGGCTTCAATCCCGACGGAACGCGCCGCAACCGGGAATTGCACGCTCCAGGCCCGCCCGGTTTCTATGCCCTTTCGGGCTTCAATTCCGACGGAACGAACCCTGCATTCGTACGCAAGTTCTTCCGCGTGCTGGTTTCCATGCCCTTCGGGCTTCAATTCCGACGGAACACGCTCGGCTTCATAGCCGTGCTCGTCTTCGCCCCGGCACTCGTTTCTATGCCCTTCGGGCTTCAATTCCGACGGAACAGGAGGGCTACCAAGTCCGTCTGGACAGCGGCGACCTGTTTCTATGCCCTTCGGGCTTCAATTCCGACGGAACTCTTTGCTTTGGAAGGCCGTCGTGACCTGCGACGCTGCGGCCCGTTGCGCGCCGCGTCGCCCGATGAGGCTATCAGAGCTGTGACGCCCGTCACCTTTCACCTCGATGTCCGTCTGGCCTGGGCAGATGCGTTGCGCGCTGACCGCCGCCGGTGACACGCGGGCGATGCACCCTGTTTCGCCGGACCGCTGCCCCCAACGCCGTAACTCGCGCGGTGTCTCGGTGCCGTTCGGGCTCAGTGTCCAGGTCTGCGCCGACACCCAGGGCCTGAACGATTGACCCCACGATGCCTACCTAGGCCGATCCCGACCTTGGCACGCCGAGGTGCTCCCGGTGGCGTCAGCCACCCGCTCGTCGGAGGACGACGAGTACCATGCCGGACGGCGCAGTGCTGCTGCTCCCGGCTACGAGCTCAAGGACGCCGACGGATGCCCAGCTCCTGCCTGTGCAGACGGCGCACGTGTCGCGGGTCGATGCCGGCCAGCTCCGCCACGGATGCGACGGTCGCGCCGTCTCGTGCAAGCAGACGTCGCAGCCGCTCGGCCCGGACCGCGGCGACGTACCGGTGCGGCGTTACGCCCACCGCTCGTGTGAAGGCGCGCAGGAAGTGGTAGGGGCTGAGATGGACCGCCGCTGCCAGATCACCCAGCGAGTGCTGGTCGAACGGCGCGCCGTGCACCCGGTCCGTGACCATCCGCGCGCGAGTTTGCTCCAGGGCGCCAGGTGGTTCGCGCCGTGCTCCGTCGCGGCCAGCTGTCGCGAGGTGCGCAAGCATGATGCTGACCAGTTCCTCCGCCGCCTCGGCGGTGACGCCGTCGGCCAGCAGCGACCGCCGGACCCGTGCGGACACGGCCCAGACGACCGGGTCGTGCCCCGCGGTGCGATAGGACTCGTGCAGTTCCCAGGAGATCCCGTGCTCCGTCGCCGCGGCGTCGAGCGCGGCGGCGGACGGGATGATCTCGACGCTCTCGCTCGGTTCCCCGGTGCGCAGCCAGGCCAGGGGCCGCGCGCCGTTGACCCCTCAGCCAACGAGCAGGATCAGCCTGTCAGGACTCGCGCGCTACCCGAGCCGGCAGTTGCCAACCACCACCTCCTGGCCCGCCGCGCGCACCCGGATCGCGTTCTGGACCAGGCGCCCTTCGGTGTCGGTGGTGCTCTCGTTGTAGGCGACCTCGGCCAGCCCCAGCACCGACAGCGAGCCGGATCCGGCGCCGATGGGGATGCCGTTGATCGTGCCGACCAGGGAGCTGCGCTCGATCCCCTCGGCGTCGGCGGTGCAGGTGCTCTGGATGTCGGTGATCCGCACGAGTCCGTTCAGGAGCGTCACGTCGGCGACGCTGGTCTCGACCTCGGTGCGGCCGGTGGTCGTGCTGACGGTGCAGCTCACGTTCAGCGCGCCGACCCGGCCCACCAGAGTGTTCAGCGTCGCCGTGGACTGCGCGTCGTCCGGCGGGCAGCGGACGTCGGGGGTGCGGTCCACCTCCAGCAGGCCGGTCGCCTCGATCGCGAAGCCGGCGCCTGGCACGTAGACCACGACGTCGACGGACTTGCTGTCGGCTCCGCCGTCGTCGTCGGTGATCGTTGCCGTGATGGTGCGCGGTCCGAGCCCGTCGAAGCCGTAGACGTGCTCGGCCGTACAGGTCCCGCTGCCGGCCTGCTGCGTGACCGTCCCTTCGACCGGACCGTCGTCGTCGCCGTAGTCGACCCGGCAGGTGTGCGTGTCGTTGGTGCCCGGGTCGGTGAAGGTCACGTTCACCGGAGCGGGTTTGCGTGCGTTGATCATCTCGCCCGACGCCGGAGCGGTGATCTGCGCGGTCGGCGCCACGTTGGTCACGGTCACCGTGGCGGTGTCGCTCACGGGCGACGGTTCGCCGTGGCCGTCGTCGGCCGTCAGGGTGACGGTGAAGGGCCCGTCGTCGGTGCAGGTGATCGTGGTGCTCGGCGCGGCAGCGTTGGCGAAGGAGCAGGTCGCTCCAGGATCGACGCCGGGTCCGGGTGTGACCGACCATGCGATGGTCGGGGTGTCGTCCGGATCGGTGACGGTGCCCGCGAGCGTGATGGCCGAGCCCTCGACGCCGGAGACGTCGGGACCGGCGTCGACGGTGGGTGGGACGTTGTCCCCTGGGAGGCCGGGCGGCTCGGAACCGCCGCACCCTTCGGCGAACGGGCCGCAACCGACCTGCACCCAGAACCGGTCACGGTGCAGGATGCGGTCAGCGAGGTACCACGCGCCGAGGAGCCGGCCTGCCTTTTCGTTGTGGTCGGCGTTGATGGCGGACGCCGAGTACGAGTAGGGATCGTCCGGATGGTCGACTCCCCAGTACGCGCCCTCGTAGGTGCTCCGGTATGGGAACTCGTCGCAGTCGCGACCGTCGCCGGGGTAGCCGCGGTATTCCTCGGTGCAGGTCCGGCGCGCTGTTTGGTTGTTCAGCCGGTATCTGGTCGGGTCGTACCCCCAGTACATGCGTGAGAGCCGCTTCGCCGGGTCTACGGACTGATCCCCGGGGATGCGCTTGTTCGGGATCTGGGGGTAGGTGCTGTCGGGGTTGTTGTAGGCGGCGTAGACGTGCAGCGCCTCCTCCAGGATCGAGTTGTCCAGCAGGTCGATGTAGTGCACCGACTGGACGTCGTCGAAGATGCAGGCACCCCGCGGCGTGAGGTACCTGGCGTTGTCACACCGGAAGGTCGTCTCACTCTCGAAGGCGCCCCACTGCGGTTCCCCCTCCAGGATCGTGCGCGCCGAATGCAGGCTGACATGGTCCTCGGGCCGGTACGACGAATCGCCGCTGGGCGGCGAGTCATCGAGCTCGAAGCCGACGTTGGTGAACCCCGTTTCCGCGTCCCACTCAGCAAGCGATCGCGTGTAAGGCCCGGCACCCGGAGGACAGGTGGCCTGGCCCTGGGCATCGCATACGATGTCGATCGACAGCTCATTCGACTGTGGCGCGTCCAACTGCGGGTCGAAGTCGGTCAGCTGGTACCAGAAGTTGATCCAGGTCCCGTCACGGTGCCCGAAACCGATCTGCGTGTAGGTGAACCACGTGGTACCCGAGTGCCAGCAGCCAAGACTGGCGCATCTGTAGTGCTTGTACGGAACCCGTGCTTCGAGGCAGGACGCGTACCGGTTCTTGTACATCGGTCGCTCCCGGTCGTTTGGGAAGTCCGCACGGCAGGACTCGAACGTGTACATGCCGGGCGAGGGCAGCGGCATCTCCGGGTCGACCAGATCCTCGTCGTCGTACGGGAAGTCGTCGAGCGTTCCCACGTCGTCGCGTAGCGGAACGTCGAGATCTGCCGGCAGCACCGTCGGCTCCGCGACGTTTGTGGAGTTCTGCTGCACCGCTGCCGCCTCCTCGAGGGTGCGGCTCGGCCCGGCGTCGACCGCCTCCTCGTACGAGCCGAACGCCCGCCAGCCAGGAGGTGCGTCACCGGCGCTCGACGACGGCGCGGGTGGCGCCGCGTTGTCCTCCGTGTCGGCCCCGCTCGTGGTCGCCGTCGACAGCGTCAGACCTGCGACCGCGGTGAACGCTATGAGGTGTCGGACGAGCCGTGCGGTCCTCGCTGCTGCCGTTGCCATGGCGCTCCTCCGCGGACGCGTGAAGGGACGCGCCGTCGCGTCCCCATGGATCGGACCTGACCAGTACCCATGATCGGTGTCCGCCGGACGACACACCAGGCCTTTCGGGCGCAACCGAACAACCTACGTTTCGCTATCCGAATCGACAGGTCGACGCGAACGACGTGCCCGGGGGTCGTGGTCGATGCGGACGACCAAGCCATGGGAGTCCCCCTGACAAGCTTTCGAGGAACTCGGTGGCGAAGGCGTCGCCTCAGGATGGCCGAAGCCTCCTGCTCCATGCGCAGCAGGACGACGGCAGCTGGAAGCCCAACTTCCCGATGTGGACCCCGCTCGTCGCCCACGAGTGGGGCGGCTATCTCACCATGGCGCGGCTGAAGACCCTCCGGTCCTACGGCCGTATCGCGTAGTGCTACAAGATGGCCCGGGCGGGCGGCCCCTGACGTAGGCACCTGACCAGACGGCACTGTCGTTGAAGCCACCGCACCGAAAACCGCGTGAGCATGGGTGCCCGCTCCGAACGCCCGGCCCCAGGTAGCAGAGTCCTCATGCCCGCCCTGTGGGCATGATGCGGCACAGTGCTTCCAGAGCTCGTGGCCAGGCACTGTCCGAGACCGCTGAGTAGTTGATGACGAGCGCCGCCCGGTCCGCCTCTGGCGAGCTGCCGGCGAGACCCTCGTGTCGGAACTCGGAAAGTCCGCTGACCAGCAGGCCGTGGCGGGTGGCCGACCGCAGCGCCGCCTTCTCCGTACCTGGAGGCAGTTCCACCACCGCCTGCAGGCCTGCTGCCATTCCCGTCACGCGCACGCCTGGCGCGTGCTCCGCCAATGCCGTGATCAGCTGGTCGCGGCGACGTCGGTACCGTTGCCGCATCGCGCGCACGTGCCGGTCAAAACCGCCAGAGGTGATGAACTCGGCGAAGGTGAGCTGGTCGAGGGTACTCGTCGTGTCGACCGGGCCCTTGACGACGGCGACCTTCGGCACCCAGTCCTTGGGCAGCACCATCCAGGCCAGGCGGAGGGCCGGGGCCAGGGACTTGCTCGCCGTGCCGAAGTAAGCGACGCGGTCGGGGTCCAGCCCTTGGAGTACCCCGATGGGCTGCCGGTCGTACCGGAACTCACCGTCGTAGTGGGAATCTGCGTTTCCTGACATGCCGCCGGTCACCGACCGCACCGAGCACTACGAAGCGCTCGAGGGTTCCTCGATCGATGCTCTAGAAGCCACCAGCCGGCGCGCCCTGGCGCACGAGGACCGCATAGTCGGTGACATCTCCTGCACCGGCATGCACCACGGCACAGCTGTCCCCTGCACCTACGCCGATGCCGTTGGGCCGACAAGTCCCACACACCGGCCCCTACCAGCAAGTCAGCCCACGGCTGCCCCGGTGTCGAACGCTGTGCCCGCGTTCATCGAGCGTCCCGAGGCTCCTAGCGCGGAAGGCCCGAACCTGTGAACTGGTTCGCCCGGAGACCCGTCACCCGGGTGGGGCGGGTCCTGATCCACCCACGTCAAGCAACCTGTCGTCGATCACGGCCCAAAGTGCTTCGCTAGCTCTCGAGGGCAGGAAGGGATTTCCAGCCGTCACGGAGGGCAGCCAGCGACCTGCGTACCCCGAGGACGACGACAGTAATCGTGAAGAGGTACAGAGGGATCCATCCCCAACCGACCAGCCAGAACGGCACTCCCGCCAGAAAAGCGCCCAGGATCGCGATGGGGAAGCCTCGGGCGTTGAGGTGCTCGGCATCGCGTGCCTGCTGGTCGATGTGCTGCGTCAAAGCAGCGTGGCCTTCTTCAATCTGCGCAATCTGCTGATTGATCTCAGAGTTGCGCCCCGCTGCCTCGGAACGGACCTTCGCGATCTCATCGTGGATGCCGTCCACGGCGTGTAGGAGGTAGCGGATCTTCTCCTCAGTGCTGGCGTCATCTCGAACGCCAACTCGACCATATACGGACGCGGTCAGATTTCCCGTGGCCGCACCGAATGCACCACGAACGACCACCTGCGGTCGGCCGTGTCGCAACCGTTTCCAGAGACGCGCGATGGCACGACCCAGGTCGCGTGGGCTGCGTCCAGCCTGGTAGGGCGCGATGACCAGAAGGCCCGCCATCGTCGTGATGGTGCCGAGCGCCTGGACACACTCCTCCCACAGCCCCAGCTGTTCGGGTGTCATCTGACGAACGTAGAACCCACGCCACCCCTGCGCATCCGCCAACGCTCATGCTCCACCCATTGAGCGCCCCGTCCGGCCGGTGTCAACGCGACACCTCTAGGTGCTGGACTCTGCAAGTGACGCGCTCGTCGATCCGCTACTGGACGTTGCCTCACGAGGGCGGCAACAGACCAGTAGCCGATCACGGCGCGAAGGGCGTGCGTCGCCTCGGGTATCGAAGTTCTGCCATTGGCAACGTGCCCTCGGTCAGCGCAGCCTCCAGCCGATCAAGATCAGGGGGTTGCAGCACCCCGGAAACTTCGAGTTGCGCGGTGAACCCGATCTCCGCTCCCGCCCGATCTACCGTCTCCTGCAGCGCCGACAGTGCGATGTTGCGCAGTTCGACGACGAACCTGGCGAACTGGATCGCGCGCCATGCTCTCTCAGGGTCGAGGAGGTCGTCGGTGAGCACCCCTCGGCCTGTCCATCCGATGCGGCGTGTGCCTTTGAGGACGATGTCCTGCGTCCCGCGTTGATGTTCGGCGAAGTCGAACCCCGTATCTAGGCCGTGTCGTCCCATCGTGAAGTCGGACATGACATCGAGATCGTTGTCGGCCATGCGTAGTAGTTCAAGCATGCGCTTGAGGTCACGTCGCAATGCCCGCGGGAGCCTCGCTACGACCAGATTCTCTGCTTTGATCGGCACGGCCGACCGATGCGGTTCCTCTGTGCTGGTAGACCGCTCGGGTACCAGAAGCGCGTATCGACCGAACCGATGTCGGATAAGCTCCGGCTGCAAGATCTCGATCCGAAACGCAACCGGCTTGGCCTCTGGTGTGTCGCTTGGCCGGAAGTACTCGATCTCGAGGAAGAGGTGCCCCTGCAGGAGGCGATGGACTGCTGACTGTACGTAGTCCCGCAGGCCATCCCACCCATGCCCGGAGTGGTACACGTGTGCGGGGATCGCGTTTCGAATGAGCACGGCAACTGCCTCTTCGTCCTCACCGATGCTTACGCTGAACCCGCGGCTCGCGCCCGGGCCGTAGGGCAATGCCTGCATCCCGATGTCGTCCATGAGCATGCGCACGTTCATCCCAGGGTCACTCTTCCGGAGCACCCTGGTGTCCTCCCAGGCAGAGAATGTGTTCATGGTAGGGCGGTCCGCGTACTCGCCGATCAAACCGTCGAACGGATCCTCACTCAATGTGATCACCGCCGTCCACATTTTCGGACTCGGAGCTCTGCGTCCGGTACCGCGCGATCTGATCTGCGACCATTTCCACCCTGTGCCCAAGTGAAGCGCCGGGAGGCAGATGGTCCTTGAGGTACTCCGCAATGAACAGCATGTATAGGTCGTTGGTGATCCCGAATCCGTTCGGCGCGAACGCTGACACGATCGGGCTGGGATGCGGGCGCCGGCGCTCGTCCTCGACGTTCCAGTAGTGCTGCTCGTCCCTCGTGATGCCTCGCTCTTCGAACAGTCGGTTCAGCTCCATCAACCTGCGGATGCGCTCGATTTCGACCGAGCTACTTGCGTAGGTCGCTGCGATGAGGAGGAACTCCGCCAGCTTCGGGTTGGCAGTGAGCAATTCGTCCCACAGGCGCTTCACGGGCGCCCAGATCCCAGCTCCGTCAAATTCATGCATCAGTAGCGCGTAGCCGCTCAGATCCATCGCCGTGATGAAGGGCTCGATGGCGCGGAGATCGCGGGCCGCGGCGTCAAGCCGGTCGAGATCAGAGACGATCCGCACTCGAGCCTGGTCCATCTCGTCGAGCACCGCCTTGTACATCGCAAGCCCCCGAACTTGGTGGCCGCCAAGAATCGCCCGGAACGCTCCGTCCACCACGAACTGGTAGAGCTGGCCGTAGAGATCCGGCTCGCGTGGATTGAACCGCTGCGAACGCAGTTCCGGCAGCAGCTCCGACAGCGTCCGCAGCATCGCCATGTGCTCGTCGGTAGGGTCCAGAGGCGACTCCGACCGCTGTGGCCAGTGGTCGATACCGATGTTTACGTTGCGGTAGGTCGCGAGCTTCGCCTCCGCCTTGCGGATCACCGGCTCATGAAACTCGATTTTGTGCAGTAGCTCGAGAGCGGCCATCCCCGTGACTGCGGCGAGGTCCGAACGACCTTCGCGCTGGAATCGTGCGACCCGTTCGGTGGTGCGGCGCCGCACCTCCCGCAAGATCCCAGACTCGGTGGCCAGCAACGCCTCGACCATGCTGCGTGCGCCGAGATGGTTGATCCACCAAGACGGTGTGACCCGCCGACCCTCGATCTGTATTTCCCGTCGAATTGCCGCCGAGAAGCGCTCGAGCATCGTTCGTGTCGGTGTCGGCAGGTCGCCCAGATATAAGGCATCAGGATTGCCGACGGCCGCGTCGAACTCCGCACTCAGGTCACGCTCGAGGATGGCGCGTGCCGCATATGCGATCCCCAACAACATCTGCGTCAGAGGCGTCACGAGGCTTTCGGCAGCCGCCATCTGGTTCAGCCTTAATTCATATTCGTCAGCCTGTGGGGCCGCCACGCTCGGAGTGGTCGTGACGCGGTCGATCACTTGGTCCCAGCTGGCTTCGATCGCGAGGGCCTCATCGATCTGTAGCCGAGCAGCGAGGGCTCCGGCCAGGTTCGCCACGGATTCGGAGATGGCGAGCGCGTTCGCTCCGGCCTGCGACTGAAAGGCGACGGCCAGACTTTGACGAAGCAGGCGAGCGACCGTGTTCTCCAGCCACAGATAGTCGGGTTGCAGCTCAGGCGCGACGCCCGTCGAGGTTCGGAGCGCTGTCTGGAGGCGATTGTGGTCGATGGTGAGCCAGTTCTGATGGGTCGGCACCCGATCCCACCAATTGCTGTCGGTGGGGATCATGTACTTCCGAGCCGAGTAGTAGCGCACGACCTCCAGTAGCTGCCGTGACAGCGACACCGGTGCGTTTGCACTGCGCAGTTCGGCGGACTCGAGCGTCTCTACAAGGTGCCGGAACGAGGCAAGTGCCCGGTAGGTCTCGTAGTGGGCCTGGGAACTGCGGTGAGCGTCCGCCCGCGTCTTGCGGTGAGTGGCCACACGGATGCCTTCTGCGATCTGGGCCAGCAGCGGGCCTGACAACTTCGACGGATCGAAGTAGTCGAACAGGCGCTTTGTGATCACCACCAGTCCGATGCACGCCATCGCGACAAAGAGTCCCAACACGAGGAGGCTCAGGCCCACTACGGCATGGTCGAAGGTTCCCGAGACCAGGATGACAATGCCGCCAGCGATCGTGAGGACCACGACCCTCAGATAGGCCTCGCTGCTTCGTTCCGCGATGAAGAGGTCTCGGACGTCGCCCGGCACCGCTCGGTAGATCGTTGAGGCGATCACGCCCACCGTCGTGTAATAGAGGCCGAGCAGCGTGGCTGCGATCGCGACCGCAGCGCCCACGAGGGCGGACACCGACTCCTGAAGGTCAGAGTCGGGCGCCACGCACAGCGGGTTGGTCGCTCCCCAGGGCGTCAGCCCGCAGGCCGCCCCGACGATTTCCAGTGCTGCGACGCCCACCATGGCCGTGACAGCCGACCCGAGACAGCCGACGAGTAGGTGCCACCACGCACCCAGTCCATCCCGTTTGCGTTGCGCCAAGCGACGACCGCGCGAGAGCCATCGTGCGAATCGCATCCTGCGTCGGCGATAGACCTGACGACGTCGCCAGTAGCGCGGAGTTCCAAGCTTGCCTAGGCGCCTGATCTCGAACCAGCTCATCCTCGCACCGTCCATGGCACCAAGGCCAAGCCCACCCGGCCAGCGTCGGCGATTCCGAATGGGCTGTTGTGCCAGCGTGACAAGGTCACCGGCGGCCTGCCGAACTTCGTTGCGTCGATGGTCAACAGCGGTCCCTGCTCTGAGGATGATGCATGAGCCGAATCTATCCACGACCGCGAAGCCAGCCGTTGCGAGCGAGGGGTGATCTCACAGGTAGATGGCTGCGCCTTCAGCACCCCGCACTGCTGCGTCGCCGCCTGCCCCGACCCCTCGCTCCTCCACCGGTCTGGTCTCTGGTCACCAGGATCGGCACAAGGATCGTTGGGATGGTTGTCCTCCTTACGCCGCGCACCGCTCGTTCACATCAGTTCAAGGAGCGTGGGCCCGGGAGCGTGTGGCAAACGCAGGTGGCGATAGGTTGCCTTCATGTCGGAGGATCGCGCAGAGGATCAGGATCGGACCTCGATCTTCGAGGTCTTCCCAGCGGAGACGCAGAGCACCCTGATCATGAAATGGCCCGACCACCAGCGAAACATTGGGTACGAGTTCGCCAGGGCCGCCGAGCGACTCGCCTCGACATTCCAGGGGCAACCGGCAGATGACTTGCTGTTGCATCCATTTCTGTACCTGTACCGCCACGCGATCGAGACTGCGATCAAGGACCTGATCCACGACGTCGCTGCCTTCAGGAGACTCAAGGGAGAGCACGGAAAGGACGTGGACCG
Organism: Promicromonospora alba; assembly: GCF_042654905.1. Classification (NCBI taxonomy): domain Bacteria; kingdom Bacillati; phylum Actinomycetota; class Actinomycetes; order Micrococcales; family Promicromonosporaceae; genus Promicromonospora; species Promicromonospora alba. The sequence goes on from NZ_JBHSFI010000003.1 coordinate 441,871, forward strand.
CGCCAAGATCGAACTACGCCATCGCAGGGAGGTCCGCCACGACCTGGCCGCCCTGCTGATTGATCTGGACGCGCAGATGTCGGCTGCAGCGTTTCCAGGGCTGCCTGATGACGTGCGCGACGCTCTGGCTCTCCTGATCGACGCTGACCCCAAGGGAAACAGCTTCCGATTCCCCACCGAGTACATGGACACCAACCGCATCGACTTTCCCAAGTTGGCAGCAATGCTCGACGACGTCTACTCGCTGATCACTGCTGGAGGAGACATGGTCGACGCGGCCAGCCAGGCGCAGTCCGACTACATGGCGGACATGGCTGCCGAAGCACCCGACCCGTCCGACTACTACTAAGCGCAACGCGCACCACCCGTACATCGCCTCGTTAACGCGAGACACCGCGGACGCGGACACGCTGATGAGACCGCGCTGCTATTTCGATGCCTACTTCCCCGAGGCGCAGTCCGCACCAAGCCACTCACGCCAAGATCGAGACCAGGTTCGCCACGATCCATCACGACAACAGAATCGCGATGGACGAGCGTGTAGTCATGGCACAACGCTAGAGCGACGGGCCGGTGAACGCCTGGCCAGTCACGTCACGTTCTTGACCTCCCTCGAGTCCATTGAGCCCGTGGCAGGTCGGGCCAGGCCAGGCACCGCGATGGGCGGGCGGCTTGGTGAGTGCCTTGAATGCCAACCACATCGCGGGTAGTGCCACCAAATCGCATCTGAACTTCGCCCGCAGTTGAGGAGCCACGGGCCGCCCACACGGCTAGGCTCACCGTGCCAGATTTGGGAGGAACACGATGGACGCGCCATATGTCGTAGCCGAATGTGCCGACGATTCTGAGACGGAGGATCTGTTCGAGTGGCTCCAGGACGAGCCGGAACTTCGCCCCCTCGTCGCCCTCCAACATCGCAAGCCGGATGACGGCCACCTGGGTGGTGCTGCAGAAATCGCAATCGCAGTTGTTTCCGCTGGTGGCCCCCTGGCAATCCTCGCGACAAGCCTGCGCACCTGGCTCCAACACCGCGGCGTCACAGTTCGGCTCCAAACAGGTGACCTCGACGTCGAAATCACAGCAGATCGCGCGAAAGACGCGGAAAAGATGATCGCCCGGATTCTTGACCGGGATTCTTCATCGTGAGGATGGCCCGGCCGCAGGAATCCTGGGCAGTCTTTATCGGTGTCGGAAAATACGACGACGCCAATCTGCCGGACGTTCCTGAGGTGCGTGAGGGCGCCCTCGCCCTGCGCGATGTTCTCATCGACCCGGACGGGGGCGGCCTCCTCGCTGAAAACTGCCTGATCGTTCCAGAGGATGCCACACGCGAGGAAGTCGCCGACACAATCGTGAAGGCCACGCGGAAGGCAACAGATCTTCTACTGATCTACTATGCGGGGCACGGCACGCGCGGATGGGACAAGAGTGATCTTGTTCTGAGTGTTCGGGAAACGAATCCTGAGAGAGCTGGCTTCTCAGGTATCCGATTCGACGATCTCCGAGGATTCCTATCACAGTCCGGTGCCCGCGCTAAGGTAGTAATTCTCGACTGCTGTCTCTCGGGTCGCGCAGTTGGACAACCCCTGGCGGAGGATGGGGGGGAAATTGGCGACGAGATCCTCATAGACGGGGTCGCGACGATGACCTCCGTGCCCGCGAACGCTGATGCAGTCGTGAAAGCCGGCGAGAAGTATCCAGCCTATACGAAACGCCTCATAGATATTCTCGAAAATGGAGTTCCTGAGGCCGACGAGTTTCTCACTCTCTCTGAGATCAAGAATGAACTCCGGCGCCACTGTGCACGGGACGGCCTCCGGCCGCCTCAGGCGCGAATCGTAGATCAGGTAGATCGACTCGCCCTGGCACTGAATCGATCGTTCACGCCGACGGCAGAGACCATAGCGCTCACTGAAGCGCTAGCCGCGCACGAACTCCTGAGTCAACAAGCTGCCCTGCTAGAGCAGTTTGCCCTAACCGCGGCATCCAGCCTCCAGAAGCCGTTAGGCCGGGTTGCCAGCTTTACTCAACTTCTCAAGAAGCGTTACGGCGGACAACTCGACGAGCGCGCAGATCAATACATCGAATTTGCCGTCGATGGCGTCATGCAAATGCAGCAGCTGATCCAATCGCTTCTCATGCTATCAAGGGCGGGATCTGCGAATGTCGACGAAGGTGTAGAACTTTCAACGGTCATGGAAGCGGTCCTGCACGAACATTCCTACAGTATCTCTGAATGCAACGCTACGATCGATGTCGATCCGATGCCGGTCGTTCTAGGTAATCGCCTACTGCTCCAGACCGCCTTATCGCATCTTATCTCTAACGCACTAAAGTTCAGAGAACCCAGTCGACAACCTGAGATCAAAGTCGAGGTCCGCAGTATGCGGGCACACTGGGAGATGTCAGTCGTGGACAACGGCATTGGCGTAGCCGCCGAGGACGTCGAAAGTGTATTTGTAATGTTCCATCGGCTGCATCCAACTGAAGCTTATTCGGGAGATGGAATCGGCCTACCGTTAGTAAAGCGTGTCGTCGAGTTGCACGGCGGCCGCATCTGGTTGGAGTCTGGCCACAGGCTTGGAAGCACAGTGCGGTTCACGCTTCGCCGGGCAAACTCCACCTGATTCTGGCCCGCACTTACGGCGGACCCCGTCACGGCGGTAGCGTCTCATCGGACTGTTCGCTCGTGCTACCGGCCCAAACAGTCACGAACACTTTCGCATGACGCTCCTAGTTACGAGGGTCATTTCGATACGAGACCGACGTTCGAGCGACCGGAATTGGGCTACTCGGTCAGGAACTCGAGCCAGAGAGGGTAGTGGTCGCTCAGGCGCCAGGAGACCTGTGACTTGGACAGCCCCTGCAGGGCGTGCGGGAGGAAGTCGAAGTTCCCACCGTGCCCGGTGTAGCTCAATCCCTGCAGGAGTGAGGGCGCGCCGGGCTGGGTGGGGTCGCTGAACCAGGCGATCTGGTCGTACTGGTGGTGGTTCTTGTTGTTGTCGAAGATGGTGCGCGGGACGTCGTTGAGCTCAGCCGGCGGCCAGAGCCCGGTGGAGAGGAACGCTTCGAACAAGGGGTCGTCGATACGGTCGAGGTTGAAGTCGCCCAGGACCAGCAGGTTGCGGTTCCAGTCGTTGGGCCGGTCGGCCCACCCGCGCATCCACGTGGCGAAGGCGCTCAGCTCGCCGATCCGGTCGGCCGGCTTCTTGCCCCACAGCACATGCACAGTGGTCAGGATGAACTCGGTCGTCTCCCGCACGAACCCCGCCGCGTAGGGCGTGCGGGCGAACTGATCGACGTCGCTGCTCGTCCCGGCGGGAAGGACAAGCTCCCCCACCAGGCCGGAGGGCTGGACACGTTCGGCGTCGTACACGTAGGCCAGACGCTCGCCGTTGCCGGGTCCGCCTTCCGTGACGTCGGAGGCGATGACCTTGTAGCGCGGGCCGAGCAGGTGGAGCAGGGCGAACAGGGCGGTCGTGTCCCGTCGGGTCTCCTGAACGGCGGTCACGTCGAACCGCTGGACGACCTCGGCGATGCAGGCCAGGGCGTGCCAGTCCCGCTTGGGACTGTCGTCCTGCGTCGACTGCCACTTGTGCGTGAGGGCGCCGAACGCACGTAGGTTCCACGTCCCAATCAGCAGGTTCTTGCTCGCCTTGGCCGGAACCTGCGCGGCCAAGGCTGCGCGGACCCGGTCGACATCGTCACTGACCGCACCAGGAACCGGCCCCGACGGCGGAGCGGTGATCACGGTCATGTCGGCCTCCGACAGTGGGTAACTACCGATACCTACTATGAGCGCCGTCTCGACGGGCAGATACGGCCGACCGGTCGGTTCACCCTCTCGACAGGGCGCAAGCCCCGATCAGAGCCATACCCGGGCTGCGAGTCATCGTCACCAAACCAGCACTCGCAGATCGGTCCTGCAGAAGCTCGCGGTCTTTTTCAGCGAGTGGAGGACGCCTGCCTATCCAGATCCGTCGCAGTACCCGGCAACAAACGCGACCCACCGTCCCCGCTTACGGTTGTCCTATGACCGTCCCTGTGGAGCAGCTCGCTGAACTGGACGCGATGTTCTTCAGGGTGGCAGGCCATTGGCCGGACCGTCCGAGACTGGACCCGGTGCTCGTTGCCAAGTCCCGAGAACTCGCTGAAGCGCTCCTCGAGGCAAACCAACCCTGACCACGTGCTGCGCTGGCATTGCCGGCGACCGCATGTCCGGCGGAGCATGCCCGATGACAGACCAGCTCGGCACGACAGGCTCGGCCATGTCAGACAGCCTCGCTAGGTTCCGGTCATGATCTCGCCCCGGCGTGCGCCCATTCACATGCCCCTTCTCGGGGTCCTGGCCAGCCAGGGTTGGTTCACGAAGATGGGCGAGCAGTCCACGACCAGGGCTGTCGCCGCCCTGCTCCAGCATCCCGAGCTTGCCGAGCCCTTCTTGGACTGGGTCCGGACGACCATGCAGATCGACCTCCATGAGGACATCGTCGCCTTCGTACCTGAAGCGATTGACAGCACAGGCAAGCGGCCCGACATTGTCGGGATCGACGCACAGGGCCGCCCTCGACTGACCGTTGAGCTGAAGTTCGAGGCCAAGATCGACACCCGGCAGATCGCCGCATATCGACGCGAGCAGATCACGCACTTCGGCCCTGACCGCCATGAGTCCGCGACTATCCTCGTGGTCCCTGTGAAGCGGTTGACCGAGGCGGCCGATGCACTCGGGCGAATCACATCGCTGTTGCCGGAAGCGGTCCGCGAGGATGACCTGCTGGCTGGGACAGGATTCGCGCCATGGGAGGAGTGGATCCGGGAGTGGGACCGCATCCTGGACGGCCTGCCCCAGGGGCCCGCGACGGTTGCCGCCGACGTCGTCCAGTTCAAGGCGCTGTGCCGCGCGCTCCTCGGCTCCGTCATGCCCCCTCTCGGCAACGCCCCTGCTGGCGGAGACTGGCGGGATCGCGAGAAGGACATCCTTCGGCTGCCGGATCTGGTCGTGTCACAACTGAACTACATGCTGTGGCACGAGGGGTACGAACGGCTCAGCGGTGCCGAGTTCAAGGTGCCCTACCGAAGGCGCCGGACGATCACCATCTCGATCAAATGGCCGAAGACCGAAGCAGACCTTGGGATCCGAACCGACCTCGGCGACGCCGGGCAAACCCCCCTCTGGCTTCGGATCCGGAAGAGCCGATACGGCAACTTGGAGCTCGTCCGATCACGAGTCGCATCGTCGCGGTTCGGCGCTCATGCCCGGAACGACGCGGGACACCTGTGGATACCGATCGCCATCCCACCGGACCTAGGCGAGGACGCGCTCATCGGCTCTCTCACGCAAGAGGCGTTGGCGATAGTCAGTGTGATCACCGACGGGGCCTGACGGCGTCAGGCGTGGTCACGCGTGGCGGACGGTCTCGGCCCACCGTGCGTCCACCCCACAGGGTGCCGACACCTTGCCAATCCAGCTGCGCGCAGATCTCTTCGCGGACGGCGCGGGACGGATGTCGGAGACGTTGCATCCCATCCAGAGGGCGAGGTCAGGACGGTTACTTCACGCTTATCGAGTGAGTTCACCCTGCCTCACCGAAACCTGCGTGAAGAGGCGCCTTCGGCGCGAACCCGTACCGCCCGTCCCAGATTGCAGGCCGCACCGTGCTCTCTGTCGAGCGTGGCCCACGTGAGCAGGCTGGGAGTATCAGGGTTTGTTCGCTTTACCGGCGAAGCGCGACTTCGGCCGTTGACTGTGAGCGCATCGCAAGTCATGCCGCCGGGGGCTCCGTCGTACGGGTTCGCGCCATCGTGCCGAGCGCTAGTGCACACGCAACCACAGCGTCGCCCGACAGGTGCAGGGCGGCGCTGAACATTGCCAGAACAAGAGAGGCGTGCGCAGCCGCCGGCCCGACGCTGCGATAGGTGCGAACGCGTCGTGCGGACTCATGGTGGCGCGACGCCCTGCCCGACCAACTGGCCGCGTGTCGCGCGCTCCGCGTCTTCCGACGCGGTCGACGATGCTGTGGACTCACTGCTCTCCCGACGCTCGAATTGACCGACCCCTCAATCGTCGACCCGTCAAGACCGTTCAACCCGGAAAAAATTACTGGTCATTTTCGAGCACTTTGAGATGTAGGAGCCTCGTTTGAGTCGCGTTAGTGGTACTAGCGTGTGCCGCAAACCGACGAATCCAGCGCCGGGCGGCAACTTCTACCCGAACGAAAGCCCATGACAGCCGACGGCCGGCTAGTGCTCGCCTCAGCGTCGTGGCGGGGAGCCGTCACCTCCTGCAATTGGCGTCTGCAATGTTCCTCGCCATTCAGAGGGTGGCAGGCAAGCTGATCATCCTCCCGTGAGATGCGGCGGAGCTCTCACGTCCCGGGCCGAGACCCGCGGCCCGTCTTCGGGGCACGACTAGAACACCGGAGCGCCTCCCGACGGTCGGCACCGTAGGTCCGTCTGTCTGGCCCCATGTGCGACGAGGAGCCAGCCGTCATCCATCCGTGCAACAGCCCCGGTGCCGCAATGGCACATAGATCAGCACGACCGGCCCCGCTCTGCCGAAGCATGAATCAGGGCGGTGGCGCAGGACGGACACCTTTGGGATGACAACGCCCGACCGCGCCGAGAACGGGACCATCACAGCCACCGTTCTGGCGTTGCCCAGAGAGGCCGATCGCCATGGCCAAAGCACGTCAGAACGACCCGCTGTCCGCGATCTTGCAGGAGTCCACCGACCTCATCGGCACCACGCTGGAACAGATCGAGTGGGCCGAGAGCGAGATCGACGCCGCCATCACCCGGCATCCGGACCAAGGTGACCTCCTGTATCACGGGTTCGAGCTCCTCAGACCGACACACCCCCTAATGGCTACGGAGTTCGTGAGCCGCTCGCACTACCGGGAGCTCCTCGACAGGCTTGCGACTGGCATGGACACCCGTCCTGGTACGGCGGCCGAGGTGTGTTGCGCGTGCCGCGACGCCAGCCTGGCCGCTCCCTTGAACTCGACCGCTGCCGGGCTCTACTTCCGGATGTGGGAATCCGCGTTTCCCGACATGCCACCGGTCACCGACCGCACCCAGCACCACGAAGCGCTTGAGGGCTCCTCGATCGACGCGCTAGAAGCCACCAGCCGGCGCACCCTGGCGCGCAAGGACCGCATCGTCGGTGACATCTCCTGCACCGGCATGCACCACGCGACAGCAGTGCCCTGCACCTACGCCGCCGACCGAGCCAATGCCGCCGAGACCGCGAGTCCCACAAAGCGGCGTGCACCGGCAAGCCAACCTGCGGCCGCCCTGGTTCCGAACACTGCGTCCGCGTTGGTCGAGCGACCCGAGGCTCCGAGCATGGAAGCCCCGAACCTGTGAACCAGTCCGCCCGGAGAGCGGCACCGGTGTGGCTGCCAGCTCTGGTCAACCTCCGTCAAGCGCTCTGCCCCCGATCACGTCGCGACCACGAACTGTCTGAGGAGGCATGACTCGATGACCGCTTTCAAGGGCACTCGGTACGGCTCAACCCGTCGGCACCGTGCACCAGATCCCCGAGTGCGCGGAGGATCATGGCCTTCTCACAGGGCGTTATGTCCCAGAAGAGAATGAACACGATCCCCCCGACGATCACCACGAAAGCGATCAGCGCCAGGGCGACCGGCCAGTTAAAAGCGAGCACGAAGCCGACGAACCGGGACGGCAAAGACAACATGAACTACTTCTCCTCTGACCTTTGGCGAAGCTCCCCCCGACAGCTCCACCGGGTCGAGGTTCGACTGGCCGGTCCGATCTTCGAGCGGCTGACCGAAGTCAAGCCAGCAAAGGTTTGTCGATGCCGGGCGGGGGGCCCGAACTGTTCGACTACCCTTGCCGACGCCGCCACCGTTCCGAAGAACGGGTCACACGCCTGCACTAGCAGTACTACACCATCTGGTGGGACGGGAATGCGTGGGGTATTGGCACGGCCGCGCGTGCCTGCTGCGGCGTTGTCGCAGCGTCCAAGAATCACCGCTTGGTGACTCACCGCTTGGTCGGTGTCCAAGGTTCGCCGCTTGGTCGGTGCCTACCTCTGGCCGCAGGGTCTTCCCTGCGACACTCCTCTTGGAGTTGAGGCCAGCTGGCGGCCGCTTGACCGCGCGATCAGTCTGGCACTGCTAGTAGGCCTGCCGCAAGCTATTGCAAGACGCGTGTCACGGAGCGTGGTCATCTACTCGCCACCACAGCACAATGAATCGCTTCATTAGCCAGCGTCGACGGGGAGCGCTCAGCGGAGATCGCTGCCGCCACTCGTGCGGCATCCACTGCCGTGAGGCCGAGAGGTCTCGGTCAGCGTCGATCGAAACGGATTCGAGAAGAGTCGACATGCCCGAACTGCTTCGGGGGCGGCCACTGCGCTCGCACGCTACTTACGGCAGCTAGCGCGTGCGGATGCCGAGGACACCACCAGCAACTGGTTCTGGGAGGTGTGGGAGTCCTCCGATGTCACCCTGGCCTGCATCAGCCCCGAACCGGGACGCGTGGCCGTCATCGCAGCGATCGACACGGACAGTTCCTACGATCGAACGCCGGGTTTGCGATCAGGGTCCTCATGCCGTCCTCCTGCCAAAATTGGCGACCTTGATGCTCCGGGAAGGGCTCGCATTCACGAAAGTGCGGTCGATGGCGCCGAGACTGAGGTTGGCGCTGAGTTCACCCGGTGGCTTCCGTCACGTTTTGCCTGGTAGCTCCTCTGAGCAAGTAAGGGCTGCCCCGAGCCGACGACGACCGGGGGAACCGATCGCGGTGCGCACCCCAACGTCCATCGTTGTGTGCTCGAGGAGGATCGTGTGGCGGAATGGACGGTGCGGGCGGAGCAAGTTCTGATCCGAGCAGAGGCGGGGGATCCTGAGTCCCCGCCGCGGAAGCGCTTGGTTGACGGGCTATGGGACGACGATCCCTCCGCATGGACCCGCATCTTGGTCGGAGACGGCGACATCACGGAGCGACTCGTGATGGCGGATTCAAATTACCTCGATAACCCGCTGCTACACGCCAGGAAGGCAGCCGAACTTGTTGCCGAGGCCTACAAGCGGGATCGCATCGATCCCGCATGTCTCGCGGTTGGTCTGGCGTTGACCGCAAGTAATCTCACGGAGGATGACGTCCAGCGAGTGGCGGAAGACACCGGCTTCGGGCACCTAGGCCAATTCTCTACCATGGCCAGCCACGTGCATGGGCGATTGCTCAGGATGGACGAGGACCAGGGTGAGCGGAGTGACGAAGGAGCGTCTGGGGAAGATAGCGGCGGCAACTTCGTGGGAGTATTAAATCGAGGCGCGCGGATCGACAGGAATCTCAGGGTGGTGTCGATTTCGACGCGGCTGGGGTTCGCTGGCACAGTGGCATCGTCCGGTTGGGAACAAGCACCGTGGCTCATCGCTTTAGCACCGCTCCTGCTCCTTGGCACGCGTCCAGCAACGATGTTCGAGGAAACGATCTTCGCGCCAGATCTGCTTCCCAGCATGCGTCGGGTGGCGATGTGGAAACATCTGTCGGTCGCGCAGTTGCTCAACCTCACTGCGTCAGTCAAGTTTCCCTGGATGCCAGTGCTCAGCCTCCTGACGGTTGGGTTCGGCCATTCGACCGTCGGCTGTCAAATCATCTTCTGCTGGTTCGTTGTCACTCTGCTCTACTATGTGGCGGACCATGTGATCGGCCGATACTCCCGGGTGGATCGAAGCGTCGTCTCGGACCTTGCAGCAGGCCTCACGGCACTGCCCAGCCTATGGACCAGTGCCCTGACGCTTCCGCGGCTCCAGGTGCTCGGTGTAACCACAGCCGCCGGACTGACGGGGGCAGTGGTGGCCTACGTTGTTGCTGGCAACGTAGTGGGCACAGCTGCCGTGGTGATCATCGTGGCTTCAACATGGGCGACTCGTGGGCAGTTGGGTGTTCAGAGGCTGACGGCCGCGGTTGTCGCCATTGCGTGGCTACTGCCAAGCGTCGATATTCTCGACGTTGCTCTGGGCGTCGCGGTGGGTGGGCTCGGTGCCCTCACGAGTCGGCGGGTCACGGCGCCGCGGAGCTTCATGGTGGTCCGACCCAGTTTCCTGAAGCCACGGCTGCGCCGGTTGGCTAGGACGGTTGCCTCTGGCCATCCGGGCGCGGCGCTCCACGAAATCTCCCTGAGCCGGATCAGTCGCGATGAAGCGCTGATCGCGGCGTGGGCCAATCTTGAATTGGGAAGGCCCGGCAGGGCCAGGCACTTCCTTAGCCTTATCCCCGCATCGAAGAAGAAGGAGCCGCTCGCGGCAACGTACATCCAACTTGCTGCCGGCAATCACCTAGGCGACACACGACCTGCTCGCGGACAGTCCAGAAAAGCCAGGCGAGGAAACCTCGGTCGCCTCGTCGATCTCGAGGAATTGAAGACGGACTTGCGCCTAGGCCGTCGCGATGTGACTTCCGTCGTTCGTGACATGGCACGGCTTGTCCCTTACTGGATCGGCCGCAGCCGCCTCTGGCTTGCCGCCACAGTTGGAGCAGAAATGTCTGCTGCACTTCGAGACGTCTCGCCCGACGCCGCGCAGGTGGTGGCAATGCGAGCAGAAGCTGGCGTACTTCAGGCACTAAATGGAGATCTTCTCCGTTCCGAAATGTTCGAAATGCAAGACCAGCTCCGGATTCAAGATAGGGCGTTCTCGTCTCTTTCCGACAGGTTATACACTGCCAGGCTAATCGCTGACACGACAATGGGAGTATTAGTCGACGACCCACATGACCTTACCCTCTTTTCTCTTGGCGGCGAAATGGGGAAGACGTTTGCACATTTTCTTAACCCGATCGACTTCGCAGACTACTGCGACGCCATGGCGGTCGCACATGAGCGCGCGAGTGCTGGAGTCACCGATGAATCGCTGCGCCACCGAATACAAGCACTTGCCACCCTCAACGTTGCGAGGCACCAACTTCAAGATCCCGCAGACCGGGAACTTTGGTGGTCTCGTTTCGATGTGGCACTCAACCTCGCACTGGCGGGTGCGGCCGAGCGCCGCGATTGGCGTGCCCTTGCCGAGATCCTTGAGGTTGCTCGCTTTCAGATGAATGACCCTCAAGCCCCAAGTTCGTCCGAAGGTGCCATTTCACTAGCGATTCGCGGTCGGTCTCGATTTGCCGAGTGCCAGTATCCCATCGGTGAAGACCCGCGGGTGGAAGACTTTGAAAGCATCATTCTCAGGAGCGTAGGTGAAGATGGGTACTGGTGGTCGACCTGGGCTACCGATCAGTATCTGTACTGGGCGGCCGTTCCTCGTCACCAGAGTGAGGCGGTCACAGGCGGCCGCATGACTCGCACGGACTGGAACAGCGACAAGCATCGCAACCTCTTCGACTGGCTGCCGGTCCGTCAACCCGGCGAAAAAGTTGAGGAGATGGTCGAGCGTCTGCGTCGGGGACCATTTGCGCTCGCACCCAACCTCGAAGAACGCACTATGGCGAAGCTCTGGGGAAATCTTATCCCTCCGGCATTTCGAGAAGCCGTCTCGCGACGTTCTGGGACCGCGCGCCTCAGGATTGGTGCCGCACTTTGCCCCGAGCTCGCTCCCGTACCCTGGTCCTGGGTCATCATCAACGATGATCGATTCATCGAAGTTGCCGATCTCGTTGTCGTCCCGCCGGCTTCACTGGTTCGCTCTGGTTCGAATGCAGCTGATGCGAATCCCGTGATGAGTGCAGTGATCAACCCCGCCGGCAACCTTGAAGGCCAAGAGGATCTCGCACGATCACTCGAAGCGGAGCACGGAGTCTCTGTCATCCAGGGTCGAACGGGCGGCGATCCCCGGGCCTCTATCGCTGAAAAAATGCGGTCATTGCCAGCCGATTCGACGATCTATTTCGCGTGCCACACTGGCCGTTCCAATAACGGTGAACTTGGGCTCGAACTCGAAAAGGGGCCCAACGGACTTCTGACTTTCTCGGAGTTGTCCGATCCGAACTCCCCGATCAAGCTGCCACGACAGGTCCTCGCTATCGCATGCGCGTCGTCGGGCCTTGATGCGGCCACCCGCGGCGAGTGGACAGTCTTGGGGACCGGTCTCCTCACGGCGGGCGCAGATCGAGCGCTGGTGACCGCCTTTGACCACTTCGGGGACTCCGAGATCGATTTGGAAATTATCCGATCAATCAATAGCGGCATGTCCCTCAGTGCCGCGGTAAGCGGGATCCAATTGGACCTGCTGCATCGATGGGAGAACGGTGAGGAGCAGTACTCTCCGATCAGATGGGCAGGTTTCCAGGTTTTTGGCCTCGTAGGAGATCCCGCGAAATCTGAGCCCGCTCCTCGACGGTGGGTCGATACCAGCGTTCTCCATGCCATAGAAGAAGCGGCAGATAGATGTAGCAAAAATGCCAGAGAAGTCGACCTAGATGCATTCGTGAGGTATGTGCGGTTATACGAATACGATTCCGAACTGTCGTGGTTCCCAAAGGTGCAACTTTGGGCAGTCAATCTCATCGCAGAGCTCAGATACAGGCAGCGCCGCAGGGCACGCGACACAGAGCGCACGCTTACAATCGGCGACGATCTAATGCAGGTGGTCCGGGAGGCCTGCGACCTTACACTGAGCTTCGGAGGGCAAATCCTCTCCGACGAGGCACTGCTTGTGACTGCTCTCCGTCACGACACAAGAGAGGCTCGACGCCTACGGCGCATCACCGGGTGGCTCCCGTTCAGCCCCAGCTTTGTAGATCTCATGCTAGACCGCAGTGATGACATATGGCACCAGACTGGTTACGTGGAAACCCCGCATCTAAGCCCCGGCGAGGCCGATCGAATATACGCGGCTTTCAGCGTGGAGCCTCCGGTCGGAGAGGACCGCTGGTACCACCGGGAGCGCATCAACTGATACGACTGAGAGACAGACCAGACAGCCACCATTGTCCGAACTTATTATCGATTAATTAGGCAAGGCTGCCTAAATCGGCATCATTTGACGAGTCAAAGATTTCGGCACACGCGCTAATCTTCGTGGATCGCGGCGGTCAACTCGCGCCGCGCATCATCTGGTGCACAGCGACCGTGAGTAAGACTAGACCAGAAAGTTGAAAGAAGAATGCCGCGATAAGCCAACGCGCCTTATACATGTTCCGCACACGCAGCGAGCGGATTGCCTCTAGGTCAAGCCGAGCAACATAGTTGCGAGCGTCAACCTCGTCAGTCATCCATTTTCCAGTCACCATCGCCGAGAGCGACTCGACTGCTGGTGCGCTGTACCTCCACAAGAATGTGGCGCTGATGCCACACGCACTGGCGGCAGCGAAGGCAAGCAAGGTCAGTGTCAGCGGCGCGACAGCACCTTTGGGGAGAATGAAATCATCCTGGCCACTGACGAACGCGCCTACCGCGGCGAGCAGCGTCGCCAGACTGGCAGAGACAGCAACAACCGAGGCGCCGCGGGCATCAAGCGTCGCGCGTCGCTCTCGCTCGGTCTCCAGCTCGCGAATGATGTATTCGGCGTAGGTGCGCCCCTGCTCGCTCACGGGTGGTCAGTCATCGTCGCGTTCGACAGCACGGCGGACCTCTGCAGGCTCGCCGCTCGACCGCAACGACTCGACCTTGAGCCATCCCGTGTCAGTGGGAGCAGCCTTCAAGTCTGGACCCGGCTGGGATACGTGACCCGGCGTGCCGCTGCCGTCCTTGGACGCTCCGGCAGCACCCTCATGAACTCCCTGAGTGTCGTCGCTCATAGCAAGGAGTCTACGCTGCGGCCACGGCGAATATCGCTCGATTCGGGCAACACCACGGCCTTGGCCGGCGAAAGGAAGTCCCAGTTCTAGCCCGGGAAGCGCAGAGGGCCGGAAAGTCGTGAGTCATGAAGCCACGTACCGATGCCGTGCCTCCTACGTGCCACTCGTGTCGGAGGTGCCGACGTGCGGGGCGAAGAAGCTCTCTCCAGCCGGACGGTATCCGCACGAGAGGGTTTTGAACCCATATCCTCTGGGAGCCGAAAAGAGCTCCCGAGCCACTACGTCTCGATTTGGGAAAGCTTGGATTCCCTTGAATTTCCAAGGATTCTCCTTGCTGACGGTCCGAGCATACCTCGGAACACATCGGATCGGCAGCGACTGTTTCTGGAGACTAAGTGGATGCCAGTCAAGTCCTTCGGCAGACCATATGGCCCGTGTCTCGCTCAGCTGGAACGCTCGTTACCGTGTCCACGCCTGATACAGACGCGCGCCAGCCGCGAACAACGCGACTTTGCTCCGGTTAGCCAACACGATGTGGCCGAGGAGCATCCGTTGGTGAGGAGGAGGCGAAGGCAGGAGAACTACGGCCTCGGCGGGAGGATCTCATCCAGAGTGTCGAGGCTGAAGCCATCGAGGACGAAGTCGGTATGTGCCTCTGGCATGAAGCGGTATCGCTCGCGGAGCTCGTGTATCGCGACGCGGTCCTTGCGCATATCAACTACCTTCATGCGGGTCTGCGGCCAGGGAAGTTTGTTGCCATGGTCGATGCTGACGCCGATCTCGGTCGCGATGTGATGTACGACCCGTAGGACGTAGGGGTCGCCAGCTGGAAGCGAGCAACCGATGGCGGCGAAGCTCCCCCGCATGTACGACATCGGAAGGATCCCGTCCCAGAGCGGTACGAGGGTCGACCGGGCTAAGGGCTTCGCGGTCGATGGCGCCATGAGGATCGGTGGGGTTCCCCACCAGACGTTCGAGTCGTCGTAGTACGAGTCGAGATCGGACGAGGAAACGACGCCGACTCCCAAGAGTGGGTCGTCGTCGGGACGCGGGCCCTGGACCAGAGGGTCGGTGGCAAGAGCAAAGCCAGGCTGGGTTGGACGGTGCACCCAGTCCAACGAGCCGTGCAACTTCGAGAGCAGCAGCTCGGGTGGATGATCAGCGTCCACGACGCTGTCGGTGTCACCTGCCTGCGAGTACCGGCTCGGAAATCTGCGGTATGCGAGCCCGACATCATCGAGGGCACGCTCCATGATGAGGTCGTAGTTGAGGGTCAGGACGACGTCAGAGGCCGTCAAGCGTCTCGCGAACTCCAAGTAGATTTCGGGGATGTCGGTGGGCGTCGCTCGATGGAGGACGTGCCCGATCGCCCACCGCAACTGCAGTGTGGATCTGTTTCCTTCGTCGGACCAGGTGTCAGACCCGTTCAGTCGGAGAGTGTGCTCCCAGTCGAGCCATGCGCCGAACTGTTCCAAGTCGAAGACTTGACCCGGATCGGTATCTGCCAGGTACTCCTCGTACCGCTCAAGGTCACGTTCAAGGTGGCTACTGCCATCACGGGACCATCTCGTCCGAGCCACGTCCAACACCTGGTCAAGCAGTTCGGCGGCAAGCGGAAGCCCGGCTGGCTTGGAGAAGCCTGCGCCGAGCAGGAAGACCCGACAAGTGAGGTCCGGGTCCTGGGTGAAAATAGACGGGGAGGGCTCGTCGCTTGACTCCTCGGTCACGTTCCGATCCTAGTAGCCGCGCCACGCATACTGCTGCGCAAACCGTTCGCGGATCTGATCGCGGCTGGTGTTCGGACAACCCATCTGCCCGGCTCGAACGTGTCCATCAGGCTGGAGCCCGCCAGGCCTCTGACCGATGACGGTCAGGTGCGCGCTGTCCGTGTGCAGGGAAGTTCGCCCTGCACCTCACCCTCCGGCTTGGCACTGGACGCTTAGGGTCCAGGAGGATCGACCCATGAGAGCCGTCGAAGATTTGGTAGGGCAGGTGCGTGATCCGCGATCGCGCGCGCACTTCGCCGAAGCAGTGCGTGCCTATGGAGCCGGTGCGTACCGGGCCGCGATCATCTCCGCCTGGGTCACGGTCGCGCTCGACCTGCTGAGCAAGATCCGTCAGCTAGCCGGGAACGGCGAGGGCGCGGCAACGGACCATATCGCCAAGCTCGACAAGGCCATTGCGACCGAGAACCACGTGAAACTGCAGGAGCTCGAGCGGTCGTTGTTGGACGTATGTCGAGACTCGTTCGAACTCATCGATGCCCGCGACTATGTCGCACTCAAGCGGCTGTACCAGGACCGTCATGTATGCGCTCACCCGGCGTTCGTCGCCCCTGAAGAATCATTCGAAGCTTCACCTGAACTCGTGCGTGCTCACCTGGCAACGGCCGTCGATTCGGTACTCAGGCACGGCGCTACTGCAGGCCGGCGAGCGATAGACCGCTTCATGACCGAGTCGAAAGGGTCGACGTGGCCCGCGTCCCAGGAGGCGCTCGTGGCTTACCTGCGCGAGCGCTACCTCGAGCGTGGCAAGACCGGGCTGCGCCGCAACCTAGCGATCGTGGTGGTCAAGGGCGCTATCGATCGGTCCTTGGCGGAACCTACCCGGCGTCGGCTCGTCGACGCCGCTCACGCCATCGACAAGATCGATCCCAATCTGTTCAGCGAGGCGGCGGACACTGTCATCCGAAGGCGTGAGGAAGGCCCCGGCCTGGATCCTCACGAACTAGCGCACATGGTCGGTTCACTCGGCGACCTCTCCCCAGTCTGGTCAGCATTCCCGACGACCTCGCTACCACGCATCGTCGCGCTCATCGAAACCATCGATGCCGAATTCCTGGAACGGGATGGAGTGCTGTCGACCTCAGTCAGGGAGCCGACCATCGCGGCGGCGATTGAGGCAAGGCTCGGCACCCTGGACGACGAGGATCTTCACCGCGTCATACTCTTCCGACCCAGTGCCCATCTCGTCGACCACGCGCTCAACGCCCTCGCGAACGCCGAGACAGTCGACAGCGCGGACACTCGCATGATCCAACTTGTACAGCCCCTCGCTCGCTTCATCAAGGCGCACCACCTTGAGCAGGTCCTCGAGATCCTCCGAGACAATAGCGAGGTGAGGGCGGCAGCCGTGACCCATTTCCTGGTCGTGCGGTTGTTCGACGAGACCTCAGCTCGGCCAGGGAACCTGGCGGTGTGGCAGCGCATCAGCGATCTTCTTGCCAGAACGCCTGTCGGTGATGATCTGAAGCTCATCTACTCCGCTGTACCCGCGCTCCAGATGAAGATCACAGCGGCGGTCGCCTCAGGTACCTGATGGCCGGTGCGTGGACGTGGGGCGGCGCCCCCAACACGGCCAGCGCGCTGCGGCAGCTGATCTCCGGGTGCCGACGTGGCTAGGTTCGTTGCGTTCGGGCGAACCGGCGCAGCGCTGCCATCTTGGGCACGTCTACCCAGAGCTGGGAACTGTTGGCAGTGACGCCGGCACCGGTGACACGGAACGCATCGGCCTCCATGCCGTCCAGCACGGGCGCGAGCGAAGCAGAACGCGAGGCGGTGCTGGATCAGTTGTCGCACGGCTTCGTCGTCGGGCATCAGCGCCCGCGGCTGAGTCATCTCCCACACGCCGTAGGTGTGCCGGATGCAGTAGGCACAGTCCAGAGGGCAGCCCTGGATGTGGTTCAGAGACAGCCCCGACTTGCGGTAGTCGACGACGCTGCGCGCGGCCTCGGGAAGTCGGGCGATCTGATCTGGCGTGAGCAACGGAACGGTGACCGGCACAAGTGCCTCCCAGGGAGGACGCGAAGCTCGGATGCAGCCGCCGGACGGCGACACACCGGTCACTCTCCACTGCACTTCGTCCGGTGTGGAGGGCATTCTGAGCAGAAGGCTCCGGCATTCTGGCTCAGCCTGATGTGGCCGCCAACTTCGTCAACGTAGTGACCGCCAATTCCGCGAGCGCCGCCGCCTGCTCCCCGAGCACGGAGTCGTCGAACCGGACAACCGCGGAGTGGTTGGACGGCGCGCCCTCCGCCTGGACGTCGTCGGGGCGGGCTCCGAGCTGGATGAAGCACCCCGGCACTCGCTCCAGGACGTAGGAGAAGTCCTCCGCCCCCATGATCGGATTGGGCCGCTCAAAGACCCGGTCAGCCCCGTACATGCCCGCCAGGACGGTCTTCGCGTGGCCCCACATGTCGGGGTCGTTCACCGTCACCGGATACTCCGGCTGGAAGCTGACGTCGGCCGTACAACCGTGCGCGCCCGCTACGCCTGCGACGAGCCGCGGCAGCTCGACAGCCAACTGCTCAAGCGAAGCCTTCGACAGGGTGCGCACAGACGCTACGAGCCGAGCAGTCGACGGGATCACGTTGGACGCAGTGCCCGCATGCAGCTCCCCCACCGTGATCACCACCGGGTCGAACACGTTGATCCGGCGGGTCGTGTACGACTGCAACGCCATGACGATCTCGGCCGCGACAGTCACCGGGTCGACCGACATCCATGGCGAGGAGCCATGACCGCCCCGGCCGTGAACAGTCACGTTCAGGACGCTGTTGCCTGCCCAGGCAGGGCCTGCTTTGGAGACGAAGAGCCCCTTGTTGTACAGGCCGGTGACGTGGATGCCGAACGCCGCATCGACGGCCGCGCCGGCCGCATCAAGGACGCCCTCTTCGATCATCGGGAGCGCCCCGCCGGGTCCCTCTTCGCCGGGCTGGAACATGAAGACGACGTTGCCCGCGAGGTCACTCTTCCTGGCACTGAGTAGACGCGCGGCTCCGACCAGGCCGGCCACGTGCAGATCGTGCCCGCAGGCATGCATCGTCCCGGTGGCCGCGGCGAACGGCTCGCCCGAGTCCTCCATGATCGGTAGACCGTCCATGTCTC
Organism: Promicromonospora alba; assembly: GCF_042654905.1. Classification (NCBI taxonomy): domain Bacteria; kingdom Bacillati; phylum Actinomycetota; class Actinomycetes; order Micrococcales; family Promicromonosporaceae; genus Promicromonospora; species Promicromonospora alba. Next base: position 460,467 of record NZ_JBHSFI010000003.1, read on the forward strand.
CGCGCAGCAACACCGTTGGCCCCTGGAGATCCCCACGCAGCACGGCGACCACTGAGCTGAGCCCTGCGCCGACTGTGATCTCCAGCGGCAGCCCGTCCAGCGCCTCCATTACCGCCGCCTGCGTTCTCGGCAGATGCAGCCCGACCTCGGGATGCTGATGGATCCGCCGCCGCAGGGCGACTAGGTCGTCGAGAATCAGTGCCGCATCATCCACAAAGCCCACGCCGTCAGTTCTCCAATCAAGTGTTGCCTCCGTCGCCGGGCAGCTCACGTCTGTTGTCCCGTGCGCCCCGACTAGGTCTCGCGAGCATGGTGAGCGTCGCGAAAACCTGCTGAGAGCCTAAATGGCCAGATCGACCACGAGGCAGGGCTGTCTGGGTGTATCAGTGTGTGGACACATCAGTCGGGTGCCTGGTGCTCAAGCCGTGCTGTCAGGCACGATCACGGCCATGCGCATCCTCATCCTCGGCGGCACCTGGTTCCTTGGCCGTGAACTCGCACAGAGCGCGCTCGCCCGAGGATGGGAGGTGACGTCGTTGACCCGCGGTCGCAGCGGTCTGCCACCTGAAGGTGTCGAGCACGTCACCGGTGACCGCAGGAGCACCGATGATCTTCGGCGACTGGCCGAAAGGGGACCGTGGGACGCGACCGTCGACACCTCGGCCTACGAACCGGGAGACGTGAATCAGGCACTTGCAGAACTTCGTGATCGCGCGGGTCTCTATGTGCTGATGTCGACGGTGTCGGCGTACCAGAACTGGCCGGATCGTCCTGTCGACGAGACGGATGACTTGTGGCCGACACGCATCGACGCGCGTGAGTCAGACTCCGATGTGGCCGAACTGCCCGGGCCTTACCAGTACGGAACCCTCAAGGCGGGATGCGAGCTCGCAGCGGCGGCTGCGCCAGGAGGCGCCCTGATCCTGCGTCCCGGGGTAATCCTCGGTCCCGGAGAGTACACCGGCCGGATGCTGTCGCTCTTCGAGCATGCGCAGCGCGACGCGGCGTGGCTGCTGCCTTCCCCTGATCCCAGAATCCAGCCGGTCGACGTACGCGATGTCGCGCGTTTCGCCCTGGACCAGATCGCGGCGGCGCAACCTGGTATCTACAACCTGACAGCTCCTTTCGGCCACGCCACCTACGGCGATCTGATTGACGCATGCCTCGAAGCCACCGAAGGAGCCGCGACTCCGGTCCACGCGAGCGACGAGTGGCTCATCGAACAGGGGGTACGCCAGTGGACGGAGATCCCCCTGTGGCGCACGAACCTCGGGACGTGGCAGGTCAACGGCGCCAAGGCTGCGGCAGCCGGGTTCACGTGCAGGCCCCTGCGGGAGACCGTCCTCGACACCTGGGCCGGCTACCAGAAGCAACAGCCGGTGTATCACCCACGACAGGACGGGCACGGTATGGACCCAGCCCGCGAGGAGCACCTGGCGAGGCTATGGAGCGATCGCGCCGGAGGCGACGTCACCAGCGAGGAGTAGTGAGCGGTGATCATCGGCTTCTCCGGTGAAAGCTGTGATCTGGTCTTTCAGAGCGTGCGCGGGCTGGTACTTCTTCCATCTCGGGTGGCCCAGGGCGTTCTGGACGCGATCAAGGCGACCGGTAAGCCCTACTCGACGCTGGTCCACAGGCGTGGACCAGACGTACCGCAACTGGTCGACCGCGGCGTCGAAGCGCTCAGCAACTAGTTCGGCAGTCGCGAGATCAATTCGAGACCGCCTGACAAGGTGGCCCGAGACTGTGCGAGGGGCTGCTGCGATCGTCTCGCGGAGGCGGTCAGCACCCTCAGCGGCGTCGCCGACCGTCACGAGCGCGGTCCCCGCGCACATCGCGTTGCGCGTGAGCCCCCAGCCGAACTCACCGCCGATCTCGTCGTGCAACTCTTCGGTTCCGTCAGAGGACGCCAGGGCTTCATCAGCACGTTGCAACGAGTCAGCGACCTCGCGCTGGTCGCCTATCAATGCCCAGGCACGAGCCCGCACTGCGTGCAGGCGTGCGCTCGCGCTTCCGTCCGGAGCAGCAGAAAGGGCCAGGTCTGCGATACGCACAGCGTCACGCGCATTGCCGGACCAATACGCCACCAGGCTCAGGTGGCCGGTCGACCATGCCTTGAGCCCGGCGTGCCCGATGACGTCCGCGTACTTGGCTGCTGCGCGTGCTTGAGCCACCGAGGCCTCGGGCTGTCCTAGGTCGAAACTCGCTACTGCCAGCAGGGCGCAGGAGATCCCGGCGTCCAGATTGAGGCTCGTCAGCTGCGCCGGCCGGCGCGTCTGCTCGAGCAGGCCATAGGCCAGGTCACGCGTACCGCGAGCGTCAACCAGCACCTTGGCTGGAGGAAGAGTGTCGTACTGGCGCGCCAGGCGCACTATCTCGTCGTGCACAGTCTCGATTCCCGTCGGGTCGATTGCCGCCGTCGCCGTCGCGAGGTGCCACCACGATTCCCGGGCAGCCTCGTCGGCAGCGGGACCCGCATCAGCCTCAGCTTTGAGGGCTGTCGGGCTTCGGTGGACATATGACGCCGCGACGACGCCCAAGGGCATCGTCGCCCAGGCGCCGGATGGCATAGGCGGAGTAGCCGGTGATGGCTTGACGTCGCCGGCGTGATGGATCAATTCACCTGGAGGGTTGGCTTTGTCGGCCTGGAATGCTGAATTCTTTCGCACGGCAGCCCTGCCACGGGGCGTGGGAACGAATCCGAGGTCAGCATCGGTCTCGGCGCCCAGGACCGCGCGGAATGCTTCCCGGTACATGGCTCCGGGCCAGGACACCTGCCCGTACTCGTAGCGGCGCAACGCATCGACCGTGATGTGGCAGTCCCTACCGGTCGACTTCCAGAGGTACTGGTTAATGGCCTTGGCCAGCTCCGCCCGTGTCATGGGCGCCCCACTGCCCGACGGCGAGGGGGTCGCCTCCCGTCGCCGGCGCAAACGCTCATTCGGCATCGACTGCCCCTGCCCGTCGCGGTTCTCCGTGCGGTCTATTGCTCGTCGAGCCTAGCGATCTCAGTCCGGAGATGGGGGCCCAACGTCAGAATGCCGGGCGGCAATCTGGAGTTGCTGTCGAAGCGGTATCGGTCGAGCAGTTGCCCCAGCCGGGAGGCAGCAGCGCGCTGCGAGTGTTCGCGCACGTTCGACGACTCTCTCCAATCAGGAAATTCTTTGAAATGGATGCCAGTTCCATTCCACATCCAGAGGGAATTGACGGCAATCTGGCGCGAATAAATTGACGCGCTGAATGCTCTCCCATCCTGGCGCGAACAGAGGAACAGTTAATACCAGCCCGGCCTGGGCAGACGAGAAAGCTAAGAGCACGATCGGGAGACAAGCCAGTGACGGCAGCCGCTCAGAGCATCCAGACGACAGCACAGCGCCTGGTCGCGCTCGACATCGACGGGACCCTCATCGGGCTGGACCGCAGAATTCCGCCCGGAACCGTCGCAGCCCTGGATCTGGTCCGGGCAGCAGGCCACCACATCGTCCTCGCGACCGGCAGATCCCTCATCGGCCTCGGACCGATCGCCACCAGACTGGGCTTGGTCCAGGGATACGCCGTCTGCTCCAACGGCGCCGTAACGATCCGCCTCGACCCCACCATCCCGACCGGCTACGCGGTAGTCGCCTCCAAGCAATTCGACCCAGGCCCGGCCATCCGCCGAGCCCTTGAGATCGCACCGAACGTAAGAGTCGCCGTAGAGGAGATCGGCTGGGGCTGGCGCGTCAACGCCGCGTTCGATCCAGGACACCTCAACGGGCCGCAGAAGAAGGTGCCGCTTTCAGACCTCGTTGCTGCGCCCGCATCGCGCGTCGCGCTCCACTCCCCCGGCATCGGTCACCAGCGCGACACCCTGAGCGCCACAGGAGTCACAGCCACCCCTGCCGGCCCGGACTGGCTGGATCTCACCGCTCCGGGAACGAGCAAGGCCGCAGCACTGGAAGCGATCCGCACACGTCTCGACGTACCGGCGGAACGGACGGTCGCCGTCGGCGACGGGATCAACGACCTCGAGATGCTCGGCTGGGCCGCTCGATCGGTCGCGATGGGCCACGCTCCCGCCGTCGTGCAAGCCGCAGCAGACGAGGTCACCGGGACCATCAAGCAGAGCGGCGCCGTCGCCGTCCTGCACTCTCTGCTACCGCCCGACGTCGACGTCGGCTCCCTGCCGCCGCTGGCGGCCCAGCTCGCGACCGCCGTCGTCGCCGCGCATGGAGCCGCGAGGATCGTGCGGGTCTGGCACGGGGTCGGGTCCGGGCTCTCCCGCTGCGAGGTCTGGACGCTGCGCGAGGGAGTCTGGGTTCGACACGCCCCGATACCCGCCGGAACGGGAGTCACGATGCGCGCGATCGAGCGGGCCGCCAGAGAAGCCGGGCTCACCTATCCACGAGGCGACGAAGGACGCCGTCGCGCCCACTGGCGTGCCTCGGTCCTTCCTGACGGCCCGGCTGGGTTCGACCTGCCTCTGGCACCCACATAACGCCCGCATCTTCGATGTATGACCGGCGCCCCTGAACAACAGCCCCACCCCCTCGGATCGCTGCCGCCGACCGTCGTGTGAGAGGACGAGCTGAGCCGGTTGCGGGTCACGCGAGGCACAGAGGCTGCGTGAACGCGCACGTCTCGAAGGGCTTGCAGGTTCCTGCAATCTGCTTCGGCGCGCTGGTGTTCACTTCGGTCAAGCGAAGGAACGGACAGGTCAAGCGCAATCTGAAGGCGGCCTTCGGTGTCGCAATCGGCGCCATCACCCGTGACCAGACGAACCAGCGCTAGCGCCTGGACATCCAATTCCCTAGGTAGATACAGGAGGCATTTCATGGCCCAGAAGCTCACCCGAGCACTGCTTACGTTGGCGCTCTTGGTCGGCGCGCTCATCGCGGCACCGACCTCAGCCACCGCAGCCGAGACGTGCAGCGGCACAAGAATCGCCCTGATCACGCACCACAGTCTCAACACGGGCAAGGTCGTCGCTCACACTGGCGTCTTCGACAGGGGCTCCAACAGGTTCTGCGTTCGCACGGTCAAGTCCGGAGTGCTGTACGGAACGCCGACGTCCATGTCGCTCATCATCTACTCCGCCTCTTCCAGCACCCTGCTCGGCCGAGACGTCGGCCGTTTCTACGAGTATGCAGGCCCCCTGAACTTCACGACCTCTTCCTGCTTCGAAGTCAACCTCGGCATGCTCAACAGGGCAGACGAGGAGACCGTGAACTATCGCGGCACCTTCTGCTGAACGAGGCGCTGGGAGCCCTGGCGTCAATGCCGGGTAGACCCGGCTGAAGAACGGGAGTGGTGATCTCGTGGCCTGGCGGGCCGGTCAGGACGAGATCACCACTCCCGCGTACTCGCGATCACAACGCCCGTCCACGTCGAGACACGAACCCTCTTCGCGACCGACCGGACCACTTGGCGCGACATCCGGAATCGGCCGGCCGACCAGGCGTAGCCATGGGGAGTGCCGCGCGACCAGAATTGGAAGACTTGGGCCTGTCTCCCGTTCTACCGTGGATCTCATGGAGGACAACGAACCCAGCGAGCCCCGCAACGACGTAGGAGGCCCGCCCCACCGGCGCTGGAACTGGGGCGCCGGTGTCGGGCTCGCTGTCGGCGTCGGCATTGCGTTCGGCATGGTCTTCGTCCCGTCGATGGGCATCTTCGGCATAGCGATCGGCATAGCGATCGGAGCCGGTCTCGCACCGGCCTTCGCGATGTCGATGGCCCGCCCTGGCGACGACAACGAAGACCAGCGCGGTCTGTGACTCCGCGAACGTTCAGCCGCCGGCCCGGGTCCTGACGTTAGCCGTGGAGCCTCTTCCGAGCGCCTGCTGCAGCCCGTCGCGCTCGTCTGTCGCCTCCGGTCTCGGCGACGTCGCACAGCCAGTCGAGCTGGCCGCGCACCTCGATGGTGTCTGGGTGCTCGGCACCGCGGACACGGGCACTACGTTCGAGCGTGCGCTCCAGCAGATCGATTCCCCCGGTGACATCGTTCAGCTGCAGGGTCGAGCCCAGGGCGCTCGCCACTCGCAGGGCTTCGGGATCGTCGAGTCCCACGCTCTTCTCCAGGGCGTCGAGCTTCTTCTGGAGCACCGCATCGGCGTCGTAGATCCCTCTGGGACCCATCCTCGACCCGGCTTCGGCTACGGCCTCTAGCGCTCGGGTGGTCTCGGGATGCCCGGGTCCAAGGACCCGGGCAAGGTGGTGCGACGTCTGCTCGAGCATCGCGTAGGCATCCGTCACGCGCCCGACGGCCAGGTACGCCTCGCCGACCCGCTGACGAAGCTGGAGCGTCGCTGTGTCGTCGATGGCAAGCACTGCCTCGTGACGTGCCAGCACCTCCTCGTACAGCGGCAAGGCCTCGCTCGCCCGGCCCGCCGCCCACATCACCTCCGCCTTTTCATGTGCCGACCCGCGCACCTCAGGGTGCTCGGGCAGCCGCGACGGTGCCGGCTCCGGCCAGTCCTTCTGATGCTTGCCGGTCAGATAGTCGGCCATCGCGAGGCTCTTCGAGAGCCTCTTGTCACCCCAGGGATTGTCGGCGCTGACCGGAAATCGACGCCCCACATACTGGGAGCCCATCCGAGAGAGTGAAAAACCGAGGTCGATGATGCGGTACCGCCCCAGCGACCAGATCGGGATCCACAGCACGGTCAGGTAGAGCTCCTTGATGACCGATCCACAGTTGGGGCATCGATCCGAACCGCCATAGAACCTGCTACCCGATCCGTTGTACGTCGTGGTGTCCGGCGGATCCCACGCCAGCGTCTCCTCCGTGCACGCGGCACAGAACGGCCCCTCGCCAGGTCGTGGATCGCGCTCGGGCTGGGACATGTCTTCCTCCTGCTCAGCGAGTCGGGCCGGGCGGGGTTGAGCGTACGGCGCCGGCCACGGGAGGGGTCCCGGGTCGCTGCACCTAAGGTGCGGGCACGACCGTTCCCCGTAGGGAGCCCCGCATGCTCTTCTTCGACATTCCCCTGGATCGCGGGACCGTGCGCGGCTCGGCACTCATCGGAGTCGTCAGCGGATCAGCAGGTCGTCGGTGGCGGCCACTACGCTCGCCGACATGACGGCCGATGACCTCCAAGCAAAGCTGATCCCCTTCCGTACGCGGGCAATTGAAGAGGGATACCCGTGGGAGGACATAGACCCGCTACCGGCCGAAGAGGTGGACCGGTGGATCGGTCACGCCAGGCCTTGCGCGGTTCTCACCAGTGGCGGAGACGGGCCGGTCGCAGGCAGGTTCGGCGGGCCCCTGCTACTGCCCGCCAAGGTCTCGGACCCGGAGTACCCGTACCTCGCGTCCGTCGACTTCGCCGCCCTGCCCAAGGACGCGACGGACCTCCCCCTGCCGCCCGACGGACGCCTGCTGCTCTTCGCATCACTCGATGAGCCAGACGGCGAAGGAAACTACGGCCAAGCCATATATGTCCCGACCGACACACCGGTGGAGGAACGCGACAAGAACACCTGGAAGGGCTACCCCGGCGATGACTACTACCAGCAGATCGTCGATTCGTACCCGCAGGGCCAGCTGAGGGCCAGAACCGAACCAGACCTGCCGTACTACGAACTTCCCGGGTTCCCTAACGCTGACGAGCTGGTCACTATCTGGCGCGACGCCTCTGACCGAAGCAGGCATCTACAGCTCGGCGGATACGCGGACCAGGAGGACTCCGACCCGGATCCCCTGGGACGTCTCGCAAGCAGCGCGGTTCGCGAGACGAGGCTCGGACGTTGGGGCAGCGGTGAGCCGGTGTCGGGCGCTGTCGAGGACTGGGTTCTGCTGGCTCACTGGAACCCGGACATCAAGAATCGAGAAGGCGCGGACGTGCAGTGGGGAATCCAGCGCGCGGACCTGGAGGCCCGTCGCTTCGACCGCACCTTCAGCACCCTCTACTGGAATCCCTGACCGCACCCAGTTCCACCGTGGTGTGAGCATTGCTGTGCCGCGCGGCATGCACGATCAGTACCCGACACGGGCCTGAGGTGGGACGACCGTAGCCATCTCCGTATCAAGACGAACTCGCACGAAACGCAGGAGGTGCCAGTTCCACGACATGATCGGCAGCGACGATCCTGACCTTTCGGCATTCGCCCGGTCCGGCGGCAAGCCGCTGAGCTGGCACGGGCAGGCGGACCAGCTCGTGCCCCACCCAGGGCACCGTCGACTACCGCGAGCACGTCGTACGGCGGTGCACGGCGGCACCCGAATCGACCTGACGGCGGACGACGCCCTGGCCGACGCCCTGAACCGACACCAAAGCGTCTCCGCCGATCTCGGTCCAGCGAACGGTCAGGACCGGCGCAGGTAGTCGATCAGCAGGTCCAGCATCGACTCGAGCTGGTCGGTGCTTCCGGTCGCGCGCAGTACCTGGACGCCGCCCTGGATGCCGGCCACGAAGGCCCCGGCGATCCGGTCGGCGTCCAGGTCCGAGCTGACCAGGCCGTTGCCCTGCATGGTGACGACCCCCGTACTGACCCGCCGCTGCCACTGGCCCAGCAGCTCGGACACCACCGCGGCCGCGCCCGGCGTGCTCGACACCTGGTCCATGAGCGCACCGAGCGGGCAGTACCGGCCCTGGGCGCGGTACCGGGCCAGGAGCGCGTCGCGCCAGGCCGACCACGACTCCCACGAGTCGAGCGCGCTGAGGTGCGGCTCCTGGTCGGTGAGCACCCGGTCGGCCTCGTGCTGCGCGACGGCAAGCAGCAGCTGCTCCTTGCCGTCCGGGAAGTAGTGGAAGATCTGACCCTTGGAGGTGTGGGTCACGGCTCGGACGTCGTCCAGCGTGACGGCGCCCGGATCGTTGCTGCGCAGGTACTCGGCGGCACCCTCGACGATGCGCTGCCGCGTCGCCTGGCCCTTCGGCGTGAGCTTCACGGTCCCGACGGTACGAGCGATCTTCTGGACTTGCTAGTCCAAAATCGGCTCCCTACCGTCCCTTGCATGACACAGCAGACCACTCAGTACGCGGCACGGCAGCGGCTCCTGGACCGAACAGCCCTCGTGACCGGATCCACCAGCAACATCGGCCGGTCGATCGCGCAAGCGCTCGCGGCGGAAGGAGCGCACGTCGTCGTCTCGGGGCGGAACGCGCAGCGAGGGGAAGAGGTGGTGGCAGACATCCGCGAGCGGGGCGGCAAGGCCGACTTCGTCGCCGCCGACCTGGACGGCAGCCCAGCAGCGAGCCACGACCTCGCGGCCGCAGCGACCGAGGCGCTCGGCGGGCGGATCGACATCCTCGTGAACAACGCCGGCATCTACTCGCCCCCGGTGACCCTGGCCGACACGGACTCCGAGACCTTCGACCGCTACTACGCCGTGAACGTCAAGGCGCCCTACTTCCTCACCCAGGCAGTCGCGCCGCGCATGGTGGCCGACGGGGGCGGCGCGATCATCAACCTCGGCTCGTGGGTCGCCCGGCTCGGCACCCCGCTCGGCGGGCTGTACGCCTCGACAAAGGGCGCTCTCGAGACGCTCACCCGCGCCTGGGCCGCCGACCTCGGCCCACAGGGTGTGCGCGTCAACGCGGTCTCGCCGGGCGTGATCCGTCCGCCGGAGCTCGACCCCGCCGTCGACTTCGCAGGCGCCATGACCCGCGGCACGCCCGCCGGAGATGCCGGCCACCCGGACGCCATCGGCGCGGCCGTGGTCTACCTCGCCTCGGACGACGCGCGGTTCGTGCACGGCACGGTCCTGGACGTCGACGGTGGCCGCGCCGGCGTGGCCGTGATAGCCAACTGACCAGAGACGGGTCAAGGACCGCGCGATCCTGGTCCCGGTGGCGGCGGAGTCGAACCGCCGTGCTCGCTCCAGGAGGTGGCCATTTTCCTTGTCGAGCCGACTGGCGCGAGTTACCTTTCATCCGCCCGCCCTAGCGGGTGATTTGCGCGAGATGCACCACGAGCCCAGTACTCCACCCACCCCAGATGGGAAGTCCTGATGGTCGCGTTGAAGCACAATGGCGTTGCTCTCTCTGCTGTCGTCGCCCTCCTCCTCGGGCTTGGCGTCGCACCCGCCGCCGCGGCTCCGGATCCCGGTCCGGCGCCGCAGGACGACGCCGTCACGGCGCTGGACTCGCCTGTCCTTCCGCAGGCCATCGAGGAAGTCCCGGCGCTCGACCCCGGTCCGGACGGGCAGGTGCTCGTCGAGCAGGTGCCGAACGGAGCCACCCAGCAGGTGGCGACCCTTCCCGCGCTGGCGCCCGCGTCCGGCTCCCCGGACGTGCCCATGGCGGCTGTCGAGCCCGAACCCGCGGTAGGCCCGGGCTCGGTGACGCTCCCGACACGTCCGGCGCAGGAGCTGGTGGACGCGACGGCTGCCGACGCGCTGACGACGCTGGACGCGGCAGGCCGCCTGAGCGACGGGCGACCGGATCTGGACGCAGCTGACCTGCAGCCGCAGATCGCGACAACGACGCCCGCCGACGCGTCCAGGATCGCGACCCGGCTGGAGCTGGAGACCGCTCTGGCGGACGTCGAGCTGTCGGCGGACCTGGGCGTGGACCCGCTGGCAGTGCTGGAGGCGCTGCCCGACGGCATTCCCCGCGTTACGTACCGGGTGTGCTCGGAGTCGGAGACCCAGACCGTCTCGTGCACCATGCGGCTCCCGTTGGCTGTGCCGGCGATCGTCGACGCGACGGGCGACGGCACCCCGGACGTCCTGGCCGACCTGCTGCCCGCAGCCTCCCTCGACGACGTCTCCCTCGCCGTGGAGGAGCTCCTGGACGCTCAGGTGCTCCTCGACGACGCCCAGAGCCGGCTCACGAATCTGCTGGAGCTGATGGAGGACCCGGTCTGGCTCCTGCTCAACCCGTGGGCGCTCGTGGAGGTGCTGGAGCTCCGGGGCCTGGTCGAGGACCTGACCGAGACGGTGACGGCGAAGACCGAGGCCCTGCTGAACGTCATCCACCTGGGCCTGGCGATGCTCGAGGTGCGGCTGCCGACCAGCGAGTTCGCGGGCGAGGACCTTCCGGCGCACGTGTGGGCCGTGTACGACATCCCGGGGGCGAAGCGCCTGTCGGTCGGGTTCGACGGCTACCGGCGAGGCACGTCCCTGTCGACGGCGACCCTGGGCCTGTTCACGTTCAGCCCGTTCAGCCTCCTTGCCGGCGAGCTCGACATCAACGCGCACCTCGCCCAGGTCGGCGCGGGCGAGGCCATGGCCGTGACGGCGGGTTTCTCGACCGTCGCGGACACGGAGGAGGGCGAGGCCGTCGACCCGACGGTGGCGAGTGCCCAGTTCTCCCCGGTGCCGGGGCTGTTCAGCGTGGATGTCGAGGTCAAACCGGCCACGGAGGAGCACGACCAGACCGCCGTCGTCGAGTCCTTCAGCACCACCGAGACCCGGCTGGACGCGCTCGTGCTGGCGAACGCCCGCACGGGCGATGCTCCGGAGGACAGATTCGTCCAGGCAGTGGTCGACCGGGTCCCGACGAAGGTGCGGGCCGAGCTGACGTGGACCGGTGCGGGAGACCGCGCCGACCTCGCCTATGCGGCCGACTCGGTGATCTCCGGCCTCCTGTTCGCGGACTTCACCTACGCCGGCGGGACCGACCTGGTCCAGGCGACCCGGGCGACGGCGCAGGATCTCCCGGCGCAGCTCGACGCGGCGCTGGCGACCGAGGAGTCGGGATCCGTGACGCTCGACTACACCGCGTCGTCGCGCATGACCGGGATCGACGTCGCGTACTTCGACCTGGCGGGCGAGCTGGTGCTCCGCGGCGGCCTGGACGACATCCCCACGACGGTCTCGCTGCTGGCCGACGTCGCTTCCGGGCGGGCGCTGTTCGACGCGCCCGGAGCCCTCGGCGCGGCGTACGTGGACGCCTCCCAGGGGCTGGGTGAGTACCCGCCGGCCGACGGTGACCACGTGACCCTGGTGACCGATGGTGCGGACCTGGGCGTCAGCGCGCGGGTCTCCGGGCTCGAGCTGGTCGACGCCTACTTCGACGACCATCCTCGCGTCACCACCGCGTTCGCTCCGGGCGGGCAGTCGTTCGACGCGGCGGGGAATCTCGACGGCGTGCACCGGGCCCGAGCGCACATCTCCAACCTGCCCGCGGACGCGACCATCGACGTCTCGACCCAGGCCCAGCAGGTGCGGTACACCGCGAGCGGCGTCATCGACCGCGCGTCGATGGCCTACACCAACACCCAGGCGGGCCCGTCGGTCACCGCCGTCGTGCACGAGGTGCCGGCGACCGTCGCCCTGGACTACACGCTGGGCGAGGCGCCGAGGGTCGTGTACGAGGCGTCGAGCGAGGTGCCGCGGGTCGACTTCTTCGCCAGCCCGCACCATGTCGCGGACCTGGACCCGACCGGGGACGAGTACGTCTCGGCTCTGATCGAGGACATCCCGGCGACGATCGACGTCGGCATGGACTTCCGGGCCCAGCACCTCGAGGGCACCCTGTCATCGAGGCTCGGCGGGATCGACCTGACCGCTCGGCTCCCCGTCGGCGACCGCGTCTGGACGGCCGGCGCCGACCTGGAGGGCATCCCCACCCGGTTCGACGCCGACTGGGCCGACGGCACGGTGCGCGCACGAGCGCTGACCGGGACGATGAGCAGCATCGACCTGTTCGCCGCCAACCACGCCGACCATGTCGCGCCGGTCGGGCTGCGCCTGGCCGGCACCTACCACCAGCGCACGGGGAACATCGACGCCGCGGTGGCCACCCGCGACCTGACGCACGTCGAGTACGCCGACAACGGCGAGGCGCAGAGCTTCCGCCTGGAGACCGACACGGCAGGTGATCCCGTCTTCGTCGACGTCGACGCGCTCCTCACCGACGCGAACGGAGCGGACGACACGCGCCTGGCCCTGCTCGGCCGGGTCGACAACCTCCCCGCGATCATGGACGTCGTCTTCACCGGAGACCGGCTGACGTACACGGCGGACCGCCGGATCGGTCTGACGCTCGAAGCGCGACTGGGCAAGGTGGCCGCGCTGGACGGTCTGGGTGCGCCCCTGTACGACAACGGCGTCGCCGCCGTCGCGCGGGCCTGCGCCACCGGTACGGGGTGCGCGGCGGACGACTCGCCGTTCTGCACCGAGGACCGGGGATGCCTCGCCGTCGTCGGGACCATCTCCATGCAGGGGCTGCCGACGGAGGTGACGGCGGACCTCGCCGCCCGGACGGTGCACCTGGCCGGGTACCGGCCGCCGTCGGACACCCTGCAGGCGTACGTGCGGCTCATCGGGATGATCGATGCCCTGCCGGACCTGCGCGCCGAGGCGACCCTCACGGGGCTGCCCGACGAGCTCGACCTCACGGTCGGGCCCGTCACGTTCGGCGACGGAACCATCGACGCCGGCTACACGGCCAGCGCACCGCTGGGTGCCCTGACCCTCAGGGCGCAGGCCGACACGACCTACGACGGTTTCCCGCACCTACGGGCGCGGGGCGAGGTCTCCGGGCTCCCGCGGTCTCTCGCGATCGCCTCCACGATCGCGGAGCGCACCGTCGCGACGATGACCAGCTCGGCGCCCGTCGACCGGATCGGCCTGGTCGTCACCGGGGCCTCCTCTGGCTACCTCGACGCGGCCCTGACGGACGTGCCAGCCCAGGCCGAGGTCGTGGTCGACACCGCCGCCGCGCGCGCCACGGGCACGGCGTCCGCGCCGCTCGGTGGCGTGACAGTCCTGGCGAACAACCTGCCCTACCAGGGTGAAAAGTGGGCGGCCTGGCTCGACATCGAAGGCATCCCCGCGGGGTTCGAGGTCGCCTGGGGTGAGGGAGAGTTCGGGTTCAGGAGCACCGCGGGCGCTCTGACCCGCGCCACTGCCGCCGTGACGAACCACGCGGGCGCCCAGGCACCGGACGGTTCGCACCTCGCCTTCCACTACGACGAGGCGAGCGGGCGGATCGATGCCAGTGTCTCGGCAGCCGGTATCGAGCAGGCGACCTACTCGCGAAGCGGTCCCGACCAGGAGGCCGAGCTGCGCATGGCCGAGCAGGACGTCGCGCTCGACGGGAACCTCGTCCTGGTGGCCGGCGGTGTGGCGGACACCCAGCTCGCGCTCTCCGGCGTCCTGCACGCGCCGAACACCGTGCTGCTGACGATCGCCGAGGGGAAGTTCACCTATACGGCCGACACCAACACAGGACTTCTGCTGCAGGCCGAAGGCGGAAAGGTCGCCGCACTCGAGAACCTCGCCGACCGTGGCAAGCGCGGCGCGCCGCTGTTCGACAACGGGGTCGCCGCCCGCGCCACCACCTGCGCCGACGGGCCGGGGTGCTCGACGGACGTGGTTCCCGAGCTCTGCGACGCCGTCGACGGGTGCCTCGGCGCCGTCATGAACCTCAACCTCCAGGGCCTGCCCACCGCTGTCACGGTCGATGCAGCGCAGCAGACCGTCGACATCGGCGGCCTGCGCAACCCGGGCCGGCAGCTGCAGGTCTACGCGGAGGCGTTCGACGTGATCCCGGGCGTCCCCCGCGCGGAGGCGCTGCTCGACCTCTCGGGGATGCCGGAGAACCTGGACGTCACCGTGGGTCCCTCGCGGTTCGGCGCAGGCGCCGAGGGGCGCGAGATCGAGCTGGGCTACCGCGCGTCGGACGAGATCGGCGCCCTCGACGCGCGCGTCGAGGCCGACACGACCGACTACGGCGAGATGCGGGGCCAGGTGACCGTCGGGGCCGTGCCGCAGTCGACGAACCTGCTGGTCGCCGTCGGCGAGGAGACGACTGTGACGACCACGCTCAGCAGCCCGCTGGACAGCCTGGAGATCAGGGCGACCGCCGTGGACGTGCTCGGCGAGGGCTCCAACGGGTCGGCATTCCTCCAGCTCACGGACGTGCCCGCCGTGACAGCCCTGACGGTCTCCGGCTTCGACGCGAGCGAAGGGTTCGCCGCCCCCACGCTGAGCTACACGGGCAAGGACGGGCAGGGCGCGGGAGCCAGCACGCTGGACGGGCTCGTCGAGGTAGAGGCAGCCCTCATCCAGGGCATCCCCGTCGGGGAGCCGCTGCCGCTCACCGGGAACGCGGCCATCGAGTTCACGGATCTCGGGGCGACCTCCTCTGCGGTGCTGGAGGCAACCGGGGCACTGAGGCTGGAGTCGCAGCCCAGCACAGGAGAGCTCGCGGTGCATGTCAAGGTCGAGACGGGCATCCAGCTGTCGTTCGACAAGGAACGGATCTGGGAGGACCGCTGTGATCCGAGTACGGCTCTCGTCATGGACGGGCACCTGAACCTGCCGACGGTGCGGGCCGACCTCCGGCTCGTGGCCGACTCGATCAGCGAGCTACGCCTCAGGCCCGACAGGACCGGAACGTGGGCGGCGATGGGTGTCGAAGGCGACTACGAGAGCCTGACGACCGACTTCGCCGAGATCCTGATCGTCCCGGACATCGACCTCGACCTCACGTACGAGCGCGACTGGATCCCCGACGTGACCGTGGGACTCGAGATCGGTCCGGAGGATGCCGTCCACGGAGTGATCCTCCACGTCTCGGACAACGACCGGCGTACCCTCGCGGGCGTCGTCGAGGTCCTCAACGTCCCGGTCCCCGTGTTCACGACGCCCGGGCGTCTCCGGGCGGAGAAGAACCACGCGGTGCTGTACGGAGCAGACGGTCAGCAGATGCTGAGCTACTGGCATCTCGACCCGTTCCCGGTGGACTGGGAGCACGACACGATCAGCGTTCTCATCCACACTGTGAACCAGCACGCCCTGAACCCGTTCGAGCCCGAGGAACCTGAGGAGCCCTGCGAGTGAGACGACGCATCGACACCCTTCTGGCACTTGCTGTCCTGCTCACTCTCGCAACGAGCTGTTCGGCGGGACGTGAACAGGGGTGCCAGGAGGTGTCGATCGCCGTCGCGGACGTCGCCACCGTCAGTCCGGAGGATCCGGTCGAGCTGACCGCCACGATCCTCGCCGACGGCGCCCCGGTCCCCGGTGCCGACGTGGCGTTCTTCGTCCATCACACGAGCGAGGACGGCGACGAGGAGGGCGGAGTCGCCGCGAACGCAGAGACGGACGCGGAGGGTGTCGCGACAATGCTGTTCGCCGGGTCCGCCGACCTGCCGGCGTTCAGCGACCAGACCGTCACCGGCTACAGCGCCGCGCTCGTGAGCAGCGACGGGAGATATTGCCGGTCCAGGAGCGAGGTCGCGAGCCTCGACGTGCCGTGCGCCGGGTCCGCCTGCGACGGCGGGTGAGTCCACGGAGGACCGACCGTGCTATGTGACGGTCGAAGGCTCCGACCTGCTCGGGATGCCTGAGGAGGAGTTCGTCGCGTCGCTGGATCCGGTCACGGCCGACGAGTTCGCCCGGCGCGCGTGCGGGGGGTGCCAGGTCTTCCAGGACACCAGCGGCACTAGGGCGTGACTTCGAGAGCGGTCCAACGCAGCGCCCCGCCTGGGCCGTCGTCGATGGCGGAGTAGTCGCTCCAGCGCACGCCGTACGTTCCACGAAGCTCGCGGCGGTTGGGACGGAAGCCCGGTCCCCAGTCCAGGACACCCGTGAGCGTGACGCCGTCGTGGAGACGGAACGCGGCGTCGCGCGTGGTGACCGGCTTGGTCGGCGGGGTCCAGAGCGCGGGCTCGTTCGTGAGCATCACCGCGATCCCGCGGGCGCCGGTGGAGTCGGCGAGCCGCTCCAGGCGGACGACGTCGTGCACGTAGTGCAGGCGCGCCAGGTCCCTTGCCGCGTGGGCGCGCAGCTGGTACTCCTCCTGGTTCACCGTGCCGGACCAGGCGCGTGTGAAGTACTTGAGCTCGATCGCCGTGGTGACGCCGTCCGCCGTCGTGCACTGCAGGTCGAGGTACTCGGTACGGCCCGTGTCGAGTCGCCGCGGCACCTCCAGCCGCACCGCAGCGTTCGGCAAGGCGTTCTGGAGAGCCGTGGCCAGGGCGAACTGGAAGTCCGCTTCGCTGTGGAACACGGGCCGCTGCGCAGCGAGCGCCCCCATGGCTTCGTGGATCGTGACGCCCGGGACTGAAGCACCTGTCATGTTCGCCTACCTTGCCAGAGATCCACGTCGTGAACTTTGAACTCAGTGACGGACCTCGTACCGGCGGTAGCGTCATCGACGATGAGCTGGCCGGTTCCGTCAGGCAGGACCGATGCCTCAACTTCCAGTGTCACGTCGGGGAGATCCCAGTGCTGCTCGCGGTCTGGATACGTGTAGTCGGTGGTCGTCGATCGCCACAGCCGCTCATCGGTCCAGCGGTAGATGACGGTGCGCCAGATCGACCCGTGAACGTCGAGGAAGTCGACCCCGAAGCTGGCGGACGAGTGGATCACCCACCGGGGCCGGGGCAGGCCGTCCTCGATCGTTTCCGCGTCGACGACGTCGAAGAACTCGTGCCGAGCGCGTAGCTCGCGGGCGTGGTCGGCCTCGATCCACTCGTACCCGGCGACAGGGCGGCGCGTCAGGTCGTTCAGCGGGGGCCCAGCGTGCTCCACGTGCCGGCCGCGATCTGTGCGGCACGGTCGGCGTCGCCGTCGGCGAGGGCCTGGATGAGGTCGTCGTGCCGGTCCGCCGACGCGCTCCCGCTCACCGACGAGAACCGCAGCACCTCCGCCCGGCGCAGCACGGGCGTGAACTGGTCGAGCACCGTGGCCAGCGCCTGGTTGGACGCCGCGGTGACGGGGACGGCGTGCAGCTCGTCGTCCGCGGTGAGGGCGGCCTCGATGTCGCCCGCGGTGATCGCCTCGCGGAACCGGCGATTGGCCTGGCGCATCGTGTCGAGATCGGCCTCGGTGAGGTTCCCGACGGACTCGCGGACCGCGAGCTGGTGCATGGCCGCGACGACGTCACGAGCATCTCGGACGGCGCTCTCGGAGAGCGACGTGACCGTCGTCGAGCGCCCAGGCTGAGCCGAGACCAGGCCGGCCTCCGCCAGGCGCAGCAGCGCTTCCCGAACAGGGGTCCTGCTAACCCCGAGCCAGGCGGCGAGGTCGACGTCGCGCAGCTGCTCACCGGGGGCAAAGGTGCCGTCGACGATGGCGTCGCGGAGCCGGCGGTAGACGTCGTCCCGGAGGAGGCGGCGGTCGATCGTCGGGGCGTTCTGCGGGATAGGCATGCAATATATTGCGCCCCGGCTGGGAACAACCGCAAGCAGCGGGGCGTTGACACGGGCGTGCAATATATTGCATTCTGCTGACAGCAGCAGATCAACCTGACTCGAGAGGAACCACCATGAGCACCCCGACCGAGACCACCTCTTCCACCACCACGCCCACCGTCGTCCTGGTGCACGGCGCGTTCGCCGAGTCCGCGAGCTGGGACGGCGTCATCACCGATCTCAGCGGACGCGGCTACCGGTCCATCGCCGTCGCGAACCCCCTGCGCGGCCTTGCCGAGGACGCCGCCTACCTCCGCAGCGTCATCGACAGCATCGACGGTCCCGTGGTCATCGCCGGGCACTCCTACGGCGGCTCCGTGATGAGCGAGGCGGCCGACGGCGCCGACAACGTCACCGCCCTCGTCTACATCGCCAGCTTCCACCTCGAGCCCGGCGAGAGCACCGGCGAGCTCGCCGCCAAGTACCCCGGCGGGGAGCTCGGCCCCGCCCTCGCACCCCGGCCCTTCCCCGCCGCCGACGGCAGCACCGGATCCGACCTCTACATCAAGCCCGAAGAGTTCCGCCGCGTCTTCGCAGCCGACGTCGAACCCGAGATCACCGACCGCATGGCCGCCACCCAGCGGCCCATCGCCGCCAAGGCCCTCGAGGACAAGGCCACCAAGGCCGCATGGCGAACGATCCCCAGCTGGGCCCTCATCACCACCCAGGACCTCGCCATTCCCGCCGAGTCCATGCGATTCATGGCCGAGCGCGCCGGATCCCACACCACCGAGATCGACGCCTCCCACGCCGTCTCCGTGTCCCGACCCACCGTCGTCGCCGAGATCATCGACGCCGCAGCCCGGGCCACCACTCGGTGATGCACGAGCCGGTTCCGTCGGCGGGCTTCCGCCAGCGCCCGCCGACGGAACCATGCCCGCCTGACCGCTGGGCGACACGCTCGCGGGGGCCTGACGGTCAGGCCCCGAGCGCGTCGCCGTCGTCGGGGACCCACCGCAGCACATCTCCCGGCTGGCAGTCGAGAACCTGACAGATCGCGTCGAGCGTCGAGAACCGGACCGCCTTCGCTCTGCCGTTCTTGAGCACCGACACGTTGGCCGGGCTCAGGCCGATCGCATCGGCGAAGTCGCCGACCGACATCTTCCGCTTCGCCAGGAGCACATCGATGTCGACGACTATCGCCATCAGAGCACGCCGTCCAGCTCGGTCTGTGCGTCCGTCGCCCGTCCGACGAGCCGATGGGTCACGAACACGACACCGAGCAGTGCGACGCCGACGAAACATCCCAGGCCGCTTGCCATCCACAGGCCCAGGTCCCCCATGTCGTCGGGCATCGGGATCCCCACGAACGTGAGGTACAGGAAGAAGCCGGCGGTGAGCAGCGTCGCGACGCCGACCGCCGCACCGATCGTGATCACCCAGCGCTGAGTGCCCGGCCGGAAGAAGATGCCCGCCTGGGCGCGAAACACGAGGGCCCAGAGGGCCGCGAGCGATACCTGCGCGCACGCGATGAACGCGATCCCGACGGCCAGGAGCGGGACACGGTAGGGCTCATACGGGGGAAAGTGCCTGACCTCGTCGGCAGCGATCCCCGGCAGGATCACGACCTGGGCGAACAGGCTGATGGCGATGCCGCTGAAGATCAGCAGCGTGAGCATGTTGAAGACTATGCGACTCATGCAGCGATTCTCGATGAGAATCGCTCGATAGTCAATCGATTAGTGGCGACATTCGATGGATGAGCCACCCGATCTCCGAGACGTCGGGCTTCGCCGCCCCGGAGCCGGGTAGCAACCCGGCCCCAGGCACGGACGAGCGGCTCCCAGTCGTGGATGCCGGGAGCCGCTCAGTCCTCCAGGGTCGCTCAGCCGGTGACGGCCAGCTTCGGCGACGACTCCCCGGGAACGGTCGGCACCGGACGAGGCTCCGTCTGGTCCATGGGCTCCGGCTTCGACTCGTCACGGCCCGTGGAGGGCGCCGGCGAGGGAGCGGTGCTCGGCTCTGCCCCGCCGTCCTTCGGGACGGACGGGACCGGCGACGCCTCCGCGGGAGCGGCGGGCTCGGGAGCGGCGTCGGTGGGTGCCGACGGCACGCGTGCCTCCTGAGCGGAAGCGGACGGCGCGGTCGACGGCGGTTCCGGCACCGCCGCGCTGGCCGTCGTGCATGCCGTGGCCAGCAGCACGACGGCGAGCGCGCTGCCCGCGGCGCCGAGGCCCCGCGAGGCGGTGCTCCAGACCGTACGGCGGCGCAGGGCCGGGTTGGAGCGGTCGGACGGGTTCGATGAGTTTCGGTTGAGAGTCACAAAGCGTTCAATGTCCACCGGTGCGGGGAGCATGACGCCTCCAGGCCGTGACGTGGTTCATACGAGCCGGGTGTCATCGTGAGGCATTGCCGGACACCAGCCCGCGTGCGGCGTCAGGCCGGGAGCTCGACCGGGAACGGCTCCGCGAAGTCCGCCGAGCGGCTCACGGCAGCCCACCGGAGGTCCGACTCCAGCAGACGGCGGTCCTGCGCCACGGACATCTCGGTGGCGTTCACGCCGAGCGGCAGGTTGGTCGGCAGGTCGTCCCGCTTGGCCAGCGCGACGAGGATCTGGGCGGCCCGGTCGGGATCGCCGGCCGCACCGGCACCGCCCTGGCGCATGTGCGCGTTCATCGCTCCGACCGTGGACTCGTACCCGGCAGGGGCGTCGTGCACGGTCATGGAGGCGCCGGCCCAGTCGGTGGCGAACCCGCTCGGCTCGACGACGAGCACCTTGACGCCGAACGGCGCCGTCTCGGTGCGCAGCACCCGGCTGAAGCCGTCGATGGCGAACTTCGCCGCCTGGTAGGACGCGATACCCGGCGACCCACCGACCCGTCCGCCGGTCGACGAGAACTGGATCACGAGCCCGCCGCCCTGCTCGCGGAGCAGCGGGATCGCCGCCTTGGAGACGTTGTAGACGCCCCAGAAGTTGGTCTCGAACTGGGTGCGGAAGTCGGCGTCGTCGGTGGTCTCGATGGGCGACACGTTGGCGTAGCCCGCGTTGTTGACGATCACGTCGATCCGGCCGAAGCGGGCCGCGGCCTCGGCGAGCGCGGTGCGGGCCGCGTCCCGGTCGGTGACGTCGAGCCGGAGCGGTAGCACCCGGTCGCCGTACTCGGCCACGAGGTCGTCGAGCTGTTCGGGCCGCCGCGCGGTGGCGGCCACCCGGTCGCCGGCGGCGAGCGCGGCGGTAGCGAGGGAGCGGCCGAGGCCACGGGAGGAACCGGTGATGAACCATGTCTGCTGCATGCCTTTAATAAAACACTGTTGCCCTAACTTGCGCAACCCCGTTGCGCTAAGATGTGACCATGACGACTTCCCGGGACTTCCAGCGGGCGCGCTCCCCCGAGGCCAAGCTCGTCCGCGAGGCCGCGATCCTCGACGCCGCCCGCCGGCTCGGCGCCGAGCGCGGCATCCGGGAGGTCACGCTGACCGACATCGCCGAGGCCGTGGGCATGCACAAGTCCGCGATGCTGCGGTACTTCGAGACGCGCGAGGAGATCTTCCTGCGGCTCACCGCCGAGGGCTGGCGCGACTGGGCTCCGGCGCTGGCCGAGCGGCTGCGCGCCATCGAGCAGCCCGCCCCGGACGCCGTCGCCGCGGCCTTCGCCGGGACCCTCGCCGCCCGCCCGATGTTCTGCGACCTGCTCGCGCAGACGCCGCTCAACCTGGAGCGGAACGTGTCGGTCGAGAAGGTCCGCGAGTTCAAGCTCACGACCGGCGCGGGCCTGGGCCAGATCGTGCCCGCCGTCCGAGCCGCCCTGCCCGGCCTGACGGAGCAGGACGGCGTCGACCTGGTCGCGGCGTCGACCTCCATGGCCGGCACGTTCCACCAGATCGCCACGCCGGGGCCGGAGGTCGCCGCGCTCTACCGCTCCGACCCCCGGTTCGCGCACGCCCTGGTCGACGTCGAGCCACGGCTGGTCCGGATCCTCGGTGCGATGCTGCGCGGCCTGGCCGGAGAGCGAGCCGGCTCGGCCTGACCCCCCCTACCGTCTCCGGGCCGGTCCACATAGAGGGTCCCCGGGACGTCACCGCCCCGTCACCACGAACTTCGCGATGGCCAGAGCTTCCCGCACGTAGTCGACGGGGACCTCGTACCACGGAGTGTCCGCGTGCAGGTGGGTGGCGCGCACCCCTGCCGCCCGGGCGATCCCGGCCGCACGGAACACGTGGAAGTCGCTCGTGACGAAGGCCGTCGTGTACTCCTTGCCGAGGCGTGCGTCGAGCAGGTCCTTCGCGTAGCCGAAGTTCTCGGAGGTGCTGGTCGACCGCCCCTCCTGGATGATCCGGTGCTCCGCGACCCCGCGGGTGACCAGGTACCGCTCCATCGCGAGCGCCTCGGTGACGGTTTCTCCGGGCGGCAGGCCTCCGGCGACCACGACGACGGCGTCCGGGTTCGCGACGGAGTAGTCGACGGCCACGTCGAGCCGGGAGCGGAGCGCCGGTGTCACGTCGCCGTCCTGCACTGCCGTCCCGAGGACGACGACGGCGTCCTCCTCCTGCGAGGCCGTGTCCATCCTGCCGAAGACCGCAAGGCCTGCGAAAGCGAGGAGCATCAGCGCAGTGAGGCTCGGGACGAGGATCCGCAGCCACCGGGCCGGCCCCTGCCGGGCTCCGGGCCGCGTCCTGTGCCGGGAGAGCCCGTGGAACACGTACAGGACGC
Source organism: Promicromonospora alba (assembly GCF_042654905.1). NCBI lineage: Bacteria > Bacillati > Actinomycetota > Actinomycetes > Micrococcales > Promicromonosporaceae > Promicromonospora > Promicromonospora alba. The sequence goes on from NZ_JBHSFI010000003.1 coordinate 483,193, forward strand.
CGATCACGAATGTCGCGACGATGCCGGTATGCATGCTGCTCACGAACAGCACGACCAGGGCATCGAGGATCAGGGCCGCCCCGACGACCGCCCAGAGGATCGCAGCCGGGCGAGCGCCTTTGTCCGGGCGGCGCAGGTCGAGGCCGCTCGCGGCGTCCGTCATATGCGCGTCAACCCGTTGGCCGGATGGTGCCGCGCGAGGAAACCGAGAACGGGCGGCCAGACCCGCTGCGGCTCCGCGGCGGGAGCCGCGTGGCCGAGGCCGGGCAGCTCCAGATACTCCGCGGCGGGGATCGCGTCGGCCACCTCGCGGGCCCGGGCCGCGAAGGTGTCGGTGTCGAGCTCGAAACCCAGGACCAGGCAGGGGACGGCGACGTCGGCCAGGTCGGCGAGCCGGTCCTGGTAGGACGCGATGAACGCCGCGGACCGCCGTCGTGTCCGCGGGTCGGGCGGCCCGGCCCAGTCGTGTTGCGCGGCGCGCAGCTGCGCGACGAAGCCGTCGTCGGCCAGCCGCTCGGGCGGGAACGCCGTGAGCAGGTTCAGGAGGAGCCGCAGGCTGTCGGTGCCGTGGTCGAGGAGGTCGTCCCAGGCCTGCTGGAGGACGACGTCGATCTGGTTCTGCCGCCCGTAGGGCGCGAGCAGGACGGCGGCGCGGACCCTGTCCGGGGCCGCGAGGGCCACCTCCTGTGCGATCGCGGCGCCCTGCGACCAGCCGACCAGCGCGACCGGCGCCTCCCGGCGTTCCACGAAAGCCGTGGCGCAGGCGACGACGCCGCGCCAGTCGTCCTGCTCGGGGCGGTGCTCGAACGTCGTCACCCGGTGGCCGGCGCGCAGGAGGTCGCCGCGCACGCCGGCGGACCAGGCGACCGGGTCGGCGAGCGGGTTGCTGAGGAGGACGACCTCGGGTCCGTCTCCCCAGGTGTGGGCGACGCCGAGGTCGTCCTCGGCGCGCCGGGCCGCCTCGCGTCCGGTGTCCATGGTCGAAGTGTCCCAGCCGACCGGTGCGGCCCGGTCAGGGACGGGCGTCGTCCACCAGCTGCCACGGTCCGTGCCGGTGGCCGGGCTCCTGGTTGCGGGTCCACCACTTCGCCGCGAAGGTGCGGCCGTCATGCGAGACCACCGCGCCCGCCTCGAAGATGCGGGAAGCCGTCCACTGCGCGACGCCGTCGCGCTCCACGATCTCCTGCCACGGGCCGTACGGGGCGCCGGGCTCCTTGCCGCTGGCCCACCACGCCGACCGCCAGGTCGAGCCCGCGTACGAGACCTCGTCGCCCGCGGTGTAGACCGCCGACCTGTCCCAGGCGGGAGCGGCCGGCGCGCAGCCGTCGTCGCAGATGCTGAACGACGCGAGCACGGCCTTGTGGTCCGACGGCCAGACGGCGTCCGGCGTGAGGATCACGTCGGCGCTGTCGTCGTCGACCCGTTCGTTGCGCACGATCGTCGACTGCGGGCCGACGACGGCCGCGTCGTCGATGGAGACGCGCTCGTCCGGCGTGACGAAGACGTAGTCGATGCGGTCGCGCTCGTCGGCCTCCGGCGCCCAGGTGAGGTCCGACGTCGGGAAGAGCGGGTTGTCCGACGGCCACGTGCTGCCGGGGTTGGCGACGGGGTCGGGGTAGACCTCGCGGAAGGCGTCGACCAGTCCCCCGTCGAGCAGCGTCTGCGTCGTCTGCCACGGGACGACGACGCCGTTGTGGTCCTGCAGGTCGGCGGTCGCCTCGGTCCAGTCCTGCACCGACGGCTCGTTGAAGTCACCGCCGACGACGGCGATCCGGCCCGCGGCGCGCTCGGCCTCGACGTCCTCGACCAGTGCCGCGGCGGTCGCCGGGCGGCCCGACTGCCGGTTGGCCTCGAGGATGTCGGCCACGTCCGTCACCGGCGCGGGCAGCTTGTTCCACGTGTCCCAGCCGTCCGGCCAGTCGCCCCCGATCGCGCCGCCGTACCCGCGCGGCAGATAGGTGGCGTACCAGCGGTACTCCAGGTGCCCGCCGTAGGCGACGACCTCGGTCCCGTTGACGTCGAGCACCGCCTTGGTCCACCACCGGTCCACGGTGCTGGACTCGAGGATCGGGTAGCGCGACACGATGCCCGTGTCGGTGGCGGTGAGGTGGTCGTAGCCGAGCAGCGCGGCGACCTGCGCCGGGGCGTCGCCCACCTCGGGCATGAACGTGACGTCGGCGTCGGTCTGCTTCAGGATGTCGGCGATCTCCCGGGCGCCGTCGTCGATCTGCGTACCGCCGTGCCACACGTTGAAGCTGAGCACGTCGAGCTCGCTCACCCCGTCGACCTCGGGCTTGGGCTCCGCGGGAGGCACGGTCCCGCCGGCCTCGACAGTGAGGTCGACCGGGCCGGCGAGCACGTCGTAGCCGTCGTCCTCGAGCAGGTAGACGTCGTAGTCCCCCGCACCGATCGACGCGGCGTTGTGCGTCCAGCCGTCCCGGTCGCCCGGGCTCCAGGTGACCGTTCCCGTCGCCTCGGGGACGTACCGCCAGTCGAGCGATGCCGGTCCCCCGGGCACCGCCCCGTCGCGGTAGATGCCTATCCAGTTGCGCTCGTAGACGGCGTCACCGGCGTCGAACGTGACAGTGACGGACCCGCCGGTGCCGATCGCGTCCTGGTCGAGGGTGAGGGCGGCCTCTGCCGCGGAGGCCACGGGTGCGATCGCGAGCCCGGCGAGGACACTGCCGGTCCCGATGGTCGCGAGGAGACCTCGGCGGATACGTGCTCGTACGGATGACATCTGCGTGTGCTCCCCGGCTCGGACTGCGGTGCGGCGCGAGGCTACGAGACGCGCGTGACCGGTCCATGGCCGACGGGTGAACAGGCTTGCCACCGACCGGGATAGACAAGACGGGCACCGGCCGTGGGCGCCGGCTACCAGTGCGGGCCGGCTGAAGGCGGGATGGCCAAAAGATCATCCGTTCGGATGACCCAAGAGGTGGACGATCGGCCGACGCGGCCCGCCCGCGCCCAGCCGTAACTTCGGGGCATGACAGCTACCGCTGCAACCACCTCCACCTCCACCTCGTCAGCATCCGCGAACAGGGTGCACGGCCTCGACGCGCTGCGCGGAGGTGCGCTGCTGCTCGGGATAGTCCTGCACTCGCTGCTCCCGTTCATCGTCGATGCCCCTTGGCTCATCACCGACAGCGTCACCACCTCGGCCGCCGACGACGGCGTGGTGGTGATCCACCTGTTCCGGATGTCGCTGTTCATGATGATCGCCGGCTACTTCGCCCGGCTGACCCTGCACCGCAAGGGGCTGCGCGTGTTCGCCGTCGACCGGCTGCGGCGGATCGGCCTGCCGGTGATCGCGTTCTGGCCGTTGGCGGTGCTGCCCATCGGGATCCTCGCTGTCGTCGGCGCCGCCGCACGGGGTCAGCAGATGCCGCAAGCACCCCCGAGCTCGGTCCACCCCGTCCTGGCCGCCCTGGACCCCGGGCACATGTGGTTCCTCGTGGTCCTGCTGCAGATCTACGTGATCGTCCTGACCGTGCGGGCCGTGCTGCGGCGGGTCCTGGGCGCCGAGCGCGCCACGGCTGCCGCCGAGCTGGCCGGCGGCTGGTTCAGCGGCCCGCTCGGCGTGCTGCTGACCGCCGTGCCGTACGCCGTCGCGGTCCTCCTGCAAGGCGCGCCCGTCGACGGCGGTATCCACAAGCCGCTGAGCATCCTGCCTGAGGCCGAGGTGCTGGTCGCGTACGTCGGCGCGTTCACCGTCGGGTACACGCTGCACGCGCGGCCCGACGCGCTGGTCCGGCTGAGCCGTGGCCGGTGGGTCCACCTGGCGGTAGCCGTGGTGACGTCCGCCGCGGTGCTCTACGTCATCCCCACCGGGAACGCCGCAGCGCTCGCACCCGTCGCGGCGCTCGCGTCGGCAGCCTGGTGCTACGCGCTCACCGGGCTGTGCGTCCGTTACCTGAACGGCGAACGGCCGACCCTGCGGTACCTCGCCGACGCGTCGTACTGGATGTACCTGATGCACCTGCCGCTGCTGCTCGCCATCGAGATCCCGCTGGCCGACCTCGCCCTGCCCGTGATCGTCAAGCTGCTCATCACCTGGGTGGTCACCTTCGTGGTCCTGGTGCTGAGCTACCACGTCCTGGTCCGCTCGACCTGGATCGGCGGGTGGCTGAACGGCCGCCGCCACCCGTGGACGTGGCCGCCGATGACCACCGGGAACAGGTGATCCTCCCCGCCGTCGGAGCCGCAGCCCCTGACGCGGGTCAGTGAGCCTGGGAACCGAGCTCGATCACGAAGACGCCTATCGCGATCAGGACGATCCCGGCGGTCATCCGCCAGGTGAGCTTCTCCTGGAAGAAGACGCGCGCACCGACCGCGGTCAGGGCCACCCCGCTGGCGGCCCAGACCCCGTACGCGATGCCGACGGGCATCCCGTTCGCGAGGGCAAGGGTCAGGAGCGAGAACGCGGTGAGGTAGAAGACGGCGACCGGCGCTATCCACGCCTTCTTGCGCAGGCCTTCGGAGGCTCGCAGGGACAGGGTCGCGGCGACCTCGGTGAGGATCGCCCCGGCCAGGATGAGCCACGTCATCGGATCTCCTCGACGGTCTGCTTGGGCTGGCCGGCGTGCTGGTCGGCCAGCGCGGCGGCGGGTGCGACAGCGGGTGTCTCGTGCCCGGTCTCGACCAGGACGACGCCCGCGATCACCAGCGCGATCCCGAACCCGATCGTGAGCGTGAACGGCTCCCCGAAGACCGCCGACGCGATGACGGCGGTCAGGGCGACCCCGGCAGCGGCCCAGATGCCGTAGACGACGCCGATCGGGGCGCCGAGCCGGAGCAGTGCCGAGAGCCCCACGAAGGCGCCCACATAACCGGCGACCGCGAGGACCGACCACCAGAGGTCGTCGATCGCCGCGCGCAGCGCGAGCGTCGCGGTGACCTCCAGGGCGATCGCTCCGGCCAGGACGAGCCACTGCTTCATGCTCATGCGGAAGCCTCCTTGACCAGGTCGGCCATCTGGCCCAGCAGCGCCGTGCGCTGCTCGGGCGTGACCGTCAGGATGTTCGTCGACTCCGCGATCCACAGGCCGTTCGCGGCGAGCCACACCAGCATCAGCGACGTCGCGTCGGTGCCCTCACCGAACCCGAACCAGGCCCGCAGCCATTCCAGCCACGGGGCGGAGAGCTGGGGACGCCGGACCGCCTCGGTGAAGACGACGAACTCGCCCTGGGTCACCCCGCCCGTCCCCGCGAACCGCACGAAGGCGTCCACGCGCTGGGCCAGCGTCGAGTCCTCGAGCGGGACGGCAAGGACTTCGCACAGCTCGGTCTGCCACAGGTCGATGACGTGCTCGATCACGCCGATCATCAGCGCGTCCTTCGACGGGAAGTGGTACATCAGCCCGGCCTTGGTCAGGCCGGCTTCTCGGGCTACCGACTCGTAGGTGATGTCGGCGCCGCCCACGGCGTCGACCACGCGCATCGCGGCGGTCAGGATCTCGGTGCGGGAACTCGGCCTCATGCCCTATCTTTACCGTACGTACGGTAAAGTTTGCAAGCGAGAACGAGACCGCCGCGATGTTGCGGGCGTCACGATCGCCCCGCTCAGCGCGCCGGCCAGCGCCTGATGCCGGCGGCGGCGTACACGGCCTCGGTGAGCTCGGTGGACCGGAACCGGCTCCTCTTGCCGACCGCGCTGAGCTCGCCCCAGTAGTTCGGGGTGTAGCCGAAGCTCAGCTCGTGCTCGGGATCGGCGAACGCGAGAGAACCGCTCGCACCCGTGTGCCCGAACAGGCCAGGAACGCCGACGCTCGGCCACATCGGGCCGCCCGGGAGCTGGAAGCCGAGGCCCCAGTCGGTCCGCATGCGCAGCACCTCGTCGCGCCCGGCCGCCTGTGGCTGGCGGGCGGCGTTCATGAGCCCGGCGGAGACGATCCGGCGTCCGTCCACCGGTCCGATGAGCGCGGCGAAGAGGCGCGCGAGGGCGAGCCCGCTGCCCACCCCGCCGGCGGACGCGTCCTCGACGTCGTACCGGACGAGCTCGTCGTGGTCGTCGAAGCCCGCGGCGCTGCCGCCGAACGTGGCGTGGTACGACACGGACCGGCGGTCCAGGACGCCCAGCGCGTACGGGAGCCACGTCGGGTTGAGCAGGGACCGGAACGCCTGGCTCTGTGACGGACCGACCATCGGGGCGATCCGGTGGTGCTGGCCGGCGGGCACACCGAGGTAGAGGTCGAGCCCGTAGGCAGTCGCGATCTCCTCGGCGAAGTAGCGCCCGACCGTGCGTCCGGTCACCGCCCGCACCAGGCCGCTCAGGATGTATCCGTAGGTGACGGCGTGGTAGCCGTGTCGCGCGCCCGGCCGCCACCAGAGCTTCTGCCGCTCGAGCCGGTGCAGCACCTCGTCGAGCGCGGCGGCGTCATCGTTGCTGACCGAGCCGTCCAGAGCCGCCAGGCCGGAGCGGTGCGCCAGCACCAGGTGCACCGGGATCTCGGCCTTGCCCTGCTGTCCGAACTCCGGCCAGTAGTCGGCGACGGGCCGCTCCAGGTCGATCACGCCCCGGTCGACGAGGTGCAGCACTGCCGAGGTGGCGAGCGCCTTGCTGGTGGACGCGATGGGCGTCATGGTGTCCCGCTCCCAGGGACGCGTACGGGCCCGGTCGGCGTGCCCGCCCCAGATCTCCACGACGGGGCGCCCCGCGCGGTAGACGCCGAGCGACGCGCCCACCTCTCGCCCCGAGTCGATGAAGTCCGCGAGGAGGTCCGCGACAGGACCGAAACCGGGTTCACAGTGGCCGCCGATCGATTTTTTGAAAGTCACTCTCAAAAGATAGCCGGTATCATGAGCGGTGTGAAGACAGAGGACGCGAGCGCGGGAGAACGGCACGGCAACGCAGCGCGACCGGACGGCCTGCGGGCGCGCAAGCGCAGGCAGACGGAACGCCGCATCCAGGCAGCAGCCCTAGGCCTCTTCGACACGCACGGCTTCGACGCCGTGACCGTCGAGGACGTGGCGGCCGCGTCCGACGTCTCGGTGGCGACCGTCTACCGGTACTTCGTCACCAAGGAGAACCTGGTCCTCCACGACCCGCTGGAGAACGAGCTGGCGAACGCGGTCATCGAGGCGATCCGCACCGGCCTGGACATCCCGGCGGCCCTCGAGCACGTCCTGGCGCACCTGCCGGCGGAGTCCGCCGAGGAGGCGGAGCGCGATGCGCGGACCCGGATCAGGCTCGCCAACGAGGTACCCGCCATCGCCGGCGCCGCACACATCCGGGCCAGGGCCCGGGCCGAGGAGCTCGTCGAGGCACTTCCCGCAGCCCGGCGCGAGGACCGGCTGCGCGCGCGGGTCCATGCGCTGGCCGCCCTCGCGACGCTGGAGGCCGCTGCCGACCACTGGCACGACACCCAGGCCCCGACGTCCCTGCGGGACGTCTCGCTGGCAGCGATCCGGTCGCTCCGGTCGGCGACCGTCGACTGAGGCAGTACGCCGGTCAGCCCGGCTCGGCGTCGAGCTGTTCGAGGATGCGGCCCGAGATCCGCCCGAGCTCAGCGAGGTCATCGGGGCCGAGCGCGTCGACGACCAGCCTCCGGACGGTCACGACATGCTTCGGCGCCGCGGCCTCGATGACCTCGCGGCCCTGCGCGGTGATCACCACGAACGCGCCGCGGCCGTCCTCGGCGCACTCCTCGCGGGCCACGAGCCCGCGCTTGATCATCCGGGCGACCTGGTGCGACAGGCGGCTCCGCTCCCAGTCGATATCCTCGGCCAGGTCCTGGAACCGCACGCGTCCGTCGGTGACGTCGGTGAGCGCGACCAAGATCTCGAAGTCGGCGCCCGACAGGCCCGACTGCGCCTGGAGGCCCGCGGTCAGGCGCCGGGAGAGCCTCTGCTGCAGCCGGATGAAGGCGCGCCAAGACCGCTCCTCCTCCGCACTCAGCCAGGGCACGTTGTCGCTCATGCCATTCAGGGTACCGCGTAGGTGATGCATCATCTACCGGCCGGGTGCTCGGTGAGCCCTTCGGACAACGTCTTGACCCGTCAAGCAGATCTCCGCGCGCGAGCAGAGAAGCGCACCCGTAAAGTCGGAAGATCCGGAGGGTCCACGCACGCAACGGACTCAGATGGGAGCCCTGTGATGAGCATCTCCGCGTTCCCCTTCGAGCTCGCCCATCGAGCCGCGGCAGTGCTCCGCTCAGACCTCGAGGCCAGCATCACCGTGCGGCAGCTCGGGCTGACGGTGCGTGCGGGCAGCAGCACCGGCGCCGCCGCCCGGTGTGACCAGGCCGAGTCCCTCGCCGGGAGGGGACCATGCATCGACGCCATGGACCAGCTGACCGCCGGCGTCGTCCCGGTGATCAGCGACGTGGAGACGTGGGACGCCTGGCGGAAACAGGCAACCCACGAAGGCTTCGTCTCGGCGGCGGCGGTTCCCGCGGTGGTGGACGACCACATCGCCGTGGCACTCAACCTCTACTCGCGCGCACCGGACCCATGGACCGGCGAGCTGCTCACCGCCGCCGACGGCTACGCGCAGATCACCGCGGCCATGGTGCGGCTGCACCTGGGCCTCGCCGAGCTCGAGGACGGCGCCACCGGGTACTACCAGCAGATGTCCGACTCGATCATGATCGAGCGCGCCATCGGCGCGATCATGCAGACGAACGACTGCGGCGAGCTGGAAGCCAGAAGTATCCTCGAGTCCGCCTCTCTGCATCGCAACGTGAGCCAGCGGGAGGTCGCCGAGACGCTGCTGCGCGCGCTGGTGGTCAGCGATCCCGACCCGGAGATTCCCGGCTAGGTCCGCACCGGCAGACCGTTCAGCCCGCCTGGGCCTGCTCGTGCGCGTCTGCCGGACCGGTTCCCGGCCCGGCGCGGACCTCTTGGGGCCGGTTCGGGGTGCCGATGCCGAGCGCGACGTCGACCACGTCCGAGGGGTCCTCGTCGCGAGCGAAGGCCTGCCGCTGGTGCCGTGCGCCGGAGCCGTGCGCGACGATCTCGTCCACCACCGTCCGGACGACGTCGAGCTCCCCGTACTCGCCGAGCACGGGCCGGAGCAGGCCGAGCAGGTCAGCCACGACCGGCCCAGCCGCTACGGGTTCCCCGTCGGCCGGGCTGACGAGCAGCCCGTCGACGCCGAACCTGCTCGCCCGCCAGGTCCACGCCCGCAGCACCGCGGTGCTCACGGACGGTGGCAGCTCACCCTTTCGCCACTGCCGTGCGGCCGTCTCCACCAGGGCGCGCGTCAGCGCCGCCAGCACGGCGGCGTGCGCGAGGTTCATGCAGACGTCGGTGACGCGGACCTCGACGGTCGGGTACGTCGCCGAGAGGCGCGCGTCGAAGTACAGCATCGCCTCGTCCAGCGGCGCCCCCGAGCGCAGCAGCGCGTGCGACCGCTGCTCGTAGGCCCGCGCGGAGCCGAACACCTCGCTCGGCCCGGCGGCCGGCCAGCGGCTCCCGGCCAGGTAGCGGTAGCTGGCGAACCCGGAGTCGACGCCGTACCAGAACGGCGAGTTGGCGCTCAGCGCCAGCAGCGTCGGCAGCCAGACGCGGATGCGGTCGAGCACCGCGACGCCTTCCTCGCGGTCCTCGATCTGGACGTGCACGTGGAAGCCGCACGTCAGCTGCTCGTCGGCGAGCAGGCCGGCATGCTGCTGGATCCGCCGGTAGCGCTCGTCGGGCACGAGGTTGGGCAGACCTGGCCACACCGGGGTGGCCAGGGCGACCACTCTCCCGCCGACCGCGCGAGCCGCCTCGTCAGCCAGGAACCGGCCCCGCTGGATCGCAGCCAGCTGCTCGGCCAGCGTCGTGCAAGGCGGCCCGACGACCTCCACCTGCTCCTGCTGCAGCTCCGCCGTCAGCCGGTGCCGCCCGGTCGGCCCGGCCCGCGCGATCAGGCCCTCGGCGGACGCGAGCGGTCGCCGAGTGACGGCGTCGACCACGAGCAGCTCTTCTTCCACCCCGAAGGGACGCACGGCGTCACCTCCCCCGTTGAAACCCATCTTTCGCCCGCCGGGCCGTACTCGCAGGACGACGTGCGCAGTCATGGAATTTGTCTTGCTCCTCAGCCCCTGCTCCTTCGAGAGTGTGCGGATGCTGATCAGACGAGAGCGCCCGTCCGACGCCCCGGCAATCCGCGCGGTCACCGCCGCGGCCTTCGAGAAGGTGGAGCACTCCGCGTCGCCGGTCGAACCCGACGGCGCACCGGGCGAGGCCACCCTCGTCGGATGGCTGCGTGACGACCCGGGCTGGGTGCCGGAGCTGTCGCTGGTCGCCGAGACCGGATCCGGCTCCAGCGCGGAGGTGGTCGGTCATGTCATCGCCACCCATGGGCACCTTGCGGACCGGCCCGCACTCGGGCTCGGACCGCTCAGCGTTCATCCCGCGCGCCAGGGCCGCGGGATCGGGTCCGCCTTGATGCACACGCTCCTCGGAGCGGCCGATGCGATGGGCGAACCGGTGGTGGTACTGCTCGGCGACCCGGCGCTCTACTCCCGATTCGGGTTCGTGCCTGCCAGCGATCTCGGGATCGAGGCACCCGACCCCGGATGGGACAACTACTTCCAGGCGCGCACCCTGAGCACATGGCGTGCGGAGTACGCGGGGCGGTTCCGCTACGCCGCCTCGTTCGACCGGCTCTGACCGCGCGCCAGTCCCGGCGGTGCCGAGCGGGTCACCTCATGCATCGTCATGAACCGATACAAAACCCCACGAAAACGATGTCTCGGCACAATTGGTTGACGACCACGGTTTCACCCTGCAATGTGTGAGAGCGCTTCCACGATTTTTCCTCGCCAGAAGCAGTGCGATACGCAGTTTCGCAAGTCCTTCATCACCCCCAATGACGCGGGAACGAGATGAGCCGAGCATCCGAGGTCGGGGCGGCTCCGAGAGGACAACGATGTTCGATCCTTCTGCCAGCCCGGATTCGACGGCCCATTCCGACAGGACAGCGCGACCGCATCACGATGCCCGGCTCAGGTCCCGACCCCGGCGGCGGGGATGGCGTTCGCCTACGGCTGTCCTCACAGCAGTCGTGGTCACACTCTCCACGAGCAGCGCCGTCCCGGCCGTGGCGGCCGAACCGACGCCCGTGGGTGCGGGCAGCTACACGACCGACCAGGTCGGTCCCGCACCCGAAGGGTGCGCCCCGCTCGCCACCGACGCACGCGCGTTCATCACCGACTCGGCTCCTGCAGGGGCTGTGCCGACGAACGACTGGTGGTCCTCCCTCAGCTTCAAGAAGTTCGACTGCTCGATGAGCGAACCCCTGCACGCGCACCCGGTGTCGTACAAGCCGTCGCCGGGGGGCCTCGGGCTCTCGTACACCCAGCAGCCCACCCTCTACGGGACGCCCGGTGGCATCGGGGAGTTTCACTACCCGTACAGCCAGGACCTCGTCGTCGGGGTCGCGGGGCTGAACGCATCCGTCGCCGAGGTCGCCGACTGGAGCGACTGGACCGTCACCCCTTCGTGGAGCGACGGAACGCGCTCCATGAAGGCGACGATCGGGCACGGGCTTCCCCTGACCTGGTTCGAGATGACGGGCGGTGACGCGCGCCTCACCGGTGCGTCGGACCTTCGCGTGTGGCTCCGCGACGGCGCCCGCATCGGGTTCAGCACGGGCGGCGCCGACTATGTCGCGTTCGCGCCGACGGGATCGTCCTGGACGACCTCTGGCAGCGTGCTCAGCAGCAACCTCTCCGGCAAGGGCTATCTCTCGGTAGCCGTACTTCCGACAACACCTGGTGACAACGACGCGGCGCGCACCGCCCAGGCGAACGCGTACACCCCGTATGCCTATGTCGAGGTGACCGGAACCCGCGCCGACTACGAGTACGACGAGGCCACGAGCATCGTGCGTACCACCTACTCCTTCGAGACGGAGCCGCACGAGGGCACCACTGCGGGCACGATCGTGGCCCTCTACCCGCATCAGAACGTCTACCTCGAGGGTTCGACCGGCGACGGGCCGGGCGGCGGCGCTGCATCCGACCGCGACTACGAGTCGGCACGCGGCACGATGAACACGCTGGTCGGAGCGACGTCGTTCACGACGGAGACCCCGTTCACCGGTGTCCTGCCGGAGGTCCCCGCGGTCGAGACCGCTGCGGGCGACGCGAACGCGCGGCTCGACGCCCTGCTCGACGCAGAAGCGGACGACCCGATGAGCACCGACGGTGGCGACACCTACTGGACCGGTAAGGCGCTCGGCCGCGCCGTGCGGATCGCGGAGATCGCCGACCAGCTGGACCGCACGAGCGTGCGCGATACGGCGCTCGCACAGATCGAGGCCACGCTCACGGACTGGTTCACGGCGAGCGCCGGCGAGACGGAGCAGTTGTTCGCGTACAACGAGAACTGGGGCACCCTGGTGGGCTTTCCCGCCGGGTACGGGTCGGACAAAGAGCTGAACGACCATCACTTCCACTACGGGTACTTCATCGTCGCGGCCGCCACGCTGGCGCGATTCGATCCGGCGTGGGCCACCGACCAGCAGTTCGGCGGCATGGTCGACCAGCTCATCGCGGATGCCAACAACTTCGATCGCACCGACCCGCGCTACCCGTATCTCCGGGACTTCGACATCTACGCGGGCCACGACTGGGCGGCGGGCCACGGCGCGTTCGTCAACGGCAACAACCAGGAGTCGAGCTCGGAGGGCCAGAACTTCGCGAACGGTCTCATCCAGTGGGGTACCGCCACGGGCGACGACGCCACTCGTGATGCCGGGATCTACCTCTACGCCACGCAGACGGCGGCGATCCAGCAGTACTGGTTCGACGGGTCCGGTGCGATGCCCGATGCCTTCGGGCACTCGACGGTGGGCATGATCTGGGGCAGCGGTGGGGCGTACGCGACCTGGTTCAGCGGCGAGGCCGAGATGATCCAGGGCATCAACACGCTGCCGATCACCGGCGGTCACCTGTACCTGGGCCTCAGACCTGACGACGTCGTGGCCAACTACGACGAGATGGTCGCGGCCAACAACGGCAACCCGACGGTCTGGCAGGACCTCCTGTGGTCGTATCTCGCGCTCGGGGACGGTCAGCGAGCGCTCGCCGCGCTCGACGGCGACCGCGAGTACCCGGTCGAAGAGGGAGAGAGTCGCGCCCACACGTACCACTGGATCGCCAACGTCGCGGAGCTGGGCACAGTCGACTCCGCGGTGACCGCCAACTCTCCGCTGGCGGTCGCCTTCACCAAGAACGGGGCGCGCACCTACGTGGCCTCGAACATCACGCAGTCGCCCCTGACGGTCGGATTCTCGGACGGGACGTCGCTCGCGGTGCCGGCCGGAAAGACCGTCACCTCGGGTGCTCACGCGTGGAGCGGGGGCGGCGCCCCGAGCGGCACGGACCCGACCGACCCGACCGACCCGACGGATCCGACGGATCCACCTGTCCGTGCGGCGACGTCGCTCTACCTGACCGCAGACGGCGCTCTGGTCACCGAACCCGGCTCTGCTGCCACGGCCGTGCTGGGCGCGCGTTCGGGACCGGACGCGGTCGGCGATCCGAGCACCGGGCTCACCGCCACGCTGGACCACGTCACGGGCGACTTCGGCGGCCTGCGCACCACATTTGATCTCGGCGTGGACGCACAAGCGAATGTCGGTAACGGCACGCGGCTGCGCGTCTCCTACGATCTCGCCGGCGACGGTTCCTTCGACCGGGTGGAGACCTACAGGTACTTCGCCACGGATCCGGTTCCCGGCTTCGAGCGCTACACCTCTGCGAACCAGGCTATGGAGAGTTCCACAGGCACTCTCGGCGACCTCACCGACGGAACGATCAAGGTCGAGATCTGGAACGTGCTCGGCAACGCCCCCTCACTCGTGAAGCTCACCGACTCCGTGCTGGAGGTGCCGTTCGGTCCGTTGACGGTGAGCTAACGGGGGCATCCTTGGCGTTTCACTGAAGAAACATTGAGGTGTTCATTTGTTACACCTTGCGCAAGTTGGGTGAAACTTCCTATAAAGGGAGCGATCGGGTCACGTCTGGAGTGACTCGACGAACCTTCGGGGGGCAGCTCAATGAAGCAACGCCTGTTCCGCATCGTCGCCGCCATGGCGGCGACGAGCCTTGCCACGGTCGGGCTGGTGACGACGTCGACCCTGCCGTCGTACGCCGCCGGCGAGTCCTACGTCGCCCTCGGCGACTCCTACTCCTCGGGCACCGGCACAAGGGCCTACATCGACGACGGCACGCAGTGCCTGCGCTCGGTCCACGCCTACGCCAGCCTGACCGCAGCGGCCAAGAGCTACAGCCTCAACTTCCGGGCCTGCTCGGGAGCGGTCGTGGCCGACGTGACGAACAACCAGCTCAGCGCGCTGGGCTCGAGCACGAGGTACGTCACCATCTCGATCGGCGGCAACGACGCCGGATTCACCGACGTGCTCACCGAGTGCGCCCTCCCGGGCTGGGCCAGCGACTGCGCCGGGACGGTCGCCGCGGCACGTTCGTTCATCTCCACCACCCTCCCCGGCCGGCTCAGCACGCTCTACGCCGCCATCAGGACAAGGGCGCCCGGCGCGAAGGTGGTCGTCGTCGGCTACCCGAAGATCTTCATGGGCGAGGACTGCAACCTGGCGACCTTCTTCAGCCCGGAGGACCAGACAGCGATCAACAACGCCGTCGTGCACATCAACTCGGTCGCCGCCACGGCCGCCGCCGCCAAGGGGTTCACCTTCGTCAACCCGGTCAGCCGCTTCACCGGCCACGCCGTGTGCGACTCGACCGAGTGGATCAACGGCTACTCGAACCCGCAGCAGGAGTCCTTCCACCCCAACCGCCTCGGTCACGCCAACGGTTACACGCCGCTGGTCAGCGGCGTCCTGACCGGCGCGAGCGTCAGCGTTACCGGCGAAGTGCTGGCCAAGGCGCAGGACGGCGCCGCGGCGCAGGCGAGGCTTCAGCGGACCTACGCCGATGCCGACCGCAAGATCAAGCCGAAGATCTTCCAGCCCCCGACCAAGGCCGGCCTGGAGCAACGGGCGAAGGAGAGAGGCATCGACTTCGACGCCTGGTGGGCCGAGGTGCAGCGGTCCGGTCGAGCCACGCACCTGTCGCCGTGAGCAACGAGGCCTGACAGGTTCTCACCCATGGGTTCCGGGACGAGTCCCGGAACCCATGGGTTTTTCGCCTCTGCCGCGAGCCATTGACACGCCGTCGCAGGGCCGGGAGACTTCGCTCGGATGTTAACGCTCACATCACTCTCAACGAGGAGAGACATGAACACACCCGTGCCTCAGCCGCGCCGTCGACGCCGTGGCGCAACCCTGTTCTTCGCCGCTCTCGCGGCGCTTGCGGTCCTGCTCCCCCTCACCATGTCGGGCACGGTCGCCACGGCGGCCCCCGGCTCGAACTTCCAGAACCCCCTGGTCGGCACGCCCAACAGCGCCGACCCGTGGCTGGGCTACCACAACGGCAACTACTACTACGCGGCCACGACGTGGACCGGCGACATCTACATCCGCCGGTCGCCCACGCTGGCCGGCCTGAAGACCGCCGCCGAGACCCGGGTGTTCCAGATGTCGCAGCCCGATGCGACGTCGAACATGTGGGCCCCGAGCCTGCACCAGCTCAACGGCAGGTGGTACCTGTACTACTCGGCCGGCCCCAGCTCGTGCTGCGGCGGCCAGCGCCAGCACGTGCTCGAGAGCGCGGGGTCGGACCCGATGGGTCCGTACACCTACAAGGGCAAGCTCAACCTCATGCCGAACGACGGCTGGGCGATCGACGGCAGCGTCATGACCGTGGGCAGCACCAACTACTTCGTGTTCTCCGCCTTCACGAACAACGGCAGCTTCGAGTCGGGCGCCACCCAGAACCTGTACATCTCCCGGCTGACGAACCCGTGGACGGTCGCCGCCCCCGGCACCCTGATCTCCCAGCCCACGCACTCCTGGGAGACCCAGGGCAACCCCGTCAACGAGGGCCCGACCGTGCTGCAGCGAGGCGGCCGCACGTTCCTCACCTACTCGGCGAGCTTCTGCGCCACCCCGGACTACAAGATCGGCATGCTGGAGCTGACCGGGTCGGACCCGCTCAGCAGGAGCTCGTGGACCAAGAACGGCACGCCGCTGTTCCAGCGCAGCGATGCCAACGGGGTCTACGGACCCGCCCACCACACCTTCTTCAAGTCACCGGACGGCACCGAGGACTGGATCGTCTACCACGCGAACTCGTCGTCCTCCCAGGGATGCGGCACGACCCGCACCAGCCGGGCCCAGCGGATCTCCTGGAACCCGGACGGCACCCCGAACCTCGGCGTCCCGGTCTCGACGTCGACGACCCTGGCCGGCCCGTCCGGCGAGAACAGCAACCCGGGCGCCGTCCCGGTGCGCCGTCTGCAGTCCTACAACTTCCAGAACCGCTACGTCCGCCACGCCGACTTCTCCGTGCGGATCGACCCGAACGTGAGCCCGGCGCTCGACGGCAGGTTCCGCGTCGTCACCGGCCTGGCGAGCAGCGGCTCGGGGTACGTCTCGTTCGAGTCGGAGAACTACCCGGGTCACTACCTGCGGCACGACAACTACGTGCTGCGGCTCGCGCCCGACGACGGGTCCTCGACGTTCCGGAGTGACGCGACGTTCAAGCAGGTCGCGGGCCTGGCCGGCACCGGATGGTCCTCGTTCCAGTCGTACAACTTCCCCGACCGGCACATCCGCCACTTCGACTACGCGCTCCGGATCGACACCATCGGCACCGACGCCGCCCGCCAGGACGCCACGTTCCGGCTCGTTGACTGACCCTCCCACCAGACCGACGGCGCCTGGCCTCGCCAGGCACGAGACGAAGGAGTCCACATGACACACGCCGTCCCCATCCTCCAGGCACGCCACAGGCTGCTCGCCTTCCTCGCGGTGCTCGCCATCGCCCTGTCCGTCGCCCAGGTCGTGAACGCGCCCCCGGCCCAGGCGGCGACCGCGTACATCTACACCACGTTCAAGGGTGACGCCGCCGCCGACCAGGAGCTGTGGGTCTACACCTCCTCGAACGCGACGAGCTTCAGCACCCTCGCGGACACCAACTTCCGGGGCCCGACGGGCGCGCTGCGCGACCCGAGCATCATCAAGTCGGGCGGCAACTACTACATCGCCTACACGGTCCAGTCCTGGACGACGCAGTCCACGCACTTCAACATCGCGCGCAGCACGGACCTGCGGAACTGGACGCACGTCGCCTCCGTCCCGGCCGGCGTGAGCGGGACGGCCTACACCTGGGCTCCCGAGTTCTACGTCGAGGGCGGCACGGTCCGCGTGGTCATCAGCCTCGGCACCTCGGACCACCAGTTCGTGCCCTACGTGTACACCGCCCAGAACAGCGGCCTGACGTCGTGGAGCGGCCCGACCCGGCTCGGCATCCCCGCCAACCACATCGACACGTACATCGTGAAGCGCGGCTCGACCTACCACGCGTTCGTGAAGAACGAGACGTCCAAGTGGATCGAGCGGTGGACCTCGACCAACTTCACCACCTGGACCAACCAGGGGAACCAGTGGCAGCAGTACCACGAGGGTCCCTCGGTCGTGCAGCTGGAGAACGGCACGTACCGCGCCTACATCGACCGGTACCCCAGTGGCGGCATGTGGACCTCCACGAGCTCCGACCTCACGTCCTGGAGCGGCTTGTCCCAGGTCGGCTGCGACGGTTGCCGGCACGGCACCGTCATCCTCGACACGACCTACAGCGCGGCGTCCGGCGAACGCGTCACCAACCGGCACAGCGGCCTGGTCATGGACGTCCAGAACCCCAACCTGAACAACAACGCCCGCGTCGGTCAGTACGCGTGGAACGGGGAGAACTGGCAGCGCTGGGCCTTCGAGGACGCCGGTTCCGGCTACCTCCGGATCCGCTCCGTCCACTCCAACAAGTGTCTGGACGTCTCCGGCACCGCGGACGGCTCCGAGGTCCAGCAGTACGACTGCTACAACGGGACCAACCAGCAGTTCACGCTGCGGAACACGAGTAACGGCTACGTCGAGATCGTCGACCGGCGCAGCGGCAAGTGCATCGACGTCCCCGGCATGTCGACGTCGAACGGCACGATCCTGAAGATCTACCCCTGCAACGGCGGCAACAACCAGCAGTGGCTGCGCGCCACCGCCTGACCTGAGCCGCGGAACGGCGTCGGTCCCCCAGGGGCCGACGCCGTTCGGCGCGTCTCGTCCGTCAGCTCACACGATGCCTGGGCGGTCAGGTCGTGCGGAGGGTCCAGCTCTGGTTGGTGGCGCCGCTGCAGGCCCAGAGGATGATCTGGGTGCCGTTGGCGGTGCCGCGGCCGTTGGCGTCGAGGCAGAGCCCGTTGTGGGCGTTCGTGATGCTGCCGTTCGCGTTCACGTTCCAGCGCTGGTTCGCGCCGCCCGTGCAGTCCCAGATCGTCGCCTTGGTGCCGTTGGCGGTGCCCCAGCCCGCGGCCTCGAGGCACTTGCCGTTGACCTTCAGCTCACCGGCGGAGGTGCGGGTGAACGCCTGGCTGGTGCGCTGCACGCAGTCCCACAGCTGCGCCTGCGTCCCGTTCGTCGTCGAGGCGTTCGGGATGTCCACGCAGCGGTTCGACGCCGCACCGACGATCGCCGTCGAACCGGACTGGCCGGTGCCACCGAGGCCCGCCATGATGGCGTCGATGATGCCCTGCTGGGTCACGGAGCTGGCGGACCGGTTGAACAGTCCGAACCCGTACTGCCCGTTGACCCCGTTGTCCCAGTAGATGGTGCTGGCGCCGTACTTCTTCGCGGTGGCGACCAGCGTGCGCGCGAAGTCCTGCCGATACCGGTTGTTCGCCGAGTCGTGCGAGGACTTGTCGATCGCGCCGTACTCGCCGACGACCACCGGGTAGCCGCGCGTGACGAACTTGTCGTAGGTCTTCTTCAGCTGGGAGTCCATGTAGTCCTCCTGCCCCCAGGTGGACTTCTTCGACGCATTGGTCGCGCCCGCCCCCCACTGGGTGATGGTGCCGTTCTCCTCTCCGGCAAAGTCCCACGGGGAGTAGTAGTGGACGGAGATCATCAGCCGCTGCTCGTTGCTGGGAATCGACGAGGACCGGTGGTTGTCCGTCGGGATCACGAAGCCGTAGTCACCGGCGGTGTAGTCGATGTTCGTGTTCCAGCCGGGAACGAGCAGCCACCTCGAGTTGTTGTTGCCGCCGGCCTGCCGCACGGTGTCGACGAAGATCTGGTTGTAGCTGTTGATGTTCGAGTAGCAGGGCTGCGTCGGGTTGCCGTACTGCCCGTCGAAGTTCTCGTTCATCGACTCGAGGATCAGGCGCTGGTCGTAGGCCTGGAAACGGGTGGCGATCTGCTGCCACACCTTCTGGTACTTGGCCTTGATCGTCGTCTGATCGGCCGCGTCGCAGATGAGCCAGGAGCCGCCGACGCTCTTGTAGCCGTCGCCGTGCATGTTGATCACCACGTACATGCCGCGGTTGTAGGCGTAGTCGACGACCTGCTGGATCCTGTTCAGCCATGCGGCGTCGATCGTGTAGTTCGGGGCGGAACCTATGGCGTTCAGATAGGAGACGGGGATCCGGATCGTCTTGAACCCTGCCGCGCGCACCCGGTCGATCTGAGCCTGGGTCACGGTCGGGTTGTTCCATGCGGTCTCGCTCGGGTACCCGTTGGAGCTGGCTTCCAGGCTGTTTCCGAGGTTCCAGCCGGCGCCCATGTCGGCGACGATCTGCGAGGCGTTCAGCGGTGTCACGGTGTCGGCCGAGGCCCGTGTCGCCCAGCCGGTGGTGGACAGGCCGACCGCCAGCATCGCGGCGACCAGAAACGTGGTCAGCAGTCTGAGAGGTGCTCGTCTCGCAAGAGGCATCGCTGCTCCGTTCGTCGACGCTCGATCGGGCCCAGCGGCCTCGAAGGAGCTGCTTTGTGGACTCGTGCAAGGGCGGTGGAGCTCGGCGACGGTGCCGGCCCTGCCGCTGGTGCGACGAGCTTCTTCCAAGGGGGCCAGTTCACGGTGTGCTCTTCGTTGCGCACGGGTGCATCCGCTTCGACGGGGCCGTTCCCTCGAAGCGCTTCAACACGATATGGCTTTTGTCTGAAAGTGCGCAACCCCTGAAGTCTGCCCGTAACGTCTCGCCCCGTCGGTCCGCACACCGCAGTCCGTCGAACGAGCGTCGAAGCGCTTCAACGACGTCGGTGCGACGTCGGCAACCGCGCAGCCGCTCGCCGACAAAATCCGGTGACTGCGGCGGCAGCTCCACGCAATCATGGCCGGCATGGAAGAGGTGAAAGTCGTCGTCGCCCATCAGGCGTGCGCGACCCTACGCGTCGGTGACACGTTCCTGAAGATCGACAGCGACCAGGCGCGCACCGACGTCGAGGTCCAGGCGATGGCCATGGCGCCGATCCCGACCCCGGAGATCCTCTGGCGCAAGCCGCCGGTGCTCGCCCTCGCCGCCCTGCCCGGGACGGCGCTCGGCCGCCTCGGCCGACCGTCGTCCGCGCCGTCGTCGGCGTGGGCCGCCGCGGGCGCCGCCGTGCGTAAGCTGCACGACGCTCCCCTGCCGCCCTGGCCCGGCCGGGGCGTGGACGAGCTCGCCTCGGAGCTCGACGCCGAGTGCGAGTGGCTCGTCACCAGCGGCACCCTTCCCGCCGACCTGGTCACGCGGAACCGGCAGGTCGCCGAGGCCGCGCTCCGGCCGTGGACGCCGGTGTTCGTCCACGGCGACCTGCAGCTCGCCCACATCTTCGTCGACGGCGACGAGGTCACCGGCGTGATCGACTGGACCGAGGCGAGCCAGGGTGACGCCCTGTTCGATCTGGCCGTCCTGACGCTCGGGAACGAGGGCCGTCTCGACGACGTCGTCGCCGGCTACGGCGCAGACGTCGACCTCGACGTGGTCCGCGGGTGGTGGTCGCTGCGCAGCCTGGTGGCCATCCGCTGGCTGGTCGAGCACGGCTTCGACCCGGCCGCACCGGGCTGCGAGATCGACGTGCTGCGCGCTCGCATGTGACACAAAGTTGGGGGGTGACACGCACTTTCACCCCATGTACATTGTCTTGACATTAGGACGTCATGTCCTGGTAAACCATCGGACAGCATCGGCTGCCAGTGTCGGCAGGCCCGGTAAGAAGTCTCGGACGCAGTGCAACTGATTCGGAGAACCCATCATGTTTGCTGCAGTGAGCTCACGAACGTCCCGCCTGGCCAGGAGCTTCCTGGCCACGATCGGCGCAGTCCTACTGATCGTCAGCATGCCGACCGTCGCCTCGGCCGGCGTGCTGACCCCGCTGCCGCCGAACGCCACGGAGTTCCAGCGGACCTTCCAGCCCTACTTCGACTACGACGGCGACAGCTGCTTCCCCGCCGCGGCCATCGACGCCAGCGGCAGGCTCAACGGCGGCCTCGACGACAGCGGACCCGTCACCGGCCAGTGCCGGAGCGGCCACCTCGGCAATGCCAACACCTATTCGCGGGCCACGTGCAACAACGGCTGGTGCGCGATCGCCTACGCCCTCTACTTCGAGAAGGACATGAGCTGCGCCGGCTGCACGTCGACGTCGCACCGCCATGACTGGGAGGGCGTCGTGGTCTGGGTACCGCAGGGCGCGGGAACACCCGCCTACATCTCCGTGTCCGGCCACGGCGAGTACGAGACCACGGCGTGGAACAGCATCTCGGAGAAGAGCGGCGTGCGCGTCAAGGCGGTCTACCACAAGGGCGGCGGCATCGACACTCACTCCATGCGGCTCGCCAAGTCCGGTGAGCGGCCGGAGGCCTGGGGCGACGGCGGCTGGGACGAGCCCGCACTGGTCGGCTGGGACAGGCTCGATGGCGGCCTGCGTAACACGCTGAACAACTCGTCGTGGGGCAAGGCCAACTTCCCGCTGCAGGACGGCAGGTTCGGGACCGAGCTGAGCAGGGCCAAGCCGTCCGGCATCCCGTTCAACCCCAACCAGTTCTGACACGAGTCCCAGGACCCGACGAATGACGAGAGCCCGGCCACTGGCCGGGCTCTCGTTGTTGGTTCGAGCGGGTGTTGGTCAGGAAGCGCCTTCGGCGGCCAGCGCGTCGGTGAGGAGCGTGACGAGTGCTTCGAGCTGGACGTCGGTGGATGATGCGACGTCGTCGTCCCCCGCCCCGTCCAGTGCCCTGGCGGCCAGCCCCGACTTGCTGTCGATCAGCTCCGCGATGGTGGAGTCGATCGTCTGGGCGGCGATGATCCGCCAGGCGGTGACGGGCTCTGCCTGGCCGATCCGGTGGATCCGGTCGATGGCCTGCGTCTGCTCGGCGTAGGTCCAGGACAGCTCGGCAAGCACCAGGTTGGAGGCGACCTGGAGGTTCAGCCCCACCCCGGCGGCCGTCAGGGAGCAGACGGCGATCGAGACGTCGGGGTCGCTCGTGAACGCGGTGATGTTCTTCTCGCGCGTCTTCGGCGTCTGGTCGCCGCGGATCGAGGCGTAGCCGATGCCGCGGTCCGCGAAGGTCTTCTCTGCCTGGTCCATGACGTCGACGTGCTTGGCGAAGAACACCACCTTGCCGACGTTGCGAGCGAGCTGCGCGGCGTAGTCGGCGGCCAGCCCAGCCTTCGCCTGGCCGATCCGGCGGACCATGCTGAACACGTTCTCGCCGTCGGCCCGCGAGCTCGAGTCCTTCAGCTCCGCCGCCGCGACCCGGCGCGCGAGCTCCAGGTCGAGCTCGCCCTCGACGCCGTCGTTCGCGACGGAGCTCTCGGCACGCGCCTGCACGGCGGACCGGTAGCGGCTCACCAGGCGCTCGGCGAGCGCTGCCTCGGCGGCACGGATCGAACGGCCGGCCGCACCGTCGAGCTCGACCGGCAGGTCCGCCACCCGGCGGGCGGGGATGTCGGCGACGACGTCGGCCTTGCGGCGGCGCACGATGCCCATGTCGATGACGCTGGTCCTGGCCGCGGCGTAGAACCCGGGGTCGGCCGGCGTGAGCTCGGTGCCTTCAAGGGCGGTCAGCAGCGAGGCGAGCGGCTTCGTGTCGTCGATCCAGCCGAGGAACTGCCAGATCGCCCGGAAGTCCTCGATGTCGTTGATCAGCGGGGTTCCGGTGAGCGCCATCAGGAGCGGCCGGGCGGTCCGGGCGCGGATCCGCTCCGAGACGGCGAGCACGTGCTGGGAGCGCTGGGAGCCCTTGTTCTTGATGAAGTGCGCCTCGTCGACGACCATGCCGCGGAACCCGAGGTCACCGAGCCAGCCGACGTGCCGGTCCAGGAGCTCGTAGTTCACGATCACGACGTCCGCGAAGCCGTCGATCCGCTCGCCGTCGCCATGGACGACCGTCGCGCGGCGCTGCGGCGTCCACATCCCGACCTCGTGCGCCCAGTTCGTCTTCACCACGTTGGGCGCCACGACCAGCAACGGGTAGGCGTCGGCGGCCTGGGCGGCGAGCAGGGCCTGGGCGGTCTTGCCGAGCCCGGGCTCGTCGGCGAGCAGGAAGGTGCGGTGCCCACGTGCTGTGGCCTCGACGACCTGGGCCTGGTGCCGCATCAGCTCGCGGCCGTGGCGGGCCGACAGCGAGCGGGGCTCGGGCAGCGGCATGCAGGCGGGTGCGCCGGCGCCGGCGTACTCGAAGGAACGGAACAGCGGTTCGAGCAGCTCCCAGCCGGCCAGCCGGCGGACCTTCGGGGCCACCCGCTCGGCCGCGGCCTCGAAGTCCGGGGCGAGGAACGGGTTCGCCAGCTGGCGGGAGATCACCGAGCGGGGCACCACCCGCTTCTCGGCGCCGGGCGCGGGCGCGGCCGGCGGGGCGGGCGGCGGCTCTTCCGGCGGCTCCAGGCCGCCGGCGCGCATCATGGTCGCCTTGTAGGCGCGTGCCGCGTCGGACACCTTGGCGTCCTCGGCGAGCAGCTCGAGCAGCGAGGTGTCCCGGGCAGCGATCCTCGCCAGCAGCGTCGCGACCTCGTCGAGCCGCTTGAGCTGCTGGTTCCGCTTGTTGTCGGTCAGGTCGCCGTCGGCCTTGGTCCGGGCCCGTTCCTCCCGCATGAGGAGCGCGACGACCTGGAACTTCGTGCGGACCGCCGGTCGTGTCGGCGGTCTCCGCACCGCGCCGTCGACCTCGCGGGCGACCTCCGCGAGCACCGGGATCATCCCCTGCTCGGCGGGCCGCTGGGCGCGGCGGCGCTGGCCGCCGGACCCGGTCCGCTGGCCGCCAGATCCGGTTCGCGTGCGACCGGACCGGCGTTGGCCTGGTGGTGCCACATCTACTCCTTCGCTGCATCCGTACGCGACTGCGGCGCTTTCGGGCTATGCCGAGGACCGGTCGGACGTCGGACAGCCGGCCCGTGAGGCAGGTAGCCCGGGCCGGGGCGCTCCGATCGGCCGCCGGTTCACCGCGTAGCGTCTCCGCCTGCGGCCCGTGCTCACGCCGATGGTGACACGCTGCCGGTCGTCTCCGCGAACCATCGCGGGCACGGTCGTCGTCCGGCTTGATTGCCGGAGAACCAGGAGTCTACCGCCGGACACCGCAGGTCGGTTCGACGGCGGTGGAAACGGGAGAGCCCCTCCACCGAACATCGCACGCGCTGACCGCCGTGGGTGTCATGCACCAGGTGCGGGTGCCCCGGCACTGCGCCGGTCCTTGCTTGGCTCAAGGCCTGGGCGTCACGGCATCAACGCCGCAGGGATGGCATTCAACGCGGATGCGGCTCCGTGTTCGTCAAGGGTTCCGGTGACCTCGTCAGCCGCCGCCCGCACGACGGCCGAAGCGTGCCCCATAGCTACGCCGCGGGCCGCCCAGCGCAGCATCTCCAGGTCGTTCTCCCCGTCGCCGATCGCGAGCGTCCGCAACGGGTCCACACCCAGGTTGGCCCGCACCTTCTCCAGGGCGGTCGCCTTGCTCAATCCGGGAGCAGTGACGTCCACCCAGTCCGGCTCCGGCAGAAGAGCGGTGAGTCCCGCGGCACGCACAGGATCGACGAGGCCACTGACGCCAGGACCGCGCAGGACGAGCCGTGTCGTGGACCGCTCCCCCAGCGAGTCGGCCGGGACGATCTGCTGGGCGCCGTTGAGCTGTCCTGCCGGGAACAGGTGCGTGACGTCGTAACCCCACCCGACCCGTTCGGCACCGACCCGCACTCCTGGAAGCATGGCTCGCGCGAGCCGCACGACCGGCCCCGGGTCGAAGTTCCGCACCTCTTCCAGCTCGTAGCCGCGAGGCACCCGGGAGTCGAGACGCGCCGTGATCGCACCATTGGACGAGATCACCCACTCGTCGGTCAGGCCGAGCTCCACGGCGATGGGCAGGACCCCGACCAGGGATCGTCCAGTGGCCAGCACCACGCGGTGCCCGTCTGCCCGGAAGCGGGCGACCGCGACCTTGACCGTCGGCGCGATCTGCGTCGTGCCTGGCTGTGCCAGAGTGCCGTCGATGTCGAGCGCCGCCAGCATCGTGCGGTTCTGGAGGGTGTCCTGGTGGTTCATCGGCGGCGTCGCTTCCAGATCTGGGTCACGCTGGCTGGAACGCAGTGGGCGGAAGCGAGGTTGCTTATCGGTACAAACCGGTTCCAATCTCCTAGGTGGTCACCCACTCGCCGACCGCCCGGATGGTCTGCTCCTGCCACACGCGACTTTGCGGATCCAGGTAGGTCGGGTCGTCGTCGACGGCGAAGCCGTGCTGAGCCCCCTCGATCTTGAGCAGCTGCGATTCCGTGTTCAGCAGTGGCATGGCCGCAATCGAGGTGTCGATCGGCACGAGCGTGTCAGCCGTGCCGTGGACGACGAGCATCGGTGCCTGAATCTCTCCCGGCACTGCGGGGGTAAAGCCCTCGACCTCGACACCGCGGTTCGGGTGGATCTTGTTGTCCCGCGTACCCGAGGGTTTGGGCTGTCGTTTCAGTGCGTTCAGCGTCGTTCGTTTCAGTGCGTTCAGCGTCGTTGGCGCAGTGTGTTCTGGAGGGTGTGCCGCAGATCTGTCCCCGCGTTGCGGGCGCCCGACTTTTCGAGGATCGATGAGGCTCTGAATAGCTGCTTGGCTGTTCTGGCGGATCCGGTGTCGCCGACGATCCGGATCGATTCCAGTGCGATGTCGAGTGCGTCGTCGGATGCCCCGGTGCGTGCGTGGGCGATCGCGAACCTCGCGAGTCCCATCCCGAGGTCTCGGCGGAAGTCTGGCTTCCACTCGACGAGTCCTTGCTGGAGTACCTCGAGCGCCTTGTCTGGCTTGCCCAGCTCGACCCAGCAGTGTGCTGCTTCCATCTCGATGTAGTTCGGTGTGCCGTACCGGGCTATGTCCCTTTCCTCGGCAGGTTCGGCGGCCAGTTCGAAGGCGCGGTCCAGTGAGCGCACGCAGGCGTCCTGGTCGCCGAACATCGCGTGAGCGTGGGCCTCCTGCCGTGCGCTCAGCGCGCGCATCCGGGGAGTGAGGTCACCTGGGACCTCTCCGGCAGCCTGGGCGAGTGCCAGGACGAGGTCGGGTCGTACGGCGTCGAGCGCGATGTGGCTCTTGCGCATCAGAACGTAGGAGACTATCGCGGTATTGCGGGCTTCTCGTGCCATGTCGAGCGCACGGTCAGACCAGGTCATCGCGGCGCGTAGGTCTCCGCTGTCCTGGTTCAGCCAGCCGATGAACTCGGCGAACCTTGCCCCCACGTACAGCAGGCGGGTGCGTTCTGTTCCGGTCGCGGTCGGCAGGAGCGAGTCGATGAAGGACATCTGTGCTCCGGCCAGGGGAAGCATCGGTGCGGGGCCGTACACGTTGTCGGCGGTGGAGTACTGGCGCAGCGTTGTCAGCAGCGATTTCGTCATAGCACTGTCCGTCGCACCGGTCAGGCTCGGTCGGGGGACGCCACCGGGGAGCGTGACCGGCCGCGGTCGACGTGCGGCGGTGGGTGGGTGATCGGTCTCGAACCACAGCAGACTGGGCGGGATGCGCAGGGTGGCTGCGTAGGCCCTCAGGCGGTCGAGATCACGGACCTTGCTGCGACCTGACTCGACCCGGCTGAGCTGACCCTGGGTGATGCCGAGCCAGCCGGCGACGAGGGCCTGTGCGAGTGCTCGGCGGCCGTGCATCGGATGATGCCGGTAGGCAGCGACGACGGTGCCCATGTCCCGGCTCGCCAGGGCATCACGCATCAAGTCGGAGTCCCAGAACGAACGCTCAAGCCGCGGAGCGCCGCCCGCCCGGGTCGCACCCGGACGCGCGCAGGCCGAGCAGAGGTGTGATGGGTTGTCCGCTGCGATGCGAGTTGCGCATCCGGCGCAATAGCGCGCCCGAGTTCCTGAAGTCGGCAGCGTGCTCACCCCCTCTGCGACTGCTGCTGCCTGGGGTGGTACTCAGCCTACGCACGCCCGGGCCGCGTATGCGGGGTGCGCATAAAAGTCATGCGCCTGCCGTGAGGCCTGCGACACGACGCGATCCATAGCGTTTGAGCCGTCCAGAACGCTCGACATCAAAGCAGCGTGTTGACCGAGCTCGCCCGGCTGAGGGGCTCGCGATCGATCTGCCTCGGCGCGCGGCGCCCGTAGCCCAGTCAGCATGCCCCCCGACATGAAAGCGACCATGATCATGAACCAGCAGGACGCCCCTCCAAGCGGACCAATTCTGGCCGCGCTCGACATCGATGGCACGCTCCTGCCGTCCGGCGCGATGCAGATCGCGGACCCTGTACGGACTGCAGTCGCGCGCTTTCTCGCCCGCGGGAACCATGTGGTCCTCGCCTCAGGACGGTCGCTGGCCGGCGTCCTGCCCGTCGCCAGTGTCCTTGGTCTGAGTGGTGGGTGGGTGATCGCCTCCAACGGCGCCATCACTGCCCGCGTGGATCGCACGTCGCTGCGCGGGTTCGTGCTGGATGACGTACAGAACTTCGATCCGGGCCCGGTCGTGCAGATCGCCCGGGCCCTGCTTCCCGGGGTTCAGATCGCCGCCGAGCGTGTGGGGTGGGGGTACGACGTCACTCACCTGTTCCCGGCGAACCAGTTGAATGGTGCCCAGCAAATCGTTTCGCCCGACTACCTGGAAGACCGGCACACGACCCGGCTGGTCCTGCGGGGTCCTGGTGTCGAGCGTCTTCTCGATCCCGTACGTGCTGCAGGCATGACGGTTCACCATGCGGAGCCCGGCTGGGTGGATGTCACCCCGCCAGGGTTGAGCAAGGCGACCGCCCTGGAGAAGGTACGGGCCAACCTCGGCGTGGAACGCACCCAGACGGTCGCGATCGGCGACGGGCACAACGATCTGGAGATGTTCCGGTGGGCGGCCCGCGCGATAGCGATGGGACACGCCCCGGCCGCAGTGCGAGAGGCAGCCGACGAGGTCACGGATGCCCTCGACGAACACGGTGCCGCTGCCGCTCTGGGCGCCCTGCACGCCGAGTCATTTTCGTGACGTCGACATCCTGAGCCAGCGACGCGACACCGTTACGGAAGAAAAGGCCGCCAATCGAGGGGATCAATGTGACGATCGAGCACGAAGGCAAGACTCTGCGCGCAACCACGAGCCTGGCCATATGCGGTAGCCGCAGGGGCGGCGCCGTGACCCAGCTCGTAGATGGGGTCGTGGCCCCGCTCAGCCGGTTCCTCCATCAGTATCCCCGCCAGGTGCACCACGGACCCGTCGGCATAGGTATCGAGGTGATGACGCACCTCGCCGACCGATACCGCCCGCCGCACCTCGAAGAGGTCATTGGACTGCTTGGCCACCAAAATGTCGTTCGCCGCGCAGAGTACGTGCTCGTAATCGGTGGAGGATCAGGAACGAACGATGAAGCGGACCTGGCGTTCTCTCTTGGAAAGAAAGTCATTCCGTTCGCAGCGTCCGGCGGAGCGGCAAAGCAGGCAGCAGAAACGCTCTCGCTGAATCAGGACTACCGGCAGTGGCTCACTCGTGAAGACCTCGATGCTCTCCTCGCGGCCACCAGCCCCGAGGAGTTCGTTGGCAACGTGCGCCGCCTCTTGGTCGGTTAGGAGCGAACGCCAGCCCGTGCCACGCCTTGTCGATATCCATCAAGCGCATGTCCGGCTCGCCGCCCGCACTCTGCGAGTCCCACAGCTCATCGATGAGATCGCGTATCCAGCCCGGGATCCGACAACGTCTTGTCCAGGTTGTGGGGCGCCAGCCGAATGTACTCGCCAATCATGCTCATGGGCTGCACCGTATGGGCAGCCTCTGACATCGTCGTCACACTAAGGCTGTGGCGACGAGGCTAGGAATGCGCCTCACGCTCGAAAGTCCGGCCCGGTGATCACTGCGACGAGCTTCGTCCCGGCATCAAACCTGCCCTGGGCCACCAGGTCGTAGATCCCGTACATCATCTTGGCCACGTACACCCAGTCCAGGCGTAGCCCGTGAAGCGTTTCGAAGTCGCCGATGAAGGCAGCCAGCTCTGGCGTGGACTTCGCGTATCCGCCGAAGTGGTAACCGGTCTCGATCTCCCAGTTCGCGGTCACTTCTCCGAGCGCCTCACGCTGGAGCGCGGCGACGTCGTCGGACAAGAATTCCCCGCCCTTCAGCGAGGAGAAGCCGATCGCCCGCTGTCCGGGCTTGAGCCCGGCCGCGATACCCGCCAGCGTGCCACCGGTGCCGACACCGCAGCAGATGACGTCGAAGTCCTCGGCGATCTCACCGACCAGCTCTGCGCACCCACGCACGGCCAGGGCGTTGCTGCCGCCCTCGGGGACGAGGTAGAAGTCCCCGAACTCTCTACGGAGACCTGCGACCACGTCCGGGTCGAGCTTTCGACGATAGGTCTGGCGGTCCAGATACGTCAGACGCATGCCGCGATCGACTGCTAGCTGAAGCGACGGATTCAGGGGGTCGTACGCCTCGCCCCGGATCACGCCAACGGTGTCGAACCCGCACAGCGCCCCTGCAGCCGCCACCGCCCGAATGTGGTTGGAGTACGCGCCACCGAACGTCAGCAGCCGCGAAGCACCAGCGGCTTTCGCGGCTTCGAGGTTGTACCTCAGCTTGCGCCACTTGTTGCCGGGCAGGTCCGGATGGATCAGGTCATCCCGTTTGAGCAGAAGCCGCACGCCGGCCGCACCGAGGCGCTCGTCGTCTAGCACCTCGACCGGCGAAGGGAGCAGCAATGCGGGCACCGGCATGTCGGCAGTCTGGCACGCGGCCAGCGCCGGACAGCCGACGGCAACTCCACAACGCCCACTGACGTCGGAGCCGATCTCCGCCAGACTTGCCGCATGGCGAACGAGGAGCAGTCTGGCCAGGGCAGTCCGGAACAGCTCGTCTTGAGCGGCGTCTGGCACAGCCACTACACCTACGAGAGCACGGGGCGCGGTCCGATCACGCGGCACCACTACGTGGTTGTCCGCCAGGAGGGCGATCAACTCACCGTGGAGAGCCTTCCGGACTCCAACGACTCCCCCGTAACCCTGTCGCTGACCTTGCGCGGACCCATCGCAACAGGCACTTGGACCGAGCACACGGCCGTCGACGGCTACTACCAGGGGGCGGTCTACCACGGGGCGCTGCAGCTCATCGTTGATCCAACAGGCCGCACCATGGCCGGCAAGTGGGTGGGCTTCGACAAGGAGCTCCATGTCGACTCCGGGCCCTGGGCGCTCGACCTGATGGACGCCGCGACGGACGACGCGACGCTGGAGCGGTACAACAAGAGCCCGCACACATCGAAGGCCGGCTGAAGATCGAGAGGTCATGGATCAACGCTGGCAGGGCCGTGGCGGAAGTCTCCAGAACCTCCTGTAGTTTCCGCCCATGGCTTCCCACACCCTCAACATCCCCGGCACCACCGGCCGGGTCGAGCTCGTTCCCGACATCTGGTGGGGGCGCAGCTACCTGACCGTCGACGGCAGCAAGGCGCCGAGCGCCGGCAAGCGGGCCTTCACTCTGCAGGGCACGGACGGCCGCCCCGTGGTGGCGACGCTCGGACGCACCGCCCTGTTCGCGTCGGTGCCGCCCGTCGAGGTGAACGGCGAGACGCATCTGGCGGTCGAACCGCCTCCCCTTGTCGTGCGCATCATCGGCATGCTGCCGATCATTCTCGTCACGTTCGGAGGGCTTCTCGGTGGACTGGTCGCCGCACTGGCCATCATCGTCAACTTCAGGGTCGCCGGAAGCAGCCTGTCGACGGGCGCGAAGATCGGAGTCATGATCGCCGTGGCTGCCGCCGCGTACGTGGTCTGGCTGGTGATCGGGGGCGTCGCCGCGGCGAGTCTCTGATCGCCCAGGGACGATCTCTACCCCCTTCTGCTTGGACGCTCAGGACTCCAAGGCGTGGCTGACCAAGACGGCGGCGGTGACCTCGACCGCACCCGGCGCAATGTCGTCGGTCGAGATCCCGCCGCCACTGCCATGGTGCAGACCACTCGCCCACGTCGCCGCCCTCGAAGCGCTTCGACGTTCTGACATCGGTTTCTGCCATCGCTGTCACCCGCACTCTGCGGACCTCCCTTGTAACTGGGGCTTGCGCACACTTGGACCGACGTCATACCTTGTTGAAGCGCTTCGAGGGAACGGTCCCGACGAAGCAGATGTGGGCCAGCACTACGTGGCGAGCGATCGCCGCTGAAGCACAGCGATCACCGCTGATCACTCAGACCGCTCGACGGGGAGCCAACCGCCCTCATCGAGCCACCCATGCGCGAAGAAGGGCATACCCGTGAAGAGACCCCCGTGGAAGAAGCTCGTCGCTCTGGCGGCCGGGCTGGCACTGTCGGCCGGCATGGCCGCCCCTGCCGGCGCGCAGACGTCCGTGCGGAGCCAGTCCGACGCGCCGGCGTCGGCCGCGGAGATCGTCGCCGCCATGCAGCCGGGCTGGAACCTCGGCAACTCCCTCGACGCCCAGTGCTGCAGCGACGGCGCTGACGAGACCGCGTGGGGCAACCCGCGCGTCGACGACACCTTCTTCAGGGACATCAAGGCCGAAGGCTTCAACTCGGTCCGCATCCCCGTCAGCTGGGGCAACCACACCGGTCCCGCGCCCGACTACACGGTCGAGCCCAAGACCATGGCGCGCGTGCAGGAGATCGTGGACCTCGCCCTGGCGGAGGGCCTCTACGTCATGATCAACACGCACCACGACTCATGGCAGTGGCTGACGCACATGCCCACCAAGCATGACGAGGTGATGGCCCAGTACGACTCCACCTGGACCCAGATCGCGGACACCTTCAAGGACTACCCGCGCGAGCTGATGTTCGAGTCGGTCAACGAGGTGAGCTTCACCGGCACCTCGGGCAACGAGGAGAGCCACCGCCACATCGCCGAGCTGAACAGCTCGTTCCACGAGATCGTGCGCTCCTCGGGAGGCGAGAACGACGACCGCCTGCTGGTCCTGCCGACGATCAACACCGGAGCCGACCAGGTCCACATGGACGCTCTCGTCACCGAGATCGAGGCGCTCGACGACCCGATGCTTGCCGCCACCACCCACAACTACGGGTTCTGGCCGTTCAGCGTCAACGTCGCCGGGTACACCACCTACAACGAGGAGGTGCAAGGTCTGCTGGAGGAGAGCTTCCAGAGCCAGGTCGACACCTTCGTCTCCCAGGGCATCCCCGTCATCATCGGCGAGTACGGCCTGCTCGACAACTACGACAACAAGGTCGAGCGCGGCGAGTACCTGAAGTTCTTCGAGCACTTCGGCCACCTGGCCCGCACCTCGGGCATCACGACCATGTGGTGGGACAACGGCACGCATTTCGACCGCTTCATGCGCGAGTGGCGCGACGAGGAGCAGTTCGGCTACATCACCCGCGGCTGGACCGGTCGCTCCGGCACTGCCTCGTCCGACCTCGTGTTCGTCGACTCGTCCAGCAAGATCAAGGACCGGTCGGTCACCCTGAACCTCAACGGCCTCAAGTTCAAGAAGCTCAAGTTCGGGAACACCACTCTGCGGTCCGGTAGCGACTACACCCGGTACGGCAACAAGCTCACGCTCAAGGCGAAGCTGCTGAAGACCGTCCTCGGCGACCGGGAGATCGGGTCGAGCGCGGAGCTGCAGGTCATCTTCTCCGGCGGCATGCCGTGGAAGCTCCACGTGATCACCTCCGAGGACCCGGCCGTCGAGGACGCCACCGGCACCAACGAGTCGCTGGTGATCCCCACGACGTTCAACGGCAACCAGCTCGCCACGATGGAGTCGGTGTACGACGACGGCACCGGGGCCGGGCACCACAACTGGACCACGTTCCCGGAGTACTGGGACGACTTCCGGCCCGACTACGAGGCCGGGACCATCAAGCTGACCAAGCGCTACCTGGACAGCCTCAAGGACGGCGAGCCCGTGTCCCTGACGTTCCACTTCCGGAGCGGCCAGACCCTGGAGTACACGGTCACCCGTAACGGCAGCGCCGTCGCCGGCACCGCCTGACCTGCGCACACCTTCGGGGGCGGCACGTTCGCGCCGCCCCCGAAGTGTGGCGCAACATCGAGCGGCCGGTATCGGGAGGGGTCCCGGACCATGTGGTGTCCACTCATCGCATGAGCGACCGTCCCGAGACCTCTCCGCCTGACCCGACCCACCCGCCGTCGGGCGGCGACCGCCTCGCCGTCGTGCTGGGGAACGCCACCTTGCTCGGGATCGGTTACCTGTTCCTGGGTCGATCGGCGCTCGCCGGGTGGGCCGTCGTGGGCACCTGCATCGCCGGCGTCGGCCTCGCGCTGACGCCGGGCCAGCCGTGGTGGATCGTCGTCGTCCTCGGGCTGTGGTGGATGGCGATGGTCGTGCACGCCTCGTTCCTGACCCGCCCGGTCACGGGTTCTCCGGCCAGGCCGGTGCTGTGGCAGCGCATCGTCGCCACGTCGGTCGTCGTGCTCCTGGCGACGACCGGCCTCGTGCTGCGCACCGAGGCGCAGCGGCTGGTGGACGACGCCGGCCGCTCCCATGCCGCCGGTAACTGCACGACGGCGTCGGCGACGCTCTACCGGTTGCACCCCTGGCACAGCGTCGTTGCCAGGACGACCGTGCTGGACGGCCGGGCCGAGCTCGAGGCCTGCGGTGTCCTGCTGGACGCGCTCGCCCAGGGCGAGCCCGCCACGGCCGCCGTACGGCTCCAGACCTACCTCGACCATCCCTCCGCGGCGTGGGAGGGGGCAGGCCCGGAACGGGCCGAGCGACTGCTCGCCGCGGGGAGCCTGAGTGCCGGCTTCGAGCAGCTGCACACCACGCTGTCGTCCGCGCCGGACCAGTCGGGCGCGGTCCGGAAGGTCGTGGAAACCTTCCTCGCGGACCTCGGCGACGGAAAGTCGCCCTGCGAGGTCCTGGAGACCGACGAGTGGGTGCACGACCGGAAGGACGATCCGCCCGAGCTGGCCGAACCGATCGCGGCGGTCGCCGACGAGGTGCCCGAACGGGTCCTCGCCTGCGCCCGCGAGCAGGCGAAGGCCGACCAGCTCACCGAGGCGAGCGCGACGTACGAGCAGTTCCTGGACCGGTTCGGCGACCACAAGAAGGTACGTACCGCACGGAACGAGCAGTACGACGTCGGCACCGCGATCCAGCGCGCCGAAGCCCTCGCGGCGCTCACCGGCAACTCGTACTGCGAGGACCCCGTGCCCTACCGCGGCGCACCCGCCTACGCCGGTTCCGACCCGCACAAGGCCTGGTGGTTCGGGATCCCGGAGTCCCGCACGCTCCCGTCCGGCTGGGAGGCCCGCGACATCGACGAGGCCGAGCTGGTCGTCTGCCTGCACGACGCCGGCCGCGGCAGCTACCAGGCAACCTGCCAGTACACCGCCGAAGACGCCCTCCTGACCGCACGGTTCCACGCCTGGAAGTTCCGCATCACCGCGTACTCGCTGCGCACCGGCAAGGCCATGGAGCGGTACACCACCGAGATCGGGGACCCGTGCCCCGAGTTCTACTTCTTCGACGCCGGCGACAACACCCCGACGGTCACCTCGGGCGCCGACGACAAGAGCTTCTGGTCGATGTTCGACAGGTTCCAGTAGCCCGGCCGCTCACGCATCTCTGCCGGGCGGACGCTCGCCGTCAGCGGTGGCGTCGTCCTCGGCCGCCGGGGTGGCCCGCACCATCGCGAACACCGGGAAGAACGCCACACCGAGGGCGAGGCCGACCGCGAGGTTGTCCAGTGCCAGGCCCAGCGCCAGCCCGATGCTCAGGCCGAGCGCGATGCCGGCTCCCCAGTTCCGGCCGGCGGGCGGGGCGGTCTTGTTGCCGCTCTGGTCATCCGGTCCGGTGTTTGCCATGACCCCAACGTAGGCAGGTCCCGGTACGCGCGTCCTCCCCCCGGAGACTGATATTCCACAGTCCCTCCCCCCGTGGGCCTACCCCACCGGCACGTCGCCCCGCAGCCGCTCCGCCAGCCCGCTCGCGCGGCGCGCCCGCCGCAGGACGGCCGCCCGCACCGCCTCCGGCGTCCCGACCACCCGGACCCGCCGCCGCGCCCGCGTCACCGCCGTGTAGAACAGCTCGCGCGTGAGCAGCGGCGACGTCTCGTCCGGCAGCAGCACGGTCACCTCCTCGGCCTGGCTCCCCTGGCTCTTGTGCACGGTCATCGCGTGCAGTGTCTCGACGTCGCCCAGGCGGGAGACCGCGAACGACGCGCAACCGCTGATGTGCGCGCGCAGGTGCTCGCCGTCGGCGACCACCACGCCGGTGTCGCCGTTGAACAGGCCGAGGCTGTAGTCGTTCGCGGTGATCAGCACGGGCCGCCCCGCGTACCACTCCGTGCCGACGGCGGCGCCGAGGTAGACGCCGGAGGCCTCGCCGAGCCGGCGCTCGACCAGCCGGTTCCAGTGCGCCACACCCCACGGGCCCTCGCGGTGGGCACACAGCAGCCGGTGCCGCTCGGCCGCTGCCAGCGCCCCGGCGGCGTCGCCCGCCAGCGCCAGGCCGCGGACGTCGAGGGCGTGCCGCGTCAGCTCGTCCTGGAGGGCGGCGAGCGCGGCCGCGTCGTCGGGGTGGACGAGCTCCACGGCGCCGTCGCCCGCCGTCAGCTCCGCGAGCACCGCGTCCGGGTCGCCGTCCTGGATCGCGGCGGCCAGCCGCGTGATCGCCGTGCTCTCTGACCTGTGGTCGGTGACCAGGGCCGATACGACGCCGTCGCCGCGCTCGCCCAACCCGGCGACGAGGTCGGCGAGCACCGCGCCGGCCTCGACGGACGCGAGCTGGTCGGGGTCGCCCACGAGCACGAGCCGCGCATCGGGGCGCACCGCCTCCAGCAGCCGGGCCATGAGCGTGAGCGAGACCATGGAGGTCTCGTCGACCACGACGACGTCGTGCGGCAGGCGGTTGGAGCGGTCGTGCCGGAACCGGGTGCTCGACCCGGGCCGCGAGCCCAGCAGCCGGTGCAGCGTGCCCGCCTGGAGCCCGGCGAGCCGACGCCGGTCGTCGTCGGTGAACTCCGGCCGCCCGGCCTCCGGGAGCGCACCGAGCGAGTCGGCCACCGCCTCCTGCATGC
Organism: Promicromonospora alba; assembly: GCF_042654905.1. Classification (NCBI taxonomy): domain Bacteria; kingdom Bacillati; phylum Actinomycetota; class Actinomycetes; order Micrococcales; family Promicromonosporaceae; genus Promicromonospora; species Promicromonospora alba. The sequence continues at coordinate 519,466 of NZ_JBHSFI010000003.1, forward strand.
GCGCGGCCGCCTTGCCGGTGGGGGCGGCGAGCGCGATGCGCAGGCGGCGTCCGCCCGCGTGCTCGGCCTGCTCCGCGAGCAGGGCGAGGAGGCCGGCCACCGTCGTCGTCTTGCCGCGGCCGGGGCCGCCGGTGAGCACGGTGGTCAGACGGCGCGCGGTCGACAGCGCCGCCACGCGCTGCTCGGCGTACGCGTCCCCGGGGAACAGCCGCGCGGCGCTGTCCTCGAGCAGGGCGTCGTCGACGGGCGGGGCGGGCGCAGCCAGCCGGGCGACGACGTCGTCGCGCACCTGCCGCTCCTCGCGCCAGTACCGGTCGAGGTAGAGCAGGCCGAGGTCGGCCCGAACGACCGACCGCTCGGCGAGCGGGCTCGCCGCTACCCGGTCGAGCCAGCCGTCGGCGGAGGGCCAGGGCAGGGGCGCGGCCTCGGCTCCGGCCGCGCCCGAGGCGCCGTCCGACCCGCCATCGGCGAAACCACCCAGGTCCACGCATACCGAGCCCTGCCGCACCGCCCGCACCGCCAGCGCGACTGCGAGGCGCACGGTCTCGTCGTCCTCGCCGACGACGTCGGCAGTGCGGCGCGCGACATGCACGTCGGCGGCGGTCAGCACGCCGGCGTCGTTGAAGGTCCGCAGCAGCCCGGTCGCGCCCAGAGCCCGGCGGGCGTCGTGGGGGTCGTCGCTGGTCCAGCGCTCGATCGCCGTCGTCATGCGGCCTTCTCCTCTGCGGCTCCGGCGAGCAGGTCGGAGAGCGCGACCAGGAGCGCCGTCGGCGGCTGCCACGAGAACACGCCTGCTGGGCTGCCGTTCGGAGCGGAGCCGCCGCCCGAGTCGGGGGTGTCCGGCCCGGCCATTCCGCGCACGAAGAGGTAGAGCGCCCCGCCCAGGTGGGTGTCGGGGTCGTAGCCGGGCAGCCGCCAGCGCAGGTAGCGGTGCAGCACCGCGCCGTACAGCAGGGCCTGCAGCGGGTAGTGCGAGTGCAGCATGGCCTCGGCCATCCGGTCGCGCGAGTAGTCGGCGACGGCGGGGCCGAGGAAGTTCGTCTTGTAGTCGACGACGACGAACCGCCCGGACGGCAGCCGCAGCACGACGTCGATCGAGCCGGTGAGGTAGCCGCGCAGCGTCTGGTCCCCGAGGGCGGGGTGGTCGAGCCGGTCGGCGTAGGCGGCGAGCGGGTCGTCGGCGGGCAGGTGGGCGCGCAGCAGCGGGGCGAGGTCGCCGAGCCTGGCCTCGGCGCGGCCGGGACCGCCGCCCGGGCCGGGACCGCCGAGGTCTCCCCCGTTCAGCGGCAGCTCGAACGTCAGCTCCCGCAGCCGGTCCGGCAGGCCGATCTCGCCCAGCGTCAGGCCGCCGGCCAGCGGGCCGAGCGGCGTGCGGTGCAGCGGCAGGAGCCCGTCGGCGATCGCCGCGGGGTCGGCCTGCACGGGCCACCAGCGCAGCTGCTCGGTGACGTGTTCCAGCAGCTCGGCGCGCAGGTCGGGCGCGAACGGGTCGGCGTCCTCCAGCACGGCGTGGACCAGCGACCCGAAGGCCGCGCCCATGGGCAGGTCGGCCATGGGCGACGTCCCGCCGTCGGGCGCCGCCGGCTCCTCGACGTCGGGGACGTCGGGCTCCAGCGCGGCCGGCTCGTCGTCCTTGCCCGCGGCCTCGGGCTCGCTGCCCACGTGGGGTGCGTCGTCGCCGGCCGCGATGAGGCCGCTGTAGGAGGTGCGCCGCCACTCGGTGTCGACGGCGCGGTCGAATGCGCGGGCCTCGAACGGCGTGTGCCCGTCCGACGGTGCTGGCGCGGACGCCTCCGCGGGTTCCGCGACCTCGGCCGCCGGGCCGCCCAGCTCCTCGAGCAGCCCCAGCACGCGCGTGGCGTAGTCGTCGTCCTTGATCGGCTGTGTGCCCGGGACCTCGCGCGTGCCGGGGGTGCGGCCGAACAGGAGGCGGTGCAGCCCGCTGGTCGGGGTGCTCGACGTCGGCGCCCACCACGCCACGACCTGCGACTGCGCACGGGTCAGTGCCACGTAGAGCTTGCGGAGCTCCTCGCCGTCCTCCTCGGCGCGGTGCGCGGCGCAGTGGGCGTCCCAGTGCGCGCCGGAACCGGAGACGTCGATCGTCCGCGCGCCGCGGTCGTCGTGGTACAGCGCGATCTCGACCGGGCGCGAGTAGTTGTCGTAGCCGAACGGCAGATACACCACCGGGTACTGCAGCCCCTTGCTGCCGTGCACCGTGACGATCTGCACGGCCGCGGCGTCGGAGTCCAGGCGGCGCGGGCGCTCGGCCGTGCCGGTCCGGCGCCGCTCGTCGCGGAACCAGGCCAGCAGGGCCGTCAGGCCGAGCGACTCGGTGACGCTCACCTCGTGCAGGAGCTGGCCCAGGTGGCGGACGTCGGTCAGCAGCCGCTCGCCGTCCGCCTGCGCCAGCACCCGGCCGCTGAGCCCGCGCTCCTCGGCGGCCTCCAGCAGGGCAGCCACACCTCGGCGGCGGAGCAGGATCGCCCAGCCGCGCAGGGTGTCGGCGTCGCGGGCGGTGAGGGCCTCGCCACCTTCGTCCAGGTCGGCGGCGCTGCGGCCCAGGAACGACGTGAGCGCGGCGGCGCGCACCAGGCCCGAACGGTGCGGGGACTCCAGCGCCTCCAGCAGCGTCAGCCACTCGTCGGCGGCGGGCGTCTCGAACACGTCGCCGCCGGGCATCACCGCGGCGACGCCGCGCTGCGCGAGCGCGTCCTGCACCAGCCTGCCGTGCACCCGCGCGGAGACGAGGACGGCGACGTCGCCCGGCACGAGCGGGCGCCCGTCCCACGTCGCGCCCGAGGCGAGCAGCCCGGCGACGTCGGCGGCGAGGTCCGCCGCGACGTGCTGCCGCGCGGCGCCGACCTGGATCGCACCGCTCCGGACCGTGGGCAGCCCCTCGCGCAGCACCTGCCGCAGCCGGAACGGCGCCGGGCGCGGCGCACCGGCCAGCCGGCTGTCCCCGCCCTTGGCCTTCACCTCGTGCACCACGATCTCCGCGTGGCCGAGCGCCGCGTTGCTCAGCAGCACCCCGAGGGTCTCGACCAGGGGCGCGTCCGAACGCCAGTTGCTGCCCAGCGTCGCGCGGGTGGCGGCGCCCCGGGCGGCGTCGAGGTACGCGACGACGTCGCCGCCGCGGAAGGCGTATATGGCCTGCTTGGGGTCGCCGACCAGCACCGTCGCCTGCGTCTGCGCCTCCTGGTGCACACCGCCGAAGGCCCGCTCCAGCACCTGCCACTGCACCGGGTCGGTGTCCTGGAACTCGTCGACCAGCACGACCTTCCAGCGTTCGCGCATGCGTGCGCCGACCGCGGCGCCGCCGTCTGCAGTGGCCGGGTCCAGGGCGTCGGCGAGCCGCCCGAGCAGGTCGTCGTACGACAGGATGCCGCGGCGGCGCTTGCGCCGCTCCATCTCGGCGCGCACCTCACGGGCGAAGGAGACCCGCGCCGAGCCGACGGCGTCGGCCGGGTCGGCGTCTGCGAGCGCGGCGCGCGGGTCCTCGACGGCTGCGGTGGCGACCTTGAGGGCGCAGGCCCGGTCGAACGGCGGCGGCTCCGGGGCGTTGCCGTAGCGCCGGAGGTAGAGGTCGTCGACGACCTCGACGGTGAGCTCGGTCAGGGACTCGACCAGCTCGGCGCCGGGTTCGGTGTCCCCGGCGACGCCGAGCGAGCGCAGCACGAGCTGGCAGAACTGGTGGATGGTCGCGATGGTGGCGTGGTCGAACGCGGTCAGCGCGTCGGCCAGCCGCCGGTGCCGGGCGGCCCGCTCGGCGTCGTCGACGTCGAGCAGCGCTGCCAGGACCTCGTCGACCGGTCCGGTGTCGCTGCCCGCGAGGGCCGCCGCGAACGCACGCTCGGCCCGTAGCAGGGCGCCGCGCACCCGGTCGCGCAGCTCCTGGGTCGCGGCGCGGCCGAAGGTCACCACCAGCATCTGGTCGAGCGGCACGACGCCCTCGGCGACGTACCGGGTCACGAGCGCGCCGATCGCGAAGGTCTTGCCGGTGCCCGCACTCGCCTCCAGCAGCGCCGTGCCGCGCGGCAGCGGTCCGGTCAGGTCGAAGACGTCCATCAGTCGCTGAACCTCTCGTTCTCCAGCAGCGGGCTCCAGACGCGCATCGCCAGCGCGCCGAAGCGGGTCGCCTCCCCCGGATGCTCCTCGCCGGGCCGCGGCTCCGCGCCCGTCCCGGGCAGCGGTGCGCGGAGGCCGTGGACCCGCACGTGCTCGGGGTCCGCGCACTCCCCGTCGAGGCGCCCGCCGGGCCCCAGCTGCCCGGTCCAGGTCTGCCCGGCCCGGAACTGCGCGTCGGCGGGATCGGCGCGGCTCCGGCGCTCCTCGGCGTAGACCGCCGACGCCTTGACCGGCAGCGGCAGCGGCTCGGTGAGCCCGCGGTCGCGCAGGGCGACGAGGTCGCGCAGGAGGTCGACGGCGGTGTGGTCCAGCGGGCCCTGCTTGGACCCCTGCCAGGTCTTGCGCGACCGCGGGTTGGTCGGCCGGCCGAACGTGAAACCGACCCAGGGCCGGTCGTCGTCGGACGCCGCGAGCGCCAGCAGCCTGATCCACGTCCCCAGTCGCTGCCGGCCGCCGAGCCGGGCGTACGACACCGCCACGAGGCGGTCGCCGTGCACGCCGGGCACCGAGCCGCGCAGGCTGCGTCCGCCGCCCAGGTCGACGTCGATGTCCACGACTCGCGCCGGGCTCGCCCGCACGCCTGCGGCAGCCTCGGCGAGCGGCCCCACCTCCGCGGCGATGCCGACCAGGGGGCGCCAGCCGAGCCGTCCGGGCGGGAGCTGCCCACGGCGCCACTCCTTCTGGACGGCGTCGGGGAGCGCGACGCCGGACAGCACGTCCCGCAGCACGCGCTCCCCCACTGCCCAGCGGCCGAGCCCGTCGAGCTCGACGGGCAGCCCGTCGTCGAGCGGTTCCTCGTCCCAGGACCGGCCGACGTCGAGACGCTGGACGAGGAACCCGCGTGCGGACGAGCGGTAGAACTCGAGCAGCTTGTCGAGGGGGACGACGCCGTCGTCCGCCCCTGCCTGCGCGGACGGGACAAGCGGAGGCAGCGGCGCGGCCAGGAACGGCCCCACCGGGATCCGTTGGCCGACGGCGGCGCGAGCCCCTGCCAGGGCCGCACGGTCGAATGTGAAGGCGGAGCCGGGTACGAGGGCCCCGGGCTCGACGTTGCGCCGGTCGAAGGGCTGCAGCGGGTGCCGGACGGTCACGGCCCGGGACACCGGGCGGCCGTCGGAGGTCCGCGCCGTCTCGTCGAGCGCGTCGAGCAGCTCGCCCAGCGGCACCGCGGGCGGCCGCTCCTGGCCCGAGTACTCGTCGGCGCCGCTGTAGGTGACGACCAGGGTCTCGGTGGCGGCGAGGATCGCGTCGAGGAACAGCTGCCGGTCCTCGCTGCGCGGGTCGCGTTCGCCAGTCCTCGGCTCGCGGGCCAGCACGTCGTCGCCGTCGGTGATGCCGACGCGCGGGAAGACGCCGTCGTCGAGACCCAGCAGGGCGATGACGCGGTGCGGCACCGACCGCATCGGCACGAGCGTGGCGACGGTGAGCGTGCCGGTGCGGAAGTTCGACCGGGTCGGGCGGCCGGCCACGCGGTCGGCGAGCAGCGCGCGCAGGTCCGGCAGCCGCAGGGACACCGTGAGGTCCGCGGCGTCGTCGCGTACGCGGGCGAGCTCGCGCCGCACCTGCGCGAGCTGCCACGCGTCAGTGGTCGAGACGGTGGTGAGGGCCGCGACGCCGTCCTCGAGCGCGGTGAGCCAGTGCTCGAGCGGATGCCCGCCCACGAGCGCGTCGGTGATGTTCCGCAGCCGCTCCACGAGCTCGGTCAGGCGGCCGACGAGTTCGACCTGCCCGCTGCCGACGTCGTCCAGCGGCAGGGTGCGCTCGAGCCAGGTGCCCGTATCGTCCGACATCGCGACCCCCGCCAGCAGCCGGTCCACACCCTCCTGCCAGGTACCGGACGCGTAGTCGGCCAGGCCGAAGTCTGCGCGGTGCACGGCGTCGAAGCCCCAGCGCACGCCGGTCTCGCGCGCCCACCCCGCCAGCTGCTCCAGGTCGTCGTCGCGGAACCCGAAGCGGCGGCGCACGGGTTCGGCGTGGGCGAGGTCCACGACGTCGCCCACCCCCGCCCGGCCGCCGGCGAGGTCCAGCAGACGCATCACCACGGCGAGCAGCGGGTTGGTCCGGTCGAGCGCGCGGTCGGCGAGCCGCACCCGCAGGCCGTGCGCGGGGTGACCCTGCGGCCCGACGACGTCGGCCAGGCCGAAGGCGGCGGTGACCAGGGGCGCGTAGGTCTCGATGTCGGGGCACATGACGAGCACGTCGCGCGGCTCGAGCGTCGGGTCGTCGGCGAGCAGGCCGAGCAGCACGTCGCGCAGCACCTCGACCTGCCGGGCCGGGCCGTGGCAGGCGTGCACCTGGATGGAGCGGTCCGCCGGGTCCAGCAGGCGCGCACCGGCATCGCCGAAGGCGTCCGCGCGCAGGTCGTGCTGCAGCATCCCCAGCAGGGTCGACGGCGGCGTGCTGTCGGCGCCCGGGTCGTCGGCTGTTGGCTTGTCGGGGACCGGCTCGTCCCGCAGCTCGATCGCCGACAGGGTGCGCTGCAGCTCGCGCGTGTCGCGGCCGAGCGTGGCCAGGAGCCGGTGCCCGACGCGCTCGTGGGAACGGTCCGCTGCCCGGTCGACGGGCCCGCCGAGGTCCTTGAGCGCCGACCACAGCGGCGCCGAGGGGTGCGGCAGCCACAGGTGCACCTCGCGGTGCGCCCCGAGCGCGCCGACCAGCTCGACCTCGCTCGCGGCCAGGCGCGTGTGCCCGAACAGGGACAGACGCGCGGGCAGGTCGAACGCGCCGGGTTCGGCCCGCAGCCGCTCGACGACGGCGGAGTGCCGCACGTGCGGCGGTTCGGCGTCCACCCGCTCGGCCAGGGCACGCCACAGCGGCGGCTGCCACGCGAGGTCTGCGGAGACCGACCGGCCGCACCCGTCGGTGTCCCGGCCCGCGGCCCAGTCGGCGACCAGCGCCGGACGCTGGGCGGCGTAGCCCGCCATCAGCCGCGCCAGCCGGCGGGCGACGGAGAGCCGGCGACCGCGCCGCAGGTCCCCCTCCTCCCCCGGTATCCCGTGCCCGAGATGCTGGGCGAGCAGTGCGGCCCACGGCTCGTCGAGGCTCGCGTCGATCGCCGCCAGCAGCGGCCAGGTCAGCGCGTCCGGCGCCCACGGGTCGTCGTCGCGGGTTCCCGTGACCTCGGCGAACAGCGAGTGCGGCGAGCGCAGGTCCACGCCCGCGCACACGCCGTCGTCCCGCCCGGCGGCGCCGAGGTGGTGGCTGAACCGCTGCGCGAGCCAGCGCTCGACGCCGCGGGCGGGCACCACGACGACCTCGGTCGCGAACGGGTCGTCCAGGGGCGTGGCGAGCAGGTCCCCCAGCGCCCCCGCGAGCAGGTCCGTGCGCGGAGCACGATGAAGGACGACTGCCATGGCGCCAACGTATCGCGCACCGGCGCCGACGGGTCGGCCACCGAAGGTGTGGCGCGTCTACGTTCCGGGTGACTGCTCCCACGGGGAGAACACGCGAACGCCGAGGGGCGTGAAGTGGCGGAGGTTACGGGTGACCACGGTCATCCCGTGGGCCTCGGCGACGGCCGCGATCTGGGCGTCGTCGTAGGGGGCGTGCTCCGGGACGGGGTAGCGGGCGAGGATCCGCGCGGCGGGCAGGTCGAACGGGAGGACACGGCCGGCGAAGCCCGGCAGGACGTGCTCCGCGAGCCATCGCCGCAGGACCGTCCCCTGGGCGGGGTCCGTATCCTCCTTGCGGACGACGCCGCGCTCGATCTCCGCGACGGTCAGCGCCGTGACGTACTGGTCGACCAGCGGGACAGTGCGTGCCCAGTCTGCGACCAAAGGTTCGCGGTCGGGCCGACGCAGGGCGGAGACGACATTGGTGTCCAGGACGTACATCAGAGCTCGGGGGTGCGGGCGGTCAGACCCAGACGCCCGGGCTGGAAGTCGATGTCGTCGCTCTCCGGCATGGCGAGGTAGTCGACAATGCTCGTCGGTTCAGCGACGAGCGCCTCCTCCACGATCGCGCGAGCCTCAGCCTCCATCGACCGGTGGTGCCGGGCGGCGCGCTCAGCCAGGACCGCCTTGGTTCCGGCGGGAAGATTGCGAATGAGGATCTGTTCCAGGATGACCACCTCCAAACGATATCGATCCAATGATATCGCGCAAGTCAAGGCTCACCGAGGGAAGATCGAGAACGGGGTTGTGTTCCTGACGGAGCCCAGATCGAACACAACCCCGTTCTCGATCGGCCGCTAGACCTCCGGGGCCGTCGAACCGCCGTAAGTGGCGATCTTGTACTCCGTGGCGGCCAGCGAGAGCGTCAGCTCCCGGATCCGCCGCCGGATGGTGTCCCGGTGCTCCAGCAGGATGTCGAGGCGCTCGGGCTCGGTGTGCTTCCCGGCGTCGACCAGCGCGATGTAGTGCTGCAGGTCCCGCATGGGCATACCCGAGAGCCGCATTCGCGTGAGGAACACCAGGCGCCGCACCGCGGCGGCGTCGTACACACGATGGCCCGCGGAGTCGCGGCCCACCTCGACCAGCCCTGCCCGCTCGTAGTAGCGCAGCGTGTGCGGCGAGACGTCGAGGTGGGCGGCCGCCTCGGCGATGGTCATCGGCTCGGTCGGCGCGTCCAGGTCGGCCAGAGCGTGGATCACCTCGACCGACGGCGCGCCGTCCTCCCCCAGCGCCGCCAGCGCCCGCGACATCAGCTCGTCCATGGCCATGCCAGTCACCTTAGGTCGGCCCGGTCAGAACGCGCGCACGGCCGCGGGCACGCCCGGGAAGTCCGCCGACTCGCTGGCGCCGGCCCATTTCTCGACGTCGTCGAGCGCCTCCGTGTAGACGCGCCTGAGATTGCGGACCGCCTCGGCGCCGAGCGGCAGCCGCAGCGGCGCGTCGAAAGCGCCGAGCACGTCGCGGATGACGGCGGCGCCGCGCTCCGGGTCGCCCTCCTGGATGCCGTCGGCGTCGGCCATGTTGGCGCGCACCGCCCCGGTCACCGCCGCGTAGGACGGGTCCTGGGCGGCCGTGGCGAGCACCTGCGGCGCGTTGAAGGCCGTGCGGAACCGGCTGGGCTCGACGATGAGCACCCTGATCCCGAACGGGGCGACCTCGCCCGCGAGCGCCTCGGACCAGCCCTCGAGCGCGAACTTGCCGGCCGAGTAGCTGCCGACCGCCGGGAACGACATCCGCCCGCCCTGGCTGCTCATCTGCACGATCGCGCCCGAACCGCGCTCCCGCAGGTGCGGCAGGACGGCGCGCACGTAGGCCGCCGGGCCGAACAGGTGCTGGTCGAGCATGTCCCGCAGCCGGTCGTCGCTGATCTCCTCGGCTGCTCCGACCTGGCCGGCGCCGGCGTTGTTGACGAGCACGTCGACCAGCCCGAACTCGTCGAGCGCCCGCTGCACGACGGCGGCCGCTGCGTCCGTGTCGCGCACGTCGTGCTCCACGGCGAGCAGCCGGTCGCCGTACCGGGCCTGGAGCGCGTCGAACCGGCCGGCCCGCCGGGCCGTCCCGACCACCCGCTCGCCGGCGCGCAGCGCGGACTCGGCGAGCGCGAGGCCGAGGCCCGAGCTGGCGCCGGTGATGAGCCACGTCTTCTCGCTGGTCTTCTCGCTGTTCGTCATGCCGGGGACGCTAGGCCTTCGAGCGCGCTCGAAGGCAAGCACCCTCCGCCGACGTCGTAGCGTGGGGACCATGAACCTGTGCGCGTACGAGGTACAGCCAGAGGTGCGGCCATGAGCCGGATCCTGGTCACCGGCTCCGCCGACGGACTGGGCCGCGCGGCGGCCGACACCCTCATCTCCCAGGGACACGAGGTAGTGGTGCACGCCCGGAACCCGGCCCGCGCCGCGGACCTGAGCGACCTCGTCGACCGGGGTGCGCACGTCGTGGTGGGCGACTTCGCCGACCGGGACGCCGTGCGCACCGTCGCGTCCGAGCTGGCCGACGCCGCCCCGCTCGACGCCGTCGTCCACAACGCCGGGGTGTGGAGCGGGCGCGCCGTCATGCCGGTGAACGTCGTCGCGCCGTACCTCCTCACGGCCCTGCTGCCCGGGCCTCGCCGCCTGGTGTACCTGAGCAGCGGCTCGCACTTCAGCGGCCGCCCCGTGCTGGACGGCGTCGACTGGTCGGGCAGGACGCCGGGCTCGTACGGCGACAGCAAGCTCTTCGTCACCGCCCTGGCCGCCGCCGTGGCGCGCCTGCGCCCCGGCGTGCCGAGCAACGCCGTCGACCCGGGCTGGGTACCCACACGGATGGGCGGACCGGGCGCGCCGGACGATCTCGAGCTGGGCCACCGCACCCAGGAGTGGCTGGCCACCAGCGACGACCCCGAGGCGCTCACCACCGGCGGCTACTGGTACCACCTGGAGCGTCAGGAGCCGCACGCGGCGGTTCACGACACGGCCTTCCAGGACCGGCTCCTGAAGGTGCTCGCGCAGGAGACCGGCACCGCGCTCTGACGCGCCCCGGCTCGCCCGCGCCGTCTACCCCACGGTTGTCGCGGAGCGCTCGCCGATCGCCTCGAGCACCGTCGCGACGACCGCTTCGGGCGCGTCCTCCGGGACGAGGTGTCCGGCGTACGCCACGGTGTGGAGATCGGCGCCCGCGATGCGCCGGGCCAGCTCCCGCCCGCGGTCCAGGGGCACCCACGCGTCCTGCTCGCCCCACAGGATCGTGACCGGGCAGCGGATCTCGTCGTAGCGGTCCTGGATCTCGTCGGTGTGCCGGTCGTCCATCTGGGCGATCTGGCGGTAGAACGCCGCCTGACCGACGTCGCCCGTCCACGGTTCGGTGTAGCGGAGCATCTCCGCCTCGGACAGCGAACGGTGCACCGATCCGGCGATGTACGCGCGCAGGAGCGCGTCGTGGATGTAGGCCGGCAGCTCGACGAACGCCTGCTCGTGCCGACGGGCGGTCTGCACGAACGGCGACCCGTGGGGGCTGAGCGCCACGGGATCGATCAGAGTGAGCGTCCGGTAGTCGCGGCCGTCCAGCAGATGGGTGCGCAGGGCGGTCGCCCCGCCGAAGTCGTGCGCGACGACGTCGGGGCGCTCCAGCTCCCAGTGCGTGAGCAGCCCGTCGAAGAGCCGGTTCTGCACACCGAGCGAGACGTCCTGGCCGTCCTCCTTGTGCGAGCGCCCGTAACCGAGGAGGTCGTAGTAGTACACCCGGCGGCGTCGCGCGAGGAGCGGAGCGATACGCCGCCAGACGACGGAGGAGAACGGGGTGCCGTGCAGCAGCACCAGCGGTTCGCCGGTGCCGATCGCGTGCCAGCGGACGGGCTGGCCCTCGTACTCGAATACTTGGGGCAGCTCCCAGGAGTCGTCACCGAGCCGGTCCATGTGCTGTTCCTTTCGCGTGGGCATCAATTTCACCCTGACACAGCCCCGGGGCCGGTTCAACGACGCCCCGCGAGTTGACCACAGCAGTTGCTGCCAGAAGCGGGCCCGTCCTGGCAGCAGGTGCTGTGGTCAACTCGCGTCCAGCGCCCGGACCGCCATCGCCGTCTCCACGCCGTCGTCGTGCGGCAGCTGGCGCATCCGGGAGAAGTCGACGTAGGCGGCGTCGAGGGGGTGCGTCGTCAGGCGGGACATCGCGGTGGCGAACTTGGCCATCGAGCTCTTGCCCGGCAGGAAGATCGAGAGCTCCTCGCGCGCCTCGAAGGTGTGCACCGCTACGTCGTCGGGCAGGGCTGCGAGCGCCTTCGTGTCCGCCTCGACGGGCACGGTCACCAGCCAGGGCGGCCCGTCGACGCCCTGCCGCTGCTCCTCGGTCCCGCGCGTCCAGCCACGCCAGGGCGTTCCGGAGACGACGGCGCCGCACGCCTGGACGGTCGCGACCAGGTCGTCGACGGCGGCGGAGAGCGTGGCCTCGGCCGCCGTCCAGTCGTACCGGTCGGGCGCGGACTCGACCGTCACCAGCCGCGACACCACCGTGGCCTCCGGGACGTGCCGCAGGCGCGCCTCCGGCCGCGAGCCGACGAGCATGCGCGCGTCGCTGATCGCTTCGTCCTGCAGCTGCCGCTGGACGGCCACCTCGGCGGCGTGCTCCTGCAGCAGCGCGGGCGCCTCGCCCGGCTCGTCGAGCGCACGCCGCACGAGCTTGACGCTCATCCCCGTGCCGCGCAGGGCCGTGATGAGCATCGCCTGCTCGACCTGGTCGAACGTATACGAGCGGTAGCCGGTCTGCGGGTCGACGTCGGCCGGGACCAGCAGGCCCTCGGAGTGGTAGTAGCGCAGGGTCTGGGGCGACAGGTAGCACATCTCGCTGAAGTCGCTGATGGTGAGCATGACTCCAGGATCGAGGTTGCAGCAACTACAAGGTCAAGCCGGGGGCCCCGCCGCGTTGCTAGGCCGAGCGTGCCGCGCGGAAGGTGCGCCGGTAGGCGTCGGGCGCGACGCCCACCGCACGCTGGAAGTGGCGGCGCAGCGTGGCCGCCGTCCCCATGCCTGCGGCGGACGCGACCGTGTCGATCCCGTCGTCCGTGGACTCCAGGAGCTCCCGGGCGCGCCCGATCCGCTGGGTGAGCAGCCACTGCAGCGGCGTTGTGCCGGTGACTGCATTGAAGTTGCGGGCCAGGTGGCGCGAGCTCATGTTCGCCTGGCGGGCGAGGTCCTCGACCGTGAGCGGCTGGTCGAGCCGCTGCACGATCCAGGGCAGCAGGTCCGCCAGGGCGTGCCCGTCCCGCGCGGGGACCGGAGTGGCGACGTACTGCGCCTGGCCACCCGGCCGGTGCGGCGGCACGACCAGGCGACGGGCGACCACGTTGGCGATCGCCGACCCGTGGTCGCGGCGGACCATGTGGAGCGACAGGTCCATCGCAGCGGCCTTGCCGGCCGACGTCAGGACGGTGCCCTCGTCGACGTAGAGCACGCTGGGATCGACCGTCACCCGGGGATAGCGGGTGGCGAGGTCCTGCGCGTGCGCCCAGTGGGTGGTCGCGCGCCGCCCGTCCAGCAGCCCGGCGGCGGCCAGGACGAACGCGCCCGTGCACAGGGACGCGACGCGGGCGCCGGCCCGGTGGGCGGCGAGGACGGCCTCGACGAGGTCGTCCGGCGGCGCCTGGTCGACGTCGACCACCGCGGGCACGATCACCGTCTCCGCCTGCGCCAGCCGGTCGAGCCCGTGGTCCGGCTCGATCATGAAGTGCCCGGCCCGCACGGCGCGCGTCCCGCACACGGCGACGTCGTACCAGGGGCCCGGGACGGCGTCCGGCACGGAGCCGAAGACCTCGAAGGCGATCGCCAGCTCGAAGTGGAGCATCCCGTCGGTGGCGGCGATCGCGACGGAGCGCGGTGCGGGCGTCATGTCCGAAAGTGTACGCATCATGTCGTTCCAGACACTGGGCAGCGGCCGGCCCCCACGACAGGATCGTCCACATGACGACGAACCTGAACGTGGCGGTCTTCGGGGCCTACGGACACACCGGACGCTTTGTGGTCGCGGAGCTGCTGGACCGGGGGTACGCCCCGGTCCTGATCGGTCGTGACCCCGCCAAGCTGTCGGCGCTGGCCGCCAGCCTGTCCTCCTCCTCGTCTGCGGCCCTGCCGGGTCTGGAGAGCCACCAGGCCTCCGCCGACGACCCCGCCGCGCTCGACTGGGCGCTCGCCGGCGCGGCCGCCGTGATCAACTGCGCGGGGCCGTTCGCCTCGACCACCGCGCCGGTCGTCGAGGCGGCGCTCCGGGCGGGCATCCCGTACGTGGACGTCGCGGCCGAGATCGAGGCCAACGTCGACACCTTCGAGCACTTCGCGGAGCGCGCCCGCGAGGCGGGCACCGTCGTGGTCCCGGCGATGGCCTTCTTCGGCGGGCTGGGAGACCTGCTCGTGACGGCAGCGGCGGGCGACTGGACGGCGGCCGACGAGGTGCACGTCGCCTACGGCCTCAGCAGCTGGCACCCGACGGCGGGCACGCTCGCCGCGGGCACGGTCTCGGACGGCCGTCGCGGCGGCCGCGGGGTCCGCTTCACCGAGGGCCGGCTGCAGTACCACGACGACGCACGCCCGAGCCTGGAGTGGCCGTTCCCGGAACCGCTGGGACCCCAGCAGGTCATCGGCGAGTTCACCATGGCCGACGTCGTCACCGTCCCGAGCCACCTGGCGGTCCCCGAGGTGACGACCTACATGACCGCGGTTGCCGCCGCGGACCTCGCCGCGCCGGACGCGGCCGCCCCGGCGGCCGTGGATGACCGGGGCCGGTCCGCACAGACCTTCGTCGTCGACGTCGTCGTCCGCTCCGGCGGGGCGGAGCGCCGGCTGACGGCGTCCGGCCAGGACATCTACGCCATCAGCGCGCCGCTCGCGGTGGAAGCCGTCGACCGCATCCTCACCGGGCGAGCCCGGGCCACCGGCGTCGTCTCGGCCGGCGCGGCCTTCGACGCCCCAGACTTCCTGCGCGCGCTGGCCCCGCACCTCACGGTGGGGCAGCCGCTCGACGCCGCGTGACCGTCAGGGCACGGGAACGTCAGGCGCGTGGCCGTCAGGCGCGCGACCGTCAGGGCACCTGGAACGTCACCGTCCGCACCGGGTTGTCGAACTCAGTGGTGCGCAGGGACACCTGCACCTCCCACTCGCCCCCGGTCGGCAGCACCAGCTCGCCGGCGTAGACGCCCGGACCGAGCGAGGCGACCTCGACCTCTCCGAGGTCCACCTCGCCGGACTTCAGGCTGAGCCGAGGCGCCTCGTAGCCCTCGGCGGGCTCCCCGAGGGCATCGGTCATCGTGATGGTGAGGGTCGCCGGCCCGACGGCCGGCGGATCCAGGGAGATCCGCGCCGAGATCTGGCCCAGCACCACGTCCTCCCCGGGGGCCGCCGCCGGCTCCTCGACGGAGGTGGCGGCCGTTGTCTCTGGACTCCGGTCCACCAGGAAGCCGGTGACCAGCAGGACCACGACGAGCACCCCCGCCTCCGCGAGCGCCGTCCGGACCAGCGGCGTGGCGCGCGTCCGGACCCGCGACATCAAGGTGAACCTGTTCCACGCGGCGATGGCGATAGCGACCAGCGCGGCGAGGACCTTGACGAGGAGAAGGGCTCCGTAGCCGGAGTCGAGGAGCGCCTCCCAGGACCCGGCGATCCGCCAGGCCAGGACCGTCCCGGCGACCACGAGGACCGCGAGCAGCCCGGCGGCCCAGGTCGAGAACCTGCCGAGCACGACGGCGCCGGAGTCGCCGCGCGCGAGGTCCCCGAGCACGAGGACGATCGCGACGAGACCGCCGAGCCACAGGGTCCCCGCGGCCAGGTGCAGCACGTCCACGCCGATCACCAGGGCCTCGGGCGTGGCGGCCCGCGTGTGCCCGGTGAACGCTGGCGCGGTGACCGCGAGGACGCTGCCGGCCAGCACCAGGGCGGCCCGGGTCCGGCCGGGGGCGGCGGACGCCGGGAGCGCCCCGGCGGCCAGGCCGAGCCCCGCGACGACGACGGCGGGGACGACGTACTCGGCCGGCGCGAGCGCCGACCAGGTCGAGCCCTCGGTGATCGCCGAGACCGGCACGCCCAGCTGGTACAGCGCGACCAGCGGCACCGCGAGCCCCCAGCCGAGCGCCGCGACGCCGGCCGCGACGCGGGCGACCCGACGGAGCCGGGCACGCGAGCGGTCGGCGCCGCCGTCACGCGGCAGGAACAGGACAGTGAAGGCCGCCACCCCGGCGGCCACGAGAAGGCCCACGTAGCCCAGACCGCGCACCAGGCCGAGCACGAAGGGTGCGTCGGTGCCCGCGTCCGCGTCGGCCGACGGCACGTCCACCACGTCGCTGGGGGCACCGACGGAGAAGCTCAGGGAGCCGCCGATCGGATGCCCGTCCTCCGACACGAGGCGCCAGACGACCACCAGCGTGCCGTCGCCGACCTCCTCGTCGAGGTCTACGAACAGCTCCGACCCGCGCACCGAGGCCGTGGAAGCGACCTCCTCCCCGGTCGCGTCGAACACCTTGATCCCCGTCGGGACGCCGAGCACGGACTCGTTGAAGCCGAACGTGATCCGCTCGGGGGCGGTCTCCAGCACCGCGCCGTGCGCCGGGTCGGTGCGGATGAGGGTCGCGTGGGCGGAGGCGCTGAATGCCGGGCCTAGCAGCAGCGCGCAGACGACGGCGAGCAGGAGCAACCAACCGCCGGCACGCCGCCGCGCGACGAGGAGCCTCATGGGCGTCGCCGACGGCGCAGCAGGACCGCAGCCGCCAGGACGCCCACTGCCAGGACACCGGCCGCACCGTAGGCCATCAGGGGGCTCCGCGCCTCGGCGTCCGCGGCGGCGCCGGCCACCTCGGTCGCGGCAGGTGCGCTGGGCGAGGCGGCATCCGCCGTCTCCACCGGCGCCTCGGTACCGGCGTCGGCACTCGCCTCGGTGTCTGCGCTCGCGCTCGCCTCGGCATCGGCGGTCTCGGTCCCCGGTTCACCAGGCGTCACGACAAGGACGGGCGCCGGCCGCTCGAGCCCGTCGTGGCCCTCCCCGTGCTCGGCGACCTCGGTCCAGGCCGCCTCGCCCTGCTCGCACCGCTGGATGACGGGAAAGACGAGCGTCGCGCCGTCGTCGTCGGGCAGGCGCACGGAGAACTCGACCTCCGCATGCTCGGCGTCCGGGAGCGGCTGATCGGTCGTCCAGGTCAGGGCGTCCGCTGCCTGCTCGACGGCCCAGCGGTCGGTGCCGGAGGCGGTCACGTCCGAGACCCCCTCGGCCATCCGGATAGTGATCCCGGTCGTCGCCGACCCGACGCAGCCGTGCGGGATCTCGACCCGGAGCTCGGCCGTCGCGCCCGCCGCGGTGGTGGACGGCGTGATGGTCACGTGCGCCGCCGCCGACGTCGTACCGAGGGCCACGAGGCCCGCGGCGGCGAGCGCGGACAGGGTCGCGCGACGGAGTGCGGTCCTGCGATTCATGGGAACTCCTGGGTGGAGATGGTTCGCACACCAAACCAGCGGGTCGAACCACTGTCAAGAGTGTGAACTCGATGGGCGAAAACGTAGACGACGCGTTCCGGCACACGTACGGTGGTTCATGTCACCGAACCAAGGTCGCCTCCGTGAACACACTGCGGTGTGCGGAGCGGCCGCCACCGGAGGGAAGAAATGCCCAACATCACCGTCGAGCTGCTGGCCGGCCGCACCCTCGAGCAGCGTCGCGACTTCGCCAAGGCCGTCGCCGAGAGCGCCGTCGAGATCCTGGGCGCCCGCCGCCAGGACGTCCGCATGGTCTTCAGCGAGATCACCCCCGACATCGTCGCCAACGGCGGCGTGCTCGCCAGCGAGGACGAGAGCCGCGCCGCGGTGGTCGCCGCCCTCGCGGACGACTGACGTCCGATTCCCCTTCGAGGTAACGAGAAGAGAAGCAAGACAGCGTGGGCCCGGAGGATCCGTCCTCCGGGCCCACGCTTTTCAACTAGCGGACCCTGAGCGTCACCTTGGTCTCCGCCGCGAGCACGAGCTCGCTGCCGAGGTAGGTCGCCGTCACCGTCAGGTCGCCGTTCCTCGGCCGGGGCACCTCGAACCGGGCTCGGCCGTTCTCGATCGTCCCGAGGAGCGTCTGCCCACCCTGGACGGCCAGCCGCACCTGCCCGGTCACCCGGACGTCGTACGGCGCGGTGAGCGACACGGTGACCACTGCCTTGTTCCCGGCGGCCTTCGCCGCCGTGATCTCCATGGTCGGCATCACCTTCTCCACGACGACCCTGACCTTCGACGACGACGCCCGGTGATCGGCGTCGCCCCCGTAGCTCAGCGTCAGGTCGTAGACCCCCGGCCGGAGCGAGGTGGCCGGCAGGACGAGGGTTCCCCGTCCGTCCGCGATCGTGGCCGTCGCGAGCTCGGTCTCGCCGTTGCGCAGCGCTACCGAACCCGTTGCCGTGTCCGGTGAGACCGCCACCGAGACCGTCCCCGCCGTGCCGTACGTGATCGGCAGGGCCACCCCGGCCACCGCCGTCACCGCGGGCGACTTCACCGTGATGGTCACCGTGGCCGCCGCGGAGAGGTCTTCCCCGTCGTCGGCCCGGTAGGTGAAGACGTCCTTGCCGGAGAACCCGGCGTCGGAGGTGTAGGTGAAGGACCCGTCCGCCGCGAGCGTGACCTTGCCGTTGGCGGGCTGGGTCACCCCCGTGGCGGTCAGCACGTTGCCGTCGGCGTCCGTGTCGTTGGCCAGCACGCCCGGCGCCGGGAGGATGAGCGGCTGCCCGCCCACCGCCGCGTACGCGTCGGCGCCGGCCACCGGTGCCGTGTTGACCGGCGGCTGCTCACCCTCCTCGACGGTGATGGTCACCGTGGTCGCCGCCGACGTCGCCGCGCCGTCGGACGCCTTGTAGGTGAAGGTGTCCGTCCCGAAGTACCCGCTGTCGGGCGTGTAGGTGAACGAGCCGTCCGCCTCTAGCGCGACCTCACCGTTGGCCGGCTGCGTGAGCCCGGTGGCGGTCAGGTCGTCGCCGTCGACGTCGGTGTCGTTCGCCAGGAGACCCGGCGCCTCCACCGTGAGCGGCTCGTCCTCGACGGTGCCGTAGGCGTCTGCCGCACCGACCGGGGCCACGTTGGCCGCCGGGCCGGCGTGGAGCTGGCCCACCTGCTCGGCGGTCAGCTCGTACCCGAACATCCGGAAGTCGTCGACCAGGCCGTCCCAGCGGGCGTCCGGCCAGCTCGTGCCGCCGATGAGGTTCGTCGTCGTCTGCCCGCCCACGCCGATGTCACCGATGCTGACGGTGAAGTCGTTGCGCGTGGCCTGCAGCTCGCCGTCGAAGTAGATCTTCCCGACCGACCCGCTCTGGGTGAACACCACGTGCGTCCACTCGTTGAGCGGCAGGTCGTTGCCCTGGCCCAGCACCAGACGTTCCTGGGCGCTGCCCGGCGTGCCGGGCGCCTTGAACGTCGCGGCGAAGCCGGTGGCCCCGCTGGTCTGGGTGTTGGACTGGAGCAGGAAGAACGTGTCGGTGCTGCTGCCGATCTGCAACAGCGGCACCCAGGTGGGCAGGGCGTCCGGACGAGCCCAGATCGACACGCTGAACTGGTCGTCCATGCCCGCGTCGATGTTGTCCGGCAGCTCTACCTGGTTGCCCGTGCCCGACGCGCCGCCGGGCAGGTTGACCCCCGTGCCGAACCGTCCGTCGGGGGTCCAGCCGGCAGACCCGCCGAGCGTCGCCGCCCCCACCGAGCTGTCCAGGCCGGTGTTGGCCGCCGTCGTGCCCTGGCCCTCGTTGAAGGTGTAGTGGATCGGCGTGCCCTCGCCGGGCGGCGGTCGCTCCACCGTGTGCTTGACGGTCTGCGCGGAGTCGCGCCACCCGTCGTCGGCGAGGAAGCGGACCTGCACGTCGTGCTCACCCGGGGAGAGCGCGACGTCGGTGAACGACACCGCCCCGGCTGCGACGTCGGCCTGACCCCCGATGCGGGATCCGTCGACCCACAGCTCGGCGACGCCCGCGGGGGCTCCGCCGCTCGCGGCCGCGAAGGCCCCGGTGACCGTGACCGGCTCGGCGAACGGCGACGGGGAGACCGGCTCGACCGTGACCGTGGTGGTCGTGGCGAGCGCGGTGCCGTCGTCGTACAGGGCCGCGATCTCGGCGTCGCCGAGCGTCGAGGTGTAGACGCGGACGTCGTCCATCAGGCCGTCGTAGGCCGGGTCGGGGAACCCGTTGCGGCCCAGCCAGTTGTTGGCCGTCGGCCCGACGTCGGTCATGTCGATCGTCAGGTCGTCGCGGGACGCGATGGGGTCGCCGTTGAGGTAGAGCGTGCCGGTCGCACCCTGCCGGGTGAACGCGACGTGGTTCCACTCGTTCGCCACCACGTCACGGGTCGGCGTGGCGTAGACCCGTTCCTGCAGCGCGGCCCCCTTGGCCTTGAACGTCGCCGCGAGACCCGTCGCACCGGCGGCATTGGTCTGCATCTGGATCTGGAAGAAGCTGCCCGCGTCCGCGAGCCCGTCCCCGATGTGGAACAGGCCGATCCAGTTCGCCTTGGTGTCGGGGCGCACCCAGAACGAGGTGGTGAAGTTCGCCTCGCCCTGGAGCAGGTTGTCGGGCAGGTCCGCCGCATTGGCGTTGGACCCTCCAGGGAGATTGAGCGCGTCGCCGAAGACGCCGTTCTCGCTCCACCCGGTCGCGCCCGTGAGCGTTGCCGCGCCGACGCCGGCGTCCGTGCCGGTGTTGGCCGCCCTCGTCCCGGAACCCTCCTCGAACTCGTAGTGGACCGGGACGTCGGAAGCGCCCGGGTCGGAGCCCACGATCACCAGGTCGTCGATCATGACGCCCGCGCCGGAGTCCCCGGCGGCGATGGTCAGGTCCTGCGACCGGGCCCCCGCGGTGAAGGTGCCGACGTACTTGCCGAACTTGCTCTGCGACGACAGGTCCGGCGCTGCCGACAGGGTCGTCGACAGGTCGCCGATCGTGAGGTCGGCGGTGCCCGGAGCGGTGCCGGCGGACCGGCTGTCGCGGGCATAGCGCAGCGAGAGCCGGTACTCACGTCCCGGGTCGAGACCCTTGACCGTGCGCGTCAGGCTGCCCTCGGCGCCCACGCCGAGGTGGTAGCCGGTGCCGCCGAGACCGCCCTGGCTGGAGGCCGCCGCGCGGACCAGCTGGACCTTGCTGTCGACCTCCCACGGGGACATCCGGCCGTTGCCGGGCTCGACGTCCACCACTGCCGGCGGGTTGGCGGAACGCCACTCGGCCGGGATGCGGGGGTACTCGAGCTGGTCGACCAGGTGCGGTGCCCGGGCGTCCATCTCGACCGTCGGGTCGATCTGCACGATGTCGGCTACCGAGGGCGTGCCGTCCTCGTCGAAGACGAACAGCATGTACGCGCCGGGCGGGGCGTAGGTGCCGTCGACCGGGGTCTCGATCGTGAGGTTGCCGCCCTCCTGGGCGAACGCCAGGTCCTGGAAGTTCTGGTCGTTGTTGAACCCGTGCGTCACCGACCCGTTGCGGACCAGCGTGACCCGGGAGACCCCGGCGTCGGCCTGCACGTCGAAGGTGCCGTCGTAGCCCACCTTCTTCGGGACGCCCGTGACCTCCGGACGCGCCGCCGGCTGGTTGCCGTCGAACAGGTAGGCCGGGGAGTAGAACTCCACGTCCGTGTAGTTGCGCGGGCCCGGCGTACCGCCGCCGCCCACCATCAGGCGACCGTCGGGCAGGAGCAGAGCCGTCGAGTGGTAGAGCCGGGCGTGCTCGTAGGGCACGTCCACCACCGTCCACTTGCCGGTGTCGGGGTTCCAGATCTCGGCGGTGGTGACGTAGCCGCCGTTGCCGTTGTTGTCCCGCGAGCCGCCGGTGACGATCACGTTGCCGTCGGGCAGCACGGTCGAGGTGGCCCAGTGCCGCTGGTGCCTCATCGGTTCGGTCGCCTCGACCACCGGGGCGTCGGTGCCGCCGGTGATGTCGACGGTGAAGCCGGCGCGAGCACCGGCCGGTCCCCCGCCGTTGGCCCACCAGCCGCCGCCCACCTGCAGGATCTTGCCGGGGCGGTACATGGTCGCCGTCGACGTGGCGCCGACCGGGTTGCCGAGGCCGCCCTGGTTGGCGACGTCCGCGGGCAGGGTACCCCGGAGCGTGATCTCGCCGTCGCCCGAGGGGTCGAGCTCGTACATCTGCGTGCCGGTGATGTTGAAGACGTTGCCGCTCCCGGGCGCGACGAACGCGCGCGGGTACCACCAGCGGTTCTCGTCGGGCCCGTTGCCGTTCCCGCCGTCGCCGTACGCCGCGGCGCTGGTGGCACCGTCCAGCAGCTTCCAGGAGCTGCCCTCGTCGGGCGTGTAGATCTCCGGGGTCAGCACGCCGGGCCCGCCGGGACCGCCCTCGAGGCTGCCGCCCTGCACGACGACGGAGCCGTCGGGCAGCGTGGTCCCCGTGGGGTACCAGCGCGGGAAGTTCATCGGGGCCTCGGTACGCAGGCCCTGGTTCGTCGTGTAGCTCGTGACGCCGAGCGACCCGTCGTTGGGCGCGTTGCCGCCCAGGCTGTCGTCACCGCCGACCGTCATCGTGGCCCGCCGGTGCGGCATCTGCACCTGCATCGAGCAGAACAGGTCGGTGTACGTAGAGTTCGTGACGACGTTGTCGCTCACGTTCGCGGTGGTGCGCTCCTGAGCGGGGTCCCAGACGTCGATCTCCATCTGGCCGCCCTGCGTGACGCACGAGTTGCCGCCGAAGTCGTAGGGCGTGCCGTCGGTGCAGCCCGACGAGACGCTGCCGAACGACTGGACCTTGCCGTCGGACGTCAGCGCCGCGTTGATCGGGACCAGCGGCCAGGGCGTGACGCCGCTCCAGGCGCCCTGCTCCGACTTGTCCGGGGGCGAGCAGTCGGCGGGCAGCAGGCCTGAGGAGTAGGCCAGGCCGTTCTTCATCTGCGTGCGGATCGGGGCCTCGGAGTACGCGGTGCCCTCGTGGCCCATGCCGGAGTACCACGACCGGCCCTCGTCGATCTCCTGGCACCAGGTGATCGGGTGGTCCGTGCCGTTGTTGCCCCCGCCGTACGACGACTCGTCGGCGTTGAGCAGGGTGCGCACGTTCGGGGCCGGGTTGACCAGCCAGTCGTACCACTCGTCGCTGCGCGTGAAGTCGGCGGGCAGCCCCTGGGTCAGCGGGTGCGCGGCGTCCGTGACCACCACGCGGCCCGGGCGCACCGCGGGGTTCTCGGGGTGGCCCTCGGACATCGCGCCCACGAGCCGGGCGTAGAACGGGTTCACGTCGTGCTCGCTCTGGCCGACCGACCAGCCGGCGTAGTGCATGCCCATGTACCCGCCGCCGCCGCGGATGTACGACTCCAGCGCCGCGCGCTGGGCCACGTTGAACAGCACGCCGCCCGTCTGCGCGAACACCACGGTGTCCTTGGTCGCGAGGTTCTCCGTCGTGAAGGCGGCGGCGTCCTCGGTCTCCTGGATCTCGACCGGCTGGTCGTACTCGGTGCCCAGCTGCGTGGCGAGGTCGCGCACGGCCTGGCGGGCCTGGACGTGGGAGGCGTGGAAGTTGGGCTTGTAGAACAGCAGGACCCGCAGGACTCCGTCGTCGACGGACCCCGCGGCGGCCTGCGCGGACGTGTCGGGGGCGGCCTGCGCGACGCCGCTCCCGAGGGGTACGGCCACCGCGAGGGCGGCCAGCATGGCCGCCAGGCGCGCGGGCGCCCGGCGGGGGCGGCGCGCGGGGCGCCGCAGGTCAGGTCTGCGTAGCAGGTTCATCGTTGAATCCCTTTTCGCACGTGGTGGTGGGGGGTATGACGGCGACCCGGGCGGCCGGCCCCGTGCAGGGCCGACCGCCCGGACCGCGGCGCACGGTCAGCGCAGCTCTGCGATGACCGTCTTGAGCTCCGTGTAGTCGTCCAGGCCGAACGACCCCAGCTCGCGGCCCCAGCCGGACTGCTTGAAGCCGCCCCGCGGGAGGGTGACGTCGTCCGCGTGCCAGGTGTTGAGCCAGACCGTGCCGGCCCGCAGCCTGCCGCCGACGCGGTGGGCCGTGCTGAGGTCCTTCGACCACACGCCCGCGGCCAGGCCGTAGACGGTGTTGTTGGCGGCCGCGACCACCTCGTCCTCG
Source organism: Promicromonospora alba (assembly GCF_042654905.1). NCBI lineage: Bacteria > Bacillati > Actinomycetota > Actinomycetes > Micrococcales > Promicromonosporaceae > Promicromonospora > Promicromonospora alba. Next base: position 543,013 of record NZ_JBHSFI010000003.1, read on the forward strand.
CTGTCGAACGGGATGGCGGTGATGACGGGGCCGAAGATCTCGTCGGTCTGGACCGCCATCTGCTCGGTGACGTCCGTGATGAGGGTCGGGGAGAAGAAGTAGCCGCGGTCGGCGGCCGACTCCGGGCTGCCCGCGGCGAGCGTCGCGCCGTCGGCGACCGCCCCGCGGACGTAGCCCATGACCTTCTCGTGCTGCTCCTGCGAGACGAGCGGCCCCATGGTGGTGGCCGGGTCGAACGCATCGCCGACCTTGATGGCCTTGGCCGCCGCGGCGACGCCCTCGATCACCTGGTCGAACACCTCGCGCTGGACGTACAGGCGCGAGCCGTTGACGCAGCACTGGCCCTCGTTGAAGTAGCCGGCCAGCGCGGCGCCGGCGATCGCGGCGTCCAGGTCGGCGTCGGCGAAGATGATGTTGGGCGCCTTGCCGCCGAGCTCCAGCGACACCTTCTTGAGGTTCTTCGAGGCGCCGGCGGCGATCTTCTTGCCCACCTCGGTGCTGCCCGTGAAAGCGACCTTGTCGACGCCGGGGTGGTCGACCAGCGCAGCGCCCGCGTCCCCGAACCCGGGCAGGATGTTGACGACGCCGGCCGGGACGCCGGCCTCCAGCAGCAGCTCGCCGAGCCGGAGCGCGGTGAGCGGCGTCTGCTCGGCGGGCTTGAGCACCACCGTGTTGCCGGCCGTGATGGACGGGATGATCTTGAAGGCCGCCATGGTGAGCGGGAAGTTCCACGGCACGATGCCCGCGACGACGCCGATCGCCTCGCGGCGCGTGTAGGCGTGGAAGTCGCGGCCGGGCACCGACATCGGGATCGTCGTGCCCTCCATCTTGGTGGCCCAGCCCGCGAAGTAGCGGAACAGCTCGGCGGCCACGCCGACGTCGCCCCGGGCGGACGCGAGGCTCTTCCCGTTGTCGAGCGACTCGAGCTGCGCGAACTCCTCGGTGCGCTCGTCGATCATGTCGCCGATGCGCCACAGCAGGTGCGAGCGGTCGCGCGGGGTCATCCTCGACCACGGGGAGCCGTGCTCGAAGGCGTTGCGGGCGGCCGTGACCGCGCGGTCGGCGTCGACCGCCGAGGCCTGGGCGACCTGGACGAGCACGTCCTCGGTCGCGGGGTTGACCGTCGCAAAGGTCTGGCCGTCCTTGGCGTCCACCCATTCGCCGTCGATCAGCAGCTGCCTGGGCGAGGAGAGGAACGAGGAGACGGCGGGCAGGAGCTGAGGATTCTCGGACATGAGAGCCTTCCGTGGGTTTCTAGGGTTCGAGGTCGTCGGTGGGGCTGGGCTGGGGCGGGTCGCGGCTACTTGATGATCAGGACCTTCGATCGGTCGAGGGTGAGCGCGACGGCGGCGACGATGATCGCGCCGTAGAGGATCTGCTCCCACGCCGACGGGACGCCGACGATCGGCAGCCCGACCCGGAGCAGCGTCACCACGAGCGCACCGGCGAGGCTGCGCCACAGCGAGCCGTGGCCGCCGGTGATGGCGGTGCCGCCCACCACGATGGCCGCGACCGCCGGCAGCAGCAGGTTGTCGGCCATCGACGGGCTGCCGCTGAAGTTCCGGGAGACCAGCATGACGGCGGCCAGTCCGGCGCACGCACCCGAGACGGTGAAGGCGGCGACCTTGACCAGGTCGACCGGTGCGCCGCCCAGCCGGGCCGCCGACTCGGAGTACCCGGTGGCGCGGACCCAGGTCTCGAGCGGGGTGAGCCGGAGCACCAGCGAGATGACCGCGACGACCACCAGCGCGACCACGAACGCCATCGGCACCACGCCGCCCACGTAGAGCGTGAGCCAGTTGGTGGCGTCCCGGTCGACCACCCGGATCGGCCCGGCGTCGGAGATCACCAGGGCGACCGCGGCGAAGATGCTCATGCCGCCCAGGGTGACGATGAAGGACGGGATGCGGAGCAGCACGTGGGCGACGCCCTGCAGCGCCCCGATCGCGGCGGTGACCGCGATGATCGCGAGAGTGGTGAGCCCGCCGAGGTCGGGCAGCCACAGCGCGAAGAAGACGGTGGCGAGCGAGCAGAGCGCCGCGATCGACAGGTCGATGCCACCGCACAGGACCACCAGAGTGGCGCCCGCGGCGAGCACGACGAGCGGAGCCGAGGTCCGGACCGCGGCCGTGAGGCTGTTCAGGGTCAGGAAGCTGGGGTCGGCGATCGTCAGCGCCGCGAGCAGCACGACGAGCGCGATGACCGGCATGAACGACGTCAGGCGCTGACCGACCGTGGGGCGCGCCAGGACGACGGCGTCGGGGGCCGGCGTCGCGAGGACGGGTGCGGACATGGTCAGACCATCTCCTTGACGAGGTCGAGCGGGGTCGGCTTGCCGCCGGCGGGGGCGGCGACCTCGGCGGTGGCGCGGCCATCGCTCATCACGACGATCCGGTCGGACATGCCTATCGCCTCCTCGAGGCTGTCGGCGAGCAGCACCGTGGCGACGCCACCGGCCGCGAGCTCCCGCATCAGGCGGTACACCTCCGAGCGGGCCCCGATGTCGAGGCCGCGGGTCGGGTGGTCGAGCAGCAGCAGCCGGACGTCGCCGGCCACCAGCCAGCGGGCCAGCACGACCTTCTGCTGGTTGCCGCCCGACAGGCGCTGGATCGCGGTGCCCCGGTGCGGGGTGCGGATCGAGAGCCGTTCGATCCACCTGTCCACCAGGGTGGCCTGCTTGCGCGGCCGCACCACGGGGCCGGTGCAGCGTGCGTGCTGCTTGGTGAGGGTCATGTTGTCGGCGACCGACATCGGGCCCACCATGCCCTCGGTCTTGCGCTCGGCCGGCACGTAGCCGACGCCGGCGGCGCAGGCCGCGCGGGTGCCGGACAGGTCGAGCTTCTCGCCGTCGAGCACCACCTCGCCGGCGGTGGTGGGCTCGGCGCCGAACAGCGCGCGGCACACGTCCTCGCGGCCCGAGCCGTGGACGCCGACGATGCCGACGATCTCGCCCGCGTGCACGTCGAGGTCGACGTCGCGGAAGGTCTTGCCGGTCAGGCCGCGCACCACCAGGCGAGGCCTGCGGGGTTCGTCGGACTGCTCGTCGGAGCCCTCGGCGGCGGCACCGTGGTAGTGGTCCTCGGACCCGGTGGAGCCGATCATCATCCGGTGCAGCTCGGCCGGGGCGGCGTCCGCGGCGGGCAGCTCCCCCACCGACTGGCCGCCGCGCAGCACGGCCACGCGGTCGCAGACGTCGAGCACCTCGTCGAGCCGGTGCGAGACGAAGACGACCGACGCGAACTCGCGCAGCCTGCGCACCTGGGTGAACAGGGTCTCGATCTCCTTGGACTCCAGCACCGAGGTGGGCTCGTCGAGGATGATCACCGGCGGGTGGGACGTGCGCTCCTCGATGCGCAGCACCTTGGCGATCTCGACCATCTGCCGGTCGGCGAAGCTCAGGGTGTCGGTGCGCGCGAGGGGATCGATGTGCGACCCGATCTTGTCGAGCTGCTCCTGCGCGAGCCTGCGCATCGTGTTCCAGCGGTAGACGCCGCGGCGCACGCCGGGCCCCTCGCTGCCGAGCACTATGTTCTCTGCGGCGGTGAGGTTGGGGACGAGCGACTGCTCCTGGAACACCATGCCGATGCCGTGGTCGGCGGCGTCCATGATGCTCTTCAGCCGTACCTTCTCGCCGCGCACCCAGATCTCGCCGCCGTCCGGCCGCACCAGGCCGACCAGGGCCTTGAGCAGCGTGGACTTGCCCGCGCCGTTCTCGCCGGCAAGTCCCAGCACCTCGTGCTGGCGCACGACCAGGTCGACGCCGTCGAGCGCCTTGACGCCCGGGTAGTGCTTGACCAGGCCGCGCACCTCGAGGGCGGGTACGGGTGCTGGCACCTTTGATGCGGGCTGGGCCCGCAGGTTGGTGGTCATTTGGTCACCTGGTTCCTACGACGCTGTGGGATGACGGCGGCGGCGACGGCCGCGACGACGATGAGGCCCTGGACCCCGCCCTGCCAGTAAGGGCTCACCCCTACCTGGACGAGGCCGTTCGTCAGGACCGTCACCAGCAGCACCCCGACGGTGGAGTGCAGGATGCCGCCGCGGCCGCCGGTGAGCAGCGTGCCACCGACGACGGCGGCGGTGATGGCGGAGAAGTCGTAGCCCCTCCCCGCCTGGACGAGCCCCGCGCCGAGCTGGCTCGTGACCAGCACGCCGGCCAGGCCGTAGAACGCGCCGGCCATCGTGAAGACCGCGACCTTGTAGGGCGCGACCCGCACGCCCGAGAGGGCGAGCACCTCCTCGGCGCCGCCGATCGCGAACGCGTACCGGCCCAGGCGCGTGTAGCGCTGCACAAGAGCGCCCACGAGCACGCAGGCCAGCGCGATCCAGGTCAGGCGGGCCAGGCCCAGGAACCGCTCGACCGCCCAGCCCTCCAGCATCGGGTCGGAGACGTTGGGCTGCACCCCCGCGAACATGAGGGTGGCCAGACCGAGCCCCACCGCGGAGATGCCGAGGGTCGTCATGAACGACGGCACCTTCAGCACCACCAGTGCGAGCCCGCTGAGGCAGCCGAGCGCGGCCGCGAGGAGGACGGCGACCGCGACCGCGAGCAGCCCCAGGTCGTTGTCGTTGCGGTTGTTGGCGGCCAGGAGGGCGACGGTGATCGCGGCCGCCCCCATGATCCCGGGAGCTGACAGGTCGATCGACCCCATCATCAGCACGAAGCTGATGCCGCAGGTCACGACCGCCAGGACCGCAGCGGCGTCCAGGACGTTCTGCACGTTCGAGACGGTCCGGAAGTCGGGGCTGAGGACTGCGAAGACGCCGAAGATGACGACCAGGGCGATCGGCGGGCCGGCGTCCCGGAGCGACACCCCCCGCCGAGGCCGGGGGCGCTGCGCAGGGTCGGTGCCGACTTCTGTGCCGGCCCCTGCGCCGGCCCCTGTGCCTGTGTCGGTGGGGGGTGCCATGGTCACGAGATCGCGCCCTGCGACCGGCTGAAGAGGTTGTCGCAGGCGAAGTCGTCCTCACTGACCTCCGGGGAGACGAAGTCGGCGACGTTGTCCTGCTCGATGAGGAACTGCTCGGCGAACCAGGCGCGGTCCTCGGCGGCGATGTCCGCGGCGGCGAGCTCACCCGTCGCCACGCAGTAGCCGATGGCGAGGCCGATACCGCCCTGCCAGGGGCCGTCGCTGGAGACGGTCGCCGTCATGGTGCCGTCCTGGATCGCGGTGAGCGCGTCCGGCACGGCGTCGATGCCGACCACCGCGACGTCGTCGCGGCCCGCCTGCTGCAGCGCCTCGAGCGCACCGAGCGCCATGTCGTCGTTGGCGGCCCAGATGCCCTTGACGTCGTCGCCGTGCTTGGTGAGCAGCGTCTTGGTCACCTCCAGCGCCTCCGCGCGGGAGAAGTTGGCGGTCTGGTCGTCGAGCAGCTCGACGTCCGGGTTGGCCGCCAGCGACTCCTCGAGCCCGGCGAACCGGTCCTTGGCGGCGCCGGTGTCGAGGATGCCCTGCAGGGCGACGATGCCGCCCGAGCCGCCGATGGCCTCGGCCAGCGCGTCGCCGATCTGCTTGCCCGACTCCACGCCGTCGTAGGTGATGTGCGACAGCCACTGGTCGTAGTCGGTGACGTTCAGGTCGGCCGGCTTGTTCCACTGGGTGACGAGGTAGGCGCCCGCCTCCTCGGCCCCCTCCACGATGGGCGGGGTGTCGGAGTCGCCGTTGGGCAGGATGTTCATGACGAGGCACTCGGTGTCGCCCGCGAGCAGCTGGCTGATCTGCTCCTGCTGGCGCGTCGAGTCGCCGTCGTAGGTGAGGCGCTCCTGGGTGAGGCCGACCTGCTCGGCGAAGGCGTCGCCGCCGTCCAGCCAGGCGGCCTCGTAGGGGTTGGACTCGTTGCGGACCTGGCCGACCAGGGTCACGTCCGCGGGGTCGCAGGCGGCGTCGCCCCCGCCGGCAGCAGCGCCGCCGCCGGCCTGTTCGGTGCAGCCCGTGAGGGTGGCGGCCGCCAGGGCGACGCCGATGACGGCTGCGGTGTGCCGCGCAGCGGTGTGTCGAGAGGTGAACTTCATTGTCGTTCCTCTGTTTCGTTCAGTGCCGGTGACCGGCGGTGGGACTGAGTGGTGGGACTGAGTGGTGGGACGGACGGAAGAGCGTGGATCAGCGAGCCATCCAGCCGCCGTCGACGGCCAGGACGTGGCCGTTGACGTAGTCGGCGGCCGAGGAACTGAGGAACACCGCGGCCCCGGCGATGTCCTCGGCGGTGCCCCAGCGGCCGGCCGGGATGCGGTCGAGGATGGAGCGTGAGCGGTCCGCGTCCTCGCGGAGCGCCGTGGTGTTGTCGGTGACCATGTAGCCGGGCGCGATGGCGTTGACCTGGACGCCGTGCGGTCCCCACTCGTTGGCCAGCGCCTTGGTCACCCCGGCCACGCCGTGCTTGCTGGCGGCGTACGACACCACGCGCAGGCCGCCCTGGAAGGACAGCAGGCTCGCGATGCTGACGATCTTGCCGTGGCCGCGTTCGACCATGGGCCGGCCGAGCTGCTGGGTGAGGAAGAAGAGCCCGTTCAGGTTGACGTCGAGCACCCGCTGCCAGGAGTCGCGGCCGACGGCGACCGAGTCGGCGCGATCGATGATCCCGGCGTTGTTGATCACTATGTCGACCTGGCGGCTGTCGTTCAGCTCGGCGCTGACCCGCTCGACCGCGTCGAGGTCGCTCACGTCCAGGTCGACGACGTCGGCCTCGACGCCGAGGTCGGCGGCCAGGCCGCGAGTGGTGTCCTGGTTGCCCTTGCGGCCGAGCAGGACGACGTCGGCGCCCGCCCGGGCGAGCCCGAGCGCGATCGCCCGGCCGAGGCCACGCCCGGCACCGGTCACCACCGCGCGCCTGCCGTGCAGGTCGAAGGGCGAGCGTGCCTGGGTGGCCGTCCCGGCGGCCGGGTCGGTGGTCACAGGTCCTCCAGCGGCACGGGGCTCAGGTCGGTGTAGGCGTTGTTCTCGCCGGCCATCGCCCAGATGAAGGCGTACGACCCGGTGCCGGCGCCGGAGTGGATCGACCACGGCGGGGAGATGACGGCCTCGCGGTTGCGGAGCACGAGGTGGCGCGTGGCGCCGGGCTCGCCCATGAAGTGGAAGACGCGGTCCTGCTCGTCGAGGTCGACGTAGCAGTAGATCTCGGTGCGGCGGCCGTGCAGGTGCGGTGGGAAGGTGTTCCAGACCGAGCCGCCGGACACGACGGTGACGCCGAACTGGAGCACCGAGGATTCCACCTCCTGACCCCAGACGTAGCGGAAGAGGTTGCGCTCGTTGGCCGCCTCGGCCGAGCCGAGCGCGACGGGCTCCACCTCGCTGTGGACGAGCGCCCGGGTCGGGTAGGTCGCGTGGGCCGGGGCGGACACGAAGTAGAAGGCCGCGTCGGCGCCGACGAACGACACCTCGCTCCCCCGTCCGACGAAGAGGCCGTCGAGGTGGTCGAGCTCGAACTTCTCGTCGTCGACGACGACGTGGCCCGCGGCGCCCACGTTGACGACGCCGAGCTCGCGACGCTCGAGGTGGGCATCGGTGCCCAGCACGTCGGACCAGGCCGGGAGGCCGACCTGGCCGGTCCCGGGAACGGCCCCGCCGATCACCATCCGGTCGTCGTGGGTGTACGTGCCCCGGACCTCTCCGCTCACGAAGAGGTCTCCGACCAGGAAGTTCTCGCGCAGGTCCGCCGTAGTAGCAGTCTCCGCACTGGACGGAGCTGTCGAATATCGAACCTGGATCACGCAGTCACCCCTCAATTTGTGAACTGTGTTCGTCTATGTGAACTTGCCCGACGATAGACGTGATCGCGCTCACTGGTCAAGGGGTGGAAACCTGTCCATATATGCGAACTCGCGGTAGTGTTGTTTCACCCCGCGGACCGCCACGGTGGTGCGCGCGGTGGTGCGCAGAAGGACAGAGGAGAGCGTTCATGCAGCTTCAGAAGGAACTCCGCAAGGAGGTCGCCGGCTCCGTCGACGCCGGGCCGGTCAAGTCCGCGGCCCGCGCCCTGGACCTGCTGGACGACATCGCGGCGAACGGCCCCGGTACCCAGCTGCAGCTCTCGACGCGCCTCAGCATCCCCAAGAGCAGCCTCCACGCGCTGCTGCGGACCATGGTCGACCGCGGCTGGCTGCAGACCGACCCCACCGGGAGCGTCTACCAGCTCGGCATCCACTCGCTCGTCGTGAGCTCTGCCTACCTCGACGGCGACCCGGTGCTGGCCCGCGCGACGTCCGTCCTCGACGAGGTGGCCGCCGCCACCCAGGAGACCGTGCACCTCGGACGGCTCGACGGCGCCGACGTCATCTACACCGCCAAGCGCGAGTCGGTGCACCCGCTGCGCATGCACTCCGCCGTCGGACGCCGCCTGCCCGCGTACGCCACCTCGCTGGGGCGGGCCCTGCTCGCCGAGATGCCCGCGGAGTCGCGGGGCGATCTCGTGCCGGAGTCGATCTCCGCGATCACGCCGAAGACCACTACCGACAAGGACGCGGTGCTCGAGATCATCGACCGCGCGGCCTACCAGGGCTACGCGACCGAGAGCGAGGAGTCGTGCATGGGCGTGCGCTGCTTCGGCGTCGCACTCCCCTTCGGCCTCCACGCCGTGGACGCCATGAGCGTCGCGGTGCCGATCAGCCGGCTCGGCGACGGGCGCGAGGACCTCATCATCGAGACCCTGCTCAGCGTGAAGTCGCGGCTGGCAGCCGTGCACAACAACAGCCTGGTGCGCTGACCCCGCGCGGCGCCGGACCGCAGGTCGCCCCCGGCTCGCGGTCCGGCGCCGGCCGCACCCCAGCCTGATCGTCAGCCACCGTTCGGCTCCGCGTCACCCCGACGACAGCAGCCGGCGCCACGATGCGAGGCGTGGAAAACAAGCTCTCCCGCCGGTCCCTGCTCCAGGCAGCCGCGGCCGTCCCGATCCTGTCCGCAGCCTCCACGACCGTCGGAACCACGACGGCGTCCGCCACCCCGGCGCCCGCGACGTCGAGCGGGGGCCGCCCCGACACGACGGACCCGCGGTTCACGATCGCCGTCCTGCCCGACACCCAGTACCTCCTGGACGACGGCGGCTCCGACGCCGAACCGGTCGCCGCGACGCTGCGCCACCTCGTGCGCGAGCAGGCGCGGGACAACATCGTCTTCATGGCGCACCTCGGCGACGTCACCGAGCACGGCACGGTGACCGAGATGCGGGCGGCGAGCCGCGCGTTCGACGCCGCCGGCCGCCTGTCGTACAGCGTGCTGGCCGGCAACCACGACGTCTCCGGCGACGACCAGCGGGGTGACACCCCGTACCTGCGCGCCTTCGGGCCGCAGCGGTTCTCCCGGATGAAGACCTACGGCGGCTCCTCCCCCGACGGCTACAACAGCTACCACGTCGTCCGCGGCGGCGGCCGGGAGTGGCTGGTCCTGGCGCTGGACTGGCGCGCCTCCGACGCCGGGCTCGCCTGGGCACAGGCTGTGCTGGACGAGCACGCGACGCTGCCCGCGATCCTGACCACCCACGACCTCGTCTGGGCCGAGGACGACGGCGCCGCCCAGCTCTCCGACAACGGGCAGCGCCTCTGGGACCGCCTGATCCGGGGCAACGACCAGATCTTCCTCGCGCTGGGCGGGCACTACTGGCCGTCGGGCCGCACCACCAGGACGAACGACGCCGGCCACCCCGTGCACCTGCACATCACGAACTACCAGGACCGCTACTACGGCGGCGCCGGCATGGTGCGGTACTACTCGTTCGACCTGGACCGCGGCGTGATCGACGTCGAGACGTTCTCACCCTGGCTGGGGGCGAAGCAGGACCCCACGCCCCTGGAGTCGGAGCACGTGGAGCTCAGCGGCGACGTCGACCGGTTCACCGTCGAGATCGACTTCGACGAGCGGTTCGCCGCGTTCGCCCCGCCGCTGCTGCCCGTGCCGCTCCCGCCGTCGGCGGTCATGCCGCGGGGCACCGTCGCGTACTGGCGGTTCGACGAGGCCGGGCTCGCCACTGGGCTCGCCACCATGGGGGCCGACGGCGCCCCGGTGGCACCGGGCACCGTCGCACGCGACCTCACCGGGAACGGCAACGACCTCACCTCTTCGCTGCTGCACGCGAGCGGCCCGGAGACCCTGACCTGGTCGGCCGAGCACCACGACGCCCAGCCGGCCCACGCGAGCCTGCGGTTCGACGGCGGCAAGGGGCCCGACCGCGGCGCGGTGCTGCGGACCGGCCCCGATGCTCCGGTGAACAGCGCGAAGTTCGAGTCCGGCTACACGATCGAGACGTTCCTCAAGCTGCCCGAGCCCTTCGAGGGCGATCACGCCTGGATGGGCATCATGAGCTGGGAGGGCCGCGCGGGCGACGCCGGCAAGCACAGCGGCTGGTCCGACGACGAGCCGACGTGCAGCCTGAACCTGTCGGGCGAGCGGTTCCTGCAGTTCGTCGTCTACCCCGTGCCGGGCGACGCCGATCCCACGTCCTGGAGCCACGCCGTCCCGGTCGGCCGCTGGATGCACGTCGCGCTCGTCAACGACGGCCGGCGCACGGTGATGTACGTCGACGGCTCGAAGATCGTGCGCAACGCTTCCGAGGAGTCACGCGGCATCTCCACGCTCGGCAGGCCGTTCGCCATCGGCGGCACCCAGTTCGACCTGAAGTACGAGCAGGGCTTCTACGGCTGGATCGGGGACACGAGGATCGTCTCGCGCGCCCTGCGGCCGGACCAGTTCCTCACGGCCAGGAACCGCTGACCCGGTAGCAAAATCACCCGGTCGGAAGTCATTGCCTATGGCGCGTCGAAGCGGTTACGCTCAGGCGCGCCATATCAATGTATAGCCTTCATTGATCCCGCGCGTCGAAGCGGTTGCGCTCCAACGCGCACAGCCATCCTTTCACCGAACGCTGACAGTGCTGTCAGCAACAGAAGGGTAGAACCGATGAAGCGTCGATCACTCCTCCTGGCCGCTCTCGCGGCTCCGCTCGCCGTCGCCGGAGCCACGTTCGCTCCCCCGGCCCCGGCCCAGGCCGCCACCTGGACGTCCTCCGACCGGTGGGGCAGCTGGAACAACGGCGGGTACACGCTCTACAACAACGTCTGGGGCGGCGGTTACGGGCCGCAGACGATCTGGGCCAACTCCTACAACAACTGGGGAGTGTGGGCGAACCACCCGAACACCGGCGGCATCAAGTCCTACCCGAACGTGTCCTACAACCTCGGCCGGGACGTCTGGAACATGGGCAACGTCAACAGCACCGCCAACGTCACGGTGCCCTCGGGCTCCGGGCTGGCGTACAACACCGCCTATGACGTGTGGGGCAACGGGCACGACCACGAGATCATGATCTGGACGCAGTGGACGTCCAACGTCGGCCCGATCGGCAGCTACGTCTCCACCGTCACCCTCGGCGGACGCCGGTGGCGGTACTACAAGGGCCACAACGGCGGCAACCACGTCTACAGCTTCCTCGCGGAGTCCCAGAGCACCAACATGTGGGTCGACATCACCGCCCACTCCCAGTGGCTCGTCAGCCAGAACCACATGCCGCGGGTGCGGATCGACCAGATCCAGTTCGGCTGGGAGATCACCTCGTCCTCGGGCGGCCGCGACTTCCGGGTGAACTCCTACTCGCTGAACCGATAGCTCGCTGAACCGATAGGCCACTGCCTCGCGGTGAAGCTGCCCCGGCCCGGCCGGGGCAGCTTCACCTCAAAGATCACCACGGGTTCCGGGGGTGATAAATCCATACCCCCTGGACAAGAGCTCGGTGCAGGCTGAGCATCAATAGATGAGCAACAGTAAAGACGCTGTCGCAAAAGAAATCCCGCCCGCTCCAGGTCCTGGAGCCGGCATATTGGCCCGCGAGACATACCGCCATCTGCGGCTCATGCTCGTGACGCTACCGGCGCTGATGTTTCTCGCGATCCTGATCCTCGCCTTCACCGGACAGGTGGAGGGGTCCATCAGCGCGTACTACCTGGGTCCGATCCGAGATGTATTCGTGGGCGCGATGGTGGGCACTGCCGTGTGCCTCATCGTCTACCGAGGCTCCCCGGCGTTCGAGGACTACACCCTCAACGTCGCCGGCTTCTACGCGATCTTCGTCGCTTTCGTGCCGACCGGCCTCGCCGAGAGCCTCGCTTCCCTCGGTGCCGAGGAGCGCCAGGAGGCGGTGAACGCACTTCGCATCACCATCGGTGCCGTGATCGCGGTCACCATAGTCTTTGTCGTTCTTGAACGACGGTTCGGCCAGTGGTCAATCCCTGATCTGCTGGAGCGACAGGCGACCAGATGGGTTTTCATAGTAACGAACGCACTGGGTCTGGCATTTCTCGCCCTCGTTCTTTTCCGGGGATTTGCGGATGACAGCTTCCAGGGCATCCATCTCGCCGCGGCAGTTCTGCTGTTCCTCAGCCTGGCGGGCGCCGTGGCCAGCCACGCCTGGCCGGGCACTTTCGGCGGCACGGGCCCGGGCGTCAAGACGTATCGGACGATCTTCTTCCTGATGCTGGCCGGGATCCTGATCGCCGGGGTACTCCTGGCCCTGGGGTCGGAGTACACCGCGCTCGTCCTCGAGGCGTGGGAGATCGCATGTTTCTGCGCTTTCTGGGTCATGGAGGCCAAGCGCACCTGGCCGGCGACCACCTGATCGAGCGCTCCGTCCAGCAGGCTGTTCAACGGGCCACAGGAGGCCGTAACCCGGCGGGTTACGGCCTCCTGTGGCCTGTTGAACGGGAGTCAGGGCCGCCCTCAGCGACGGCGCGGGACCAGGAGCGAGCCGCCGAGGATCGCGAGCCAGATGACGTTGATGGCGCCGATGCTGGCGACCGCGCCCCAGCCGTTCGCCGCATAGAATTCCGCGGCGTTCATCCCGAAGAAGATCGACGGCAACAGGGCCAGGTTGACGAGGGCGAGCACGACGCTGCCGACGAGCACCCAGCGGGGCAGGAGTCCGGTCCGTGCCGCGCTGATCGCCAGGGCGATGAGGAACGTCGCCACCAGAGCGCGGGCGATGGGGCCGTGCAGGAGCACCATGCCGGCGGCGAGCGGGCCGTCGACCGTCGGGTCCATGGAACCGTCAGGAACCCAGAGGGACGTGCCGACCTCCAGCGACGCCGACACCAGGGTGACCGCCACGTAGGTCAGCAGCGAGGCGATGGCGATCGAACCGGACAGCCCCGCGTCCCCCTGCCGGCTCTGCCTGAGCAGTCGCGCCAGGCCCACCGCGAACACGAGGAAGCCGACGAAGGTGGCGACGGTGATCAGGTTGCGCGTGATGACGTTCTCCGCCGGGGGCGGGCCCATGTAGACGAAGTACAGGCCCACCATGACGACTGACAGGGCCCCGGAGACCAGGCCGCTGAGGCCGGTGACGAGACGGTCGGATCGGCTGATCTGGAACGTGCTCTGCCCCGAACGGGGTGCTTCTGTGATGTCCATGGCTTCAGCGTCGCCGAGCCGGGCAGGGCGGGACATCCACCCTTCGGGTGGCCTCCGCCGACGAAAGTCGCACCGGACGAAATACTAAAGAGTGACGTCCTCGCAGGCCCGCACACCTACGCTCGGCGTCGTGACGGAGCAGAACGAGCAGGGCCCGACGAGCGAGCCGGCCACTACGGGGACGACAGGTCCCCGTAGCGCCGGGACGCTCCTGCGCACGATCCTCCCGACGCTCGCGTCCTTCGCCGGCGGCCTCGCGCTGCTGCGCTGGGTGCTGGTCCAGGGACCGACCGGTGCGCTGCTGTGGGTGGACGTCGCCGCCGGCGTGCTCGCGTGCTGTGCCCTGCTGTTCAGGCGCCGGGCGCGGACCGCCGTCGCTCTGGCGCTGGCAGCCGCCGCGGCGTTCGTCGCGACGGCAGGTGTGGCCAACATGGTCGCGCTGTACGGCGTCGCCCGGCACGGCCGGCTGCGGGTGGCGATCGCGGTCGGCGCGGCGGACGTGCTCGCGGGCTACGTGTTCTGGCTCGTCTATCCCGGCAACAACCAGGTCTACCTGACCGTGGTCGTCAACCTCGCCATCGTCACCGCCGTCGTGGCGTCCGGTGCGCTCCGGCAGACCCAGGCCTCCCTGCTCCTGTCCTACAGGGAGCGCGCCGAACGTGCCGAGCAGGAGCAGCGGCTGCGCGAGAACCAGGTGCGCCAGGCCGAGCGGACGCGGATCGCGCGCGAGATGCACGACGTCGTCACGCACCGGATCTCCCTCATCGCCCTGCACGCGGGCGGGCTCATGGTCGATCCGGACCTGTCCCGCGCCGCCGTCAAGGACGCGGGCGAGCTGATCTACGGTTCCGCCCGCCAGGCGCTCGACGAGCTCAGGACCGCCCTCGGCGCGCTCCGGGCGGACGAGCCGATCTCGCTCGAGCAGCCCAGCCTCGACCGCATCCAGGACCTGGTCGGCGAGGCCGTCCGGGCGGGGCAGCGGGTGGAGCTCGACATGGACCCGGCCCTCCTCGAGCGTGCACGGACCGGCGTCGGCAGGGATGCCTACCGCATAGTCCAGGAGGGGCTCGCGAACGCACGCAAGCACGCACCCGACGCGACCGCCCTGGTGACGCTCGCGCTCGAGGAGGGCGCGCTCCGGGTGCGCGTGGAGAACGAGGTGGTCGAGCGGTCGCTCGGCGTCCCGGGCGCGGGAGCCGGGCTGATCGGCCTGAAGGAGCGTGCGGACCTCGCCGGCGGCACCCTGCGCTACGGCCCGTCGGCAGGACGGTTCGAGCTGGTCGGTGAGCTGCCATGGACCTGACCACCATCTCGGTGCTGCTGGTCGACGACGACCCCATGGTCCGCAACGGCCTGAGGATGGTCCTGCGCGGCGACCCGGGGCTCGTCGTCGTGGGCGAGGCCGGGGACGGACGCCAGGCGGTTGGGCTCGCCCGCGAGCTGAAGCCCGACGTCGTCCTGATGGACCTGCAGATGCCGGTGCTCGACGGCGTGGGCGCCACCCGCGAGCTGCACACGTACCCGGACGCCCCCGCCGTCCTGGTCCTGACGACGTTCCACCTCGACACGTACGTCCTCGACGCCCTCTCGGCGGGCGCCCGCGGCTACCTCCTCAAGGACGTCCCGCCGACGGAGATCGCGCGCGCCGTACGGCTGGTCGCCGCGGGCGAGTCGGTCTTCTCCGCATCGATCACGCAGCGCCTGGTGCAGCAGGTCGCCGACCCGGCGGCCGCACCACTGGCCGACGCCGCCCGCCGCGCGCTGGCCACCCTCACCGACCGCGAGCGCGAGGTCGCCGAGGCCGTGGCCGCAGGCAGGTCCAACGCCACGATCGCCGCCCAGATGTACATGAGCGAGGCGACGGTGAAGACCCACGTGTCCCGGATCCTGACGAAGACGGGCAGCGAGAACCGCGTCCAGGTCGCCCTCCTCGTGTACCAGGCGCAGAGCGCGAGAGGATGAGCACATGCCCTCACCCGTCCGTCCCGGCCTGGCGGTCACACCTGCGCTGACCATCCCCCGGGCAGAGCTCACGGAGCGGTTCTCGCGCGCCTCCGGCCCGGGCGGCCAGGGCGTGAACACCACCGACTCGCGCGTCGAGCTGTCCTGGGACGTCGCCCAGTCCGCAGTCCTGAGCGACGTGCAGCGCGAGCGCGTCACGGGCCGGCTCGCGGAGCGGCTGGTCGACGGCGTCCTCACCGTCGTCGCCTCGGAGAACCGGGAGCAGCGGCGCAACCGCGACGCCGCCGCCAAGCGCCTCGCGGCTCTCGTGGCCGACGCCCTCGCCCCTCCCCCGCGGACCCGCCGCCCCACGCGCGCGACGCGGGGTTCGCAGGAACGGCGGCTGACCGCCAAGAAGCAGCGGTCCACGACCAAGCAGCTGCGCTCGTCCAAGCCCCGGCGTGACGACTGACGGCCGCCGGCGACCCCTGCCGAGGCTGACCCCCTCCGGGCCGGCCTCGCCGAGATGGTGATGCCGAAATGGGCTTGCTCGTCCGTGCCAGGCTTCGACGGTGAACAGGACCGACGTCGCACGCGCGATCGCAGCGGCAACCTCGATCGCCGCATCCCTCGACCTGCCGGCCGACGACGCAGTCGTCCTGCACAACTCGAACAAGCTGGCGCTGCGGCTGACGCCGTGCGACGTCTTCGCCCGGGTCGCCCCTGAGGGACAGGAGGTCGCGCAGTTCGAGGTAGAGCTGGCTCAGCGGCTCACCGAGGTCGGCAGCCCGGTGGGCCGGCTGGAGCCCCGGGCGGACCCTCGGGTGTACCGGCGCGACGGTTTCGCGGTGACGCTGTGGACCTACTACGAGCCCGCGACACCGCCCACCTCGCCGGCCGGGTACGCCGAGGCGCTGGAGCGGCTGCACGCCGGGATGCGCGCGGTCGACCTGCCGAGCCCGAGGTTCACGGACCGGATCACCGAGGCGGAGGACGTCGTCGCCGACCCCGCCCGCTCGCCGGAGCTCGCCGACGCGGACCGTGCGCTGCTCGGCGGCAGGCTGGCGAGCCTGCGGGAGGCGATAGTCGGCCGCGGCGCGGCAGAGCAGCTGCTCCACGGCGAGCCGCATCCGGGCAACGTGCTCAGCACCGCGGAGGGCCCGTTGTTCATCGACCTCGAGACCTGCTGCCGCGGACCCGTCGAGTTCGACCTCGCCCACGCTCCCGTGGCGGTCGGCGAGCACTACCCCGGCGTCGACCAGGGGCTGCTGGACGACTGCCGGCAGCTCGTGATCGCGATGATCGCGACCTGGCGCTGGGAGGTCGGCGACCAGTTCCCGGACGGGAGGTGGTTCGGCGAGGAGTGCCTGCGCCTGCTGCGCGCGGGTCCGCCGTGGCCGGCGCTCGACACACTGACCGGGACACACTGACCGGGGAGCCGGCCGGTCCGTAGCCGGCCGGTCCGTAGCCGGCCGGTCCGTAGCTGGGACCCGTGGCTATCGCATGTCAGGCTGGAGAGATGGCGAACCGTCTGGCGACCGCGACCAGCCCGTACCTCCTCCAGCACGCGGACAATCCCGTCGACTGGCGGGAATGGGGCGAGGAGGCGTTCGCCGAGGCCCGGCGGCGCGACGTCCCGGTGCTGCTGTCCGTCGGGTACGCCGCGTGCCACTGGTGCCACGTCATGGCGCACGAGTCGTTCGAGGACGCGGGCGTGGCCGCGGCGGTCAACGACCGCTTCGTCGCGGTGAAGGTGGACCGCGAGGAGCGGCCCGACGTCGACGCCGTCTACATGAGCGCGACCACCGCGCTCACGGGTCAGGGCGGCTGGCCCATGACCTGCTTCCTCACCCCGGACGGCGACCCCTTCTACTGCGGCACCTACTACCCCCGCGACCACTTCCTGGCGCTGCTCGACGGCGTCGCGGAGGCCTGGGCGGAGCGCCGGGACGCCGTCGAGCAGCAGGGCGCGGCGATCACCGAGGCGGTGACCCAGGCGTCCACGCGCCTGACCCCCGACCGGCTGGACGACGACGCGCTCGCCGCCGCGGCGCGCGCCCTGGCCCGCGAGGCCGACCCGGTGCACGGCGGGTTCGGCCGCGCGCCCAAGTTCCCGCCGTCCATGACGCTGGAGCACCTGCTGCGCCACCACGCCCGCACGGGCGACCCCGAGGCGCTGAGGATCGTCGAGCGCGCGTGCGAGGCGATGGCCCGCGGCGGCATCTACGACCAGCTGGCGGGCGGGTTCGCGCGCTACGCGGTGGACGCCGCCTGGGTGGTGCCGCACTTCGAGAAGATGCTGTACGACAACGCGCAGCTCCTGCGGGTCTACCTGCACCTCTACCGCGCGACCGGTTCACCGCTCGCGGCGCGCGTGGCCCGCGAGACCGCCGGCTTTCTCCTGACCGACCTGCGCACGCCCGAGGGCGGGTTCGCCTCGGCGCTCGACGCCGACACCGACGGCGTCGAGGGCCTCACCTACGTCTGGACCCCGGCGCAGCTCGCGGAGGTCCTCGGGCCCGACGACGGCGCCCGCGCCGCGGAGACCCTGTCCGTCACGCCCGAGGGCACCTTCGAGGAGGGCGCCTCGACCCTCCAGCTGCCCGAGGACCCCGACCCCGGCTGGTGGGCCGGGGCCCGGAAACGGCTCGCGGAGGCCAGGTCCGCGCGGCCCCAGCCCGCCCGCGACGACAAGGTGGTCACCGCGTGGAACGGCCTGGCGATCGCCGCGCTCGCGGAGGCCGGGGTACTGCTCGGCGAACCCGGCCTCATCGCCGCCGCGCGGGAGTGCGCGGAGCTCGTCCTCGGCCTCCACCTCGTCGACGGACGCCTGCGGCGGGCGTCGCGCGGCGGCGCCGTCGGCTCCGCACCCGGCGTCGCCGCCGACCACGGCGATCTCGCCGAAGGGCTCCTCGCCCTGCACCAGGCGACCGGCGAGACGCGCTGGCTCGACGCCGCGGCCAGCCTGCTCGAACTCGCGCAGAGCCGGTTCGGCGACGGCGCGGGTGGCTTCTTCGACGTGGCCGACGACGCCGAACGCCTCGTGAGCCGGCCGAAGGACGCCGCCGACACGGCCGAGCCGGCAGGCCAGTCGGCGCTCGCCGGCGCGCTGTGCACCTACGCCGCTCTGACCGGCTCGCCCCGGCACCGTGCGGCGGCCGAGACCGCGGTGGCCGCGGCCGGCTCACTGGCCAGGCAGGCGCCGCGGTTCGCCGGCTGGACCCTCGCCGTCGCGGAGGCGCTCGGCACCGGCCCGCTGCAGGTCGCCGTCGTCGGGCCCGACGACGAGGCACGCGCCGCGCTCGGACGAGTGGCCAGGGGCGCGACGTCGCCGGGGCTCGTGGTCGCCGTCGGCGAGCCGGACGCCCCGGGCGTGCCCCTGCTCGCCGCCCGACCGCTCGTCGACGGGCGGGCGGCGGCCTACGTGTGCAGGGGTTTCGTGTGCGACCGGCCGGTGACGACCGCCGAGGACCTCGCGGCGGCGCTCAGGGTCTGAGGCGGTCGGCGGCCGTCCGGGGACGGCGCGGCGTCACTCGATGTACCGCGCTATCTCCTCGACCCGGAAGACGGCGTCGGCCGGGACCTCGTCGAAGAAGTCGACGGCGACCTGTTTCCGCTGGCCGGCCTTCATCTTCTCGATGAAGACCGTCCCCTCGCCGTAGGACTTCTTGCCGTCCTTGCTCCTGGCGACGACCAGTGCGCTGTACGTGAAGGTCCGCCCGCCGCTGTTGGTCACGGTGACCGGGACCGAGAGGATGTCGAGCGCATCACGCTCGGCCGCGCCGAGAGCGAAGTCAGTGCTCAGGTCGGCCAGACCGACGTCCTCGATCCGTGCGATGGTCAGGAACGGGACGGTCGAGGTACCACCGAGCCGGGTCTCGAGCTCCAACGAGTCCGTCACCTCCGCGTGAATCTTGAGCACGTCGCCCTGCTCCACGCCCTCGAGCAGCGCTTCCTCCCCGACGAAGGCCGAGGTGGACCGCAGCTCGCCCAGGTCGCCGGGCTGGTCGACGCCGGCAGCCGCGAGGAACCGGTCGGAGCCTGTGCGGCTGTCGAACTGCACGACCTCGGCGAACACCACCACCGCGCGGCCCTCGGCCTCGACGGGATGCTTGACGATGGACTCCCACTGCTTCGCGCCGACCTGGGTGTAGGCCTCCGGGTCGAACGCCGGGGCACGGTCGCCGTCCCCGGGCGCCGTGGTGGCAGTCTCCTCCGCGATGGTCCGCGCGAGGTCGGACAGGGTGGCCGACGCCGTCGTCGCGAGGACGACGCCGGCGCAGGCTCCGATCACCGACAGGGAGATGCCGGCGATCGCCGCCCCCCGCCCGGTCGGCGGGTCCGTGCGGCCGGACCGTACGAGCCCGACGATCCCCAGCACGACGCCGATGATCGCCGGCACGAACAGCAGGCTCAGCACCAGCGAGGCGATCCCGAGCACCAGGCTTGCCGTCGCCTGCGGGTTGCCCGGGGCCTTCGGTGCGGGGGCCGGCGCGTAGGGCCCGTACCCGTGCGGAGGCGGCGCCTGGTAGGGCGACGACACGGGAGCGGCGAATCCCAGATCCTGCGTCGGCCCTGGCTCTCGCCCGTCCGTCGGCACTTGCCCGTCCACCATGGCTCCCCTGACGTCGCACCCTGTCGCGCCCGCACCGGTGTGCAACCCGGAGCAGCGGGCGCGCTCACGGGAATGAAGAGTACGGACCGTGCCGGTACGAATCTCCGAAAAGGGACCGCGGGAGGGGTGAAATCACCCGGGCGAAACTTCGCCGGCGACGCCCCGGGCGCCGCCGGTCCGCCTATCCGCCTATCCGCCAGCCCGCCAGCCCGCCAGCCCTACGACCGGCCGCTAGGGCCGTTCCGCCCGCTCGCGGTGCCGCCGGACGCCCGCCCGGTTGGCGCACCGCACCGAGCAGTACCGCTGACGCCCGTTGCGTGTCACGTCGACCACCACGTGGGTGCAGGGCTCGGACGCGCAGCGCCCCAGCCGGTGCATCCCGCGCGTGACCAGGTGGAGCGAGGTTCCCACGCTGATGACGGCACGCAGGACCGAGGACAGCACCTGGTCGTCGTCCCGGTAGTGGAGGTGCCACCCCTCGCCGTCGTGGTCGGTGAGCCGCGGGTAGGCCGCGACCGCTGCCATCTGCGCGTTCAGCAGCGCGGCGCGGGCCGCCGGATCGGGCGTGTCCACGATCCGCAGCCAGTCGTCGACGACGAGGCGCGAACGCGCGTGATCCTCGGGCTCCTCCTGGAACTCCATGGTCATGCCGAACTCGCGGGTCCGCGCCTCGATCCCGGCACGGTCGTCGGGCCAGTCGTCGGCGAGGGACCCGGCGAGCAGGACCGCGTACTCGCCGTAAGGGTTGAGATGCATAAGGCCATTACAGCATCGTGGGAGGCATGACGACGATCGACACCCGCCCCGCCCCGCGGACCAGCACCCAGCAGACCAGCACCCCGGAGGCCAGCACCCCGAAGACCCGGCACGAGCACTCGTGGGCGACAGAGTCGCGCCACGCGACCTCCGCGGGATACGTGGTCTACGTGCGGTGCACCGCGTGCGGCAGCCACCGGGTGGACCTGCAGGGACACCGGGAGCTGCCGCCCGCGCCGCTGACCCGGGTGGTCGGCGGCGCGGCCGAGACACAGGGCTGACAACGACCGGGCTGACAACGACCGGGCTGACAACGACCAGGCCGACGACGACAGGGCTGACGGGCGCCCGGAGGCCGTGTCAGTGACTCGTGCAAGCATCGGGTATGGACAACATTCAGCTTCTTCGCCCGGACGGGTTGATCTTCAGCCCAGCCTTCAGCCACGTCGCCGTCGTGCCGCCGGGAGCGACCACGATCTACGTCGGCGGCCAGGACTCCGTCGACGCGGACGGCTCGCTCGTCGGCGGGGACGACGTCGCCGCGCAGTCGGTCCGTGCCGTGGAGAACGTCAGGACCGCGCTCGCCGCGGCCGGCGCCACCTTCGCCGACGTCGTGCAGTGGACCGTGCTCTTCGTCGACGGGGTCGACCTCGCGGCCGCGTACGGCGCGATCGCTCCCCTGCTCGCGTCCGACGAACCGCCCCTGGTGATCGCAGCCCGCGTCGCGGGTCTCGGCGTTCCGGGTGCGCTCATCGAGGTCAGCGCGATAGCGGCCGTGGTGCGCTGACCCTGGCACGGTGGGCCGCGACCCGCTCCCTGGTGGCGCAGCGGCGCGAGCAGTACCGCTGGTCCGGCCCGCTCCCGACCGCGAGGAACACCTGATCGCAGCCGGTCGCCGCGCAGACCCCGCCCGGCAGCTCCTGCCGGTCCCAGATCAGCACGGCGATCGCCAGGCAGGCTGACGCCAGGAACCACTCGCCGATCGGGCCGTCGTCGTCGCGGTCGAGGTGCACGTGCCACGCCGTCCCGCCGTGTGCGGTGAGCCGCAGCCGCTGCGTGTGCCGGGCCAGCAGGTGGTTGAGCAGCCCGGTCGCCGTCTCGAGGTCGTCGGCGTCGAAGATCGGGCGGAGCTCGTGCGCCGCGCGCCGCAGGGGCTCGACGTCGTCGTCCGTGATCGTCAGCGACTCGTCCTCACCGTGGGCGAGCAGGACCTCGCGGACGGCTGCCGGTGTCGGCTCTCCGGCCAGCACGTTGATCATCGCCGCGGTACGCCGTGCGGCGGCGCGCGGGGAGAGCCGTACGGGCCAGTCGGCGTTCGGTGGGACCATCGCTGAAATGTAACGCTCATAGACGAGTTTTGCGTTACGTCCGTACGGTGCGTCCCGTGTACCTGCCGACCACGAACCGACGCCTGCTGACCTATCTGGCCGGGGCGACGATCTCCCGCACCGGCGACGAGATGAGCGGCCCCGCTCTGCTCCTGCTCGCGATGGCCGCCTCCGACGCGGTCTCGACCGGGCCCGCGGTGGTGGCCGCGCTGACCGCCGCGACAGCGGTGGGCGGTCCGGTTCTCGGCGTGCTCCTCGACCGTACGCGACGCCCGGGTCGGCTGCTGGCGCTCGCGCTCCTGGGCTTCGCCGCGGTCATCGTCTGCGTCGCCCTCCTGCTCGGGCAGGTCGGGGTGACGGCGCTCGTCGCCGTCGCGCTGATCGGCGGGCTCTTCCGCCCGGCCCTGTCGGGCGGCTGGAGCTCCCGGCTGCCCGGCGTCGTACCGGCCCGCGAGCTGCCCCGCGCCTCAGCGCTCGACGGCCTGACGTTCGACGTCGCCGCGCTGGCGGCTCCCGTCCTCGTGGGCGGCCTGGCGCTCGTGCTGCCTCCTGCGTACGCGGTCGCCCTCGCGGTGCTGGCGATCCTGCTCGCCGCCCCCGCCGTCCACGCGACCGGCGGTATGCCGCGCAGGACCGGCCGGCCGCCGCGGCTCCGGCAGCAGGTGCTGGCCGGATTCCTCGTGATCGCCAGGATCCGGCGGCTGCGCCGGGCGACGGTCACGTCGGTCATCAGCTACGCCGGCGTCGGGCTGATCTTCACCTCGGCGCCGCTCCTGGCCGAGCGCGTCCTCGGCAAGGCCGGGCACGGCCCATGGCTTCTCGCCCTGATGGCTCTGGCGGCCCTGATCGGCAACGCGGCGTACGCGGCTCGCCCAGACCGGATCGCACCCGACCGGGTCCTGGCCGCTACCTACTGCGTGCTCGCGGCCGCAGCCGGATCGGCGGCGCTGGCCCTGGTGGCAGGCCGGACGCCCGTCGGCGCCTGTTGCCTGCTGGCGGCCGCAGTCCTCACCGGCGCGGCCGACGGGCCGCAGCTCTCCGCACTGCTGCGGATCCGCCACCGGGACACACCCGAGGAGGTCCGCGGCCAGGTGTTCACCACCGCCGCCAGCCTCAAGCTCGGCGGCGCGGCACTCGGCGCCGCGCTGTGCGGCGCACTGTCGTCGACGCTCCCTGTCGCGATGCTCGCGGCGATGGCCGTCGAGCTCGCCGCACTGCTGTCCTTCGCCGCGCTCAGCTGCCGCGGACCAAGAACATAACGGGTGCGGTCACTTCGCCGCCGACCGCAGGCCCCATCGCTCCACCCCGCCGAACGTAGGGCTGGTCGCCTTCCAAGCGCTCACGCCGCGACTGCTCCTCCATTCGACGCCAAGGCTCGTTCGCTGTTCGGGCCCCCGCGCCTCACGACGGCGTGCGGGGCCGGCTCCTGTCGGGTGCCCGGTCGTAGCCGGCGGGCCGGATCGTGAGCTCGGCGCGGCCGCCGGTCAGCGACCGCAGGTCGAGGACGTAGCGGCCGAGCTCCGCCTCCGGGACGGTGGCGACCAGGCGCGCCCGGCCGTCGTCGGCCAGCTCGGTCGCCGAGACGCGCCCGCGCCGCCCGGACAGGTCGGTGAGCACCGCGCCCTGGTGGTCGGGCGGGACGGTCACGGTCACCGTCGCGACGGGCTCCAGCAGCACCGTCCCGGCCTCGGCCAGCGCAGCCTTGACGCCTGCGGCCGTCGCGACGCGGAACGCCATGTCGGACGAGTCCACCGAGTGCGACTTGCCGTCGTACACCTCGACGCGCAGGTCCACGACGGGGTAGCCCTGCGGCCCTCCGGCGGCCATCGCGTCGCGGGCGCCCTTCTCGACGGCGGAGATGTACTGCCGGGGCACCGCGCCGCCCACCACCGAGTCGACGAACTCGAAGCCGCCCGCCTCGAAGCCGCCGTCGAGCAGTGGCCCCACCCGCAGCTGCACGACGGCGAACTGGCCGTGCCCGCCCGACTGCTTCTTGACCTTGCCCTCGGCCTGCGTCGACCGCGCGATCGTCTCCCGGTACGCCACGGGCACCGGCCCGGTCTCGACGTGGACGCCGAACACGCGCGCGAGCCGCTCGACCGCGACGTCGAGGTGCGTGTCACCGAGGCCCCGCAGCACCGTCGCCTCGCCCATCCGGTCGAGGACGAGCGTCGGGTCCTCGGCGACGAGCCGGGCCAGCGCCGCCGGCATGCGCTCGTCGTCGGACTGTGACGCCGGCACGAGCGACGCGGCATAGACGGGCTGGCGCGGGGGTGGCAGGAAGGGCCGTGCCTGGCCCGACGTCCGCGACCAGAGCAGCGTGCCCGACGGCGAGCCGCCCAGCTTGGCCGCGGCCCCGACATCGCCCGCGGCGAGCTCCCCGGCCGGGATGTGCTCCTTGCCCTGCAACCGGAACAGGCCGTGGATGCGCTCGTCGGCGCCGGTGGTCGCGTTACGCAGTCGGTCGGACGTGCGCACGACGCCGGAGAGCACCTTGAGCATCGAGACCTGGCCCACGAAAGGGTCGACCACGGTGCGGAAGATGTGCACGAGCGGCTCGCCCGACGGGTCGGCGGCGACCGCGACGGTGCGGCCCGCACCGCCGTCGTCCCCTGTGTCGTACGTGCCGGCGGGCGCGTCGTCACGAGCGGCCGAGCCGACGACTATGCGGCTGTCGCGCTCCGTCGGCGCGGGCGCCAGCTCGCACAGCAGGTCCGTCAGCCGGTCGACGCCGGTGGCGGTCACGCCGGACGCGACCACGACGGGCACCGCCTCGCCCGTGGCCACCTCGCGCGCGAGGTCACGCTCGAGGACCGCCGCGGCCGGCTCCCTGCCGGACAGGTACGCGTCGAGCTGCTCGTCGTCGTGCGACACGAGCTCCTCGGTCACGTCGACGTGCATCCGGTGCTCCTCGTCGACGGCCCCGGGTGGCAGGTCCTCCTCGTGGTGCCGGCCCTGGTCGTCGTACACGAGCGCGTGCTCGCCGAGCACGTCGGCGATGGCGCGGAACGACTGCTCCTCGCCGAGCGGCAGCTCGATGGGCCACAGGTGCTCGCCGAACGCCTCGCGCAGCTCGGCGAGCACGCGCCGGAAGTCGGCGCGCGCCCGGTCCTCCTGCGTCACGACGACGACGCGCGGCACGCCGAGCGCCTCGGCGGTCGACCACGCGGTCCGGGTGCCGGGCGGCACGCCGTCGACGGCGCTGACGACGACGAGCGCGAGGTCCGCGACCGACAGGGCCGTGTCCATGGCGCCCGCGAAGTCCGGGTGGCCGGGCGCGTCGGCCAACGTCAGGGTGCGCACGGCGCCGTCGGGACACGTCCAGGTGAGCGTTCCGAGCGCGAGGCCGAGCGAGATGCCCCGGGCGATCTCCTCGGGCTCGTGGTCGGTCACAGTGCTGCCGTCCTCGACGCGGCCGGCGCGGGGAATCGCGCCGGCGCGGTGCAGCAGAGCCTCGGTGAGCGTCGTCTTCCCGGCGCCCGACGCGCCCACGACAGCAACGGTCCGGTGCCTGCCGGTTGATGCCGCCTCCATGAGAGGCCTCCCGCCATTGGGTGCTACCGGCCATCATGGCGCTTTTGCCGGCGAGCGTGCACCCCAGAGCGACGGGTAATTGGGTGATCAATCGGGATACCCGTTACCCGGCCTCCGTCAGCGGCTGAGCTCGATCAGCGCGAGCAGCGCCCGCCCATACGCATCGACAGCCTCCGGGGCTGCGAACACGCGCGGCCGGCCGAGGAGCTCGACGTCCACCTCGTAGACGCCGTCGGCCCGGCGCAGCGCGCGGAAGCTCGAACGCAGGAGCGCACGCAGCTGGTCCTCGCGCGGCAGCCAGAGGGCGTCCTCGATCGCCACCGAGTCGAGCGCCCACTCGGTGGTGCCGTTGAAGCCGAGGATGGTTCCGGTCGGGAACTCGTGCGCCTCGATGGTCATGGTGCTCACGGTGAAGACGTCGCCCGCGAGCTCGGGCGCGGCGATACGGAACTGGTCGCCGTCGACCGGCTTCCAGACCAGGCCGGCGTCACGCAGCTCCGCGGCAAGCTGGGAAGAGATCATGACCCCATTGTGGAACCCGCAACGACGGACGAGAACGGGGTTGTGTCCGTATCCGAGGCTCTGGCGAGCACAACCCCGTTCTCACCCATCTCGGTGGCCCGTCAGTAGTGCTGGGCGGCGGGGGTCGTCTGCGGCCGGCGGTGGGGCCACAGCGCGATGGCCAGGCCGGCCAGGACGCTCCCGAGGTGCAGCCCGTTGTCCGCCGCGTTGATGTTGAGGAAGTTGATGTCCGGGTTGCTCACCGCGAACAGGCCGAAGACGAACGTCGCGCCGTAGCCGGCCACGAGCAGCCAGCCGAACGTCCGCGCCCGGCCCGCCGCGGACCACAGGGCGAGCCCGAGGAGCCCGATCAGGATGTGCACGATGTTGTGCAGGGGGTTGATCGCGAACCCCAGCAACGTCTGGCTGTGGTCGTGCTCCGCGAACCCGCTGAACCCGGTCACCAGGAAGCCGGCGGCCCCCACCAGGAGGTAGACCGCGCCGATCGCGAGGGCGATCCACTGGTGCGGCGCCCGCGTGCGCGTCGAGGACATGGACTGAGTCATGGCACTTCTCCGTTCCTTCTTGTGTGGCACCCGTCGCTGCGGCGACGGTCATGCAACGGGTTCGGAGCCAGAGCCGGACCGGATGGGAGGAACGGGAGAAAAGATGCCGGTGCCGCCATCCCCAGGATGACGGCACCGACTGTGGAGCGGACCAGGCCTACTGGCCCGTGAACACGAACTGGGAGCCGGGCTCCTTCTCGATGTCCCCGTCACGGGAGTTGGTGACGGTCACGTTCGACAGGATGGCGTTGCCGCGAGCGCCGCCCATCGCGAGGATCCCTGAGCCGTTGTTGGACCCGTCGATCCGCACGTTCGTGATCCGGACGTCGGGCATGTTGCCGCCGCCGTTCTTGAACTGGATGCCGTCGTAGGTGGAGTCGTAGATGTCGGTGTCGCGGATGGTGACGCCGGTGATGTCGTGCGTCTGCGGGAAGATCGTGATCGCCCCGAACTCCTGGTCCTCGTTCCAGAACGCCCCGCCGGTGCGGTAGAGGCCGTTGTTGGCGATGAGCGTGGTCCCCGAGAAGGGCAGGGGGTCGTGGTCGGTCGCCAGCATGATGCCGGGGTAGTTCATGGTGTCGGAGATCAGGTTGTTCTCTATGGAGTTGTCGTAGCCGCCATAGATGGCGATGCCGTTGGCGCGCCAGGGCAGCTGGACGGTGTTGTTGCGGAACGCGTTGTCGTGCCCGATGTCGACGTTGCGGTCCTTGACGTACGGGTTGGCCCAGACGGCGAGCGCGTCGTCGCCGGTGTTGCGGAACGACGAGTTGAACACGAGGGAGTTGCGCGTCCCGTTGCTGAAGTTGATGCCGTCCGCGTAGGTGTTGCGGATGCGGACGCCGGAGAACTCGACGCCGTCGCCGGGTCCCCACAGCTCGGGGATGTTGGTGTAGTCGCGTCCGACCCAGACGCCGACGTTCGCGTGCTCGATCCAGACGTTGGTGATCTTGGTGTCCTTGCCGAACCGGCCGTTGAGGCCGACGCCGCCCTCCTCCTGGCCGTTGTTCCCGCGGATGTCGCCGGAGCCGAAGATAGCGATGTCGGAGATCTGGACGTTGTCGTCGATGTCGAACCCGAAGTTGCCCTCGTGCGGGTGGTTGATGACGCCCGGGGCGAGGTGCGGCTTGATGAGGCTGTAGAGCTGCGAGTGCCACATGCCGGCGCCGCGGATCGTGACGTCGCTGATGCCCACCTGGTTGTGCGTGCCGCGGTTGAGCGGGTCGTCGGTGAGGATCTTCTTCTCCTGGCGCCACTGCCCCGCCGGGATCCATACGCAGGCGATGTCACCGTTCTGGTCGGCGGTCACGGCGGCCTGGATGGCGGCCGTGTCCTCCTGCCCGTCGTTCGGGACCGCGCCGTACTCGGTGATCGAGGTGCACTGGGCGGGCTTCGAGGCGGCCGGTGCGACCTGCTCGAGCTCGATCAGGTCGATGACGTAGAACGCGGCGTCGTCCCCGGCGTCGCGCTGGAGCTTGAACTCCGTGCCTGCCGGGAACGACCGGCCCAGCAGCGCGTGCGACTCGTCGAAGAGGCGGCGGGCGTCGCCGCCCGGGGTGTTGACCAGGCCTTCGGGCTGGTCGGTGGTCCCGTACAGCCACGAGTGCTTGGACGACAGCGTCAGCTTCTGCACGAACGTACCGTTCGCGTACAGGCTGATCGTCTTCTCCTGGCCCCCGCCGCCCGCGGCGTCGGGGATCGAGTTCCGCACGACTATCGAGTTGGTCGGGGCCGTGGACGTGAACTCCACGTTCTGGCCGGTGCTGGTCAGCCGCACGGACTCGCGCCCCGACGACTCGGTGGCGAAGTTGGTGTGCCCGAACGTACGCAGCGGGTCGGCCTGCAGGAGGGTGCCGGTGTACTCGCCGTCCTCTGCCTCGTAGGTGGTGTACGGCACGGCGGCGCCGCGGCCCACGGTCACGGCGAGCCGCCCCGAGTTGTTCTCCTCGTTCGTCTCGTCGACGACGTCGGTGGCGTCGGCCGTCGCGGTCACCGTCACCCCGCCGTTCGTCGCGGTCCAGGAGCCGGACGGCGTGACCGTGACGGTCTGCCCGGCGGGGATCGCCGGCGTCGTGCCGTTCAGCGTGCTGGAGCCCGCGACGACGCGGGTCACGGACCCCGCGGCGGCCGGCTGGTTGCCGCGGTTGCGCACCTGGACCGTGAAGGTCACCGCCGCTCCGACGGCGGGGTTGGCCGGGTTCGAGGACACCGAGACGACCTCGAGGTCGGGCCCGGGCGCCTCGCCCACGACGAGCTTCGCCGTCGCCGTGAACGCGTTGTCGGTCTCGTTCTGCTCGGCCACCGCGTTCGCCGGGTCGACGACCGCGCCGACGGTGTACTCCCCCGCCGGACGGGTGCCCGCGGCGACCGGCACCTGGGCGGTCGCGCCCGGCTGCAGAGCGCCGACGTCCGCAGAGCCCACGGTGGTGCCGCCGAGCTTCGCGTCGACGGTGGTGCCCGCCGAGGCCCGGTCACCGGTGTTCTTCACGGTCGCCGTGAGCGTCACGGGTGTGGTCGCCGTGGGCGACGCCGGGGACGCGGTCACCGCCGTGACGGTGAGGTTCGGGTTGGGCGCCGGGGCGCCGTAGACCTCGAGCTCGGCGACCTGGCCGTTGCCCGCGCCGGTGTTGGCCGTGAAGCGCAGGCGGACGTCGGTCACGGTGCCCGCCACCGGGACGTTCACGAGGTTGCCGCTCCCGGGTGCGAACGCGTACCCGGCGGACGCCTTGAGCTCCTGCCACGCCGCGGTGCCCGAGCGGCCCCAGACGGAGAACGTCTGGGTACGCGGACCCCACGCGCCGTCGGGGTTCAGGCGCACCCGCACGCTGCTGACCTGCGTGGGCGCGGCGAGGGCGACGTCGAGCGTCGACGAGTACTGCCCGCCCGCGCCCTCCCAGTACGTACCGACCTGCCCGTCCACGGCGTTCGCCGCCACGTAGGACCACTCGGTGGACGACGCCGCGGCGGGCCGGTCCTTCGCGTAGTTGGTGCCGGTCGGGTCGGTGGGCGGATCGGTGGGCGGGTCGGTCGGGTCTCCGCCGCCCGTCGGGGTGCCCCAGACCTGCAGCTCGGCGACCTGGCCGTTGCCCGCGCCGGTGTTGGAGGTGAAGGCGAGGCGCACCTCGTCCACCTCTGTGTCTATCTCCGAGCCGCCCTCGGAGCCCAGCGTGAGCTCCACCTTGTTGCCGCTCGCGGGGTCGAAGCGATGTGCAGCAGACGCCTTGAGCGTGCGGAACGACGACTCGCCGTCGGACCGGCCGAGCACGCTGAACGTCTGCGTGCGCGGCTCCCACACGGCAGCTGGCGGCACGGTGACGACCACGCGCTCGACGTCGGCCGCCGCGCCGAGGTCGACGGTGAGGTGCGCCGGGTACTGGCCGCCTGCACCCTCCCAGTAGGAGCTCGCGTTCCCGTCGTTGGCGTTGCCCGCGACGTAGGTCTGCGTCACCGACGACGCGGCGATCGGCTTGCCGAGCGCGAGATTGGTGGCCTCCGCCGCGGCGTACGCGACCGCGCCGAGGCCGAGCGGCGCGACGAGCGCCAGCGCGACGCCCGCCACGACCGTGTTCTTCCGGGCGCGGTGATTCCGGCCCGTGTTCCAGCCCGTGTTCCAGCCCGTGTTCCAGCCCGTGTTCCAGCCCGTGTTCCAGGGGATTCTCATGAACGTCCTCGTTCTCCCGCCGAGGCGGGCTCGTCCAGCCGCGGGGCAGCATTGCCCGGCGAGAGTAGAAAGTTGCAGCGTGCGCACTGCTTTGTGCTCAGCGTCTGTCAATTTCTTGCGGCTTGCTGTACGGACGTTACGAGACCGCGCACCGGGCGTCAAGGGTGCGGCAGGGGGCAAGACACAGGCACGACGACGACGACGGGGGCGGCGGGCGGAGCGCTCGTCAGAGCACCCCTCCCACCGCCCCCGCCCGGATCCCTCGCTCGGACGCCGGTCGCCGGCCGCCGATGACCGGCCGCCGGCCACGGCTCAGCGCATCCGGACCCGCACCTCCTTGCTCGACGTCTCGCCGTGCTGGTTGGTCGCCACGACGGCGATCCGGTGCGTGCCCCGCCCGATACCGGTCGCTGCGAGCGTCGCCTCCTGCTTCCTGGGCGTGCGGTCCACCAGCTCCACGGTCCGCACGACCTCGCCGTCGACCAGCAGTGCCATGCGCTGCGCGTTGGCGCCGTAGGCGATCCAGGCCTCGACCTCGATCCGCCCGTCCTCGGCGTCTTCTACCTCGACGGAGACCTTGCCCGGCACGCCGCGCGCCGGACCCGGCACCCGCTCGGCGTCCGCCGCCGCGCTCGTGTAGGCAAGGCGCGGCGCGTCCGGCGTCGTCATCCCCTCGCCGATGAAGTACGAGGTGTGCGGTGGCTGGTTGTAGCCCGTGTTCTGCCAGGTCACGGCCGTGCGGTACTGCGGGTCGGACATGAGCGTCCGCAGGCGGTGCTCGGTCGGGATGACCGTGGTGGCGATCCGCAGCGCCGTCGAGTCCGCGGTGCGGGTGACGAGCTCCTCGCGCCAGTCGCCGAAGAGGTCCGCCTGGAGGGACGGCGTGCCCTTCGTGCTGTTGTTCGAGAGCGTGCCCTCGGCCCGGTAGAGCTCGACCTCGCGGCCGTTCTCGTAGTCCCACTTCGCGATGGTCGGCACCCCGGTGGAGGTCGCGACGTCCCAGTCGTGGTTGCCGATCTCCGCCAGCAGGTCCCCGTCCCAGAAGGTCAGGAAGTTCGCCGCCGGGATGCTCTCCGAGAGGACCTCGCCCGTCGAGGACGAGACGACCTTCCCGACCGGCGAGTTCCACGCGGCGTCGCCGCCGACCGCCCAGCCCTCGGCGCCGTCGTGCCGCGGGTCGATGTCGCCCATGGCGGCGCGGCCCGTGTCCCGCGTGGCCGGGATCGACCAGATGGTCTCTCCGGTCTCGGCGTCCCGGAAGGTCGCCCCCGCGTTGCCGGACTGCGCCATGTTCTCGTGGGCGGCGAACTGCTCCAGCCCTGGCCGCGCCGGGTCGAAGTCCGACACGTGCATGGCGTCGCCGTGCCCGAGCCCGGTGTTGACGAACACCTCGCCGTTGTCGTCGATGGTCATCGACCCGAAGACGATCTCGTCCTTCTGGTCGCCGTCCACGTCGGCGGTCTGCATGTCGTGGTTGCCCTGGCCGCGGTACTGGTCGCCTGCGTCGTTCGAGTCGAACACCCAGCGCTGGGTGAGCTCCTCGCCGTCGAAGTCGAACGCCGCGATCACGGTCCGTGTGTAGTAGCCGCGGCTGAACACCATCGACGGGTGCTCCCCGTCGAGATAGGCGGTGGTCGCCAGGAACCGGTCCACGCGGTTGCCGTAGCCGTCGCCCCACGAGCCGACGTCGCCGCGCGGAGGCACGTAGTCGATGGTGTCGAGCGCGACGCCAGTGGCGCCGTCGAACACCGTGAGGAACTCCGGCCCGGACAGCACGTAGCCGGCCGACGTCCGGAAGTCCGCCCGGGCGTCCCCGATGACCGTCCCGGCGGCGTCGGTCGTGCCGTCGGCGGTCTTCATCGCCACCTCGGCCCGCCCGTCGCCGTCGTAGTCGAAGACCTGGAACTGGGTGTAGTGGGCGCCGGAGCGGATGTTGCGGCCGAGGTCGATACGCCACAGCTTGGTGCCGTCGAGCTCGTAGGCGTCCAGGTAGGTGTTGCCCGTGTAGCCCGCCTGCGAGTTGTCCTTCGCGTTGGACGGGTACCACTTGACGACGTACTCGTACTCGCCGTCACCGTCGAGGTCCGCCACCGAGGCGTCGTTCGCCGAGTAGGTGTACGGCTGGCCGTCCTTCGTGGTGCCGTCCGCCGGCTTGTCGAGCGGGATGTCGAGGGTCTGGCCGTCCCACGGCGTGAACTCGTCGGTGGCCCAGTGCTCGATCCCGTCCGCGACGGTCGCCACCCGGTAGGTCGCGTCCGCGGTGCCGTCCGGGTCCAGGAGGCTGGTCGTGCCGGTCAGAGGCGCGTCGGTGATGCGCTCGCCGTCGCGGTAGACGTGGAACGCGACGTCCTGCGGGTCGTCGCCCTGCATGCGCCAGCCGACGTGGACGCCGTCTGGGCCTGCGGCTGCGACCGGCTGCCGCCCGATGCGCTCGGTCTGCCGGGACAGGTTCGTCACGGCGGCGGAGACGACGGTGTCCGAGAGCTCGGAGACGCCGCCGGCGTTCACCGCCGCGACCGCGTAGGTGTACCCGATGGTGGTGAGCACGTCGGTGTCGGTGTACTCGGGCCGCGCGGTACGGGCGAGCAGCACCTGGTCGCCCGACCGGTCGGTCCGGTAGACGTGGTAGAACAGCGCGCCCTCCACCGGCTCCCAGGCGAGCGAGACGGCGTGCTTCTCGACGTCGGCCACTGCCAGGCCCGACGGCGTCGGAGCGGTGGGCACGTCGGGGTCGACAGTGGTGAGCTCCACCGCGTTGGACGGGACGGACTCGTTGTCCGCGCCGTCGAGCGCCACGACGGTGTACGTGTAGCGGAGGCCGACGTCCGCCGTCGTGTCGACGTACGAGGCGTCCGTGACGTCCGCGAGTGCCGCCGGCTCGGCGGCACCCTCGGCCTGGCGGTAGACGCGGTAGCCGGCGACGTCGCGGGCCGGCTCCCACGTCAGCGGCACCGAGACGGCGGAGCCGTCGATGCTGACGTCGCCCGCGACGAGCGCGGTCGGCGCGTAGAGCAGCGAGGTGATCTGCAGGCCGTTCAGCCAGCCGTCGGCGACGAGGTCGATGTGCCCGTCGGTGACGACCACCGGCTGGATCACCTTGTTCGACGTGCTGCCGCGCGGGGCATTGGCGGTGCCGTGGTTGACGCCCTCGAGGGTGACGCCGAGGCGTGCGGTGCCGGTCCGGTCGCCCCAGATCACCTCGACGGCGTAGGTGCCGTTCGGGACGTCGAACCGCAGGGGCGTCGCGGCGCTCGGCAGCAGGAAGTCGCGCTGGAGGTCGTCGAGGCCTTCCTCGCCGGCCCCGCGGTCCCGGCCGCCGGGGCCGGCGGCCGAGGTGAAGCCGTAGCCCAGCTCCTCGGTGTAGAGGGTGTTCTGGTCGAGGGCGGTGTAGCCGGCCTTCGTGGGGCTGCCGGCGAGCTGGACGTCGAACCGCAGGAGCGGCGCCTTGGTCGTGAACGTCACGACGTCCGACGGCGCGGACTCGCCGCGCCCGTTGACCGCCACGACCCGGAGGTCGTAGGAGGTGCCCTCGGTGAGGCCGGTGAGGTTCGCGACGCCGACCGTGGAGGTGGCCGCCAGGGCGAAGCCCGACTCGGGTGCGGCGGTGGTCTTGGCGTACACCCGGTAGATGTCCGCGCCGTCGGCCTCCGTCCAGCTCAGCGTGGCGCCGGAGGCGGTGATGCTGCCCGCGACCACGCCGGCCGGCGGCTCGGGGACGGCGGCGGGCGGCTCGGCGTCGACCACCTCACCGGCGAGCGGCACGTCCAGCTCTGCGGTGTCGCGGGCGACGAGGCGGGCCATCTGGATGGCCCCGTAACCCTGGAAGTGGGTGTCGTCGGCGGTGCCGTTGGGCCGGTTCGGGTAGACGCCTGCCGGCACGTGCAGGAAGACCGACTTCGCCTCCTCCGGGCCGATCTCGGTCAGGTACTGGCGGCTGGACGCCGACAGGTCGACCAGGGGTGTGTCGGTCTCGGCCGCGAGCGCTGCCGCCTGCTCGACGTACTGCGGGAACGAGACGTTCGCCTGCCCGGCGGCGTCGTAGCTGCGCCGCGAGACCGGGGTGACGATGATCGGCGTCGCCCCGCGCTGGCGGGCACCCTCGACGTAGGTGCGGAGGTAGTCGCGGTAGTCGGCGGGCGCCGCGTAGCGGTCGTCGACGCCGTACGAGTTGTCGTTGTGGCCGAACTGCACGTACAGGTAGTCGCCCGGCCTGATCTGCGTCAGCACCGCGTCGAGGCGGCCTTGGCTGATGAAGTTCTTCGACGACCGACCGCCGATGGAGTGGTTGGCGACGACCACGTCGTCGGACAGGAACCTGTCGATCATCTGGCCCCAGCCGGCCTGCGGCGCCCAGAACTGGTCGTAGGTCTGCACCGTCGAGTCGCCGGTGAGGTAGACGGTGGGCTTCGGCCCCGCAGCGCGCGGCGACGTCCGCGTGAGGGTCAGGGCGGCGAGGTTCGCGGCACCGCCGGAGAGCTCGAGGTTGAGCTGGCCGTCGACCAGCGCGAGGTCGAACTCCATCTCGAGGTACTCGCCGGCAGCCTTCTGGGTCGACTGGACCTTGACCATCTGCTCGGCGGTGAGCGCGATGTCGGTGGCGCCCTGTGCGTCGCCCGCGACCAGGCGTACCCGGTAGTCGCCGTTCGGCAGGTCGGCGACGAGCTCGGTGTCACCGACGGTGACGAAGTCAGAGCGCAGGGCGTCCGCGCCGCCCCGGTCGGTGGCGGTGACCTGACCGGGGTCGACGAACCCGATCCGCTGGTCGACGCCGTACCTGGTGTCGGCGTCGATGCCGGTCGCACCCGCGGCGACGGCGCCGCTGCCGAGGTCGAGGGTGAGCACGCCGTTCTCGGGGAACGCCGGCTCGGGAACCCCGTCGCCGACCAGCGTGCCGACTGCGGCGGCGGACGGCGCGGACTCGCCGTCGGCGCCGATCGCACGCACGCGGTAGTAACTGACCTCGGTGGTGTCGGCCCCCGCGTCGGTGGCGAACACAGTCCGCGCGTCGGTGCGCGCGATCTCCGTGTACTCGCCGCCGAGCGTGTCGCTCCGGGTCAGGACGTAGCCGGTCGCATCCGGCACCGCGTTCCAGCGGAGCCCGAGCGCGCCGGGCGTGGCGTGCGCGACGCGCACCGACGTCGGCGGGACGGGGGCTGCCGCAGCCGAGATCGCAGGCGCGAGCGGGAGCACGAGCGCCGCGGCGGCCAGGCCGGCGACGACCGGTCGGACAGGGCGGGACTGCGAGAGCACGCGTGAACCCAGGACTCTCGAACCTAGGCGGTAAGCGCTTTCTAGCATGGCAGGAGCGCGCCATCGAAGCTGGGGCATGGGATCACCTTGTCGTCTCGTCGTCGAGTCGGACCGGACCGGACAAGCCCCGGCGTTGGGGCCGATCGGCAGGGATTGTATGGATTCAATCCCGGCCAGGCAGTCATCTTGCCGCGCCCGCCTGAGGTTGTAAAGAGTCAGTCAGCAGCGGTGGCGCCGGCAGACGACCGCGTCGCCGAAGACGTCGGCAGCCACCTGGCGCAGGGTCCGGTCGGGCGGCGAGCCCGAGCCGTACCGCTATGCCTGCCGCTTCCTCTGGGGCGGTCGGCATCTCGTCCGAACCTCATCGCGGCTTGTCCTGCACCGAGCCGGGCGGTCGAGTCGGCGTCAGCCGGACGGCTCGGCGTCAGCCGGACGGCTCAGTGTCAGCGAGACGGCTCGGCGTCAGCCGGACGGCTCAGTGTCAGCGAGACGGCTCGGCGTCAGCCGGACGGCTCACAGAGTCGCAGCACATTGCCGAACGGATCGACGAGCTCGATGGTCGGCCCGCCCGGAGCGTCGCGGTCAATACCGGGCCGAAGCCGCGCACGCGGCCGGCCCGAGAGCTCCGCGTGGAGCGCGTCGACGCTGGCAACAGGCAACCAGACCACCGTTCCCGGCGTCCCGTCGCCGTGGTGCTCGGACAGGTCCAGCACCGCCTGGCCCCGGCGGACCCGCAGGTAGAGGGGCATGCCGGGCTCGAAGCGGTGCTCCCACTCGACGCCGAACCCGAGGTAGTCCACGTAGAACTCTCGTGCAAGCGCCTCGTCCTGGACACGGAGCACAGGGACGGCGCGCCCGAAGTCCGGCGGCCCTCCCGGCAGCCGCGCGGACGCGATGTTCCAGTCGGCGAATCCGAGCTGCACGGCGACGATCTCCAGCGCGCGGCTGTGGCTGATGGTGACGTCGGTGGCGGCGAGCGTCCGGCGCAGCGCGCGAGCGGCCGCCTTCGCGTCGGAGAGTGTCAGGTCCACGATTTCATCGCTATCCCGGTGCCGTGAGCGTCGTCGGTGCCCGCATTGCCGTCCGGGGCACCGTGGTAGGCACGAACCTCTGACAGGACGTCTTCGTCGATGCATTCACCGAACCGATCATCTCGGCGCGGGCGGCGGGCTCATCGAGTGCCCGGGAAGAGATTAGCAAGCCAGCGCCCGGCCCACCGGGCGGTGTGCGCTCGCAGGCTCTCGGGCCGGGGCGGTCGGGCGGTCGTGACCTTCGAAGAGTTATCCACAGATTTCGAATCCGGCAAGCGGACCGTACGAGTGTTCGAGATAATAGACACAGTGAGGGAGTGAGAACTAGAGGCGAGCATCGAGATGAGTGGGAGGTGGGCAGGGTGGATCAGACGACCGACAGCGGTCCCGCTGCTGCTCTGCCCGCTGCGGTCTCGATCGAGGAAACTCTCGCCCGGATCGAGAACGAGATAGACAACCTCACCGCCCTGACCAGTCCCGAGACGCTGACCGGTTGGGACGCGCCGAGCATCAGCCGCCTGACCGAGGCACACACCCGTATCCGTCGGCTGACCGGTCGCCTGGACGGGGTCCGGTACACCCTGCTACCCCGCATCGAGAATGAGGGTTCCTGGCGCTCGGGTGGCACGGCCCGCACGTTCACGACCTGGCTGCGCCTACGCGAAGGCATCTCCGCATCCACGGCGGGTAAGGACATGACGATCGCCCGCCGTCTGGCGACCGCGCTGCCCGTGACGCGGGAGCGGCTGGTCGCGGGAACCCTGGGTGTCGACCATGCCCGGGTGATGACGGAGGTCGCGCCCACCAGCGAAACGCGTACGGATGCGTTGGCGTGGTTGATCGATACCCGCACCGGGCACACCACCACGCCGGAACAGTTCGTCCAGTCGGTGCCGGTCGACTTCCCCGACCCGGTAGACGACCCCGACGGGACCCGGACCCGTGAGCTGGTCACCCAGGTCCTGGAGGGTGCGATCACGGAGGGGACCCTGGTCACCGGTGAAGCCCTGGTCCTGCGTGAGGCTGGTGTGTTGAACGCGGACCAGTTCCGGAAGGTCGCCCGCCGGTTCGCGACCATCACCGATCCCGATACCGACGATGTGGACGACGACAAGGCCGCCCACGGCGAGTTCCTCGACCTGGCCAAGACCTTCGGCGGGTACCACGTCGCCGGGTTCCTCACCGACGAACACGGCCTGCAGCTGACGACCGCGATCAACGCGGTCCTGGGCGCCCCGGCGGCGGAGGACACCCGCACGACGACTCAGCGTCGGGCGCAGGGTCTGGCGGATGTGGCGCGGGTGGTGCTGGACACGAACCAGGCCTCCCCGGGTGCGGCGATCGCACCGCACCTGAACGTCACGGTGTCGTGGAACGAGTTCGTCACCCAGGTCACGAGGACCCGGGACGGCCTGTGCCTGACCTGCGGGCAGACCCCACCAGGGCGCGGCACCCGCTTCGGCGTGGGGCCGAGCATCCCCGGCACCAGCACCACCACTGGCACCACCACCACCACCAGCACCAGCACCAGCGCCACCGGCACCAGCACCACCAGCAGCACCAGCACGGGTGCGGGTGCGGACGCGGATGCGGATGCAGGTGCAGGTGCAGGTGCAGGTGCGTTGCACACCGGCCCAGCCGCCGAAAGCCCGACCGGAAGTCCGACCGCAGGTCCGGGCGGAGGCCCGGGTACCTGGAGTGCAGCAGATATGACGGTGTCCGGGTTCTTGTCCTCCGGTGGCCCGGTGTTCACCGAGACCGGCGCTCGTGCCCCACGCGCGCTGATCCGCCGCCTGGCATGCCACAGCGCGGTCACCCGGATCGTGTTCGGACCCGACGGCGCAGTCCTCGACGTCGGACGTGCGCAGCGCACGGTGTCGGGGCAGATGCGCCGCGCCGTCATCGCAAGAGACCAGCACTGCGTCTACCCGGGCTGTGACCAGCCGCCGTCACGGTGCGAGGTCCACCACGCCCTGACCCACTGGGCCGACGGCGGAGACACCTCAGTGACGAACAGTGCGTTGCTGTGCTGGTACCACCACCAGCTGGTGGATGCCAACGGCATCACCATGCACTGGACCGGCAAGCCCGCCACGAACACCACGGCCGGTGCCCTCCTCGAGACAGGGTGGGCGTTCACGGACGCCCGTGGGCACCGCATCCGCCTCCCTGAACCCACCGAGGCCCCACCCCCGCCCACCACCGAAGTCGCCTGAGCGGCCGGTCGGACCCGGCAACCCGCCGAAGCCGCCGGACCGGTCAGGCCAGCGGGCCAGCAGGCCTGGCGCGCCCTAGCGAGACCGCCGAACCCCACCAAGCTCGCCGAACCAGCGAGGCCACCAAGCTCACCGACCCACCGACCCACCGAAACCCTCTCCACGCCAAACAACGGCACCCGCTCACCGGACCCGCCACCTGCGGCGACCGCCGAGGCAGCCTGACCTGCGACTAGCCGGGCATGCCCCAAGCCTTCCGGTCCGATCCCCGCGCTCGGCCCACCGGCTCGTCACGCATGCAGCGTCGGCCGGTAGACCAGCTCCTGGATGTCGCCGTCGAGCGTCACGTGCTCGATCAGCTCGAGGTCGAAGTCGGCAGCACCGTGGAAGATCGGGTCCAGGCCGGTCCGGCCTGTGATCACCGGGAAGAGCGTGACCCGGACCCGGTCGACCAGGCCGGCGGCCATCAGCGCCCGGTTCATCGACAGGCTCCCGTGCGAACACAGCGGCACCTCCGACTCCTCCTTGAGCCGGGCGACGACGTCGACCGCGTCGCCGTCCACGACCTGCGCGTCCGGCCAGTCGAGGGGGCCCTCCAGCGTGTTCGACACCACCGTCGTCGGCAGGTTCCGCATCCGGGTGACCCACGGGTCGCGCACGTCGGAGTCCTCGGAGCTCTCGGACAGCATCTGCGCGAACGCACGGTAGGTGTTGGCCCCGAGGACCAATCGCTGCTCCTGCGAGTAGAGGGCGAGCCGGTGCTCCAGGAGCTCCGGGCCCTGCTTGCCCCAGTAGCCTGTCCAGTCGCCGCCGGCGGCGCCGAAGCCGTCGAGGCTGGAGAACACGTCGAACGTGTAGGTAGTGGTCATGATGGTCTCCTGGGAATAGTTGTCCGGGTACGTCGATACAGACCGGGAACCGCGGCGGATCTCATCGCCGTCGGACGGCACGAGAGGACACAGCGTGACGAACGAGCTGACGACCGAATCAGGTGGCCTCGCCGGCCGTGGCCAGCTGCTGCGGCTGGGAGCTCCGCGCGACACGTCAGCGGTGCGGCACCTGGTGACGTTCCTCGTGGCGAGCGTCGTGACGGTGCTGGCCACGCGCGCCTACCTGGCCGCGGCGGACTACCCGCAGATCGGCGGCGGCGATCTGCACGTCGCGCACGTGCTGTGGGGCGGGTTGCTCATGGCGCTGGCGATGATGCTGCTGCTGTCCTACGTGGGTCCCGTGCCGCGCTCCCTCGGCGCGGCGCTCGGCGGCGTGGGCTTCGGGTTGTTCATCGACGAGGTCGGCAAGTTCGTGACCGCCGACAACGACTACTTCTACGCACCGACCGCGGCGATCATCTACTTCGTCACCGTGGTGCTCGTCCTCATCGTCGAAGGGCTGCACGGCCGCCGCGCCCACCATCCGGCCGAGTACCTCGCCGTGGCGGCCGACCGGCTCACCGCCGGGCTGGCCGGCGGGTTCACCCCGACGGCCCGCGCCGAGGCGCGCGAGCTCGCCGCCAAGGGCGCCGGCGAGCCCGGCGCCCACCTGGTCGCCGAGCTGGTCGACGCGGTGCCCGACGACCACACCGACCTGCCCGACCCCGTCCGTGGCGGCGTCGACCGCGTCGTGCGCTGGCTGGACGCGCTCGTGGACCGGGCATGGGCGGCATGGTTGCTGATCTGCGTCCTGGTGCTGGTGGGCGCCGCCGAGGCGATGGTCGGACTGAGCGTCGTACGCGGCGAGGTGGCCGGGTTGCCCCAGTGGACCGGCTTCGCCATCCTCGCCGCCGTCGGCGCGTCAGTGGTGCTGCTGATCGTGGGTATCGTCGTCGGCCGCAACAATCACCTGCGCGGCGCCGTCTGGATGCGCCGCGCAGTACTCATCAGCCTGCTGTTCACCCAGCTCCTGGTGTTCCGCGCACTGCGGTGGACGGCGGCGTTCGGGCTGGTCCTGGACGTGCTGGCCTTCATGGCGCTGGAGGTGGCGCTCCGCGAGGAGCGGATGGTCAAGGCGCGCAGGTCCTGACCAGCCGGTCAGCCGTCCACCGCCATCATCACTCCTTCGCCATGGCTGCGGCGTTCGCCATACCCGCGGCGTTAACGGGCTCCAGCCCGAGGAGCCGCAGGCTGTTCTGCCAGAGCGAGTCGAGGTGCGCCGGGTCGTTGAACAGCTTGGCGAACAGCACGAGCCCCTCGACCTGAGCGACTATCGCCTTCGCCGCGCCGTCGACGTCCTCGGCCGGACGCTGGAGCTCGCCGGACTCGACGGCCGCGGCGAGGGGCGCACGGATCAGCTCGATCTGCTCGTCGAAGATCTCCTGCAGGCGCATCCGCACCGGCTCGTTCTGCGAGCTGACCTCGAGCGCCAGGTTCCCGAAGAGGCAGCCGGCGACCCAGCCCGTCCCGGTCCGGGCGTCGATCTGCATCTGCGCGGTGGCGGCGAACAGCGCGCGGAGCCGCTCGAGAATGGTCCCGGGCCCGTTGAGGATCTCCGCCCATACGCCCTGCTGCCACGCCCAGTGCCGGTCGATGACGGCGAGCGCCAGGGCCTCCTTGGACGGGAAGAAGTAGTAGAAGGACCCCTTGTTCACACCGGCGCGCGCGCAGAGCTCCGCGACGCCTATCGAACCGTAGGGGCGTTGGGAGAACAGCTCGACGCCCGCTTCGATCAGGCGCTCTCGTCCATCTGAGGTTCGCGGCATGTTGACAGTATACGACTGGTCAACTATAACTGGAACCTCCAGTAGTTGACCGACCGTCTATAAAGGGATCGAACATCATGAGCACTCGCAAGGTAGCCATCGTCACGGGAGCCTCACAGGGCATCGGCGCAGGCCTCGTGGCCGCGTACCGGGAGCTCGGGTACGCCGTCGTGGCGAACTCGCGCACCATCGACCAGGGCGAGGCCGACGACCTCGCCACCGTCGCCGGGGACATCTCCGACCCGGCGACCGCGGACCTGATCGTCAAGACCGCCGTGGAGCGCTTCGGCCGCGTCGACACGCTCGTGAACAACGCGGGCGTCTTCATCGCCAAGCCGTTCACCGAGTACACGACCGAGGACTTCAACACTATGGTCGCGATCAACGTCGGCGGCTTCTTCCACCTGACCCAGCGCGTCATCCCGCAGCTGCAGGCCGCCGGTGGCGGGCACGTCGTCAACATCACCACGACACTGGTCGAGAGCGCGCTCTCGGTCTTCCCCTCGGCCCTGGCATCGGTGACCAAGGGCGGTGTCGCCTCGGCGACCCGCGCGCTGGCCATCGAGTACGCGTCGCAGGGCATCCGCTTCAACGCGGTCTCCCCCGGCGTCATCAAGACCCCGATGCACCCGGAGGAGACGCACGAGGCACTCGCCGGCCTGCACCCGCTGAACACCCTCGGCGAGATCGCGGACGTCGCCCGCGGCGTCATCTACCTGGAGCAGTCGCCCTTCGTGACGGGCGAGTTCCTCCACATCGACGGCGGACAGATCGCCGGGCACTGACCGTACCGGGGCGGCCCGAGAGGGCCGCCCCGCACGCCCGGCCGCAGCACACACGCACGACCTGACAAGGAGACAGACCATGACCCAGGAACTCGACACCGCCGCTGTCGTCTCTGCCCTGCTCGACCGCTGGGCCGACGGGATCCGTCGGCGGGACCTCGACCAGATCGCCGCCCAGTTCACCGACGACGCCCTGTTCCAGGGCTTCGACCCCGAGCCCGCCTTCGGCAGGGCCGCAGTCAGCGCGTACTACGGCAAGCAGCCGCCCGGGCTGACCGCCGAACACACGCTGCTCCACAGCCGGACGCTCGCCCCTGGCGCCGTGCTCGGCTACGCGGCAGTCACCTTCCACCGGCCCGACGCTCCGGTGCAGGTCCACCTCACGGTCGTCGCGGTCAAGGTGGACGGCCAGTGGCTGATCAGTCACTACCACGTCTCCCGCGTGCGGTAGCCCTGGTCAGTCAGCCCGGGCCAGCCCCGGCTGCCGCCCCGCCGCCTCGATGTCAGTGGCCACGGCTACGTTAGCGGCCATGGCTCCCCTGCTCACGAAGAACCCGCCCCGCCCGCTCGCTCCGGGAGACGTCGTCGTCACCTGGCACGCCGACCTCGGCGAGTGGGCCGCGGCCCAGGTCACCAGCCTCGACGCCAAGAACGAGCTGGCCGACGTGCTCGACCTCGACTGGTCAAGCACGACCCGGCCGGAGACCCTCACGGACCTGGGCGTCCTTCGTCCGCTGGCACGGCAGGCCGGCAGCTGGAACGGGCGGCGCAGCCACTGCTACTACCCGTGGGTGCTGCCGCGCAGCTGCACGGTGATCGGCACGACCACCCCGCTGATCGCGAGCCCTTCCCAGAGCTACGGCCTGGGCTGGGGTGTCGGCGACGCGCTGCACCGGGAGCGGCTCGCCGCGAGCGGCCGTGCCCACTGGGACGACGACCCGGCGCAGCTCTCGATCAGGGGCACCGAGCTCCGCATCCCGGACGACGTCGATACGTCGACCGTCCGCCGCTTGCTCGTCACCGGTGTCGAGCACCTCGACGCCGCGGCTCTCGCGGACACCTTCCCGGACCTCACGGAGCTCCGGCTGCACGGCAAGCTCAGCGAGCTGACCAACGCCGTGGCCCTCAACCGGCTCACCGGGCTGCGTGAGCTCTCGATCACCGGCTACTTCGGCATGACTGCCGCCGACCACGTCACCGTGGCGGGCACACCGGAGCTGGAGCACATCGACCTGCACAACGTCCCGCGCGAGTACGCCACAGCGATGCGACGCGCCTGGCGACCCGAGGCCGCCAACGGCACCTACCTGAGCGTCTCGGGCGCGCGGGGGCCGGACTGGGTCACAGAGAACAAGGACAACCCGCTGCGGGACTGGGACACGCGTCCCGGGGTCAGCAAGAGGACCTACCAGAAGTCGGTGGCACAGATCGGGAAGACACGTGACCAGATCCTGGCCGCGCTCGACGGTGCCCCGGGCGACCGGGCGAAGACCCTGGAGCGCGTCGGCTCCGAGTACGGCGAA
Source organism: Promicromonospora alba (assembly GCF_042654905.1). Classification (NCBI taxonomy): domain Bacteria; kingdom Bacillati; phylum Actinomycetota; class Actinomycetes; order Micrococcales; family Promicromonosporaceae; genus Promicromonospora; species Promicromonospora alba. The sequence goes on from NZ_JBHSFI010000003.1 coordinate 586,800, forward strand.
GCCTTCAACGCCATCGACGAGGCCACCCGAGCCGGCCTGATCATGACCCAGGAGCGCGAGGAGCTGTACGACGCCGTGGTCGGCCTCCTCGATGCCGCGGCCGCGGATCGGGGCCTCGACGTCACCGCGGAACGGCAGGCGCTGATCGACGGCGTCGACGCGACCCGGGACTGGTGACCTGGGACTGGTGATCCGGGACTAGTGATCCGGGACTAGTGATCCGGGACCGGTGACCCACGACCAGTGACCCACGACCAGTGACCCGAGCAGCCGGCGACGCGACCTCGCCCGCCCGGCGAACCGGACGGGCGGGAGGTCACGCCGAGACTCACACGGAACCGGAACTCACTCACACAGAACCAGAACTCACACAGAGCCGGACTCACGCGGAGCCGGACTCACGCGGAGAGGACCCGCGCCCCCTGCTGGGCCAGGACGCTGAGCTCCGCGGCCTTGAACGCGTGCTCCTGCGTCATCGCGGTCTCGGTGCGCTCCAGGCAGTCGAGGACGAGCTGGCCGAAGTAGGGGAACCCGACCTTCCCCTCCGCCACGATGTGGTGCTCGCCCTTGCCGTCGACGAGGAACACGTGGCCGGGGCCCTGGTCCGTAGCGACGTTGGCGTACTTGCGCAGCTCGAGGTAGCCCTCGGTGCCGAGCACGAACGTGCGCCCGTCACCCCACGTGCTCAGGCCGTCCGGGGTGAACCAGTCCACGCGGACGTAGCCGCTGGCGCCGGTGTCCATGACGATGGACGCCTCACCGAAGTCGTCGAGCCCCGGGTGCTCGGGGTGGTTGTAGTTGGCGATCGCCGAGTAACCGACCTCGGCGTCCTTGGCCCCGGCGAAGTGCAGCATCTGCTCGAAGTTGTGACTGCCGATGTCGCACAGGATCCCGCCGTACTTCTCCTTCTCGTAGAACCAGTCCGGGCGCCCGGTGCCCAGACGGTGCGGCCCGAGGCCCATGACCTGCAGCACCCGGCCGATGGCCCCCTGCTCGATGAGCTGGCCGGCGAGGACCGCCGCCTCGACGTGGATCCGCTCCGAGTAGTAGACGGCGTACTTGCGCCCGGTCCGGGCGGTCGCCTCCCGGGCCGCCGCGAGCTGGTCGAGCGTGGTCAGCGGAGCCTTGTCCACGAAGTAGTCCTTGCCCGCCTCGATGGCCCGCAGACCGAGCGCGCAGCGTTCGGACGTGACCGGGGCACCCGCGACGAGACCGACCTCGTCGTCGCCGAAGATCTCGTCCTCGGCGCGCGCGACCCGCACGTCAGGGAACTTGTCGCGGAACTCCGCCACCTTCGCCGGGTCCGGGTCGTACACCCACTTGAGCGTCGCGCCGGCGCCCATCAGGCCCTCGCACATGCCGTAGATGTGCCCGTGGTCCAGGCCCACCGCGGCGAAGGAGAAGTCTCCGGCGCCCACTACGGGCGCGGGGATCGGTTCCGGCGCGTAGGCGGCGCCGCTGGTCGTCGTCATGAGATCTCTGGTCCTGTTCGTTCAGGGCTTCGTTCAGGGCTTCGTTCAGGGCTTCGTTCGGGATATTCGATTCCTGGAGCAGGTCAGCCGTCGCTGGCTGCGCTGCCAGCAGAGCTGCTGGCCGAGCTGCCGGCCGAGCTGCCGGCCGAGCTGCCGACCGTGATGTCGCCGGGCAGGTCGGCCACCGCCGTCGTCTTCTCGAAGAAGTGCGGCGCGCGCTCGACGAGCGTGCCCGCGTGGTAGTACGGGTCGTCCGGCGGGAGCGGCAGGTCGACCGTCCGGCGCTCGATACCCGCCTGGTAGATCGCGGTCACGAGCTCGATCGCGCGGCGCCCGTCGGCGCCGTCCACCACCGGACGACGGCGTTCGCGCACCGCACCGAGCACGTCGCCGATCTGTCCCGGGTGGCCCTCGTGATCCAGCGGGCTGTGCGTCGCGGCGAGCGCCTCGATCTTGGCCACCAGGGCAGGGTTTCCGCCGGGGGCGGGGAACCCGTTGGGCTCTGCGACGTCGGCGACCACCTTCCACGGCTGGGACACCCGCGCGTGCCGCCCGTGGACGACTATCGCCTGCTCCTCGCCGTGGTGCACCACCGAGCTGGTCACCTCGGCAAGCGCCCGGTCGTACTGCAGCACTGCCACGGAGAGGTCCTCGACCTCCGAGTTCTCGTGCTGGGCGTTGGTCAGCACCGCGGTGACGGCGCTGGGCGCGCCGAGCATCCAGGAGGTGAGGTCCAGGTGGTGGATCGCGTGGTTGAGGGTGCACCCGCCGCCCTCCCGGTCCCATGTGCCGCGCCACCAGAGGTCGTAGTAGGAGGTGCCGCGCCACCAGGACGAGGAGACCTGGGCGTGGGAGACGGGGCCGATCAGGCCCGAGTCCAGCACCTCCTTCAGGGTGGCCATGTCGTCGCGGAAGCGGTTCTGCGCCACGACGGACAGGATCCGGTCGTTCTCGGCAGCGGCCGCGATCATCGCGTCGCACTCCTCGAGCGACGGCGCCATCGGCTTCTCGACGAGCACGTCGACACCGGCGCGCAGGGCGGCGATCGTCAGCTCGGCATGGGTGGACGGCGGCGTCGCGATGCTGACGAGGTCCAGGTCCTCGGCCGCGAGCAGGTCCACTACCCGCTCGTACGCCCGCGCTGAGGTGAGGCCGAGCTCCGCGCCCAGCGTCGCGGCCTTGCCCGGCGCGATGTCGCACAGGGCGACGATCTCGCACTCGGCGCCGAACCGCTGGTAGCCGTCGATGTGGGTGCGGGAGATCCCGCCGGTCCCGATGATCCCGATCTTGAGCACTGTTCCCCCGGATGCGACTTATACGTGTCACTGGTGATACGTGTCACTATGGTTGTGGCCGGGTAGGCCGCTGTCAAGAGAGCTGTCCAGAGAGTGGAGCGTCGTGAGCACTGCAGTCCCCCCGACGAGCCGCGACGTCGCGCGCCTCGCGGGCGTCTCCCAGGCCACGGTGTCCTACGTGCTGACCGGGAAGGGCTCGATCTCGCCGTCGACCCGGGAGCGCGTCCTGCGGGCGGCCGAGTCGATCGGCTACCGCCCGAACCTCGCCGCCCGGTCGATGCGCACCCGCCGCTCCGGGCGGCTCGCCGTGATCACCGGCGTCGCCGCCGTCGGGAACCAGATGCGCATGCTGACCGGCGCGAGCCGAGCGGCCACCGAGGCCGGCTACGCCATCGAGACCAGCAGCGTCGACGGCAGCGTGGCAGATCGGACCGAGCGGGTGCTCGAGCTGGCGGCCGGTGGCCAGTACGAAGGCGTCCTGACGTTCGTCCCGGTGCTCCCCGGCGCACTGTCGGACGGCGGGGACTCGCCTCCGGTCCTGGCCGCGACGGCGTTCGACGAACAGATGCGCAGCTCGGGCGAGCTCGCCGAGGCCGACCTCATGGAGGTCCTCCTCCAGGCGCTCGTCGCGGCCGGGCACCGCCGGTTCCTGCACGTCGCCGGCTCCCAGGAGTTCGCCTCCGCGCGTGCCCGCCGCGACACCTACGTCGCCTGCCTGGAGCGTCTCGGCGCCGGGTCGCGCGAGCCGCTCGAGTCGCTGGGGGTGGTCGGCGGCGAGTGGTCCGCGGAGTCCGCGCGGCAGGCGATCCTCGCGCTGCCCGACGACGCGCCCCCCGTCGCCGTGCTCGCCGCCAACGACATGCTGGCGATCGGCGTCCTGCGCGCCGCCGCCGAGCGCGGCTGGACGGTACCCGGCGACCTGGTGGTGACCGGGTGGGACAACGCGGCGTTCGGCGCGTACACGATGCCGTCGCTCACCACCGTCGACGTCGACTTCCAGGCGGCCGGGCACCACGCCATGCGGCAGCTGGTCGCGGCGCTGCGGGGCGAGGCACCGCCGCCGCGCGAGGCGAGCCTCCAGCGCATCGTCTGGCGGGAGTCGACGGGCGCCGCGAGACCGCCGGACTGACGGGAACCATCAGGAGCTGCCGGACCGACCGAACTCGACGAGTTCCCCTCTTGACCGGGCGCGCCGGTCGGCGCAACGTGAGAAGGGACGGCAGCGCCGTCCGGACGCTGCTGACGAGCACAGGGAGTCCGCCATGTACATCCGCAGTACCGAGATCCAGGGCGAGCCCGCCGAGATCGACGCCGGGCTGAGCCTCGTTCGTGAGGAGATCTTCCCGGCGGTCTCCGCGATGGACGGCTGTGTCGGGATGTCGATGCTGGTCGACCGGCAGAGCGGCCGCTGCATCACCACGACGGCGTGGTCGTCCGAGGACGCGATGCAGGAGAGCGCCGCGGCCGTGCGCCCGCTGCGCGACCGCGCCGAACGGGCGCTGGGCAGCACCTCCGGACGGTACGTCCACGAGTGGGAGGTCGCCGTCGTCCACCGTGACCACGCCACACCCGAAGGCGCCTGCGCTCGCCTCACCTGGCTGAGCGGCGGCGACCTGCACATGGTCGACAACGCCATCGACATGTTCCGGATGGTCATCGTGCCGCAGATCCAGGAGTTCGACGGCTTCTGCAGCGCCAGCCTGATGGTCGACCGGGAGACCGGCCGGGTCGTCGGCACCGTGGCCTACGACAGCCGCGAGGCGCTGGAGGCCAGCCGCGAGGCCACCACCGGCATCCGCGAACGAGTCATAGCGGAGCTGGGCGCCACCGTCGACAACGTCGAGGAGATGGAGATCGCGTTCGCACACCTCCACGTACCCGAGATGGCCTGACGACGGCGGCAGCGCCGTCGGACAGCGACACGGCCAGGCAGCGAAAGACCCGGCTAGCGGCACAGCCGGGCAGCCGTTCACCGGACGGCAACCCGGCGCCGCTAGCGTGCCCGCGTGCCCAAACCTGCCGCAGGACCCGCACCAGAGCTCGCCGCGCTGCTCGCGATGGATCGTGCGGAGCTCGCCGCCGAAGTCTTCGTCCGGGCGTACACACCAGTCCTCGGCTCCACCTACCCGCTGACCAGCGGGCTCGCGTGGACGATCGCCGGGGTGGCGGGCGTACCGCTGGGGAAGTGGACGTTCGACACGGACCGGCCGACCGACGGGGCGATCGCCCGGCTCGGCGCCGAGCTGGCGCTCCTGTGGGAACGAGCCGGCCTCGCGGCGCGCGGCATCTTCCACGACGGCAAGGGGGTGGTGCTGCTCTTCCGCGGCGAGGAGCTGCTGCGGGGCGACGACGCCCGCAGGGTGGTCGCCGACGCGATCCGCACGGCGAACCCGCACTGACCATCCTGCGGACCAGGTCGTTGCCGCGGCTAACTATCTGACAGGATGCCCGTGTGACGAGCACGGGCGACCCAGGGGACGATCCGGACTTCCGCTTCCGCGACATCGCCGTCGTGGCGTACCTGCCGTCGGTGGTCAGCTCGGTCGGCCACGGCGCCGTCATGCCGGTGCTGGTGATCCACGCGAGCAACCTCGGCGCGACCACCGCGGTGGCCGCGTTCGTGGTCGCCCTCCTGGGGATCGGGCAGCTCGCCAACTCCCTTCCGTCGGGTGCGCTGGTGGCTCGCCTCGGCGAGCGCCGCACTCTCGTGATGGCGGGGCTCGTGGACGCGGCGGCGATGCTTGCCGCCTTCCTCGTGCCCTCGGTCTGGCTGCTGTGCCTGTGCGTCTTCGTCAGCGGCATGAGCTGGACGACCTTCCTGCAGGCCCGGCAGGGATTCCTGATCGACGCCGTGCCGATCAGCCACCGGGCGCGCGCGATGGCGCTGCTGGGCGGGTCGATGCGCCTCGGCGCCCTGATCGGCCCGCTGCTGGGGGCCCTGCTGATCCACGTGTTCGGGGTGCGCTCGGTGTTCCTGCTCGCGGTGTGCGCGGCCCTCGCCTCGGCGCTGATCGTCACCCGCATGCCGGACTTCGGCCGGGTGACGCGCGGCGTCGCCCCGCTGTCCGTGCGCTCGGTGTTGTGGGAGCACCGGCGCACGCTGCTCACCCTCGGCGTGGCGGTCATCATCATCGGCGCCTCGCGTTCGGTCCGCACGGGCCTGCTGCCACTCTGGGCCGATCACATCCACATCTCCGCCGCGGTGGTCTCCCTGCTCTTCGCGGTGGCGGCGACCATCGACATCGCACTGACCCTGCCGGGCGGCTGGCTGCTCGACACACGCGGCCGGCAGGTGGTCGCGATACCGGTGGTCGTCGCCGTCGGCATCGGCTGCCTGCTGCTGCCGCTCACCGACTCAGCGCTCGGCGTCGGCCTGGTGATGGCGATCATCGCGGCCGGCAACGGGCTCGGCTCGGGGATCGTGATGACCCTCGGCGCCGACGCCGCGCCGCAGGAGGGCCGCGCGCAGTTCCTCGGCGGCTGGCGGCTGTGCGGGGACATCGGCAACACCGGCGGGCCGCTGCTCGTGTCCGCGGTGGCCGCGATCGCACCCCTGGCCGCCGCGCCGGTGGTCATCGGCACGCTGGCGCTGCTGGGTGCGGTCTGGGTGGGCCACTGGACGGGCAAGGCCGACCGCAAGCGCCGCGGGTAGCGTTCACTTCCCCATATTGCAACGCGTGGATCACCGCGCATTGCGTTATCTTCTGGACCGTTGCAACATTTTATACCCCCTGACCTGCCCTGATGCCTGGTCGGTGCAACGATGTTGTTGCCCGATTCTGGAAAGCAACGTAGCGTTTGCGATATCAGAAACACCGCGAACCACCGAGCACAGGAGCAGAACATCATGCAGAACTTCGACACCCCCGCCGCGATCTCCGTCGTCCTGGACCTCCCCGCCGGACGCGTCCAGCTCATCGCCGCCGACCGTGCGGACACCACCGTCGAGGTGCTGCCCGCCGACTCCGGCAAGAGCCGCGACGTCCGGCTCGCCGAGCAGGTCGCCGTCGCCTACTCCGACGGCGTCCTGCGGATCACGACCCCCGAGCCCAAGAACTCGCTGGTCGGCCACTCGGGATCCGTCGAGGTGACGGTCCAGCTGCCCGCCGGCTCCAAGGTCGAGGCACGGTCGGCCAGCACGGAGCTCCGCGCCGTCGGCACTCTCGGCGACGTCGACTTCGAGGGCGCATACCGCCACATCAAGATCGACGAGGCCGACGCCGTCCGCCTCAGCGCCGTGGACGGCGACGTAGAGGTCGGCCGGCTCAACGGGCCCGCCGAGATCAGCACCATGCGGGGCGACATCCGGATCGGCGAAGCGGTGCGCGGCACGGTCGTGCTGAGCACCCAGTCCGGCAACATCTCGGTCGCCGCCGCCGCGGGCGTCTCGGCCACGCTCGACGCGGGCACCAGCCTCGGCCGGGTCAGCAACTCCCTCAAGAACGACGGCACCACGGAGCTCGAGATCCGGGCCACGACCATGCAGGGCGACATCGCCGCGCACAGCCTCTGATCCGGCACGGCCTCTGATCCAGCACAGCCTCTGATCCGGCGCCTCCTGAGCCCTTCCGCACAGCAGACCCCCCGCGCAGCAAGGCCCCGCACAGCAGACCCTCGGCTCGACACCACGTTCCACACGATCAGGAGAAGAAGATGAACAGCAGCAGCACCTCCTCCACCGACTCGAGGTCGACCGGCAAGTGGACCGGCAAGTGGACCGGCAAGTGGACCGGCATGGTGCCGGTCGAGGACACGGCCCTCGCCGTCACGGACACCGGCGGCACCGGCATCCCGGTGGTCTACCTCAACGGCCAGTTCGCCACCCAGGGGTACTGGCGCCGGACCATCGCCGAGCTCGGCACGGGGTTCCGGCACATCACCTACGACGAGCGTGCCCGCGGCAAGAAGTCGCTGCGTTCGGCGGACTACTCGTTCGAGGCCGCCGTACGGGACGTCGACGCGATCCTGGCGGCCCGCGGCGTCGAGCGTGCGGTGGTGGTCGGCTGGTCCTACGGGGCGGTCGTCGCCGCCCACTGGGCCGACCGCAACCCGGGCCGCACCCTCGGCCTCGTGCTCGTCGACGGCGCCTTCCCGTACGACTGGATCGACGAGGCGATGAAGCAGCGGATCCGCAAGATGTTCAAGCAGATGAGCTGGTTCATGGTCCCGATGCGCATCACGGGCATCACCCCCCGGATGAATGCCGCACAGCAGGCCGAGAGCAACATCGAGCTCGGCGAGCTGTCCCGCACGAGCGAGCTCGGCCCCGTGCTGGACCGCCTGGCCGTCCAGACCCGGTACGTCGTCGCCTCGGGCACGTCGCTGGGCAGCAAGGGCGACGAGCAGGAAGTCATCCGCACCAGCCTGGACGGCGTGACCGCCCGCAACCCGAACATCAAGGTCAGCGCGAAGGTCGCCAGCAACCACGGCGCGCTGCTGAAGAAGGACGCGCCGGCCATTGCCGAGGCCGTGCGTGACGTCGCGGGACCCTCGGCCGTCTGACAGTCTCGGAAGAGGTAGCTCGGCCGGCATCGGACGAGACTGCTCAGCGAGCCGTGGTTGCCGGGGCGGACCCGGCAGGGGGAAAGGGGAGGCCGACGTGATCAAGCCAAGGACCGGCACTACGTGGAGGACCGTGTGGGGCGCCGCGGGGGTCGCGGCGCTCCTCGCGACGGCGGGTTGCTCGGCCGCCGCGAACGAGGGCTCGAGCGCCGGCACGGACGGCTCGGGTACGCCGTCGGCGACCACGAGCACCTCCTCCGGCCCGACGGCGGATGGGTCGCCCTCCCTCGACGGCGCGGCGTCGGACCCGGGTACGACGCCGGACGCGAGCACGCCGGGCTCGAGCACGGCGCCGGCCCCGTCCGACGGAGCGGCGTCGCCCCCGCGGTGCCTGACCCCGGACCTGGCGGGAAGCCTGGAGGCGGTAGAGGGCGGGGCGTCCGCCGGCCACTACGAGCTGGAGATAGTGCTGGAGAACGAGGCGTCCGAGCCGTGCGTCCTGCAGGGCTGGCCTGGCGTCTCGTTCGTCGGTGACGGGGACGGCACCCAGATCGGCGCGCCGGCCACGCTCGACCGGTCGAGCCCGCACGGCTCGGTGACGCTCGCTCCCGGGACCTCGGCGCACGCGAACCTTTCCGTGGCGAACGCCCAGAACTTCGACGAGGGCTGCGAGCAGACGACCGCCGACGGGCTCCGCGTCTACCCGCCCGGCGAGAAGCGGTCGCTGTTCGTGCAGAACGACGAGCTCACGCTCCTGGCGTGCGCGAACCCGGACGACGAGCTGCTCGACGTCCAGGCCTTCCAGCCGGAGAGCTGACCGGTCCCGGCTACCGTTTTTCCATGCACTCTCCCGCCATGCACTCTCCCGCCGACGGCACCACGACCGTCACCGTCCTGCGCGACGTTCGCCCCTGGGGCGGCGCCCGCAGCGACCTGCACGTCGCCGGCGGGGTGATCACCGCCGTCGTGCCGCACGACGCGAACGCACCCACGGATGGCGTCGTCGTCGACGGCGGCGTCATCGACGGACGCGGCCTGCTCGCGCTGCCCGGTCTCGTCAACGCGCACGCGCACGTCGACAAGTCGTGGTGGGGCAAGCCGTGGGTCAGCTACGGCGGCGAGGGCGGCGTGCAGGGCCGCATCGCGCACGAGCGGGCGCACCGCGACGAGCTCGGCATCCCCGGCGTCGACGTGACGCTCGCCGTGCTGCGGGAGTCGATCCGCACCGGCACCACCGCCGTCCGCACGCACGTCGACGTCGACCTGGGCGTCGGCCTCCGCGGCATCGAGGTGGTGCGCGAGGCGGTCGCGGCGCTGGGCGGCGCGGTGACGGCGCAGGTCGTGGCGTTCCCGCAGGACGGCGTCCTGCGCCGCCCGGGCGTCCTGGACCTGCTCGACGCCGCGGCGGCCGCCGGGGCCGAGCACGTCGGCGGCCTCGACCCCGCGACGATCGACCGCGACCCGGTCGGCCAGCTCGACGGCCTGTTCGCGATCGCGGAGCGGCGCGGCGTCGGGATCGACGTCCACCTGCACGACGGCGGCGACCTCGGTGCCTTCCAGATCGAGCTGATCATCGACCGGACGCTGCGCGCAGGCCTCCAGGGCAGGGTCAACGTGGCGCACGGCTTCGCCGTCGGGCAGCTGGCTGTACCGCGCCAGGCCGAGCTGGTCGCCGCGATGGGCGAGGCCGGGATCACGATGACGACGGTCGCGCCGATCGGCGCGGCTCCTCTGCCGCTGCACGCGCTGCGCGACGCCGGGGTCGCGGTCGGCCTCGGCACGGACGGCATCCGCGACCTGTGGTCCCCCTACGGCACGGGCGACCTGCTGGCGCTGACCACGCAGCTCGCGCGGCTGTCCGGCTTCCGCTACGACGAGGACCTGGTCACCGCTGCGCGGATCGCGTCGGCGGACGCCGGCCGCTTCGTCGGGCGGGCCGTGCACGACCTGGTCGTGGGCGCGCCGGCGGACGTCGTGCTCGTCGACGCCGAGAACGTGCCCGACGCCGTCGTCCGCGCACCGCGCCGGGCGCTCGTGGTCGCGGGCGGCCGGGTCGTCGCGCGCGACGGCGAGGTGCTGGTCTGACTTCGGTCAGCTACTCAGGCGCGTGAACGACTTCGGTCAGTTGCCATGAGATCGGTCAATCAACCGACCGATCTCATGGCAACCGACCGAAGTCATCTCGGCGACCGTGCAAGGGACCGAACTCATGGGCCCGCCCGCGCAGCAGCCCGACGGTGCGCCGAGAGCCGGGTCCCCCAGGTCGGCAGTCCGCTGCGGGCTCTGGGCGCACCTTGCGCGCTTATTGATCAAACCAATCACCCAAGCCACCCACCACCGCCTTGACCCTCGCGCCCGCCGTCCGTAGATTGCTGGCAGTTCATCTGATGTTTGGGAAAGGGCGGGCATGGCCACGATCACAGGGGTCCGGGTGGAGGACGTGCGGTTCCCGACGTCGGTCACCGCCGACGGTTCCGACGCGATGAACAAGGACGGCGACTACTCGGCCGCCTACGTCGTGCTGGAGACGGACGCGCCGGACCCGGGCGACCCCGGCAGCACGCTCGGCGGCTACGGGCTGACGTTCACCATCGGCCGGGGCAACGACATAGTCGCCGAGGCCGCGCGTCAGCAGGCGGCCGCGCTCGTGGGCCGGGACGTCGACGAGCTCGCCGCCGACATGGGCGCCGTCTACCGGGACCTGACGTCGGACAGCCAGATGCGCTGGCTCGGGCCCGAGAAGGGCGTGGTGCACCTGTCGCTGGCCGCGGTGCTCAACGCGGCCTGGGACCTGGTCGCACGCCGCGCGGGCAAGCCGCTGTGGCGCGTGTTGGTCGACATGACGCCGGAGGAGCTGGTCGACGTCGCCGACCTGCGCTACCTCTCCGACGCGCTGACCCGTGAGGACGCACTCAAGATCCTCCGGGAGCGCGAGGGCACCAAACAGGAGCGGATCGCCCACCTGGAGCGGACCGGATACCCGGTGTACACGACGTCGGCCGGGTGGCTCGGCTACAGCGACGCCAAGCTCCGGCGGCTGTGCCAGGAGGCCGTCGACGCCGGGTACCAGCACGTGAAGCTCAAGGTCGGCGCCGATCTCGACGAGGACGTCCGCCGCCTGGCGATCGCGCGCGAGGTGCTGGGCCCGGACCGCGCGCTGATGATCGACGCCAACCAGGTCTGGGACGTGCCGCAGGCGATCGAGTGGATGCGCGAGCTGGCCCGGTTCGACCCGCTGTGGATCGAGGAGCCGACGTCGCCCGACGACATCCTGGGCCACGCGGCCGTCCGCCGCGCCGTCGCGCCGGTCGGGGTGGCGACGGGCGAGCACTGCCACAACCGCGTGATGTTCAAGCAGCTGTTCCAGGCCGAGGCGATCGACTACTGCCAGCTCGACACCGGGCGGCTCGCCAGCATCAACGAGATAGTCGCCGTGCTGCTGCTGGCGGCGAAGTTCGGGGTGCCGGTGTGCCCGCACGCGGGCGGCGTCGGCCTGTGCGAGATGGTGCAGCACGTCTCCGTGCTCGACTACGTGGCGATCGGCGGCGACCTGGAGGGCCGCGTGACCGAGTACGTGGACCACCTGCACGAGCACTTCACGGACCCGTGCGTCGTCGCGGACAAGGGTGCGGGCACCGCCTACGTGCTGCCGTCCTTGCCGGGCTACTCCACGCAGATGTACGAGGACTCCCTCGACCGGTTCAGGTTCCCGCACGGGACCTACTGGGTGCGCGATGCTCCGGTACGCGATACTTCCGAGCATGTCCCGCACTGACGAGGTAGTCGACGGCATCCGCAGGATGATCCTCGACGGACAGCTCCGGCCCGGCGACCGGCTGCCCGTCGAGAAGGACCTGGCCGACACGCTCCAGGTCTCCCGCGGCTCCCTCCGGGAGGGCGTCCGCGCCCTGTCGATCCTCGGCGTCGTGCATACCCGCCAGGGCGACGGCACCTACGTCACGAGCCTCGATCCCGCCCGCCTGCTCTCCCCCATGGCGATGGTCCTGGACCTGCAGGACGACGGCGCCATGCCCGCCTTCCACAGCGTGCGCCGCGTGCTGGAGACGGAGGCGGCGGGCCTGGCCGCCATCCGGATGACCGACGACGCGGTGGCCGAGGCGCGCGCGATCCTGGACCGGGTCCCGGAGATCATGCACGGCGCGTCGGTGGACCACGACAGGTTCATCGAGATCGACATCGCGTTCCACCGCGTCATCGCGGCGCACACCGGCAACCCGGTGCTGGAGGCGCTCATCGAGTCGTTCGCGGGCCGCACGGTCCGGGCGCGGCTGTGGCGCGGCCTGCACACCGAGGGCATCGAGGAGCGCACGCACGGCGAGCACGAGGCCATCTGGCGCGCGCTCGCCGCGCGGGACCCGGAGGCGGCGCGGATCCGCATGGCGAGCCACCTGCTGGGCGTCGAGGACTCGCTCCCGAAACCGGAAAGCCTGAACGACCTCCCCTGACCTGCCCACCTGTCAGAGCCGCGCGCACGTGTCAGACGTACAGGTCACTCGGGTGACCTGTACGTCTGACACGTGCGCGCGGGTCTGACGAGTCGAGGGCTACTCGTAGAGGACCGCCGCGATGTCCTCGTCGTCGATGTTGGTCTTGTCGTACCAGTAGAAGCCCGAGTCGACGACCGGCTCCAGCTCCTCGCCGTTGATCGCGGCGACCGCGGCCTTGACCGTCTCGTAACCCATCTTGATCGGGTCCTGCGTGATCGCGCCGGCCATCAGCCCGTCGCGGATCGCGTCCATCTGCGCCTTGCCCGAGTCGAAGCCGATCACGGTGAGCTCGCCCGCCTTGCCGGTCTCCTGCACCGCCTTGACCACGCCGACGGCGGAGCCCTCGTTGGCGCCGTAGATGCCCTTGAGGTCGGGGTGGGCCTGCATGATCACCTTGGCGGCGTCGGCGGACTTGAGCTGGTCGCCGGCCGCGTACTGCGTGTCCACTATCTCGATGTCGGGGGCGTTCTCCTCGATGTACTGCGTGAACCCCTCGACGCGCTGCTGCCCGGTCTGCGACGTCTGGTCGTGCGCGATGATGGCGATCTTGCCGCTCCCGACCAGCTCGGCCATGTGCTTGGCCGCCTCGGCCGACGCCGCCAGGTTGTCGGTCGACACCGTGGTCACCGGCACGTCCGACTCGACGCCGGAGTCGAACGCGATGACGGGGATCCCGCGCGAGGAGGCGTCGGTCATCATCGGAATGGACGCCTCGGAGTCGAGGGCCGCGAAGCCCAGCGCGTCCGGGCCCTTGTCGAGGGCCGTCTGGAGCATGGTGAGCTGCTTCTCGACCTCGGTCTCGGTCTCGGGTCCCTCGAACGTGACCTCGACGTCGAGCTCGGCCGCTGCGTCGTCGGCCCCCTGCTTGACCGCCTGCCAGAACTGGTGCTGGAAACCCTTGGAGACCAGGGCGACGTACGGCTTGTCGCCGGACCCCGGCGCCTCGCCCCCGCCCGAGGCGCAAGCCGTGAGCGCGAGCAGTGCGGCGACGGACGCCGCGGCCGCCGCGGCGAGCCGCCTGCGCGTGGTGGTGTGGATGTTCATGCTGATCCAGCTCCTTCGATGGTCAGTGCACGCGGGTGGTCGGTTCACGTCAGTTCACGCGGGTGGTCGGTTCAGGCTTCCTTGCCGCGGCGCAGCATGTCGGCGTAGACGGCGAGCACGATCACGATGCCGACGGCGACCTTCTGCCACTCCTGCGGGATCGACATGATCCGCAGGCCGTTGGTGAGCGTCGCCATGATCAGCGCGCCGATCACGGTGCCGAGGATCGTGGCCTTGCCGCCCCGCAGCGAGGTGCCGCCGATGACGACGGCGGCGATCGCCTCGAGCTCGTACCCGAGGCCGAGGCCGGGCTGCGCGGAGTTGAGCCGGGAGGCCATGACGACGCCGGCCAGACCCGTGAACAGTCCGGCGACCGTGTAGATGACCACCTTCCACCGCCGCACGTCGACGCCGGAGATCGCCGTCGCCTCCTCGTTGGAGCCGATCGAGAGCGCGTAGCGGCCGGTGAGCGTCTTGCTCAGCGTGACGCCGGCGATGACGGCCGCGACGAAGAAGATCAGGACGGCGTTGGGCAGCCCGGGGACCAGCTCCCCGGCGGCGAGCTGGTCGAACCCGCCCACCTCGCTGAAGTAGATGGGCTTCGTCCCGGAGATCACCAGCGAGAGCCCCTGCGCGACCATCATCATCGCCAGCGTCGCGATGAACGGCGGCAGCCGCAGGTAGGAGACGTTCAGGCCGTTGAGCAGGCCGATCAGCGCGCCGATCGCGAGACCGCCCAGCACGCCGACGACGAGCGGCAGGCCCAGGTTCGCCAGGAACACGCCGGTCATCACCGAGCACAGGGTCATGCCCGTGCCGACCGACAGGTCGATGCCGCCGGTCGCGATGACGAAGGTGGCGCCCAGCGCCATGATTCCCGTGACCGCCGTCGCGAGCAGGATGCCCTTCACGTTCGCCCAGTCGAGGAAGTACGGGCTGGCGAACGAGAAGAAGGCGAAGATGACCACCAGCCCCGCGAAGGCGAGGACCTGCTGCAGCTGCTGGCGGTTGCCGACCCTGTTGATCGGCCGAGTGGCACGCTTCGGGGCCGGGCCGGTCGTCGTGGTGCTGGGAGTCGTGCTGGGTGTCGTCATGCTGGGTCTCCGGTCTTGACGAGCGAGCGGTCGGCACCGAACCGCGTCGCGAGCTCCATGATGTCGTGCTGGTTCGCGTCGACGCCCGCGAGGGTGCCGGTGACCCGGCCCTCGCACATGACGACTATCCGGTCGGCGAGCCGCAGCACCTCGGGCAGCTCGGACGAGATCACGATGATCGACTTGCCCTGCGCGGCCAGGCTCGTGAGCAGGCCGTAGATCTCGTCCTTGGCGCCGACGTCGATCCCGCGCGTCGGCTCGTCGACGATCAGCACGTCGCAGTCCCGCACGAGCCACTTGGCCAGCACGACCTTCTGCTGGTTGCCGCCCGAGAGGTTCCTGGCCGTCTGGGTGACCGACGGCGTGCGGATCGAGAGCCGGTCCACCATCTCGGTGGCCGCCCGGCGCCCGTCGCCGTCGCGGACGAAGCCCGCGCGGGTCATGCCCGGCAGCGAGGAGAGCATCACGTTGCGCACCACGTCCTGGTCCAGGAGCAGGCCGTAGCGCTTGCGGTCCTCCGAGAGGTAGCCGATGCCGTGCCGGACGGCGTCGGCGGGGTTGCGCACCGTGACCGGCTTGCCCCGCACCTCGACGACGCCGGTCGACCGGTCCGCGCCGATGATCGCCCTGGCGACCTCGGTACGCCCGGCCCCCATGAGGCCCGCGAAGCCGAGGATCTCGCCGCGGTGCAGCTCGAAGGACACGTCCTTCAGGAGCTTGCGGGTGCTCAGGCCCCGCACCGCGAGCACCACCTCCCGCCCTGTCGCGTCCGACGCCGCCGCGGGGTCCGGCCGCACCCCCGTCTCGAGCTGCCGGCCCACCATCGCCGCGATGACGTCGCGGGTCTCGGTGCTCGCGGTGGGCAGCGTGTCCACGTAGCGGCCGTCGCGCAGCACGGTGATGCGGTCGGAGATCTCCTTGATCTCGTCCATGCGGTGCGAGACGTAGATGACTCCGGTACGCGGCGAGACGAAGTCGCGGACTATCCGGAACAGTGTCGCGACCTCGGTCTCCGTGAGCGCCGCCGTCGGCTCGTCCATGATCAGCACCCGGGCGTCGAACGAGAGCGCCTTGGCGATCTCGACCATCTGCTGGCCCGCCACGCTCAGGTGCGACACCGGCTGCCGCGGGTCGAGCGGGATGCCGAGACGTCCGAAGAGCGCGGTCGCCCGGCGTACGAGCTCGTCGTCCCGGATGAGACCGGTCCGCCGGGGTTCCCGGCCGATGAAGATGTTCTGCGCGACCGTCAGGTCGGGCATCAGGTGGAACTCCTGGTGGATCACGCTGATGCCGAGCTCGTTCGCCTGGCGTGGGCCGGCGGGGCTCATCGGCGCGCCGTCGAGCTCCATCGTCCCGGCGTCCGGCCGGTAGATGCCGGAGAGCAGCTTCAGGAGCGTCGACTTGCCCGCCCCGTTCTCGCCCACGAGCGCGAGCACCTCACCGGGCCGCAGGTCGAGGTGGACGTCGTCGAGCGCAAGCACGCCGGGGAAGGACTTGCTGATCCCCGTGGCGCGGAGAAGTGCTGGGTCCGACACGCGATGCTCCTTTGCCTCCGTGTAGCGCATTCATACCGCAGACATCCGATGCATCTCAAGATCCCCGGCCAGATCTCTACCAAACCGTGCCGCGACATCGCCCGTTGGCTCTGATAGATCGGATGACCGATGACTGTCAGCGCGCGGGGACCGCCGCCTCCGGAAGCAGACCGACGTCGGCCAGCGCCCGCCACAGCTCCGCCGGCACCCGCGCCGCGGCCCGCTCCCCGGCCTGCCGTGCCTGCTCGGGCGTCGCGAGCCCGACGACGGTGCTCACGACCGCCGGGTGCGTGCGCACGTAGGCGAGCGCCGCCTGCGGGAGCGTCACGCCGTGCTCGGCGCAGACGGCGGCGATCCGCCGGGCCCGGTCGAGCAGCCCGGCCGCCGCGGGCGCGTAGTCGTACGTGGCGTCCGACGGCGGCGCGTCGTACGCGAGGATGCCGGAGTTGTACGCGGCGGCGGCCACCACCGCGACGCCCCGCTCGGCCGCCGCGGGCAGCAGGTCGGCCAGCGCCGCCTGCTCCAGGAGCGTGAACCGCCCGGCGCACATGACGACGTCGACGTCGGTCTCGCGGACGAACCGCGTGAGCATCGCGGACTGGTTCATCCCGGCGCCGACCGCGCCGACCACGCCCTGGTCGCGGAGCTCGACGAGTGCGGGCAGCGCCTCGTGCGCGGCCTGCTCCCAGTGCTCGTCGGGGTCGTGCAGGTAGACGACGTCCACCCGGTCCAGGCCCGTGCGCTCCAGGCTGGCCTCGAGCGACCGCAGCACCCCGTCGCGCGAGAAGTCCCAGACCCGGCGGGTCGCGGCGGGCACCTCGAAGATGTCCGGGTCCTTGCGGTGCGCGGTCTCGGGCGACGGGACGAGCAGCCGCCCGACCTTGGTCGACACCACCAGCTCGTCGCGCGGCCGGGTGCGCAGGAAGGCGCCGAGCCGGCGCTCCGACAGGCCGAGCCCGTAGTGCGGCGCGGTGTCGAAGTAGCGGATCCCGGTGGCCCAGGCGGCCTCGAAGGTCGCGTGCGCGTCCTCGTCGGTCATCGCCTGGTACAGGTTGCCCGCCGGCGCGGCGCCGAGGCCGAGCGTGGTGAGCCGGATCCCGGTGTCGCGCACCGTCGTCGTCTCCATGGTGTCGTGCCCTCCGCTCGACCGTGTGCTCAACTCAGCCCTGCTCGGGCGCGCGGGTGCGCAGCGCGTGCGATCCGCCGTCCACGGCGAGCATGGCGCCCGTCGTGGCGCCGGCGAACGGGCTCGCGAGGTAGCAGACGGCGTGCGCCACCTCGTCGGCGGTGACGAGCCGGCCCGAGGGCTGCCGGGCCTCCAGAGCCGCCCGCTCGGCGGCCGGGTCGGCGGCGACGTCGAGCAGCCGGCTCACCCACGGCGTGTCGGCGGTCCCGGGGTTGACGCAGTTGAACCGGATGCCCTCGCGGACGTGGTCAGCGGCCATGGCGAGCGTGAGCGACTGCACCGCACCCTTGGACGCCGAGTAGAGCGCCCGGTTCGGCAGTCCGGTCCACGCGGCGATCGAGCAGGTGTTCACGACGGCGGCGTGCGGCGACTCGCGCAGGTACGGCAGCGCGGCGCGCGTCACGCGGACGATCCCGAGCACGTTCACGTCCAGGACCCGCAGCCACTCTGCGTCGTCGTTGTCCGCGACCGTGCCCTGCGCGCCGACCCCGGCGTTGTTCGCGACGACGTCGATGCCGCCCATCGCCTCGGCCGCGGCCACGACGGCGGCGCGCACCGCCGCGTCGTCCGTCACGTCGGCGACCTGCGCGCCGGCGCCCGCGGGGACGCCGTCGGCCACCCGGTCGATCGACGTCACCGCCGCGCCGCGCGCGAGCATGGCGCGCACTATCGCGGCCCCGATGCCCGACGCGCCCCCGGTGACGACGGCGCGGACGCCGGCGAGCTCACCGTGCGCGGCACTGCCCGGTGCGACGCTGCCCGGCGCGGCTCCCGCTGATGCCTCTGCTGTGGTCTCGTCCGTCATGTGTGACCCTTCCCCGGCTCCGCCCCGGTCAGCCCGGCGCGGAAACATCAGATGTATGAGCGTCCGATGTATAGCACAGCGGCTGTCGAGGCCGACACCCCGCTCAGCGCGGCGGCTCCCGGTCTCAGTGCGGCGGCTCCTGATCGGCTCCGGGCCTCGGCCGGACCTCCACCCTGACCTTGGTGGCCGTGAGCGAGCCCGCATGGGCCTTCTCGTCCGGCATGGCGCGCGTCCGGATCAGGCTCGCGACGGTCACCACGGCGAGGACGCCGAGGACCACGCCGAGGCTCAGCGGTGTCGGGATCTCCGGGATCGACTCGTCGATGTCGACGTGGCCCCAGTGCAGGATCAGCTTGACGCCGATGAACGCCAGGATGATCGCGAGCCCCGCGGAGAGGTACACGAGCCGGTCGAGCAGCCCCTTGACGAGGAAGAACAGCGCCCGCAGGCCGAGCAGCGCGAAGGCGTTGGCGGTGAAGACGACGTACGCCTCCTCGGTGACGCCGAAGACCGCGGGGATCGAGTCGAGCGCGAACAGCAGGTCGACGCTGCCGATGGCGATCAGCACGATGAACAGCGGGGTGACGACCCGGCGGCCGTCCACCTTCGCGACGAGCCTGCCGCCGATGTAGTCGTCGCTGACCGGCAGGAACCGGCGTGCGCCGCGCACCATCAGGTTGCTCTCGATGTCCGGGTCCTCGTTCCGGTGCCGGAACAGCTGCACCGCCGTGTAGATCAGCAGCAACCCGAAGAACAGGAACGTGAACGAGAACAGGCTGATGAGCGACGCGCCGAGCGCGATGAAGATCGCACGCATGATCAGCGCGAGCACTATGCCGAAGACGAGGACCTTGTGCTGGTGCTTGTCGGGCACCGCGAAGGTGCTCATGATGATGACGAAGACGAACAGGTTGTCGACCGACAGGCTCTTCTCGATGATGTAGCCCGCGAAGTACTCGGTGCCCGCCGTGTTCCCGTACTGCAGGCCGAACCAGACGCCGAACCCGATGGCTACCGCGATGTAGAACACGGACCAGGCGGTAGCCTCCTTGAAGCCGACGTGGTGCGGACGGGCCGCCGCCAGCACCAGGTCCACCGCCAGCAGCAGGACGATGAAGCCGATGGTCACGCCCCACGTGAGTGGACTGATCTCGAGCAAAGGTCTCTCCGTCGGTTGCCGGCACTGACAGTATTGAATATCGCCTATTGAGTGTCTTTGTGCCCGAGGAGAGTTCATGAGCAAGACCGAGAGCCCTGTCGACGTCAAGCCCCGTTCCCGCACGGTGACCGACGGCCTGGAGGCGACCGCCTCGCGCGGGATGCTCCGTGCCGTCGGGATGGGCGACGAGGACTGGGTCAAGCCGCAGATCGGCGTCGCGAGCTCGTGGAACGAGATCACGCCGTGCAACCTCTCGCTCGACCGGCTCGCGAAGGCCACCAAGGAGGGTGTGCACGCCGCCGGCGGGTACCCGCTGGAGTTCGGCACCATCTCGGTCTCCGACGGCATCTCGATGGGCCACGAGGGCATGCACTTCTCGCTCGTGTCCCGCGACGTCATCGCCGACTCGGTGGAGACGGTCATGCAGGCCGAGCGGCTGGACGGCTCGGTGCTGCTGGCCGGCTGCGACAAGTCGCTGCCCGGCATGCTGATGGCCGCCGCTCGCCTCGACCTCTCCAGCGTGTTCCTCTACGCGGGCTCGATCATGCCCGGCTGGGTCAAGCTCGAGGACGGCACCGAGAAGCAGGTGACGATCATCGACGCCTTCGAGGCCGTCGGGGCGTGCTCGCGCGGGCTCATGAGCCAGGGCGACGTCGACCGGATCGAGCGGGCGATCTGCCCCGGCGAGGGGGCGTGCGGCGGCATGTACACCGCGAACACGATGGCGTCGGCGGCCGAGGCGCTCGGTATGTCGCTGCCCGGCTCGGCGGCGCCGCCGTCAGCGGACCGCCGTCGCGACACCTGGGCGCACCGCTCGGGCGAGGCAGTGGTGAACCTGCTGCGCAAGGGCATCACCGCGCGCGACATCATGACGAAGGAGGCGTTCGAGAACGCCATCGCCGTGGTCATGGCGTTCGGCGGGTCCACCAACGCGGTGCTGCACCTGCTCGCCATCGCCTACGAGGCGGAGGTCGACCTGACCCTCGACGACTTCTCCCGCGTCGCCGACCGCGTGCCGCACCTGGGCGACCTCAAGCCGTTCGGGCAGTACGTGATGAACGACGTCGACCGGATCGGCGGCGTGCCCGTCGTGATGAAGGCGCTGCTGGACGCCGGACTGCTGCACGGCGACGTCATGACGGTCACCGGCCGCACCATGGCCGAGAACCTCGCCGAGATCGCCCCGCCGGACCCGGACGGCAAGATCCTGCGCGCCATGGACGACCCGATCCACAAGACCGGTGGCATCACCATCCTGAACGGCTCGCTCGCGCCGCAGGGCGCCGTCGTGAAGTCCGCGGGCTTCGACTCCGACGTGTTCGAGGGCACCGCGCGCGTGTTCGAGCGCGAGCGCAGCGCGCTCGACGCCCTGGAGGACGGGACGATCCAGGCGGGCGACGTCGTCGTCATCCGCTACGAGGGCCCGAAGGGCGGGCCCGGCATGCGCGAGATGCTCGCCATCACCGGCGCCATCAAGGGCGCGGGCCTGGGCAAGGACGTCCTGCTCATCACGGACGGCCGGTTCTCCGGCGGGACCACCGGCCTGTGCGTCGGCCACATCGCGCCCGAGGCGGTCGACGGCGGGCCCATCGCGTTCGTGCGCGACGGCGACCGCATCCGCCTGGACGTGGCGTCCAAGACGCTCGACATCCTCGTGGAGCCGGCCGAGCTCGCGGCGCGCGAGGCCGCCGGCTGGGCGCCACTCCCCCACAAGTACACGCGGGGTGTGCTCGCCAAGTACACCAAGCTGGTCCAGTCGGCGTCGAAGGGCGCTGTGCTGGCGTAGGAGCCTGCTCGTCGGCAGTGCAGGCGGGCCGGGCGGCGTCACCCGAACAGGGTGACCCGCCCGGACCGCGGCACGGTCCACGATGAGCCGTGAGCAACCACGACCTCCCGGCGGTGCCGGACGACGGCGGCGGCATCCCGCCGTCCGACCCGACGCCCGACCCCTCCGCAGGCCCCTGATGTCTGCCCTCGCGATCATCCTCGTCGGCCTGCTCCTGTGCCTGGCGGGTGCGCTGTCGGTCCGTCTCGCCGTACTGGCCGCCGGCTTCGGCGTCGCCTGGACGCTCGCCGTCGCGTTCGACGCCGACACGGGCACGACGCTGCTGATCAGCCTGGGCGGCGCCGTCCTGGCCTTCGTGCTCACCCTGCTAACCGCCCGGCTCCTCTTCTTCGTCGGCGGCCTGTGCGTCGGGGCGGTGATCGGCGCCAAGCTGTTCGTCCTGGTGCAGGGCGGCGGCGCGGACCTGCTCCTCCTGCTCGTCATGGTCCCCGCGGTGGCCCTCACCAGCGGGCTGCTGGCCCGCCGGTTCGAGCGTCCGTTCCTCGTCTGGGCCACGGCGTTCGGCGGGGCGGCGCTGGTGCTGTCCGGCGTCGGGCGTCTCTGGGCCGACGCCGCCGGTGAACTGTGGCGACCTGGGACGACCGCCGGCGTCGTCGTCGTCATAGTGGTATGGGTGGTGCTCGCCGCCGTGGGTTACAGCGTGCAGCGCCGCCGCCGGGACTAGCCGGCAGGCGAAGACCCGGGCGGCGCCACCCGATCACCCTGCTCGACCGCTCCCCCGGGCCGCGGAGTCGGCCGCGTCACCCCTTCCGGGTGACCTGCCGGCCAGTGCCACGCGCCTACGGTCGGCGGCGTGCCCAGCTTCCTCGCCCCGTCCTTCGCGGGGTACCGGCGCGCGTCGGTACGCCCCGACATCATCGCGGGCCTCGCGGTCTGGGCGGTGCTCGTCCCCGAGTCCCTCGCCTACGCCACCATCGCGGGGGTACCGCCGGTCGTCGGCCTCTACGCCGCCGTGCCCGCCCTGGCGCTCTACGCGATCGCCGGGACGTCCCGGCAGCTCGTCGTGTCGCCCATGTCGGCGACGGCGGCGCTCTCAGCGGGCATCGTCGCGAGCATCGCGGGGGCCGACGGCGACCCGGTCGCCCTGACCACCGCCCTCGCCCTGGCCACGGGCATCGTCGCGGTCGTCGCGGGCCTGCTCCGCCTGGGCTTTCTCGCCGCGTTCATCTCCGAGCCGGTGCTCAAGGGCTTCATCATCGGCCTCGCGCTGACGATCATGATCGGCCAGGTCCCCGACCTGATCGGCGTGGAGGGCGGACACGGCAGCTTCTTCGAGAAGACCTGGGCCCTGCTCGGCCAGCTCGGCGACGTCGACCCGCTCACGATCACCGTCGGC
The DNA here is from genome assembly GCF_042654905.1 of Promicromonospora alba. Classification (NCBI taxonomy): domain Bacteria; kingdom Bacillati; phylum Actinomycetota; class Actinomycetes; order Micrococcales; family Promicromonosporaceae; genus Promicromonospora; species Promicromonospora alba. Next base: position 609,582 of record NZ_JBHSFI010000003.1, read on the forward strand.
CTGGCGAGCCTGGCCGCCCTGGTCGTCGTGCGCCGCACCATGCCGTTCCTGCCCGGGTCGCTCGTCGTGGTGCTCCTGGCGATCGGCGCCACGATCCTGTTCGGCCTGGGCGAGCGCGGGCTCGCCGTCGTCGGCCACATCGACGCCGGGCTGCCCCGGGTCGGGCTGCCCGACGTGACGGGCCCGCAGTTCACGGAGCTGCTGGGCGGCGCCGTCGGCCTCATGCTCGTGGGCTTCGCGGAGGGCCTCGGGGCCGCGAAGACCTACGCGGCGAGCCGGGGCTACGACGTCGACCCCAACCGCGAGCTGGCCGGGCTCGGGATCGCCAACCTCGGCTCCGGGATCCTCTCCGGGATGGTCGTCAACGGCAGCCTGTCCAAGACGGCGGTGAACGCGAGCGCCGGCGCCCGCTCCCAGGTCTCGGCGCTGACCGCCGCAGCGCTGACGATCCTGACCCTGCTGTTCCTGACCGGGATCTTCGAACAGCTGCCGCTGGCGACGCTGGCCGCGGTGGTCGTGGTCGCCGTCGTCGAGCTGGTCGATGTCCGGTCACTGCGCCGGCTGTGGCGGGTGCGCACGGGGCGGATGGTGCACTTCTACCAGGTCACGGCCCGGGCCGACTTCATGGCCGCTGGTGCCGCGCTGCTGGGGGTACTGATCTTCGACACGCTGCCGGGGCTCGTCATCGGCATCGCCGTGTCGCTGATCCTGCTGCTGGCCCGGACCTCGCGTCCGCGCGTCGCCGTCCTTGCGCCCGTCGGTGACGAGTCGGGCCGGCCCTGGGTGGACGCGGAGCGCAACCCCACGTACGCCACGGTGCCGGGTGTGCTCGCCGTCCGGGTCGAGGGGCCGCTGATGTTCGCGAACGCGGAGTACGTGCGCACGCGGATCAGGGAGCTCGCCGCGGCGGAGCCCGGGCTGCAGCTCGTCGTCCTGGACGGCCGCGCGACGCCGTCGGTCGACGTGACCGCCGCCGCGATGCTGGTCCAGCTGCGCGGCGACCTCCGGCGCGACGGCGGCGACCTGGCGCTCGCCGAGGGCATCGGGCAGGTGCGCGACGTCCTGGCCCGCGTCGGGTCGGAGGGCGAGCCCGTGCTGTTCACGACCCTCGACGACGCCGTCGGGGCCGGTCGCGACCGCGACCCGGGTGCCTGAGCAGTTCACCGGGAACGGGTGAGGCGCGGAGCGCACGCGAGGGCTGGAGTAGCAGGGTCAGGCCACTCCCCTGACTCCGAGCTCGATCCCGAACCGATCCCGAACACTGATCCCGAAGGAGCCCCTCATGTCTCAGACAACGCTGACCGTCTGGAAGTTCAAGACCGCGGACGGCGCGGAGACCGCGTCGAAGACCCTCCAGCAGCTGTCCAAGGAAAACCTGGTCACCGTCCACGACGCGGCGACGGTGCGGTGGGACGAAGGGGCCAAGAAGCCCAAGACGCGCCAGCTCAGCTCGACCACTGGGGCGGGAGCCCTCGGCGGCGCGTTCTGGGGGATGCTCTTCGGTCTCCTGTTCTTCGTCCCGCTGCTCGGCGCGGCAATCGGCGCCGCCACGGGCGCGCTGAGCGGATCCCTCACCGACGTCGGGATCGACGACGGATTCATCAACCGGGTGCGGGACGAGATCACGCCGGGCACGTCGGCGCTGTTCGTCATGTCGTCGGACGCGGTGATGGACAAGATCCGCGACGCGTTCGCCGGCCAGGAGCCGCCCGAGCTGATCTTCACCAACCTCAACACCGAGCAGGAGGCCGCGCTGCGCGAGGTCTTCGGCGAGGACTGACCGGCTCGCGCCGAGCCCACCCGCAACGAGCCCACCCGCACCCAACCCACTACCGAAGGAGCTGTCATGGCCGGCGCACACGCATCAGGGACCGACCCCTATCCGGGTATGGCCCCCGTCGCCAACTACGGCCCGCCCCCGTCCGTGGCTCTCACGACCTCGGGGTTCGCGGGAACGATGCTGATCATGGCGTCGCTGTTCCAGATCCTCCAGGGAATCGCCGCGGTCGCCCAGGACACCGTTTACCTGACCGGTGTCGAGTACGTCTATCAGCTCGACATGACGAGCTGGGGATGGATTCACATTGTCGTGGGGGTGGTCGCGCTCGCGACGGGAATCGGGATCCTCACCGGCCGGACCTGGGCCTATTTGATGGGAATTGTTCTGGCGACGCTCTCGAGCATCGCAAACTTTGCGTTCCTGCCTTATTTCCCCATCTGGAGTGGGATAGTCATCGCCTTCAACGTGGCCGTGATCTGGTCTCTCTGCACGCTTCTCGCCTCTGACAATCCTGCGTGAACCGCAAGATGGCGGGTCTATTTCACCCTCTGTGCGCGGTGATCGCGGGCCAAGGACGGCATTGTCGGTGAGCGCACGACCGGTTGCTGATGCAGGGTTGTTGGTGTCCAGCAATGCACAGGAAACGGTCGTGAGATTGCCGGACGTGTATCGGCGGCCAGGGGGCGGCTGCCACTTCACCAGTACGAGTGGAGGACGCCGCGGTATGCACCCCAAACCGATTCCGGTCGCACGGCGCGGGACGACCCTCGCGTCGCGGGCCCCCCGGCTCGCCGTCGCACCCGACCTACCCGGCGGCGCCCACCCGCTGGCCGCCGACGATCTCGCACCACGCCTGCCGCGCGTCTACGTGCCGCGGCCCCGCCTCTGGCAGCGGCTCGACGAGGCTGCCGACGGCTCCGTCACCCTGGTCGTGGCCCCGGCCGGGGCCGGGAAGACGCTGGGCGTCGCCGGATGGCTGCGCTCCACGGCATCGGCCAGGGCCGACGGCGCCGTGTGGGTCCGCGCCGACGAGACCTGGACGCCTGAGCGGCTCGGCGCCGTCCTCGACGCCCGGGTCCCCGTCGTGACACCCGACAGATCACCGTCCCTCGTCGTGGTCGACGACGCCGGCCGGCTCCCGGCCGCGACGCTGCGGCACATCGACGAACGGCTGAACTCGTCGCCGGAGTCGATGCGGATCGTCCTGCTGAGCCGCTGGGCCCTCCCGCTGACCCGGCTGGTGCCGGAGCTTCTCGGCAACTTCACCTTTCTGCGCGGTGACCTGCTCCGGCTCAGCCCTGCCGAGAGCGCGTCCCTGATCGCGGAGCACGCCAGGACGGACGACCCGGAGGTGCTCGCCGCCGTGGCGCGGCACGCCGACGGCTGGTGTGCCGCCGCGGTCCTCGCGGCACGGGGCCTCCGCGGCGCACCGGACCCCGCGGCCGCGGCACGCCTGCTCGCCGCCGACACCGAGCCGATCGCCAACCGGGTCGCCGGCGAGGTCTTCAGCACGCTCACCCCGCGGCAACGACACCTGCTGCTGTGCGTGGCGGGCGAGGACGCGGTGAGCGTCCCCACCGCGGCGCACCTGTCCCACGATCCCCACGCGGGCGAGATCCTCGCCGAGCTGGAGGACACCGGCCTGCTCGTGCGGCGCGCCGACGATCCTGCCGACCACTGTCCGGCCGACACCCCGACGGCCGGCGCGGAAGGCTTCCGCGTCCACCCGCTCCTCGTGGAGGTCGTCCGGCAGCGCCTCGCCGCCGGTGGTGTCGACGCCGCGCGCGCACGCGCCACCGTGAGCCGCGCCGTCGGTCTCGACGTGGCCCGCGGCCACCTCACCGGGGCCTTCGCCCGGCTCGTCCGGGTCGGCGCGCCCGCCGAGGCGGCCGACGTGCTCGCACAGGACGGCGTGCGCATGGTGCTGAACCGGTGCGGGCCGGACGAGGTGGCCGCGTTCGTCCGCGCCGAGCCGGAGGTCGTCGACGACCGGCCGGACATCTGGTTCGCCATCGCGCTCGGCTGCTGGCTGCGGGACGACGTCGAGGGTACGCGCCACTGGGCCGACCGGATCCTGGACGCCCGGCGCCGCTGGTCGAACGCCTGGCTGCCCGGCGGGCTGGACGGTCTCGACGCCACGGTCGCGTGCGTCCGGCTGTGGCGGGTCGCCCTCGGGCTGGAGCCCGCCTACGCCGCCGTCGGCCACGCGAAGCGCGTGCTCGTCGCGTCCCAGACCCGCCCGGCGGTGCGGGAGGCGAACGCCGAGGTACTTCCCGTGCTGGCCACCGAGCTGGGGGTGGCGCAGAACTGGCTGGGCGAGCTCACCGACGCCGAGGCCAGCCTCACGCTCGCCGTCAGCCTCTCGCACGGCCAGGGTCTCGCACCGCTGGGCACCTGCGCCCTGAGCCACCTCGCGCTCACCCAGTACATGCGCGGGCGGGAGAGCGCGTGCATCGAGCTGGCCGACGAGGTCCTCGTCGCCGCCCGCGCGCCCGGCGCCGCGAAGGTGCGGTTCGTCGAGGCGCGGGCCAACCTCGCGCGGCTCCTCGCGCGGCTGCTCGACGTGCCGACCCCCACCGAGCTCACCGTGGATCCCTTCCCCGGTGTGCGGTACCACAGCGGCGACCTGTGCACGCGCTTCTGGTTCCGGTTGTGGGACGCACGCCAGGAGGTGCTCGCCGGCAACGTCGCCGAGGCGCAGCGCCTCCTGTCCGGCCCCGGTGAGTGCCTGCGGCTGACCGACGATCAGCTCCCGGAGCACCTGCGGGTCGCGCTGCTCGTGGAGCGCGCGTTCGTCGCCGCGCTGGCGAGCGACCGCGACACGCTCAAGTCCCTGCACGACACCCTCGGCCGGCTCGGTGCCGTCGGAGAGTCCGCCCTGGTCAGAGGCCTGCGCGCCGACCGGGACGGCGACCGGCGCGCCGCCGCCGCCGCGTTCGAGACGGCCTCGGCGGACGCCACCTACTCGCAGCCCCCGACCCGCGCGCTCGCGCTGGCCTGCGAGGCGCAGCTGCTCGACGCCCTGGGCGACCCGGTGCGCTCGCACGAGCGCCTGATCGAGGCGGTCTCGGTCACCGAGGCCCGCCGGAACGCCGTGCCGTTCTTCGGCTGGGCCCGCCAGGGCACGCCCATCGAGACGCTGCTGCGCCGGCTGGCCAAGCGCCCCACGACGAGATGGCTGCACGACCTCGCCACCACGGCGGAGGGGCGGCCCGACGTCACGACCATCTACGCGTCGATGACCGCCACCCCCAGCGAGCTGGACGAGGTGAGCCGGGCGCTCGCTCCGCCGGCCCTCAGCCCGCGCGAACGGGAGGTGCTCAACGAGCTGGCCCGGGGCGCCACCTACGCCGACATCGCCGCCGCGCTGTTCGTCTCGGAGAACACCGTCAAGACGCACGTCTCCAGCCTCTACACCAAGCTCGCGGCGTCACGCCGCAGCGAGGCCCTCAAGATCGCCCGCAGCTTCCACCTGCTCTGACCGGCGACGGGCTCACTGCCGGCGACCCCAACACACTGCAGCGCATCGTCGGCGTGTCGCGTGCAGAGGGTCGGGGTCGCGTCGGGGACGCCTCCTCAGATGATCTTCGGGAAGAAGATCAGGAGACCTACCCCGACCAGCAGCAGGACGCCCGCACCGACCAGGATCGTCCAGGACTTCCGCTCCGACCCGAACCGGTTGGAGAGCGCCCCGAAGAACAGCACCAGCGCGAACAGCACCGTGAGCAGCGTGTAGTTGTCCCCGCGCTGGTTGTCGGCGAGCGCGTCGGCGAAGTAGGCGTCGGCGCGAGCGTCGGCCTCGGCTGCCTCGACCCGGCCGGGCGGCACGTAGGAGTCCATCGCGAACGGGCTGCGCGGCGCGTCCGGGTTCTTCAGCGGACGCGTCGCGAGCCATTCGTCGAACGCCGGCGCGAAGTGGTCGGTGAACCGTTCGCGGGCGAACTCCGCCAGCTCATGGTTGCCCTCCGACGTCGCCTCCAGCCAGATGCCGAACACCTGCAGGTCCACTGCCCGGGCCGCCTCCGCCGTCGTCGCCTCCCGCGACGCCTCGATGCGCTGCGTCGAGGCCCTGGAGAACGAGATCGACATCTCCCCGCTCCACTTGCTCGCCTCGAACCCGCTCCACGCGGTGAGCACGGCCGTGATCGCCAGCAGCGCGACGGCGACGTGCTCCACCAGCGGCGAACGGCTCCCGGCAGTGTGCTCGTCGGCCGACGGCGCGTCGTCAGGACGCGTCGTGTCCACTGTCCTTCTCCTGTCCACGCCCTGCTGTCCGTAGATCAGCCCAGCAGCTTGGCCTTGGCGGCCGCGAACTCGGCGTCCGTCAGGACGCCCTTCTCGTGCAGCTCGCCGAGCTGAGTGAGCTGCGTGAGCAGCGCGTCGTTGACGCCGCCCCCAGGAGGTGTGGCGGACGGCGGTGGCGCGGCGGGCTGCGGCGCCTGCTGTGCCGCCTCGTACTGCTGGGCCTCGTACTGCTGCTGGGCACGGTTGGCCTGGCGGCGGCTGACCGCCCCCGCCGTCGCCTGGGCCGTGCCGGCGACCACGGCTGTGCGTGCCGCCATGCCGAGCAGACCTGGTCTGCCGACACGTCGTAAGGGGGACATGGTGTTGCTCCGTTCGGTGGTGGGAGTGGTGGTGGTAGTCGGGTGGCGCGACGGCTAGGACCGGACCTCGGCCAGAGCGGCGATCTCGTTGACCGCCGCCGCGGGCACTCGCTCGTGCAGAATCACGTCGGCCTCGGCCTCCACGGCCGCCGCGACCAGCTGCCGCGACCAGGTGTGCTCGATCGCGAGGACGAGCACCGACGTGCCCGGGTCGATCTCGGCGGCGATCTCGCGCAGGTCCTCGTCACCGGTGAGGCCGGTGGCGGGCAGCTCAAGCGCCACGAGGTCCACCTCGTCACCGAGGTCCTGCGCCTCCAGGATCACGAGGCCGCCCTCGTCGCTGCGGCGTACGACGGCGAGGTCGAGCAGGGTGACGGCGCCGGACGCGGCGACGTCGAACACCGCGCGAACGACCGGGGGCGGGATGCGGGGCGCGTCGAAGGCGAGTGCGACAAGCTCGACGGGGCCGAACGACGATGACATGGGAACCTCCAGGGCTGGCTGGTCGGACGAAGGTGGGCACTGCGATTCGGGCGGTCACCCGCCCGGTGCGCCGACGTCGCCTCCGCTCTGCCGCCGACCGTCCTCGGCGAACACGGACGCCCAGTCGTCCTTCATGCTGATGACCGTCCAGCCGAGCCGCCGCGCCGTCGTCGTGATGGGCTCCCCCGCCGCGAACGACTGCGCCTCGCTGGCGTAGGCGAACTCGCGGTCGGGGTCGTCATGGTCCACCAGCAGCGAGAGGTGCGGCCCCTCGGCGGCGGCCGCCCACTCGAGGAGCTGGGTGTCCCCCGTCGAGTTGCCCGCGGCGAGCACCGGCGGCCTGCCGAGCTGCGTCTGGATGTTGGTGACCTTGGCTGCGCCCTCGTTGACGTCGCCGAGCACCCGTCCGGTGCGCCGCAGGGCCGGGCGGCCGTGCGCGTCCTCCTCCAGGTCGTAGGCGATCATCGTGCCGACGACGCGTTCGGGCGGCACGCCGTACAGCTCCTCGCTGACCGAGCGGACGAACTCCGTGCCGCCCCCCGTCACCACGCCGACGGTAAAGTCCAGCCCTCGCAGCGCCTCGACGAGCTCCAGCATCGGGCCGTACCGGAGGTCGCTCAGGGGACGGCCGAGGGTCGGGTGGGTACCCGAGCGGAGGAACGCGCGGACCTCCCGCGTGAACGCGCCAGGGCTGATCCCCCGGAAGAGGCCGGCCAGCGCCAGGGCCACCCGTTCGAGCCCGATCTCGCCGACCGCCGACGCGTCGCCCGCGAGCACCGCCCGGAACTCGGCCTCCTCGGCGAGCGCCGGATCGCCGTGCACCCGGCGTCGGAGGGCGTCGAGGAAGAACTCGTACTGGACGTACGTCGGCCGCTCGCACCAGAGCGTGCCGTCGTTGTCGAAGTAGGCGACCCGGTCCTCCGGCGGGATCGAGCTCGCGTCCGCGAGGAACCCGAGGACCGCGTCCCGGGTGGGTCCAGGGCGCCAGGACGGCAGCGGATGACCGGAGTTCCTGACGTCGTCCCGGTTCATGAAGCCATCTCCAGAGGCTCGGCGTCTGGCGACATCGCGAGCGCCGTGTCGCGGTGGACGCACCGGAAGCCCACGTGGCTCATCCCGGTGTCGATCGCCTGCGGCCGGCGTGCCGCGGGGCGGTAGCGCCGGCAGTACGTGTCCGCACAGAGGAACGACCCGCCCTTGATGACCTTTCGTGGCACGGCGAACTGCGGCTGGCGGGGGTCGGTGCTGGACCCGGCGTCGCCCCCGCGCGGGTTCACCGGAGCACAGCACGGGTCCGGCACGGCGTCCGGGTGCCGGTCGGTCCACCAGTCCCCGGTCCACTCCCAGACGTTCCCGGCCATGTCGTACAGGCCGTACCCGTTGGGGGCGAACGACCCGACGGGTGCGGTGCGCAGCCAGCCCGACTCCCCCGTGGACCGCCACGGGAAGTCCGGGCCGTCCCAGGTGTTCGCGAGGATGCGGCCGGCGGGCCGGGCCTCGTCGCCCCACGTGAAGGCCGCGCCCTCGACACCGCCCCGGGCGGCGTACTCCCACTGGGCCTCGGTCGGCAGCTCGGCGCCGGCCCATGCGGCGTACGCCGCCGCGTCCTCGTGGGCGACGTGGACGACGGGGTGGTCGCCCCGGTCGTCGATCCCGGACCCGAGCCCCTCGGGCCGGCGCCACGAGGCTCCGGGGACCCAGGCCCACCACTGGCTGAGGTGGCGCAGGTCCACCGGGCCCGGTGTCGGTACGAACACCATCGACCCGGGCGCGAGGTTCTCCGGCGGTGCCCCGGGAAAGAGCGCGGGATCGACCGGGCGCTCTGCGACGGTCTCGTAGCCCGTCGCCTCGACGAACGCCTCGAACTGCGCGTTCGTCACGGCGAACCGGTCGATCCGGAACCCGTCGACCCGCACCGGGTGCGCGGGCGCCTCCTCCGGGTAGTGGGCGTCGGAGCCCATGGTGAACGTCCCGCCGTCGAGCCGGACGGTGTCGTGGGTCCGGGGGCCTCGGGCCCGGACGTGCCCGGTGCGCGCCGTCATGCGCTCGGTGCGCCCGACTTGAGCTTGGCCAGGGCCTGGTCGATGTTGAAGGTCGCGGGCTCCTGCCGGGCGGGGAACTCGGCGAGGCTGGCCAGCATCCCGCCGACGTACGTCTGCGCGGGCACGAGCAGCCAGACGTGGTCCAGCATCCAGTCGAAGTAGCTGTTGGACGTGACGTCGGCCCGTTCGAACGGGTCGGTGCGCAGGTTGAAGATCTTCGGTGCGCGCAGCTCGACGTAGGGCTCCAGCCAGATGTCGAGCGTGCCGACGACCCGCTGCTCCAGGAACACGATCTTCCAGTTGTCGTACCGCAGCCCGGTGAGGTCGCCGTCGTCGGACACGTAGAAGAAGTGCTTGCGCGGCGACTCCTCGGTCTCGCCGGTGAGGTACGCGAGCTGGTCGTGCCCGTCCAGGTGCACCTTGAAGCGCGTGCCCGCGAGGTCGGTCCCCTCCTTGAGCCGGTCCGCGATGCCGGGATCACCCGCCGCCGCCAGCAGCGTCACGAACCAGTCGTTGTGGCTGAACAGCCCGTTGAGCACCGTGCCGGCCGGGATCCGTCCGGGCCAGCGCACCATCGCCGGGACCCGGTACGCACCCTCCCAGTTGGAGTTCTTCTCGTTGCGGAACGGCGTCATCCCGGCGTCGGGCCAGCTGTTCATGTGCGGGCCGTTGTCCGTGGAGTAGATGACTATCGTGTTCTCCGCGATGCCCAGCTCGTCGAGCTGGTCCAGCAGCGAGCCGACGACGTCGTCGTGGTCGAGCATCGTGTCGTGGTACTCGGACTGCCACCGGCCGGCCCTGCCCCTGCTCTCGGGCTTGCCGTGGGTGCGGAAGTGCATGTGCGTCGAGTTGAACCACACGAAGAACGGCTGGTCGTCACCCGCCTTGTCCCGCATGAAGCCGAGCGCGGCGTCGCGGAACTCCTCGTCGACGGTCCGCATGCGCTCGCGGGTCAGGGGGCCGGTGTCCTCGATGCGCTGGGTCCCGTCCCCGTTCGCCCAGGTGTGCAGCACCCCGCGCGGCCCGAAGTTCTTGCGGAAGTCGGGGAACTCCTCGGGGTCCGGGTAGTCGTCGAGCTCCGGCTCCTCCTCGGCGTTCAGGTGGTAGAGGTTGCCGAAGAACTCGTCGAACCCGTGCCTGGTCGGCAGGTGCTCGTCCCGGTCGCCGAGGTGGTTCTTGCCGAACTGGCCGGTCGCGTATCCCTGCTCCTTGAGCGCGGTCGCGATGGTCGGGTCCTCGTCCTGCAGGCCGAGCTTGGCACCCGGCATGCCGACCTTCGTCAGTCCGGTCCGGTACGGGTTCTGCCCGGTGATGAAGGCGGCGCGGCCCGCGGTGCAGCTCTGCTCCCCGTAGTAGTCGGTAAAGATCGCGCCCTCCGCCGCGATCCGGTCGATGTTCTCGGTGCGGTAGCCCATCACCCCGTTGGAGTAGGCGCTGATGTTGGTCATCCCGATGTCGTCACCCCAGATGACCAGGATGTTCGGCTTGTCGGCCACGATGTCTCCTTCGTGTAGACGGTTTCTCGTGCGAGCAGCGCACTCTCAGGACGCGTCGTCCCGGGTGCTGGGCAAGGGTTGAGGCAGCGGCTGAGCCTGTGGCCGGGCCAGCAGCTCGACCAGCGCGATGAGCAGGCCCGCACCGACGGCGGTCCCGACGACAAGGCCCGGTGTCGGGTTGGCCGCCAGCAGGAGGACCAGGGCCGCGAGCGCGATCAGAGCCGCGCGCACGACGCCGCGGTACCGGGCGAGCCACACCCCGGCCGGGCCCGAGGTCACGCCCCGGCCCTCGGCCCAGGCCCTGGCGGTGCCGAAGCCCTTGCCGACGCCGGCCCGCAGACCGCGCGCCGACGGGCTCGACCCGCCCAGGTACGCGGCGAGCGCCACGACCAGGCCGAGCACGCCGACGGTGCGGAGCGCGGCACGCAGGAACTTCACGAGCTGGTCGAAGACGACCTCAGCGGCATCCAGCCGCAGCACGACGCCGCTGAGCGCGTCGAGGTAGAGGCCGCGGGCGACCGCGAGGCCAAGGGCGAGGACGAGCATGCCGGCGACCAGCGCGAGCCCGGCGACGACCAGGGCGCGCAGGTGGCGGACCGCGAGGACGACGCCGGCGCCCAGCAGGAGCAGCACCACCCACGGGAGCCAGGTGCCCAGCGCGACGACCTGGGCGTACCGGTTCCGGACCTCGACGAGCTGTGGGGTCTGCAGGACGGTGAACGTCGCGTTGATCGTCGGCAGGTTGGCGGCGAGCTGGAACCCGCCGTCGACGAGCCGGGTCTTGAGCAGGTCGATCATTCCCGCGAGCTGGACGGTGAGCTGACCGTCCTGGCCCAGCTGGACGACGTCGCCCCCGGAGCCCCGCATGACCGCGACGAGCTGCTCGTGCGCCACGCGGTTGGCCCGCTCCCACGAGCCGGCGAACTCGTCGCTCGTCACCACCCGGTCCGCGGCCCTGCGGACGAACGACTCGATCCCGCTGGTCAGAGGTGCTTCGAGCAGGGGCAGCGCCGCGGCGGCCCGCGGTGCCACGTCCCGTTCGGCCAGGCCGCCGGCGACGGAGTCGAGCAGGGAGCCGACGTCGATCCGCGTCATCACGGCCTGGGTCATCCGGCCCGCGAGCGCGGACTGCACGGTCGGGTCGTCCGCCAGGGGGCCGACCGTCGCGACGTAGCGGTCCGTGTCGGTCAGTGTGCGTTCTGCCCAGGCCGCGACCACGCCCACGGGCGCGAGCAGCGCGCCGACCACTATCAGGACGACGGCGGCGGCACTCCGCGAGCGGTGCCGTCCTGGCACGTCAGGTGAGCCGGCTGAGCGCCCCGCCAGGTTGCCGGGCGAGATCGCCGCCTCGTCGAGCCGCCGCCGGAGATCCGCGTTCTCCCGCTCGAGGGCGGCGAGACGCGCAGCGGCGTCAGGTGACCGGACACCGCTCTCCGCCCCCGCAGGCTCGCTCATGCTGGCTCCCCCCGGCGCTCGCCGCGGATCGGCGGCACCTGGGTTCGATGGTCGCCAGCGCATCCCCCGGGGGCCTCACCCAGAACGGGTGATCGGTGGTCACGGGGCCGGGAACGGTTGCGGGGCGGGGCAGGGCAGGGGGTCAGGGGTGAATTTGGTCCCCCGGCGGCACTTCGTGCCAGACTGCCGGGCTGACGCACCCGCATGTAACAAGTTTTCCGAAGCAAGAACTCGCAACAAGTACTGGAGCACCTCCATGACCCCCGAGGCCTGGAAGACGATAGCGATCGTCGCGTACCTGGCGCTGATGCTGGGTATCGGCTACGCCGCGTTCCGCCGCACGGACGACAACCTCGACGACTACATGCTCGGCGGCCGGCGGCTCAGCCCGGGCGTCGCCGCGCTCAGCGCCGGCGCGTCGGACATGTCCGGCTGGCTCCTGATGGGTCTGCCCGGCGCCATCTACGTGAGCGGTCTCGTCGAGGCCTGGATCGCCATCGGCCTGACGATCGGCGCCTGGCTGAACTGGAAGTTCGTCGCTCCCCGCCTGCGGGCCTACACGGAGACGGCGAAGAACTCGATCACCATCCCGAGCTTCTTCGAGAACCGGCTGCACGACACGTCGCGGTTCCTGCGGGTCGCGTCGGGCGCCATCATCCTGGTGTTCTTCACGTTCTACGTCTCCTCCGGCATGGTGGCCGGCGGCACGTTCTTCGAGGGCTCGTTCGGGCTCGACTACACGACGGGTATCTGGGTGGTGGGCGGCGTGACGCTCGCCTACACGCTGTTCGGCGGCTTCCTGGGCGCCACCTGGACCGACGTCGCGCAGGGCATCCTGATGCTGCTCGCCCTGGTCGCGGTGCCCGTCGTGGCGTTCATCGACCTCGGGGGCTGGGGCCCGATCCACGACGGCATCCTCGCCGCCGAGACCAGCGACGCGGCGAACCACCTGTCGCTCCTGGCCGGCGCCACCTTCACCGGCGTGGTCTCGGCCGCCGCGTGGGGCCTCGGCTACTTCGGCCAACCGCACATCATCGTGCGCTTCATGGCCATGCGCTCCCCGCAGGACGCCGTCGCCGGACGCCGCATCGGCATCACCTGGATGGTGCTCACCGCGCTCGGCGCGATAGTCACCGGCCTGATCGGCGTCGCCTACACGAACATCCACGGCGAGACGCTGGAGAACCCCGAGACGGTGTTCCTGTTCCTGTCGCAGGTGCTGTTCCACCCGCTGATCGCGGGCCTGGTCCTGGCTGCGGTCCTCGCCGCGATCATGTCGACCATCTCGTCGCAGCTCATCGTCTCCTCGTCCGCCCTGGTCGAGGACCTGGTCAAGATCACCGGCCGCCCGATGACCCCGCGCACCGAGGTCATGCTGGGCCGCGCCGGCGTCCTGCTCGTCGCACTGGTCGCCGGGATCATCGCGTTCGACCGCACCGACACGATCCTGGACCTCGTCGGGTTCGCGTGGGCCGGGTTCGGCGCCGCGTTCGGGCCGACCGTGCTCCTGAGCCTGTACTGGCGCCGCCTCACCAGCTGGGGTGCGCTGTCCGGCATGCTCGTCGGCGCCGTCGTCGCGTTCGCCTGGGGCCGGTCCCCGCTCGCGGACACGCTCTACGAGCTGGTCCCCGGCTTCGTGCTGGGCGGGCTCGTCGCGATAGTCGTCAGCCTGCTCACGCCCGCGCCGTCCGAGGCGGTCCGGGCGGAGTTCGCCGAGGCGACCCGCCTCGCGTCGGCGAAGCGGACCGTCAAGGCCTGACGGCGCCGAGCGACTGGTCGAGCCACCGGTCGAACGTGCGCCGCGCGGCCTCGGCAAGCGCCGGGCCGTACGCGGCGGCGTCCGACCGGATGCCTGCCGGGTCGATACCGGCGCTCGCGAGCTCGTGCGCGTGGCCCACCAGCCACCGTTCTATCTGCGTGTGGTCGGCCTCGAGGTGGAACTGCAGCCCCAGGACGTGCGAGCCGATCGCGAACGCCTGGTTCGGGAAGCCCGGTGTCTCCGCGAGTCGGACGGCGCCCTCCGGGATCGCGAACTGGTCGCCGTGCCAGTGCAGCACCCGGACGCCGTCCAGCGGCGCCAGCACCGGGTCGTGGCCCTCGGCGGTGTCACGGCCTTCGACGGTGTCACGGCCTTCGACGGTGTCACGGCCTTCGGCAGTCAGGGTCAGCGGGGCGTAGCCGATCTCCTTGCGGCCGGTGGCGACGACGTCCGCCCCGAGCGCTGCGGCGACAAGCTGCGCCCCCAGGCAGACGCCGAGGGTCGGGCGCCCTGCCTGGACCCGCGCCGCGACGGCTGCCCGCTCGGCACCCAGGAAGGGGTAGGCCTCGGTCTCGTACACGCCGATCGGGCCGCCGAGCACGACCAGGAGGTCCGGCTCCAGCGCGGCCTCCGGGGTGACGGGCTCGACCGGCACGTCCAGGTACGACGTCCGGAATCCGCGGGCGCGGAGCAGGGGTTCGAGCAGCCCGAGATCCTCGAAGGGCACGTGCCGGATCGCGAGCGCGTCGCGCGTCATGGGGTGGGTCATGGGTGCGGCTCCTCGGCCAGGTTCCGGTCTTCGCTGGTAGGGATCTTTGCTGGTAGGGATCGGCGCTGACGGGGATCTTCGCCGACGGGAAGCCGAGGCGCTAGCTGGCCGTGGCCTCCGCTATCGCTGTCGCGACCTCCTCGAACCCGCCGTCGTCGATCCGGCGGGCGTAGTCCGCGTCCCGGAGCGCCCGGTAGTGGGCGAACAGGTAGGCCCGCTCGGGATGCGCGCCGGTCGCCGCGATCAGGGACTCGAGGCGGTCCCGGATCCCCGGCAGCAGCTGCGGACCCGGCGGGAACTCGTCGAAGCGATTCCTCAGAAGCGGCAGGAGGTCCCACTCGCCCGGGCCGTGCGACGGCTTGGGATCGATCGCCTTCCAGGACGCTCCCGACCGGAGCACGTTCTCGTAGTGGAAGTCGCCGTGGAGCAGCACGTGGGGCGCGCTGCGGAAGGCGCGTTCGACGTCGGGGCGGAGCTCGCGGATCGGTTCGCGGTAGGTCTCGCCCGGCTCCGGGGCGTGCGACTCGAGCTCCAGCGCGTCGTCAAGCCCTGACCATCCCGAGCCCGACCAGTCCGCGACGTGCAGGAGGCTCAGGAGCCCAGCGGCGACCTCGATCGCGGCGTCCATCGGTGCGGAGGTCAGGCTCGTCCCCGCGTCGAGGCGTTCGAGCAGCAGGGCGCCTGCCGCACCGGACGCCTCGATGAGCCGCGCCGCGCCCTGCCCGTCCCACCGGCGCAGGGCCTCCGCCTCGTTCCTCGTCTCCGCGTCACGCCAGCCCACCTTCAGCATGGCGGCGCTCCCGTCCGTACGGCGCACCTCCCACACCAGGCCGACGTTGCCGGCGACCGGCGGGCCGGCCAGCGTCAGGTCCCAGTCGCGCAGGAGCTGCTCGACCAGGCCCGGGAGCCGGTCGAGCCACTCGCGCCCGGCCCGCTGCTCGCGTTCGACGGTCTGGACGGCGAACGGTTCGGGGACGGTGAGGAAGTCCGATGTCACGCATGCTCCTTGGGCAAAGCGGGCGCTTTACCCGCGCCCGGCAACCCTATGCCCGCCGCCTTGCCCTTCCGGCAAGAGGTGATGCTCACCACGCATGCTGCCTGCGGGTCCGCGACATGACCGGGTGCGCGGGCCGGCACCGGATCCGCCGGCAATCTGATAGCGACGGAACTGCGACGCACGAAACCTTGACACAGCCGCCGGACGGACCTGACCATGGTGCGACTGGGAGCGCTTCCACAATCTTCCAGTCGCATGCCCACCGCAGCGGAAGCTCACCGTAGCGAACAGCAACGAAGCGTTCGCGGAGACCCTGTTCGCAGAGACCCTGGGAGATCCCCCACATGACCCGACCGACCTCTCGGCGCCGGCTCCTGGCCGCCCTGACCGTCTGCGCCATCGGCGCGGCCTTGCTCGGCGCCGGCCCCGCCCAGGCGAGCAACGACGTCCTGTCCCCCGGGACGCAGATCTACAACGACCCCCACAGCTCCACCAGGGAAGCGGCCCGCAAGCTGCGCGGGCAGGCCAAGCTCGACGCGCTCCAGCTCAGCCGGGTGCCCAGCTCCACCTGGTTCACGGACGGCACGCCCGCCGAGGTGAAGCGCGAGGTCCGCAAGCTGGTCAAGCACACCGACCGGAAGGTCCCGGTCCTGGTCGCGTACAACATCCCGTTCCGCGACTGCGCGCTCTACTCGGCGGGTGGCGCCCTCGGCGTCGCCGAGTACAAGGCGTGGATCGACGGCTTCGCGGCCGGGATCGGACGGGAGGAGGTCGCTGTCATGCTCGAGCCCGACGGGCTCGGCGTCATCCCCTGGTACACCACGCTGGACGGGCAGCTCGAGCGGTGCCAGCCGCCGGAGTACGACCCCGTGACCACCGGCCGGGACGCCGCCGCCGAGCGCTTCGAGATGCTCAACTACGCGGTCGACCGCCTGGGGCAGCTGCCGAACACCGTCGTGTACCTGGACGGGACGAACACGTCCTGGCTCAACGTGGGCGAGGCCTCCGACCGCCTCGTCAAGGCGGGCGTCCAGCGCGCGGACGGGTTCTTCCTGAACGTGTCCAACTACGAGTTCACCGAGAACAGCACCGCCTACGGCACCTGGATCTCCCAGTGCATCGCCTACGCCACGCAGGTCGTTCCCGGTGACTACGCAAGCTGCGGCAACCAGTACTGGAGCGGCGGCCCCGCGAACGACTGGACCGGCGTGACCCTGTCCAACCAGGGCATCTGGAGCCCGACGGCGGCCGATCCCGCGCTGAACACCGCGGGCATCGACTCGCGTTACGAGGCAGCGCTCGGCGGCGTCGAACCCAGCACGCACTTCGTCATCGACACCAGCCGCAACGGCCGGGGCGCCTGGGCCGCACCGGCCGGCGTCTACCCCGACGCCGAGACCTGGTGCAACCCGCCGGACCGCGGCCTCGGCCTGCGTCCGACGACCAGCACCGGCAACGAGCTCGTCGACGCGCTCCTCTGGATCAAGATCCCCGGCGAGTCCGACGGCCAGTGCTTCCGCGGCCTCGGCGGACCCGAGGACCCGGAGCGCGGCATGGTCGACCCGGCCGCCGGCCAGTGGTTCCCCGAGCAGGCACGCGAGCTGATCGAGCTCGCCCAGCCCCCGCTCGGCGGCGGCAGCTGAAGACCCACCACCAGCCCACAAGTCACCCACCGGTACCAATGGAGGTACTCATGCGATCAACCATGCGATCAACGACGACGCAGCCCCGCTCCACCGCACGCTCACGCCGCCGGCTCCTCGGCCTGGCTCCCGCTCTGGCCCTGGGCCTGCTGTTCGGGCTCTCGGCGACGCCGGGACTCACGCCCCCTGCCGCCGCCGTCGGCGGCAGCTTCACCGACAACTTCGACTCGCACAACGGCGGGCGCTGGAACAAGGCCGACGGGTGGAGCAACGGCGGCATGTTCAACGCCGGCTGGCGCGCCGACCACGTCTGGCACAGCGGCGGCGTCCTGGGCCTGAACCTGAACAACACCCCGTGCCCGGGCGGCTGCTCGAACAAGCCGTACGCCTCCGGGGAGTACCGCACCAACGAGCTGTACTCCTACGGGCGCTACGAGGTCCGGATGAAGGCGGCGTCCGGATCCGGGCTCGTCTCCTCGTTCTTCACCTACACCGGGCCGAGCGACGGCCAGCCGTGGGACGAGATCGACGTCGAGATCCTCGGCAAGAACACCTGGCAGATGCAGACCAACTACTTCACCAACGGGACCGGCGGGCACGAGGCCGTCATCAACCTCGGCTTCGACGCCGCGGCCGGGTACCACAACTACGCCATCGAGTGGCGGAACGGCAAC
This sequence comes from Promicromonospora alba, assembly GCF_042654905.1. Lineage (NCBI taxonomy): Bacteria > Bacillati > Actinomycetota > Actinomycetes > Micrococcales > Promicromonosporaceae > Promicromonospora > Promicromonospora alba. Next base: position 627,284 of record NZ_JBHSFI010000003.1, read on the forward strand.
ATCAAGTGGTTCGTCGACGGTCGCCAGGTGCACGAGGAGAACGGCTCACGCGGTGCGCTCCCGACACGTCCGCAGCGCATCATGATGAACCTGTGGCCGGGGACCGGGGTCGACGGCTGGCTCGGGCCGTTCAACTACACCGGTCAGAAGACCGCCACCTACGACTGGGTCCGGTACACGCAGTACTGAGCTCGAGCACACTGATCTCGAACTGGTACTGACCTCGAAAACGCCCGGCGGGAGGGTGACGTCCCAACCCCTCCCGCCGGTGTCTCATGCACGACTCAGTCGTGACCAGGTGCCCCACCGGGCGCCGATCCCCGCACCACCAGGCGCGTGGGCAGGATGACCGGGGTCGGCGACTCGCCGTCGATCAGGCGCACCAGCATCGTCGCCATCTCCTGGCCGAGGCCACGGATCGGCTGGCTGACCGTGGTGAGCGCCGGCTCCGTGCGGCGCGCGATCTCCAGGTCGTCGAACCCCACCACCGCCACGTCCTCAGGGACGCGGCGCCCCGCCTCCTTGAGGGCGCGCAGGGCGCCCGCGGCCATGTTGTCCGACGCCGCGAAGACGCCGTCGAGGTCGGGGTACGCGTCGAGGAGCCGGGTCATGGCCCTGGCGCCGTCCTCGAAGCTGAAGTCGGCGTGCTCCACCCGGTCGGCCGGCTGCCCTCCCACCGCCATGGCATCCGCGAACCCCTGGTACCGGGCGACCGCCGCCTGCAGGTCCGTAGGACCGGCGATCGTCGCGATGCGCCGGCATCCGGAGCTCAGCAGGTGCTCGGTGGCCGAACGGGCCCCGCCCCGGTTGTCGACGTCGACGTACCAGCGGGCCTCGCCGTGCAGCGGCCGGCCACCGATGACCACCGGCAGCTCGGTCGCCGCCGCGACGCGGTTCAGCGGGTCGTCGCCGCGCAGGGCCATGAGCATCACCCCGTCGGAACGACGGGACCGCAGCAGCCGTTCGAGCCGGGCCTGGGCCCGCTGCGAGGACGCCAGCATGAGCGTGAGGTCGAGCTCCGACCGGTCCAGCGCCGCGGCCACGCCGACGAGGACCTGCGAGAAGAACGGGTCCCCGAACAGCGCGGGGTCGTCGTTGGAGATCGCGAGCACCACCGACCCGCCGGTGCTCGTCGCCAGGGCACGCGCCGTCGCGTTGGGGACGTAGCCGAGCTCGCTCGCCGCGCGGGCGACCGCCTCGCGCTTCGCCGGGCTCACGTTGCGGGCGTTGTTCATCGCGCGGGACGCCACGGAACGCGAGACCCCTGCCCGCCGGGCGACCTCCTCGAGCGTGGGCACCTTCGGCGCTCGGCCCGGGCCGGTGGTCATGGGGTCTAGCATCCGGCAAGCCTAGTGCCGTCGTCCGGCTCCTGGTCTCCGCACACGCTCTCGCCGCTCAGTCCCCCGCCGTGCGCACACCCTCCATCCGGTCGGCCAGGCGCACGTGCCGCGTGACCCACGGGCCGAGCAGCGCGAGCAGGCCGGCGAAGACGAGCGCGACGACGCCGATGCCGCCGAAGTACACGGTGTCGGACGCCCCGGCAGTGGCCTGGACGAGCTGCGCGGTGATCGCCTGCCCGGCGGCGGGCGCCAGGAACCAGAGGGCCATCGCCTGCCCCTGGTAGGCGCGCGGCGCGAGCAGCGTCGTCGCGGCCAGTCCCACGGGCGACAGGCACAGCTCGCCGAGCGTCTGGATCACGAACACGGACACGAGCACCCAGCCCGGCGTCAGGCCGTCGCCCGCCATCGCCGAGGCCGCCGCCAGCACGAGGAACGACACGGCCGCGAGCGCCAGGCCGATGGCGAACTTGTACGGCGTGGGCGGGCGGTCCTTGGTCCGGACCCAGAGCCAGGCGAAGACCGGCGCGAGGATGATGATCGAGGCGGGGTTCACGGACTGGAAGAACTCGGGGCTGACGGTGAGGCCGAGCACCTCGCGTGACGTCCGGTCCGCCGCGAAGGTCGCGAGCGTGGTGGCCGCCTGCTCGAAGATCATGAAGAAGAGCATCGCGGCGACGAACAGCGGGATGTAGGCGAGCAGGCGGGGGCGTTCGGCGTCGGTCACGCGGGGCGATCGGTACATGACGACGAAGAACACGACGGGCGCGAGGAACGCGACGTAGCTGAGGGTGTCGATGAGGGCGTACACGCCCCACTCCCCCGAGACGAGCCGCGCCACGAGGTACACGAGGCCGACGGCGGCCAGGATGCTGACGAACATCCGCGCGACGGCGGGGCGCTCCTCGGGCCGGACGGGGTTCGGTACGTCGTCGCCGGCGCCGTGCAGGTTCTTGCGGCCCAGCACGAAGAACACGAGCGCGAACGCCATCCCGAACGCGGCGACGGAGAACCCGGCGTGGTAGCCCCAGGCGGCGCGGACGGCGCCGACGACGATCGGCGAGAAGAGCGAGCCGATGTTGATGCCCATGTAGAAGATCTGGAACGCGGCCTCGCGCTTGGGGTCGTCCCTGCGGTAGAGGGAGCCGACCATCGAGGAGACGTTCGGCTTGAGCAGGCCGGTGCCGAGCGCGACCAGCACGATGCCGAGGTAGGAGAACCCGGCCGCGGGGATCGCCAGCAGGACGTGCCCCGCGGCGATGATGACGCCGCCGTAGAGCGTGGACCGCCGTGCGCCGATCACGCGGTCCGCGAGCCAGCCACCGACCACCGAGAGCAGGTAGACACCCGTGCCGTAGATCGAGACGATCGCTTCGCCGAGCGTCTGGTCGAGCCCCAGGCCGCCGTCGGCGATGGTGTCGGTCAGGTAGTAGACCAGGATCGCGCGCATGCCGTAGTAGCTGAACCGCTCCCACAGCTCGGTGGTGAACAGCGTCATCAGGCCGAGCGGATGCCCGAAGAACCGGCGGTCACCCGCGAGCGCGGCGGCCGGAGACGGTCCGGAAGGGGATTCGGGCGGGGATCCGGGAGGCAGGGATTCAGGGGGTGGCGGCGCGGAGCCTGTGGGGCCGGTGCTCATCACCCGATCGTCATCGGGTTACGAGAGGTGCGCACCTCAGAGCGTCATGTCAGAGCATGCGGCCGACGACCCGGCGCCGGACGACGACGCCGACGTGCACCGCCAGCGCGACGTAGAAGCAGATGTGCGCGGCGATGTGGAGCGGCACGAGGTCGCTGCTGCCGACCACGAGCGCGATACCGGTCGCCGGGACGACGAAGAGCAGCGCGAGCAGGGTCTGCTCGGCCCGGTGCAGCACCTTGCGGTCGGTCCGGGTGAGCCGCGGGTCCCAGGGCGGCAGCGTCGTCGCGCGGCGCCACACGACGCGGGCGATGCCGATCGCGATGATCGCGAGGCCGAGCAGGACGTGCCAGCCGGCGAGCGTGAGGACGCCGCCGGCTGGGTCGCCGGGCAGGTCACCCGCCCAGAGGTCGGACCAGGCCGAGCCGACGGCGTCCTCCGCATCCTCCTCGCGGACCTCCTGCGCCTGCTCGCACCGGTCCTCGAGCTCGTCGAGGCGCTGCTCCTCGGCGTCCGACGTGTCGCCGCCGCTGCGGTCCTCGCCCGGAGGGTCGCAGTCGACGGCGGGCACGTCGGCCTTGTCGTCCATCATGTAGCCGACGGCGAACTGGGCCAGGAGCAGCGCCACCGTCGACCAGTGCAGGACCTTCGTGACGATCCCGTAGCCGAGCTCGCCGTTGCGCCACCTCATGGGCGTTACCCCACCGCAGATCAGCCGTGCCGTCCAGCCCTGCCGCGCACCACCCGTGTCATCAGCTCAGGTCATCAGCTCAGGTCATCAGCTCAGGAGGCGCTCCAGGCCACCTCCACGTCGAACACCCAGGTCACACCGAACCGGTCCCTGACCATGCCGTACAGCGGAGCCCAGGCTGCCTCGGCCAGCGGGACGACGACCGTCGACCCATCGGCGAGCCGCTTCCAGTACCGGGAGATCTCCTCCGCGTCGGTGCTCCGGACCGAGACGAACAGCGGGATCACGCCCGGTTCGTAGGCGGTGTGGGCGGGGACGTCGTAGGCCATCACCCGGAAGCCCTCGTCGGACGTGACCTGGCCCCACATGATCTGGTCGGCCTCGGCGGGGTCCGTCACGTTGTGGCCGTCCGCGTACGTGACGACGGCCAGCGAACCGCCGAAGACCGACTGGTAGAACTCCAGCGCCGCCCGGGCGTCGCCACGGAAGTTGAGGTGCGGGGTGGTGTTGATGGACATGTCTGCTCCTTGCAGTCTGTGCCTGGCAGCTGGTGCCTGCGCCGGGCGCTTCCCGGCACGTCCCACTCTGGCGACAGTCGAGGACAGAGAAGGTCCTCTACTCTCCGTAGTCTCGGACCGTGACCCCGACGACCACCACCACCTCGCGGCTGCTCGCCCTGCTGTCCCTGCTGCAGACGCGCCGGGACTGGCCGGGGCAGGTTCTCGCCGATCGCCTGGGCATCAGCCACCGCACGGTCCGGCGCGACGTCGACCGGCTCAGGGAGATGGGCTATCGGATCCAGGCGACGATGGGGCCCGACGGCGGCTACCACCTCGACGCCGGCTCGGAGCTCCCCCCGCTCCTGTTCGACGACGACCAGGCGATCGCCCTCGCCGTCGCGCTGCAGGCGGCCGGTGTCGCGGGCGCGGGCATCGAGGAGGCAGCGGTGCGCGCCCTGACCACGGTGCGGCAGGTCATGCCGTCGCGCCTGCGACACCGGGTCGACGCCGTCCGGTTCACCGCGATCCCCGGCAGCACACCGGAAGCCACGGCGCCGGTGTCTCCCGACGTGCTGCTGACGCTGTCCACGGCCGCCCGCGCCCATGAGGTGCTGCGATTCGACTACGCGAGCCGTGTCGAACCGAGCCGTGTCGAACCGCGTCGTGTCGAACCGCACCATGTCGTCATGTCGCGCGGCCGCTGGTACCTCGTCGCCTGGGACCTGGACCACGACGACTGGCGTATCTTCCGCGCCGACCGGATCAGCCCGCGCACCCCGAACGGGCCTCGCTTCACCCCGCGCGAGGTCCCGGGCGGCAGCGTGCGCGACTTCGTGTCGGTCCGCTTCAAAGGTTCCGAGAGCAAGGGATCCGAGATCGCGGACGCCTGGCCCTGCACGGGCCGGGTCGTCATCCACCTGCCGGCCGCCGCCGTCCTCCCGTTCGCCGGGGACGGCACCGTCGAGGACCTGGGCCCGGACCGGTGCGGGCTGGAGTTCGGCTCCTGGTCCTGGGTGGCGCTGGCCGCCACGCTCGGCCGGTTCGACGCCGACGTCGAGGTCGTCGGACCGCCAGAGCTCAAGGAGGCGTTCGGGCTGCTGGCCGCCCGCTTCGCCGCGACCGCGTCGCCGGCCTGACGAGCCGAGCACCGCGCGCCACCAGCCACCAGCCACCAGCCACGTGCGAGCAAACCGGACATGTGACACGGTGCGAGAAGTCAGCGGTCCAGCCCCGGCCGCCGTGACCTGAGGACCTATGACCTCAGGACCGTGACCTCCCGAGCCCGAGGTGACCATGCGCTCTTCCTGGTACTCCGACGCGATCATCTACCAGCTCGACCCCCGCCTCTACGCCGACTCCAACGACGACGGCTGGGGCGACCTGCGCGGCATCACCGAACGCCTGCACTACCTGCGCGGGCTCGGCGCCACGTGCGTGTGGCTGCTGCCGTTCTACGCCTCGCCCTTCCGGGACGGCGGCTACGACGTCGTCGACCACCTCGCGATCGACCCGCGGCTGGGCGACCTGGCCGACATGGCCCACCTGCTCGAGGCCGCCGAGGACCTCGGCCTGCACGTCCTGGTGGAGCTGATCGCCCAGCACACCTCCGACCAGCACCGCTGGTTCCAGGAGGCGCGGCAGGACCGGAACTCGCCGTACCGCGACTACTACATCTGGGCCGACGAGCCGAACGACGACATCAAGCCGATGTTCCCCGACGTCGAGCCCAAGACGTGGACCTGGGACGACGAGGCGCAGCAGTTCTACCGGCACGCCTTCTACGCGCACGAGCCGGACCTCGCGCTCGACAACCCGCGCGTCCGGGACGAGCTGTACCGCATCGTCGCGTTCTGGCTGCGCATGGGCGTCTCGGGTTTCCGGGTGGACGCCATGCCGATGATGCTCGAACGGGCCCGCGCCGCCCGCCCCGACACCGACGGCCAGTGGCTCGTGCGCGACATGCGGGCCGCCGTGACCGGGCAGCGCACGGGTGCCGTCCTGCTCGGCGAGGTGGACGAGGCACCGGCCGAGGCCGCCCAGTACTTCGGGTCCGACGGCCAGGGCATGACGATGCTGCTCGACTTCTGGACGAACAACCACCTCTTCCTCGCCCTGGCCCGGGGCCAGGCCGAGCCGCTGGAACGGGCGCTGCGTCACCAGGCCGCACCCCCGGACGGCGCCACGTACGCGCACTGGCTGCGCAACAACGACGAGCTGAACCTGGTCCGGCTCGCGGAGGACGAGCGCACGGAGGTGCTCGACACCTTCGCCCCCGAGGACTCGATGCGGGTCTACGGCCGCGGCATCCGGCGGCGCCTTGCCCCCATGCTCGACGGCGACCCGCGCCGCATCGCCCTGGCGCACGCCGTCACGCTGTCCCTGCCCGGGCCGCCGGTGCTGCGGTACGGCGACGAGATCGGGATGGGCGACGACCTCGACCGGCCGGAGCGCGAGGCCGTCCGCACCCCCATGCAGTGGTCGAACACACCGACGGCGGGCTTCTCGAACGCCCCGTCGGACCAGTTCCAGGCGCCCGTGGTCACCGGTCCCTACGGTCCCGAGCACGTGAGCGTGGACGAGCAGAACGTGCGCGACGGCTCGCTGCTGCACCGGGTGGGCGGGCTGGTGCGCGCCCGGCTGGGGCTGAGCGAGCTCGGCCGGGTCCGCCCGGAACCGTGGGACCTGGGGGTCTCGTCGGTCCTGGCGCTGCGCTACCAGGTCGCGGAGTCCAGCGTGCTCCTGATCGCCAACCTCGCGGACGAGGACGTCGTCGCGAAGCTGCCCGCCGACGAGGCCTCGGCGCTCGAGGCAGGCCTCGCACGCTACGTCGACGTGCACGTGGACCAGGACTACCCGCCCGTCGAGACAGACGGACGCATCCCCATCGCCGGGTACGGCTACCGGTGGCTGCGGCGCACGGTCGACGGCGGCGCGGTGGACGACCCGGCGGTGGAGCCGGCGGGCGGGGACCCGGAGCGTGTCGCTGCCAAGGGTGAGAAGAAGCGATGACCGTCGTCGGCTTCCACGTCTCCCACGAGCAGCTCCACCCCGCCGAGGGGCTCCGCGTGGCCCGGCTCGCGCAGGACGCCGGCTTCGACGCCGGGATGTGCTCCGACCATGTCGCGCCGTGGAGCGAGCGGCAGGGCGAGTCCGGGCTCTCGTGGTCCTGGCTCGGCGCCGCGCTCGCCACCACACAGCTGTCCTTCGGCACCGTGTGCGCGCCAGGCCAGCGCTACCACCCGGTGATCGTCGCGCAGGCGATCGCGACCCTCGGGGCGATGTACCCGGGGCGGCTCTGGGTCGCCCTCGCCTCGGGAGAGAACCTGAACGAGCACGTGACCGGTGACCCGTGGCCGCCCAAGCCCGAGCGCGACGCCCGGCTGGCGGAGTGCGTGCAGGTCATCCGGGCACTCCTGCGCGGCGAGGAGGTGGACCACACGGGTCTGGTCGTCGCGCGTCGGGCCCGGCTCTGGACACTGCCGGAGATCATGCCGCTCCTGATCCTCCCGGCCCTCACCGTCGCTACCGCGCGCCGGCACGCCCCGTGGGCGGACGGCCTGGTCACCGTGAACAAGCCGGTCGAGGAGCTGCGGCAGATGATCGAGACGTACCGGGAGGCCGGGGGCCAGGGCGAGATCGCCGTCCAGGTGCACCTCTCGTGGGCGCCCACCGAGGCGGAGGCCGAGGCGACGGCGCTGGACCAGTGGCGCACGCTCACCGGCCCGCCCGAGGTCGCCGCAGACACCGCAACGACCGCGGAGTTCGACGCCCTGGCCGCGGACGTTGATGTCGCCGACGTCCGGCGCGCCGTGCTGGTCTCCGCTGACCTCGGTGAGCTGACCGCGCGCCTGGCCGCCCTGCGCGACGCCGGCGCCGACCGCCTCTACCTGCACCACGTGGGCAAGCAGCAGGACGCGTTCATCGAGGCGTTCGGGGAGCACGTGCTGCCGGCGCTGCGCTGACCGTCCGTTAGCGTGACCATATGGCAGGCACACTGCCCGACTGGCTCGGCTGGTGGTCGAGCGCGGACTACGACGTAGCGCGCACGCTGCTCCAGCGTGGCTTCGGCGCGCTGTACGCGCTCGCCTTCTTCGGCGCGCTGCGTCAGTTCCGGCCACTGCTCGGGGAACGCGGCCTCCAGCCCGTCCCGAGGTTCATCGCACGCACGCACTGGCGCGACGGGCCCTCCCTGTTCCGGCTGCGTGGCCTGCGCTACTCCGACCGGCTGCTCGTGGCGGTCGACTGGTGCGGCATGCTGCTGGGCGCGAGCGTCGTCGTCGGGCTGCCGCAGGCCGGTCCCTGGTGGGTGCCGGCGCTCGTGTTCCTCGCGCTGTGGTGGCTCTACCTGTCGCTCGTGAACGTGGGGCAGACCTTCTACGCCTTCGGCTGGGAGACCCTGCTGTGCGAGGCGGGATTCCTCGTGGCGTTCCTGGGGTCCGACGCCGTGGGCACGCCTCTCCTGATGATCTTCGCGGTGCGCTGGCTGCTGTTCCGGCTGGAGCTCGGCGCCGGCCTGATCAAGTGGCGCGGCGACACGGCCTGGCGCGACCTCACCGCCCTGAACTACCACCACGAGACGCAGCCGCTACCGGGCCCGTTCTCCTGGCACGCCCACCACCTGCCGCGCTGGTGGCACCGGGTCGAGGTCGCCGGCAGCCACGTCACCCAGCTGCTCCTGCCGTGGCTGCTGCTGCTCCCGCAGCCGTTCCCGTCGGTCGCCGCCCTGGCGTTCGTCCTCACCCAGGGCTGGCTGGTGCTGACCGGGAACTTCGCCTGGCTCAACTGGGCCACCATCGTCCTGTCGCTCGGCGTGGTCGACGACGGTACGTGGGCCTGGCTGGGCGGCCTGCTCGGGCTGCCCGACGGCGGCGGGGCGCCGGCGTCGTCGTCCGCCGGGGCTGCCTCGTCCGCTGGGGCCGCCGCCGCACCCGCCGCACCGCTCGACTTCGTGGTCGTGGTCAGCGCCGTGGCCCTGCTGCTCCTGGCGCTGTCGGTCCGGCCGGCCCTCAACCTCGCCTCCCGCCACCAGCGGATGAACGCGAGCTTCGAGCCGTTCCGGCTGGTCAACGCCTACGGGGCGTTCGGCTCGATCACCCGGCGTCGCGACGAGATCACCGTGGAGGGCACCCTCACGGACAATCCCGGGCCCGACGACTGGGTCGAGTACGAGTTCCGGGGAAAGCCCGGCCCGGTCGGCCGGCGTCCGCCGCAGGTCGCGCCCTATCACCTGCGCCTGGACTGGCTCATGTGGTTCCTGCCGCTGGGCCACTCCGCGCGGTGGTTCACGGTGTTCCTGCGCCGGCTGCTGGAGGCCGACCCCGAGACGCTGCGTCTGCTGCGCCGCGACCCGTTCGACGGTCGGCCGCCGCGCGCCGTCCGGGCGGTCCTGCACCGCTACCGGTACACGACGCCGGAGGAGCGGCGCCGCACCGGCGACTGGTGGGTCCGGGAGCGGCTCCAGCTCGCGGTGGACCCGGTGCGCCTGCCGGCCGCGTAACGACCGCCGCCGGCTGACGACCGCCGCCCGCCCGGCCTACGCCGCGCTGTCCCGCACCACCAATCCGCCCGGCCTACGCCGCGCTGTCCCGCACCACCCAGTCGGCCAGGGCGGACAGCGGGACCAGCAGCTCACGACCCCGCGCCGTGAGGCCGTACTCGACGCCCGGCGGGATCGTCGGGAACACGGTCCGGACGACGAGCCCGTCGTCCTCCAGCGTCCGGAGGGTGCGCGTCAGCATCCGCTGGCTGATCCCGTCCACCCGCCGGTGGAGCTCGTTGAACCGGTGCGCACGCTCGGCGAGCAGCATCAGGACGAGCAGCGTCCACTTGTCGCCCAGCATCCGGACCGCGTGCGTGACCGGGCACGCTTCGTAGTCCGCGACCGGGACCTTTCCCGGCAGCCCGGCGCTGACGGCGGCGGCGACGATGTGGGGCACACCGGTGTTCCCATCTGAGAACGTGTCTTGAATTGGGCATTGTGTGCTCGTTCGGGTCGATGTCGGTGTCTCGGTCTAGCGTTCGGGTCATGGCTCGGCACACCACCTTCCGGTTCCGCCTCGACCCCACGGTCGAGCAGACGATGGCGCTCGCCCGCCATGTGGGTGCGGCCCGCTTTGCGTACAACCAGTGCCTGCGGCTGCACCTGGACGCCCGCGAACACCACCGCGCCCTCAGTAGTCGTGCCGGCCCTGATGCCGTGGACCGAGCCCATGACGCGGTTCCGTGGTCGCGGTTCGCTCTGATCAACGCGTTCAACCAGTGGAAGCGGTCGGAAGACGCGGGACGGCGGTTCCTCGTCGTCAGTGACGGGAGCACCGAGGTTGAGGTGACCGGGCTGCCCTGGCGGGCTGAGGTGTCCTCCGAAGTCTTTGAGGAAGCCGCCGTCGACCTCGGCCGCGCCCTGGCCGCATGGACCGCGTCCCGGTCCGGGAAACGCACGGGCCGCCCGGTCGGGCACCCACGTTTCAAGAAGAAGACCCACACGGGCGGGTCGTTCCGGATGCGGAACAAGACCAAGGCCACCTGGTCCTCGATCCGCGTCGGAACCGGAGACCGTCCACGGTCGGTGACCTTGCCGAAGCTCGGCAGCATCAGGGTCCAGGAGGACACCCGCCGCCTGCGCCGGATGATCGCCACGGACCGCGCCCGGATCCTGCAGGCCACCGTCACCCGTGGGGTCCGTAGGTGGTGGGTCTCGATCACTGTGGAGGCCGCTGACCTGCACCTCGCCGTCCAGCATCCCGCCCGACGGACCGACGACAAGACGGGCTGGGCAGGTGTCGACCGCGGGCTGCACGCCCTGGTCGTCGCCGGAACCCGCAACGGAACCGAGACCCTACGAGTCGAGGCTCCTAAGACGCTGGCCGCGGGCCTGCGGCGGCAGCGGCGTCTGGCACGTGCGGTCTCGCGCAAGAAGCGCGGGTCCGCCAACCAGCGCTCGGCGCGTATGCGCCTGGCGAGGCATCATCTCCGGGTGCGGGACACCCGGCAGCACTTCCTGCACCAGGTCTCCAACCAGCTGGTCAAGAGCCACGACCGGCTGGTCCTGGAAGACCTGAACATCATCGGCATCATGTCCAATCGCAGACTCGCCCGAGCCGTCGGCGATGCCGCGTGGGGTGAGCTGGCCCGCCAGATCACCTACAAGCAGAAGTGGCGTAACGGGCAGGTCGTGGTCGCGGACCGGTGGTTCGCGTCGTCCAAGACCTGCTCAGGCTGTGGTCAGGTCAAGTCCGACCTGACCCTCAGCGACCGCACCTACACATGCGGTCACTGCGGTCTGGTGTTGGACCGGGACCTGAATGCCGCCGCCAACCTCGCCGCCTGGGCCGAGGGCCACACCCGTGGTGAAGCCCAGGACGGGGACCGTCAAGCAGCCGGCCCCGACATCAAGGCCTGCCGACGGGACGGCACTGGCCCACACGCTCGTGTGGGTGGAACCAGCCCGGACGACGCAGGAACCCCGGTCCAGACCGCTCCCGCGGCCTGAACCGAGGGACGCCCGAGAAGGGCGGTGCCCGTGAACATCACCGTTCACAGACACGCTGTGACATGAAAGTGCCTTCGAGCGCGGCAGCGGCGCGATCGTCTACGTCGCGGGGCTCAGCGCGCTGGTCCCGCTGCCGTTCCTCGGACCGTTCGCGCCGGCGTCGGCCGCCCTGCGCACCTATGCCCTGACTCTCGCCGAGGCCGCCGCGCCCGACGGCGTCCACGTCGGCTCTCTGGTGGTCGGCGGACTCATCGAACGGGGCGACATCCACCGCATGCTGACCTCCCTGCCCGCGAACGCCGACGGCACACCCGGCCTGGACCTTCCCACCACGACCCTCGACCCCGACGACCTGGCCGACGCCGTCTGGCGGATCGCCGCTGTCTCCGAGCGCGAGATCGTGGCGGACGCCATCACTGTGTAGTCCGGGTTCGCCCCTCGGGTTCGAGCCGTGTTCTCTGGAACCGGGCCGACGAAGACCAGGCCGTTGCGGCCACCGTTTGGCGATTGCGGCGGGCGGGTCCGGCGCGCGGGATCCGCCCGTCCGGGGCTTGGCACTGGTCCGTCGAGTCGGTCAGGTCGGTCGGGTGGATGGCTGGGCTCGGTCGGATGGCTGGGCTCGGTCGGGCGGCTGGGCTCGGTCAGGCGACTTCGGCGGGTGGGCGTGGGGGTTGGGCTTCGATGGCTTCGGGTAGGCGGATGCGGTGACCGTAGGCGTCGGTGAACGCCCACCCGGTCTCCAGCAGGGCACCGGCCGTCGTGTCGGTAGTGGGCTCGCCGGTCCAGTGCATGGTGATGCCCTTGGTTCCGTGGCCGCAACGAACTCGAGCTCCATCTCCACCCGCGTTGCGAGCCCGGCGACAGTGGGGTCTGTCGAGTTAGGGATCGCAGCTTGCCGACATCCTGATCGGCATACCGACCGCTCAACGAGCGTCCGGGCGCTCCCGTCCACCATCGGCGAGCAGGAAGCGTCCCCAGCCTGTCACCCGGTGGAGCTTGGAGCGTCCGGTGTGGGGAGCAGGTGTCGCAGCAAGGACTCTTCCAGCTCGATCAGGATGGCTTCGCTGCCGGCGACGGGGCTCGGCAGGGTGCGCCACAGGACGAGCTGGCCGTGCAGGGCGGTCCACAGGTGGATGCCTAGGTCCCGCGCCTCCGCTCGACGGTCGGGGGCCGCTTCGGCGAGGTAGGCGTCAGCCGTCTCGGTCCACGCCTGGAGCACGGTTTCGATGGGGTTGTCGGCCGAGGGGAGGCGCTCGGGCTCGTATTCCAAGCTGAACATCAGCCGGTAGCGGTGGGGTTTTTCGATGGCGAACCTGCGGTAGGCCGTGACGGTGGCCTGCACGCGCGCCCGTGGGTCCGCGCCCGCCGTGGCGGCCGACTCGCTGGCCTCGCTCATCGCGACGGCCAGTGCGCGGTAGGTGGCGTCGAGGACGGTGGAGACCAGGTCGGCCTTGTCCTTGAAGTGCCGGTAGACGCTGGGTGCGGAGATTCCGACCTCGCGGGCAACCCCTCGCAGGGAGAGGGCGTCCTCGCGTCCCGCCTCCTCCAGGATGCGGGTCGCCGCGTCGAGGATCTCCTGCCGCAGCCGCTCGCCTTCGCCCCGCACGTTCGGCACCCGCTTGACCTGCGACTTCATCGCCTCCTCCTCGCTGTCCGCAGCAGCCTACCGGCCCTGGCCACGACCTGCCTCTGACGATGCCGGCGCTTCGTCAGGCCCGGTCCTCCGGCTTCCGATTGCGTCGACTAACACTGTTAGCCTACAGTTCGGCTAACAGTGTTAGTCGATGCCGGAAAGGACACCGTCATGACCTCGTCACCAACCGTCCCCGCGTTCACGCTCACCCGCCCGCAGGCCGCGCCCCTGGACCCTCCGCCGCTGTATGCGCAGCTGCGTGAGGAACAGCCCGTCACGCGCGTCTCCCTGTGGGAAGGGCGCCTCACGCCGTGGCTGGTGACCCGCTGGGAGGACGCACGGGCGGTACTGGGCAGCCCGGCGTTCAGCACCGACCAGACGCACCCCGGCGCACCCACCTTCAATGAAGGTGCCCAGCAGGGCCCGCGCGGCTTCTTCCAGAACTACGACGACCCCATCCACGCGGCGATGCGGCGCACCCTGACCCGCGAGTTCATGATCAAACGCGTCGACGCGCTGCGCCCGGCCATCGCCCACCTGACCGACGAACTCCTCACCGACCTGACCGAGCTGAGCGGCCCCGCCGACTTCGTGGAGCATTTCGCGCTGCCGCTTCCCTCCCTGGTCATCTGCGAACTGCTCGGCGTCCCCTACGAGGAACACCCGTTCTTCCAGGAGCAGTCGCGGACGTTCGTAGACCTGAATGCCACGGGGGAGGAGTCCGCCCGGGCGTTCGCCAACCTCGGCGAGTATCTGCTGCGCCTCGTGCGGACCAAGCGCGCCACCCCCGGCGACGACGTGGTCACCCGGCTCGCCGCACAGGCCGACGACGGCGTCATCACCGACCAGGACGCCGCCGACCTGAGCGCCTTCCTACTGTTCGCCGGGCACGAGACGACGGCGAACATGATCGCGCTGAGCACCATCACCCTCCTGAACAACCCCGACCAGATTCCACACATCCTCGGCGGACCGGACCAGGTCGCGAGCACGGTCGAGGAGCTGCTGCGCTACCTGACCATCGTGCACGGCGGCCTGCGCCGCACCGCCATCGACGACGTCACCATCGGCGGCGTGACCATCCACGCGGGCGAGGGCGTGATCATTCCCGTCAACGTCGCCAACCGCGACCCGGAGTTCTTCACCAACCCCGACGACCTGGACCCGGAACGCGCCAACGTCCGCCAGCACCTGGCCTTCGGGTACGGCATCCACCAGTGCCTCGGCCAGCCGCTGGCACGCGCCGAGCTCCAGATCGTGCTACCCGAGGTCTTCCGTCGGCTGCCCAGCCTGAAGATCGCCGTGCCGATGGAGGAGATCGCCTTCAAGCAGGCCACCGCCGTCTACGGCGTCCGCGAGCTGCCCGTCACCTGGTGACGGCAACCACCCGATCCCCCACCGAGAGCAGGGAAGAAGCATCATGCATGTAGAGGTCGACGTTCCCAAGTGCGTCGCGTCGGGCCAGTGCGTACTGCTCGCCCCCGACGTCTTCGACCAACGCGACGAGGACGGTCTGGTCGTCCTCCTCGACGACACCCCACCGGCCGAGCTCCACGACGCCGTCCGCGAGTCCGCTACCGTCTGCCCCGCGGCCGCCATCCGCCTGGTGGAGTCGTGAGCCCGACCCCGACCAGCCGCATGGTCGTCGTCGGCGCTTCGGCGGCCGGGCTCGCCGCCGCCGAGACCCTGCGCCGAGAGGGCCACACCGGCACCTTGACCCTCATCGGCGACGAACCCGACGCCCCCTACGACCGCCCACCCCTGTCGAAGGAGATCCTCTCCGGCGCCTGGACCGCGGACCGACTGCCTCTGCGCACCGAGGCCACCCTCGACGCTCTCGACCTGGACACCCGCTACGGCCGCGAGGCCATCGGTGTGAACGTCGCCGAGCGCACTGTGCTGCTGGCCGACGGTACGGAGGTGCCGTACGACGGACTGATCGTGGCCACCGGAGTCCGCCCCCGGCACCTGCCCGGCACACCGGCCCACGTCCTGCGCAGCCTGGACGACGCGCTCGCCCTGAAGGACCGCCTCGGTCCCGGCTGCACGCTGGCCGTGGTCGGCGCCGGGTTCCTCGGCGCCGAGGCCGCGTCGGTGGCGGCCGGCCTGGGCACCCACGTGACCCTCCTGGAACCTGCCCCCGTCCCGCTGGCCCACGGGGTCGGTGAGGAGGTCGGCCGCATGCTCGCGCAGGTCCACCTCGACCACGGCGTGGACCTGCGCACCGGGACAGGGGTCAGCGAGGTCGTCCCCGGCGGAGTCCGCCTCGACGACGGCAGCGTGATCGAGGCGGACACGGTGCTGGTGGCCATCGGCTCCCGGCCCAACACCGAGTGGCTGGCCGGCAACGGCCTCACCCTCGACGACGGGCTGGTCTGCGACGAGTTCTGCGCCGCCGCACCCGGCGTGTACGGCGCGGGAGACGTGGCCCGCTGGCACAACCCGACCTTCGACACCTCGATGCGCATCGAGCACCGCACCAACGCCGCTGAGCAGGGCACGGCTGCCGCCCGCAACCTCCTGGGCGCTCAGCGGCCCTTCGCGCCCGTCCCCTACTTCTGGTCCGACCAGTACGACATGAAGATCCGCGCCTACGGCAACCTGCGCGGCCACGACGAGATGCGGATCGCCCAAGGCAGCCTCGAAGAACGCCAGTTCATCGCCGTCTACCGCACCGGCGACCGTCTCACCGGCGTCCTGGCAGTCGGCGTACCGCCCAGGAGCCTCCGCCCCTGGCAGCAGGCCATCGCCGCCCGCAGCCCCTGGCATCACGCGACATCCCTCCTGGAAGGAACGGCAGCATGAGCTACACGAGCGACTTCGAAGGGCGGGGCGTCGTCGTCACCGGCGCCGGGTCCGGCATCGGACGCGCCACCGCGCTTCAGTTCGCGAGCCTGGGAGCCAAGGTTCTCGTCGCGGACATCGACCCGGCCGGCGCCCAGGCCGTCGCCAAGGAGATCGAGGCGAACGGCGGCACCGCCCGCACGGTCGTCGGCGACCTCAGCGACCAGGCCACGGCCGAGGAGGTCATCACCACCGCGGTCGAGTCCTTCGGCAACCTCGGCGTGCTCGTCAACAACGCGGGCATCATGGACCACATGGCCGCGACCGCGGACGTGAGCGACGCGGAATGGGATCGGGTCATCCGCATCAACCTGACAGCCCCGTTCCTGCTCACCCGCGCCGCCCTGCCCCACATGCTGGCCCGCGGCAACGGCGCCATCGTCAACACGGCCTCGGAGGCGGGCCTGCGCGGCAGCGCCGCCGGCACCGCGTACACCGTCTCCAAGCACGGGATCATCGGCCTGACGAAGTCGACCGCGGTCATGTACCGGGACCGTGGCATCCGCGTCAACGCCATCGCCCCCGGCGGCACCCAGACCCACATCACCGACACTGTGACGTTCGACGGCTACGGCGCCTCGATCGTAGGCCGTTACCAGGAGAACCTGGGCCGAATAGCCGCGGCGGAGGAAGTCGCCGCGGCCATCGTGTTCCTCGCCTCGGACGCGGCGAGCAATATCAGTGGCGCCGTGCTCCCCGTCGACGACGGCTGGTCGGCCGTCTGACCCAGCCACCCATGCGGCGCGATCTTCGCTCTTTTCCGGTTGTTCCCCACCACCCGCTCCATGGTCAACGAGACGTGTCAAGGTACGCACCGCGACCGGATCCGGGGACCGGGTCGGCTCGCGCATCGCCAGGGCCGACCTCGCGGAGTTCATGCTCGCTCAGATCGATGACCTGCACTACGCGCAGCAGGAGCTGCGCGTCAGCAACTGACACCGTTCGCCAACCTGTTCTCAATGAAGGAGAAGTCATGCCTACCATCGCCATCGTGGGTGCCGGTCCCGGAATGGGGCTCGCCATCGCCCAGGCCTTCGGCAAGGAAGGCCACCAGGTCGCGCTGCTGTCGCGTACTCCAGCCAAGCTGGACCCGGTCGTGGCTGAGCTGGCAGACCAGGGCATCGAAGCGGCGGCCTTCGCCGCTGACGTGCTCGACCGGCCGTCGATCGTCTCTGGCCTAGCGGCGGTCAAGCAGCGATTCGGGCAGATCGACGTCCTCGAGTACTCGCCGGGCAACTCGACGCTGCCGATGGCTTCCTCCACCGAGCTGACTCACGACAACGTGCAGATCCAGCTCGACTTCTACGTGCACGGTGCCGTGGCGGCGGTCAACCAGGTGCTTCCGGAGATGCTCGCCCGAGGCTCGGGCACGATCCTGTTCACCACCGGTGCCTCGTCCGTGCGCCCGGAGCTCGGTTACGACGTGTTCGGCAACGTCGCCCCTGCCGCGGCGTGGCTGCGCAACTGGGCCCACGGTCTGCACGCCGCCGCCGCTCCCCGAGGAGTACAGGTCGGCCACATCGCGATCGGCGCGTGGATCGGCCGCCAGCCGGGCGCCACCGCACCGGAAGAGATCGCGCCGCTGTACTGGGAGCTGCACACCCAGCACGACCAGGTCGAGAAGGTCTTCTTCCCCAGCGAACAACCCGCGTCCTGAGCACGCCTGGTTGAGCCGCCAGGTTGAGCCGCCCATGCGGTGTCCGGCTCCGATCTGGGAGCCGGACACCGCGCAACGCCACCCCTACCGCCCGCGGGCCGCCCGGCGCCGGCGGCGGGCTTCGGCGGCACGTTCCACGGCGTCGTCGAGCTCGTCCTCGAGGGCCTCCAGGTCCGTGCGCGCCTCGTCCGCCGTCTCTCGAGCGTCGTCGAGGGCCTCGCTCACCGTGTCCCGCTCGGCGGCGAGCCGCTCCAGCTCCCGGTCGAGACGCTCGACCTCGCCTTCCCCGCGCTCGATCACCTCGTCTGCGGTGCGAAGCCGCTCGCGAACCTCGTCGCGGCGCGCCTCCAGCTCGTCGACACGTGCGGAGGCCTCCTCGACCGCCTGCTCCGCAGCGACCAGGTCCGCCTCCGCGGGATCGGTCTTGTCGGCGGCCGGTGTCTCCTTCGGCCTGGACCGCCCAGCCGCTCTCGACGCCCCAGTCCCTTTCGACGCCTCAGCCACCTTCGGCCGTTCCCCGTCCTCCGGTCCTCCGGCATCCTTCGACCGTCCGGCCTCCGACGTCGCGGGACGCAGCTCGACGAGCTCGGCCTCCTCGCCCTCCTCGTCCACGATCCCGAACCCGACGTGCTGCAGTGCCCGGGAGAGGCGTCCAGCACGGACCACTGCCGCAGCGTCCGGATCCATCACGGCAGCGGTCAGCGTCTCGGTCATCCGGTCGAGCACGGCCGACGACACGGACCGTCCGCCCACCTCGCCCGCCTCACGGACCACGCGGACCAGTGCGTCGGTGCGCTCACGCCGCAGGTGGTCCAGCGCCCGGATCCGGGCGCGGTCCCGGTCCTGCGTAGCGGCACGCAGCTCGTCGCCGAGCGACGCGAGCGCCCCGATCTCGTCGGGGTGCTCCCGCGCGACCTGGTTGATCACCCAGGCGGCGACCGACGGTTTCCGCAGTCGCTTGACCCGCGCGGCACCCAGGCGGTCGCCGCTGTCCGTCGCCTGTCGGACGGCGGCGTCGCGCGCGGCGATGAACTCGTCGAGAGGCCGCGCGTAGAGCGCGTCGACGGCGGTGTCGAGATCGAACTGATCGTCCGCTGGCACGCACCTACCGTGGCACGACGACGGACGACGCGCGCGACCGCCACGCCCGCCCCCGCACGAACCAACCCCGAACCCAACCGCGAGCCCAGCCCCGAACCCCTACAGCGTCGGCACCAGCACGGTCATCAGCTCCCCCGACCCGAGGTGCACCAGCGCCTTGCCCGGCGTCACCTGGGTCGACACCGCGGAACGCGCCAGGCTCGCGCCCACCAGGTCGCCGTCGAACCGGTCCTGGGGGCTGAGCAGGGCGCCTCGCCGGCTCTTCTTGACGTCGACCTGCCAGCCGGAGAACCCGCCGGCCACCTCGGACGCGTCGCCGCCGAGGATCAGGCCGCGGCGGTTGTCGGCGGCCGTGCGCAGGTAGGCGCGCAGCCAGGTCTTCGCCGGGGCGTCGGCCACGAGCTCGCCGTCGTCCACGACCAGCACCACCGGCGTACCGTCCGGGTCGAGGTGCGGGGCCAGGTCCTCCTCCGTGACCTCCGCGCCGGTGAACACGGCGCGCACGCCGTCCCGGCCCTCGAAGTCGCGCAGGACGCTCGGCCGTGGCGCGAGGATCACGACCTGGGTGCCGCCACGCAGCAGCGACTCCGTCATGACCGCGAGCATCGTGGACCGGCCCGACTTGGACGGGCCGCCCACCAGGAACGCGGGCGCGTCCCCGGCGAGGTCCATGCCGAACGCCGTCAGGTCGTCGCCGCCGACACCGAGCAGCGCCCACATCGGCTGGGCCGCCTCCGGGCCGACGTACTGGTACGCCGCGTCCACGGTGATCGTCGAGGGCAGGTCGTCCACGCGGAACGGACCCGTCCCGGGCGCCACCCGCGAGCGCTCCCGGATCTCGGCCGCCATCCGGCGGGCGGCGCCCGTCTGGGCCCGGCCCGACGGGTCGTCGCCGAGGATCGCCACCTGCACCTCGAGCCCGCTGCCGGACCGGAACGCCCGCCCGGGCAGGATCTCCTCGGGCAGCTTCTTGTGGTTGATGCCGACCATCCCGTAGTCGAACCGGTCGGTCAGCCGCAGCACGAGGGAGTCGTCGGTCAGCACGCTCATCCGGCTGGAGAGCAGGCTGCGGTCGCCGGCGACCACGAGGTGGATGCCCGCGCTCGCACCGTCGCGCAGCAGCTCCTGGACGATCTCGACGAGCTTGCCGCTGTCGATCTCGCCGTAGGTGCTCATGAAGCTCTCCCAGCGGTCGATCAGCACGAGCACGCGCGGCAGCCCGGTTCCCGCCTCGGCGAGCTCACGCTGTTCCGTGACGCTGGCGAAGTTGCCGGCCGCGAGCACCTGCTGGCGCCGCCCGAGCTCGGCCTGCAGGCGCGTGAGCAGCCGCTTGGCCCGCTCGGCCTGCCCGCGCTGCACGACGGCGCCCGTGTGCGGCAGCTCGTTCAGCACCGTCAGCGCACCGTTCCCGCAGTCGAGCGCGTACAGGTGCAGGTCGGCCACGGACATGCCGTGCGCCGCGGCGAACGCCACGGTGCGCAGCGTCGTCGAACGCCCGCTGCCCGGGGCGCCGATCACGTACCGGTGCCCGAAGTCGTCGAGGTCGATCAGGGCGGGACCCTGGCGCTGGTCCGCCGGCGAGTCCTCCAGCGCCCACGCGAACTGCGACCGCGCCGTCGGCTGCACCAGTGCGTCGAGGGACAGCAGGTCCGGGAGCGCGGGCAGCCACGGCCGGCGCGGCGCGGGCCAGCCGCCCAGCGTGGCGGTCTCGCGCAGCGTCTCGACGAGCGCGGCGAGGTCGGTCTCGACGTTCTCCTGCCGCTTCACGCGGGGCCGGCTCGGCGGCGGGGCGCCGAGGTCGGCCACCGACACCCGTGCGACGAACGGCGGGTCGACCTGGCCGAGGTCGGTCAGCGACAGCCGCCGTCCGCCCACGCGGGCGGACTGGAACGGGATCAGCGACGTGCTCCCGAGCCGGGCATAGGCGCGGCCGGGCTGCGACTTGGTGATGTCCGCCGCCTCGTTCGCGTCAATGACGTCCTTGGACTCGCTCTTGTCCGTCATCCGCAGGGCGACGCGCAGGTTCGTGTTGGCGCGGATCTCCGGGGAGATCACGCCGGACGGACGCTGGGTCGCGAGGATCAGGTGGATGCCGAGCGAGCGGCCTCGCTGGGCGATGTTGACGAGCCCGGCGACGAAGTCGGGCAGCTCGCGGGCCATCGAGGCGAACTCGTCGATGACGATCATCAGGCGCGGCAGCGTGGGTCCCACATAGCCACGGCCCTGGGCGTCGAGGTAGTCCTCCAGGTCCTTGGCCCCGGCCGCGGCGAGGATGTGCTCACGGAAGGTGAGCTCGGCGCGCAGCGAGTCGAGCGCCCGCTCCACGAGGTGGGAGTCGAGGTCGGTGACCATGCCGACGGTGTGCGGCAGCTGCTCGCACTGGCTGAACGCGGCGCCGCCCTTGTAGTCGACGAGCACGAAGTTCATGGTCTCGGGCGTGTTCACCACCGCGAGCGACGCGACGACGGTCTGCAGGAACTCCGACTTGCCCGAACCGGTGGTGCCGCCCACCAGGGCGTGCGGCCCGTCGCGCACCATGTCGAGCGCGAACGGCCCGTCCAGCGACACGCCGACGACGGCGGCGGTGCTGCCCTTGCCGCTGCTGTCGATCATGCGCCAGCGGGCCACCATCTGGTCGGCGTCGACCTCCTCGATGCCGAGCACCTCGACGAGCCGCGCCGAGTCGGGGATGAGCCCCTCGCCCTCGCTGGCGGTCACGTCGTGCACCGCGGCGACGGCGCGGGCGACGGGCTCGTACCAGGCGTCCTGCACCTCGTCGACCAGCACGGACCGCAGGTCGTCGGCGTCCTGCCGGCGCAGCGTCATGCCGCCGTCGACACGCGCGAGCGCCACGACCGTGCACTCCTCGGGCAGGAGCTGCTCGTCGCCGTCCAGGCAGACGACGCTCACGCCGACGCCCGGACCGTCACGCAGGATCGAGACGACGCCGGGGAGCGCGCGCAGCCGGCGGGCGCCGTCGAGCACCACCACCACCTGCGGGCCGGACATGACCTTGCCGCCGGCCCCCTCCATGGCGGCGCGGCGCTGGGTGATCAGCGAGTTCACCTCGGCGACCCGCGCGGAGAGCGTGTCCGTGGTGGTCCCGATCAGCGCCACGGCCTCCTGGCCGAACGACGGCCGCACATGCGGCAGCCACGCGGCCCACGCCCACTCCTGCACGTGCTCGGAGCTGGTCAGCACGTAGACCTGCACGTCGCGCGGGCTCTGCAGCACACCGAGCTGGCCCACGATCCATCGCGCCCGACGGCGCGGCCAGTCCCCCGGGCCGGCCAGCCCCACCACGCCCGCCTCCTTCAGCGGCACCGTGACCGGCACCGACCGCACGGTCGCGCGGGTCTTGCGGCGGTGCTCGGGCTCGGCGCTGTCCTCGACCTCGACCCGGCTGGTCGCGTCCGCCAGCCCGAGCCGCACCGTGAGGTGGTCCCCGTCGGTGCTGCGGCGCTCCCAGAGCCGGCGCGTCGGCGTGGTCGCGATGAGACGCAGCTCCCCAGCCCCCGGGCTGGAGACCCGGCGCCGGTGCTGCTCGCGGCGCACGGCGTCCAGCACCTCCTCCTCCAGAGCGGCCCGCTCCTCGGCGTGCTGCTTGAGGCGCTCCTTGTGCGTGGTCACGCCGTTGCGCTTCTGCATCCACCAGTTGCCCCAGCCCATCAGCGGCGAGGCCAGCGCGAACATCAGGTAGTACGGCTGCCGGAACACGATCGCCATCACGATGCCCAGCACCGCGGGCATGGCCATACCGAGCCACGGCAGCGGGTTCCGCGCGGGCGGCTGCGGCTCGGCGGGCAGGCGGAAGTGCGTGGCGGGCATCGGCGGCAGCAGCCGCGGCGGCCGGTTGTAGTCGAGGTGGCCCGGCTCCTTGGCGGGGCGCAGGTCGGCGTCGGGCCGCGTGGCCGGCTGGACCGTCAGCACGCTCGGGTCGATCCGCAGCTGCGTACCGACCGCCCACGGCGCCTCGTCCTCACCCAGCGGCTCGTCCAGCCGGTCCAGGTGGAGCACGTGGGCCGCGGACCGCGGGTCCGGCAGACGGCGCACCCGTACCTCGCCGTCCAGCGCGACGACGACCACCACCGCGGGCCGCCCGCCCTCGCGGGGCTCGTCCACCCGGATGCGGCCGTCGGGTCCCACCTGCAGCACCGACTCGCCGACGCCGAGCCGGACCACCGAGCCCGCACCCGCGCCACCCGTGACGCACAGGTCGACCGGACCGCCCAGGACGCCGTTCCGCAGGTCCGGCTCGCCGAACGTCACGACGGCACCGTCCCGGATGCCTGACGCCGCGACGAGCGTGCCGGCGGCCGCGCCGCCGTTCGGCCCCGGACCGTCCTGCACCGGGCGGTCCTGCACGCCGCCGTCCCACACCCCCCGGCCGTCGACGTACATCGTGCTGCCTCTGGGTGCACCGACCTCGGCGGCCAGGCGCTCGGCCAGGTCCGCGGTGCGGGTGCGTTCGTCCAGGTCGAGGGACAGGAGCGCCTCACGCGCCCCGTGCCGCGTGGTGATCAGTGCATGCATGTCATTCGCCTCCCCGCCGCACGGCGGTCTGCTCGTCGAAGCGCACGTCGGGCAGGAACCCGCTACGCAGCCAGCCGTCGTCGCCGGCGGTGAACCGCCACCTCGCCGACGGGGACTGGCCCAGCACGATCACCACCCAGGTGAACTCCGGGCTCGCGAACCGGGCCGCGAGCATGTCCTGCTGTGCGGCGGACGGCGCCTGCGACAGCACCAGCACGCCGCCCTCACCGACCTCCAGCTCGGGAACCACCTGCTCGATCCCGGCCAGGTGCTCCACCTGCTCGGGCTGCGGCAGGCCGTTGCCGACCATCACGACGCGTGGTTCGTTCGACCACGGGTTGCCGGTCAGCTCGCCGAGCCACCGGCGCAGCACCTCGTGCCGCACCCGGGTCGGGCCGTCCAGGCTGATCACGCCCCTGGCCACCGAGAAGTTCACGAGCACCCGGCCCGTCTCCCCCATACCCAGGTTCACCAGCCGGGCGAACGGGGCGGTAGAGCCCTCCGACGCCGCGCCCGACTGCAGCTTCGCCAGCGGCGCGGACCAGCTCTGCCCGTCCTCGCTCACGGTCCACGGCTCCGGGGCGGGCGACGCCGGGTTGGTCAGCCGGAGCCGCAGCGAGCTGCCCTCGATGAACACTCCGGTCGTGCCGGGCACCTCCAGCCCGTCGCGCTCGCACGCCGCCATCAGCACCCGCAGCGCCCGGTCGACGGTCCACGCCGCTGACGTGTCGGTGCGCAGCAGGCTGTCGTCGAACGGTTCGTGCCGCTTCCGCCGCCGCACGAGCCAGATCGCGAGGCCGGCCAGCAGGCCGAGCACCAGCACCGCCGCCCCGGCCCAGCCGATCGTGGGCCACGGGACGGAACTGCTCGCCGCCTCGGCGTCCGACACGTCGACGGGGCTCGGTGACGCCGACGGCGTCGCGGACGGCGACGGTGACGCCGACGCCGGCTCGTAGCCGGGGAGCGGACCGAACCGCAGCCCCTTGCCCGTGGCGTCCCTGGGCATCTTGAGCACCCAGCCGGGCTTCGGCTTCCTCGGGTCGGTCATGTACTCGCCGTCGGGCTGCCGGTGCCCCTCGGTCAGCTCGGCGATCTCGGGCCACCGGTCGCGGTCGCCGAGGAACCTCTCGGAGATGTCGTTGAGCTTCTCGACGCTCCCGTCCGGCGCCGTCCTGATGACGTAGTACAGGACGGAACCCGGCGGCCCGCTGCGGCTCGGCACGGGTGACGCCTCCGGCGACGGGCTCGACGGCGCGGTCGGCGTGGCGCTCGGCCTCGGACTCACCTCGGCACTCGGCTCCGGCTTCGGGCTCGCCGGCTGTGCCGGGGCCGCCGCCTTCTTCTCGCGCTCGCCGTAGATGCGCAGCTCCCAGATCGAGTTGCCGGCCGTGCCGCTCCGCTGGGTGGAGTACATCTGCACGTACCGGCCCTCGCCCAGGATGTTGTGCACGTCCTGGCCGCCGTCGCCCGCACCGAACCAGTGCGTCTCCCACGTCTCGCCGTCGTCCGAGAGCTGGATCGAGTAGCCGGTCGAGTGCGAGACCTCCCAGTCGATCTCGACCCGGTGCACGACGGTGGACCGCCCCAGGTCGATCCGCAGCCACTGCGGGTCGCTGAAGGCGCTGGACCAGCGGGTCTCCGGATTGCCGTCCACCGCGTTGCGCGCGAGGAACTCGGGCTTCTCGACCGAGGACGCCACGGCAGACCTGCCCTGCGACACCAGCACCACCTCCTCGGCCGCCTGCGCCGACGGAACCGGCAGGACGGACAGCGCCGGCAGCGTCGCCGCGACGGAGCCCGCGAGCGCCGTCAGGACGACGGCCGCCACGGCACGCACCGCTCTCATCGCTCGGCGGTCACTCACCGGCCCGCCTCACAGCGGTCTGCTCGGTGTAGCGGACGTCGGGGAGGAACCCGCTGCGCAGCCAGCCGTCGTCGCCTGCGCGGATGCGCCACTTGGCCGAGCTCGACTCGCCGAGCACGATCACGACCCAGGTGAAGCGCGGGTCGGCGAACCGGGCAGCCAGGAGGTCCTGCTGCGTCACGGACGGCGCCTGCGACAGCACCAGCACGCCTCCGTCACCGACGCCCAGCTCGGGGATCACCTGCTCGATCGCCGACAGGTACTCCGCCTGTTCCGCCTGCGGCAGGCCGTTGCCGACCATCACCACGCGGGGATCGTTCGACCACGGGTTGCCCGTCAGCTCGCCCAGCCAGCGCCGCAGCACCTCGTGCCGCGCCCGCGTGGGACCGTCCAGGCTGATCACGCCCCTGGCCCGGACGAAGTCGACGAGGACCCGGCCGGTCTCCGCCATGCCGAGGGTGACCAGCCGCGCGAACTGCGCCGTCGAGGCCTCGCTGGCGGGCGCCGACTGGAGCCGGGCGAGCGGTGCGGACCAGCTCTGGCCGTCCTCGTTGGCCACCCACGGGTCCGGCGCCGGGGAGGCCGGGCTCGCCAGCCGCAGCCGCATGGTGCCGCCCTCGATGAACACGCCGGTCACGCCGGGCACCTCGACGCCCTCCCGCTCGCACGAGGCGAGCAGCACGCGCAGCGCCCGGTCCACCATCCACGACGCCGACGTGTCGGTGCGCAGCAGGCTGTCGTCGAACGGTTCCTCGCGACCACGCAGCCGCCGGGCCACGAGCACGATGCCGAACCCGATGGCGCCGAGCAGCGCCAGGACGCCGAGGCCGATCAGGACGAGCACGACCCAGGACGGGCTCGCGGCGGCCTGCTGCCCCGCGTCCGCGCCTCCGGCTGTGCTCGACGCCGAGGCGCTCGGCTCGGCGGTCGGTCCCGGGAGCGGGCCGTGCTTCACCAGCTTGCCCTTGGCGTCCTCGGGAAGCTGGAGCACCCAGCCCACCTCGACCTGGTCCCGGTCGGTGAGCACGCCGCCGTCCGGCTGGACGCGCCCCTCGTTCAGCTTGAAGATCTCCCTGGCCCGCTCGCCGTCGCCCAGGAACCGCTCGGCGATCAGGTACAGGTACTCGGTCTCGCCCTTCCGCGTCTTGCCGATCACGTAGTACGGCACGGACGGCGCGGCCGAGCCGTCCGAGGACGGGTCGCCTGATGGCGTGCCGGCCGCGGGCCCGGTCGGCAGCACGCCTACCTCGATGCCTTCGCCCTCGGCGTCGTCGGGCAGCTGCATCACCCAGCCCGGCAGCACTGCGGCCGGGTCGGTCAGGGTGCCGCCGTCGGGCTGGACGCGGCCCTTGTTCAGCTCGAAGATCTCCGTGTACCGCTGGCCGTCGCCCAGGTATCGCTCGGCGATCTGGAAGAGGAACTCCGGCTCCCCGTCCGGGCTGGACTTCATGACGTAGTACTTGACCTTCTCGCCCTTGCTCTCGTCCGCGGCACTCTCGTCCGCGGCGAGAGCGGTGCCCCCGACGACCTGGCCGGCGGCGGGCGGTGCGGCTGTCGCGGCGGGCACCGCGACGGCGGTCATGAACAGGGCGGCAGCAGCAAGTGCCGCGGCAGCGCGATGGGCGTGATGCACGGTTGCTCCGTCTTCAGATGTGTCGCGTCAGTCGTGGTGCTCGTCGGACGTGGAACCGGGCTCATGCAGAGCCGGGGACGCTCCGCTCAGGCAGGTTCAAGGGGTTGGTTCCGGGGCCTGCCCACCGGAAGGTGGACATGACGGCGTCGAAGAAGAGGACCAGTGCCTCGGCGAGGAGCTCGGTCTTCTCGCTGTTCCAGAGGGTGCTGAAGGAGATGACCAGCCATTCCCCCGCCGCCTCGTCGCGAGAGATCACGTACAGGACCTGCCGGGTCGACACCTCGGGCCAGTCGGGGCCACGCTGCATCTTGTGCCGGGTGCTCACGACGCGCACGGCCGGCCGGTCGTCGAGCAGGATCAGATCGCTCTGCTCGTAACCGTCGGCCAGGATGCTGGTGGCGACCCGCAGCGGGTCCTGGCCCGCGTCGCTGACGATCTCCACCTCCGAGATGGACGCCGGGACGAAGACGCCTTCCATCGGCTCGGTCGGTAGATACACCGCACCGGTGCCGGCTTCCTGGGACTCGGCGAGGGTCTTGTGCAGGTCGTCGCGCAGCATGCGCCGGTACGGCTCGGCCTTGTCGCGGGGCATCGAGTCGGGCAGCGCGCGGGCGATCACCTGCTCGATCGCGTCGTCCAGCTCCCGCTGACGGCCCTCGCCGGTGGGGAACCGCGCCCAGCCGGGCGGCAGGAGCATGATCCAGGCGTCGGTCGGCTTGCCGTCCGTGGGCTTCCGGCCCGTCCCTGGGGCCACGCCCGCGGAGGCGGCCGGTACGTCGTTCATGAGTCGCTCCGGGTGATGGTGATGGTCGGCAGCAGCTCGTCGAGCCGCTCCAGCATCAGCGGGACCACGAAGAGATCCTGGCCGCGCCAGAAGAGCACCGTGTCGACCACTGCGTCCGGGTACTCGGTCCGCCGCGCGAGTCCGAGGCCCATCCAGGCGCCGCCGTCCTTGTCGATGTCGACCCGGCTGACGCGCACACCGTCGCCGTCGGGCAGGTCGAGGTACTCCACGGAGGGCGGGGACAGCGGAGCGCCGCCGCCCTTGGCGCCCAGCGCCTCGAGCAGCGAGTCGTCCGGCTCCCCCGGATCGCTCATGCCAACGGCCACGAGCACGGGTACAGGAGTTCGGTCGGCGACCCCGAACGCGGCAACCACCCGTTCGCCGTCGCCCGCCGCGCCGTCCGCGAGCGCCCGCAGGCTGGTGATGGATTCCGTGACGGTCTCGAGGATCTGGGCCCGGTCGTCGTCCGACAGGTCCCAGCCGTCAGGCACGTCCTGCTCGAACGACGCACGGACGTACTCGGTGACCTCCTGCTCCCACGCGCTGATCGCCTCGGGGCTCTCCGTGGCCGCGGCGGGTACCACCAGCCACCCCTGCGGCGGGTCGATGGTCCAGTTCCAGTCTCCGCCGACGGCGGTGGAGCGCGCGCCCACTAGACCGGATCCGTGAAGTTGTGGAGGTAGTCCCACTCGGCCCAGGCCCATTCGCCGCGCGTATCGGTGTCGGAGAAGATGTCCGACGGCGCCATGATCAGCGGGATGGCCGCTGACGCGAAGCCCCAGAAGAAGTTCAGGGGTCCTGCGACCCAGACCGTCCAGCTGATGGCCGAGGCTCCGGGGATCCCGAGCCGTCCGAAGATGCTCAGGTTCTTGAGGACACTCAGGTCCGGCAGGCCCACCATGTCCGTGAACTTCCAGTTCGCGATCGGGTTCCTCAGGATCTTCAGGCTCTCCGGGCTGAACCACGACCCCGGTTTGAAGAGCTTCCCGAAGAAAGCGCCCCAACTCGAGGACCCGATCTTGGTCGTGATGGCGGGCAGCCCGCCGGGTCCCGCACCGAGGAGCAGCTGTGGCTTGAAGTTCTGCAAGAACTTGGCGATGTTGATGTTGCCCAGCGCCTTGGTGATGCCGGGCAGTCCTTTGAGGCTTGCCATGAGGCCTGGCATGATCTTCGTGAAGTTCTTCACCAGGTCGAGCAGCCCCTTGCCGGCCGTGGCCAGCTTCATCGCGATGGCTCCCGCGCCGAGGGTCAGCACCGCGAGCACGCCGAAGATGACGTTGACCCAGCTGGACTCGCCCGTGATGGCGAGGATGAGGCTGCCCACCAAGGCGGTCACGGCGACGACGAGCGCGGCCATCGCGATGAACTGCAGTCCTGGCACGAGCATCGCGATGATCGCGAGCGCCATCCCGATCCAGCCGAGGACCTCGACGATGATCTTGAGGATCTTGTGGATGAAGGCTTCCCAGCCGCTGTGACCGAGGCCGTCGTCGCCCCAGTTCTCCTTGATCTTGGTCGCGGCCCGGTCGGCCGCCGCCTGGAGGGTCTCCAGCGCCGCTGCGCACTTGGCCTTCGCCGCGTCCAGGTCGGCCTTCGCGCCCGCGATCGCGTTCGACCGGTTGCGCGAGTCCTGCTCCTCGCTGTCGGTCAGGGGCGGCGCGTCGTCCGGCCGGTCCGCGTTCACCGGGTCGGGCATGCCCTCGGCACCCCGCTGCTTGTCCGCAGCGGCCTCCGCGTCCTTCAGAGCCGTGCCGGTCTCCGACCGCGCCGTCTCGAGGGCGGGCTGGTACTCCGCCAGCGCGGCCCGCACGTCGTCGTACCGGTCCGCGGCCTTGCCCAGGTGCTCGTGGCTCTCGCCGGCCCGTTTGCGCATCGCATCGGCCGACTGGCCCTTGAGCAGGGTCTCGTCGCCGTCGCCGATCTTCTTGAGGAGCGCCGCCTGCGTGGTCATCATCGTGGTGATATCGGTGTAGTGCTTGATCAACGCGTCCAGACCGGATGCCTCGGCGGGCACGGGGTCGTCGTCGTGATCCAGCAGATCCCACCTACCCACGCGGGCGGCACTCATCCAGTCTCCTCGAGGTCGCACTGACTACGCTTGAAAAAATCCACCGGCTCAGGGTTCGTCGCTCTCCAGCGACTTCGCCAGCTCGATCTCGGTGTTGTTCCAGGTCTCCGCGGCCTGCTCCATCTTCTTCTGCAGGTCCTCGAGGTTGCTCTGGAGCTTCTCCCTCTTGACCCACCAGCTGTCGATGAAGTCGTCCATGGCGTTCTTCACCGTCCGGTGACCCCAGATGTCGCCGCCGTCCCACATAGCGTCCATCCCCTTGAGCTCTTCGAGGACGGACTTGAGCTGGGTGGCCGCGTCGTCGACCGCGATCGAGGTGACTACCAGGTCAGGCACGGGACTACTTGTTCAGCGCGTTGGCGAGCTCTTCGTCGGTCTTGCGGAGCGCCTCGGCGGCCTGCTTGAGGTACTCGCCGATGCCCGTGAGCCCCTCCATGACCTGCTTGCCACCCTTGTCGAGCTCCTTGTAGGACTCGTCGAACCGCTTGGAGGACTTGTCCGTCACGTAACCGTCCTGCACCAGGTTGTCCACGAGCGACCGCAGCTGGTCGAGCTTGTGCTGCATGTCGTCCGACTCCTGCTTGATGCGCTGCGCCGCATCTTCCATCTGCTGGAAGGTCACATTGATGTTGGCCATGATCGGTCCTCTCGATTGCCTCGTGGGAAAACAGCGCGATCGTACACGAACCGGACATACTAGAACGTGAACGCTGACAACCGGGTCAGTGAACCGGGCCGACGCCGCTCGCTCATGCCGAGCCCGGGATCGTCCGCTCCGGCAGGCTGACCGGGTCGGCGCCCGGGCCGGTCCACCGGAAGGTGGTCATCACCGCGTCGAAGAAGGCCACGAGGGTGTCGGCGAGCCGTTCGGAAGACCCGCTGTCCGGGCCGGTGCTGAACGTGCTGCTGAAGGACAGCACCAGCCAGTCGCCCGCCGCCTCGTCCCGCGAGACGACGTACGTGACCTGACGGGTTCCGGCCGCCGACCGGCCGGCGGCGCGTGGGGTCTCCATCAGCGTGCTCGCCAGCCGCGCACCCGGACGCCCGTCGACGTCGACCGCGGTGCTCTCCTGGACCTCGCCCAGGATGCTCTCAGCGACCTCGGTCGCGCTCCGGCCCACGACGCCGAAGAGCTCCGTCTCGATGATGGACGCCGGAACCGCGATCCCGGCCATCGGCTCGGTGGGGAGGTACACCACGCCGGTGCCGGGCGTCGGGAACCGCGCCCAGCCCGGCGGAAGCAGGAAGGCCCACTTGTCGGTCGGCTTCCCGTTCGTCGCGTACGTCACGAGACACTCTCCTCCGGCACGTGCAGCGGGTTCGCACCGGGACCCGCCCAGCGGAAGGTGGTCATGACGGCGTCGAAGAAGAAGACGAGCGCCTCGGCGAGCCGCTCACCCTCCTCGTTGGTCCAGACGGTGCTGAACGAGAGGACCAGCCACTCGCCGTCGGCCTGGTCGCGAGACACGACGTACACGACCTGGCGCGTCGAGGCGTCGGGGAGATCGCCGTCCGGGTGCGCGTCGAGGGTGGTCTCGACGACGCGCACGCCGGGCCGGCCGTCGATCTCGACGAGCTCGCTCTCCTCGTAGCCGTCGACCAGCACCTCCGCGACCACCTCGAGCGGGTTGCTGCCGGGATCACTGACCAGCTCCAGCTCGGTGAGCGAGCCGGGGATCATCACGCCGTTCATCGGCTCCGTCGGCAGGTACACCGCCCCGGCTCCGGCGGCGCGCGCGTCGGCGAGCGAGGAGCGCAGGCCGTCGGCGAGCATGCGCCGGTGCGGCTCTACCGAGTCGCGCGGCAGGTCCGCAGGCAGGGCCTTCGCGACCACCTCCTCGATCGCCTCGTCCAGCTCGCGAAGCTGTTCCTCACCGGTCGGGAACCGGACCCAGCCGGCGGGGAGCAGGAGGGCCCAGGCGTCGGTCGGTCTGCCGTCGACGGGCTGGGCGGGCTGGTCGGACTGGTCGGACTGGTCGGTCACTGTGTGCTCCTGACGATGCTGACGGCCGGCAGCAGCTCGTCGAGCAGCTCGGTCATGGCGGGTCCGTGCAGCAGGTCCTGGGACCGCCACTGCAGCACGGTGTCGACGACGGCATCCGCGTGCTCGGTGCGCCGGCCGAGGCACACGCTCACCCACGCGCCGCCGCTGACCGGGTCCAGGTCGAGGCGCGTCACGCGCATCCCGTCCCCGTCGGGCAGGTCGACGTGCTCGACCCTGGGTGGGGCGACGGGATGACCGCCGGTGGCACCGAGCGCCGTCATGAGGTCGTCGCCGGGATCGCCAGGAGGCTCGATGGCGACCGTGACGAGCACCGGCACGGGCGCCGAGTCCGGCACCCGGAAGGTGGCGACGACGAGGGCGCCCGCGTCGAGCACGCCCTCGGCGAAGGCGCGCAGGCCGGCCACGGACTCCACCGCCACGCGCTCACGCAGCGCCTCGAGCGCCTCGAGGGTCTCGGCGTCGGTCGTCTCCACGGGACCGTCGTCGAACGAGACACGGACCACCTCGGTGATCTCCCGTTCCCACGTCTCGAGCAGCTCGGGCGGCACGGCATCAGCGGTGGGGACGAGCACCCAGCCCTCGGGCTCGTCGACGGTCCAGGTCCATCCGTGCGCCGCCATCAGACCGGGTTCTCGCTGGTCGGACCGGAATAGACCGCGTCGTGCCAGCCGCTGTTGGTGTTCCGCAGGTCGAACGGGTTCAGGAACGAGGGGTTCAACATGCTGAACGGTCGACCGAACCAGCCGATCCCGTAGGCGATAGGCCCGACGTACATCCACGGCTTGATCTGGTAGAGGTTCCCCAGCAGCCCGAGATTGCCCGAGATCTTGCTGACGTCCCTGATATCGCTGATGCCGATGAGGCGGTCCCAGCGATAGGCGCCATTGGGCCACGCCGTCTTGAGGCGGGTCCAGTCCTCCTTGAGGACCCACTTCGGATTCTTGAAGATGTGCCACCAGCCAGGACTCACCCGCTGCTTGAGCAGGAAGTCCCCCATGCTCCGGAAGTTTCCGATGGACTTCGACAGCAGGTCCCTGAGCCCGGCACGCGGCGCGTTCGGGCCCAGGTTACGAAGGGCGAACGCGATTGCGCCGATCTTGTCCTTCGCCAGCTTCAGCTGTACCGGCCCGGCCTTCGTCAGACCGATCGCCTGGATGCCCTTGAGGTTGTTCGCCATCTTCGCCGCGATGCCGATCCCCACGAGGCTCAGCACTCCGAGGATGACGCCGAGCCAGCTGCCCTCCCCCTGGGCGGCCAGGATGACGCTCGCCACCACGGACACCACGGCGACGCCGATGCCGATGAGCGCTATGACGTTCAGCCCGGGGATGAGGATCGCGAGCACCGCGAGCGCCATCCCGATGTACGTCAGGATCTCGACCAGCGCCTTCAGGAACTTGTTGAGCCGGTGCACGAAGGCGTCCCAGCCCGAGGTGTGCAGGCCGTCGACCTTCCAGTTCTCCCGGATCTTCGCGGACGCCGCCTCGGCGGCGACCCTGAGCGCCTCGAGGGCGCCGGCCACCTTCTGCTTGGCCCCGGCGATGCCGGAGCTGGCGGTACTGATCGCCGACGCGCGCTCCGACGACTGGGTCTTCTCCTCGTCGGTCAGCGGCTTGGCGTCGTCCGGTCTGGTCGTGCCCGCCGGGTCCGGCATGCCTTCCGCGTTCTGGAGCTCGCGCGCGGCCTTCTCCGCCTCGAGCAGGCCGTTCCACGTGTCGGTCCGGGCGGTGGTCAGCGACGGCTCGTAGGCGTCGAGCGCCGAGTGCACGTCGGAGTAGCGGGCGGCCGCCTTGTCGAGGGCCCCGGCACTCTCCCGGGCGCGCTTGCGGAGGGCGTCCGCTGACTGTCCCTTGAGGAGACGGACGTCGCCGTCACCGATCCTCTTGAGCAGGGCTGCCTGCTCGGTCATCGCCTCGGACATCGTCTTGTAGTGGGCGATGACCTCGTCCAACTCCGAGGGATCGGCCGGGACCGGGTCCGAGTCGTGACCGACCAGTGGCCAGTCCCCCGTGCGGGCGGCGCTCATCCGTCTCCTCTTCTGCTGCTGTCACATGTGCGGTGGCCGCTGCCTGGGCAGCGGGCGGCGGCCTACTTCTGGTCGAAGGTCGAGGCCAGCTGGTCCTCGGTGTCGGTCCAGGTCTGCGCGGCCTCGTCCATCTTCTTCGTGAGGTTGTCGAGCTGGACCTGGAGCTTCTCCCGCTTGACCCACCAGTCGTCGATGAAGTCGTCCATGGCGCTCTTCACGACGTCGTGGCCCCAGATGCTGCCGTTGTCCCACCGCTTGGACATGTTCTTGAACTCGTCGCTGATCGCCTTGAGATCCTTGGCCGAGTCCTCCAGGACCGCCTTGGTGACGACAAGATCCGCCATCGGGACTACTTGTTCAGCGCGTTGGCGAGCTCTTCATCGGTCTTGCGCAGCGCCTCGGCGGCCTGCTTCAGGTACTCGCCGATACCGGTCAGCCCCTCCATGACCTGCTTGCCACCCTTGTCGAGCTCCTTGTAGGACTCGTCGAACCGCTTGGAGGACTTGTCCGTCACGTAACCGTCCTGCACCAGGTTGTCGACCAGCGACCGCAGCTGGTCGAGCTTGGCCTGCATGTCGTCCGACTCCTGCTTGATGCGCTGCGCGGCGTCTTCCATCTGCTGGAAGGTCACGTTGATGTTGGCCATGACAGAACCTCTCGCTCACGGGTCGCTGACGGTCTTGTAAGTGCGCCTCAATCGTCATCAATCGGACTAACCGGACGGCGACGCGCGTGTGAACGGATGACGAACGGCGCGCGACACGACGACGACGGGCCCGGAACAGCTCCCGGACCCGTCGTCATATCGCGCAAAAAGTGCCTCTCACCAGGGATTTCACCCTGGCTGAGCGCCTCAGCAGTGGCCGAGGAAGGGGCGGTCCCTGAACCGCCGGTCGAGGAACGTGATCACGCCCGGAGCGCCGGTCACGAACGTGGACACGTGCTCCCCGAGGTGCCACTCCCACCGCACGTCCGCGCCGGCCGCGCAGTACTCGTTCCGGAGCGTCCGCGCCTGCCCAGGGGCGACTATCTCGTCGGCCGTCCCGTGGAACAGGTGGATCGGCACGTCCGGCGGGTTGGCCCCCAGCCGGTTCTCGTCGAGGCGCGCCTGCCACTGAGGGGAGTGCAGCGGGTTCGTCGTCGTGAACATCCCGATGTTCTGGAACGCGTGCGTGAGCGTGGCGTCCACGCAGTCGTCCTGTTCCCGCTCGTAGGTCTCCCGGCCGCGCTCGTTGAGGTACGTCTCGAGGTCGAGCTCAGGATAGGCGGCGTCCATCCCGTAGGCCGCCAGCAGCAGGAAGCCGAATCCGACCTTCCCGTCGAGCCCTTCGGCCACCTCGGTGAGGTCCGCCGGCACGCCGCCCGCCGCGACGCCCACCAGGTCGAGCTCGGGTGCGTACCCGGGCTGCAGCTCGCCCGCCCACATCGCTCCCCCGCCGCCCTGCGAGTAGCCGGAGAACGCGACCTTGCCCCCGGCCTCCAGGCCCGTGGCGGGCAGGTTGGTGGCGGCGCGCACCATGTCGATGACGGCCCGCCCCTCCGACTGCCCGACGACGTAGGTGTGCATGCCCGGCGTGCCGAGGCCCTCGTAGTCGGTGACCACCACGGCCCAGCCCGCCAGCAGCATCGGCTCGATGAAGGGCCGCTCGTAGTCGAGCCAGCGCGACGGCGCGCACGTGTCGCCGACGCCGCGCGTACCGCTCGCCACCGAGACGATCGGCCGCGGCCCCTCGCCCCGCCACGGCGCGCTCGGCACGAGGACCCGGCCGGTCACCGGCATGTCCTGCCCCGTCGCGTTCGTCGAGTGGTACATGAGCAGGTAGCTGCGGGCGCTGAGCTGCCGCGGCTCCTCACGCCAGCGGACGACCTCGCCGTCCGCGCCGTCCGGGAACGGGGTCGGCGGGGTGTAGAAGTCGTCGGCGGCTCGCGCCTGCGCGGGTACGTCGGGGAGGTCCTGCAGGTCCGGGACGTCGGATGCGCTGGGGGCGGGCGCGGCGGATGTGGTGGACGCGGTGGTCGACGGCGCTGCGACGGCGGGCAGGGCAGCCGCGGGCAGGGCAGCCGCGGGCAGGGCAGCCGCGGGAAGAGCCAGCACGACCAGGGTTGCGACGATGAAGGCACGCGGGCGGGTGATGTTCGGCATCGGATCTCCTCGTTGAGGTCCTCGGACACTCGGCACTGAGCGTCCGGGCCCACGAGCGGGCCGATACTGACTCTAACTGCAATAGTGTTCGGGTGAAAGTGCCGGGAGGAAAGAGGCCACCCGACGGCGGTGCGCGCCGGCGAGCACACGCACCGCCGTCGGGCGGCGAACCACTGCAGGGGCCTCAGCCCCGCCCAACCGGCAGGACTGGCCGGTCAGGACTGGCCGGCTCCCGCGCTCACTATC
Source organism: Promicromonospora alba (assembly GCF_042654905.1). Taxonomy (NCBI): domain Bacteria; kingdom Bacillati; phylum Actinomycetota; class Actinomycetes; order Micrococcales; family Promicromonosporaceae; genus Promicromonospora; species Promicromonospora alba. The sequence continues at coordinate 663,477 of NZ_JBHSFI010000003.1, forward strand.
GACTTCACCTGGGAAGCCGAGTCGAGCCGGTAGGAGTAGGGAACGCTCGCGACCGAGCCGCCCTGCTGCCCTCCGCCCGAGTTCACGAAGTGGTTGTTCCGGGCCAGGAGCCCGCCCGCGCTGGACGATCCCTCGCCGCGGTGGAACGGGTCCCCGGTGTTCTCGAAGTAGTTGCCCTCGACCAGCACGCCTGCCTCCTGGGTCGAGGCCACGCCGTAGCTGCCGACGTTCGTGTACAGGTTGTTGAACACGTGCACCGGGTTGCCGAAGCGGACGCGCGGGTTGCGCTGGTTGGTCCCGTCGAACCAGTTGTGGTGGTAGCTGACCCGCAGGTGCCCGCGGTCCTGGGACCCGTTGTCGTCGGAGTGGCCGACGAGCGAGTTCTTGTCCTGCCCGTCGAAGTGGTTCCACGAGATGGTGACGAAGTCCGACCCGCGCTTCGTGTCGACCGAGCCGTCATAGCCCGTGCCGAACGTGTTGTGGTCGATCAGGACGTTGGTGGACGTCTCGATGTTGATCGCGTCGTCGTCCCAGCCGTTGAACGCCAGGTTCTCGACGATCACGTTCTTGACCTGGCGGACGTTCAGGCCGCAGCCGCTGAGCCGCGCGCCGGACGCACCTCGGAGGGTCTTGTTCGAGCCCACCCGGATCATGCCGCTGCAGGAGATGTTCCCCGAGACCTCGACGACCTTCGCCGTGCTGCCGTCGAGGGCAGCGGTCAGCTCCGACACCGTCCGCACGGTGACCTTCGAGGCGCCACCGCCACCCGTGGTGCCACCGTTCTGTGCGGCCCAGCCGACCGCCGTGGCGGTGACCGCGGCCGGCGCGGGCTCCGCGCTGGCGGGACCCGGGACCAGGACGGTGCTCGCGACGAGCACGGCCCCCGCTCCCAGGCCGCCGATGAGCACTGCCATACGTCGTGTTCCAGCCATGTTGATCTTCCTCCTCGTTGAGGTCGATCGGGGACAGCGCAGCCACATCGGCCGGTCCTGCACGGTGCTGCCCTCGAGCGTCGTCGATCCAGGCAGCTCCCGTGCGCGACCGCACACAGAAACCGGTTTCCCCCTGGCTCGTATGAGATTGGGGCAACCGAGGGGTGAAGTCAACAGAGTACTAAGTACCTGCTTTGTATCGGTTTTTCATCCGGGACGTTCCGAGCTCAGTGCTGGACCGCGCGCAGGCTGCCCGCGGCCTCTGCCCGGGTTTCCGCCCGCTCCACCATCGAGGCGATCACGGCGGCGAGCGGGACCAGGACAAGGTTGCCCAGCAGCATGGTGCGCAGGAACGGCAGGCCCGCGACGTAGCTCGCGAGGAGCCCGTCCAGGGTCGCCGGGTACATCCCGTCCATCAGCCAGACGCCGAAGTTGGTCCACGCGAAGAACCACAGCGAACCGCCCACGCCCACCCCGAGCGCGGCGGCGTACCGGCCCGGGCCGCGCAGGTGCCGCGCGAGGATCGCACCGAGCCCGATCACCGCCCACGCCGACCAGGTGAACCACATGATCTGCGTGTTGCCGAGCACCGCGTCGCTGACGGCCACCACGGCGAACGGCACGACCGCCGCCCAGCGGTTGCGCAGCAAGAGCACCGCGAGGAACGTCGCGGCGGTGGCGATCTCGAGGTTCGGCGGCGCGCCCAGCCCGGGCGCGACCAGGCGCCACGCCACGGCGGCGGCCAGCACGAGCACCACCGTCGCGGGACGCCACCAGCGGTGTGCCAGCTCCGCGACCGTCAGGTCGCGCGCACGCGGGTCCTGCGCACGCGGGTCCCGCGCACGGTCGCCGGCGGCGGGTGTCAGTACGTCTCGATCGTCCACGTGATCTCCTGACCGTCCTCGGTCTCCAGTGTGCCCGCCCCGACCTGAGCGGGCTCGCCGTCCACGGACAGCGACCAGAACTCCTTCTTCGAGTCGTCCGCCGCGCGGCCGCCGATGGCGGTCACGAAAGCGTTCTCGCCCTCACCGGTGACCTCGGCGGACGGGTCCGCCTCGAGCAGCAGCTCGAGCGCGGTGGCTCCGGTGCGGCCCGCGTAGCTGAGGGTCTCCGCCCCGGCGGACGGCGAGGCGTCGTCGGACGGCGAGGCGCTGGCCGACGGCGAGGCGGCGTCCGACTGCGCGTTCAGCGTCGCCGGGACCACCGGATCGCGCCCGGCCGCGTCGCCGCCGCAGCCCGCCAGCAGGCCGGTCAGGAGAAGTGCGGCGGTCGCCGCACCGAGGGCCCGGAGCGGGCGGACAGAGGTCTTGTTCACGCCGCCGATTCTAGGTCGGCGCGCTCGGCTGGGCGCAGCCGTCCCAACCCTCGGCGCACTGCCGCGCGCACCCGGGTCAGATCGCGCACCCCGGGTCCGATCTCGATAGGTCAGCTGTCGACCCGTCAGATGTCGACGGACCGGATGTCGACGTGGCAGATGTCGACGTGGCAGATGTCGACGGGTCAGATGTCGACGGGTCAGATGTCGATGCGGGAGCGGTCCAGCTCGGCGGCGCCGGCGATGAGGAACTCCTTGCGGGGCGCCACGTCGGTGCCCATCAGGAGCTCGAACGCGCGCTCGGCCGCCTCGGCGTGCTCGGCCGTGACGCGGCGCAGCGTGCGGTGGCGCGGGTCCATGGTGGTCTCCGCGAGCTGGTCGGCGTCCATCTCGCCCAGACCCTTGTACCGCTGGATGTCGGGCTTGTAGCGGCGTCCGGCCCGGTCGAGCTTCTTGAGCGTGGCGCCCAGCTCGGCCTCCGAGTACGTGTAGATGTACTCGTTCTTGCGCCGGCCGTTGCCGATCACCTCGATCCGGTGCAGCGGCGGTACCGCCGCGAACACGCGGCCGGCCTCCACCATCGGCTTCATGTACCGGTAGAAGAGCGTCAGCAGGAGCGTGCGGATGTGGGCGCCGTCGACGTCGGCGTCGGTCATCATGATGATCTTGCCGTAGCGAGCCGCCTCCAGGTCGAACGACCGGCCGGAGCCCGCGCCGAGCACCTGGATGATCGCCGCGCACTCCGCGTTGCGGAGCATGTCGCTGATCGAGGCCTTCTGGACGTTGAGGATCTTGCCGCGGATCGGCAGCAGCGCCTGGAAGTCGCTGGACCGCGCCAGCTTGGCCGTGCCGAGCGCGCTGTCGCCCTCGACGATGAACAGCTCTGAGCGGTCCACGTCGTTCGAGCGGCAGTCCGCCAGCTTGGCGGGCAGCGAGGAGGTCTCCAGCGCGTTCTTGCGGCGCGAGATCTCCTTCTGCTTGCGGGCGGTGATGCGCGCACGCATCTCCGCGACGACCTTGTCGAGCAGCAGCGAGGCCTGCGTCTTCTCGTCGCGCTTGGCGGAGGTCAGGCGCTCCTGGATCTCCTTCTCGACCACACGCGAGACGATCTGGCGCACCGGGCCGGTGCCCAGCACCTCCTTGGTCTGCCCCTCGAACTGCGGCTCCGAGAGCCGCACGGTGACCACGGCGGTGAGGCCCGCGAGCACGTCGTCCTTCTCGATACGCTCCGCGCCGTCCTTGGCCGAGACCTTGAGCTTGCGCGCGTTGGTCTCCACCCCCTTGCGGATCACCTTGAGGAGCCCCTGCTCGAAGCCCGTCAGGTGCGTGCCGCCCTTGGGCGTCGAGATGATGTTGACGAAGGAGCGCACCTCGGTGTCGTAGCCGGTGCCCCAGCGCAGCGCGATGTCGACCTCGCAGTCGCGCAGCACCTCACGCGGCGTCATGTGGCCGCGCTCGTCCAGCACCGGGACGGTCTCCTTGAAGGTGCCGGCGCCCTGGAGCACCCAGGTCGCGGTGACCGGCGAGTCGGGGGCCAGGAACTCGACGAAGTCGGCAGCGCCGCCGTCGTGCTTGAAGACCTCCTCGTGCGGGCCGTCCTCGCCCGGCGTGCCGGGCAGCCCGCGCTCGTCGCGCACCCGGATCTCGAGGCCCGGGACGAGGAACGTGGTCTGCCGCACGCGGGTGACGAGCTCGTCGTAGCTGAACACCGCGGACTTGGGGAAGATCTGCCGGTCGGCCCAGTAGCGCACGCGGCAGCCGGTGCGGGCGCGCGGCACCTTGCCCGACACGACGAGCTCGGAGTGGTCGACGAACGGCTGGAACGCCGCGTCCGGGTCGGGCCCGGAGGCCGGGTCGGAGAACAGCCCGGGCTCGCCGCGCTGGAAGGTCATGCGGTGCGTCTTGCCGCCGCGGTCCACCTCGACGTCGAGGCGCGCGGACAGCGCGTTGACCACCGAAGCGCCCACGCCGTGCAGACCGCCGGACGCCTGGTAGGAACCGCCGCCGAACTTACCGCCGGCGTGCAGCTTGGTGAAGACCACCTCGACACCGCTCAGGCCGGTCTTGGGCTCGATGTCGACCGGGATGCCACGGCCGTCGTCGGACACCGTCACGGACGTGTCGGCGTGCAGCACGATGCCGATCTTCGTGGCGTGCCCGCCCAGGGCCTCGTCGACGGAGTTGTCGATGATCTCCCAGAGGCAGTGCATCAGGCCCCGGGAGTCGGTGGTCCCGATGTACATACCGGGACGCTTGCGAACCGCCTCGAGACCCTCGAGGACGGACAGGTGGCGAGCGGTGTACGACTCGGACGTTGCGGTCACGGCGACAGCGTAGACGAGGTCACCGACAACCCAGGTGAGGAGGGCCGGTGAGGCGCCTCACGGTCGGTCGCCGCGAACAAATTCACCCCATGACGGAAATTACCCTTTCAGCGCAATTGGGGGCGGATGGGGCCCAAGACTGTGAGGCACGCCGCTATGCTCGCAGCGAACCGGCCACCCGGGCTGGCATGAACCGCGCGAGCGAATGGTTGGATGGAGATGTGACGACCTTGACGACCGAACCGCTCACCGCCCTCGACCGCTGCGACCGCTGCGGCGCGCAGGCTTATGTGCGCGTCGTTCTGCCCGTGGGCGAGCTGCTCTTCTGCGGCCACCACGCCCGCGCACACGCGTCCGCCTATGCGGACGTCGCCACCCATGTCCAGGACGAGACCGACCGGCTCCACGCGGAGCACGGCCAGGCCTGAGATCCAGGCCGGACACCCACCGGACCCCTAGATCCAAGACGGCGGTGAGTCACCCAGCGAGGTGACTCACCGCCGTCGTCATGCCCGCTGTCGCGGTGGTGCGGGTCCGCTATCTCGTCGCGGTCACCGTGTCCACCCAGGAGCCCTGGAAGCCGAGAGCGGTCCGCCAGCCCTCCGCCGTATCGGTCAGCGTTCGGGTGGCACCGTTGGGCGCCACCGCCCGCATGGTCTTGACCTGGCCGCTCGAGTAGCGCTCGGTGACTGCTACCGACTTGACCCAGCCGAGCCCGAAGATGCTCTTCGCGGTCGCCTGCGTGAGCGTGCCCGTCCACGACGTGTTCGGGTTGCCCGGTGCCTGCGCCGAGTAGGGGTCCGCCACGTGCGCGAGGTGGGACTGCGGAGCCGTGCCGAAGGCGTCCTGGTTGCCGGCGGTACCGGAGAAGCCGCCGCCGCTGCCTGACGACGCGAAGTACGGCGTCTCCGCGATCCCGCCCGACGCGTTGCGCACCACCGTGACCGTCGAGGCGTCGTCCTGGCGGGTGGCGTCGACCGCCGCGCGCCACGCCTCGCCCGCCTCGCCGCCCTCCCTCGTCCAGCCGGTGTAGTTCTGGCTGCTGGTGTCGTCGTACAGATGACAGTCGCACGAGGCCTTCAGGCCCTCGACCTTGTCCAGGATCGCGTAGTTGCGGGCGACTATCGCCTGCGCCTCGAGCGCGGCGGCGCCGCCGTAGGCGCTCGTCCCCCACAGCGCCGGCATCTCCTCGATCCCGTAGAGGTACTCGTCGTTGATGACCACCTGGTTGACCACGTTGGGCCGGGCGTTGAGGTCGGTGACACGCAGCCTGCCGTGACGGTAGGTGCCCTGGGCCCCGGACACGGTCACCGTGCCGGCGGTCCCGGCCCAGTAGTCGGTGCCCGTCCACTCCAGGTGAAGAGCCGGGAGGGCGCCGATCGTCTGGCGCACCGTGCCGTTCTCGGTGATCTTCGCGGTGAGGCCCGCCGTCGTGCGGGCTATCGAGATCTTGCGTGCCGACGTGCCCGTCGCGAGCTGGGCCCCGGCGCCGTCGAGCAGGCGCCACGAGCCGGCGGACAGGCTGAGGGTGGTGGCGACCGGGTCGCTCGTCCTGCCGAGCACCTGGACGTCGACGGACGTCCACGGGTTGTTCGCGGTGCTCACCGTCGCGCCCGGGTAGTAGTAGCGCAGGATGTCCGACGCCGTGCTGCCGGTGCGCGCCATCTCGTAGGCGCCGTACTGCGACATGCCGACACCGTGGCCCGCGCCGGAGCCCGCGAAGCTCCACGAGCCGGGCACCACGGTCACGGTCAGGGTGGCGCTCGTCGCCTGGGTCGTCTTGAACCGGTACTTCGTGGTCGCTGACGGCTTGACCGACGCCGTCGCCTTCCCGGTCGAGCCCGTGGTCACGGTCCGGTCCCCGACCCACGAGCCGTTGCTGTACCTCTGCAGCGCCACGGCGGCGTTCGCCACGGGAGCGCCGTCCCGCTGGTAGAGCACAGTGAGCGTCCTCGCCACGCCCGCCGTGGTCGTCGACGTGCCCGACGCGGTGAGCGTGTAGCCCGCCGCCGCGGAGGCGGGCGGCGCGAAGAGGCCCGTCCCGACGAGCAGAGCGAGGACCAGTGCGAGGAACGGAGCGCGCCCGGAGACTGCCCGGGCCCGCTGTGTTCCAGCCTGCCGTGCTCGGGACGCTACTCGGGACGTGGTGCTGAACATTAGGGACACATCGGGCACGTTTCCATACGACGACGCCGGGCGGGAATCCTTCCGAAGAAGATTCACCCGCCCGGCGTAGAGGTTCTACCTCGTCGATCTACCTAGTCGAGGTAGTCGCGCAGCACCTGGGACCGCGAGGGGTGGCGCAGCTTCGACATCGTCTTGGACTCGATCTGGCGGATGCGCTCACGCGTCACGCCGTAGACCTTGCCGATCTCGTCGAGCGTCTTGGGCTGGCCGTCCTGCAGGCCGAACCGCATGGAGACCACGCCGGCCTCGCGCTCGGAGAGCGTGTCGAGCACCTGGTGGAGCTGCTCCTGGAGGAGCGTGAACGACACCGCGTCGGCCGGGACGACAGCCTCGGAGTCCTCGATGAGGTCACCGAACTCGCTGTCGCCGTCCTCGCCGAGCGGGGTGCTCAGCGAGATGGGCTCGCGGCCGTACTTCTGGACCTCGACCACCTTCTCGGGGGTCATGTCCAGCTCCTTGGCCAGTTCCTCCGGCGTGGGCTCGCGGCCCAGGTCCTGGAGCATCTGACGCTGCACACGGGCCAGCTTGTTGATGACCTCGACCATGTGCACCGGGATACGGATGGTGCGGGCCTGGTCGGCCATGGCACGCGTGATCGCCTGCCGGATCCACCAGGTGGCGTAGGTCGAGAACTTGTAGCCCTTGGTGTAGTCGAACTTCTCGACCGCACGGATCAGACCGAGGTTGCCCTCCTGGATCAGGTCCAGGAACAGCATGCCGCGGCCCGTGTAGCGCTTGGCCAGCGAGACCACGAGTCGGAGGTTGGCCTCCAGCAGGTGGTTCTTGGCGCGCTTGCCGTCGTGCGCGATCCACTTGAGGTCACGCTCGAACCGGCGCTGGTCCTTGTCGTCCCGGTTGAACTCCGTGGTGGCAAGGCGCTCTTCCGCGAACAGGCCGGCCTCGATGCGCTTCGCGAGCTCGACCTCCTGCTCCGCGTTCAGCAGCGCGACCTTACCGATCTGCTTCAGGTAGTCCTTGACCGGGTCGGCCGTGGCGCCGGCGGTGACGACCTGCTGCGCGGGCTGGTCGTCGTCGTCCTTGTCGGAGACGACGAAGCCTGCGCTCTCGTCACCCTCCTTGGCCGCCTTGCCGCCGCGACCGCGGGTCGCCTTGGTGACGATCTCGGGGCCGGAGTCGGACTCTTCCTCGGGGTCCTCGACGGCGACGCCGTCGGGCTCGATGTTGTCGTACTTCGACTTGCCCCGAGCGGCAGGCTTCTTGGCAGCGGTCTTCGCCGCCGGCTTCTTGCGCGCGGTCGTGGCGGTCTCGTCGTCGAGGTCGACGTCGTCGACGTCGATCAGCTCGATGTCGTCGACCTCGTCGATCTCGTCGGCGTCCTTCGGCTTCGCGGTGGAGCGCGCCGGAGCCTTCTTGGCGGGGGCCTTGGCGGCCGTCGCACGGGTGCGTCGAGCGGGCTTCGCCTCGGCGTCGCCGTCGGCGGGCGCCTTGGCGACCGCGGTGGAGCGGGTAGCCGCGGCGGCGGCGACCTTGGTCACGGTAGGCAGTCCAACCTGCACGCCGGCGTTGGCCAGTGCGCGCAGCACCGCCTTGAGCCGCCTGGCGTCACCGACCTCCGCGTTCTCGCATGCGCGCCGGAAGCTCTCGGCGTCGACCGAGCCGTCGGCGGCACCTCGAGCAAGGAGCTCCTGCAGGGCAGGATGCTCGAACTCTCGGGGCAGGTTGTCGCGTGCAGGGACAGGAGCGGTATCCTGGGGGGCTTTCAGCGGAGTGGGCGCCACAAACCGACCTTTCGGCATTCGAGGGGGCGGTGTACCGCCGGCGGGGCCTTCACTGGACCTTCTTCTTCCGCCGGCGAACATATATATTGTACCGTCGGCCTCCATGTACGCCGCGACGAACGCGGTGATATGGGCAAAGTCAGTGCGAAGTCACGTCTGGCGGGGCAGCCCCGCGGGTGTATCTCATTTCGCGTGCCAAGAGTCAACGAACCAGGCGGCCCGACCATTCCCGTTTCCGGGGAACTGCTGGGTGGCAGGCTCGTGACCAGGGCCGGGACCGACCGGGACTGACCAGGGCCGGGACCAACGGCCGGTCAGGCCAGGATCAGGCAGGCCAGATCAGGTCAGACCTTCACGGCCAGGACCGGGCACGGCGCCTCGACGAGAATCCGCTGGGCACCCGCGCCCAGGATGAGCTTGCCGACCGGGCTCCGCTTGCGCAGACCGATCACTATGAGATCGGCGCCGGTGCTCGTGGCGGTGCGGATCAGGTCCTCGGCGAGGTCGCCGGTGCCGTGCTCCACCCGCACGTCGACGTCGCCGGCGAGGCTGCTGACGAGCTCGTCGGCCTCGGCCCTGCACTCGTCCTCCGGGCGCTTGCCGTTGGTGACGACGACCAGCGGGACGTTGCGCTCCCTGGCCTCGGTGACAGCGGAGCTGAGAGCCTCTTGGCCCTCTGGCGTGGCGAGGTGGCCGACGACGATCGTCATGATCCCGACGCTACCGCACGCCACGACCCTCTCAGTGCCTCACCCGCGCAGCACCTCACCCGCGGCGCGTCACACAGCCGCCACCTCCTCCGGTTCCCCGCTGTGCGTCACCTGCCGTGAACCCTGCTCGCGCCGCACCCAGCCCGGCGGCACTCCGCCGGCGATCGCCCCACGGAGCAGGAGCGCGAGCCGGTAGCCCGGGTCCACGCCGAGCGCGTCGGAGACCCGCTCGGCAGCCAGGCCGCCGTCACCGCGCCACCACGCGACGAGCGCCAGCAGCAGGTAGGCGGGGGCTCGCCGGTTCCGTGGGACGTGGGTGACCACGGCCTCCAGCACATGGCGTGCCGCACGAGTGATCGCCTCGTCGGGCGGAACACCCTGCTCCGGGTCGACGATCCGCGCCATCACCGCCCCCGTCGCCGCATCCGTGTCACCGTCCACCTCCCGGCGCGCGGTCCGCAGCGCCGCCTCCTCCGTGCCCGGCGCCAGGCTCAGCAGCACCGCGTCCCGCACCGGCGTGTCCGCGAGCGCCGCGCCTATCTTCCCGAGGTCGACCGGAGACAGCGTCAGCGGTTGCCCGGGCCGCACGTCGACCGCGACACGCATCGCGGAGCGCCACAGGCCGAGGCTCTCGGCGCCCCAGTCGCCCAGCTCCCGCTCGGCGCGCAGGGCCTGCGCCTCGACCGCCCGCGGGCCGAAGGCGACCCCCTGCCGTTGCTCGGTGCGACGGGGAGGGGTCGGGAGGTCGATGGGCCCACCGCCGTCCGGGAACCTGGTCGCGTTCAGGAGCCGCCGGTAGGTGTCGGTCCAGCGGGCCGCCGCGCGCCGGGCCTGGGTCCTTGCCTGCTCTGGCGCGGCACGCAGGGCGTACCGCTCCTCGCGGGTGCCGGCCACGATGCGGCCCTCGAGCACCATGTGCGCGGCGACCCGGCTGCCCTTCAGCGCGGACAACGGTCGGCCCTGGGCCGGGCAGCACATCGGGTCGGCGCAGTCGAGCGCCCGGAAGCCCGTCGGGGCGACGAGCCAGGCCTCTGTGCCGGGGAGCCTGCGTTCGAGCCGTGCTCGCAGCAGGTCGACGGCACGGCGCGCGGCCCCCGACGGCGCGGTCGGGTCGGTGGCGGTGTACAGGACAACCACCGCGCGGTCCGCGCCGTCGGCCACCACATGGTCGGTGAGCCAGCGGGCCGTGGCCGCGCCGTCGGGCCCGTGCGGGTCGTCCGGCTGCCGCAGGCGGAGGTCGGCGAGGTCGACCCGGGCCACGAGCCCTACCCGCTGGCGCGGCCCGGTAAGGCTCACCGCGACCACCGACTCAGCGGGCTCGAAGCCGAGCCGGTACGGGATGTAGGCGAGCAGGTCCTCCGGTCCGGCGACGCGGACCACCGTGGCGTTCGGCGCCGCCGATCGCCGGCCGAGGTTCTTCGAGGTGATGTCCTTGGGGTTCATGCCTCGATCTCAGCCGCCCGCCGGGGCCGCGGCGCGCCCAGGAGGGCCGTGTGGACAACGGATCTCCTGTGGTCGACCTCCGCGCCGCACGCTGTCCTCGCGCGGGTCTCTCCCGCTACCGTGTGCAACGTGCCCCACCTCGCCACCACCCGCCGCACGGCAGCGCTCGCCGCCGCCCTCGGGCTGGCGCTCGCGACCGCGGGGTGCGGCACCGGGAGCGCCGGGACGGAGCCGCGGGCGTCGGGTGCCACCGCGGAGAGCGCGCCGGAGGCCCGCGCGGCGGCGTCCGGCGGACCTGCCGAGCTACCGACCTTCGACCCCTCGTCGGCGGTCGCCACCTACGCCGAGGGATTCCCGGAGGACCTGTTCCCGATGCCGGAGGGCGCCACCCTGCTCGCCTCGTCGGCGAGTCCCGCACCCGCTCCGGAGAACACGAAGGACTCGAAGGCCAAGCCGGTCCCGATGACACAGGTGACGCTCAACCTGGCGTCGCGCCTGTCGACCAAAGAAGTGGTCGCCCAGGCGGAGCGGATCCTGGTCGGGCAGGGTTTCAAACGGATCGCGGCGCCGGAGTCGAGCGGCCTGACCGCTCAGACCGCCTTCCGGCGGGTCTCCAGGACGAAGTCGGGCGAGATCCAGGAGTCGCTGGTCGTGGGCGTGCTGGACGACGGGAAGCGGCGCCTCGCCTCGATCAGCGGCACGGTCCGCACCCCATAGGCTGGTGCCGTGTCCGTATCACCCGCCCGTACCGGTGCCCTGAACCCCGCAGCCCTGCTCGACACCGAGAACCTCCGTGCCGACGTCGACGCCGCCGTGACCGCTCATCTCGACGGGCTGGTCGCCGAGGTCGGCGCGATCAGCCCGAGCGCCGAGGCGATCGTCGAGGAAGCGGCAGGTCTGCTGATGGGCGGCAAGCGGCTGCGGGCGGCGTTCTGCTACTGGTCCTTCCGTGCCCACGGCGGCTCCGCCGATCCCACCGACCTGGCCAGGGTCGCCACGGTCCGGGTGGGCGCCGCGCTCGAGCTCTTCCAGGCCGCGGCTCTGCTGCACGACGACGTGATGGACAACTCCGACACCCGCCGCGGCCGCCCCACCACGCACCGCGCGTTCGCCGCCAGGCACGCCTCCGCCGGCTGGTCCGGCGAGCCGGTGCGGTTCGGCGACGCCACCGCGATCCTGCTCGGCGACCTCGTGCTCCTCGCCGCACAGCGTGAGCTCTCCGCGGCGCTCGCGCCGCTCCCCGCCGACGTCGCCGAGGCGGCCCGCGTCCGGTTCGACACCATGCAGAGCGAGGTGGTCGTGGGCCAGTACCTCGACGTGCTGGTCCAGGCCGAGCCCTGGGGAGACGACCCCGCCGCGGACGAGGAGCGCGCCCGAAAGGTGCTGCGCGCCAAGTCCGCCAGCTACTCCGTGGCCGCTCCGCTCGCGCTGGGCGCGCTGCTGGCCGGCCGGGGAGCGCAGGCGGCGGCCGGGATCGAGGCGGCCGGCCTGCCCCTGGGCGAGGCCTTCCAGCTCCGCGACGACGTCCTCGGTGTGTTCGGCGACCCCGTGGTCACGGGCAAGCCCGCCGGTGACGACCTGCGGGAGGGCAAGCGCACGGTGGTCGTGGCACGCACCCTCGCCCTGCTGCCCGACCCGGACGGGCCCGACGCCGCGACGCTGACAGCGGCGCTCGGCGACCCCCACCTCTCCGAGGAGGACGTCACCAGGGTCCGCGAGGTGATCGTCGGCTCGGGCGCGCTGGACGCCGTCGAGCACCTCATCGACGACCTCGCCGTCCGGGCGCACGCCCTGCTCGACCTGGCGGACCTGAGCGAGCCCGGCCGGAGCGTGCTGACCGACCTGGCTCACGCCGCCGTCGACCGGGCCGCGTAACCCGCTCGATCCGGGCGGCGTCCGCGGCGGTCAGGTCACAGGGTCCAGTCACAGGTCCAGTCACAGGGTCCAGATCGTGACCACGCCGCCCTGCTCCAGCTGCTCCCCCGCGGCCGGATCGGACTCCAGGACGCCGCCGAACAGCTCGCCGAAGCCGCGCACCTCCACCTCGTAGCCGGCCTTCTCGAGCAGTCCTTCCGCTTCCTCGACGGTCATCCCGACGACGTCTGGGACGGTGCCCTCCGGCCCCATGCTGACGACCAGCGTGACCGTGCTGCCCTGCTCGGCGCCCTCGCCCTCGCCGGGGTCGGTCCGGATCACCGTGCCGGCCTCCACCGTCTCGTCGAAGGCGTCGTCCCGCGCCACCTCGAACCCCTCGTCGCTCAGCGTGTCGGTCGCGTCGTCGACGTCCAGCCCCGTGACGTCGGGCACGACGACCGGCGGCGGGCCGTCCGAGACGGTGAGCCGGACGCGCTCGTCCGTCGGCACCATGTCGCCGTCGCGGACCGAGGCCCAGATGACCTCGTTCCGCGGGGCATCGTTCGTGTACTCGCGCGAGACCTCGACGTCGGCGAGGCCCACACCCTTCAGGGCGGACCGCGCATCAGCCTCCAGCATGCCGACGAGGCCCTCCGGCACCTCGGCCAGCTCCTGCCCCAGCGAGACCACCAGACGTACCGGCTGGTCGCGGTGCCAGCGCTGCCCCTCGTCGGGCACCACCGAGATGACCTCGCCCTCCGGCACGTCGGAGTCGTGCTGCTCGTCGCTCGACGACTTGAACCCGGCCGCGGTCAGTGCCTCCTCGGCAACCTGCTCGCTGGCACCCACCACGCCGTCGGGCACCACCGAATAGGCACCAGGGCCGCTCTCGGTGTACCACCAGGCGCCGGCGAGGACGGCTATCAGTGCGAGGGCCAGCAGGACCTTGCCGCCTCGCCGGGGCTTCTCCGCGGGCGGCGGCGGAGGCGGGGGCGGCTGCTGGGCGACCCAGCGCCCGGCCGCCGGCCGCTCCACCACTGCGGTACGCGCCGCCTTGACGGCAGCCGGCGACGGCGGCGGCGCCGCGTTGGCGGGTATGTCCAGCACCTCGTTCGGGATCTGCTGGAACGTGTTCCGGAGCGCGTCCAGCGCGACGGCGGCGTCGCGCGGGCGGCGGTCCGGGTCGCGGGCGGTGAGCGCACGGACGAGCAGGTCCAGCGGGCGGCCCAGATGGCCCGCGAACGCGCTCACGGGCGGCACGTCGCTGTTGACGTGCGCGTACGCCACCTGGATCGGCCCCTCCCCCGCGTGCGGCAGGCGGCCCGTGAACATCTCGAAGGCGAGGATGCCCACGGCGTACACGTCGGCGCGCATGTCGACGTGCCCGGTCGAGATGGTCTCGGGAGCGAGGTAGGCGACGGTGCCCAGCACGGTGCCCGTCGTGGTGTTGGACACCTCGGAGATGGCGCGGGCCAGGCCGAAGTCCGCGACCTTCGGGCGGCCCGTACCCGCCTCCAGCAGCACGTTCTCGGGCTTGATGTCCCGGTGCACTATCCCCTTGGCGTGCGCGGCGGCCAGCGCCGAGAGCACCACGTCGAGGACCGCGAACGAGCGGCGCAGCGTGAGCTCGCCGCTGCTGATCAGGTGGCGCAGGTTGGTGCCCGGCACGTACTCCATGGTCAGGTAGCGCATGTCGCCGTCGGTGCCCTGGTCGTAGACCGCCACCACGCCGTGGTGCTGCAGGCCCGCCGCCGAGCGCGCCTCACGCTCGAAGCGCTCCCGGAAGCTCGCGGCCTGCTCGCCGTCCGCCAGGTGGGGGTGCATGACCTTGAGGGCGATCTCACGGTTCAGGCGGCTGTCGTGTGCGCGGTACACCGTGGCCATGCCGCCACGCGCCACGCGCGCGACTATCTGGTACCGCCTGTCGACCAGGCGGCCGATGAGAGGGTCTGCCGTCACCTGAGCCACGGTGGGAGTGTACGGGTGACCACCCACGCCCGGACTGAAACTCTCATTGTGGACACCAGGCCGTTGCCGGATCGTTGCGGCGCCCCGGCCCGTGCCCCGTCGCATACCCTTCTACCGTGACAGATCTCGACGCCCTCGTTGGCGAATGGCTGAACCTGCCCGACCTTTCCGAGATCCTCGGCATCGAGGTCGGCAAGGCCCGCGGCCTGGTCCGTGACCGGCACGTCGTCGGTATCAAGCGCGGCGAGCGCACCATCTTCCAGGTGCCCGCCAAGTTCGTGCTGCCGGAGGTCGACGGCCGCCCCGGTGTCATCCCGACGCTGCGCGGCACCGTGATCGTGCTGGCCGACGCCGGGTTCACCGACGAGGAGATCCTCGAGTGGCTGTTCACGCCGAACGACGAGCTCGGTGAGCCGCCGGTCGACGCCCTGATCAGCGGCAAGCGCGCGGCGGTGCGCCGGGTGGCGCAGACGCTGCTCTAGCCCATAGGGGCGACGGCGAAGATCGATCACCGGGGTCGGCGGTGTGGCGACCGCAGAGGAGGAGCATGAAGTTCCAGATCCTGGGGTCTCTCGAGGCCGAAGGCCCGATAGCTCGCGGAACCGTCTCAGCAGCGATGCCTCGCCGGGTCCTCGCCATGCTGCTGCTCAACTACGACCGGACCGTCACGGTGAGCTCGCTCGTCGACGAGCTCTGGGACGCCCACCCGCCGAAGCTGGCGCGGAAGACGGTGCAGACCTACGTCTACACGTTGCGGAAGCACCTGGACGGCGCCGGTGCCGAGGCGAGCAGGATCGAGTCGTCACCGCTCGGGTACAAGATCCGCGTGGAGCCAGGAGAGCTCGACTACCGGGAGTTCGAGACCGCGGTCCAGCAGGGGCTGGTCACGCTGCGCGGCGGCAACCCCCGCGGAGCGCTGGAACGGTGGCGCGGGGCACTGGGGCTGTGGCGCGGTGCGATGCTGGCCGACGTCCACCTGGGTCCGCTGCTGCAACCGATCGTCACGCGAGTCGAGGGAGACCGGCTCCGGCTGCGGGAGCAGACGATCGACGTCGCCCTCGGCCTCGGCGAGCACCGGGACCTGCTTCCCGAGCTGGAGCTCCTCGCCGCGACCAATCCCTTGCACGAGGGTTTCCACGCCCAGCTCATGACGGCCCTCGGCGGAGCCGGCGACCGCAGCCGCGCGCTCACCGTCTTCACGGAGCTGCGTGACCGGATGGTCGCGCAGCTGGGGCTGGATCCGTCCGCGCGGCTGGTGGAGCTCCAGAGGCAGATCATCGAGGGAACTCTCGAACCCGCGCCCCTGGTCCGCGTCGAGGCGCCGCCGCCCGCCGATCCGTTCCGGACCATCGCACCCGCGCAGCTGCCCCCGGACAGCGAGGACTTCGTCGGACGGCGGTCCGAACACCGCGAGCTGGCGGCACACGTACGCCACGGGTCTGCTGGGAACGCGCCTCGGGTGGTCGTCCTCAAGGGCGCGGCCGGCGCGGGCAAGACGATGCTCGCGACGCACATGGGACACGAGCTGCGGCCCGAGTTCCCCGACGGGCAGCTCTTCGCCGCTCTTGGTCCCGCCGCCGATCCCTTCGACGTGCTCGAGCACTTCCTGCTCGCCTTCGGCATACCGAGGAGCCAGGTCCCGGACACGTTGTCCGAACGCACGGGCCTGTACCGGAGCTGGACCTCGGGACGGCGGGTCCTCGTCGTCCTCGACGACGCCGTGCACGCCGAGACGCTGCGCCACCTGATCCCGGCGGGTCGTGCGTGTGCCGCTCTCGTCACCACCAGGGTCGGCCTGCAGGGTCTGGAGGGCGCACGGCGCGTCGACGTCGGCCCGCTTCCCGTCGCCGACGGCGTGCACCTGCTGCGCCAGGTGGCCGGTGATTCACGGGTCACCGAGGAGCCAGGTGCGGCGAACGAGCTGGTGCGCTTGTGCGACAACCTGCCCCTGGCGATCCGGGCCGCCGCCGAGAAGCTGGCCGCACGTCCCTCGTGGCGGGTCGTGGAGCTCGTCGACCGCATGCGCGACCGCGACCAGCGGCTGCAGGAGCTCGTCACGCGACGCCTGGACCCGAGCGCGTCGTTCGAGGACGCCTACCTCCGGCTGGCGCCCGCATACCGATGGGCCTTCCGGCGGCTGTGTGCCATCGACGGCCCGGACTTCACCATGCAGGACGCCGCGCGGGTCCTCGGTACCGGGCTCGCCGACGCGGAGTGCCCGGTGGCCGAGCTGGACGACGCCAGCCTCCTCACCGTCGCCGAGCCGCGCCCGGACGGTCGGGCGACCTACCGCTTTCCGGAGCTGGTCAGGTTGCACGCGCTGCTGCGCCACGAGCCCGCGCACGCCGTCGACGTCCCGGCCGACGTGCGGCAGTGGACGTCGCACGGCGCCCGGTGGAACGCGCCCGCGTCGGACGACGCGACGAGGCAAGCTACCCGATCACCGACGCACGCCTCTCACGTCGCGTGACGCGCGGAGGCGGCGGTCAGGAGAGGCCGCCCGAGGCGCCGATCGCCTGGCCGGTCACCCAGCGGGCCTGCTCGGAGGCGAGGAACGCGACGACGTCGGCGATGTCCTCGGGACGACCCATCCGGCCGAGCGGTGTCATGCCGATGATCCCGTCCGCGTTCGCCCGGATCTCCGGGCGCAGGCCCTCGGTGTCCGTCAGTCCCGGCAGCACCACGTTGACCGTGACACCTCGTCCCCCGACCTCCTTGGCGAGCGAGTAGGTCATCTGCTCGACGGCGGCCTTGGTCGCGGAGTACACGCCGATCATCGGCATGGTCACCCGGGTGTTCCCCGTCGAGATGCTGATGATCCGGCCGCCGTCGGAGACGATTCGCGCGGAGTTCTTCAGCACGAGGAACGAGCCCTTGAAGTTGACGGCCACGGTCCGGTCGAAGTCCTCCTCCGTGGTCTCGGCGAGCGGCGCCACGAGGTTGATCCCGACGTTGTTCACGACGATGTCGAGCCCGCCGAACGCCCGCTCGGCCTCCTCGAACAGCCGGGCGACGTCCGCGGGGACGCCGAGATCGGCCTGGACCGCCACCGCCTTGCCTCCGCGAGCGCCGATCTCCTCGACCACCTCGTGTGCCGCCTCGGCGCCGGCGACGTAGTTGACCACCACGTTGGCACCTCGTTCCCCCAGGGCCAGGGAGATGGCGCGACCGATGCCTCGCGAGCCGGCGGTGACGAGCGCGTTCTTGCCTTCTAGTTCCATGGGACCGAGTTTCTGGCGGGCCGACCAAGGCCTGACCAAGGAGCGCCCAATCCGCACCGCGCACCAAGAGACATACCTTCAGGCGACTCTGCGGACGTGCCATCATCACTCTGTCCGTGTGCCAGTCCCTGCCAGTGACTGGCCAGTCCCTGCCGGTCCGGCCCGAGGCGGTTTGCGTGGTCGAGCTCAGCGAGTCGGCGGGCCTCCTCCGCCGTGCCGTCGGTCCCGGTCCCGCGGTGCACGCCCTCTGGGGCGCCGCGACGCCGTCGTCGCCGCTGACTCCCGCCGAGGCTCGCGTCATCGCCTCGGCCGCACGCTCGCGATCGGGGTCGACGTCGAGACCGACGCCCCCGTGCCTGCGAACGTGGTGCGATCCGTCATGGACGCCGGTGAGAACCAGGCGATCGAGCGGCTGGCGGCGCAGGACGCGGTGACGCCGTGGGAGCGGCTGCTGTTCAGCGCCAAGGAGACTGTCTACAAGGCGTGGTACCCGCTGCGGCACGAGTGGCTCGGCTTCGAGGACGTCGCCATCGAGCTGAGCACCGACGGTACGTTCCAGGCGCACATCCGCCGCGCGGACACCGCGCCACTCCTCCGGGTGGTCAGCGGCCGCTGGGCCCGGGGGAACGGCGTCGTGATCACCGCGCTGGTGCTGCCCGCAGGTTAGGCGCGGAGCATCTCCGCCACCTGGAACGCCAGCTCCAGCGACTGCTGGTGGTTCAGGCGCGGGTCCACGAGGGTCTCGTAGCGCAGCGCCAGGCCCGCGTCGGAGATCTCCTCGGCTCCGCCCAGCACCTCGGTGACGTCGTCGCCCGTGAGCTCCATGTGCAGCCCGCCCGGCACGGTGCCCAGCGTCTTGTGCACCTCGAAGAAACCGGCGACCTCGTCGAGCACGTCCGTCAGCCGGCGGGTCTTGTACCCGCTGTCCGAGGTGATGGTGTTGCCGTGCATCGGGTCCGTCACCCACGTGACGTTCGCGCCGGACCAGGTCACGGCCTCGACGATGGTCGGAAGCACGTCGCGGACCCGCCCGGCGCCCATGCGCGTGATGAACGTGAGCCGTCCCGGCACGTTGTCCGGGTTCAGGCGTTCGGTGAGCGCCAGGGCGTCGTGCGGCGTCGTCCCCGGGCCGAGCTTCACGCCGATCGGGTTGGCGATGCGGGACATGAAGTCGACGTGGGCGCCGTCGAGCTGGCGGGTGCGCTCCCCGATCCAGAGGAAGTGCGCGCTCGTGTCGTAGGCCTTCCCGGTGCGCTGGTCCGTACGGGTCAGCGCGCGTTCGTAGTCGAGCACGAGAGCCTCGTGGCTCAGGAAGAACTCGACGGAGCGCAGGGCGTCGAAGTCGGCGCCGCACGCGTGCATGAACCGGATGGCGCGGTCGATCTCGTCCGCCGTCTTCTCGTACCGCGCGTAGGCGGGGTTCCGCATGAAGCCGCGGTTCCACTCGTGCACCTGGCGCAGGTCGGCGAAACCGCCCTGCGTGAAGGCGCGCACCACGTTCGCCGTGGCGGCCGAGATCCGGTAGGCCTGCTCGAGCCGTTCCGGGTCGGGGATGCGGGCCTCCGGTGTGAACGGGAACCCGTTGATCATGTCGCCGCGGTAGGCCGGCAGGGTCACGCCGTCGCGCGTCTCGGTGTCGCTGGAGCGGGGCTTGGCGTACTGGCCCGCCATGCGGCCCATCTTCACGACCGGCGTGCTCGCGCCGTGGGTCAGCACCACAGCCATCTGCAGGATCGTGCGGATCTTGTTGCGGATGCGGTCCGCGTTCGCCTCGGCGAACGTCTCCGCGCAGTCCCCGCCCTGAAGCAGGAACGCCTCACCCCGACCGGCGGCGGCGAGCCGCTCGGTCAGGATGTCGGCCTGTGCGGGCACCACTATGGGCGCGGCCTGCGCCAGGCGGCCGGTGGCGGCCGCGAGCGCCGCCGGGTCCGGCCACGTGGGCTGCTGGAGCGCCGTGAGCGTGCGGTAGTGGTCCAGACCTGCCGGACCTGCCGGGTCGGCCGACCGTTCGGCCGGATCAGTGACAGTGCTCATCGGCTCGCCGGCCCGTCCGCTACCAGTGGTGCCCGCACGGTGCTCAGTGCTCCGCCGGGGCGGCGGGGACGAGCGGCTGGCCGATGTCCGCGAGGAGCTCGCCGAACCACTCCTGCGAGACGTCGAACGCCTTGCCGCCGGCGATCCGCGGGAACGCGATCGCCTTGAGGCGGTCGCCGTCCTCCTCGTCGTGGCCGATGACGCCGGACTCGCCGCGCAGCGCGCACTCCACCGCGTAGTCGGTCATCGACTTGATGAGGCGCAGGTCGTCGCTGTTCGCGGCCGCGGCGCGCGAGTAGTAGCCCGACTTCTGCACCATGGTCTTCTCGGCGCCCAGCTTCTCCGCGAACTGCTTGGCGAACCACTGGCCGGGGTTGATCGTGTCGAGCTTGACGTGGCCGAAGGGGTCGCGCTCCACGGTCTCGCCCGCCGCCTCGAGCTGGGCCACGATCTCGTGCATGCCAGCACCCTCCGACAGGAAGATGTTGACGTTGCCGATCTCGTCCATGACGCCGCGCAGGCGCTTGGCCTCACCCTCGAGGTCGATCTCCAGCTCGGGCAGGAACACCGCGTGCACGTCCCAGCGCTCGCGCGACAGGCCGAGGGCGGGTGCCCACTCCTGCTCGTCGAGCCACTCGCGGTACTTGCCGGCCGTCGCCGCCGTCAGCCAGCCGCAGTGGCGGCCCATGACCTCGTGCACGATCAGCATGCGCGGGCCCACGCGGTTCTCACCGATGATGTTGGCCGCGAACTTCGCGCCCTCCTCGGCGGCGGTCCACGCGCCCAGCGACTGCTTGATCGGCACGACGTCGTTGTCGATCGTCTTCGGCAGACCCACGACGGTGAGCTCGTAGCCGTTGTCGTGCAGGTAGGCGGCGAGGTCAGCGGCCGTCGTGTTGGTGTCGTCGCCGCCGATGGTGTGCAGCACGTCCACGCCGTCGGCCTTGAGCTGCTCCGCGGCGACGTGCAGCGGGTCCTGCCCCTCCTTGACGAGGCCGCGCTTGACCGCGTCCTTGACGTTGGTGAGCTTGACGCGCGAGTTGCCGATCGGCGAGCCGCCGAAGCGGTGCAGGACATGAGCCTGTGCGCGGGCCTCCTCGCCGATCTCGATCTTGTTGCCGGTCAGCAGGCCGTGGTAGCCGTGCAGGTAGGCGATGATCTCGATCTCGGGGTCGAGCTCGGTGTAACGCTCGATCAGGCCACCGACCGAGGACGACAGGCAGGGCGCGAAGCCGCCGGCGGTCAGCAGAGCCACACGACGAACAGCCATCTTCAGGAGCACCTCTCATCGGGAAAAGTTCACGGGCGCCGCTGCCGGCGATCGCCCGCGCGGCACCCTTCGTCGTCATCCTACTGACGGCCGCCGACAGTGCCCGGCACGTCCGGTGAATGAGCACGCGACTTGCGTCTCGACTCGGAGCCGCAGCGCGTGAGAGAATTGTCCTGAGCCTCCCGGTTGCCTAATGGCCCGGGAGGCTTTCTGTTATGACGAACTCCCCTGCCTCCGCGGCCGCACGGCTGACGATCCGCCCCACGACTCCGGCCGACCTCCCCGTCCTGGAACGGCTCTGGCTGCTGTTCCAGCACGACATGTCCGAGATCACCGGGGCGCTCCCCGACGCGGCAGGCCAGTTCCGGCGCGAACGGCTCGACGCGACGTTCACCGACCCGGACAGGTGCGGCTTCCTCGCCCACCTGGAGCCCGACGGCGCCCCGCCGTCACCCGTCGGCTTCGCGCTGGTCCGGGCGCTCGACGGCCCGGCCCGCGTGCTCACCTCGTTCTTCGTGGTCCGTGCGGCACGCCGGAGCGGCGTCGGGCGGGAGCTCGCGGCGCACGTCCTGGCGACCTTCCCGGGGCACTGGGAGATCGCGTTCCAGGACGCCAACCCGCCGGCGGTGCGGTTCTGGCGGGCCGTGGCCACCGACGCCGTCGGGCAGGCATGGACCGAGGAGCACCGGGCGGTGCCCGGCCGGCCGGAGCTGCCGCCGGACTCCTGGATCTCGTTCACGACGGGATAGCGGGCACCGGACACGGCACGACGGCGGAGCGCGGCCGTGCGACTTCGGTCGGTTGCGTCAACGCCGACACGACTTCGGTCCGTTGCTCTGAGATCGGTCGTTTGATTGACCGATCTCAGAGCAACGGACCGAAGTCGTGCCGTCCCACCAGCAACCGACCGAAGTCAGCAACCGGCCGAGGAAGCTCAGCCGATGAGGTGCAGGCTCTCCTTGTTCTTGTCCGCGTAGAGGCGCTCGACGTCCGCGTCGAAGTCCTTCAGGAACACCGACCGCTTCACGCTCTGCTTCGGCGTGAGGTATCCGTTCTCGATGGTCAGGTCCTCCGCCAGCACCGTGTACTTGCGGATCGACTCGGCCTTCGAGACGGCCTTGTTGGCGCGCTGGACCGCCTCGTCCAGCGCGGCCAGGACGTCGGGGTCCTTGCGGGCCTCGTCCACGGAGAGCGCGGGCTTGCCGTGCATCTTCAGCCAGCCCGGCAGACCCTCGGCGTCGAGCGTCACCAGCGCGCCGATGTACGGCTTGTTGTCACCGACCACCACGCACTGGCTGACCAGGGCGTGCGACCGGATCCGGTCCTCGAGGTTCGAGGGCGCCACGTTCTTGCCGCCCGCGGTGACGATGATCTCCTTCTTGCGACCGGTGATCGTGAGGAACCCGTCGGCGTCCAGCACGCCCAGGTCGCCGGTGAGGAACCAGCCGTCCTCGGTGAACGACTCCGCGGTGGCGGCCTCGTTGTTGTGGTACGCCCGGAAGATGTTCGAGCCCTTGAGGAGGATCTCGCCGTCCGCCGCGATCTTGACGGAGCAGCCCGGCAGCGGCGGGCCGACCGTGCCGATCTTCGTCGCCGTCGGGCGGGTCACGGTTGCCGGGGCCGTGGACTCGGTGAGGCCGTAGCCCTCGAGCACGGTGAGGCCCAGCCCGCGGTAGAAGTGACCGAGGCGCTCGCCCAGCGGGCCGCCGCCCGAGACGGCGAACTCCGCCTGGCCGCCCAGCTTGGCCCGCAGCTTCGAGAACACCAGCGCGCTGGCGACCGAGTGCTGCAGCTTCAGGCCGAGGCTCGGGCCCGACGGCGTGTCGAGCGCCCGCGACCATGCGATACCCGTCGCCGTCGCCCAGTGGAAGATCTTCGACTTGCCGCCGGCCGCCGCCGTCTGCTCGGCCGTGTTGTAGACCTTCTCGAACACCCGCGGCACCGCGAGGATGAACGTGGGCCTGAACTCGCCCAGGCCGTCGACCAGCGTCGTCGTGTCACCCCAGTGTCCGGTGACCACACCGCCCGCCACGGCGAGCACGTGCACGTAGCGCGCGAACACGTGCGCCATCGGGATGAACAGGAGGGTGCGTCCGCCGTCCTTGGCGAACACCTCCGGCACGGCCTCGACGGCGTTCACCGCGAGCGACGCGAAGTTGCGGTGCGTCAGCTCTGCACCCTTGGGGCGGCCCGTGGTGCCCGACGTGTAGATGATCGTGGCGAGGTCGTCGAGGTCCGCGAGGGCGCGACGACGGGTGATCTCGTCGTCGGGCACGTCCACGCCGTCGGCCTCGAGTGCGTCCAGCGCGCCGTCGTCGATGACGAGCACGTTGAGCACGTGGGGGCAGGCGGCACGGACCTCTTCGACGGTGGCGGCGTTGGCCGCGGACTCCGTGAAGACGAGCTTCACGTCGGCGTCGGACAGGATCCACTCGACCTGTTCGGCCGAAGAGGTCTCGTAGACCGGTACCGGCACCGCGCCGGCGGCCCAGGCCGCGAAGTCCAGCACAGCCCACTCGTACCGGGTGCGGGACATGATCCCGACCTTGTCGCCGGGCTCGATACCGCGGGCCACGAGGCCCTTCGCCACGGCGACCACCTGGGCGTCGAACTGGCCGGCCGTGACGACCCGCCAGGGCTCGCCCTTGCCGACCGGGACCTCCATCATCGGCTTGTCGGCACCGGCGCCGACACGATCCGCGAGTACATCGTTGAGATTGGAGGTGGGGGGCAGCTCGATGAGGATCGCGCTGTTGATCTCGTCCATTCTGACTCCAGTGGCAGTACTGACCGTGCCTGCAAAGATACCGGGAAACGGACGCCGCGTGTTGCACTCCGGGCGGTCGCTACCCTGGTTCTGTGCACCTTTCGGTGCAGTCCCCTTCTCGACGGCCCGGGCGGCCGTCGTGCAAACGAGAGAACGTGAGGACGAATGCACGCCATCGGGGTCGACATCGGCGGCACGAAGATCGCTGTGGGAGTCGTCGACGAGGAGGGCAAGATCCTCGCCCAGGTACGCCGGGAGACCGACGCCGACGACGTCGCGCACATCGACAAGGCGATCGCCGACGCCTGCAACGAGCTGGTCCGCGAGCACGAGGTCGGTGCGATCGGGCTCGCCGCGGCGGGCTTCGTCAGCCCGGACCGGACGTCCGTGAACTTCGCCCCCAACATCGCCTGGCGGGAGTACCCGCTGGCCGCGAAGGTGGCCGAGCTGGTCGACGCCGACCTGCCCATCGTCGTGGAGAACGACGCGAACGCCGCGGGCTGGGCCGAGTTCCGGTTCGGCGCGGGCCGCGACGCCACCGACATGCTCATGCTCACGGTCGGCACCGGACTCGGCGGCGCCGTCGTCTCCGAGCGGGAGCTCGTGCGCGGAAAATGGGGCATGGCCGCCGAGGTGGGCCACATGCGCGTGGTGCCGGAGGGGCACTACTGCGGCTGCGGCCACGAGGGCTGCTGGGAGCAGTACGCGTCGGGCAGCGCGCTGGAGCGCGACGCCCAGCACGCCGCGGTCGCGCGCGACGGGCAGGCGAAGCGGCTGCTGGAGCTCGCAGGCGGCGACCCTGCCGGGATCCGCGGCAAGATGGTGACGCAGGCCGCCCAGGAGGGCGACGAGCTCGCGATCGAGCTGCTCGCCACGCTCGGGCGCTGGATCGGTGAGGGCTCGGCGTCGGTGGCAGCCCTGCTCGACCCGGAGCTCATCGTCATCGGCGGTGGCGTGGGCGCGGCCGGCGAGCTGCTGCTCGGTCCGGTCCGGCGAGGCTTCGAGGCCCAGCTGTCCGCGATGGGCCACCGGCCCGTGGCGAAGATCGAGCTGGCCGAGCACGGTAACGAGGCCGGCATCGTCGGCGCGGCGGACCTCGCCCGCCGCTGAGAGCCCCAGCCGAAGATGTCAGAAGCTCAGTTCACCCGGGTGAACTGAGCTTCTGACACGTTCTACGGCGTGTTGCGGCGTCAGACGACGGCGCCCGGCCCGTCGTCGTCGGGGTCCCGCTGGTGGGGCATGCGCCAGATCAGCACGCCGAGGCCTGCCACGAACAGCCCGAGGCCGATCTGCCCGGCCAGCGGCGGGATCGACAGCGACGACGCCGCCGACACGACCATCCCGACCAGGGCCAGCGTGGGGACACCCACGACGAAGCTCCAGGCCATCGTGAGCAGCGGGTCGCGCGACATCAGCGGCGGCGGCTCCGGCGGCGTGAAGTGGGACTCCGCCTCCTCGAGCGCCTCGATCTCCGGCGTCAGGGGCCAGTCGCGCGGGCCGGCGGGCAGGATCACGCGCGCCCCGGTCGCCGGCTCGTCCGAGCGGTCGCCGGCGCGGTCACCGGCACGGTCGTCGATACGGTCGACGGCGCCGTCGTCGGCGGTGCTCTCGTCATCCGGCCGCGAAGTCTGAGAGGATTCGGCGGGCTTCTCCGGGTCGTCGGCCGTGCCGTCGGCCCGCGAGGCACCCAGGTCGCCGAGGGTTGCGACGATGTCGGCCCAGCGCGAGGCCACGTCGTCGTCGCCCAGCTCGCGTGGGGTGTCGCCGGGCACGTCGTCGTCGCGGTCGTCGGTGTTCGATGCGGCCATGCGCACACTCTATTGTCGTCGGGGGGCCCGCGGGGCCGGGTCTGGAGGAGGAAATCTTGTTCTACTGGGTGATGCGGAACCTGCTGGTCGGCCCGTGGCTGCGCCTCGCGTACAAGCCGTGGGTCATCGGCGCCAAGAACGTGCCGCGAACAGGCCCGGCGATCATGGCGAGCAACCACCTCGCGGTGATCGACTCGTTCATCCTGCCGCTCGTGGTCCCGCGCCGGGTGACCTTCCTCGCCAAGTCCGACTACTTCACGGGCAAGGGCGTCAAGGGCAAGATCGTGGCCTGGTTCATGACGGGCATCGGCATGATCCCCGTGGACCGCTCCGGCGGCGCCGCGAGCGAGGCCGCGCTGCGCACGGGGCTGCGCGTGCTGCGCGAGGGCAACCTGTTCGGCATCTACCCCGAGGGCACCCGCAGCCCCGACGGCCGCCTCTACAAGGCGAAGACCGGCGTAGCCCGGATGGCGCTGGAGTCGGGTGCCCCGGTCATCCCGGTCGCCATGGTCGACACCGACGTCGCCCAGCCGCCCGGCCGGGGCCTGCCCACGTTCATGCCGCTCGGCGCGGTGATCGGCGAGCCGCTCGACTTCAGCCGGTACAAGGGCATGGAGACCGACAAGTTCGTGCTGCGCGCGGTCGCCGACGAGATCGAGTACGCGATCCTGGCGCTGTCCGGCCAGGAGTACGTCGACGCGTACGCGGCCAGCGCCAAGGAGCGCATGGCCCGCGGCGAACCCCTGCCGCCCGCGTCCGAGGAAGGCCCCGGCGGCCTGCCCCTCCCTGAGGTCGAGAAGCCGCAGCGCCCCACCCGCTGACCGTCGGTCGTGAGCGGTTCAGCGGGGTGGTGGAGCCGTCGACGAGCGTTCCACCAGGGTGGTGGCCAGCTCGGTGCGGAGTGTGTGGCCGCTGGCCGTGCGGGCCCGGTGCACCAGGTCGACCGCGGTCGCGCCCATCTCCGCGAGCGGCTGGCGCACCGTGGTGAGCGCCGGGTCGATCCACGGCGCGATCGGCATGTCGTCGAAGCCGACGAGCGAGACGTCGCGCGGCACCGAGAGCCCGGCCTCGCGCAGGGCGCGTAGCGCGCCGAGGGCCGTGTCGTCGCTGCTGGCGAAGATCGCGGTGGGCGGCTCGTCCAGGGCCATGAGCCGCTGGGCGCCCTCGTACCCCGACGTCACGCCGTAGGCGCCGACGTACACGAGCTCGTCGTCCGTGGGGGCGCCGGCCCGGATCATCGCGGCGCGGTAGCCGGCGAGCCGCGCGATGGCGTTGTCCTGCTCGAGCGCGCCGGTGATCGTGGCGATGCGCCGGTGGCCGAGCCCCAGCAGGTGCGCGGTCGCCTCGAGCCCGCCTTGAAAGTTCGTCGCCCCCACGCTCAGCATCCCCTCGGGCGGCCGCTGCCGCGGGTCGACGACGACGAGCGGCGTACCCGTGTCCTCCAGCGCACGCCGCGCCTCGGCGTCGGGCACCGCGACGATGCTGACCAGGCCGTCGGTGCCGCGCTCCAGCGCGTGCCGCACCCAGGCGCTGCAGTCGTCGGGGTCCGGCTCGACCGCCAGGACGACGTCGAGGCCGAACCGCCGGGCGCCCGCGACGGCGCCGCGGACCACCGCCTCGGACCACGTGCCCTCGAAGTCGACGATCCGCACGTCGATCATGCCCGTGGGTTTCGCCGACGGCGGGCGGACGACGTACCCGTGGCGCTCCAGCACCTCCGTGACCCGCGCGCGGGTGGCGCCCGCGACGTCGGGCCGGGTGTTGAGGACCTTCGAGACCGTCGGAACCGAGACGCCCGCCTCGGCCGCGACGACCGCGAGCGGGATGCGGGACTGGTCGTGTGCCATGGGTCCTCCGTCGGCCTGGGCGAGATCGAGTTTCCGAAATCAGGATCGTAGCGGATGTCATGCAGCACACCCGCACTTCAGCCGTGTTGAGCGCACACTCCCGGACTTCCGCCATTGACAGGCCGTCGAGTCGCGTCTAACCTCCGCAGGTCTTTCCGAGATGGTACTTCGAAATTTCGGAACAGCGGATCAACAAAGGAGTGATCGTGAACAGGACACCTCGCCTCGTCGCAGCGGCGACGGCGTCGACCCTCACGCTGGCCCTCGCCCTCACCGGGTGCGGCCGCAGCGACGAGGCCGGCACCACGACAGAGGGCCCCAGCGGCATCGCGGACGGTCCCGCCACCGGCACCGTCGAGGTCTGGGCGATGGGCACGGAGGGCGAGCTGTTGCCCGAGCTCGCCGAGCAGTTCGAGGCCGACAACCCCGACGTCACGGTGAACGTCACGCCCGTACCGTGGGAGTCGTCCACCGAGAAGATCAACACGGCCATCGCCACCGGCGAGGTGCCCGACGTCATGCAGGTCGGCACCACCCTCGTGAGCGGCTTCGTGGAGCTCGGCGGCCTCGCGCCCACGCCCGAGGACATCGACTCCGCGGCCTTCTTCCCGGGCGCGTGGGACACCACGGTCGTCGACGGGACGTCCTACGGCGTGCCCTGGTACGTCGAGTCGCGCGTCCTGTACTACCGCAAGGACCTCGCCGAGCAGGAGGGCCTGGAGGCACCCAAGACCTGGGCGGACCTCACGGACTTCGCCGCCGGGCTGCAGGACGCCGGCGCCGAGCACGGCATCGCGCTCCAGACGCGCGGCAACTCCACCGCCCTGATGTACCTGCCGTTCTACTGGCAGGCGGGCGGCGAGATCCTGGACGACGCTGGCGAGTTCACGCTCGACAACGACGCCCAGGTCAAGGCCCTGGAGTACTACTCCTCCTTCATGCGCGACGGGCTCGCCCCGCCGGTGCTCGTCGAGGAGGAGAAGGTGCAGAACTTCATCGACGGCAACCTCGGCTCGTTCGTCTCCGGCCCCTGGGAGCGCGCCAACCTGCTGACGACGGCGGGCGACGACTTCGCCGACTCGTTCGGCGTGGTGCCCCTGCCCGCGGACGAGGCGACCGGCTCGTTCATCGGCGGCTCCAACCTCGGTGTCCTGGCCGACGCCGCCAACCCCGATGCCGCCTGGAAGTTCGTCCAGTTCGCTACCGACCCGGCCACCCAGGTCGACTGGTTCGAGATCTCGAACGACCTGCCCGCCGTGCAGGCCTCCTGGGACGACCCGGCACTGGCCGACGACGAGGCGGTCGCCGTCTACCAGGACGTGCTGGAGACGGCTCGCTCGACCCCCGCGATCCCGACCTGGGCCGAGATCGAGCACGAGCTGGACCTGATCATCGAGCAGGTCATCGCCGGTGACATCAGCCCGGAGGACGCGGCGAAGCAGATGCAGGACGCCGCTACCTCGATCGGGACGGGTCTGGACTGACCGTGGCCGCCTCCACAGCGACCGTCCCTCCCGCGACCGTGCCGGTGCGGCGTGCCTCCGCACGCCGCCGCCGCACGGGCCTCGCGGCCTGGGGCTTCGCGCTGCCGTTCACCGTGCTGTTCGCGGTCTTCATGCTGGTCCCGGTCGCGTCGTCCCTGTACATGGCGTTCACCGACATGCAGGGCGCCGACCTCCGGACGCCGTGGGCAGTGAACTTCGTGGGGTTCGACAACTTCGTCGAGGCCCTCACGGACCCGAAGTTCCAGCAGGCCGCCGGCAACACGCTCTACTTCGTGGGCGTGGCCATGCCGCTGACCCTCGGGATCGCGCTGCTGCTGGCGGTCCTGCTCAACTCGGGCCTGGTGTGGTTCCGGTCGGTGTTCCGCGTCGGCTTCTACGCCCCCGTGGTGACCTCGATCGTCGCGGTGGCGGTCGTGTGGCGGTTCCTGCTGCAGCCCGACTTCGGGCTGGTGAACTCGGCGCTCGGCGTCATAGGGATCGACGGGCCACGCTGGCTCACCGACGAGGTCTGGGCCATGCCGTCCCTCATCGTGATGGCTACCTGGCGCAACGTCGGGTACTCGATGGTGATCCTGCTGGCCGGGCTGCAGGGCATCCCGCGTGACGTGTACGAGGCGTCCGCCATCGACGGCGCCGGCGCAGTGCGCCAGTTCCGGTCCATCACGGTCCCGCTGCTGCGGCCCACGCTGCTGTTCTGCGCGGTCATCACCGGCATCGGCTACCTGCAGTTCTTCGAGGAGCCGTTCGTCATGACGCAGGGCGGGCCGCTGGGCGCCACCAACTCGGTGGCCTACGAGGTCTTCAACCAGTTCGGGTTCGGCAACTACGGCCTGTCGGCCGCGATGAGCTACGTGCTGTTCGTGGCCATCGTCGTCCTGTCGTACCTGCAGTTCCGCCTGCTCAGGACGGAGAAGTGATGGCCGCAGAAGTGACGGCCCCAGAAATGACGGACCGAGGAGTGACGGCACACGACGCCGTGACTCGACGCCGCCGTCCGACCCCGCGCGCGGTAGTCCTCAACGTCGCGCTCCTGATCGGGCTGGCCGCCTCGATCGGGCCGCTGGTCTGGATGGTCGTGTCGTCACTCAAGCCGGAGGGCGAGATCCGGCAGTTCCCGCCCACCCTGATCCCCGACCAGGTCACCTGGTCCAACTACACCGAGCTGTTCTCCTCGCTGAACTTCCCGCGGTACTTCCTCAACTCGGTGGTCGTCGCGCTGGTCGTGACGGTCGGGTCGGTCCTGTTCAGCGCGATGGTGGGCTACGCCCTGGCCAAGCTCGACTTCCCCGGCAAGCAGACCCTGTTCGCGCTGGTGATGGGCACGCTGATGGTGCCGGGCATGGTCACGTTCGTGCCGCTGTTCGTGCTCGTGGCCAACCTGGACCTGATCAACACGTACGCGGCGCTGATCCTGCCGTTCCTCGCGGCACCGTTCGGCGTCTTCCTGATGCGGCAGTTCATGCTCGACGTGCCGGACGAGCTGCTCGACGCCGCACGCGTCGACGGCGCGGGCGAGTTCCGCACGTTCTTCCGCATCGTGCTGCCGCAGGCCCGGCCAGCGCTGGCGACGCTCGGCATCCTCACGTTCCTCGGGTCCTGGAACAACTTCCTGTGGCCCTTGGTCGCCGTCCAGTCGGCCGACCGGTACACGCTGCCCGTCGCGCTGGCCCTCTACTCGACCGGCCAGAACACCGTGCAGTACGGCCTGCTGGTCGCGGGAGCGACCGTCATCGTGCTGCCCATCCTCATCGTCTTCCTCGTCCTGCAGCGGCACATCGTGCAGGGCATCTCCACCACCGGCCTCAAGTAGTCGTACCAGCAAGGAGTACTCCGTGACCGAAGAGATCACGCTGCCCACCGCACCCGGCTTCCTGTGGGGCGCGTCGACCGCCGCGCACCAGATCGAGGGCGGCAACGTCAACAGCGACTGGTGGGCGAAGGAGCACGTCGCGGGGACGCTGTGCGCGGAGAGCTCCGGCGACGCCGTCGACAGCTACCACCGCTACCCCGAGGACGTCCGGCTGCTCGCCGACGCCGGCCTGAACGCGTACCGGTTCTCGATCGAGTGGGCGCGCGTCGAGCCCGCGGAGGGCGAGATCTCGCGGGCGCAGCTCGCGCACTACCGACGCATGATCGACGCCTGCCTGGAGGCGGGCGTGACGCCGGTGGTGACGCTGCTGCACTTCACGCTGCCGCGCTGGTTCGCCGAGCGCGGCGGGTGGTTCGCGCCGGACGCCGTCGACGCGTTCAGCCGCTATGTCGAGGCGGCCACGCAGATCCTGGGCGACGTCGGCCACGTGGTCACGATCAACGAGCCCAACATCACCTCGATGATGCTCGGCGCGAGCCGCCGTACGAACCTCGACGCCGCGGGCCTGGCCGCCCCCGACCAGGCCGCCTCCGAGATCCAGGCCACCGCGCACCGGCGCGCCGTCGAGATCCTGCACGGCCTGGGGCACGTGCGGGCCGGCTGGACCATCGCCAACCAGGTGTTCCAGGCAGCGCCCGGCGCCGAGGCCGCCCGGGACGCCTACGCCTACCCCCGTGAGGACTTCTTCCTGGAGGTGGCACGCGGCGACGACTTCGTGGGCGTGCAGAGCTACCTGCGCACCATCATCGGGGCCGACGGCGAGCCGGTGCCGTTCGGCGACGACGTCGAGAAGACGCTGACCGGCTGGGAGTACTACCCGCAGGCACTGGGCGAGGCGCTGGAGTACACGCACCGCATCACGGGCGGCGTGCCGATGATCGTCACCGAGAACGGCATGGCCACCGCCGACGACGCCCGCCGTATCGACTACACCCGTGGCGCCCTGGAGGCCATGGCCCGCGCCATGGCCGGCGGCTGCCACGTCGAGGGCTACCTCCACTGGTCCCTGCTCGACAACTACGAGTGGATGAGCGGCTTCGCCCCGACGTTCGGGCTGGTCGCCGTCGACCGCACCACCTTCGAGCGCACGCCCAAGCCGAGCCTCGCGTGGCTCGGCGAGGTCGCGCGCACGGGCAAGCTGCCCGCCTGAGACGACCTGTCACGACTACGACGACGTAGAGGAGACACATCATGAGAAGCCAGATCATCAGAAGGCACCGGGCGGTGGTCGCGGCGGCCGCCGTCGCCGCGCTGACGTTCACCGCGGTCCCGGCGAGCGGGAGCACTAGCGGCAGCACGGCCACGAGCGTCGCCGACGCCGGGGTGGCGCGGACCTCCGGCGACGACCGCCGTCAGCTGCGCACCTGGGCGGCGGACACCTGGCGCTCGTTCGACGCGCTGGTGGTCGACGAGACGGGGCTGCCCGACGACAACATCGACGGCGACCTGGATCCCGGCAGCCGCGGCGGGTACACCTCGCCGACGAACATCGGCGCGTACCTGTGGAGCACGGTGGTGGCCCGGGACCTCGGGTTCATCAGCCGCCGCGCGGCGCGCGAGCGGATGGCGACCACCGTGGAGACCGTCGCGGGGCTGGAGAAGCACGAGCCCAGCGGCATGTTCTACAACTGGTACGACCCGGCGACAGGCGCCAAGCTCACGACCTTCCCGACGAGCGGCGACCCGGTCAAGCCGTTCCTGTCGAGCGTCGACAACGGCTGGCTCGCGACCGGCCTGCTGCTGGCGAGCCGTGCGGAGCCGTCGCTGGCCGAGGAGGCGGACGCCGTCCGCGAGCGCATGGACTTCGGCTGCTACTACGACCCGGCGCAGAACCAGATCCGCGGCGGGTTCTGGGACGCCGACCCGCAGGAGACCGCGCCTGTCCCCGGTGACTACTGCGGCATGGGGGCCGACGTCTGGTACACGGGCCACCACTACGGCGCGTTCAACACCGAGCCCCGCATCGCCTCGTACCTCGGGATCGCCGAGGGGCAGATCCCGGCGAAGCACTACTTCGGCACGTACCGCACGTTCCCCGACAGCTGCGACTGGGACTGGACCGAGACGCGGCCGGTCGGCGAGTGGGCCGAGTACCTGGGGGTCCCGGTCTTCGAGGGCGCCCTCCCCTACCGCGGCATGCGGGTGGTCCCGACCTGGGGCGGCAGCATGTTCGAGGCGCTCATGGTGCCGCTGTTCGTCCCCGAGGAGACGTGGGGGCCGCGGTCGTGGGGCCGTAACCACCCGCTGTACGTGCGGGGACAGATCGAGCACGGCCTGCGGGAGGCGGACTACGGGTACTGGGGCTTCTCTCCGTCGAAC
This sequence comes from Promicromonospora alba, assembly GCF_042654905.1. NCBI lineage: Bacteria > Bacillati > Actinomycetota > Actinomycetes > Micrococcales > Promicromonosporaceae > Promicromonospora > Promicromonospora alba. The sequence continues at coordinate 696,590 of NZ_JBHSFI010000003.1, forward strand.
GACCCCGCCGGCGGGTACCGGGAGTACGGCGTCGACCAGCTGGGCCTCGACGGTCCGGGCTACACCTCCGACCAGGAGCGCACGGGAGTCGACCAGCCGTACGAGGGGTGCCGCGAGGGTTCCCCCGCGCCTACGGAATACGGCGACGGCGTCGTGACACCGCACGCGTCGTTCCTCGCGCTGCGGTACGCGCCCCGGGAGGCGATGGCCAACCTGCGGGGCATCGCGCGGGACTTCGACGCCTACGGCCCGGGCGGCTTCTACGACGCCGTGGCGGTCCGCAGCGGCCAGGTCTCCCAGCGGTACCTGGCCCTGGACCAGGGCATGATCATGGCCGCGCTCGGCAACGAGCTGGCCGACGACGCGATGCGCCGCTACGTCGCGCCCGGCGAGCTGGAGCGGAAGGTCCGCCCGCTGATGGCCATGGAGAAGTTCAACGTGGGCCGCCCGTAGCGCGCCACCCCCGCTATGTCAGACGCTCAGGTCACCATGGTGGCCTGAGCGTCTGACACGTCGTCCGCACCACCTACCCAGGAGCCTGCCCGTGACCTCCGTCGACCTCGCCTCGCGTCTGGGGCGCACCGTGCTGTACCAGATCTATCCGCAGTCCTTCGCGGACGCGGACGGTGACGGGATCGGCGATCTCGCCGGCATCACCGGGCGCCTGGACTACCTCGCGTGGCTCGGGGTGGACGCGCTCTGGCTCAGCCCCTGCTTCGTGTCCCCGTTCGCCGACGCCGGGTACGACGTCGCGGACTTCTTCCAGGTCGCCCCGCGCTACGGCACGAACGAGGACATGGCCCGGCTGACCGAGGAGGCGGGCCGCCGCGGCATCTCCGTGCTGCTCGACCTCGTGGCGGGCCACACCTCCGACCAGCACCCGTGGTTCCGTGCGTCCGCCGACGACCCGGACGACCACCGCTTCGTCTGGAGCGACGTGCCGGTGGAGGGCTTCCAGCCCGGGCTGGGCGCACGCGGCGGGTACTACCGGCCGAACTTCTTCCCCGTCCAGCCCGCGCTGAACTACGGCTACGCGCGTCCCGACCCCGCCGAGCCGTGGCGCCAGCCCGTCGACGCCCCGGGCCCGCTGGCCAACCGCGCCGCGCTGCGGCAGATCATGGCGCACTGGTTCGGCCTCGGGGTCGCCGGATTCCGCGTCGACATGGCGTCGTCCCTGGTCAAGGACGATCCGGGCCACGTCGAGACGGGCCGCCTGTGGCAGGAGACGCGTGCCTGGCTCGACGACGCCTACCCCGGCCGCGTGCTGATCAGCGAGTGGGGCAACCCGCGGGTCGCCGTCCCGGCGGGCTTCCACGTCGACTTCTTCCTCCAGTTCGGAGGTGACGACGACGGGCTGCCGTTCCGCTCGCTGTGGAACAACGGCGCCGGCACGGTGAACCCGGCCTGGGGCGAGGTGCCGGCCTGGGCCGGCGGCGACGGCACGGGCGACGCCCGCACGTTCGTCGACGCCTGGCGGGCCGCGGCCGACGCCATCGCGGCGACCGGCCGCGGCGGGGTGGTCGGCCTGCCGACGTCGAACCACGACTTCACGCGGCTGGTGGCGGGCGCGCGCGACGCCGAGCAGGCCCGCGTGGCCCACGTGCTGACGATGACGTGGCCCGCCCTGCCGTCCGTCTACTACGGCGACGAGATCGGCATGCGGTACGTGCCGGGCACACCGACCCTGGAGGGCTCGCGCCTGAGCCCCACGTACGACCGCGCGGGATCGCGCACCCCCATGCAGTGGGGCGACCTGCCGGCGGACACGTTCGGGCCGGGCAGCCCCGCGACCTCGACGTACCTGCCGCAGGACCCGGACCCAGCCCGCCCCACCGTCGCCGGCCAGGTGGACGACGCCGACTCCCTGCTGCACCTGGTCCGGGACCTGATCGCCCTGCGGCACGACGACGACCGCCTCGACGCCGCCGCGACCGTCGAGGTGCTCACCACCGCGTACCCCCTGGCCTTCCTCCGGGGCGGCACGCTCGCGGTGGTGCTCAACCCGGGCCGCGCCGCGGTGAGCCTGCCGCTCGACGGCGCGGCGGCTGCCCGGCCCCTCGTCGCCCGGGGGTTCCGGGTCAGGGCGGGCGACGACGGATACGACGTCGTGCACCTGGACGGGCACGGGTACGCCGTGCTCGACCTGGACGCGCCTGAACGGTCCCGGCTCGCGGGTTAACCTTGGCCGCGTGGAACTGATCCGTAAGGGCAAGGTTCGCGAGGTCTACGCGGACGGCGACGACGTAATCCTGGTGGCTTCCGACCGCGTGTCGGTGTACGACGTCGTCCTGCCGACGCCCGTACCCGACAAGGGCGCGATCCTCACGCAGATCTCGCTGTGGTGGTTCCGGCAGTTCGCCGACCTCGTGCCCAACCACGTGATCAACGAGGACGTCCCGGAGGAGTGGAAGGGCCGCGCGGTCCGCTGCAAGCGCCTGGAGATCGTCCCCGTCGAGTGCATCGTGCGCGGCTACCTCGCGGGCGGCGGGCTGGAGAGCTACCGCGAGTCGGGCAGCGTGTCCGGCGTCGCGTTCCCGCCAGGGCTGGTCGAGGCGGACCGGCTGCCGCAGCCCGTCTTCACGCCGTCGACCAAGGCCGACGAGGGCCACGACGAGTACATCTCCATCGAGGAGATCGCCAAGGACCTGGGCGAGGAGACGACGAACCGCCTGCGGGACCTGTCGCTGACGATCTACGAGCGCGGCGCCGAGATCGCGCGCGAGCGCGGCGTGCTGATCGCGGACACCAAGTTCGAGTTCGGCACCGACGCCGACGGCGTCCTGACGCTCGCCGACGAGGTGCTCACGCCGGACTCCTCGCGCTTCTGGAAGGCGAGCGAGTACGAGCCCGGCCGCGGGCAGTGGTCCTACGACAAGCAGTTCGTGCGCGACTGGTCCTCGACGCTCACGGACTGGGACCGCACCTACCCCGGCCCGGAGATCCCCGCCGACGTCGTCGCGGAGACCCGCGCCCGCTACATCGAGATCTACGAGCAGCTGACCGGCGAGACCTGGGTCTGAACCGCCGCCGGACCGGGAAGCCTTCCAGCATGACGGCGATGCTCGAACAAGCGTGTCAGTGTCTCCGGCTAGCCTCTGCCCCGTGAGCATCAGCGCGTCGGCATACCAGGCAACCTTCGAGGAGCTCGGCACGCCGCTGCGGGACGTCACCTTCGTGGTGGTGGACCTCGAGACCACCGGCACGAACGCCAAAGAGGGCGGCATCACCGAGATCGGCGCCGTGAAGGTCCGCGGCGGCGAGGTGCTCGGCGAGTTCCAGTCGCTGGTGAACCCCGGCCAGCCGGTCCCCGCGTTCGTCGCGCGGCTGACGGGGATCACGAACGCCATGGTCGCCACCGCACCGGACATCGCGCTGGTGCTGCCGAGCTTCCTGGAGTGGGCGCGCGACACGGTGCTCGTGGCGCACAACGCGCCGTTCGACGTCGGCTTCCTCAAGGCCGTGTGCGCACGGCTCGACTACGAGTGGCCCGGGTTCACCGTCGTCGACACGGTGCCGCTGGCCCGGCGCCTGGTCACCCGGGACGAGGCGCCCAACCACAAGCTGTCCACGCTCGCCAACCTCTTCCACGCCAGCGTCTCGCCCGATCACCGCGCGCTGGCCGACGCGCGGGCGACCGTCGACGTCCTGCACGCGCTCTTCGACCGCCTCGCGCCCATGGGCATCACGCACCTGGAGGACCTGGCCACGGCCGCGGACCCCGTACCGCCCGAGGTGCGCCGCAAGCGACACCTCGCCGACGACCTGCCCGCAGCGCCCGGCGTCTACCTGTTCCGTGGACCGGGCGACGAGGTGCTGTACGTCGGCACGTCCGTCAACATCCGCAAGCGGGTGCGCTCGTACTTCACCGCCGCCGAGAAGCGGAAGCGGATCACCGAGATGGTGCGCATCGCCGAGCGGGTCACCCCGGTGGCGTGCGCGACGCCGCTGGAGGCACAGGTCCGCGAGCTGCGGCTGATCACCGAGCATGCGCCTCGCTACAACCGGCGGTCGAAGTTCCCGGAGCGGCACTCCTGGGTACGGCTCACTGACGAGGCCTATCCGCGGCTCTCCGTGGTGGGCGGCGTGGTGGCCGGCGCCGTACACATCGGCCCGTTCGCGTCCCGGCGCACCGCACAGGAAGCCGTGCACGCCCTGCACGACGCCCTGAACCTGCGGCAGTGCACCGCGCGTATCCCACTGGTCTCCCGCAAGCCCGGCAGCCCGTGCGCCCTGGCCGGTATGGGCCGCTGCTCCGCGCCGTGCGTCGCGACGGAGGGTCCCGACACGTCCTACGAGCAGGTGGCCGACGCCGCCCGCCGCGCCCTCACCGGCGATCCGTCACCGGTGGTGCGCGCGCTCTCGGACCGGATCGCCACGCTCGCCCACCAGGAACGGTACGAGGAGGCGGGCGAGGTCACCCGGCGGCTGCGCGCGTTCGTCTCCGGCGCGCACCGGGCGCAGAAGCTGGCGCCCCTCGCGACGTGCGCAGAGCTGGTCGCTGCCCGCCCCTCCGGCATCGGCGACGCACCGGGCCGGCCAGGCGGCTGGGAGATCGTGGTGATCAAGCACGGCAGGCTCGCGGCCACCGACGTCTCGGGCCCCGGGGCCAACCCGCTTCCCCTGGTCTCGGCGCTGCGCACCACCGCAGAGCACGTCGAGCCCCCTGTCCCTCCGGCGCCCGCGGCGCACCCGGAGGAGACCGACCTCCTGATCGCCTGGCTCGACTCCCCCGGCGTGCGTCTCGTGCATCTCAGCGACACCTGGGCCTGTCCGGTGCGGGCGGCCGGTGCGCACGCCGAGCTGACGTGGGCGTCGGACCGGGTGCGCACCGAGATCAGCACGGAGCTCGGCAGCACGCCCGGCACGGAGGTGAGCACGGAGACCCGCACCGAGATCAGCACGGCCGGCGGCGCTCCTGAACCCGGGAACCCGCTGCACGTGGATACGATGACGGCATGCTGACCGCGATCGTCCTCATCGACGCCGAGACGTCCCGCATCCCCGAGGTCGCGCAGGAGGTCGCGAACATCGACGGAGTGAGCGAAGTCTTCTCCGTGACCGGCAAGACCGACCTGGTGGCCATCGTGCGCGTACCCGAGCACGAGCAGCTCGCCGGAGTCGTGTCCGACGCCGTGAACAAGGTGCCCGGCGTGCAGAACACCGAGACCCTCATCGCCTTCCGCGCCTTCTCGAAGGCTGACCTGGAGCAGGCGTTCGCCCTGGGGCTCGACGACTGAGCCGGAGCGGAACCGCAGGCTCAGTCGTCAGACAAGCAGAGTCTGGTCTGCCTAGCCGCCGTCCCGCTGCCCGACAGCGGTGCCTGCACCGGTAGGCGTCACCGCCTCCATCTCGTCGTGCTTCTCGATCTCGTCGTGCTTGCCGTGCGAGTGCGCGGCCGCAAGCTCGGCGGGCGTGACAGGTGACACGCGGTCCTCGTAGAAGAACTGGGACAGTCTCTGCCAACGGCGGTCGGACTTGTAGCCCTTGCGCCGCACGCCGCGCGCATCCGTGAGCGGCGCGATCTCCAGCGGCGCGGGCGACTGGTAGTTGACGCGCAGCCAGCGCTCGTCCTCCTCGAGCGGGGTGTGCACCTCGACGTACTCCCCGTTGGCGAACCGCACGATGCGGCCGGACTCGTGCCCGTGCAGCACCAGCTCGCGGTCCTTGCGCTGCAGCCCCAGGCACACGCGTTTGGTCACCCAGAACGCGAACACCGGACCCACGAACAGCAGCACGCGCAGTGCCCACGTGATCGCGAAGATATCGAGCGAGAAGTGCGTGGCGATGAGGTCGTTCGTGGCGGCCAGGGAACAGACCATGAACGCGACGAACAGCGCGACACCGACCCCCGTGCGCACCGGCCGGTTGCGCGGCCGGTCCAGCACGTGGTGCTCACGGTGGTCCCCGGTGACGCGGGCCTCGATGAACGGCCATGCGCCCAGCAGCGTGAACAGGATGCCTGGCACGATCAGAGCCGGGATCAGCAGGTTCATGCTCAGCGTGTAGCCGCCGATCACCCACTCCCAGCCCGGGCCCGGCATGAGCCGCAGCGCGCCGTCGACGAACAGGATGTACCAGTCCGGCTGCGTACCCGCGGAGACGGGCGACGGGTCGTAGGGGCCGTAGTTCCACACGTTGTTGATCGCCATCGTGGCGCCCATCAGGGTCAGCACGCCGGCGATGATGAAGAAGTTGCCGGTCATCTTGGCGACATAGACGGGCGCCGCCGGGTAGCCCACCACGTTCTTGTCCGTGCGACCGGCACCGGGGTACTGGGTGTGCTTCTGCAGCACCATGAGGAACAGGTGCAGGCCGATCAGTGCGATCAGCAGACCCGGGATCACGAAGATATGGAGCGTGAACAGGCGCGGGATGATGTGGTGCCCGGGGAACTCGCCGCCGAAGACCAGGAACGACATGAAGGAGCCGATCACCGGGATCGACTTCACGACGCCGTCGATGATGCGCAGGCCGTTGCCGGACAGGACGTCGTCGGGCAGCGAGTAGCCGGTGAAGCCGGCCGCCAGCGCCAGGATCAGCATGGTGAGACCGATCAGCCAGTTGATCTCACGCGGCTTGCGGAACGCGCCGGTGAAGAAGATACGGAACATGTGCAGCACGATCGAGCCCACGAAGATCAGAGCCGACCAGTGGTGGATCTGCCGCATGAGCAGACCGCCGCGCACCTCGAACGACATCTCCACGGTCGAGGCGAACGCCGCGGACATGAGCTGACCGTGCAAGTTCGCCGGATGTTCACCCTCGTAGCGCACCAGGGCCATCGACGGCTCGAAGAACATCGTGAGGAAGAAGCCCGAGGCGATCAGCACGACGAACGAGAACAAGGCGATCTCGCCCAGCATGAAGGACCAGTGGTCCGGGAAGACCTTGCGCGCGAGCTCTTTCACCAGCACACCGATGGTCGTGCGCTGGTCCAGATAGTCGGCGGTCTTGCCGATCGCGGTGGTCGGACGTTGCGGCTTTGCCACGTCATCACCCCTGGGGTAGGAGGTACGCGCCTATCGGTCCCTGCCTCACCAGTAGACACCGATCCGGGCGCAGCTTGCCACCTTGACGACGAAATAGCCGGGCGATCCGTGACATGACAGATCCGGCGCACCCGCGGGAGTCTCCCCGAGGCGCGCCGGATCTGGTCAGGCGATCAGACGGTCAGACCGTCAGGCCGACGCGACGATGAGACCGGCGGTCTGCGTCTTGGCCCGGGCCAGGCGCTCGGAGACGTTGCTCCAGGACACCAGGTTCCACCAGGCCTTGATGTAGTCCGGGCGCACGTTCAGGTAGTCGATGTAGTAGGCGTGCTCCCAGCAGTCCAGCATGAGGACCGGGGTGAGCGCGAAGGGGATGTTGCCCTGCTGGTCGAACAGCTGGACGACGACCAGCTTCTGGCCGATGGAGTCCCAGGCCAGCACTGCCCAGCCGGAACCCTGCACACCGGCGGCGACAGCGGTGAAGTGCGCCTTGAACTTCTCGAACGAGCCGAAGTGCTCGTCGATCGCGCTCGCGATGTCACCGGTGGGCTCGCCGCCGGCCTCGGGCGCCATGTTCGTCCAGAAGATCGAGTGGTTGATGTGACCACCGAGGTTGAACGCCAGGTCCTTCTCGATCTTGTTGACGCCTCCCAGGTTGCCCGTCTCGCGGGCCTCCTCGAGCTGCTCCAGGGCAGTGTTGGCGCCCTTGACGTACGTCGCGTGGTGCTTGGAGTGGTGCAGCTCCATGATCTTGCCCGAGATGTGCGGCTCGAGCGCGGCGTAGTCGTAGGTGAGGTCAGGGAGCGTGTAAACAGCCATTGCTGAGGTACCTCCAGGATCGGTCCGCGCACCGGACGGTGCGCAGGGGAAGACGCCGTCCTGGTCGTGCGCCTGTGTGGTGCCCGCCGGGACGGCAATGGCCCGTGTCCCCGGCCGCATTCGCGGACCGGGAGACACAGGCCATCGCTTGGTGTCGCAGGTCGCTCAGTGCTCCCGCGAGGTGGTTCCTGCGCCGGCCTCGACGGCCTGGCGCTCGGATCCGGTCAGCTCGTCGTGCTCGCCGTGCGAGTGCGCGGCCGCGACCTCCGCCGGGCTGACAGGTGCGACACGGTCCTCGTAGAAGAACCGGGACAGACCCTGCCAGCGCTTGTCGGCGCCGTAGCCCTTGCGCTTCACACCGCGCGCGTCGGTCTTCGGGGCGATCTCCAGCGGAGCCGGCGCCTCGTAGTTGACCCGCAGCCAGCGCTCCTGCTCGTCGAGCGGAGTGTGGACCTCGATGTACTCACCGTTCGCGAAGCGGACGATGCGGCCCGACTCGTGACCGTGCAGCACGAGCTCGCGGTCCTTGCGCTGCAGCCCCAGGCAGATGCGCTTGGTGATGTAGTACGCGAACACCGGGCCGAGGAAGAGCAGGAAGCGGAAGACCCACGTGATCGCGTTGATCGACAGCCCGAAGTGCGTGGCGATGAGGTCGTTCGACCCGGCCAGGGCCAGGATGATGAACGCCGCGAGGAACGCGACACCGAGCGCCGTCCGCACCGGCTTGTTGCGCGGGCGGTCGAGCACGTGGTGCTCCTTGTCGTCACCGGTCGCCCGCGCCTCGAGGAACGGGTAGACGATCAGGAACGTGAACAGGATGCCCGGGATGACCACCGCGGGAACCAGGACGTTGAGCGGGAGCGTGTATCCGAAGATGACCCACTCCGTGCCCTGGCCGGGCATCAGTCGCAGCGAACCCTCAAGGAACAGCATGTACCAGTCCGGCTGTGCGCCGGCGGATACCGGCGACGGGTCGAACGGTCCGTAGTTCCAGACGTTGTTGATCGACATCGTGGCGCCCATGAGCACCAGCACGCCGGCGACGATGAAGAAGTTGCCGGTCATCTTGGCGACATACACCGGCGCCGCCGGGTAGCCCACCACGTTCTTGTCCGTGCGGCCGCCACCCGGGTACTGGGTGTGCTTCTGCAGCACCATCAGGAACAGGTGCAGCGCGATGAGCGCCAGCAGGATGCCGGGGACCACGAAGATGTGGAGCGTGAACAGGCGGGGCACGATGTGGTGGCCCGGGAACTCGCCGCCGAAGACGAAGTACGACAGGGGCGAGCCGATCAGCGGGATCGACTTGATCACGCCGTCGGTGATGCGCAGGCCGTTGCCGCTCAGCACGTCGTCGGGCAGCGAGTAGCCGGTGAAGCCGGCCGCCAGGCCCAGGATCATCAGGACGATGCCGACGATCCAGTTGATCTCGCGCGGCTTGCGGAACGCGCCGGTGAAGAACACGCGCATCATGTGCACCACGATCGAGGCCATGAAGATCAGGGCCGACCAGTGGTGGATCTGCCGCATGAGCAGACCGCCGCGCACCTCGAACGACATGTCGAGCGTCGAGGCGAACGCGACGGACATGAGCTGCCCGTGCATGTTGGCCGGGTGCTCGCCCTCGTAGGTCTCGAGCGCCATCGACGGCTCGAAGAACATCGTCAGGAAGAAGCCCGAGGCGATCAGGACGACGAAAGAGAACAGGGCGATCTCGCCCAGCATGAAGGACCAGTGGTCCGGGAAGACCTTGCGCGCGAACTCCTTGACCATCACGCCGATCGTGGTGCGCTGGTCGAGGTAGTCGGCCGCCTTGCCGACTGTCGTCGTCGGCTTGGCCGGTGCCTCGCGCTTGGTGTCGTGGGTCGCGGTGCTCACTTCAGACGCTCCCAGAAGCTCGGGCCGATGGGCTCGGCGAAGTCGTCCTGCGCGATGAGGTAGCCCTCGTCGTCGACGGTGATGGGCAGCTGCGGCAGCCGGCGGTTGGCCGGGCCGAAGACGACCTTGGCGCTGTCCGCGATGTCGAACGTCGACTGGTGGCACGGGCACAGGAGGTGGTGGGTCTGCTGCTCGTAGAGCGCCACCGGGCAGCCCACGTGCGTGCAGATCTTCGAGTAGGCGACGATGCCCTCGTGGGACCAGGTCGCGCCCTCGGGCGACTGGTCGGTCCGGAGGTCTTCCGGGTTGAGGCGCACCATCAGGACGACGGCCTTGGACTTCTCCGTGATCCACTCGTGCGTCTCGCGGAACTCCTCGGTGGTCTCCGGGACGACGTGGAACACGGAGCCCACGGTGACGTCGGAGGCCTTGATGGGACGACCCGACGGGTCGATCGCGAGGCGCGTGCCCTGCTTCCACATCGTGTGCTTGAACTTCGAGATGTTCCAGTCGCCACCCACGGAGCCGATCAGCGGCACGGCGATAGCCAGCGGGAAGAGCGCCAGGGCCCCGAAGAACGCGCCCTTGAGCACGCCGCGGCGTCCGACGACGCCCGAGTCCTCGAGGCCGTCGGTGAGGTCCTTGACCGCGTCCGCGCGGACCTCGTCCGACGACGCGAGCGGGTGCCGCTCCTGGACCATCTCGCGGTCGCCCATGAGCGCCTTGGCCCAGTGGATGCCCGCGACGCCGATGCCGAGCAGCGACACCGCGAGGCCGAGGCCGATCAGCAGCGTCGACAGCCGGACGCCCGACGTCGTGCCGTCCGGCGGGACCATCACGTAGGCGACTATCGAGCCGATGGTGCCGAGGATCGACAGCACGAACAGGAGGGTGACCGTCCGCTCCGCACGCTTCGCGGCGCGCGGGTCGGTGTCGGTGAGGCGGTGCTTGTGCTCCGGGATGCCCGGGTCGGCGAACCGGTCGGCGGGCCCGACCGCGGTGCCCGCCTCAGGGGCGACCGTCACGTCCTTGGACGTGTCGGCTGGGGGGTTCTGGTTCTGGCTCACGAGGACTTGGCTCCGATCCACACAGCGGCGCCGATGAGCAGGCCGAGGCCGATCGCGAAGGCCCACAGGCCTTCGGACACCGGCCCGAGGGCGCCGAGCGCGTTACCGCCCGCCGAACCCTCTCGCTGCTCGACGAGGAACGAGACGATGTCGCGCTTCTCGTCCGGCGTGATGTTCGCGTCGTTGAACACCGGCATCGACTGCGGGCCGGTGAGCATGGCCTGATAGATGTTCCGCTCCGACGTCTCCCACAGCGAGGGGGCGAACTTGCCCTCCGAGAGTGCGCCGCCGGCGCCCACGGCGTTGTGGCACATGGCGCAGTTGGTGCGGAACAGGGCCATGCCGTTGGAGGGGTCACCCTCTGCGGCGTCGACCTGCTCGTCGGTGGGGATGGCGGGGCCGGCACCCATCGAGGCGACGTAGGCGGCAAGGGCCGCGGTCTGCTCCTCGTCGAACTGCGGCGGCTTGGCCTCCGCCTGGGGGCCGTTCATCGCCATCGGCATACGGCCGGTCGACACCTGGAAGTCGACGGCGGCGGCGCCGACGCCCACCAGGGACGGCACGCCGTCCCTGCCCTCCGCGCTCGCACCGTGGCACGTCGCACAGTTGGCCTGGAACAGCTTCTTACCGGTCTCGATGTCCGCGGTGCTGACGGTCTCGGCGTTAGCCGTGCTCGGAGCCAGGGCGGCATAGATGCCACCCGTGGTCAGCAGCGCCAGCAGCAGGAGCACGACCGGAGCCAACCGGTGGTGCCTGCGGGCGGCGAGTGCCTTCACGAAAATGTCCTCGTCTCGCTTTGAGTGTTGAGCTTCTCTGTCTTGAACCTATGCCACCGCACGTGGCCACGTCGCACTCGCGCCAGGGGCGCAGGCACTACGAGGTCACTGCAGCAGGTAGATCACCGCGAACAGCGCGATCCACACCACGTCGACGAAGTGCCAGTAGTAGGACGTGACAATCGTGGTGGTGGCCTCGTGGTGACCGAAGCGCTTGGCGGCGAAGGAGCGGCCGAGCACGAAGAGGAAGGCGATCAGGCCGCCGGTCACGTGCAGGCCGTGGAAGCCGGTGGTCATGTAGAAGACCGACCCGTAGGCGCTGGACGAGATCGTCAGGCCCTGGTGCACCAGCTCGGTGTACTCGAAGATCTGACCGCCGATGAAGAAGGCGCCCATCACGTAGGTCATCGTGAGCCACTCGTGCATGCCCCACGTCCAGAACTGGTACAGCTTGCCGGAGCGCGAGGGCTTGAACTGCTCAGCCTTGAAGACCGCCCACTGGCAGGTGAAGGAGGACAGCACCAGGACGATCGTGTTGATCGTCGAGAAGGTGATGTTCAGCTTGTCCGCCTGCAGCGCCCACTCCTCGGCCGGCATGGTCTGCCGGACCGTGAAGTACATCGCGAAGAGCGCTGCGAAGAACATGAGCTCGCTCGCGAGCCAGACGATCGTTCCGACCGAGACCGGGTTCGGACGATTGACTGTCACGTGCTGGTGTGTGGGGGTGGCTGCAGCCGTTGCGGTCGACACGACAGCCATTATGGCCGACGTTCGACCGTCTCGAACGCCGAAGCACCAGCGACGCTCGCGTCGAATCTCACAAAGTCCTTCCAACGCCCTACCTGCGGCGTCTCTTGCTGACGCGATTGAACAGAGTGCCATGAAAAGAGCACGGACAAATCTGCCGCGAGAGCGGGGACTGTGCCACGATCGACGCATGACCGGCATGACGACGGATGTGACCAGCGCAGGTACGAGCGGTACTGAGTCCGGTATTGAGTCCGGCGGAGCGTCCGGTGGGGCGACGTCCAGCCCGCGAGTCCTCCTGTACAGCGACGACCGCACCGTGCGTGAGCAGGTCCGGCTCGCCGTCGGACCGCGCCTGCACGCCGGAGCGCCCGACATCGAGTGGCTGGAGATCGCCACCCCCGCCGCGGTGGTGGACAAAGCTGACAACGAGACGTGGGACCTGCTCGTCCTCGACGGTGAGGCCGACCAGACCGGCGGCATGGGGCTGTGCCGCCAGCTCAAGAACGAGATCTACGAGTGCCCTCCGGTGCTCGTCCTCACGGGCCGGCCCGCGGACACCTGGCTGGCTTCGTGGTCCCTGGCCGACGGCGTGGTGTCCCGCCCGCTCGACGCCATCAAGGTCCAGGAGGCAGTGGCGAAGCTCCTTGCCGCCCCCGGGGCGGGTACCGCGTGAACCTCGAGGCACCCACCTGGTCCGGCCTGCTGTCCGGGCTCATCACCGGCACCGACCTGAGCCAGGCCGAAGCCGCGTGGGCGATGGACCAGGTGATGAGCGGCGAGGTCTCCCCCGTCCAGCTCGGTGGCTTCCTCGTGGCGCTGCGCGCCAAGGGCGAGACCGTCGAGGAGCTGGCCGGCCTGACCGAGTCCATGGTCCGGCACGCGACCCGGATCGACGTGCCCGGCCCTTCGGTGGACATCGTCGGAACGGGCGGCGACCGCGCGCACACCGTGAACATCTCCACGATGGCGTCGGTGGTGATCGCGGGCGCGGGCCTGCGCGTCGTGAAGCACGGCAACCGGGCGGCCTCGTCGTCGTCGGGCAGCGCGGACGTGCTCGAGGAGCTCGGCATCCGGCTGGACCACACCCCCGAGCGGGTGGCGCAGATCGCGCGCGAGGCGGGCATCACCTTCTGCTTCGCGATGGTGTTCCACCCCTCGATGCGCCACGCGGGAGTCACCCGCAGGGAGCTCGGCGTGCCGACGGCCTTCAACTTCCTGGGCCCGCTCACCAACCCGGCCCAGCCGCGTGCGGCCGCCGTCGGCTGCGCCGACGCACGGATGGCCCCGCTGATGGCCGGCGTGTTCGCGGAGCGCGGCAAGTCCGCTCTGGTGTTCCGCGGTGACGAAGGCCTGGACGAGCTCGCGGCCACCGCCGGCTCCACCGTGTGGGAGGTTGCCGACGGCGCGGTCACGGAGCACCGGCTCGACCCCGCCGCCGACCTGGGGCTCACCCGCATCAAGGTCGAGGACCTGCGCGGTCAGGACGCCGCCTACAACGCCGCGGTCGCCCGCGCCGTCTTCGCCGGAGAAGACGGACCGGTTCGCGAGACCGTACTGCTCAATGCGGCGTCCGGCCTCGTCGCCGACGGCACCCTGCCGGGCACCGGAGCCGACTCCGGGACGCTCGTCGAGCGGCTCGCCGCCGGGATCGACCTCGCGGCCCAGGCTGTGGACTCCGGAGCGGCGCAGGAGACCTTGCGCCGCTGGGCGGAGGCCGCGAAGTAAGGGCGTAGGGCCCGTGCAGGGCCCTACGTCGGCCGGCAGTCAGTCGAACGTGCCTTCCGGCAGGTCTTCGATGCGGATGATCTGGTCTCCGGTCGGTCCGACGACGCCAGGCGCCTCGCCCCACGCGGAGAAGATGGAGGTAGTCACCATCTCTTCGCCCTCGTCGCCGATCGTGCTGACCACCTTCCGGGGCAGACTCTCCTTGTCCACGTTGTGGACGACCGTCATCTCACCCATCGCGTCCGCACCGGCAGGGGGGACGGCCGCCGCCGTCGGATCGACGACCATCGTGTAGACGTCGGTCTCGATGCCGTCAACACTCTCGGTGCCGGTCTTCTCGAAGGACGTGACAGCGCCTTCCAGACCCTTCATGGGCTGCGGGATTCATGCTGTCGGCACTGGAGCGCATGGTTCCACCCATACCAGCGAAGAAGTCCGCCATGGGGTGATCACTCTGGCCTGCCGCGGTCACGCTGATGTACGTGCCGTCCGCCATCTCCCCCATATTCAGATAGATCTCATCGGCGATCTTGATGACGTCGTAGACCCCTCCCCCGATGTCCAGCTGCATCGCCATCGCGGGGGAATCCGGGTCGGTCAGGTCGATGTCCGCCGTCCCCGCCTGGTTCGTCGCCGCGTACAGCTCCTCGACGAACGAGTCCTTGGCCAGCTCGACAAGGGCCGAAGCCGACGCCGACGCCGACGCGTCAGCCGTGTCGCCGGTACCATCGGCGGCTGCCCCACAGCCGGTGAGCCCCAGAGCGAGCACGCCCGCCGTGGTCAGAGCTGCCATGTTCGCGTCACGCACTGTCGCCTCCCCCCGTCCGGCCGGCGCACACCATGCGCCTGGGGCTGGTCGGCGGACGTCCGATCTCACCACGAACCGCACGGCGAATCCGCTGGTCAACGGATGAAACGGCGGGTGAAACGGCCGAGCGGCGGCACGCCGGGCGCAACAGGAAAGAGCCCGGCGCCGGCACGTTCCCTCACAAGGAGGAGCGTGCCGGCGCCGGGCTGCGCACTCAAAGCGGGATACCCGCTCGAACGGGCTCAGTGCGAGTGGATACCTCGCGAGTACTCGAAGACCCAGCCCACGAGCGCGATGATCGCCAGGCAGAAGCCGATGTAGAGCACCCACCAGCCGACGGCCAGGCCGAGGAAGCAGATCGCGGCGGACCCGGCGATCGCCAGCGGCCACCAGCTCCAGGGCGCGTAGACGCCCTGGTCTCCGGCACCGTCCTCGATGTTGCCGTTCGGGTCGTCCTCGGGGCGAGCGTCGATGCGACGGGCCGTCAGGGCCAGGTACGCGCCGATCATCGCCACGAGGCCCCCGACCAGCGGCATACCGAGATAGCCGACGGGCTCGCTCCATTCCGTCATGAAGCCGTAGACGATCCCGGCTCCGACGAACAAGGGCGTGCCCCAGAGGAACAGCCTGCTCTCGATCTTCACTTGCTGGTCCCCTCGTCCGGCTGCTCGTCAATGATCGTCGTGCTGCTCTGACCCGACTCGCCGCCGTCGCCGGCCGCGCGGCGCTGGGCCTGGGTGTCCTGGCCGCGCCGGTCGGCCTCGCCGTATACGTTGTCGAGCACGCCGCGGTTGTACTCCGGGTGCTCCATCGCGACGACCTCAGGGTGGTGCAGGTCGAACGCAGGCGACTCCGAGCGGATGCGCGGGAGCGAGGCGAAGTTGTGCCGGGGCGGCGGGCAGGACGTGGCCCACTCCAGGGAGCGGCCGTAGCCCCACGGGTCGTCGACCGTGACCTTGGGCGCCTTGCGCCAGGTGACGTACACGTTCCAGAGGAACGGCAGGGTCGACGCCGCGAGGATGAACGCGCCGATCGTGGACACCTGGTTCTCCCAGGTGAAGCCCTCCTGGGGCATGTAGTCCGCGTACCGGCGCGGCATGCCCTCGACACCCAGCCAGTGCTGGATGAGGAACGTGGTGTGGAAGCCGACGAACAGCAGCCAGAAGTGCAGCTTGCCCAGGCGCTCCGACAGCATGCGGCCGGTCATCTTCGGCCACCAGAAGTAGAAGCCGGCGAACATCGCGAACACCACGGTGCCGAACACCACGTAGTGGAAGTGCGCCACCACGAAGTACGAGTCGGACAGCTGGAAGTCCAGGGCGGGGCTCGACAGGATGATGCCCGTCAGGCCGCCGAAGAGGAACGTCACGAGGAAGCCGATGGACCAGAGCATCGGCGTCTCGAAGGTGAGCTTCCCTCGCCACATCGTGCCTATCCAGTTGAAGAACTTCACACCGGTAGGTACTGCGATGAGCATCGTCATGAAGGCGAAGAACGGCAGCATGACCGCGCCGGTCACGTACATGTGGTGCGCCCACACCGTCACCGACAGCGCGGCGATGGCGATGGTCGCGTACACGAGGCCGTTGTAGCCGAAGATCGGCTTGCGGCTGAACACCGGCAGGATCTCGGACACGATGCCGAAGAACGGCAGCGCGATGATGTACACCTCGGGGTGCCCGAAGAACCAGAACAGGTGCTGCCAGAGGATGGCGCCGCCGTTCTCCGGGTTGAAGATCTGCGCGCCGAGGCGCCGGTCCGCGCCGAGCGCGAACAGGGCGGCCGCCAGGGGCGGGAAGGCCATCAGCACGAGGAGGCTGGTGATCAGCGTGTTCCACGTGAAGATCGGCATCCGGAACATGGTCATGCCCGGCGCGCGCATCGTGATGATCGTGGTGATGAAGTTGACCGCACCGAGGATCGTGCCGAAACCGGCCAAGGCGAGGCCGAAGACCCAGAGGTCACCACCTAGCCCTGGACTGTAGGTCGTGGTCGACAAC
Source organism: Promicromonospora alba (assembly GCF_042654905.1). Lineage (NCBI taxonomy): Bacteria > Bacillati > Actinomycetota > Actinomycetes > Micrococcales > Promicromonosporaceae > Promicromonospora > Promicromonospora alba. The sequence goes on from NZ_JBHSFI010000003.1 coordinate 713,402, forward strand.
GGCGCGTAGGCGAACCAGCCGAACGACGCGGCACCCTGCGGGGTCAGAAACCCGGCCACCGTGATGAGGCCGCCGAACAGGTACAGCCAGTAGGCGAACATGTTCAGGCGGGGGAACGCGACGTCGGGCGCACCGATCTGGAGCGGCATGATCACGTTCGCGAAGCCCGCGAAGAGCGGGGTGGCGAACAGCAGCAGCATCACGGTGCCGTGCATCGTGAACAGCTGGTTGTACTGCTCCTTGCTCTGCACGAGCTGGATACCCGGCTCGAAGAGCTCCGCGCGGATCAGCAGGGCCATCAGGCCGCCGATGCAGAAGAACAGGAACGACGAGATCAGGTAGAGGTACCCGATCGTCTTGTGGTCAGTGGAGGTGATCCACTTGATGACGGTCCGGCCGAGCGTCTGACGTCCGGGCGCCAGGCCCGGGATCAGCTCGGTCGTGGTTGCTGCGGCCATCAGTGCTCAGCCTCCGGTTCCTCGGTGTTGACGGGACCCTGCGTACGGGCGAGGTCCATGCCCAGTGCGCCGGTCTGGCCCTTGGCCGCGAGCTCCGCCATGTGAGCGTCGTACTCCTCCGCCGAGACGACCTTCACGTTGAAGAGCATGCCGGAGTGGAACTCGCCGCAGAGCTCCGCGCACTTGCCGGCGTAGGTGCCCTCACGGGTCGGCGTGACCTGGAACGTGTTGGTCCGCTGCGGGATCATGTCCTGCTTGTACAGGAACGCAGGGATCCAGAACGAGTGGATGACGTCGCGCGAGTCGAGCGTGAACTCCACCGTCTCGTTGACCGGCAGGTAGAGCGTCGGGAACGACGTCGAGGTGCCGACGGCACCGTCGAGCTCGTCCTCCGCCGTGACGCTGCCGGGGTCGCTCTCGTGCTCGCCGTAGTCGTAGACATCGGCGTCGAGATAGTTGAAGTCCCAGCTCCACTGCTTGCCGATGACCTGGATGTGCTCGGTCGCGGTGCCGTCGACCCTGTTGATCTCGGACACGTCCCGGTCGGTGTACCAGAACAGCACGAGCACCATGATCAGCGGCACGGCCGTGTACATGAGCTCGAGCGGCAGGTGGTAGCGCGTCTGTATCGGGAGCTGGTGGTCTTCCTTACGCTTCCGGTACGCCGCGATGCACCAAAGGATCAGGCCCCACGTCACGATGCCCACGAGCAGGGCAGCGATCCACGAGCCCACCCAAAGATCGGTGATGCGCGCAGTCTGGTTAGTCACCTCCCCGTCGCTGTAGCCGGGCAGGTATCCGCGCTGGACGGATTCGCTTGCGCAGCCGGTAGCCACAACTGCGACAGCGACGGCTAGAGCCGACGTACGCAGGATGGCCCGACGGGTGCGGGTAGGTGCCTTCGAGTGCAAGGGAGGCCTTTCACGTCTCGTCCGGCGCGTCGCACCGGTTTCCTCCCGAGCTCCACGCAGAACCTTCGTCCTCGATGGGATGCAGCCTAGCGCGCTCCGGGGCCTGATGATGCCCGGAGGAGGGCCCGGGGGACGTGACGCACTCCGCACCCGGGGCGCCCATCCGGGCTGTTCAGGACATGCGCGCAAGTCGTGTCAGAACAATGGTGGCGGCGGGCCGGTCCGTGCGGGTGCGAGGATCAGGTGGACGACTCAGGAGCAGGAGGACGTGTGAGCCACGCCACCCCCGATACGCCCGACCGGGTGCATCTCGACAACGGCGGTCGTGCCCCGTGGCACCCGCTCGCCCGGCAGGCGTTCGAGCAGGCGCTCGGCGACGGGTGGGCCGATCCGCGTCGGCTGCACGCCGAGGGGCGCCGCGCCGCCCGTCTGCTCGACGGCGCCCGCGAGGCGATCGCAGCGGTGCTGGGCGCACGGACCCAGGAGGTCCACCTCACGCCGAGCCACACGGCCTCGCTGCACTCGGCCGTCATGTCCGCCGCCGCCGGACGACGGCGCGCGGGCACCGCGATCGTGGCAAGCGCCGTCGAACGGTCGGCGCTGCTGCAGGCAGCCGCGTACGCGGCTGGCGGCGGACATCCGGCAGGCGGCGGGCACCCGGCAGGCGGCGCGCAGCCATCCCGGGTCGACCCAGTCCCCGTCGACCGGCTGGGGCGGGTGGACGCCGACGCGATGATCGCCGCCGTCCAGGCACCGGGTGTCGCGCTGGCCGCACTGCAGCACGCCAACGGTGAGGTCGGCACGCTGCAGCCGGTCGAGGCGGTGCACGACGCCGCCCGCACGGCCGGCGTCCCGCTCCTGGTCGACGCTGGCGCAAGCGTCGGGCACGTGGCGGTGCCCGCGGCCTGGGACCTCCTGGCCGCCGACCCCGCCGACTGGGGCGGCCCGGCCGGCGTCGGGGTGCTCGCCGTCCGGCAGCGGGTCCGCACCGCGCCGGTCGGGCCGGAGGACGAGGATCCCTGGGCGCCGGGCGGCGTCAGCGTGCCGCTCGCGTTCGCCGCGGCGGTGGCGCTGCAGGCGGTCGAGGCGGACCGGGCAGCGCAGGAGACGAGGCGCCGGCAGCTCGTCGAGCGGCTGCGGGCAGAGGTGTCCCGCATCCCCGACGTCGAGGTGGTGGGCGATCCGGACGGCCGGCTCCCCCACGTCGCGACCTTCTCGTTCCTCTACGTGGACGGGGAGGCGCTCGTGACGGAGCTGGACCGGCACGGGTTCGCCGTCGGCTCCGGTTCGGCATGCACGTCGAGCACGCTGGAGCCCTCCCACGTGCTGGCGGCGATGGGCGTGCTTACGCACGGGAACGTGCGGATCGCCCTGGACCGCACCACGACCGCCGACGAGGTGGACCGCTTCTGCGCGGTGCTGCCCGGAGCGGTGGCCCGGGTGCGGGAGATGCTCGGCGTGGGCGGCCTGTGATGACCGGCACGCTGGTGGACGCGAGAGGACTGCGCTGCCCGATACCGGTGATCCGGCTGGCGGCCGCCGCGAAGGGCCTGCCCGCGGGCACCGAGCTGACCGTCCTGTCGACCGATCCCGCCGCGAAGCTGGACGTGCCCGCGTGGTGCCGCATGCGCGGGCACGAGCACGTGGCGACGCACGAGCACGTGACGGGTTCCGACGGCAGCGACTGGAGCGGCTGGTCCGTCATGGTCCGTCTGGCCTGACCCGGAACGAGATGTCCTGGAACTAGCTGTCCTGGAACGAGAAAGGGCCGGTCACCGCGAAGGTGACCGGCCCGTCCTCGTGCGACGTGTTACCGACGCAGGGCTCAGATCAGGAGAACGACCCGCCACAGGCGCATGCGCTGCCTGCGTTCGGGTTGTCGATCGTGAAGCCCTGCTGCTCGATGGTGTCCTTGAAGTCGATGGTGGCGCCCTCGAGGTACGGCACGCTCATCTTGTCCACGACGACCTCGACGCCGTCGTAGTCACGCAGTGCGTCCCCGTCGAGCACGCGCTCGTCGAAGTAGAGCTGATAGATCAGCCCGGAGCAGCCACCAGGCTGCACCGCCACACGGAGGCGCAAGTCGTCGCGGCCCTCCTGCTCGAGCAGGCTACGGACCTTGCCCGCGGCGACGTCGGTGACGTTGACGCCGTGGGTCCCGATGTCCGTGGTCGTGTCGGTCATGTCATCTCCCGATCGTGTTCGACATACCGGTAGTCGATGTCTCAGCGGTGCCAACCCATCGGGCCGTCCGTCTGTTCCCGTCGCCGGTCTGTTCTCAGATCGTACGCCCACGGACCGGCCGCGCCCATCACCGTCCGGCGTTCAGCGCGCCCAGCCCGGCGTCCAGGTCCTGGCGACGCGGGTGACGTCTCCGTCGGTCGTCTCGTGCACCCCGCTGAGGCCCGCGGTCGACCATTCGCGCCTGCTCACCTCGCTGCGGTCCGTGATCACGACGACGGGAACGGCATGCGGGGCCGCCGCCGCCGCGGCCTCGACGACCACGCCGCGGTGCAGCCCCTCGCCGTCGAGCCGCGTGACGTACGCCACGACCACGTCGGCCCGCGCGGCCGCCTCCGCGAGCACCGCGCCTTCGCCACGGGGCAGGGCGGACGGCGCGGGGCCGGGCGCGCTGGGGCCGGGATGGGCCGGACCGACTTCCTGCGGCCCGACGGCGGCCGGCGGGCCCACCGGGATCGCCGCGCCGGCCAGCAGGACTCCGCCGCTGCCCGCTCCGTGGCCGGACCCGGCGGCATCCTCGCCGGCTCGCGCCGTGCCGAACGTCGGACCGTCGGCGGGCACCCGCGAAGGCCCCGGGAGCCGCACCTCGCGGGCCGCGGCGGTCGTGTGGGGCGCGGCGGTGCGCCACGCGGAGGCGAGTCGCTCGGCGTCGGGCAGGTTCTCGGCAAGCAGCAGCACGTGCACCGACGCATCGTGACACCGTCCTGTCTGGCTGTCACCACCGCGTGTCATGATGGTGACCGTGAGCACCCTGCTGGCTGAACACCCCGGTTTCTCCGAGCCCGCCCCGTCCCCGCTGCTGCTGCTCGGCCAGGGCCGTGACCTGGCTTCCGAGCGTGGCGTCGAGTGCGTGGGCGAGCTGCCCGCACCGAGCGACCCGAACCTCGTCGAGCGGGCCCGTGCGGCGCGCGCCGCCCTGGGCAGCCGCGCGTTCGTGCTGGGTCACCACTACCAGCGCGACGAGGTGATCGACTTCGCCGACGTCACCGGCGACTCCTTCAAGCTCGCGCGCGAGGCCGCCGCCCGCCCGGAGGCGGAGTTCATCCTGTTCTGCGGGGTGCACTTCATGGCCGAGAGCGCCGACATCCTCACCTCGGACCAGCAGCAGGTGGTGCTGCCCGACCTCGCGGCCGGCTGCTCCATGGCGGACATGGCGGCGATCGGCCAGGTCGAGGAGGCGTGGGCGGTGCTGCAGGACGTCGGCATCGCCGACTCGACGATCCCCGTCACCTACATGAACTCGTCGGCCGCCATCAAGGCGTTCACCGGTCGGCACGACGGCACGGTGTGCACGTCGTCCAACGCCGAGGTCGCGCTGCGCTGGGCGTTCGACCAGGTGGGCGGCGTCGACGGCACCGGGAAGGTGCTGTTCCTCCCCGACCAGCACCTGGGCCGCAACACCGCGGTCCTCGCGCTCGGGATGTCGCTGGAGGAGTGCGTGGTGTTCGACCCGCGCAAGCCGAACGGCGGGCTGACCGACCAGGAGCTGCGGGACGCCCGGATGATCCTGTGGCGCGGCCACTGCTCGGTGCACGGCCGCTTCTCGGTGCAGAACGTCACCGACATCCGCGCAGCGGTCCCCGGCGTCAACGTGATGGTGCACCCGGAGTGCAAGAACGAGGTCGTCACGGCCGCCGACTACGTGGGCTCCACCGAGTACATCATCAAGCAGCTCGAGGCCGCGGAACCCGGCTCGTCCTGGGCGATCGGCACCGAGCTGAACCTGGTGCGCCGGGTCGCCAAGGCGCACCCGGACAAGAACGTGCACTACCTCGACTCGACGGTGTGCTTCTGCTCCACCATGAACCGGATCGACCTGCCCCACCTCGTGTGGGCGATGGAGTCGCTCGTGGAGGGACGCATGGTGAACCGGATCGTCGTGGACGCCGACGACGCCCACTGGGCCCGCGTGGCGCTCGACCAGATGCTGGCCCTCCCGGGAATCTGACACGGAATCTGACACGGAGCGAGCACATGACCGGTAACGGCGGGCTGCGCATCGGGATCTTCGTCTTCGACGGGGCGGAGGAGCTCGACGTCGTCGGGCCCTTCGAGGTGTTCGCGGAGTGGGGCTCCCACTCGCAGGAGCTACGGCCGTCGGTGAGCACGTTCTCCTGGGACGGCTCCGGCGTGCGGCTCGCGAAGGGCCTGCGGATCCTGCCGGCGCACGGCGCGGACGACGTCGGGCCGCTGCACGTGCTGATCTACCCGGGCGGCCTGGGCACGCGACCGTTGATCGCCCAGGCGGGGCACCTCGAGTGGCTGCGCCAGATCCGCAAGCAGACCCCGGTCATGGCGAGCGTCTGCACGGGCGCCCTCTCGTTCGCGGCCGCCGGGCTGCTGTCGGGGCGGCCGGCCACCACGCACCACGACTACTACGACGAGCTCGCCGAGCTCGACCCGAGCATCCTCGTGGACACCGAGGCGCGGTTCGTGGACGACGGCGACGTGGTCACCTCCGCGGGCGTCGCGGCGGGGATCGACATGGCCCTGCACCTGGTCGAACGGCTGGAGACGGTCGACGTCGCCGCGGCGGTGCGGCGCGAGATCCAGTACCCCGCCGGCTGACCGGACAGGTGCGTGGCGGTACGCGCTGAGGCATCCGGACCACGGGTATCTGATACTGCCGGTTCTCGGTATAACCTTCGTCGCATGGCTCGCATGTTCCAGCTCACCTGGACCGGACTCTTCCCGCGCAAGGCCCGCCCGGGGCAGACCCTGCTCGACCCGTCGGTCACCCGGATGCGCGTCGGGCTGCTCGACCTCGACTCGAACCTCCACGTCAACAACGGCTCGTACCTGCAGATGATGGACGTGGCCCGGAACAACCAGATCGCCGACCTCGGCATGTTCCCGGTCGCCCGCCAGAAGGGCTGGGCGCCCGTGGTCGCGGCGTCGACCATGAAGTACCGCCGGTCCCTGCGGCCGTTCGAGCGGTTCGAGATCACCACGCGGATCATCGGCTGGGACGAGCGCATGTTCTACCTGGAGCAGGTGTTCACGCGGGACGACAAGCTGTACGCCCGCGGGATCGTGGCCAGCCGGTTCCTGGACCGCAAGGGCAACCGGATCTCCGCGCTCGATGTCGTGCGGGACGCCATGGGCGAGAACCTGGCCTCCCCCGAGCTCCCCGCGGACGTCGCGGCCTGGGCCCGCGCGATGGATGTCGCACCGCGCGAGCCCTCGACCACGAGCAAGGTCTAGAGCTAGAGCCCCTCGCCGACCTTCGTCAGCAGCAGGGCCTCCGCCAGGACCACCTTCTGCAGCTCGCCGAGGTGTACCGACTCGTTCGCGCCGTGCGCCCGCGAGTCCGGGTCCTCGACGCCGGTCACGAGGATGGCGGCCTCCGGGAAGACCTCGAGCAGGTCCGCGATGAACGGGATCGACCCGCCCACGCCGATGTCGACCGGCTCGACGCCCCACGCCTCGGCGAACGCCGCGCGCGCCGCGCGCATCGCCGCCGTGTCGCCGGCCGCGAGGAACGGCTTGCCCTGCTCGCCGGACCGCCAGGTGACCTGCGCGCCGAACGGCGCATGCTTCGCCACGTGCTCGGCGAGCGCCGCGTCGGCCGCCACGGGGTCCTGCCCCGGGGCGAGACGCAGCGAGATCTTCGCCGTGCAGCTCGGAGCGATCGTGTTCGACGCCTCGGCAACTGACGTCACGTCCATCCCGATCACGGACAGCGCGGGCTTGGCCCACAGCCGCCCAGAGACGGTGCCGGTCCCGGCGAGCGAGACGCCGTCGAGCAGCGACGAGTCCGCGCGGAACGCGGCCTCGGAGTAGTCGACCTCCGGCTCGGACGCGACGACCAGACCGTCGATCGCCACGTCGCCCGCCTCGTCGTGGAACGTCGCCACCAGGCGGGACATCAGGGTGACGGCGTCCAGCACCGCACCACCGAACTGGCCCGAGTGCACGGCGTGCTCGAGAACCTTCAGCTCGACCACGCCGTCGACCAGACCGCGCAGCGACGTCGTGAGGGCGGGGACGCCGACGCTCCAGTTCGTGGAGTCGGCGACGACGATGACGTCGGCCGCCAGCAGGTCGCGGTGCGTCTCCAGGAACGTACGGAACGACGGCGACCCCGACTCCTCCTCACCCTCGAGGAAGACCGTGACGCCGACCGGCAGGTCCGCGCCGTCGGGCAGGCCGAGCGCACGCAGCGCACCCAGGTGCGCGACGATGCCTGCCTTGTCGTCGGCGGCGCCACGGCCGTAGAGCCGCTCGCCCACCTGGGTGGGCTCGAACGGCGCGGTGTCCCAGGTCGCGGGATCACCCGGCGGCTGCACGTCGTGGTGCGCGTACAGGAGCACGGTCGGCGCGCCCTCGGGCGCCGGCCTGCGCGCGACGACGGCGGGTGCGCCCGGCGTGCCGTCAGGCCGCGGCGCGGACAGGATCTGGACGTCGGGCAGGCCTGCGTCCCGCAGGAGCTGCTCGGTGGCTGCGGCGCTCGCGGCGACGTGCGCCTGGTCGAACGCGGCGGCCGAGACGCTCGGGATGCGCACCAGCGCCTCGAGATCGGCCTGCAGGGCGGGGAACAGCTCGGCGACGCGGGCGCGGAGGGCCGCGGTTGTCTCGGAAGTCACCGCCCCACGTTAACGGCTCGCAGCGGGGCACCGCCGCGACCGATTAGGCTGGGGAGGTGTTCTCCCGCAGCAAGACTCCGACACCCGACGGCGTGACCCCCGTGGGCGACTCCCCCGACGACGTGACGCCAGCGTCCGCGACGACGTCGGACAGCGCCCTGAAGAAGGGGCGTCCGACGCCCAAGCGCAACGTCGCGCAGGCAGCGAACAAGCGCCCCCTCGTCCCGAACGACCGCAAGGCCGCACGCAAGACGCAACGCGAGAAGTCGCGCATCGACCGCGAGCGCGCCTACCAGGCGATGCAGACCGGCGACGAGAAGTACATGCCGGCCAAGGACAAGGGCCCGGTCCGCCGGTACGTGCGCGACTTCGTGGACGCGCGCTGGAACCTCGGTGAGTTCTTCCTGCCGGTCGCGTTCATCTTCCTGTTCGCGACGTTCTTCACCTCGCAGTACCCACAGCTCAGCATCATCGTGATGCTCGGCCTCTACGGGTTCCTGTTCCTGACGATCATCGACGCGTGGCTCCTGTGGCGGTCGCTGAAGAAGCGCCTGACCGCGAAGTTCGGCGAGGTGCAGCGCGGTCTGCTGATGTACACGATCACGCGCGCCTACCAGCTGCGCCGTTCGCGCCTGCCGAAGCCGATGAGCAAGAAGCGCGGCAGCTACCCGGAGTAACTCCGCTTGTCAGACGGCGCCGCACGTGTCAGACACACGGGTCACCAGGGTGACCTGTACGTCTGACACGTGCGGCGCCGTCTGACGACTCAGCGCACTGGGTCAGGCCGGGCGCTTCTTCGGCATGCCCTCGAGGGTCTTGGCCGGGTCGCGCTCGATCACGCCGTCCAGCGCGTCGTCGATCTGCTTCATGAGATCGGCGGGGATCGTCACACCCGACGCCTTGACGTTCTCGGCCACCTGCTCCGGACGCGACGCACCCACGAGCGCGGCGGCGACGTTGTCGTTCTGCAGCACCCACGCGACGGCGAGCTGCGCCATCGACAGGTCCAGCTCGGCGGCCACCGGCTTGAGGTTCTGCACGGCGGTCAGCGTCTCGTCGGTCATGAAGCGGCTGATCGTCTGCGCGCCGCCCTTCTCGTCGGTCGCACGCGAGCCGGCGGGGGCAGGCTGGCCCGGCAGGTACTTGCCCGAGAGCACGCCCTGCGCCATCGGCGACCAGACGATCTGCGAGACACCGGCCTCCTTCGAGGCGGGCACCACCTCGTCCTCGATGACCCGCCACAGCATGGAGTACTGCGGCTGCGAGGAGATGAGCTGGAAGCCGAGCTCCTTGGCGAGCGCGGCGCCCGCGCGGATCTGGTCGGCGGACCACTCCGAGACGCCGATGTAGAGGGCCTTGCCCTGGCGCACGATGTCGGCGAACGCCTGCATCGTCTCCTCGAGCGGGGTCTCGACGTCGTACCGGTGCGCCTGGTACAGGTCGACGTAGTCGGTGCCGAGGCGGGTCAGGGAGCCGTTGATCGACTCCATGATGTGCTTGCGGGACAGGCCCACGTCGTTGGGGCCCTTGGGGCCGGTGGGCCAGTAGACCTTCGTGAAGATCTCCAGCGACTCGCGGCGCTCGCCCTTCAGCGCGTCGCCGAGCACCTGCTCGGCGGCCGTGTTGGCGTACGCGTCGGCGGTGTCGAAGGTGGTGATACCCGCGTCGAGGGCGGCGCGGACGCACGCCGTGGCGACGTCGTTCTCCACCTGCGAGGCGTGGGTGAGCCAGTTGCCGTAGGTGATCTCCGAGATCTTGAGACCACTGTTGCCGAGGTACCGATAGTTGACCATGTCGTCACCCTATGACAACCGTCGAATCGAATCGACCCCCTCTTTCATCACTCGATCCTGGCGCGGTGCAGGGCCGCCGTGCCGGCGTCCACGTCCTCCACCCGCCAGGCGACGAGATCCCCGGCGATCGCGACCGACGCCGTACCGGCGCCGCGGTCCAGGAGGTGGGGCCGCCCCTCACCGAGCGCGTCCTCGACCAGGTACACGGTGTTCCCGTCGTCGCCCACCGTGCTCCACACGACGTCGTCCGCGGCCACGTCGATCGACGTCACGACGTCTCCGGCGGCTCCCGGTTCGAAGGTCCGCTCTCGCCCGGTCCTGCGATCCAGCACGTGAACCGCTGCGCCGTCGTTCCAGGCCACGAGCCTGTCGGACGCCGCCAGCTCCGTGCCCCAGCCGGAGATCTCCCCGGAGCCGGCGAGGATGCCGGGCCGGATGGTCTCCGTGCGCCCGTCGTCCCGGTACGAGGTGATGGCGTGCCGCGTCACACCGTCGGCGCCCCTCTTCGCGGTCGTGGTGACCACCTCGTCGTCGTTGATCACGAACGTCAGCACATCGGTCGCGACGACCTGCTCGTCGCCCTCGCCGTTCGCGGCCGTCGCCGAGACCGTGCGCACTGGCTCGCCGTCCGGCCCCGGAGCGACGGTCAGCCAGACGGCTCGTCCGGGGGTGAGCCCGATCCAGGGGTCACCGAGGACCGCGCCGTCCGCCGCATGGTCCGCCGCGCCGTGCTCCATCACGGTGACCAGATCGGGCGAGGCCGAAGGGCCGTACACGCGGATCGCCCAGACGGCCGGGTCGCCGCCGTCGACCACCGGTGACTCGACCCAGGCGATCCGGTCGCCCTGGCGGACCAGGTCGAAGATCAGGGCGTCCTGGCCGTCGACGGTTCCCGAACCGTTGTACTCACCGGCGTGCGGGACGCCGTCCTCCTGGATCTCCACGGCGTCGATCACCGAGTAGCCGATGACGTCGGGCGTTCCTGGATCCCCAGCGAAGGTCTTCAGCATGAAGTACGAGCCGTCCTCGGCGAGCGTCGCCGTAGCGGTGTCGTCGCCCAGGACGGCGAACGTCTCGCGCAGCGGCTCCACCTCCGCGGCGGGAACGGTCGGGGCGGCGGTCAGGCCAGGCCCAGGCTCCGGGTTCTCGAGCAGCCGCTCGATGCCCGTGACCTCCCGGAACCACTCGCTGCCCGGCAGGGCGACGTAGCCCAGACCCGGCACGCGCACCGGTCCCAGCAGGAACCACACCAGCAGCAGCGCGGCGACACCCGACGTCGCGCCCTGTGCCACCCGACGGCGGTGCAGCGCGGCCCGGCTGCCGCGCAGCACGTCGGCGGCGTCCACGGCCGGAGCGTCGACCATCTCCAGATCGGCCCCCGCGACCATGCCGCGCAGCCGTTCCAGCGCGCGGGCGTTGGTCGCCTTGACGGTGCCGACGCTCCGGCCGAGCTCCGCCGCGACGTCCGCCTCCGAGAGATCCAGCAGGTGCCGGAGCACGACGACGCGCCGCTGCTGAGGTGCGAGCCGCGCGAGGGCCCGCACGAGCGCGTCCCGCAACGCCACCTCCCCGGATCCGTCCTGGGCGGCCCCTGCCGGGATATGGTCGTCGCCCGGTATCACCTCGCGCCGGAAATGCCGCCACGTGTCGATGCGCTGGTTCACCAGGATGCGCCGGGCGTACGCACGCGGTTCGCGGTACCGCACCCGGTCCCAGACGCGGTAGGTGCGCTCGAACGCGGTCTGGACGAGGTCTTCGGCGCGGTGGCTGTCGCCGGCCAGGAGGTACGCCGTGCGGTAGAGGTACGGTCCGGCCGTCTCGACGAACGCGACGAAGTCGTCGTCGCGGGACCGGGTCACACGGACCGTGGTGCGCTCGGTCTCTTCGGTATCGATGCTCATACCCCCCACCACGTTCGACGAGGGTCTCAGGTTTATCCGCCGACGGCGAGAGCAGCTACCCCACGAGGCCACGCGGCGCGAGCCACCGCGCGGAGACCTGCACCACGGGGCCGACGCCGAAGGCGAACACGACCGTCGCCCAGCCGAACGTCCCGCCGAGCAGCACGCCGAGCAGCACGACGCTGACCTCGATACCGGTCTTGACCAGCCAGACGGGCCAGCCGGTCTGCTGCACCAGGCCGGTCATCAGCCCGTCGCGCGGGCCCGGGCCGAACCGGGCCCCGACGTAGGCGGCGGTGCTCACCCCGAGCAGCACGATCCCGCCCAGGGCCAGACCGATCCCGGCCGGGAGCCCCGGGGCGGGCAGCAGCCGCTCCAGCACCCACAGGGCCGGGTCGATCACCAGGCTGATCACGATGATGTTGGCGACCGTGCCGACGCCCGGCCGCTGGCGCAGCGGGATCCAGGCGAGCATCACCAGCAGCCCGATCCCGAGCACCACCCACCCGTAGGCCAGTCCCGTCCGGTCCACGATGCCCTGGTCCAGCACTGCCCACGGCATCGCTCCCTGGCCCGACTGCAGCATCATCGCCGTGGCGACGCCGAAGCCGACGAGGCCCAGCAGCAGCTGGGCGACCCGGCGCACGGGGTGCATCAGGACCACTGCGGGGCCCTGTTCCTCCGGTGCGGTCGCGGGCAGCATTCCGTGGTCGGCCGGGCGGCCGGTGGTCGTGGTCATGCACCCATGGTGCTCGTCATTGGCCTTGTCTTCCATGGCCAATCGGAGAAGAGTGGCCCCATGTCCGTCGCGAGTCCTACCGTGCTGCGTCAGCTCTCCCCCGCCACCACCGCCCGGCTGCTCGGCGCGTGGCATGCGGGCGGACCCGCATACCTGGCCCTCGCCGATGCGCTGCGGGCGGCGGTCCTGTCCGGAACGCTGGCCCCGCACACCCGCCTGCCGAGCGAGCGCGAGCTCGCGGCGGTCCTCGGCGTCTCCCGCACCACGACGTCCGGTGCCTACGCGCGGCTGCGCGAGCTCGGGTTCGCGACGAGCCGCGTCGGGTCGGGCACCGTCACCACGCTGCCGCAGCGCGCCGCCGGGCCGGTTCCGGGGCGGCCGGCCGGCGGCGACGCCCCGGTGGCCGGCGAGACCCTGCGGGGCGCCGTGCGGGCGGTCGGCCTGTCCGGAACCGGACACCTGGACCTCTGGCAGGCGACGCCGCCCGCCCCGCCCGAGCTCCACGAGGCCTTCACCCGAGCGCTGGAAGGGCTGCCCGCCTACCTGGACTCCGGCGGCTACGAGCCGTACGGCCTCGCACCGCTGCGCGAGGCCGTCGCGGCGCGCTACCGCGAGCGCGGCGTGCCGACCACTGCCGACGAGATCCTGATCACCACCGGCGCGCAGCAGGCGATCGCGCTGCTCGCGCACACCCACCTGCGCCCGGGCGACCGCGCCGTGGTCGAGTCGCCCACCTACTTCCACGCCATGGAGGCCATGCGCGACGCCGGAGGCCGGGTGGTGGGTGTGCCCGCCGGGCCCCTGGACGTCGACCTGCTCGCCTCGACCGTGCGCCGCGCCCGGCCGCGGCTCGTGTACCTCGTGCCGGACTACCAGAACCCGACCGGTTCCGTACTCTCCGCCGACGAGCGTGCGGCCGTCCGGGAGATCGCCGACCGGCACGGCGTCACGGTCGTGGGCGACGAGACGCTCGTCGAGCTCGGGCTGTCGGACTCCGATACACCGCCTCCGTTCGCCGGGGACGGCACGTCGCCGCACGTGGTGTCGGTGGGCTCCGCCTCGAAGGCGTTCTGGGGCGGGCTCCGCGTCGGCTGGGTCCGGGCGCATCCGCAGGTGATCGCCCAGCTCGCCCGCGCGCGGCAGTCCGCGGACATCGCGACGGCGGTGCTGGAGCAGCTGGCCGTGACGGAGCTGCTCGGACGCCGGGCCGAGGTGATGGTCGGCAGGCGGCACATGCTGCGCGAGCGTCGGGACCTGCTCGTCGGCCGCCTGCGGGAGTCGTTCCCGTGGGACGTGCCCACGCCGCCCGGCGGGCTGTTCTGCTGGGTGGACCTCGGCCTACCCGTCGCCCAGGCGTTCGCGGCAGCGGCCGCGGCCGAGGGCGCGCTCGTCGCCGCCGGCCCGCTGTTCACGCCGGACAACGCGGGCGCCGCCTCGCACGTACGGCTCACCTTCACCCGGTCACCCGTCGAGCTGACCGAAGCCGTGCCGCGCCTGGTCCGTGCCTGGGGACGCGTGGCGGGCAGTCAGCGCCGCACTCACGGCACCGCTCACGGCACCAGGTAGCTCGAGTTCCGGGCGTCGGTGATCGCCATGTGCCCGGGCGCGTGGCCGATGGCGAACGACGGGCGCGACCGCATCACGGCGGCCTGCGGCGTCACCCCGCACGCCCAGAACACGGGAACCTCGCCGTCGCGGATCTCCACGGCGTCCCCGAAGTCCGGGGCCGCCAGGTCGGCGATCCCCAGCGCGGCCGGGTCGCCCACATGCACCGGGGCTCCGTGCACGGCGGGATACCTCGAGGTGATCCGGACGGCGTCCGCCACCTGGCCCGCCGGGACCGGCCGCATCGACACCACGAGCGGGCCCGACAGGGCTCCCGCCGGGCGGCACTCCCGGTTGGTGCGGTACATCGGCACGTTGGACCCGGCCTCGATGTGGCGCACGGGCACGCCCGCCTCCAGCAGCGCGCTCTCGAAGGTGAAGCTGCAGCCCACGAGGAAGGTGACCAGGTCGTCGCGCCACAGGTGCGTGACGTCGGCCAGCTCCTCGGCGAGCTCGCCGTCGCGGTACACCCGGTACGCGGGCAGGTCGGTGCGGAGGTCCCCGGCGAAGATCGACGCGGACGTCTCGCCGGGCTCGGTCACGTCCAGCACCGGGCACGGCTTCGGGTTGCGCTGCGCGAACAGCAGGAAGTCGTACGCCTCGGCCCGGGGCAGGGCGACCAGGTTGGCCTGCGTCCACCCGGCGGCCCAGCCCGACGTGGGCACCCGTAGCCCGGCGCGGAACCGCGCCCGCGCCTGATCCGGCGTGAGCAGGTCAGGCGTGAGCTGGTCCGGGGCGGTCACGGAACCCGCAGCTCCACGCCCGGTGCCGCCTGGGTGCCGTCGTGCAGCAGGCGCGCCTGCACCGCGCCGGCCTCGGCCAGCGCACGCCAGTGCTCGCCCAGCCACTGCTCGGCGTCGTACTGCGCCGTGAACACGGGGGTGACGGGTTCGTTCAGGCGACGCCCCTCGGCGTCGTCCAGGGCCCACTCCCACTGCGGACGGATCACTCCAGCCTCCCACTTGCTGTCGAGCCTGCCGAACGGGTCAGCGCGCGGTTGATCCGCGACGCCCACAGCGGCCCCTCGTAGACGAATGACGTGTAGCCCTGAGTCAGGTCGGCTCCGGCGCGCAGGTAGGCGCGGACGTCGTCGGCCCTGGTGATACCGCCGACGCCGATGATGACGGGGCCTGTGCCGAGCCGCTTCCGCAGCCGGGCGACGACCTCGATGCCCCGGCCAAGCAGCGGCGGGCCGGACAGGCCGCCGGGGCCGCGGTCGTGGCCGATCGTCGTGTTGACCGCGACTACGCCGTCGAGGCCCAGCTCGAGCACGAGGTCGGCGACCGCGTCGATGTCGTCGTCCGCGAGGTCCGGGGCGATCTTCACCAGCAGCGGGATGCGCCGGCCGGCCCCGGCGGAGCCGGTGGCGTTGGCCTCGTCGGCCGCGGCGCGTACCGCCTGCAGGATGGGTCGCAGCGACTCCGTCGCCTGCAGGTCGCGCAGGCCGGGGGTGTTCGGCGAGGAGACGTTGACCACGAGGTAGTCCGCCCAGGGCGCCAGCAGCCGGGCCGACGTCGCGTAGTCCGCGGCGGCGTCCTCCGGCGGTGTCACCTTGGTCTTGCCGATGTTGGCGCCGACCACTATCGCGCGGCCCGCGGCGGTGCTCCGCAGCTCCCGCAGCCGGGCGGCCGCGGCCGCGGCACCCTCGTTGTTGAAGCCCATCCGGTTGCGCACCCCGCGCACGTCGAGCTCGCGCCACATGCGCGGCTTCTCGTTGCCCGGCTGAGGCTGTGCGGTGACCGTGCCGATCTCGATGAACCCGAAGCCGAGCATCGTCAGGCCCCGGACCGCTCTCGCGTTCTTGTCGAAGCCTCCCGCCAGGCCGAAGGGGGCGGGCACCACGCGGCCGAAGAGGCGCACGCTGCCCGGTCCGCCGGCGCGCTGGCCGAGGAACGGGGCGACAGCGCCCTGCACGAGGTCACGCAGCACCGGCGTGCTGCCCGCACGCTCGATCAGCGAGAACGCGAGCTCGTGCGCCTGTTCCGGGTCCATGCGACGGAAGGCGGCGTTGAACAACAACGAGTACGGCCAGCTCATGCAGTCCTCTCCTCGGATGCGCTGGGCGACGTCCGCCACAGCCACCACAACCCCACGAAAGGCAGGACAAGGGGCACGTAACCGTAGCCCTGGCCAAACCCGGACCAGACTGTCGACTCGCCGAACACGTGCTCGTCGGCGAGCGACAGCGCGCCGACGGTCAGGATGCCGACGGCCTCGATACCCACTGTGATCCATGCGATCGTCCGCCAGACGGGTGTCCCGATCGCGAGGGCGAACGTCGCCACGACGTAGACGACGGCGGCGAGGGTCGACAGCGAGTACGCCACCGGTGCCTCGCCGAACTTCACGACCAGCTCGTAGGACGAGCGGCCGAGCGCCGCGAACGCCAGGATCCCGTAGACGGTCACCAGGACCCGGCCGAAGCCCTGCCCGGTCCGCCGTCCGGCCACCGCTCGCGCCATCATGCCCCCATCCAGATCTGCCACATGCGCCACTCCAGGAAGGCCACGGTCAGGGACGCCACCAGCAGGACGACGGAGCTCCACCTGGTGCGCTCGGCGAAGGCCCAGGCCGCTGCGACCGGGAGGATCACCAGGGTGGTGGCGTAGTAGCCCCAGAACAGCAGCGGGTCGTCCGCGCCGGCGCCGGTGGCGCCCTGCACGATCGCCACGAGGCCCTGGACCAGGACGACGCCCTCGATGACGGCACCGCCCCAGAGCTGGTTCAGGATGACCGCACGGTCGCGAGCGACGAACCAGCCGGCCCACCCGGCCAGGACCACGCAGAGCGCGACCACGAGGAGCAGGAGGGCAAGGATCACGTCCCGCAGACTACCGGGCGGCACCCACGGGGCGGCAATCGGATCGCGCGTGACCTGCGCCTCTATCCATGCGCGGGGCCCAGCTCCGAACCGGACGAACACCCCGGAAAGGCGCAGCGGACCGGGAGCCGGACAGGGAGTCAGGGGCGCGGGATACGATCGGGCTCGTGACCGACGTGACCCTCTCCAGCAAGAATCCCACCGCCGTGAAGGCCGAAGCACTTGTGGTGGCGACCGCCCAGACGTCGGACGGCGTAGCCGTCGTGTCCGACCAGCTCCCCACGGATCTGCTGACCGAGCTCGAGTCGCTCGCGCCGCAGCTCGGCGTGACCGGTGCGCGCGACGAGGTCCGCAAGATCCCGGCCGGCCCGAAGCTCGCGGTCGACGTCCTGGTCCTGACGGGGTTGGGCGAGCGTGCCGAGGACGGCACCTTCGCCACCGAGACCCTGCGGCGCGCCGCGGGCGCCGCGACCCGCGAGCTGGCCGGCCTCAGGTCGGCAGCCATCGCGCTGCCCGCGTCCGACGACGACGAGATCACCGCCGTGACCGAGGGCGCGCTGCTGGGCGCCTACGCCTTCAACCGCTACCGCACCTCCGGCAAGGACGCCGGCAAGGACAGCACCGGCAAGGACGGCGCGAAGGCGGCCAAGAACGGTAAGGACCCGGTCGCCAGCATCGAGATCCTGACGCCGCTGCACAAGAACGCGAAGGCCAAGGTCGCCGCCGAGCGCGCCGAGATCGTCGCCGCGGCGGTCCACGCCGCCCGCGACCTCGTCAACACTGCGCCCAACGAGCTGTACCCGGCCACGTTCGCCGACGCCGCGAAGACCGCCGCCAAGGACGTCCGCCACGTCAAGGTGACCGTCCTGGACGACAAGCAGCTCGCGTCCGGCGGCTACGGCGGGCTCACCGCCGTCGGCCAGGGTTCGTCGCGCGGCCCGCGTCTCGTCAAGGTCGCCTACACGCCGGCCAAGCCGAACGGGAAGGTGGCGCTGGTCGGCAAGGGCATCACGTTCGACACCGGCGGCATCTCCATCAAGCCGGCCGGCGGCATGGAGGCCATGAAGTCGGACATGGCCGGCGCCGCCGCCGTCCTGTCCACCGTGGTCGCCGCCGCGAAGCTGAACCTGCCCGTCGCGGTCACCGGCTACCTCTGCCTCGCCGAGAACATGCCGGGCGGCAACGCGCAGCGCCCCGCCGACGTCATCACCATCTACGGCGGCAAGACCGTCGAGGTGCTGAACACCGACGCCGAGGGCCGCCTGGTCATGGCCGACGGCCTCGTGTCCGCGATCGAGGACGGCCACGACGTCGTGCTCGACATCGCCACCCTCACGGGCGCCCAGATGGTCGCGCTCGGCACCCGCACCTCCGCCGTCATGGGCACCGACGAGGTCCGCGACGAGGTCAAGGCCGCCGCCGACACCTCGGGCGAGCTGTTCTGGCCGATGCCGCTGCCGGAGGAGCTCAAGTCGAACATCAAGTCCAAGGTGGCCGACGTCGCCAACTCGGGCCCGCGCTGGGGCGGCATGCTCAACGCCGGCCTGTTCCTGCGGACGTTCGTGGGCGACCACCCGTGGGCCCACCTGGACATCGCGGGCCCGGCGTTCAACGAGGGCAGCGGGCACGGGTACACGCCCGGCGGCGGCACCGGCGTGGGCGTCCGCACCCTCCTGAGCTTCCTCGAGGGCCGCGCCGCCGCGAAGTAGTGGTTCGCGAAGTAGAGCGCCTGTCCGAGTCTGCCGGGTGAAGCCGGGAGACTCGGACAGGCGCTCTACTTCGCGAACCGCTACTTCGGCTTGCGCTGGGCGCTGTTCCAGTCGCGCATCCGCTGCGGGTAGCCGGTGAACCGCACGTTGTACACCGGTACCCCGAGCTGGTTCGCGATCTCGAACGCGGCGCGCTCGTCCGGTACCCGGCGGCGCGTCCACTCCCCCGTGGTCGCCACGAGCAGGATCGTGCTGGGGATGTCGGTGGTCGGGGGCTCCACGTAGGCCTCGACGCCTACCCGCGACCCGATGAACTCACCGAGGTGCGCCAGGGTCTGACGGCGTGCGTCGTTGCCGCTCGGGCGTGATCCGCTACCGGAAGACGATGAGCGTCGCTGGAAGAAACGCGCGAGCGAGCTACGGGACTGGCGGGGCATGAACCGAGCCTACTAGCGAGACCCGCGCTGTCCTAGGCATCTCAGTACCATTCCAGGAAACCCACAGGTCCTGTTCACAGGCCCGCCGTCCGGCCCTCCACCTGGCCTCACGCCCGGCATCAGGCCGGACATCCTCTTTTCACAGCCCGGGTTGCCCGTCAATGTCGCCACGGTCACACCCGCCGAGCCGGGTTCACGATTGGGGCCACGCCCGCTGAAGTGTCAAGATGGCATGCGGTGCTCACTATCCACCCGATGTGGGCGCTCACAGCGCTACCAGCGAAGTCAACGAGGAGCCAGCACGTGCCTACGCATGACAATCCGGCCACGTTCGACGTCGTCGTGCTCGGCGGGGGCAGCGGCGGCTACGCCACCGCGCTCCGGGCGGCACAGCTGGGTCTGAACGTGGCCCTCGTCGAAGAGGGCAAGGTCGGCGGTACCTGCCTGCACGTGGGCTGCGTGCCCACCAAGGCGCTGCTGCACGCCGCCGAGGTGGCCGATGCCGCAGCGCACGGCGCGCAGTTCGGCGTCCGCACCACGCTGGACGGCATCGACATGCCGGCCGTGCTCGCCTACAAGGACTCGGTGGTCGCCGGCCTGTACAAGGGCCTGCAGGGGCTCATCGCCTCCAGGAAGATCACCGTCGTCGAGGGGCACGGCACGCTCGCGGGCCCCGGCGTCGTCGAGGTCACCTCCGCGGACGGCGCCAAGAGCAGCTGGACCGGCACCCACGTGGTGCTCGCGACGGGCTCCTACGCCCGCAGCCTGCCGGGCCTCGAGCTCGGTAGCCGGGTCATCACCTCCGACGACGCGCTGAAGCTGGACACGGTGCCGAAGTCGGTGGTCGTGCTCGGCGGCGGCGTGATCGGCGTCGAGTTCGCCTCGGTCTGGAAGTCCTTCGGCGCCGACGTGCAGATCGTCGAGGCGCTGCCGCACCTCGTGCCGAACGAGGACGTCGCGCTCTCCAAGGCGCTGGAGCGGGCGTTCCGCAAGCGCGGCATCAAGTTCTCCCTGGGCGAGCGCTTCGCCCAGGTCAAGCAGTCGGAGGACGGCGTACAGGTCGAGCTCGAGTCGGGCACCACGTTCGACGCCGACCTGCTGCTGGTCGCCGTCGGGCGCGGTGCGCGGACCGCCGACCTGGGCTTCGAGGCGGCCGGCGTGCGCATCGACCGTGGCTTCGTCCTGACCGACGAGCAGCTGAGGACGGGCGTCGCGACCCCCGGTGGCGGGCAGGTCTGGGCGGTCGGCGACATCGTGCCCGGCCTGCAGCTGGCCCACCGCGGGTTCGCCCAGGGCATCTTCGTGGCCGAGCAGATCGCGGGCCTGGCGCCCGCGGCCATCGACGAGGCAGCGATCCCGCGCGTCACCTACTGCGAGCCCGAGGTGGCGTCCGTCGGAGTCACCGAGGCGCGGGCCGCCGAGCTGTACGGGCCGGACCAGGTGGAGACCATCGAGTACAACCTCGCGGGCAACGGCAAGAGCAAGATCCTGGGTACCCAGGGCTTCGCGAAGCTCGTGCGCCGCAAGGACGGACCAGTGGTCGGCATGCACCTGATCGGCTCGCGTGTGGGCGAGCTGATCGGCGAGGGCCAGCTCATCGTCGGCTGGGAGGCGTTCCCTGAGGACGTCGCCTCGCTCGTCCACGCACACCCCACCCAGAACGAGGCACTCGGAGAGGCACACATGGCGCTGGCCGGCAAGCCTCTGCACGCCCACAACTGACCCCTTAACGACAAAGGAGACCTCACAGGTCATGTCTGAGAACGTGCAGCTGCCGGCCCTCGGCGAATCCGTTACCGAGGGCACTGTCACCCGCTGGCTCAAGGCTGTCGGCGACGAGGTCGCCGTCGACGAGCCGCTGCTCGAGGTGTCGACCGACAAGGTCGACACCGAGATCCCGTCGCCCGTCGCGGGCGTCCTCGAGCAGATTCTCGTCCAGGAGGACGACACGGTCGAGGTCGGCACCACTCTCGCCGTCATCGGCGACGGCTCCGGTTCCGGCGCCGCACCGGCCGCTCCCGCGGCCGAGCCGGCCGCCGCCGAGGCCTCCGAGCCGACGCCGCAGGCAGCACCCGCCGAGGCACCCGCTGCCGAGGCAGCGCCCGCCGAGGAGCCCGCCGCGGAGTCCGCGCCCGCCGCGCCCGCCGAGGCTCCGGCCGGGGAGGGCACCGAGGTCCCGCTGCCCGCACTGGGCGAGTCGGTCACCGAGGGCACCGTGACCCGCTGGCTCAAGGCGGTCGGTGACGACGTAGCCGTCGACGAGCCGCTGCTCGAGGTATCGACCGACAAGGTCGACACCGAGATCCCGTCGCCCGTGGCCGGCACCCTCCAGAAGATCCTGGTCCAGGAGGACGAGACCGTCGAGGTCGGCGCCGTCCTGGCGCTCGTCGGTTCGGGTGCCGCCGCACCCGCCGCCGAGGCCCCTGCTCCCGTGCCGGACCCTGCCGCCGATTCCCCGGAGCCGGCCAAGGCCGCCGCTCCTGCACCCGAGGCGTCGGCGCCCGCACCGGCTCCGGCCGCCGAGGCACCCGCTGCCCCGGCGCCCGCTCCGGCACCCGCGCCCGCACCGGCAGCTCCGGCTCCCGCTGCCCCGGCTCCGGCGGCGCCCGCCCCGGCCTCCGGCGGTCGCACCATCGGCTCGTACCTGACACCGCTCGTGCGCAAGCTCGCCGCGGAGAAGGGCGTCGACGTCAACGAGGTGAAGGGCACCGGCGTCGGTGGCCGCATCCGCAAGGAGGACGTGCTCGCCGCCGCGGAGGCCAAGGCCGCCCCTGCTCCCGCAGCAGCTGCGCCCGCGCCGGCCAAGGCGCCGTCCGCTCCGGCCAAGCTCGAGGTCTCCCCGCTGCGGGGCACCACCGAGAAGATGTCGCGTCTGCGCAAGATCGTCGCCGAGCGGATGCTCGAGGCGGTGCAGTCGCAGGCCCAGCTGACCACGGTCATGGAGGTCGACGTCACGCGCGTCGCACAGCTCCGTGCCAAGGCCAAGGAGCCGTTCGCCGCGCGCGAGGGCGCCAAGCTGACGTTCCTGCCGTTCTTCACGCAGGCCGCCATCGAGGCGCTCAAGGCCTACCCGAAGATCAACGCCACCATCGACACCGAGAAGGGCGAGATCACCTACCACGGCTCGGAGAACGTCGGCATCGCCGTCGACACCGAGCGTGGCCTCGTGGTCCCGGTCATCAAGAACGCCGGTGACCTGAACCTCGCCGGCATCGCGCGGCAGATCCAGGACCTCGGTGCCCGCACCCGGGCCAACAAGGTGACGCCGGACGAGCTGTCGGGCGGCACGTTCAACATCACCAACACGGGTTCGGGCGGGTCGCTCATCGACACCCCGATCGTCCCGCTGGGCCACGCCGCGATCCTGGGCACCGGCACGATCACGAAGCGCCCGGTCGTCGTGACGGACCCGGACGGCAACGAGAGCATCGCGGTGCGCTCGATGGCGTACATCTTCCTCTCCTACGACCACCGTCTGGTCGACGGCGCGGACGCGGCCCGCTTCCTCACGGCCATCAAGAACCGGATCGAGGAGGGCGCGTTCGAGGCCGAGGTCGGTCTCTGACGCGGAAGCTCCCGGCGCGTAGCTAGCGCGTCGAGCAGGTGGCTGTGGCCGGTCCCGGGTTCGGGACCGGCCACAGCCGTCTGGCCGGTAGATTCGCAGCATGGATGTGGCGATCGCCGGCTCGCACGGCCTCATCGGCTCCGCGCTCGTCGCGGACCTCCTCGCACGCGGGGACACCGTGCGGCGGCTGGTCCGCCGCGGCGCCGCGGCGTCCGACGGCGCTGGTACGGACGGTACTGGTGCCGATGACGTCGCTGGTACAGACGGCACCGGCACACCGGGCATCCGCGACGTGCTGTGGGACCCGCGGACCGGCGAGCTCGACCCGACGGCGCTGGAGGGTGTCGACGCGGTCGTGAACCTGGCCGGCGCCGGGATCGGCGACCACCGCTGGACCGCCGCCTACAAGCAGACGCTGCTCGGTTCGCGCACCACGACGACGAGCCTGCTCGCCCGCACGGTCGCCCGCCTGGACGACCCGCCGGTGCTGGTCAACAGCTCGGCGGTCGGGGCGTACGGCAGTCGCACGGACGAGGTCCTCACCGAGGCGTCGACGCGCGGAGACGACTTCCTCGCCGGCCTCGTCAAGGCGTGGGAGACCGCGACCACCCCTGCGTCGGACGCCGGGGCGCGCGTCGTGTGGCTGCGGAGCGGCCTGGTACTGGCCCCCTCGGGCGGTGCGCTCGGCAAGCTGCTGCCTCTCCTGCGCCTCGGCCTCGGCGGACCGCTGGGCAGCGGCCGCCAGTGGTGGAGCTGGATCAGCCTCACCGACGAGGTAGCGGCGATCCGCCATGTCATCGGCGCGGACGTCGCCGGTCCGGTCAACGCCGTCGCGCCCGAGCCGACGACCAACCGGGAGCTGACCCGTGCGCTCGCGCAGGCCCTGCACCGCCCCGCGGTGCTCGCCGTACCCCGGTTCGCGCTACGGATCGCCGTCGGCCAGTTCGCCGACGACCTCGTCGCCTCCCAGCGGGTCGTGCCCGGTGTGCTGTCCAGGACCGGTTTCACCTGGACGCACGCGAGTCCTCAGGACGCGGCCCGCTGGGTGGTGGAGGCGAACGAGGTCAGCGCACCTCGCTGACGCGCCAGCCCTGCGGGGTCCACACGAGGGTCAGGTCGGCCGACTCCTTCGACGCCGGGACCGCCGTCTCACCGCGGTCCGACACCTGCATGTGCGCGGTGATCGTGTACGCGATCCGGACGACTGCCTCGATGGGCGCGTCCTTGCTCGCCGCCTGCTCGCCCACGGCCGCGCCGTCCGTCTCGGACGTCGTGGTACGCGACGCGGTGGTCGCGTTGTGCAGAGCGGACGCGGCACCCGGGCCCACCGTCACGACCTCCATCGACTGCACTTCGGCGGACGCGCCGATCACCTGCGCGCCGGCCCGCCGGAGCTCGTCGAGGATCTTCTTGTCGGCCCGGTAGGCGGGCGAACCCTCCACGTTGACCGTCTTGATGTCGGACACGGCGCCCGCGAGCAGCGCCAGGCGGCGCGACGTCAGCTCGGCTGCGGCACCCGCCGGGTCCTTGGCGTTGGCCACCGGGCTGATGCCGCCCAGCTTCGTCGCGGACGCCTCGGGCGACGGCGCCGCTGCCGCGGGCCTGTCACCGCCGAAGACCTGGGGCATGGCGGTGACTCCCGCCGTGATACCCGCGACGACGCCCGCCGCGATCATCATGGTGGCGAACACGGAGACGGTGGTGGTCCGGGGCTCGGCGCCTTCCGCGACCAGCTCCGCACGGGACCGCCCGTTGATCGGCATCGTCGCCCGACGCCGCGCCTGGGCCGCCCAGGCCCTGCCGTCGACCGCCGCGATGGAACCGGTGAGCGTCCTGGCCGCCGTGCGCCAGGCCGACGGCGTGTGCGCGCCGAGCGGGACGTGACCCGCGAGCGGCACGGGGCCGCTGATGGCCGCCGAGATCAGCGCGGACCCCGCGGGGAGGCGGACCGGCTCCGGCTTCACGGCGTCGTGCGCGAGCGCCGCGAGGGTGCCCGGCTCGGGCCGGTCGCGCGGGTCCTCGGCGCGGGCGCTGGCGAGGACCGCACGCAGGGCCTCGTCGGCCTCGGAGTTCAGGCTCGGGCCGGGGAAGCCGAGCACCGACTCGACGAGCGTGGCCAGGGACGTGACGTCGACCGGGTCGTCGCTGTGGTCCGGGAGCGTCACGCGGGGTCGCAGCATCGCGCTCCCGTCGGAGCGCAGCAGCACGTCCGTCGGGCGGACCCCGCCGTGGACGAGGCCCACGCTGTGCAGGGCCGCGAGTGCCTGTGCGATCGCGACGGTGACGCCCGCGCCTTCCGCGGCGGTCAGGGGACCCCGCGATCCGACGGCTGTGGGCAGATCGACAGCTCCCGTCCGCGACAGCCGTACGTCCAGGTTGTCCGGACCGTTCGGGGAGATGGCGATGAGCGGCACCAGATTGGGGTGGTCCAGTGTCGCGAGGGTGTCTAGACGGCGCACCAGGAGGGCGCGAGCCGCGGCCTCCGTGGGGACGGCCACGCGGACCAGTTCCGCAGATTCGATGTAGTGCACGCATTCATGAGAACCCCCCGTTTCACGGGCCGCTCTTTATCCACACGATTTGCTGAATCTGGTGCCCTGTGGGTGGACCGCTCCAAGGCGGACCTTCCCGGCACGGGGCCCGGACGGCATCAGACGTCGATGAGCCGGCCCTCCTTGGCGGACCGCCGGGCGGCGTCCAGCACCTCCGCGGTGCGGACGGCGTCCGCCGGGTCGACGGGGACGTCCGCCTCGCCGGCCAGCCATTCGGCGACCGCCGTGTAGAAGTCGCCGTGCCCGCCGCGCGGCTGGGGTACCGCCGTCCGCTCCCTGCCGCGCACCAGCCAGCCGTGCGTCCCTTCGGGCTGCTCGCCGTCGAGCACGTCGAAGGGTGAGGGGTCGCCCTCGAACGAGTTCACGAGGTAGGCGCCGCCGTCGCCGAGCACGCGCGTGCGCGGTCCCGGCGCACCGACGAGGGAGCCTGCCCACAGGCGGGAGACCACTCCCTTGGCGGGCGGTTCGGCCCCGAAGAGGACGTCGGTGCCGGCGGCACGTCCCGGGACGACGCCGGGCTCGCTCCCGGGCGCGGCGTGGTGCAGCACGAGGAACACGTCGTCCTCGGTGGGCGTGGAGAGCGCGCGTGTCTCCGCGTACACGGCGACGACGGGGCCGAACAGCTGGGTGGCCGAGTCCACGAGGTGCGGGCCGAGGTCGAGCAGGAGCCCGCCGCCCACCGCGTCGTTCTCCTTCCAGCGCTGCTGCGGCTTGGGCCGCCAGCGCTCCCAGTGCCGCTCGAAGGTGTGCACCTTGCCGAGGTCGCCGCGCTTCAGCAGGGCCGCGAGGGTCAGCTGCTCCGGGTCCCAGCGGCGGTTGTGGAACACGGTGAACGGCGTGCCGGACGACGACGCGGCGCTCAGCACCCGCCGGGCCTCCGCCGCCGTGGTCGCTATGGGCTTGTCCAGCACGAAGGGTTTTCCGGCGACGGAGACGGCGTGCGCGTGCTCGGCGTGCAGCGACGAGGGGCTCGCGATGACCACGAGGTCGTAGAGCCCGGGTTCGGAGAGCATCGACGGGAGGTCGTTGAACAGGCGTGCGCCGGGCCAGTCGCCGGCCGCCTGCACGCGCCGTCCCGAGTCGCGCGCGACGACGGCCGATACCGACATTCCCGCAGCTCGCGCCAGGCGGGCGTGGATTTGCCTGCCCGCACCTCCGTAGCCGACAATCCCGATCCGAAGAGCCATGGCCCCATGGTGCCCCGCGGCGCGCGGCAACGCGAGATCACTGGTCAGCGGGTTAACTGCCGTAACGCAACTCTGGCAGACTGGGGCAAGAGGTACGTTTCGCACGTTCTTAGCGTGTCCGGCCAAGTGCGTCCGGACCACACCTGCCGAAAGAATGAGGGGCTTGTGTCCGCCACAGCCAAGAAGTCCAGCCAGGCCCGCAAGACCCTGCAGCTCGTACTCATCGCGGTGGCGGCACTCGTGCTGGCCGGGAACTTCATCATCAAGTCCCTTGGTGACGACGTGGCCCCCGCCGAGGGCGCCGAGGGCTCGGCCCTCTCGGCGCTCGACTCGCTCACGGTGCGGGAAGCCGCCACGAAGGACGGCTACGACCGCGAGGCCGACTTCGGCAGCGCGTGGCAGGACACCGACGACAACGGCTGCGACACCCGCAACGACATGCTCCAGCGCGACCTCGAGGACATCAAGTTCTCCACCGGCGACGCGTGCGAGGTCGCGTCCGGGACGCTCAACGACCCGTACACGGGCGAGACCATCGCCTTCGAGCGCGGCGAGAACTCGGGCGACGTGCAGATCGACCACGTGGTGGCCCTGATGAACGCCTGGACGACCGGAGCGGCGGACTGGGACAAGGAGAAGCGCGTCGCGATCGCGAACGACCCGCTCAACCTCGTGGCCTCCGACGGCCCCGCGAACATGGGCAAGGGTGCGAAGGACGCGTCCGAGTGGCTGCCCGACAACCAGGCCTACCGCTGCGAGTACGTCGCCCGGCAGATCGCGGTCAAGACCGAGTACGGGCTGTGGGTCACGCCGGCCGAGCACGACGCCATGGAGGACGTCCTGACCAGCTGCCCGGCGGAGCCGCTCCCGCTCCCGACCCCCTGATCCGGACGTAGGGTGGCGGGCATGGACATCCGTCACCTCACCGGGCACGTCGAGTACCACGAGGGCTGGGACCTGCAGCGCAGCACGCACGAGTCCGTCCGCGCCGAGGAACGGGCCGACACGGTCTTCCTCCTCGAGCACGCCTCCGTCTACACGGCGGGCGCCCGGACGAACCGCGCCGAGTACCCGACCGACGGCACCGAGGTCATCAAGGTGGACCGCGGCGGCAAGATCACGTGGCACGGGCCGGGCCAGATCGTGGCCTACCCGATCATCAAGCTGGCCAAGCCGTTCGACGTCGTCGAGTACGTCCGCACCCTCGAGCAGGCGGTGATGGACGTCTGCGCCACGTTCGGCCTCGAGACCATCCGGGTCGAGGGCCGCTCGGGCGTGTGGGTCGCCGCGGACTCCCCCGACGTCGAGACACCGCGGCTGGAGCGGAAGGTCTGCGCCATCGGCGCGCGCGTGGCCAAGGGCGTCACCATGCACGGGCTCGCCCTGAACTGCGACGCCGACCTCACCGCGTTCGACCACATAGTGCCCTGCGGCATCCCCGCGGAGGACGCCGACGTCACCTCATTGACCGCTGAGCTCGGCCGGCGCGTCACCGTCGACGACGTCCGACCGTTGCTGGAGGCGGCCCTGGTCGAACGTCTCGCGCCGCTGCTGGCCCGCCAGGAGACGCCGGGCGCCGCGGTGTCCCCGGTGTCGGTACCGGTGCCGGTCGCGGCCGGCGTCGCCACCGCGTGACGAACGCCACTGCCAGGCCCCGGGACGACCGCGCGAGCGCGGGCGGCCGAGGCTTAGGCTGGGCGGACCCGCTGACCTGGGAGGGACCTGCGTGACCATCGCACCTGAAGGCCGACGCATGTTGCGCATCGAAGCGCGCAACTCGGCTACGCCCATCGAGAAGAAGCCCGAGTGGATCAAGACCAGGGCGGTGATGGGTCCCGAGTACCGCGACATGAAATCTCTCGTCAAGGGCGAGGGCCTGCACACGGTCTGCGAAGAGGCAGGCTGTCCCAACATCTTCGAGTGCTGGGAGGACCGCGAGGCCACCTTCCTCATCGGCGGTGACCAGTGCACCCGCCGCTGCGACTTCTGCCAGATCGACACCGGCAAGCCCGCCGACTTCGACAAGGACGAGCCGCGTCGCGTCGCCGAGTCCGTGCGGACCATGGGCCTGAAGTACTCGACTGTCACGGGCGTCGCACGCGACGACCTGGCCGACGGCGGCGCCTGGCTCTACGCGGAGACCGTGCGCCAGATCCACGCGCTGAACCCCGGCACCGGCGTCGAGCTGCTGATCCCGGACTTCAACGCCATCCCCGAGCTGCTCGACGCCGTCAACGAGTCCCGCCCCGAGGTGCTCGCGCACAACGTCGAGACCGTGCCGCGCATCTTCAAGCAGATCCGCCCGGCGTTCACCTACGAGCGGTCGCTCTCGGTGATCACCCGGGCCCGCGACGCAGGCCTCGTCACCAAGTCGAACCTGATCCTCGGCATGGGCGAGACCATCGAAGAGGTCAAGCAGGCGCTCCAGGACCTGCGCGACGCCGGTTGCGACATCATCACGATCACGCAGTACCTCCGGCCCTCGCTGCGCCACCACCCGGTGGACCGCTGGGTGCGGCCCGAGGAGTTCGTGGAGCTGTCCGAGACGGCCGAGAAGATCGGCTTCCTCGGCGTCATGGCAGGGCCGTTGGTGCGTTCGTCGTACCGCGCGGGCCGGCTCTGGGGCCAGGCGATGACCAAGCACGGCCGCGCCATCCCCGAGGCGCTCGCGCACCTCGCACAGCCGACCACCTCCCGCCAGGAGGCGGCGAGCCTGCTGGCCCGCTGACCCGGCAACCCGACCACCCGCAGCGCACTAGAATTGACGACCATGGCCCGAAACTCGTCCGGGGGCGACGCGCGCGACGACGTAGCAGCGTCTGCCTCCAAGCAGAAGAAGCCCAAGAAGCGCCGCTGGTATCACCAGCTGTGGGACGTCTACAAGATGACCCGCAAGCAGAACCCGCTGGTCACCTGGTGGATGCTCGCCGCGTTCGTCGGGGTCGTAGCGGTAGCGCTGCTCATCGGCGTCCTCTCGGGGCCGTGGGTCTACGCGCTGGTCATCGGCGTGCCGTTCGGTGTGCTCGCTGCGATGTTCGTGCTGTCGCGCAGCGCCGAGAAGGCGGCCTACACGCAGATCGCCGGCCAGCCCGGCGCCGCGCGTGCGGCGCTCGGCACGGTCCGTGGCGGCTGGACCTTCGAGGACGAGCCCGTCGCGGTCGACGCACGCAACCAGGACTTCGTGTTCCGGGGCGTCGGCAAGGCCGGCATCGTGCTCGTCTCCGAGGGGCCGCCGCACCGCGTAGGGCGCCTGCTCGAGCAGGAGCGCAAGCGGGTCAGCCGCATCCTCTCGAACGTCCCGGTGACGCTGATCCAGTGCGGCGACGGCGAGGGACAGGTGCCGCTCACCAAGCTCGCGCGCGCCGTCACCAAGCTCAAGTCGACCCTGACCAGGGCCGAGGTCGCCGAGATCAGCAAGCGCCTCAAGGCCATCGGCGGCATGAAGCTGCCGATCCCGAAGGGCATCGACCCGACCCGCGCCCGCCCCGACCGCAAGGGCATGCGCGGCCGCTGACCGGCCACTCCGCGGCTGTCCGATGGACGGACGCCGCCGGGCCCGGTCATGTGACTTCTGGCACGCTGAGGACCGCTGCCGGACCCTCGACCAGCACATCTTCCCGGGGTCACACGGCCGAGAGGCCCGAGAAACATCCCGGCAACAATCATTAACCCGAGAGAAACCACCTGCCCATAGGTTCATGGCGATCCGTGTGCGACCCCGCCCTGCTCGTCCGGCAAGGTCCGACGGACTCCCCCTGAACTTATCGAGCGAGCAAGGAGCGCAGATGTTCAAGAACGCCGAGGAGGCGATCGCCTTCACCCGCAACGAGGGGGTGGAGTTCGTCGACGTCCGGTTTATCGACCTGCCGGGCATCACGCAGCACTTCAACATCCCGGTCGAGCAGTTCGACGAGGACGCCTTCAGCGAGGGCCTCATGTTCGACGGCTCGTCCATCCGCGGATTCCAGGCGATCCACGAGTCCGACATGAAGCTCGTGCCGGACATCACGACGGCGTTCATCGACCCGTTCCGCAAGGCCAAGACCCTGATCGTGAACTTCTCGATCGTGGACCCGTTCACGGGTGACGCCTACGCTCGCGACCCGCGCAACATCGCGGCCAAGGCCGAGGCCTACCTCAAGTCGACCGGCATCGCCGACACCGTCTTCTTCGGTGCCGAGGCCGAGTTCTACGTGTTCGACGACGTGCGCTTCAAGACGTCCGCGAACGAGAGCTTCTACTCCATCGACTCCGTCGAGGCCGCGTGGAACACCGGCCGCGAGGAGGAGGGTGGCAACCTCGGGTACAAGACCCGCTACAAGGGTGGCTACTTCCCCACGTCGCCGAGCGACCGTTTCGCCGACCTGCGCGACGACATGGTCAAGGTCCTCGGCCAGGTCGGTCTCTCCGTCGAGCGCGCGCACCACGAGGTGGGCACCGCCGGCCAGCAGGAGATCAACTACAAGTTCAACTCGCTGCTGCACGCCGCCGACGACCTGATGAAGTTCAAGTACGTCATCAAGAACGTCGCGTTCGAGGCCGGCAAGTCGGCCACGTTCATGCCGAAGCCGGTCTTCGGTGACAACGGCTCGGGCATGCACTCGCACCAGTCGCTCTGGAAGAACGGCGAGCCGCTGTTCTACGACGAGAAGGGCTACGGCGGCCTGTCCGACCTGGCTCGCTGGTACATCGGTGGCCTGCTCAAGCACGCGCCGTCGCTGCTCGCCTTCACGAACCCGTCGGTGAACTCGTACCACCGCCTGGTCCCGGGCTTCGAGGCTCCCGTGAACCTCGTCTACTCGGCTCGTAACCGTTCCGCCTCGATCCGTATCCCGATCACGGGTACCTCCCCGAAGGCGAAGCGCATCGAGTTCCGCGCGCCGGACCCGTCGTCGAACCCGTACCTGGCGTTCTCGGCGATGCTGATGGCCGGCCTGGACGGCATCAAGAACCGCATCGAGCCGCCCGCACCGGTCGACAAGGACCTGTACGAGCTGCCCCCGGAGGAGCACGCGCAGATCGCTCAGGTCCCGACGTCGCTCAACGGCGTGCTCGACGCGCTCGAGGCCGACCACGAGTACCTGACCGCCGGTGACGTGTTCACCGAGGACCTGATCGAGACCTGGATCGCGTACAAGCGCGAGAACGAGATCGACCCGATCCGCCTGCGGCCGCACCCGCACGAGTTCGAGCTCTACTACGACATCTAAGCCTGATCGGCTAGATTCCGGGCTTTCGGGGCCTTCTTTGACCCCTTAGTCCATGAAGAGTCCACGCGAGCCGCGAGCACCTTCCCGGTGGCGGTCCGCGTGGACTCTTCTGTGTCCGGCCACAGGTGCGCATACGTGTCCAGCGTCGTCTTCGCGCTTGCGTGCCGGAGGCGCGCCTGGACCACCTTCACGTCCGAGCCCTCGGAGATGAGCAGCGAGGCGTAGTAGTGCCTCAGGTCGTGGAACCGGAACTCGTCCGGCAGACCCTCCACCTCCTCCCCCTCGGCGTCCTTGTACGACGCGGCCAGCCGAGCAGCGCGCACCGCTCGCTGGATCTGCCAGGGGCCGACCTGCTCCCCCGCTTCGTCGGTGATCATCCATGCTGACGCCGGTCGCCCGACCATCGAGGCCGACAGCACCTCGATGAGTTCGCGCGCTACCGGGATGGGCGTCTTGGACTCGTCCGTCTTCAAGTCCTCGGCCGGGTACTGGACGGCCGGGTTGATGATCGCCCGTAGGAAGTCAACATCCGCGACACGGAGACCGCATACCTCGGCAACCCGCAGACCGGCGAACGCGCCCAAGAGGATCGCGGGCCGCAAGTGCTCAGGCATCGCGTCGTGCAGCGCCCACATCTGGTCCGTGGTCGCGATGAACGCCCGCTGCTTGCCTGACGGCGGAGCAGTGCGCCGCGAGCACGGGTTGATCGCCAAGATGCCGTCCAAGACGGCGTCGGTAAGGATCTGCGAGAGCCGTGCGTGGAGCGCATACACGTAGGACGCCTCAGCACCGCCATCCGCCAGCGCGCCGGTCCACGCCTTCACGTCCGAGGGCTTCAAATTCCGCAGCTTGCGCCCGCCGAAGGTCTCCTTGATCTTCGCGACATGCGTGCGCGCCTGCCTGACCGTCGACGGCTTCTTGACCGCGTAGCCTTCGAGCCAGCGGTCGCACCACTGGCCGACCGTCATTCGCGCGTTCTTCGGATCCGTCCACTTGCCCGTCCGGAGCGCTGTCTTCTGCTCGTCGATCCAGTCCTCGCCGTCCTTCTTCCGGTCATGGTGGGTTGTGTGCTGCTTGGAAACGCCCTTGTGCCGCTCGCAGCCTTCGCATGTAAAGACCGCTCGCCACGTTCCACTAGGACGCTTGGTGACCGATGCCATCGGGATCTCCTTCCGTAGGTTCCAGGTCGTCTCGGGTAATGACTCGGGCCAGTTCCTCGGGTGTTAGGGATTCGAGGTTGAGCGGTGTGAGCTGCTCGCTGTCGAGGAAGAATCTGGCCATATCGATCAGCTTGTCGAGGGTGTGCTGATCCAGGGCTTCTACTGCGGCTTGGGGGTGCTCCCAGCCGGGGATCTTCGTCGCTTCCTCGATGGCGGCCAGGAGTGCTCGTCGTTCGCGCTCGAACTCGACCAGCATCTTGAGAGCGGTGGAGGCGTGGAACCCGACCTGGCGGGTTCGGTAGCCGACCTCGCGGGTTGCGGCTGCCTGTTCGGGTTCCTGGATGAGGTCTTCGAGACGGACGTGTAGCTCGTCGGCAAGGTCGATCGCTTCGGCGAGTTTGAGTGGTCGTTCTCCTTTCTCGATGGCTGAGGCGGTGGCCTGGGACCACTTCCAGCCTCGGTTGCGCATGGCGCGGGCTAGCGCTTCCTGGCTGCGGACGCCTCGCCGGCTGGTGAGGTTCTTGCCGATGTGGATGTCTCGTTCGTCTACTGACACACTCCAACGGTATCGGCGATTCTGATTGACTGCCACCAGAAACCGTGATGAAATTAATCTCCAAGCATCTGAAAACCGAGGAGAGTGGTCGGCGTGGAGTCTGATCCGTTGCTGCGCACCCGGGAGGTCTCTGACCTGCTGGGCGTGCCGGAGAACACACTGCGGTGGTGGCGGTACATCGGGAAAGGGCCGGACTCGTTCCGACTCGGCCCGCGCCGGGTGGTCTACCGGCGCTCGAAGGTGATGGCCTGGCTCGCGGCGCAGGAGGCGGCCGGTGCCAAGCACACGATGGCCTGACTCCTCTCGGGGTAGGCGGATGAACGGGGCTCGGACACTTCGGTGTCCGGGCCCCGTTGTCGTTGGTGGCAACGCCACTGGCTCGCGTCGGCCGGTCTCGGCGCTGCGCCCCGTGACCACGGGGCGGGCCGTACCCCCGCTGGGGCGGGGGTCCCACCCCCGCGACTCATCCCGCCCGCCCTTCCCCATCCACACCTCCCCAACCTTCCCAACCATCCCCCTCTCCACCCCGCCCACCTCCACCCCCATCACCCCCTCCCACCCCTTCCCCAACCCCACTCCCACCTCCTCCTCCCATCCCCTCACCTCCCCAAAATCCAGCACACCTCAGGCAGTTGAGGAGCGACGGCACCGTTGGCGTTGGTGCGTTTCGGCGCCGTTGGCGGACGGCCCGCACACCTCGCTCGCACACCCCAAGGGCGGTGAGCGCTGGTGGCGGTGAGCATCGTTCCGATGAGCGTCGGCAACGGCACGGAGTACCTGACCGGTTCCGTGGCCAACGCCGACTGCGATTTCCCCAGCCTCGGTGACGGCCTCGGCCTGGACCCGGTCACTGCGTACTACACGGCCGTGGGCACCCCGCCCGGGTACTGGCTCGGAAGCGGCGTCGCGGACCTCGGTGGGGGTGTCCTCGTTCCGGGGGACCGCGTGACCACCACCCAGCTCCAGCGCCTCCTGGAGGCGGGCCGGGACCCGGTCACGACCGAGCCGTTGGGGCGGGCGTATCCGAAGATCGTTCCGTTGCGTGAGCGGATCGAGAACCGTGCCGCTGCCCTGGACCCGGCACTGAGCCCCGCGGACCGGCAAGCCGCCGTTGATGACATCGTGCGGGACGAGACGCTGGCGGGGAGGCGGACAGCGGTCGCTGGGTTCGATCTGACGTTCTCGCCCGCGAAGTCGGTCTCGGTCCTGTGGGGCCTCTCGGATCGGAACACGCAGGCGATCATCCTGGGCGCGCACCGGGCCGCGATGGCCGAGACGATCAAGTTCATCGAGAACTACATCGCCGCCACCCGAATGGGGACCGACACCGGGAACGGGTCGATCATGCAGGCCGACGTCACCGGGGTGATCGCCACCGCGTACGACCACTGGGACTCGCGTGCGCACGACCCGCAGCTGCACACGCATCTGGTGATCGCGAATAAGGTCCGGGCCGTGGTCGATGGCAAGTGGCGCACGCTGGACTCGCGGGCGTTGTTCAACGCGAACGTAGCGTTCAGCGAGCATTACAACGCCGTCCTGGCCGACCGACTGACCGGCGCCCTGGGTTTGAAGTGGGAACGACGTGTCCGAGGCAAGGACCGCAACCCGCGGATGGAGATCGTCGGTGTCAGTGACGAGCTGATCGAGGAGTTCTCCAACCGGTCGGCCGAGATCGAGCACTGCGCCGACGAGCTCATCGACGAGTACCGCGATAAGCACGGGCGCACCCCGTCGCCGGGCACGATCAACCGGCTGCGGGAACAGGCCACCTTGGAGACCCGCCCGCCCAAGACGATCGAGTCTCTGGCCGACCTGACTGTGCAGTGGCGGGAGCGGGCCGGACGCATCCTGGGCCAGGACCCGACCGCGTGGGCGCAGGGACTGTTGTCCGCTGCCCTGGCCGAACCGGGCCAGGTGTTCACGGCCGCCGATGTCCCCCAGGACGTGGTGGACATGGCGGCCTCGGTGGTGCTGAGCGTGGTGGGGGACAAGAGGGCCACCTGGAAGCACTGGAACCTGTGGGCCGAAGCCGAACGCCAGACCATGCACTGGCGCATGGCTACCCACCACGACCGCGTCCAGGTCGTGACCCGGATCGTCGCCCAGGCGGAGGGCGGCTCGGTCACCCTGACCCCACCCGAGCTGGCACCAACACCCCTGGCAATGCGGCGTGCGGATGGGTCCAGCACGCTGCGGCCCAAGCACTCGGTCGTGTTCACCTCCCAAGCCGTCCTGAACGCCGAGAAACGCCTCCTTGGACTCATGGGCGACCGCACCGCACCACGCCTAGGCGGCGAGCGGCTGCGGGCCATCCTGAGCCACGGTGTGCGGGACGGTGCGCTGGACGCGTCGCAGGCTGACGCGATAGCCACGGTGGCCAGTTCAGGGCGTCGCCTGGACCTGTTGGTGGGTCCCGCTGGGACCGGGAAGACCACCACCCTGCGCGCGCTGCGCACCCTATGGGAAGGCCAGCACGGACCCGGGACAGTCGTCGGTCTAGCACCCTCCGCCGCCGCTGCCGACGTCCTGGGCACCGAGCTCGGGATCGCGTGCGAGAACACCGCCATGTGGCTCACCCGCCACCACCACGGCCGCGCCCGATTCGAGCCGGGGCAACTGGTCATCGTGGACGAGGCTTCCCTGGCCGGGACGCACACCCTGGACCGCCTCACGCGCGCGGCCGTCGAGGCCGGCGCCAAGGTGCTCCTGGTCGGCGACCCCGCTCAGCTCCCCGCCGTGGAGACCGGCGGCGCCCTGACTCTCTTGGCCGGCGAGCGGGCCCGCACTACTGGCGACGTCCCGACCTTGACCGAGGTGCACCGCTTCCACGCCGACTGGGAGAAGCGCGCCACACTCCGCCTGCGCGACGGCGACACCGACATCCTGACCACCTACCAGGAGCACGGACGCATCCAGGCGGGCATCACCGAGGACATAACCGACGCCGCGTACAGGGCGTGGAAGGCCGACACCGAGACGGGGTTGTCGTCGGTGCTGGTCGTCCCGGACACCGCCACGATGAACGACCTCAACCGCCGAGCCCGCGCCGAACGCGTCCTGACCGGACGCGTCTCCGACGGCCACACGGTCCGCCTGGCCGGGCAGACCCGCGCCTCGGCCGGAGACCTGATTCTGACCCGCCGCAACGACCGCACCCTGCGTTACAGACGCGCCGGATGGGTGCGCAACGGCGACCGGTGGCAGCTCACCACCGTCCACCCCGACGGGTCGGTTACTGCTCAGCGCATCGACCCGGATGCGCACACCGATGCCCGCAACGCCGACCGCCAGCAACTCAGCGGTCCGACGGTCCACCTGCCCGCCGCCTACGTGGCCGAGCACGTCGACCTCGGCTACGCGATCACCGCACACCGCGCCCAAGGCCTCACCGTCGACACCGCATACACGGTCGCGAGCCCGAGCATGAGCCGGGAGAACCTGTACGTGGCGCTGACCCGAGGCCGCGTGACGAACACCGTGTTCGTGCCCGTCGACCAGCCCGACCGGAACCACAACCACGAACACGCCATCGGCGCGAACATCGACCCCGACCTGCCAGAACTCGACGCGGCCCGCGCCGCCCTGGCGGGCATCCTGCCCCGGGTCGGCGCCGAACCCTCCGCACACCAGACCCGGCACGACAAGGAACACCGCTGGGGTTCCATCGCACAGCTCGCCGCCGAGTACGACACCATCGCCACCCACGCCCAGCGACCACGCTGGACCCAACTCGTCGCGCACACCCTGGCCGTGGAAGGCTTCACCCGACGCGACATCGCCCAAGTCGTGGAGTCCGACGCGTTCGGGCCATTGTGCGCCGAACTACGCCGAGCCGAAGCAGACGGCCACGACGTCTACCGCCTCCTACCCCGGATCGCCGCCGCCCGGAGCCTGTACGACGCCGACGACATCGCCGCCGTCCTGCACGACCGGCTCACCCACGCTGCCACCCGCACAGCCAACGGACGCAACCGGGTCGCCGGGCTGGTTCCACAAGCCCAGGGGGAGTTCCCGCCTGACGTTTGCGAAGCCCTGGACCGGCGCGCCGACCTCATCGAGCGCCAAGCCCGCACCCGCGCGACCCAGGCCCTGCACGACCGCGAGCCCTGGACTAGGCATCTCCCCCAACGCCCGCTGGGCACTACCGAACACGAATGGCAGAACGCTGTCCATGCCGTCGCTGCTTACCGCGACCTCTACGGCGTGACAGGAGACAGCCTCTTAGGTGAACCGCCCA
Organism: Promicromonospora alba; assembly: GCF_042654905.1. NCBI lineage: Bacteria > Bacillati > Actinomycetota > Actinomycetes > Micrococcales > Promicromonosporaceae > Promicromonospora > Promicromonospora alba. Next base: position 751,073 of record NZ_JBHSFI010000003.1, read on the forward strand.
CCACCCCGGCCCAGCGCGCCGACGCACACCGTATCCACGGCCGGTTGCGGTACCTGATTCATGCCGGTCAAAGGGATTGGTCCGGCCCCCGGCGCCCTCAGATCGAGGGGCCCACGGTCTGACGAGACGCCGTCACCGACCAGATGCCAGTGCAGCTACTGGCCTGGGCGGATCAGAAGCCGCAGCGGTCCTTCTGCCCGGGTAAAACGGGCAGTTCGGCCCTAGCCCCGAGAGCCAACAGCGCGGACTCTATGAAGTGTTCCGCACCTTCGAACGATCGATGGGAACCAGCATGCGAACGAGAAGCCGGCGTCGCCGGACTATGGGGGTCATCACCCTCCTGATCGCGTCCTTGATCGGCGGTGGGGGTTATCAGAGCGCCACAGCTGATGTGACCCCGTACTACGAACCTGGAAGCGCCGTAGCCGCGCCCCTCGGGTACGACGTCACCGCGTGGTCCAAGACCTACAAATGCACCTACGCGGGTTGGGCCGGCCCATCAAAATACTGGCAGTGCGACTTCTACACCTTCGAACCCAGGGTCATCCTCTCCGAGCATGGCGGGAACTGGACCGGCTCGGGCAAGTCGACCCCGACGTACTACTACCGCACCGCTAACGCGGTGTTCTCAGTCAACGCAGTTGCGGGCTACAACGACGGTTCAAGCTCTGACTCCCACTGGAGGCATGGGTGAGGAGTCGACAGGGGTGGGTGAGGAGCCGACACGTTCTCCTCGCCGCTCTTGGCCTTGTCGCGCTAGTCGGCTGCGGGGGAGCCGAGCCGACTAGCGCGGTAAAAGAGTCAGAGAAGCCAGAAACCCACGAGTGGACTTCCGTATCTGCCGAGATCAAGGATCGAAACGTCCCCGGTGTGGTGAACGGATACGGTCTGGTGCTCTCGGCCGAGAAAAGGGACCGCACCGGGGAGGTTACGGCTCACCTTAGGGGCCCAGTGCCGGAGGGCGGCGCGTACAGAGAAGGCATTACGTTCTTCGCCGTTGCCCGAAGTAACACGGGGGTCACATTCTTCACCAGCAGAGAGCTGGCTTCGGCCCGCGTCGAAGGTGAATTTGTCGTGGAGTGGTGCACCGACTCGGAAGGTGACAACACTTTGAGCGGTTGTCCTATCGGCGACTCGTTTGATGTTGTTGCCGAATGGGACAACGCCGGAAAGCTCGAGGAGTTTCATCAGAAAAACAATAACCTTGAAGGTCGCCTGTCCGATTGCCGAGTCACGATCGAGTTTTTCGGCTCCTACGAGGCAGAGTATGCGGAAATCGTTCACAATACCGCAACCTTACCGGCGCGAAGGCAGTGACTGTCATGCCTGATTCCGTGGTGCCGGAAGGCACCCTTGCGGCACCAAAGAACGCGGTAACCCGTCGACACCTACTCGCCGCCTTCGCAACCGGGTCCGTCGGCGGGGCCGCAATCGCCTCAGGGATCACAAGGGCCAATTCGAGCTCGAACGCTGCCCTCCCGGCACCTGCCCCTCCGAGGCTTACAAGCGCAACCAACGCCCTTGCATCATTCAAGGCCCCACGACAAAGCCATACCGCAATCGTCGAGTATAGGCTGATCGACCCAAAAGACATGGATTCTCTTCATCGACTCATGTCGATTTGGCAGCAGTTCTTGAATTTCATTGAAGGCGACACTCCAACCGCCGCTATCGACACCGTCACGGAGACGATATTGACAGATGTGATTGCCGAAAATGCAAGCATTTCTGTGGGTTACGGTGAAAATGTCAGCACCATCCTCTACCCCCAGACGAATTCAAGGTTTCGAGAGGTGGAAGTGTCGGCACGGGATCAGGCAGCGGGTGATCTCTTTGTGCAGGTCTGCAGCAACGATTTCCGATCTGCATGGGAAATCGTCCGGACCCTCACCGCATTGAGTATTGGTAGAGCAGAGCCGAGATTTACCCACTTTGGATCCGTTGATTCACGCCAAGCGGGCCCCGCGCCGCGCAATACATTCGGTTTTCACGATGGCATCACTGACGCTGCCGGAGGTGCAATCACTCCTCCGGATCATGATCTACGAATGGAATTCGATCGACCGGCTAGCGGTAGCCTTGGCGGGACGTTCATGATCTTCCGTCAACTGCGCCTCGCGGTTGAGCGCTGGGACACTGAAAGCCTCAGCCGCCAGGAGCAGATAATCGGCCGCTCGAAGGCTACAGGCGTTCCCCTCAAGGGTGTACACGATTCCCACGTGGCGCTTATGTCGTCAGCCGCAACCAGGATCCTGAGGCGGCCATATTCCTATACCTATGGCCCCATTCCAAATGGCGGGATCGACGCGGGAATGCTCTTCATCGCGTATGCCGGCAGGCCAAATTCGCTTGTAAAGCTCGCTGAGCTTGCATTGAGCAGCGACCCTGTGGCGAGGTATGTGCATGATATCGATGGTGGTCTTTACTTTTTCCCTGACCGCCCATGGGACCAGTAGCGGTGCGCAGGCACAGGCGCCAATCGGTCTACCAGGGGACGCACAGCCGTCCCGTCGGAGCAGGTGGCCAAACGTCTTTCCGCACGATCCCCCACACGATGGACCGTGCAACTAGTTCCGTCCGACTGGCCGCCCCCGACTTTGTGAGCATCCGCTCGATATGATGAGACACGGTAGTGCTGCTCAGATTAAGCGCCGCCGCAATATTGGCATTTGTATGCCCTAGGGCCAGTTTCGCGATTACATCGACCTCCCTCACAGTGAAGTGTCTGGAACTGCAGCAACATGGTGCCGAAAGATCGGTGACAGAAACCTGACTTGAACTCTCGCCGTCCTGCGCGGCCCCCATGAGCCCCCCTAGCTTCGTCTGTCGCGCCTAGCCGCACCCTGCTATTGAGAAGGCCCAAGTTCGACCAGTTCGCTTTCGTTTCCGTCCGGCGAGGTGATCTTTATAAACGCTTGTTTCCGATTATCCGAGTCACCCGACATGGCGGCTACATAGACGAGGCAGCAGTCGGGCACACCGCTCAGACTGATGGCTGCGGTTTCTGTGGTTAAGCCCTGTGACGTCTCTGAGAGCTGCGCATCGTCGCGGAGCAGTCCCCAGCTGTACGCGACCTCTTCTGCCTGTAGATCCGAGATTGAGTAGCCGCCCACGAGAGGTGGCGGCACTGCGGTCGACCCGCACTCTTCATCGATCGCGAGAACCTCTTGCGATCGGGCGATGGTGACAGTCGCGCAGACTTCGCCTCGGGTCTCACTGGCGGTTGCTTCGACAGTGATTGTGAGATCGCCGGCAGTAGTCGTGACGGCCGTCGTGGGAGGTTGCTCGGGCTCCGCATCCCCCGCCGCGCAGGCGCTGCACGCGAGCGCCACCGTCGCCACGAACGCACGGCGCAATCGGCCGACTGTGACCTGTCTATTCGCCGGCATACATGCAACGGCAGCGATGTCGCTACCGGGCGTCAGGCGAACGTGACCTGCCATATCAGTATCTTCCTGGTCCACAAATGCCATGGGCAACGAAAGTGCGGGTGAAGTCCGGGCTCTCGCCGCGCGGACGTCCGGGCGTGCCGACAGAGGTGCTCTACGCTGCGTTTGCGGTTGTGCTGGAGAAGCACAGGGCCCCTCCCGTATCATCGGAAGATGGACAGAAGTTCAGCCAGAGGAGTAGATCCTGCTGATCTGGCAGCACTGATCGGGGTGCTTGCCGTGTTGCAGGGCAGGATTTCCACGGGCGAGGTCTCAGCCGACGCAGTGATCGCTTTGGGCCAGCGTCTGGTCATCGACGCGGGTTACCAGGATGAAGACATCGAGCGTAATGTCCGGCAGGCGTTGGACGATCTTGGGCAGCGGCTTCGCTACGCGGCCGGAGAGTACGACGTTCTACCCGAGAGCGAGCCAGTACCACCGTCATGGCGTGACTAGCGCCGCCCATTGCTGGAGTCTGCTCGGCAGCCCGGGCGATCAGTGATCGCACACCCGGGCTCCCTGAGGCGGTTGGCTGACGAGAGCCGGTACCGCGTCCACAGTTGCGCGCAGCGTGGGTCGGGTTGGTCATGTACCTCCTCCTCTTGCAGGTAGTGCTGTACATGCCCGCCAGAAGCGGTTTGCGGCTGGGTAGTGATGAAGGGGGCTGGGGCGCCGGCCAGCCGCAAGATCAATAGGAATGGCTAAAGGCCGCTCAGGGGGAGTTCGAACCCGGCCGGACCATCACCAGTGACGCTGCGCCATTGGGCGCGGCGGCGGCCTTCATCCCCGCGGGGGTAGGGCAGATCTGCCTCCAGTGCGGCGGCCTCGATGGCGCGCATGGTGGTCCCGACGCCGGACGGGATCGGCGAGTGCTTGATCCAGTGGCCGTTCTGGAGGGTCCATGCCTCGCACCGGGACAGGTTCGGTCCGGTGCCGTGCCACACGCGCAGGACCACTGGGCTTGGCGCGCTGGCCTCTGCGGTGGCGATCTGCGCGGCCAGTGACGACAACGAACCGTCGATTTCCGGGACCAGAGAACGCAGTACCGACAAGGCCCCGGCCTGGTCGATAGTGCCGGTGGTCTCATCAGCGGCGCTGCGCACGATTGCGGGTGCGTATCCCATCGCGACAGAGCGTCCGGCCCAGGCCAGCATGCTCAGATCGTTGATCCCGTCCCCGACAGCTATGGTGCGCTCGACCGGGATCTTCAGGCGTCGGCGCACATCGTCGAGCGCGACCGCCTTGTTCACGTCCCGTGCTGCGATATCGAGCCAGTCCGGACCCGTCGGCGTGACCGTGACCCCTGTGGCGTGCAGCGCATCGGTGACCCGGCGGATCTCGGGCGCCACGATGACGATCCTGGTGGCGGGCCGAGCCACCAGGTCGCCCAGCGGGACGAGCTTCTGCTGGCCGTTGAGCTCTCCCGGCGCGAACGGATGATTCGTGCGCCAGCCCCACCCGACCTCCTCTACGGCGACCCGCACTTCCGGAGCCATCTCCATGGCACGGCGGATCACCGGTTCCGGGTCGAACGTGCGAGCGGCAACGACCTCGTACCCCGACGGTGCAGACGGGTCCAGGCGCACGGTCAGGGCGCCGTTGGAGCACACACCCCAACCGTCGGTTAGCCCCAGTCGGATAGCGATTGGCACCAGCCCGATCAATGAGCGACCGGTGGCAAGCACGATCTGATGCCCGGCAGACCGTGCCAGGTCGAGCGCCGGGATGGTGCCGGAGGGGATCTTGTTGCCGTCGTCGACCAGGGTCCCGTCGATGTCGAGGGCGACGAGCGTGCGGGTGCACGTGGTGGTCGTGGCACTCATCGGACCGCCACCTGGCGAAGGACCGACCGGACCTGGACCTCCAGGCCCTCGACCACACCCGTCCAGAGGGTGTGCCCGGGCACGAACATCCGGTGATCGAGCGGAAGATCGCACCCCAGGGTGCGTGCGATCTGCTCGCCCTCGTTCAGGTCCACGGGCTGCACGCAGATGCGGCCTCGGGTCAACGTGACGATTTCGATGTGTTCCGGTCCCACGGCGCGGATCGCCTCGGCGGCGACGTCCATGGCGAACGTGAGCTGGTCGGCCAAGCGGGTCGTGGTCATGGGCTTGCCCTTGTGTGTAGGGGGGTGGTGGAACGGTGACTCGGTAGCCGGGGAGGGCTGGGATCCAGTGAAATACCCGTAACCGTGAACGCGTGAGGAAAAAGCGCCGGGGCATTCATCGGCGGCAACCGGAAATTTCCGGGGCGATCGCTTCTTCTCGATGCCGTCGTGTGGCTACCGTGAACGAGTGGGAGGCAACCAGATCCTCAAGACGCGCATGGCGGAATCGGGCTTCACCCAGGCAGAACTGGCTGAAGCCGTGAACGCCGACCTGCGCGCGGCCGGATACGAAGGCACCGTCAGCGACCGGACGGTCCGCAACTGGCTGACCGGAAAAACTCGATGGCCCCACCATCGCCAGCGCGCCGCTCTGGAGGCGCTGTTCAACTGCCCCGTGACGGAGCTGGGCTTCACGACCCAAGGAGACCGCACCCCGACGGCGCCACCGCAGGGTGGGGTGCGTCGCCCGGTCAGCGACACGGTCAGAACGATCCGCCCAACGGTCGCTGTCCCGTCCTTAGGTCCTCGACAGCGCGTCGGTCTCGGCGACGTGGAGCGGCTGTTGGCGAAGTTCGCGCTCGTGATCGCCGATGACCACCGGTATGGCGGAAAGCTCACCATCGAGGTTCAGGCCGCCGCACTGGCCGGGGAAGCCCTCGCGCTCCAGGCGCGGGGCACGGCGAGCCAGCGGGTGCGGTCCGCCCTGTACGGCTGTGCCGCGTCCTTCACCTCGAGCGCGATGTGGGCCGCGATCGACGGTCGCCGGTTCGATACGGCGCAACGTCACTTCGATCGAGCGGCCAGCCTCGCGGCCTTCTCCGGGGACTCGACCATCCAGTTCCGTATCTGGTCCCACGCCGGCAGCCTGTACCGACACATGGCCAGGCCCGTCGACGCGCTGGCCGCGAACGACGTCGCGCGCCGTCTACCCATCGCGCGCCGTGACCCGCTGTTCGCTTCTCTCGGTCATGCGCGGCACGCGGCCATCCATGGCTTGACGGGCGACGCCGGAGCAGTCCGCCAGGCTGTGGGGCACGCCCAGAACGCTCTGCTGCAGGCCGACCCGGATGAACAGCGGCCGGTATGGATCACCGCGTTCTACGACCAGGCGGAACTGGAGAATCTCGCCGTGGCCGCGCACCTAGCCCTGGGTGACTACGAGGGCGCCGAAGCCCGCGCGCACCGAAGCCTGGCGCTCCTTCGCCCGGAGATGCGACGCACCCGTGCCATCACAACCGCCCGCCTCGCCCGCGCCCAGCTCGGCCAGGGCGATCTGGAACCGGCCGTAGTCACTGCCATGTCTATCCCGGCCGACCCCACCGGTCAGCACCCCCGCGTGACCGGCATGCTGCACGACTTCGGCAACGCCCTGCACCTCACCGCGGGCTCCAGCCCGCACACCCGCAGCTGGGACCAGTACATCCACGACGGCCGAAGGAACCCACAGTGATCAGTGACGGCATCGAGCTGCGCCACGCCACCGACCTCGACGGTGTCTGGAGCACCCTGATCGAGATCTACGCCGAAGTGCGCGCCGACCAGCTCCACGAGCCTCACTACTCGGTGGAGCGGTACGGGGAACGGCTCGCTCGGCACGGCGCCGAACCCGGTTGGGAGACCGTCATCGGGTTCGACGGAGACGAACCAGTGGGATACGCCTACGTCAACACCCTCCAGCCCGACGACCGCTGGTGGCAACGGATGACCACGCCCCTGCCCGAGGGCTGCACCGAGCGGTCCACTGTGGCCCTCAAAGAGATCATGCTCAAGGTGCCGTGGCGGGGGACTGGAACCGCACGGCGCATCCACGACGAACTCCTTGGCAGCCGCTCCGAGGAGCAGGTCTCCCTCCTGGTCAACCCGCTGGCCGGGAACGGCAAGGTGAAAGCGCTGTACGAACGGTGGGGCTACTACGAGATCAGCACACAACAGCCAGCATCGGACGGGCCCGTCCTGACCGCCATGCTCCGCACCATCCACGAACCAGCGCCCGTCGACTAAGACCTCCTTTCAGAATGATCGGAGTATCCGCTATGTCCGGTCTGCAGTGCAGGCTGCCGACTCGCGATCGAGGATTTGGTCCCTGACGGGCTTTGGGAGCAGGTCGTGCCGCTGCTCCTGGCGCCGACGCCGCGTCTGTAGCGGCACCACGGCCAGCCGATGGCCCCACCAGTTCAAAACGTCTGTGTGCCCGCTACGGGGTCCAGGCCGATCTCCACCTCGGCCTGCTCCACTTGGCCTGCGCCTTGATCTGCTGGCGCAAGCTACCCGGCCGATCACTCTGAAACGGGTCTTGGTCCGGGGTCTTGAAGGCGGCGGGCGGCGAGCAACCGGGCCTGGCACATGGGGTCTGGACGGGCACAGCCGAAACGTAGCCACCTGCGTGGTGAACGAGTCGGTAGCCACACCTGTATCACCGCGATTTGCGGTAATACGCAGTGGAACGTCCTATCGTAGGTCCCTAACAGACGACCGAGGGGTGCGCGTGGGCCTTCAGGAGCAAGGACTTCGTGTAGGCAGCGAAGTCGTCAAGCATGTTGTCAGTCGGTGGCTGGGCCTGCGCAGAGAGCAGCGCGAACGCGACGCGGAGTTGACCGACATGCTCACAGTTTCGATTTCCGATGTACTCACCCGGCGCAAGCTCGGTCGCCAACTTGAGGACATTGTCGACCAAGTCGCAGACCGGCTGACCCCGCTCTACGAACAGGAATTCCGCGATGTTCCACAAGAGGAACGGGCGGCTGCACTCACAACCGTGACCGACACTCTCATGGTTGCGGACCTCAGCGACGATGCCCTGTTTGCTGCCGATGTCGACCCTCGCAAGCTCGCATCGACGATCCGTGCCCGCATGCCAGACGCCACCCGGCGTAGCGCCCTCAGCGAGGGCGCCGCCAGCCTGTACGACCAGGTCTTGGACCAGTGCTGCTTGGCCTTGGTGCACATCTCCCAGCAGCTGCCGGAATTTGCCCCGCGGGCGAGCAGCGAACAGCTGGCGCGGCTTGCCCGCCTGGCAGAAGACATCGGCGAGGTGCTGCACCGGTTGCCACGGACGAGCCTGATGGCCCCGGTAGGTACCGAGCTGGATGTGGCGTTCCGCGACCGATACCTGACAACGGTTAGCCGGCGCCTCGACCACTTGCGTCTGTTGGGTGTCGATCCTCAGCACAGTCCGCGCACGCGCGTGTCCGTGGCCTATCTAAGCCTCACCGTCACTTCCGACGGAGCGCGAGATCTTCGACGCGGCGACGACGACTGGTTCGCCGATCGAACTGACCAGCGCGAGCGCGGCGGCGTCCGAGCCGAAGACGCACTAGCTGAACATCGACGCACGCTTCTGCTTGGTGACGCGGGACTTGGCAAGACCACATTGTTGCAGTGGCTCGGCGTGCACAGCGCGCGAGGCACCTTCACCGGTCCACTCGCGGCGTGGAACGGGCGGGTGCCATTCCTGATCCGGTTACGCGAGCATGCAGATGGTGGTTTGCCCGCCCCGGATCGTTTTCTTCACGGTGTCGCCGACGCCGATGCGGGGTTGATGCCCCAAGGCTGGGTGCATCGTCAGCTCGGCGACAATGCACTTCTGCTGGTCGATGGCGTCGATGAGGTGGCGCCAGCCCAACGGCTCCGGGTTCGTCGCTGGCTCGAAGATCTGGTGGACGACTATCCCGAACTGCCGATTGTCGTTACGACTCGGCCACCCGCGGTGCGCAAGACGTGGCTACGGGATCTAGGCTTCGGGCCCGTACTTCTGGAACGGATGGGTTCCAGCGAGGTCGCAGAGTTCGTCCGCCGGTGGCACACGGCCATCCGCGATGCTGCCCAGGCCAACCCTTCTGCTGCCCCGTGCGCCGTCGACGAGGTCGACAGCTACGAAGCAGCGATGCTGCGGCAGCTCGACTCAGCACCGCACCTGCGGTCGCTGGCAACTACTCCGCTTATGTGCGCTCTACTGTGTGCCGTGAACTTAAGCCGCCACATGCAGTTGCCTCAGGACCGGATGGCGCTTTACGAGGTGGCAGTAACCATGCTGACCGAGCGACGCGACACCGAACGCGGCGTGCAGCACACCTTAGCTCTGCCGCTGAAGGCTAAGCTCGCTATCCTGCGTGACCTTGCCTGGTGGCTGACTCGCAACGGTCGGGTAGAGGCCTCACGCATCGACGTGGCCCACCGTGCCGCTCGCACACTGGAACAGTTGCTCGACACCAGCGTTGAGGCCGACGCCGCCGTCGAGTTTCTAATCGAGCGCAGCGGGATCATCCAGGCTCCCGCAGAGAATCGAGTCGACTTTGTGCACCGCTCGTTTCAAGAGTATCTAGCTGCCCGCGAGGCCGTCGACGAAGACGACATCGGCATTCTGGTCGGCCACGCACACCTCGATCAGTGGCGTGAGACGGTGGTGATGGCGGCAGGGCACGCCGCACGCAAGCAATGCACTCAACTTCTCACCGGCCTGCTCGATCGCGCGGACGCCAAGACAGATCGCCGTAACACGCGGGCCCTGCGGCTTCTAGCCGCCGCGTGCCGAGAGACCGCCGAAAAAGTAGACCCCGAGGTCAACGCAAGGATCGATGCCGCACTCGACGCGATAGTCCCACCCCGCAGCAGCCGGGAAACCCGATCCCTGGCCCGTTCGGGTGCCGGTGTGCTGCGCAAGTTGCCGGCCCGCCTCGAAGAGTTGTCCGATGCAAGCGCTGCGGCCTGCGTGGAAACTGCAGCGTTAATTAATGGACCCGATGCCCTGCAACTGCTGGCCAGCTACGCCACCGATTCGCGGCCGCGCGTGCAGCGCGCGCTTGTCGATGCGTGGCGTTACTTCGCCCCAGAGGTATATGCGAAGGATGTCCTCGCTGGCGCACCTCTTGATGAAGGCGAGGCCATGGTTGGACGGGCCCAGCATGTTCGTTGGTCCCACGTTCTGCGCAATCTCTCGGCTTTGGAGGTCCAGCTCGATCACAACATCGAGGACCTGTCATTCTTGGATGGCGGAAATCACCTAACCCGGCTGTGGTGCATCTCTAATAAGCCCGTTGATCTGGCGCCGCTACACCAGCATGGCGAAATCGCGGAACTAAATATATGGGGTGAAGGTGCGCAAAACTCGCTGGAGGTGTTGGCGCAGCTGAAGTTATTGAGCCTCGGGCTCCAGTTGCGGGATGAGCCAGCGGACTTGTGCCCTATAGCAAAAATAGAAATGATGCAGAGGCTCTATCTCAGAGGTGCTGGTTCTGTTGACCTCACGCCGATCCGCGAACTTCAGCGACTTACGACTCTGGGGCTTTTCGGCCACACCACAGATCCAACGGCGCTGATTATGAGCCTGCCCAACCTTGACAGCATTTCCCTTGGAGCACTGCCTTCCGGAGGTGTCGCGGCACTCGAAACAGTCCTCCCGCAACTTACCAACTTCAGCATCACGAGTAAGGAGCTCGATACGGTTAACTTGGCACTCGCTTCGCGTCTCAGACACCTCGGCCTAAGTGGCTGTCCAGTGTCCGATATCGGATCTCTGCAAGGTCTTACCAAACTTTTCGATATTCGCCTCGATGGAACCCTCGTTACCGATTTGTCGCCCCTCTCGCATCTTTCCGAACTGCGTCTGATCGATGTTCGCGGCTGCCCGAAGGGTCTCGATTTGGCACCGCTTTTGGATCTGCCTCAGAAAATGATCTTCTTGGCTTCGCGTAGTTCCGACGTGCGCGGCATCGACTCCGCGCGAGAGCGCGGACACAAGATCTACCTTTCCTAGTACACCTATGGATTGAGCGATGGTGCCGGAAGCCTCATTGGCGGCGCTGTGCGCAGCAGACACGTCGCCACCCCACCACCCGCGAGGTGCTGCGCATGATGACGTGCGCCCACCGACACGCGAACGAGCCCTTGGTCCGCTTCAATACTTGGGTCGGCACAGACGCGAACGGCTGAGCTACGCGACCGGCGCGACAGACAGGCCGAACCGGGACTATGACCGCCCGCGTTCAGTCTGCAGATCTGGCCCCGGCCACCCTCCCGGCGCGGAGGACCAGCTGCGCCGCGTCTCCTCGATCGATTCCCGCGGTGCCCGCCGGAGGCATCGAGCCCTTCAACTAGTCGGCCAGATCCGGCATCGGCTGCCAGCGATCGTCAAGGCGCTCGAGACGCCCCTCGTCGAGGTGCCCCTCCTGGATTCGTTGCCAGCGCCAGCGTCGGCCCTGCGCGTCGCGGAACCTGACAGAGGCGACAACATCAGCCTCATGGTCCGGCTCCACCACATCCACTCGTATGGGCTCGGTGTTAGGAGGTAGATGCCTCAGATGTCTCTCTGCAAGGACGTCACCGGTTCCGCGATCGTGGACCTGGTACGTGACATCGAAGACTCCCGCGGACGAGTAGTTCGCCAAGAAGCCGTGCAGTGCTAATGCGGCTCCCTGATCGCCAACAGTGACGTGATAGCGGTTGAGCTCCACCTGGACAACTTCGACTCGGTCAACCCACCCAACCACCTGCATTGCTTGCGCCCGCCGGTCGCGCGTCTCACGTGCTGTTGCCTCAGCCCGCGCAGCATCCCGTTCTTCCCGCAGCCGGTCTTGCTCCTGGGCCGACTCATTCCGCACGCGCCACGACTCGCCGATCCCAAAGTACAGAGCCACCAGGACGGCCAGGAGAGTGCCGATTGCGCCCAAGAACTCCGCCCACTGTGAAGCCCAGCCTGCCAACCCGGTCAGTGCCTCGAACCGCATGGACTGTCTCCCTCTCGTGGAATGCCAATCTTGCGAGACCTGAAGAGTCGGCACCCTCCCGGGCCGACCTTGCGCACACGCTAGTGGAGACGGTGTCTGGTGGACCGGTACGACTGAGGTGGGCTGAACCTCATGACTCTGCCGACACGAGGCAGATCGCCGAGACGCACGACCGGTGCTTGCGCGCTCGCAGATCCCGGTCCGGTGCCGGTCCGCAGATAGTCCGCAAGAGGTCCGCACGGGCCCATCCGGCCTCAACGTGACCAACGGCCGGGAGCGTTGGAATCCCAACGCTCTCGGCCGTTGTCGCCGGTGCCAACCCGTGCCATATGCCTGGGCTGCGATTCACGAACTACCGCTGAGCATGCGGACTAGCAGTTCGATCGAACCGCTAAGCACGCTCGCGTGATCCAACGGGTCACTTCGCATCTTCTCGGTCCGCAGGGTGTCTTCGTCAAGCAGTTCACCCTGTCGTGAGGCAGTTTCACCCGAGACACGAGGTCCAGCTGCTGGGATCATGCCTGGCAAGCGATGGAATAGCAGGCGCGATGGTCCGCAACGCTCGAATGAGATTGGGCCTCAGTTTCAGAGCCGAAGCGGCCGAGGTCGAGGCGTTCCTGGATGGTGCTTATGTCGAGCCCGGAACTACCTGACGATCAAATTGCCTACGGACCACCGGTTCTTACTGGCACGTAGAACAGGGCAAGGCAAGTCGGCGGTTCTGGAGCGACTAGAAGAGGGTGGATAGTGGGAATCGTAGAGACGATCGCATTGGGCGTCTTGTCGAGTATCGCGGCATCTGTTCTTTGGATACTTGCACTTAGCCGAATCAGGCCGAGGCTCGTTATATCGTCAGAAATTGCAGAAGATCCAAAATCGAGTTCTGATTCGCCCATCTTTCGAATCAAGGTCGTGAACCGGAGTCGGCGAGCGGCCACAGACTTACGATTTCAGGTTGATCTAATGACGTTGGTCCGGGCGAAGGGTGGCAACATTAACCGACGAGTGCCACTCCATTGTGGGAACGCGCCACTCATGTTTCCTCGCCGCGACCGCTCAAACAAGGATCACGACAACGCGTATCGCCTGCGAATAAGTTCCGACATCCGCGCCCTTCTCAGAGATCAATCAAACGCCTCGATTCGTGTTCAGATTTTTGCGCGCCACGAGCTGTCGGGTATCGGAAAAGTATTCGAGCAGCGGTACTATCACCCGAGTTCCGAGATTATTGTGGGGAGCTTCGTGCGCGGACAGGAACTCACACTGATACCGGAGGAGCCCACGCAGGGTGCTAATCGGGCGTAGGGCTGCCATCGCCCTGACTAACTGGCATTTACTCTTCGCGGTCGCCGTAGCTACAAGTTCAAGAGGGGCCGATGGTAGCGGCTGGCCGGTCTGTCGAACTGCGACTCAGTTTGGTCGCCTCGGTGGATTTGCGGTGGCCCAGTCTTGCCGCGATCCTCGACTCCGCCGAAGCCTAGGTCGGCACGACGAAGGATCCGGCATCACAAGGCCACGGGCTCCTCGGCACCTTCCGCTGCGTGGCCGGGCACAGCGTCGGGTCGTCGCCGAGTCCAAGAAAAGTCCACAAGATGTCCGACAGCCGCCAGAACTGACCGGCGCTGGCCAACGCAGAAACCGCTAGATTCCAACGATTCCAACGTGGCCAGCACCGGCCGTCGCCCAGGTACGACTTCGAGCTCTACTACGACATCTGATCCGGTGGCCCTGTAGGGCCTGGTGATGTCCCCGAAACGGCGGCTGACCTGCTCTTACGTCTTGCGACGTTGTGCAGCGTTAGCCGCCGTTTCTCGTCATCCTGTGTAACTCTCGTGTAATTCCCCAGGTCGGCCGTGCGGGTCTGTAACCCGACCATGCTTCTGGCTCGGTGTCCCTGTCCTCCGTCGTCCTTTGGCGCGGGCCCCGTCTCGGACGTCGGTTCTGCCGGCATGGCAACCGGTCCCGCTCCGATGCACCTGCGGTACAGGGTGCACCTGGTCGGCGGGGCCGGTTGCCATGCCGGCGGGTTCGGTGTCAGGGTCCCGGTCAAGCCAAAGGACGACGGAGGATAGGGGCAGCGCCCCTATCCTCTTGACTCCAGCAGGTGCCCGCCGGAGGCAGACAACTGAGGCGGGACCAGATCTCTACTGCTGGTCGGGTGGCCACGTAACGACCACGTCCGGGCCGGAGAGGAAGCCTGTGAGGACGAGCAAAGGGGTTGCGATGCCGTGGACTATCAAGAACCAGCCGATGACCTTGGCGAAGGCATAGAACCACTGGTTCTTCGGTGCATCAGGGTCTCTGAACTGCGCCTTCAGCATGTGTCCCGCGATGGGCCGATTCCAGACGTTCAGCGCAACGCCCGCAGCTATGGAGGCGATGCCGAAGGCGATTGCGACAGCCTGGTCCTCGATGATCACTGGCGGAATGTACCGTCGCCTGGTGACGGAGGACCAGGGAAACTGCCCTCGATGTGTCCAGGGCCGGTAGGCCGTCAGGGGTGCGTGGCGGGGGTGCGCAGAGCGAGCGTCAGCGAGCGGGGCGCGGGGCCCCGCCTCGCGGGGCCCCTGCCGGACGGACGGCCCGGCGCGCGGAGCGCGCCCTTGAACGCGGTCGCGTAATGGTCAACCGACAGGTGAAGCTCTTCAATGGCAATCGCCAGGCGTTCGCGCTTCCGAAATTTGAGAAGACCCGCGAAGTACCTCTTCCCGCGACGGTGAGCAAAGAGTTGAAGGACCATCTCAAGCGGAATCCCGCCGTAGCAGTGACACTTCCCTGGAAGGATACGGACGGCCCACCGACGACGGTTAACCTCATCATCACGTCGCGCGAACGCAAAGCGCTCAACCGAAACTACTTCAACCCGTTCATCTGGAAAAAGGCTCTGGAAAAGGCCGGTGTCCCCGATGAACGAGACAACGGCTGCCACATGCTGCGGCACGTGTACGCGAGCACGCTCCTGCACGACGGCGAGAGCATCAAGGCCGTCTCCGAGTACCTGGGCCACTCGGACCCCGGCTTCACGCTGCGGACCTACACGCACCTCATGCCGGGCAGCGACAAGCGCACGCGAAAGGCCGTCGACTCTCTGCTTGGTGTAACCCGCGTGTAACTCGGGCCCGCTGAGGACGCGTCTGCCCAGGTCAGCGGCCAAATCGCTATCTGACCTACGACATCTGACAGCCGGTCCCCCGTGACCTGCTGAGATGCCCCGAAACGGCGGCTGACCTGCGCTTACGTCTCACGACGTCGTGCAGTGTCGGTCGCCGTTTCTCGTCAGCGGCTGCCGTGGTCAAGCGCCGCCGGCCTCGACGGGCGGCGCCGGCGTCCGACGTCGGAAATATGCGACGGTCAGCACCGCGAGCAGCGGGCCCCACGCCAGGAGCGGCACGTAGCAGACCAGCAGGATCACCTTCTGCGCGACCGTCGGGAAGAAGTAGTCGAGGCCCCCGCTGGTCGTCCCGCGCCACACGTTGACGACGGCGAACGTCCAGATCCCGGTGAGCGCGGCGGCCCCGAGCGCCGCGGGAATCGTCGCGGCAAGCCGGTGGATCGGCCGCCCGCCGACGAGGGGCAGCCACCCCGGCAGGATCTCGCCCCACCGCTGAACCAGGCCCAGGGACAGCAGGGCCAGCACCTCGGCGACCAGTGAGAGCCCGACGATCTGTACCCGTTCGGAGAACGGGAGCACTATCGCCGCGTTCGCGACCGGCAGCCCGGCCACCAGGGCGATCCGCCACAGGCCGGACGGGAGCGTGATCAAGGCGAGGACGTGCGCCAGTCGGTGTGCGCCAGGAGTGACACCCGAGGCAGCCCGAGGCATGGAGTCGGTTGGAATGCTCATGTCGTCGATCGTGGTCGGGATGCGCGCTGACCGGATCACCCGCCTGTACGAGCCTGCCTCCCCCGGTCGGGTGACTCCCGCACGGGCCGCACGCCGGATCTCTGCTGGCCAGCGGCACACAATCGCTGCACGGTGAGGTGATGGCACGGTCCACCGCACAGTCGACGACGACTTCGACGCCGCTCCCGACTCGGCCAGCATGCGGTTCTGGCGGGGCCGGCAGCCGGTGCAGCAGCTGAACGTCTGTTATCAGGACGCCTGGGAGTACGCAGATCCTGACGATCCGGGGCATACGTTCGAGCTGGCCAACCCCCCTGGCCGTGCCGGGGATTTCGGTACAGCCGTGTCGCGAAAGATCGACCACGTCCTGGTCCGCAGCGGGCTGCGCGGTCCGACCCTGGGCGTCGCCGACTGCCGGCGGGTGCTGGACCGCCCCGTGGACGGGGTGTGGGCGAGCGACCACTACGGCGTCGTCGTCGATCTGGTGGCGCCGCCCGGATGACCATGCATCTGCTGCCAGGACGGGCGTGATCCTGGCAGCAGATGCATGGTCAACCGCGGTCCACCACCGGCTCGAACCGGTCGTGCACCGTCTGGCACACGCCCTCGCCGTGCGTCAGCCCGGGCAGGTCCCGCTGCAGCGCGGCGACGCTGCCCGCCGGGATCTCGCCGCGCACGACGGCGATCCCGACCCCGCCGGCGACACCCCCGGCGCCCGACTCCGTCGGCACGCCGCCCAGCCGTCCGACCAGGGACGTGACCGACCCGGCGACGTCGTCAGGCATCTCGATGACGAACCGGTGGACCGGCTCGCACACCACCGTCCCGGCCCGCCGGACCGCGGCGGCGAGCACGCGCGGCGTCAGCCCACGGAAGTCGGCCCCCGTGCTGGACATCGCCTTGTTGAACTTCTGGTGCATGTGGCTCTGCCGGGGTGCGTAGCCCGAGTGCGTCATGACCACCCGGGCATCCGGGATCGGCCACCGCAGGGAACCGCGGGCCAGCTCTCTGCGGACGGTGTCCTCGACGGCGTCGAAGAAGGCCGGCGGCATCGACCCACGTTCGCACTCCAGCTCGAACGTGACGCCCGACCCGGGCAGCACGGGCTCCACGCGCAAGCCGATCGTGGCCAGGAACTCGTTGCCGTCCTGTTTCTTCACCTCGAGCGCGTGCCCGGTACCGACTATCCGTTCCTGGCGCGCCGTGCGCACCTCCCCGAACCGCGCGTCCACCGCGTACTCCCGCTGCAGGACGGCGGCCAGCACCTCCCGCTGGACCTCGCCGTACAGCGAGACGGTGATCTCCTCGCCGCGCCGCCGGACCCGGA
Organism: Promicromonospora alba; assembly: GCF_042654905.1. Lineage (NCBI taxonomy): Bacteria > Bacillati > Actinomycetota > Actinomycetes > Micrococcales > Promicromonosporaceae > Promicromonospora > Promicromonospora alba. The sequence continues at coordinate 768,501 of NZ_JBHSFI010000003.1, forward strand.
TCAGCGGGTCCTGCTCGGCCAGCTCGGTGAGCGCCGCGTACAGCCGGCCGCGGTCGCCCGGGGCGACGCCGACCACCGTCTCGTACGACGGCGGCGGGAACTGGCTTGCCCGCTCGTCCCCGGGCAGCGCACGCCCGACGACGTCGCCGACCCGCGCCGTCGAGAGCCCGTGCACGACGGCGATCTGGCCTGCCTCCGCTGTCCGGCGCGGTTCGAGCGCCCCGCGGTGCGCGACGCTCAGGCCCGTGACCCGCTCGGCCCGGCCGTGCCCCAGGTCGAGCTTGTCCCGGACCTGCAGCGCACCGGACCGCATCCGGACGAAGGAGCGCTTCCGCCCGCCCTCCCGGTCGATCGCGAAGACGACTCCCGAACGCGCAGCGGCGCTCTGGTCGGTATCGACAGCGGGCAGGTAGCGCCCCAGGGCGGCAGTCAGCTCGGGCACACCGGCGCCCGTCACCGCCGACCCGAACAGGACCGGGTGGGCGGCACCCCGCCGTGACTCGCCGGCTAGCCAGGCACGCAGGCCGTCGTCCGGCAGGGACACTGCCCGGGCGGACGGCGTTCCCGCGGCCACGACCCGCTGCACCGGCAGCACGTCGGGGCTGAGGCGGCGCGCGACGGCGTCGGCCACCGCCTCCGGGCGTGCGCCGCGCCGGTCGATCTTGTTGATGAACACGATCACCGGCAGCCGCAGCCGCTGCAGGGCGCGCATCAGCACGAGGGTCTGGGCCTGCACGCCCTCGACGGCGGACAGCACGAGCACCGCGCCGTCGAGCACGGCGAGGCTGCGGTCCACCTCCGCGATGAAGTCCGGGTGGCCCGGCGTGTCCAGCACGTTGACGGTGACGTCCCCGGCAGGGAACGACGCCACCGAGGCGCGGATGGTGATGCCACGCTCCCGCTCCAGCGCGAGCGAGTCGGTGGTGGTGTCGCCGCGGTCCACGCTGCCGGGGCGGTCGATCACGCCCGCGTGGTGCAGCAGGCGTTCGGTCAGGCTGGTCTTACCGGCATCGACATGGGCGACGATCCCGAGGTTGAGGTACGACAAAGGCTGTCACGTCCGTTGTGCGGAGGGTCAGGGCACGGGGCGTGACAGCTGTCATCGGAGTTCCTTTTCGCTCGGGAGGGCACCACGATGCTCCGAGCCGCGCGATCAGGGCAACGGTTTTTCGGGCGACCGCCCAGCAGCCGGGCGGGCATGGCGCGACGCCGTGGGCGAGAACGACAGGGTCTTGCAGTGATCAGATCGTGTCGGTCTCAAGCGGCTTGCGCGTCCAAGCCACGATCCGGGTCGCTTGGATCTCGACCCGATCGGCTTCCTCGAACGTCGCGACGATCACCTCTAGGTGCATATCGAACGCTGCCAAGAGGTCGTTATTCGTGACATTCCCTAGCGCCACTATCAACAGCCGACGTGGCCGCCCGTGCAGCTGGTGCGAGATGCGAAAGTCAGCGTCCTTGGAAACAACTACTCGGTCCTCGGCGTCTGCGATCGCCGTCACATCGGTATCCGACGAGTGGTTGCCGTCCGGCAGCTCAGTCGTGTGCTTCGCATCGTGACCTGCCTTGGCCAGTGCACGCGCCAGCCGCGCAGGCAACTGCGCGTCGACGAGAAACTTCACGCTGCGCTGACGGACACGACGGTGTGCCCACCCGATGCCAGCGCGCCGTACTCCAGCGCCGCAAGGAAGTCATCCCGCTCCAGGTCGGGATAATCTTCCAGGATCTCGTCAATGCTCATACCCGAAGCCATCAGTTCCAGGAGCATCTGCACCGGGTACCGCAAGCCGCGCACAACCGGCTGGCCGTGGCAGATCTGCGGGTCTGAGGTGATGCGCTCAAGACGGGACATGACGCAATCGTAGCGAGAAGCGGTCTCTTACACAGTGGGATCCGTGTTGTACCGCCTGTCCGTGTCCCGGGTTCGAGGACCGCCGGTGGGCTGAGGTAGGTCCACGCGGCGCCGTGCCCCTCGCCGACGCCTCACCGACCACACGGGTGCCGACCATGCCCGTGGCCCCGAGGACGACGATTCTCATCGCGCGACCTGCAACCGCTGAATCGGGGCCAAAGCGGGCGCCGGTGCCGATGCCCCGACCCCTGCTGGCACCGGTGCCGACACCGCCCGCCGGCCCCGAGGCGGCAGCTGCCCCGCCAGCACCGCCGCGAGCGCCAGCGCGAAGCCGGCGACCTGGATCCCGGACAGGCTCTCGCCGAGTACCCCGACGCCGATCGCAGCAGCGACCATCGGCGAGAGCGGGGCGAGGAACGCGACGGAGGTGACCGGCAGGCGTCCGATGCCGCGGAACCAGAGCACGTAGGCGATGAGGCCGCCCACCAGGCCGAGCCAGAGGTAGCCGAGCGCCGCCCGGCCGTCGATGGCCGGCGGTAGGCCCTCGGCGACGAGGGTGACGGGGACGAGGAACAGCCCTCCCGCGGTGAGCTGCCAGCCTGCGGCCGAGACCGGGCCGACGCCCTCGGGGCGCCCCCAGCGCTTGGTCAGGGTGACGCCGAGCGCCATCGAGACGGCGCCGGCCAGCCCGGCGAGGACGCCTGCCGCGTCGAGGCGGGCGCCCGGGCCGAGCACGACGAGGCCGACGCCGACGACGCCCGCGACGCCCCACGCGACCCGGCGCACGGACAGGCGCTCGCGGAGCACCGGCACGGCGAGGAGTGCGACGAACAGGGGTCCGACGGCGCCGAGGGTGGCCGCGACACCACCGGGCAGCCGCTCGGCGGAGATGAAGAGCATCGGGAAGAAGAGCCCGATGTTGAGCGTGCCGAGCACCGCGCTCTTCCACCACCAGGCGCTGCGGGGCAGTGCCCGGGCCGCCGAGCCGTTCCGCGCAGCGGTCGCGCGGCTGAGCGCGGCGCCGATCGCGACGGCGACGAGTCCGGCGGGCAGCGCACGCGCGAGCCCGGCGAAGAGCGGGTGCCCAGCCGGGAGCATCTCGGTGGTGACGAAGTACGTGGTGCCCCAGACCATCGGAGCGAGCGCCGTGACGGCGGTGAGGGCGGCGACGGCGGTGAGTGCCGCCGTCCGGCCCTGGCGGCGGCCTTGCCGGAGTGTCGTGGTGTCCATGTGCTCCAGTCTTCGCCCGCGACCACCGATGAGTCCAACACATCCTTTTCATGCGATCGATCGTGATGCACGATTGATCGCATGGAGCTCCAGCAGATGCGCTACGTCGTCGCGGTCGCCGAGACGTCGAACTTCACGCGGGCCGCGGAACGCTGCCACGTCGTCCAGTCGGCGCTGAGCCACCAGATCAAGCGGCTCGAGCACGAGCTCGGTGCCGCGCTCTTCGCCCGCACCAGCCGCCAGGTGCGCCTGACGGCGGCGGGCGAGGCGTTCCTGCCCGCCGCCCGGCAGGCGCTCGAGGCCGCCGAACGCGCCGCGGCCGACGCCGCGGCCACGGTCGGCGAGGTGCGCGGGCGGCTCAGCGTGGGCGTCATCCCGACGGTCGCCGCCGTCGACGTGCCCGCCGCCCTGCGTGACCTGCGACGACGGCACCCGCAGGTGCGCGTCTCCCTGCGCACCGGCCCGAGCGAGCTGCTGACGGCCGACGTCGCTGCCGGGCGGCTCGACGTGGCGTTCCTGGGACTGCCCAGCTCCGCCCGGCCGAGCGGCGTGCACCGCCACGAGCTGGCGCGCGACCGCCTGGTCGCCGTCCTCGCCGCGGACCATCCCCTGGCGGGCGCGGAGGGTCTGGCTCTCGCGGACCTCGCCGCCGAACCGTTCGTCGACTTCCCGTACGGGTCGGCGGGCCGGGCCCAGACCGATCAGGCCTTCGCTCACGCCGGCCTCGGCCGGGACGTCGCCTTCGAGGTCACCGACGCGCCGCTCATGGCCCAGATCATCCGGCACAGGCTGGCGATAGGCTTCCTGCCCTCCACCTATCTCCGGCGTGCGCCCGAGCTCGGCGGCCTGGCGACGGCCACCGTCACCGACGCACCGAGCCGCGTCGAGTACGTCGTCTGGGGCAAGCCCGGGCCCACCCCCGCGACGCGTGCGTTCCTGACGGCGATCGGGCTCCCGACGGCGCTGGTCGGCGGACGCTAGCCTGCCCCCATGATCGTGTGGCTCAACGGACCGTTCGGCGGCGGCAAGACGACCACGGCAGCGGAGCTCGTCGCCCTCCTGCCCGAGGCAGTCGTATTCGACCCGGAGAAGATGGGCGAGGCGATAGTCCCCGCCCTGAGCAGCATCGAACCGGTGCCGGACTTCCAGGACTGGCGTCCCTGGCGCGAGCTGGTCGTGGCGGCCCTCGTGTCGCTGGACCGCTACACGGACCGCACGGTCGTCGCCCCGCAGACGGTCGTCGTCGAGCAGTACTGGGACGAGATCATGTCGGGCCTGGCCGCCGCCGGCGTCGTGGTGCGCGCCTTCACGCTGGACTCCACGCCTGAGGAGCACGAGCGGCGGATCGCCGGCGACACCGTCACGAACGCCACCATCGAGGAGATCAAGCTTCACGAGGGTGCCGTCGTCGGCTGGCGGCGGCACCGCGCCCCCGACTACCGCGCGGCTCTCCCCTGGCTCGCCGAACGCACCGCGGTCATCGACACGACCCTGCTGCGCCCGGCCGAGGTCGCCAAGGAGATCGCGGGCCGGGTCGGCCTTCCAGTGACTCCGGCGTGACTACGGCACCACCTCGATCGCCACCGTCACCGTCTGGTTCCGGGTCCGGTTCGCCTCGTCCGTGTTGGGGTACGGCGGGTCGACGTCGCCCGCGCCGGCCACGTCGATCGCGCTCAGCGGGATCCCGCTGCCCGACGAGACGACCTGCGCCGCCGCGAGCGCCCGAGCGAGGCTGACCTCGGCGTTGTCGCGGTAGCGGCTCCCCGGCACCGGCGCGGTGTCGCTCGTGTGGCCCACCACGGTCACCTCGACGTCGGCCAGGTCACGGAGCCGTCCGGCCAGGCTGGTCAGCGTGCCGGCCCCGCCCCGGGACGTCTCCGCGCCTCCGGCCTCGAACACCGGGTCGCGGAACGTCACGAGGACGGATCGCGCGTCGAGCGTGGTCGTCCATCGTGGGTCGCCCAGGGCGTCCCGCACCTCCCGCAGAGCTGCCTCGCGCGACGTCGTCCCTTCCGCGGTCGCCCCGTCCGACGGCGGCGGGGTCGCCGTACGGATCTGGTTCAGGTCGTGCCGGAGCTGTGTGAGCTCCTGGGCCACGGCAGGGTCCGCCTGCTGGTCGGCGGGACGGGACGCGAGCGCCCACCCGGTCGCCACCCCGCCGCCCGCGAGCAGGAGGCAGGCCGCGGCGGCGCCCAGCATGAGGCCACCGCCCGGGCGCTTCCCGGACCACATCGTGCGGATCCGCCGGCGCCCGTCGAGGGCTCCGGCGTGCTCCGGGTCCAGGCGCTCGACGCGTGCCCAGCAGGCGTCGGCCCGGGTCAGGTCGCCGCGCTGGGCGTGCACGCGGGCCAGCAGGTCGAGGACCGCGACGTCGTCGCTGTCCTGACCGCCGACCGCGTCGAGCAGACGTCGTGCGTCGTCGTACCGGCCGGCCCGCGCGTGCAGCGCGGCGTCGGCCACCGCGGTCCTGACGGAGGCAAGGCCGGGCCCGGCAGCACCGGCTCTCTCGACCATGGCGCTCACTGCCCGCCCCCGCTACCCAGGAGCCCGTCCCCGAGGATCGACGGCGTGCTGCTGCCCCCGCCGCTCCGGTCCACGAACCGGTCGAGCCGCGCGTTGACACCGGTGAGCCGGTTCAGGTCGCCGGCGGCGACCGCCGAGCGGCCGTCGCCGAGGAGGCGCTGCACCTCCCGGCGCGGGTCGCCGTCCAGCTCGCTCTCCAGGGCCGCGAACCGGATCAGCGGAAGCTGCCCGTTGTCCTCGAACACCCGGATCGCGATGGACCGGACCTCGTTGGTCCGCCGCTCGATCACCGTGCGGTTGCCCTCCGCGATCGCGTCCTCGAGCTCGGCCTCGGCCCGCCTGAGCTCGTCGGTGTAGCGGCCGTTGCCGGCCTCCGCGACGACCTCGTTGGCGATCCCCTGCGCCTCGCGCCCCTCTTCGACGATCTTGGGCAGCTCCAGGAGCTCGTCGACCTCGTCGAGGGCGGAGTCGGCGTCGAGCAACCGGGCCTGGCAGGTGGCTGTCGCGTCCGGGTCGGCCTCGGACTGCCGCAGCAGCCGGTCGATCTCCTCCAGGATGCCGTCGGCGTCCAGCCGGTCCAGCCGGGCCAGCGCCTCGGAGGCCCGGATCTGGTCGCCCTGGCTGCGCAGGTCGTGGTACCTGGCGTCGAGCGCAGCACGGGCGGCCCGCAGGTCCGCGAGATCTGGCAGCACCGTGCGGACGAGGTCGACGTCGATCTCGAACTCGGCGTCGAGGAACGGGATGTACGCCTCGGCCTGGATACCGAAGCTGCTGTCGACGCGCACGACCACCTCGACCTCCGTGCCCAGCGGCAGGTCACGCTCGATGTCGTCCGAGCGGACGACGAGCTGGCCCACCACGGTGTTGCGGTCGGCGCGCGCGTGCTCCCCCGACAGGATCGGGATGCGCAGCAGGCCGGCGCCGGACCGCCGGTCGACTGCCTGCGTGGTCCGCAGGCCGTTGAGGCGTCCCGTGCTCGGCAGCTCGGTGTTGCGCCGGACCAGCGGCGCCACGGTGTTGTCGATGAGGCCGACGCCGAGCGAGTGGCTCATGGTCGGCGCGCCGCCCATCCCGCCGCTCTTGCGCTGGAAGGTCAGGCTCGCCTGGTCCGTGGCCAGCTCGGTGCCCGCGGGGTCGTGCACGGTCACCGTGAACGAGTGCGTCGCGATCTCCGGGGCCCTCAGCCGTACGGAGAACGACCCGTCCTGGCGCAGCGCCACGGCTCCCGTGGTCCACGGGGGCATGGTCGTCGTGTTGCGGATCTCGACGGTCCCGCCGGTCCAGTCGGCGACGCCGTCCGCCTGGACCCGGCCGCCGAGCAGCGGGTCGGGGTCCAGCCCGGCTGCCGAGTACTCGAGGTTCAGCTGCGCACGGCCCGGGGCAGCCGGTGCCGCCGCCCGCACCTCCCGGGGGATGCGCTGCGTCGCGGCGTAGATCGCGGCGCCGCGCGCCACCACCGTCATCGGGTCCAGGCTGAAGTCGAGCGGGATGCCGAGGCCGTCGGCCGGGTCCGCCAGCATCTCGCGCACCAGGGCGAGCTGGGACGAGCCGCCGACCAGCAGCAGCCGCTCGAACGCCGTCGTCGGGATCCCGCTCTCGGACAGCGACTGGCGGCACAGCCGGATCGAGCTCGCCACCAGCGGCCGCGCGATGTCTGCCAGGTCGTCGCGCGTCAGCTCGCAGTAGAACTCGACGTCGCGGCCGGCGTCGACCCTGATCTCTGCCTCGATCTCGACTCTCTCCTGCTGCGACAGCTCGACCTTTGCCGCCTCGGCCAGGCGCTTGAGCTGCGCGAGCACACCCCGGTAACGGGGGTCGTCGACCGTGACGTCGGTCAGCCCGTGGTCCTGCTGCAGCCGGGGCAGCAGGTAGTCCTCGACGATCGCCCAGTCGATCCGCTTGCCACCCAGCGAGTTGTCGCCCGCGTGGTTGACCACCGTGAACTCGCCGTCCTCGATCTTCACGACGGCGGCGTCGAACGTGCCGCCACCGAAGTCGTAGACCAGCCAGAACCCCTTGTCCGGCGCCTCGACGTCCGCCGTGTACGCCCAGACGGCGGCGGTGGGCTCCTGCAGCAGGGGCGCGGCCCTCAGGCCGGCGAGCTCGGCGGCCCTGCTGGTGGCAGCCGTCTGGTCCGCGGTGAACGCGGCCGGCACGGTGATCACCGCCGTCTCGATCGGCTCGCCCGTGCGCCGCTGCACGTCGAGGCGCAACGACTTGAGCACCTCCGCCGACATCTCCTCGGGCGACAAGGTGCGGCCCGACGCCTCGAACACCTTGTCCTGGTCGCGGCGGCCCATGCGGAGCTTGAACTCGGCGCACGCGTTGTCCGGGTCGGACACCACGCGCGCGCCCGCCTTCTGCCCGACGAGCACGCTGCCCGTGCGGCTCACGTACACCGCCGACTGCGTGAACTCCAGGTTCTGGGCGTTGCGGACCACCTCGGCGCTCGCGCCCTTCGCCTCGGCGACGGCGCTGTTGGTGGTGCCGAGGTCGATCCCGATGTCGATCGTGTCACGCATCGTCCTGTCCTCTCTTCTCAGCTTCTGGTCGTTCGGGCACAGCCACGATCACTTCGCCCTCCTGGATGAGGCGCCCCGCACGGCGGACCGAAGGGCGGACCGTCTCGACCACCGTCTCCTCGGTGACGTCCGGGTCGTCCTGGTAGGCGAGCACGCGCAGGTCCATGCCCACGTCGAACCGCAGCCCGTCGTGTCCCTCGACCTCGATCCCGGCCCGGACCAGGCGGTCGTCCGCGGCGGCCAGATACCGGCTCGCCCAGCGCACGGCGCGCGGCGGGTCCTGTTCGGCCCCCGGGCCGTCCACCTTGTTGCGGGCCCGCCAGAGCTCCGTCACCAGGCCCGCGACCACGTCGTCGGGCAGGTCGTCCGGCGGCGCGGCGGGCTGCGGACCAGGCAAGGCGACCGGCGCCTGCTCGACCGCCGGGTCCGCGACCGGACCTGAAGCCGGGCCCGAAGCCAGGTCCGAGGCCAGACCTGAAGGCACGGCAGGCGGCGGGATCCGGAACTCGGCCGGGAACCGGTGCTGCCGGGACCAGGCCGACAGGCTGCGGGCGCCGGGCCGGCGTCGTGGTGCGGCGTTCACCCATCCACTCCTTGCGTCGGTTGTGACAGCGGTTGTGACAGCCTCATCGGGTTCGGGAACCGAAGACGCCCTGGAAGAACTCGACGACCTGCGCGACCAGACCCACCGCCATGAACCCGCCGAAGATGGAGAGCACGACGGACCAGACCGGCCCGAGCCCGAACACGTTGTGCACGAGCAGCCAGGACGCCACGCCGCCGATCAGGAAGAAGAAGAGCAGTGGCGCGCAGCCCAGGTCGGGGCCACTCACTACCGCGCGCCGCGCCTGATAGCCCTCGATGTCCGCGATGTTGTTGTCCAGGAGCGTGGTGACCGACTGCGACGACGCCAGGGCGCGGGCGTCGCGGAGCAGGTCCAGGACGGTCTCGGTCGACAACGCCGCCGGTGCCGTCTCCACGTAGAAGTTGACGAACCCGAGCACGCAGTTGTTGACAGAGCGCGCCACCTCGTCCCGGCAGGCGCCGACCACCTCGTCGTCGTTCCCGAGAACCGCCGCGCAGGTCGCCAGCGCCGGCGTCGTCTCGTCGAGCAGCGCCGACGCCGCCGAGAGCCCGGCGGACGGGGCGGCCTCCCACGCGCTCTCGCAGGCGCTCCGTATCCGCGCCGTGACGGGCTCGACCGCGGCGCGGGCGACGTCCCGCACCAGGCTCGGCTCGAAACCCGCCCCGCGCAGCACCTTCATCTGGGGCTCCGCCAGCTCCTGGCCGAAGCCTGTGGCCTGTACCGCCAGCCCGACGGACACCCCGATGACGTGCTCCGGCACCCGGTCACGCAGCGCGCGGAGCACCGCGACGGACAGGCGTGGGTCGTCGATCTCCGCCGCGCGCCGCCGGACCCACTCCCACGTCTCCTCGGCAGCGAACGCCTGCGCCAGGAGGCGAAGGCCCGCCCTCCAGTCGCCCCAGGCGTCGTCGTGCGCCACCCTCCCGTCGGGGGTGGTCGCCTCCAGCGCCCGGCAGTGCGCGAAGACCGCGTGCTCGTGCCAGCTCGGCTGGTCCGGCCGGATCCAGAACAGCTCGTGCACGAGCCGGGCCAAGGGGTCGCGCAGCACCTCGAAGGCGGCGCGCAACGCGTCCGGGTCGTCCGACGGCGGGAGCGGCACGTCGCCGTCGGGCAGCGGCGTCACGTAGTACGGGTTCTGGGTCTCCTCCCGGTGCCTGCGCACCTGCCGGTTCGACACGTCGGTGGCCAGCCCCGTGACCCGGAACGCATTGTTCCGGTACAGCCCGTGCCCCTCGAGCGGGCGCAGCACGCGGTCGATGTCGCGCGCGACGTCGGAGGTGGTGCTCATCGGCTCTCCTCTTCCTCGGACGTGCCCTGGTGAGCGTCCTGCCACGCCGTCAGGGCGCTGCCCAGCTCGGCCGCGTCGGAGAACCGGCGCGTCAGGTCTGCCTCGAGCGCGCCGAGCACGATCCCGGCCAGGCCGGGATGCACGTCGCGGTTGAGGTCGTGCGGCGAGATCGGCGGCGGCCGGTGCCGGGCGCCGAAAGTCGTGGCCGGCACGTCCTCGTACGGCAGCAGGTTCGTGAGCAGGAGGTACGCGACCGTCCCGACGGCGTACACGTCCCCGGCCGGGGACGCGCCCTGGCCGTACCGCAGCGCCTCCGGAGCCATGAACGCGAGCGTGCCCTCGGAGCTGGTCAGCCCGGACCTGGCCTCGACCCGCCGGGCGAGCCCGAAGTCACCGACCCGCACCCGCAGCCGGTCCTGGTCGTACCCGACCAGGACGTTCCAGGGCGTGATGTCGCGGTGCACTACGGGCGGGTCCGACCGGTGCGCCACGGCGAGCCCTGCACAGAGCTGCACGAGGATCTCGACCGCGTCGTCGACCGGGACGGACCCGGTCGGCCGCGAGCGCCGGTAGTCGTCGAGGTTGCCCGCCGCCACGTACTCCATGGTGAAGAAGCCGCGGTCCCCGGCAGGCGTCGGCACCGTCCCTGCGTCGAAGACCCGCACGATGTTGGGGTGGCCCAGCCTGGACAGGAGCACGGCCTCGCCGAGCATCCGGCGCGTCTCGGCCAGCGTGCCGACCCGCTTGAGCACCTTCATGGCCTGGCGTCCCAGGAAGCGGTGCCGCACCCGGTAGACCTCGGAGTAGGCGCCCTGGCCGAGGTAGCGCTCGATCTCGTACGTGTCGCCGATCTGGCTGCCCTCGGTGAGCAGGCGCATCCGGTCTCCCTCCGACGACGTCTCGCTCGCACGGCTCTGCCCGATCGAGGTGCCCGATCGAGGTGCCCGACCGAACCGTCGCACGCACGGCCCGGGACCCCTCCCGAGGTGGGCTATCGACGAAGCCGCCTGCACCCTATCGCCGCAATAGGGTGGATATCCGGCTTTTCACTCCGCTCCGTAGAACACCCGCTCCATCACTCCGCGCGCCCGCCGGGCGAGTCGCAGGTACAGCTCCTCGAGCTCCGGTCCGGTGCCGACGTCACCGAGCAGGCGCGCCAGCCCGGTCAGGGCGTGGCTGTCGTGCGGCAGCATGTCGACGCCGGAGCCCGTCGTCCGCCCGGACCAGAGCACGATCGCCGACCGTAGCCGCGACGCGAGCCGCCAGGCGTCCAGCAGCACCTCGGCGTCGTCGTCCGCCAGGAGGTCTGCGTCCCGCGCCGCCTTCAGCGCGGCGACCGTGCCGGTGGTCCGCAGGCCGGGCACCTCGAACGCGTGCTGGAGCTGCAGCAGCTGGACCGTCCACTCGACGTCCGAGACCCCGCCGCGGCCCAGCTTCAGGTGCCGCGCCGGGTCCGCTCCGCGGGGCAGCCGCTCCGACTCCACGCGCGCCTTGATGCGCCGCACCTCGCGCAGCACCGCGGCGTCCGGGCCGCCCTCCGGGTAGCGCAGCGGGTCGATGAGCGCGGTGAACCGCGCTCCCAGTGACACGCCGCCCTCGGCGCCGGGCCCCAGGTCGAGCTCGCCGGTGCCGGCCGTTCCGCCGTCCGACAGCAGGGCCGCCACGGCACCCTCCTCCGGGCCGCCCGCCGCGACCACGCTCAGCGTCCCCGAGAGGGCCCGCGCCCGCAGGAGCGCCTGCGCCTCCCAGGGCGACGACCAGCGGTCGTAGTACTCCACGTAGGACTCGAAGGACCGCACCAGTGGCCCGTTACGGCCCTCCGGGCGCAGGTCGGCGTCCACGGGCAGGCCGGGCTCGGGCCCGACGGCGGAGAGGATGCGCCGCAGGTTCTTCGCCACGGTCAGGGCGTAGTCGTTGGCCTGCTTGTCCGGCGCGCCGCCGACCGCCTCGTACACGAACATGACGTCGGCGTCCGACCCGTAGCCGAGCTCCTGGCCGCCGAGCCGGCCCATCGCGACGATGAGCAGCCGGGCGGGCTCGTCCCCGCGGGCGACCCCGCGCTCGGCCCGTGCGTCGTGCTCGGCGATGCGCAGCCCGCCCGCCAGGACGACGTCGGCGGCGTCCGAGATGGCCCTGGCCGCCGAGACCGGGCCCAGCGCGCCCAGCACCTCGGCGACGCCGGTGCGCGCCAGCTCGCGCCGCCGCAGCGCGCGGAGCGCGACGGTGGCGGCGTCCACCTCCTGCGCGCGGCCGAGCAGCGCGTCCGCCTCCGCCGCCAGCCTGCGCACCCCGCGGGGCGCCAGCGAGTCGGACTCCGCGAGCCAGCGCACCGACTCCGGCGACCGCCCGATCGCGTCGGCGAGATAGCGCGAGGAGGAGAGCACCTGCGCCAGCCGCGACGCCGCCTCGGCGGAGTCGCGCAGCAGCCGCAGGTACCAGTGCGTCGAGCCGAGGGTGTCGGACAGCTTGCGGAACGCGAGCAGCCCCTCGTCCGGGTCGGCACCCTCGGCGAACCAGCCCAGCAGCACCGGAAGCAGCTGGCGCTGGATCGACGCCCGGCGCGAGACGCCGTCGGTCAGGGCCTGGACGTGCCGCATGGCGCCGGCCGGGTCCCGGTAGCCGATCGCGGCGAACCGGGCCATCGCGGCCTTCGGCGCGAGCGACGCCTCGCCCGTGGAGAGCAGCGCGGTCGCGGGCAGGAGCGGCCGGTAGTAGACGGCCTCGTGCAGGTCGCGGACCTCGCGCCGCACCGAGCGCCACGTCTTGACGAGGTCGTCGGCGCCGCCCTGGCCCAGCCCGCGCGCGATGCGGCGCAGCTCGGCCTCGGAGGTCGGCATGAGGTGGGTGCGGCGCAGCCGGAAGAGCTGGATCCGGTGCTCCAGGGCCCGCAGGAACCGGTAGCACTCCCCCATCCGGCGGGCGTGCTCGCGTCCGACGTAGCCGCCCTTCGACAGGGCGGCCAGGGCGTCGAGCGTGGTCCGGGACCGGATGTCCTCGTCCGCGCGCCCGTGCACGAGCTGCAGCAGCTGGACGGTGAACTCGACGTCCCGCAGGCCGCCCTTGCCCAGCTTGACCTGCCGGTCCGCCTCGGCCACCGGCACGTTGTCCTCGACGCGCTTGCGCATCGCGCGGGCGTCCTCCACGAAGTTGGGCCGCTCCACCGCCTGCCACACCAGCGGCCCGACGGCGGCCACGTACTCCTCCCCCAGCGCCAGGTCACCCGCGACCGGGCGCGCCTTGAGCAGCGCCTGGAACTCCCACGTCACCGCCCACCGCTCGTAGTAAGCGACGTGGCTGGCCAGCGTGCGGACGAGCGGCCCCTGCTTACCCTCAGGCCGCAGCGCCGCGTCGACCTGCCACAGCGCGGGTTCGGCGGACGGGCCGGAGCACACCTGCGCGAGCCGCCCCGCGAGCCGGGCCGCAACCCGCAGGGCGTGGTCCTCGTCGCACGCCGGCGCACCGTCGGGCAGCACCCCCGGCTCGGCGACGTAGATCACGTCGACGTCCGAGATGTAGTTCAGCTCCCGGCCACCGGTCTTGCCCATGCCCAGCACCACCAGGCGCACGCCGACGGCGTGGTCCTCCTCGTCGGCGCGCGCGATCGCGAGCGCACCCTCCAGCGCCGCCGCTGCCAGGTCGGCGAGCGCGGCGGCCACCGCGGGCAGCACCACCATGGGGTCCGGCGCGGTCACGTCGGTGGCCGCGATCCGCAGCAGCCGCGCCCGGTAGGCCCGGCGCAGCCGGTCGGTGTACGACGGCGACCCGCCGTCGGTCGGGTCCGTCCGGTCGCTCGGCGCGTGGGTCCCCGCGACCGGCTCCGCCGACTCGGGATCCGCGTCGACGGCCCGCAGCAGCTCGGCGCGCACGAGCTCGGCCGGTACGCCGGTGCCCGGCGTGCGGTCGGCGATCAGGTCCAGCAGCGCGGGGTGCCGCACCAGCTCGTCGCCGAGCGCCGAGGAGGAACCCAGCACGCGCAGCAGCCGGTCGCGTGCGGACGGCTGGGGCGCCTCGTCGTCGTCCGCGTCGCGGGACTCCGCCGGCTCCCCGTCAGGGACGGCGAGGACCGGACGCAGCCGGTCCGGGGCGGCGGCCGCGAGCCGGACCAGCTGCAGCAGCGCGAGGTCCGGGTCGGCGACGACCGCGAGCGCACGCAGCAGCGCGGCGTCCGCCGGTGCGAGCTCGACGGCGCCGCGGTCCGGTCCGGCCGCGTGGTCCGCGCCCCGGGCGCCCTTCGGCCTGCTGTCCAGGACCGACACCAGGTCGGGATCCCGCCACAGCGAGGCCGAGCGGGTGAGGTCGGCGAACCCGGCCCGGATCAGGTGGGTCGTCAGGGTCTCGGGTCGGCGGCTCTGCACCCCCTGACCCTACGACGCGAACTCGCCGAAGTAGAGCGCGTGTCCGAGGCTCCCTGGTTGCAGCAGGGAGACTCGGACACGCGCTCTACTTCGGCGCGACGGTCAGAGCTGCAGGAAGCGCTTGATCTCGAACGGCGTGACCTGGGCGCTGTACGCCTCCCACTCCTCGCGCTTGTTGCGCAGGAAGTAGTCGAAGACGTGCTCGCCGAGGGTCTCCGCGACGAGCTCGGACTTCTCCATGAACTGGATCGCCTCGTCGAGGTCGCGCGGCAGCGGCGCGATGCCCAGGGCGCGCCGCTCGGCGGCCGTGAGCTCCCAGACGTCGTCCTCCGTGTGGTCGAGGAGGTCGTAGCCCTCCTCGATGCCCTTGAGGCCGGCGGCCAGGAGCACCGCGAAGGCCAGGTAGGGGTTCGCGGCGGAGTCCAGCGCGCGGTACTCGATGCGTGCCGAGTTGCCCTTGCCCGGCTTGTACATCGGCACCCGGACCAGCGCGGACCGGTTGTTGTGGCCCCAGCTCACGTAGCTCGGGGCCTCCTGCCCGCCCCAGAGCCGCTTGTAGCTGTTGACGTACTGGTTGGTGACCGCGGTGATCTCGCCCGCGTGCACCATGAGGCCGGCGATGAACTGGCGCGCCGTCTTGGACAGCTCGAACTGGGCGCCCGGCTCGTGGAACGCGTTGCGGTCGTCCTCGAACAGCGACACGTGGGTGTGCATGCCGGAGCCCGGCTGGTCGGCCAGGGGCTTGGGCATGAACGACGCGAACACGCCCTGCTCCAGCGCCACCTCCTTGACGACCGTGCGGAACGTCATGAGGTTGTCGGCGGTGGTCAGCGCGTCGGCGTAGCGCAGGTCGATCTCGTTCTGGCCCGGGCCCGCCTCGTGGTGGGAGAACTCGACCGAGATACCCATGGACTCGAGCATCGTGATGGCCGCACGCCGGAAGTCGTGTGTCGACCCCCGCGCCAGGTGGTCGAAGTACCCGCCCTGGTCGACCGGCTCGAGCGTCGGGTCGCCCTTGGTCATCTGATTGAAGAGGTAGAACTCCACCTCGGGGTGCGTGTAGAACGTGAACCCGCGGTCGCTCGCCTTGGCGAGTGTGCGCTTGAGCACATTGCGGGAGTCGGCCAGCGACGGTTCCCCGTCCGGCGTCAGAATGTCGCAGAACATGCGCCCCGTGCCGTGCCGTTCACCCCGCCAGGGAAGTACCTGGAACGTGGTCGGGTCGGGCTTGGCGACCATGTCTGCCTCGAAGACCCGGGTGAGTCCCTCGATGGCGCTGCCGTCGAAGCCGATGCCCTCCGTGAACGCCGACTCGAGCTCTGCGGGCGCCACCGCGACAGACTTGAGCACACCGAGCACGTCGGTGAACCAGAGCCGGATGAAGCGGATGTCGCGCTCCTCGACCGTGCGGAGCACGAACTCCTGCTGCCTGTCCATGGGCCCATCTTGCACTAAACCTGTTACAGGCGCGTGTACCGGGCATGGACGACCGGCCGTAGGCTTTCCTGCGGCACCGAGGCCGCCCGAACCACAGGAGGACCATGTCCGCCCACACCTCACCCACTCAGGGTCCCAAGAGGGTCCGTGTGCACCACCTGGCGGAGGCCAAGGCCCGAGGCGAGAAGCTCGCGATGCTCACCGCGTACGACGCGGTGACGGCCGCGATCTTCGACGCCGCCGGCATGGACATCCTGCTCGTGGGTGACTCCATCGGGAACGTCATGCACGGCCACGCCACCACCATCCCGGTGACCGTCGACGACATGATCCCGGCCGCGCGGGCCGTGGCCCGGGCCACGAAGCGGGCCTTCGTCGTGATCGACCTGCCGTTCGGCTCGTACGAGGCCGGACCGCAGCAGGCGCTGGAGACGGCGGTGCGGGTCTTCAAGGAGACCGGCGCCGACGCGGTCAAGCTCGAGGGCGGCATCCGCTCGGCGGCGCAGATCCGCGCGCTGACCGACGCCGGTATCCCCGTCGTCGCGCACCTCGGGTACACGCCGCAGTCGGAGAACCTGCTCGGCGGACCGCGCGTCCAGGGCCGCGGCGACTCCGCTGTAGAGGCGCTGGCCGCGGACGCGCAGGCCATCGAGGAGGCCGGCGCCGTCGCCGTCGTCCTGGAGATGGTGCCCTCGGGTGTCGCCGCGCGCATCACCGAGATCGTGCGCATCCCGACCATCGGCATCGGCGCCGGGCCGCACTGCGACGGCCAGGTCCTCGTGTGGACGGACATGGCGGGCATGACCAGCTGGTCGCCGCGCTTCGCCCGGCGCTACGCCGAGCTCGGCGCAGCCCTGCAGCAGGCCGCGGAGGACTACGTCTCCGAGGTCAAGGACTCGTCGTTCCCGGACGCGGAGCACTCGTTCGAGAAGTAGGAGCGGCACGTGTCAGACCTACGGATCACCCGGGTGACCTGTACGTCTGACAGGTGCCCAGCGCGTCATTTCTTGCGCCAGTCCTCGTCGTCCTTCTCCCAGGACTCGTTGCGCGACTTCGCGCTCTCCAGCGCCCGCTGCGCCTCGGCGCGAGTGCCGTACGGCCCCATCAGATGAGTCCAGGAGGAACGGCGCCCCTCCTCGACCTCGCCCGTATCAGTGTTGTACCAGTACTGCTCCTCAGTGCCCATGAGACGATCCTGACATGACTGACCTGGCGTTTGGCATCGACATCGGAGGTTCGGGGATCAAGGGTGCGCCCGTCGATCTCGTGGCCGGCGAGTACGCGGACAAGCGGACCCGCATCCCGACCCCCCAACCGTCCACCCCGCAGGCCGTGGCGGACGTGCTCGCCCAGCTCGTCGACAGCTATCACCTGGCCGACGACGTGCCGATCGGCGTCGCGTTCCCCGCGCCGATGCAGCACGGCGTGGTGCGGTTCATGGCGAACCTCGACCAGTCCTGGACCGGCGTCGACCTGCCCGCGCTCGTGCAGCGCGCGACCGGCCGGAGCGTCACCGCGGTGAACGACGCCGACGCGGCGGGCATCGGCGAGGTCCGGTACGGAGCCGCTCGCAACACCGAGGGCGTGGTGCTGGTGGTGACCCTGGGCACGGGCATCGGTTCGGCACTGGTGGTCGACGGCGTCCTGGTGCCGAACACCGAGCTGGGGCACCTCGAGATCGACGGGTACGACGCCGAGTCCCGCGCGGCCGACTCCGCGCGCGAGCGGGAGGACCTGTCCTGGGAGGCGTGGACCGAGCGCCTGCAACGTTACTTCGGCGTCGTCGAGGACCTGCTGTCCCCCGACCTCATCGTCGTGGGCGGCGGAGTGAGCAAGCATCACGAGAAGTACCTGCCGCACCTGCACCTGCGGGCGCCGATCGTTCCCGCGCAACTGCGGAACGCGGCGGGCATCGTGGGGGCCGCGGCGCTGGCCGCGGGGCGCTGATCAGCAGAGCCCGGCCTCCGGGCCGGGCACGGTCACACCGACGGAGCCGGGTCAGGCCTCCCGCGCCACTGCGGGCTGAGCCGGCCGGGCGAACAGCACGTCGACCCCGAGCATCTCGATGACGCTCCGGACCACCGGTGGTGGGTCCGGAAGGGTGACGGTCAGTCCGTCCTGCGTTCCGTAGGTGTACATCTGCATGAGAAATGCGACGCCCGTCGAGTCCATGAACGTCACCCGCGAGGTGTCGATCACTACCGACTTGGCCCTCTCCAGGGCATTAGCTATCGCAGCACTGGACTCACCGCGCAGGGAGACATCGATCTCTCCCCACATACTCACGACACTCGTGCGGGACTGTTCTTCGAACATGATCCCGCCCGTGCGCCCCCTGTTATCGAATTCCGAGTTGCTCACTTGCATCGCCCCTGTTCATTGCTCCCCGACATGGCCGCCGGAACGGGTCGCCCGACCCCCCGGGCAACTCTGGGAGATTGCAACGCCTTCGTCGCGATCACGGGAAGCCTACATCCGTGAAGATCGCAAGTGGAACAGCCTCGGAGACTTACATTTCCCCCTCAGGACTGGTATAACCCACCATTTCTCCGGCCAAACTGGAACATTCCACCCGGTCAGACCGGGCATATGGGCGCCCAGTTGGACAATCGTCCAAGAAAAAGATTCACAAGATTCATTTCTCTGACGATCGATTCGGGCCATCCGGCCCCTCTGCCAGCCCGGGATTGCGAACGGTCGGTGCGCTTTCCTTCTCCCATGCGTCGAGCTGCATAGTGAGCGCCTTGGCGAGCTCGAACACCTGCTGCGGAGGAATGCGCACTCGCGACACCACACGGCCCGGCACCGTTATCGAAGTGACTTCTCCCGACTCGGGGTCGGAGACCGGGCTCGGGGGCTGCTTCACGGCGATGAAGTCCAGGATGAACGACGTCGGCGTATGCCATACCGAGGCGAAGTCGGCCGGCACACCGGTCTCCATCTCGTCTGGCACGTCGATCTGGAACTCCTGGGGCAGCTCGTCGGACGACACTGGGGCTCCTCGATTGGCCGGGCGGTTCCCCGACCGTACCGTGGGGCCCGTTGGTGCGACAGTGGAAACGGACTCCGAGGACATATGTATCGCGAGCCGCCCGCACATCACCGAAAAGATGCCGCCTCGATCGGGTCCCCGGCACTAGACTCTCGCGTTCGCTCCCGCGAACATCCCACGCCGACTCCTGGAGGGTCACCCATGCCTGCCGACGCGCCCGAGCTCGCCAAGGAACGAGACTTTCTCGCCGAGGCACGGACCCAGCTCGGCCGGATGCGCGATCGGGTGGCCGCGCTGGACGGCCGCTACGCCGGGGACCCGATCAGCGCGGACGCGCTGGAGGCCGCGCTCGCGCGGCGGATGGAACAGCTCACCGACGACCCTGAGATCCCGCTCTTCTTCGGCCGCATCAACATCGAGGAGAGCGCCGAGATCTTCCACATCGGACGGCGCCACGTCTCGGACGGCGACGGCGAGCCGATGGTCGTCGACTGGCGCGCCCCGGTGAGCACCCCGTTCTACCGGGCCACGCCGAAGGAGCCGATGGGCATCACTGCCCGACGCCGCTACGGCTTCGCCCGCGGCCACCTGACCGGGTTCGAGGACGAGCACCTGACGCGCGCCGGTCTGCCTACGGACGGCACGGGCACCGCGCACTCGGACATCCTCGAGGCCGAGATCGAACGCCCGCGCACCGGGCCGATGCGCGACATCGTCGCGACCATCCAGCCCGAGCAGGACGTCATAGTCCGCATGCCGCTCGAGCGCACGCTCGTCGTGCAGGGTGCGCCCGGCACGGGCAAGACGGCGGTCGGGCTGCACCGCGCTGCGTACCTCTTGTACGCACACCGCGACCAGCTCACGCGCCGCGGTGTGCTCGTCGTCGGGCCCAACAAGAGCTTCCTGCGTTACATCCGCGACGTGCTGCCCGCGCTCGGCGAGATCCACGCCAGGCAGGCGACCATCGAGGAGATCGTCGGCACGCACGCGCCGGTCCGCGCCGCCGAGGCCGCCGACGTCGCGACGCTCAAGGGCGACGGCCGGATGGCGGAGGTGCTGCGGAACGCCGTCTGGTCGCATGTCGGCACGCCGCAGGACACGCTCGTCCTGCCGCGCGGCTCGTTCCGCTGGCGCGTCCCCGCGTACGAGGCGCGTGAGGCCATCGAGCAGGTCAGGGCCAGGGACGTGCGGTACGCCCTCGGCGCCGCCCAGCTCCGCCACGCTCTCGCCCACCGTGTCCTCGTCCAGATCGAGGAGACCGGTGACGCGCTCGACGACAAGGCGTGGGACGTGCTGGCCCGCACCAAGCCGGTCCGGGACTACGCGGCGGCCGTCTGGCCGGCGGTCGAGCCGCGGCGGCTGCTCTTCCGGCTGCTCTCCGACCCCGGTTTCCTCGCCGAGTGCGCGGAGGGCATCCTCTCCGAGGCCGAACAACTCCTCCTGACATGGGAGCGCCCACCTCGCACGCCCGGTTCGGCACGCTGGACGACCGCGGACCTCGTGCTTCTCGACGAGATCGTCGACCTGCTGGACCGGATGGAGTCGGTGGCGCACATCGTCGTCGACGAGGCGCAGGACCTGTCCGCGATGATGCTGCGCGCCCTCGGGCGCCGCGCCGCGACGGGCTCGCTCACCGTGCTCGGCGACCTCGCCCAGGCCACCACGCCCTGGGCTTCGCGCGACTGGTCGGACGTCCTCGGCCACCTCGCGAAGCCCGACGGGCACGTGGAGCAGCTGACCGCGGGGTTCCGCGTGCCCGGCGACGTGATCGAGCTCGCCGCCCGGCTCCTGCCGAGCATCGCGCCCGGCCTCGAACCGCCGACGGCGGTCCGCCGCGCCCGCGGCCGCCTCACGATCACCGACGTGCCGCTCGACGACGTGCTCGCCGGTGTCGCCGGCCTCGAGGGCTCGGTAGGCCTCATCGTGCCCGACGACGCCGTGGCGCACCTCCGCACGACGCTCGCCGCGACGGGCGTCGCCTTCGCCGTCGTCGGCGAGCAGGACGACGAACGACCCGGGCCGGACGAGGGCGACGTCGACCCCGACGACGCCTCCGAGTTCGACGCGCACCTGGACCTGGTACCCGCCTCGCTGGCAAAGGGTCTCGAGTTCGACCACGTGGTGCTGCACGACCCGGCAGCGATAGTGGCGGCCGAGCCGAACCACGCCACGGGCCTACGGCGGCTCTACGTCTGCCTCACCCGGGCGGTCACGTCCCTCGTCGTCCGGCACGACGGCGACCTGCCGCCGGAGCTCGGTGCCGAACGCCTGGACGAGACCTTGGTCGGCTGATCGGGCGGCTGCCGGAGCCCGCCGGGGCCCGATCGATCCGAGCGCTTGACCATGTTCCAGGGACATAGTTTCCACTGGGGCATGTCGGCGGCGGTGTACCGGCCGATGGGCGGATCAGACCAGAGGAGCCAATCGTGGCGTGGAGCACCCGGCAGATCGCGGACCTCGCGGGCACGACGGTCAACACCGTGCGGCACTACCACGAGGCGGGTCTGCTCGAGCAGCCCGAGCGCAGGTCGAACGGCTACAAGCAGTACGGCGTGCCACACCTGGTGCGGCTCCTGCAGATCCGGCGGCTCCGCGAGCTCGGCGTGCCCCTCGCGCAGATCGAGTCGATGGGCCGTGCGGACGAGAACCCCGTCGAGGCCTTCCGGGTGCTCGACGCCGAGCTCGAGGCGACCATCGAGCGGCTGCAGCGAGCGCGGGCCGAGCTCGCCCTGATCATGCGGCACCGCGCACCCATCGACCTGCCGGCGGGCTTCAGCTCGGTGGCGGAGACGCTCTCGGAGCGGGACCGGTCGCTGGTCATGATCTATTCGCAGGTCTACGACGAGTCGGCGATGGACGACATCCGGCGGCTCGTGGAGGAGCACCCGCGCACGGAGGCGGACGAGGAGTTCGACGCCCTGCCGCCGGACGCCGACACGGCCACGCGCGTCCGGCTGGCGGAGTACTTCGCCCCCGTCATCAAGCAGAAGCAGGCCGACTACCCGTGGCTCAACAACCCGGCCACCCGCGCCTCGAAGGATGCCGCCACGCTCGAGCACACCATGGTGGAGTCGCTGCGGGAGCTCTACAACCCTGCCCAGCTCGACGTGCTCTCGCGCGCCAACCAGATCATCTACGGCACGACCGACGAACGGCCCGGCGCCGACGGCGAACGGACGGACCGCTGACGCTCAGGCGCGCCGCGCGAGCAGGCTGAACGCGTTCGGGAGCCGCCCGTCCCACGCGGCCGCCGTCATCCCGCCCGGGCGCCAGAACGGGTCGGGGTGCTCGGCGAGGTGCTCGATCTCGAACCCTGCCTCCAGGCACGCCATGACGATCTCCGAGAGCGTGTGCTGGCGTTCGACCGCGCCGTTGCCCGGGTACGAGTCGTTGACGTGCGAGGACGCGAAGTAGCCGCGATCAGGGCGGACGCGGATCGCGTCCGGGTCCCAGTCCCACAGCGGCACCAGCGGGTGCGCCTCGTACACGTAGAACCGGCCGTCCGCCCGGAGCAGCCGGTGCGTCTCCGCGAAGAAGGCGGACAGGTCGGCGACCCAGATGAGCGCGCCCTTGCCGGTGTAGACGAGGTCGGCGCACGCGTCGTCCAGCCCGCTCGCGGGCATGACCGTGCGCGTGTACCGGCAGGGCATGCCGAGCTCGTCGGCCCGGCGCTGCGCGCTAGAGACTGCAGCGTCGCTGTAGTCCAGTCCGTGCACGGAGCGTGCGCCGAGGCGCGCCAGCGCGACGTCGTCCAGGCCGTGCCCGCTCATCGGGTGCACGACGTCGGCGCCGACGACCATCTCGCTCAGCACGTCGACCTCGGCCGGCAGCAGCTCAGCGGTTCGGGCTCGTTCGAGGTGTTCGGCGTACTCGTCCTCGTACTTGCGCGAAGCGATGGCCCAAGCGGCCCGTGTCTCGTCCCCCGTGACGTCCATCCGGCCAGCCTGCCAGCGCCGTTGCCGGCGGCCCAGCTGTTTTCCGGCGCCTTCCGGGGTTCAGTCCTCTACCGGTTCCCCGGTCGGGTCGTCGGCCGCCGGAGCGTCGAGCCCACGGCCACCGACGGGGTCAGCGCTCCAGCTGATCAGCCGCCAGCCACCGTCGGGGTCGCCCTCGATCTCCACCAGGCCGGTGTTGGCCAGCGCCGACCGCTCGGCGTGGTCGACGTCCACGCCGGCCACCCGAGCCGACACCCACACCCGGATCGCCGCACCGTGCGAGACCAGCACCGCGCTGTCACCACCTCGCGCGGCGACCCGCGCGACCGCCGCGTCGTAGCGGCCCAGGAATGCCGTGCCGTCCGCACCGCCCGGCATGGTGCGGCCGACGTCGCCGCGCGCCCAGGCGAAGGCGGTGCTGAGGTAGCGCAGGTGTGCCTGGTGGGTACCGGCCATCTCCAGCTCGCCCGCCTCGATCTCCTGGAGGCCGTCCACGACGAGCGGCTCCAGCTCCCGCGCCCGGGCCAGCGGGGCGGCGGTGAGCGACGTCCGGACCAGCGGGGAGACGGCTATCGCGTCGATCTGACGGTCGCGCAGCGCGCCGGGCACCGCGGCGGCCTGACGCTGCCCGAGCGCCGTCAGCCCGGGGCCGGGGTGCGCGGTGTCGAGGAGCCCGTGCACGTTCGAGGGCGTCTGTCCGTGCCGCAGGAGCAGAAGTCTCATGGGGAGCATTCTCGCCGAGACCTCGGGCGGCGGGAGACGCCGTCCGAAACAGACAAACAACGGCAGGGAAAGTTGGGGGGTGTCAACCTCGTATCCGTTCCGTTACTCTTGGGCTCGCTATGAGCCTGACATGTCGCCTTCGTCCCCTGCTTGCCGGTTCCCGGCGCGGTCTCACGCGGGTCGCGCACGGGTCCCCTTCCATCTGAAAGGCCCCCGCTTTCATGGATCCCCAGTCCAGCACGGCCACGTCCCAGGTCCGTCGTGGTCGTCACCGCGCCGCACACCGCCCCCTCCTGACCGCCGTGGCCCAGGCCGCCACCGGCCAGGCCGGTGTGATCACTGGTCGCGGAGCAGTCATCGCCGCGGCAGGTTCCGGCGTCCTGCTCTCCCTGATCGCGCCGCCCGCGCAGGCCGCGCCGTCCACCGAGATCAGCACGTCGCTGACCGGTACGGCGATGAAGGGCAAGCTCAACACGACCGACATCAACGCCCTCGCCTCCCAGGCGCGCCAGACCGTGGCTGCCGCGAACGTCGTCGCGGTCAACCCCACCGCTGAGCTGAAGGTCGAGAAGTCGGCAGTCACCGTCATCTCGGCCGCAGAGAACGAGGCGTACCAGGCGGAGCGCGCCGCCGAGATCGCTGAGCAGGAGGCCGAGCAGCGCCGCGCGTCGATCGTGTCCATCGCGATGCGCTACATCGGTGTCCCGTATGTGTGGGGCGGGACCACCCCGTCCGGCTTCGACTGCTCCGGGTTCACGTCCTACGTCTTCGCCCAGGTCGGGATCGACCTGCCGCGCACGTCGGCCGCGCAGCGCTATGCCGGGACCGCCGTCTCGTACAGCGAGGCACTGCCGGGCGACCTGATCTGGTCCCCCGGGCACATCGCGATCTACGCGGGCGACGGAATGCAGATCGAGGCCCCGGTACCCGGCAAGAACGTCCGGTACACGAGCATCTGGCAGTCGGGCCCCGTCTTCATCCGCGTGGGCTGACCGGTAGACCGATCAGTTTTCGGCGTGTCGTTGCCTGGCTAGACTCCCGGCATGACGACAGCGACGAGGCCCAGCCCTCGGGAGCGACTGCTGGAGACAGCGGCCGGCCTCTCGTACGAGCAGGGCATCGGCGTCGGCATCGAGGCGCTGTGCAGGACGGCGGGCGTGTCGAAGCGCTCCATGTACCAGCTCTTCGACAGCAAGGACGAGCTGCTGGCAGCGAGCCTGGAACGGGGCGCCGCCGCCTATGCGGCATCGCTCCTGCCCGCGGCCGACGACGCCCGTGGGCACCGTGAGCGGATCCTGCACGTCTTCGAGCAGCTGGAGAACCAGGCGGGGGCGCCTGAGTTCCGTGGCTGCCGATACCTCGTCGTCCAGATCGAGCTCAAGCACCCGGACCATCCGGCCAGCCGGGTCGCTCGCCAGGTCAAGGAGGGTCTCGCGGAGTTCTTCCGCGCCGAGGGCGCCGCGGGCGGGGCCCGTGCCCCGGACCTGCTGGCACGGCAGCTCATCCTGGTCTTCGACGGCGCGAGCGCGCGTGCGGGCATCGGGGCCGACCATCTGGCGGGACTCATGATGCCCACCGTCGGCACCCTGCTGGACGCGGCGGGGATGCGCTGACCGCCGCGGCCCAGCGCGCCACCCCGCAGGGCCCCGAGAGCCACCTTCACGACATCCATGTTTGCGCAAGGAAACCGATCGGTTTACCGTGTGCCCGGACGGCGCTCGGTGAACATCGCAAGACCTTGTACCGGCTAGTCGGCGGCGAGGGGTACCGTGGCGTCACAGACTTGCTGGAAACGCTGCCGGGGCGCCCGCTGAAAGGCTCCGCAACTCCAAGACCAACGTGGCAAGGTTCGGACGCCGACCATCGAGCGCCCAGCCCAGCAGCGAGAGCGCACGACAGACGCAGTAGGAGAGACAAGAGTGACCCTCAGTACCGAAGCAACGAATTTCGGGTGGCTGCTCGACAACTTCGTGCGCACCGTCCCTGGCAGCCGGCACACGCTCGTCGTGTCGGCGGACGGCCTGCTCATGGCGATGTCCGACCAGCTCGACCGCACCAGCGGTGACCAGCTCGCAGCGATCGTCTCGGGCATGTCGAGCCTGACGCGCGGAGCTTCCCGTCAGCTCAACGGCGGCAACGTCCGGCAGACGATCATCGAGATGGACAAGGGATTCCTGTTCCTGATGAGCGTCTCGAACGGGTCGGTGCTGGGCGTGGTGGCAGAGTCCACGTGTGACATCGGCCTCGTCGGCTACGAGATGGCGCTGCTCGTGTCCCGTACCGAGGCGACCCTGACGCCGCAGCTGATCTCGGAGATGCGTGGCAGCCTCCCGACGGACCGCCAGCCCCGCGGCATCTGACCGTCTGGTGCCGACCGGTCGCTGCTGACCGGTCTGGCGGCGACCGGCGACCCCCTGGCCGACGGCGTCCAGGGGGTCGCCGGGGTCCACCTCGTCGCGTTACGCGACCGGCTTGGGCTCGACAGCCGGGTCGGCGTCGTAGGCCGGCAGTCCGTCGATGCTCGTGAGGTTCTTGCGCCGCCGGTACTCCTGCTGCCCGGCCTCCCCCTTGCGTTCGAAGTAGGGCCCCATCAGGTCCCGCTCGCCCTCGTACGCCATGAGGGGAACGCCCCAGCCGCAGCTGTCCGAGACCCGCTCGACGTCGACCACGATGACCGCACGGGCACCGGGGACGTCGGTGAACCCACCGGCGAGGGCAGGGTACTCGTCGTCGTACCGGGTCACCACGCGGCCGGTCCCGTGGAACCGGACGATGTTCGGCGCTCCGTCGAACGCGCAGAACATCACCGTGATCCGGCCGTTCTCGCGGAGGTGTGCCACCGTCTCGCTGCCGCTCCCGGTCGCGTCGAGCCACGCGAACGTGTGCTCGTCGAGCACGGCGAAGGTGCCGGGTACGCCGCGCGGCGAGACGTTGACGTGCCCGTCCGCGGCGAGCGGCGCCGTCGCGACGAAGAACAGGTGCTGCCGCTCGACGAACTCGCGCAGCCTGCCGTCGATCCGCTCGTGGAGTTTCATGACCCGCATGCTGCCAGACCGCCGTCACGGGTCAGGAGCCGCCCAGCACATGGACGAGCCGGGAGCGCCCCCTACACACTGCACGCCATCATCGACGTGTCGCGTGTCGCGTGCGGTGTGTAGGGGTGGACGGCGCCCTACCGAAGTTCCGGGGCGCTGACCTAGTCTCGGCGAGAGGGCCTGCCGGCAACCTGTACCTCCCGGAAAGATGGAGCCGTTCGCCATGAAGTACACCGTCTCGATCGAGATCGACCTGCCGCGGGAGCGGGTGGTCCAGCTGCTCGCGGACTCCGCACACGTGCCGAAGTGGGTGCGCGGAGTCGTGCTGCACGAGCCGCTGAACGGGCCGCACGGGCAGGCAGGAACGAGGTCGCGCGTCGTCATGCGGACGGGGCAGCAGGAGATGGAGGCCATCGAGACGATCACGCGCCGGGAACCGGCCGACCTGCACGGGATCCCGAAGGACAGCGTCGTCCACTACGAGCGCGAGATCGTCGCCGAAGGCATGTGGAACGGCGCACGCGAGCGGTTCACCGAGACCGGGCCGGAGACGACGCTCTGGGTGAGCGAGAACGAGTACCGGTTCAGCGGCTTGCTGATGCGACTTCTGGCGCCCTTCATGCGCGGGGTCTTCCGCAAGCAGTCGCAACAGCACATGCGGGACTTCAAGGCGTTCGCCGAGCAGGGAACGGACGTCCGCGAGGCGAAGGACTGACCGGCTAGGCGGCGGGGCGGACAGCGTTCCGCGTCGCCCGGTTCCGCAGATCGCCGACCAGGAGCCCGGCCGCGAATGTCAGCCAGCTGGGGACCTGGACGCCGGCGAGCACCTGGAAGGTGAGCATCCTCCAGTCGTCGTCCCCGATGGTCGCGTAGTCGATTCCCTGGATGACTGCGACCACGCCGAAGGCCAGCCCCAGCGCGGCCCAGGCGTTGCTGACACCCCACAGACGAAGCAGGCCGACGACGGCGAGGACGGCCACGAGCACGATCGCCGCCCCCAAGAGCCCTACCAGCAGCGCGGCGCCGACGAGCCTCAGATCGACGGAGCCACCTGGGCCGACCATCAGATAGATCAGGTACGCCGCCGCGGTGACGACGACCGCCACCGGAGCCAGGACCAGGAACCGCCGCACGGTCTGCATGGGCTCATAGTGACTGCTGCCCGCCGGGATGACCAGGAATGTGCCGGCCCGTCGCGGCAGTCGCTGCAGTCAGCCGGCGGGAAAGTAGTGACCGTCGTCCAGATCGGCGAGCAGGCCGGGCTGAGCCGGTTCCCACCCGAGGGCCTGGCGGGTGATGAGGTTGGACGCCGGATAGCTCTGCGTGACCACGTTCGCGAGGAACCCGAAGTGTCCCGGCAGCATCAGCTCGTCCAGGGGCACGCTCACGGCGGGCAGGTCCAGCCTGCTGCCGATGGCCTCGGCGATCTCGCGGACCGGGATGCCGCCGTCCGCCACCGCGTGCCAGTACCTGCCGGCCTCGCCCTTCTCCAGCGCCAGGCGGAACACGGAGGCGAGGTCGCGGGCGTGCACGGCGTTCCACAGGTTCGCGCCGTCTCCGGGGTAGCCGGCGAAGCCCTTCTCCTTCGCGAGCGCGATCAGTATCGGCAGGAAGCCGGCTCGGTCGGTCGTGCTGTGCGCGATGTTGGCGATCCGCACGACCGAGGACCTCACTCCCCGCTCGGCGAGGCCGATCACGGCGCTCTCCACGACGTTGCGAGCCCGCAGGGTGCCCCTGTGCTCGTCGCCGACGGGAAGAGCCGGGTCCTCCTCGGTGGCCGTCCGGCCCAGGCTCGTCCCGTTTCCCGGCGAGCCGATGCTCCCCGCCGCGACCAGCGGCTTTCCGGTTCCCGCGAGTGCCTCGCCGTACGCGAGCACGACCGGGAGCTCCGCGGCGGCGACGGCGGCGATCCCGCCGGACGGCAGCTGGTCCTGCCGGTGCGCGACGTGGATGACGCCGTCGGAGTCCGCTGCGGCCTCCTTGAGCCCGTCGAGGTCCTGGAGGTCGCCGCGGCGGACCTGCGCGCCGAGCGCGGACAGGGCCGCCGCGGCGGTGTCCGACCGGGCCAGGCCGGTGACCTCGTGCCCCGCGGCGACGAGCTCGGGGATGATGTGCGAACCGGAATGGCCGGTCCCGCCAGTGACGAGGACGCGCAAGCTGCTGCTCCTTGTGAGTGCTGCTCTGTGGGTGGTTGCTGGTGAGCGGCGCGAGGTGCGCTCAGCCGGTGAACTCGTCGACGCCGAGGGCGAAGTCCCAGTGGCCGACGCCGTTGCCCGCGAGGCCCACGGTGACCAGGCCCATCCCTTCGAGCCAGTGCGCCATCTTCAGGCCGCCGACGTCCCGCGGGCGCAGCCCGAGGCTCTCGACGAATGCCGCCACGTCCGCCTTGGCCTGTGCGTCGTCACCGGCGATGAAGACGTCGGGCCGGCCCTGCTCCAGGACGTTGCGGAAGATGGTGTTGAACGCCTTCACCACGCTGGTGCCGGCCGGGGCCACCTTGGCGGCCTCCAACGCGATCGAGGTCTCCTCACGGTGTGCCAGGCCGTCGAACGTGGTGTTGAAGGGGTTGCTGATGTCGACGACGACCTTGCCCGCGAGGGCGTCTCCGTACTCGGCGACGACCGGGACGACGCCGTCGGCCAGCAGGGCGGTGATGACGATGTCCCCGGCCGGTACGGCGCCCCACGTGCCCGCCGTCGTGCCGCCGCCCAGAGCCTTGGCCAGGCCGTCGACCTTGGACCGGTCGCGTCCCATGACCTCGACGGTGCTGCCGCCCGCCACCGCGCGCGTGCCGATGGCGCGGGCCATGTTTCCCGTGCCGATGATGGTGATGCTGCTCATGAGGTGTGCTCTCTTCCTGTTTGCGAGGCGGGTGGTTCAGATGGCGGTGGTGCCGCCGTCGGCGACGAGCTCCAGGCCGTTGACGTAGCTGGAGTCGTCGGAGGCGAGGAACAGGGCGAGAGTGGAGATCTCCTCGGGGCGGCCCATCTGCCCCCGGGGAATGAGGGACTCGAACGCGGCCCTGGTCTCGTCGTCGAACAGCTCTTCCTGCTTCGCGGTGGCGACCTGGCCGGGGGTCAGGACGTTGACCCGGATCTTGCGGTCGCGCAGCTCGTTGAGCCAGACGCGGGCCCACGCCTGCTGGACGGCCTTGCTTCCCGCGTAGACGCTCCAGCCGGGGAAGGCGCCGAGGGAGGCGTTGGATCCGGTCATCAGGATCGATCCGTTGTCGTTCATCAGCGGGAGCGCCTTCTGCACGGTGAACAGGGTGCCGCGTGCGTTGAGCCCGAAAGCGCGGTCGAACTGTTCCTCGGTGATCTCGCCGAGGACGGCGGCTTCACCCATCCCGGCATGAGCCCACAGCACGTCGATCGAGCCCTTCTCGCGCTTGACGGTGTCGTACAAGCGGTCCAGGTCTGCCAGGTCGGCCGCGTCACCCTGGACGGCGGTGACGTTGCGGCCGATCAGCCTGACCGCCTCGTCCAGCGCCTCCTGCCGACGGCCCTGGATGAAGACGTGCGCCCCTTCCTCGACGAACAGCCTGGCGCCGGCCAGTGCCATACCGGCGGATCCGCCGGTGATCACCGCTACTTTTCCATCGAGCTTTCCCACGGTCACTCCGTCGCATTGTTTGGCATTGTTGGGCAACCCGACCCAGAGTTTTTCGGACCGGATTCCCGGACCGAATTCTTGTGCCGAATTCTTGTGCCGAATTCGGCCCGTCCCATGAACGATGCCATTGGCTTGAACGGGTTGTCCAAGACCCTTTTCAGCCGTGGTGATACCTTGGGGGCATTGCCGCACCGGGAGGCCTCATGGATCTGGACCTGCGCAAGCTGCGCTACTTCGTCGCCGTCGCCGACCGGCTGCACTTCGGCCGCGCGGCCGAAGATCTGCACATCGCGCAGCCGGTCCTCAGCCGGCAGATCCGAGCGCTCGAACAGGATCTGGGTGCCTCGCTGTTCATCAGGGACAGCCACGGCGTCGAGCTCACCGAAGCGGGTCAACAGCTCCTGGACGACGCCGGCCCGCTGCTCGCCTCCGCGCACGCGGTCAGGCGCCGGGTGTCCGGGACCGCCCGCGGCAGCCAGCGGCTCGTGGTCGGTTTTCGGGCCGGTATCCCGGTCATCCCCGCGGCGCGAGAGTTCGGGGGCCGACATCCGGACGTCGTCGTGGACGTGCAGCGCATGGAGTGGGACGACCAGGTCCCGATGCTGCTCGACGGCCGCGTCGACGTCGGCTATGTGCGGCTACCCATCGACGAGGCCGGCCTGCGCCTGACTCCCCTCTACACCGAGCCGCTCATGGTGGCGCTGCCCACCGGTCACCGGCTGGCCGGCAAGGAGGAGGTCACCGAGGTCGACCTGGCCGGCGAGCCGCTCGTCTGGCATGCCGGCGCGGGCACGCAGCCCACCAGGCGTCCGCACCCCGACTCCGGGCTCCGGGTGCGCGGGGTGGAGGAGAAGCTCGAGCACGTCGCGGCCGGCCGCGGCATCTCGTTCGTGGCGCGTTCGGAGACGGTGTTCTATTCGCGGCCGGACATCAGTTATGTACCGGTCTCGGACCTGGCACCCGACCAGGTATTTATCGCGATGGCGGAATCACGCATCTCGGCGATGGCCGACGATTTCTTCGCCGCCGCCCAGGCGACCGCCGAGATCACGGCAGAATGCGGTAACTACGAGATGTGGCAGCTGATGAACGACACCGTCTCAAAGCGCGGTTGAGTCGTCCGACTTCTGGCTGGCCCGCTGTCCGTCGATCAGCACCTTCGCCGCCCTGTCGATGTTGTCGGCGCATTGATAGACCCCGACGATGAACTGGATGACGCCGGCGATGATCGCCGCGCCCCCGAAGAACCATGCCATCACCACAGCTGTCCCGTTCACCGCGACCAACACACCCGCCAGAAGCACGACGGCAACTCCCCCGAAGATCAGGCCGAGCCCCAGCGCGAGCGAACCGGCCGAGCTGTGGACCTCCCGCTCGTCGGAAGCAGCCTTCGTGGTGCCAGTCAGGTCGTCGCTCGTCTCGTAGCTCACGAGGTGAAGCGTGCCATCGAACCGTCCGGGAATCGACGGAAGTAGGGCGTGAACAGCGGATCAGCTGGTCAGTCGGCCTGGGCGGCGTCGTAGGCGATCTGGTTCTGGTGGATGTCCTGGTGGTGCGTGCCGGCCCAGTCGATGAGGGACAGCACGACGCCGAGCAGCGTCGTCCCGAGAGCCGTGAGGGCGTACTCGACGCGGGGTGGGACCTCGGCGTAGGCGGTTCGGGTGACGAGGCCGTCGCGCTGGAGCTGGCGCAGGGTCAACGTCAGCATGCGCTGGGAGATGCCGGGGATGGCGCGCTGCAGATCGGTGTACCGCAGCGGCCCGTCTTGCAAGGTCGCGACCACGAGGGTGCTCCACTTGTCGCCTGCCCTGGCCATGACCTGGCGGATGGTGCCGATGCTCTCGGCGGGCCAGCGCGAGCACGGGCCCGGGAGCGCGGCGTTGTCGTCCTGGGCTGCGACGGAATCCATCGGCACGCACCTTTCTCTCCGGTTACGCACACGCATGTGCCTTTTGTAAGGCTCCCAATCCTCACGCATGATGGGGCTACGCACAAATAGTGAGTATTGGGTTCACCCTGAGATGGACCGACACTCCCCCAAGCTGAGGAGAACCACCCGTGCCTGTTTTCGCCATCATCGGAGCCGGACCCGGCCTGGGCATCGAGATCGCCCGCGCCTTCGGCGCCAAGGGCTTCACTGTCGCGCTGATCGCCCGCAACGCCGTCAAGCTCGACACGCTCGCAACCCAGCTGAAGGACGAGGGCATCGAGGCCGCCGGCTTCCCCGCCGACAT
Organism: Promicromonospora alba; assembly: GCF_042654905.1. Taxonomy (NCBI): domain Bacteria; kingdom Bacillati; phylum Actinomycetota; class Actinomycetes; order Micrococcales; family Promicromonosporaceae; genus Promicromonospora; species Promicromonospora alba. Next base: position 800,825 of record NZ_JBHSFI010000003.1, read on the forward strand.
CGCCCAGCCCGACACGATCACCCGCGCCTTCGCCGAGATCAAGGAGCGCTTCGGACGCATCGACGTCCTGGAGTTCTCCCCCGCCGACCGGGGCCTCGGCATGACGAGCGTCCTGGACGTCGACCCCGCCACTCTCGGACCTCAGCTCGACTTCTACCTGCACGGCGGGATCCACGCGATCAAGCAGGTCATCCCGGACATGATCGAAGCCGGGAGCGGAACGATCCTGGTGACCAACGGAGGCGGCGCCATCGACCCGGTGCCCTTCCTGGCCGACATCAACATCGCCGCCGCGGGCCTGCGCAACTGGACCCTGAACCTGCACAAGGAACTGAGCCAGCACGGCATCTACGTCGCCCACGTCGGCATCAGCGCCTGGATCGGAGGCGGGAACCCCGACGCCGAGGCCAGCGTGATCGCCGCCGTCTACCCCAAGCTCTACGAGACCCGCACCGAGCCGGAGCTGCACTACGTCGCCCTCGACGAGTAGCCACGGTGCGGAGCGGTGCCTTGCGGGAGTAAGTCGCCCCCAGGGGTCACCCGACCAGGGCGTCGCCTCGCGTGGTCCTGCTGTACAGCACCGTCCCGGCGACCCGTGTCCGGGTGACGAGCTCGCTCGCCCGCAGGATCGACAGGTGCTGGCTGACACCCCCCGGGGTGAGTCCCAGCCGGCCGGCGAGCGAGGTAGTGGTCGCAGGCTCCGCGAGAGCCAGCAGGATGGTGGCACGGGTTCGCCCGATCAGGCCCGCCAACGCATCGGGTGGAGGCGGCGGTGTGGTCTCCCACAGCGTGGCGACGCCGCGAGCCGGGTAGGCGATCATCGGCTGGTACCGGTCGTCGGTCGACCAGGGCTTGAGCCTGCCGGTCATCTTGCGTACCGAGGGCCAGCCCATCGCATGCGGCACCAGCGTCAGCCCGGTACCGGTCAGCTCGCCGCTCCACTCGACCGGATCCGCCACGCGGAGGCGGTCTCCGTCGAGGCTGACGGACTCGTGCAGGTCGTCGAAGAGCGCCTGCAGGCCGCCGTCGGCCAGGCGTTTCGACCGCCGCCACACCTCGGCCTCCAGGAGTCGCAGGATGCTCGGCCAGTGCTGGGCCAGTGCCGTGTCCCAGTAGGACTCGAGCGTGTCGGCGATGCGAGCCGTGGCGGCTCGAGGGTCCGCGCGAATCCGGTCGGCGATCTCCTGGGGCACGTCTGCCGTATCGGCGAGGTCAGAGATGACTCGCAGCGGTGGCGTACGCCGGATCGTGTCGAGCTCGGTCGTGATGTCGGGCTGTGGTTCGGTCGGGGTGAAGGAGACGAAGTCGGCCATCCAACCGTGCACCGGAACCAGCGCGTACACCTCGGCCAGATCGAGCCCGGCGACCAAGGGGCGGGTCGCCCGCACCCACGGCAGGTGCGCCGAGTGCTCCCTGGGCGCACGCAACGTGATGAGGCTGAGCACCAGCTCCATCAGCGGTGAGTAGGCGAACCTGATCCGGATGACGTCCTCGGTGCGCATGCGCCACTCGATCACTCTCACGTCTCCTCGACACCCCGGCTGCACGCAGCGGGCCTTTAGCCCACGCTAAAAGTCTCGCCGCCTCCGAGCGCTTCGGCCAGAGTCGGTCGCACGTTTCGACCTCATCCGAAATCCAGCGCGAACCGAAGGAGAACCGGCCATGTCACGCACTCGCGTCACCAGCTTCGCCATCTCGCTCGACGGGTTCGGCACCGGTGAGCCCCAGACCCGGGAGACCCCCTTCGGCCATGCCGGCGAACGACTGCACGAGTGGATGTTCGCCACCCGGTGGTGGCGCGGGGCGAACGAGCCCGGCGGCAGCCGCGGCGTCGACGACGCCTTCGCCCGTCAGTTCGAGCCGGGCATCGGAGCCGAGATCATGGGGGCCAACAAGTTCGGCCCGCCCGGATGGCACGAGGACCCGGACTGGAAGGGCTGGTGGGGTCCGAACCCGCCGTTCCACACTCCGACGTTCGTGCTCACGCACCACGCCCGCGAGCCGATCGAGATGGAGGGCGGGACCACCTTCTACTTCGTCGAGGGCACTCCCCAGGAGGTGCTCGAGCAGGTCCGCGAGGCGGCAGGCGGCAAGGACGTGCGCATCGGCGGCGGCGCCACGATCATCCGCGACTTCCTCTCCGCCGGGCTGATCGACCACCTGCACGTCGTCCAGGTGCCGATCCTTCTGGGCCGCGGCTCTCGCCTCTGGGACGGCCTGGAGGGGCTGGAGAAGGACTTCGACGTCGAGGCCGTCACCTCACCCAGCGGTGTCACGCACCTGACGTTCACGCGGACGGAAGGCTGACGCGCGAGGGCCGGTATCGCATCGCGACCGCCCCCGACCGGAACTCGTGGCGATCCACGAGCTCGAGCTGGATGCGCTCGCGCAGACCGGCGAGCAACGTCGGCCCGTGTCCGGCGACAACCGGCTGCACGACGAACTCGTACTCGTCGATCAGTCCCAGGTCTGCCAACGCGAGAGGAAGCGTCACGCCACCCACCCACAGGCCCTCGCCTGGCTGCTCCTTGAGCCGCTGAACGGCTGGCCCCAAGTCGCCTCGCACCAGCTCTGCGTTCCAGTCGACCTCGCTCAGCGTGCTCGTCACGACGTGCTTCTTCGCCTGGTCGATGGCCTCGGCGAACGGGACCTCCCACTCCCCCATCCAGTCGGGCCAGGAGCCGTCGGCCGGCCTCCGCCATGCCGACTCCATCATCTCGTAGGTCACCCTGCCGAAGAGCAGGGCATCGGCCCGCTCCATCTCAGCGGTCCAGTAGCCCATCGACTCCTCGTCCGGAGGGAGTCCTGCCTCGTGATGGCAGCAGCCGTCGAGCGTGACGTTGATGGAGTATCGGAGTGGTCTCATCTTTGGTGGTCTCCCTTGAGGCGCGCCCGCGTTCGCGGAACGTACTCAACTCAGACGACCACCGAGGCCCCTACTCATCGGTGCCCCGATCCACCACGACAGCGCCGGCCGCTCAGCGGCTGCTGACCTTGCCGACCAGGGAGGCGATCGGCGCGATCACCAGCGGCCGCGCCGCGACGACCGCCGCGACCGCGACGACGAGTCCTCCCGCGAACCAGGCGAAGCCCACCCAGCTGACCGAGTCCGAGGCCGCGAACATGTGGTTCAGGTTGCGCAGCGCTCCCGTGGCGAACACCAGGGTGACGTGCACGATCACGAACAGCACGAAGAAGAGCATCGTCGGGAAGTGGATCGCCCGGGCCACCGGCGCCGGGTAGATCCTGTTCAGCCGGTCCGCGTCCTTGGGCCACCACTCGCTCATGCGCAGCCCGGTGATCGCCGCCAGCGGGGCGGCGACGAACACCACCGTGAAGTACATGAGCTGCTGCAGGCTGTTGTAGTTCACCCAGCCGTGCTCGGTGGGCCAGTTCAGCGTGAGGTACTGCAGCATCGCGGACGCCGCGTTCGGGAAGACCTCCCACGAGGTCGGCACGATCCGTATCCAGTGGCCGGTCACGAACAGGAGCACCACGAACGCTGCCCCGTTGGCCAGCCACAGCAGGTCGATGCCGGTGTGCAGCCACAGGTTGATGCTGATCTTCTTGCCGCCCTTGGCGGGCGTCCAGTAGGCGGGCGGGGTCTTCTGGTACCGCACCTGCAGACCCGTGCGGACGATCAGCACCAGGAAGAAGAAGTTGAGGTAGTGCATCCAGTTCGCCCAGACGGGGAAGCCGACGGGGGCGGACTCGGGCAGCTCGTAGGACCCGGGGTAGCGCTCCAGGAACTCGGGCACGCCCGGCAGCGTGGTCACGCCGCGCGCGGCCAGCACGATGATCCCCGCAGCGGCGACGACGCCGGCCAGACCCCACCCGAGCAGCCGCGCCCACTCGCCCAGGGTGCGCGAGCCGATCCTGCGCGGCTCCCGCGCGGGCTCGGCGGGTCGTGCGGGCGCGGTCGGGCGTGCGGGGACGGTCGATCGTGCGGGCTCGGTCGGGCGTGCCGGCTCGGTCGCGCTCACAGGCGCGGCCGGGGTCTCCAGGACGGGTTCGACGGCGGCAGGCGCCTGGACGGCCGGTGCGCTCTCGCTCTCGGCAGCGCTCGGCACCGGGACCGGCTGCGCAGGCTCGGGCGCGGATGACCTGCCGTCGGCCAGCTCGGCACGGGAAGGCTCTGTCGCCGTCGGCACGGTCGCCGCAACGGGGGCGACGGCGACCCGTCGCTGGACCGTGACAGTCTCCGCCGGAGGCCAGGGCTCGCCGCCGGCGATCCGCGGCAGGCCACGGCGCAGCGCCACCTGTTCCGTGACGGTGTCGGCGCTCGGTCCAGCCGGCCCGACGGCGGCCGGGACGTCCGCGGTGGCGGGCGAGTCCGCGGTCGCTGCGACCGTCTCCTCGTCCACGACGGCGGTACTGCTAGCCACGGCAGGCGGGCCGGCGTCCGGGGTCACCGCGAGGGCCGGGGAGCGGTCCACCCGGACGACCGCCGTCGGCGGCCAGGGCTCGCCACCGGCGACGCGCGGCAGGCCGCGGCGCACGGTGACCTCGACGGCGTCGGCCGGAGCCGGGGCTTGCGCGGCACCAGCCGCGGGCTCGGCAGCCGTCGCTGCGAGCGCGGGCTCGGCAGCCGACACAGCATGTGCTGGCTCAGCAGCCACCACGGCGGGCGCAGGCTCGGCCGCCTCCTGCGCAGCGGTGCCCTCGGCCGCTGCCGGAGCCGCCGCCGCGCCGGCCGGAGGCCAGCCCGGTCCGCCGGGATGACGCGGCAGCCCCTGACGAAGACCCTGGGTGAACGTCGCCACGGTGGTTACGCCTTCGCCTTCTCGATCTCGGCGATGAGCTGCGGCACGACGGTGAACACGTCGCCCACGATCCCGAAGTCGGCGATCTCGAAGATCGGGGCGTCCTCGTCCTTGTTGATCGCGACGATGGTCTTCGCGGTCTGCATGCCGGCCAGGTGCTGGATCGCCCCGGAGATCGCCAGGGCGATGTAGAGCTGCGGCGCGACCTGCACGCCGGTCTGGCCCACCTGGGCAGACGACGGCACGAACCCTGCGTCGACCGCGGCGCGTGACGCACCGACCGCGGCGCCGAGCGCGTCGGCGAGCTGCTCGACGAGGGCGAAGTCCTCCTTCGAGCCCAGGCCCCAGCCGCCCGAGACGACCCTCGCGGCTCCGCGCAGATCGGGGCGCCCGGCGGTCTTCTCGGCGACCTCGACCGAACCGATCGTGGCGGCGGGAACACCGCTCGCGGCCACCTCCAGCATGATCTCGGCCAGCGGCTGCGCCTCGGCACGCGCCTCGACCGCGCCCTGACGCACGGTGATGACCGGCGCTCCGTGCGTCACCGTCGAGGTCACCGTGTAGGAACCGCCGTAGGCGGAGCTGCGGGCGATGACGCCCTGGTCGTCACGGGCGACCTCGATCGCGTCCATGACCAGGCCCGAGCGGGCGCGCACGGCGAAGCGGGCGGCGGCCTCCCGACCGTCGACCGAGTGGGATGCCAGGACGGCGTCGGGCCGGGCCAGGGCCGCAGCGGCGACCAGGGCGTCGACCACGCCCACCTGACCGGCGGCCGGCGCGGGGGCACGCAGCACGGTGGCGGCCCCGAGCTCGGCGGCGGCCTTGGCGGCCGCCTCGTCGCCGAGGACGAGCGCGACGGGCGTCCCCACGGTCGAGGCCGCACCCAGCAGCGCGGCCGAGGACTTCGCGAGCGCGCCGTCGGGCGTCGTGTCGAGGAGCACCAGGATCGAGTCAGCAGCGATAGTCATCGTCGTCCCCCTTCTCAGATCAGGTGGTTCTCGGCCAGGAAGGCCGACAGTCGGACGGCGGCGTCGCCGTCGTCGTCGGTGATCTTCACGCCCCCGCCTCGCGGAGGACGGGCGTCGATCGCGAGCATGATCGAGCGCGACGTGCTCAGGTCGTCCGCGTCGATGCCGAGGTCCGCGAGCGAGAGCACCTCGACCGGCTTCTTCTTCGCCGCCATGATTCCCTTGAAGCCCGGGAAGCGGGGGTCCGGGAGCGCCTCGGTCACCGAAACGACCGCCGGCAGCGGGGCGCTCAGGCTCAGCGCCGCGTCCTCCGAGAGACGCGTGCCGCTGACCTCGGCGTCCCCGATCGTCACCGCGGTGAGGTTCGTCAGGCTCGGCAGCCCCAGGTGCTCGGCCACCATCACCGGCAGCACACCGCCCATGCCGTCCGTGGACTGGTTGCCGGCGAGCACCAGGTCGTACCCGATCCGGCCGAGCGCCGCGGCGATGACCTCGGCCGTCAGCCCGAGGTCAGCGCCGACGAGCCCGCCGTCGACGACGTGCGTGGCGCTCGCCGCGCCCATCGCGAGGCACTTGCGGATCGACGTCGTCGACTCCTCGGGACCGACGGCCAGTACGTGCACGTCGGTGCCCTCGTGCGCCTCGGCGTAGGTGAGCGCGACCTCCAGGGCGCGCTCCCCGATCTCGTCGGCGACGAGAGCTGCCGTGGCACGGTCGGCGAGACCCGTCTCCAGGCTGAGCGTGCGCTCAGCGTTGGTGTCGGGCACGACTTTCACCAGGACGACGATCCTCATGGGCGGACTCTGCTCTTTCCTCGAACGGCTGACGTGGAGAGACTACTTGCGGCCGGTGATGCTGCGAGCGACGATCTCGCGCATGACCTCGTTCGTGCCGCCGTAGATGCGGTGGACACGGGCGTCGAGGAAGGCACGCGCGATCGGGTACTCCAGGATGTAGCCGTACCCGCCGTGCAGCTGGACACCCTGGTCGAGGATCTCCCACTCGCGCTCGGTGCACCAGAACTTGACCTTCGCGGCCTCGTCGGCGCTGAGCTTGCCCTGGCGGTAGAGGTTCATCGCGCGGTCGACGTAGGCCCACATGACGTCGACGGTGGTGGCCATCTCGGCCAGCCGGAACCGGGTGTTCTGGAAGTCGATGACCGGCTTGCCGAACGCCTCGCGGCTGGTCGTGTAGTCGATCGTCCACTTCACGCCGGCCTGGGCCACCGCGGCGGCGACGGCACCGATCGAGAGGCGCTCCAGCGGCAGGTTCATCATGAGGTGCACGAACCCGCGGCCCTCGACGCCGCCGATGAGGTTCTCGTCCGGCACGAAGACGTCGCTGAAGCTCAGCTCGGCCGTGTCGTGGCCGGGGAAGCCCATCTTGTGCAGCTTCTTGCCGTGCTCGAAGCCCGGCATGCCGTCCTCGAGGATGATGAGGCTGAAGGCGTCCGGGCGGTTGCCCTCACCGGTCTTGACGAACGTAACGATGATGTCCGCCGTCTTGCCGCTGGAGATGAACGTCTTGGCGCCGTTGACGAGGTAGCCGCCGTCGACCTTCTTCGCGGTGGTCCGCGCGGCCCGCAGGTCGCTGCCCGCACCCGGCTCGGTCATCGCGAGCGCGCCGAGGACCTCGGCCGTCGCCATCTTCGGGAGCCACTTCGCCTTCTGGGCGTCGGTGCCGAAGTGGGCGATGTACGGCACCGCGAGGTCGTCGTGGATGCCCACGGCCCCGGCCAGCGCCGAGCCGTGACCGCAGCCGATGAGCTCCTCGTTGACCACGCTGCGGAAGCGGTAGTCCATCAGCATCCCGGCGCCGCCGAACTCCTCCGGCACGGAGAGCCCGACGATGCCGTGCTCCGCCGCTGCCTTCATGGTCGCGCGGTCGACCTCACCGTCGGCGTCCCACTGCTGCGCCTTCTCCTGGGTGACGTAGCGCTTGACGAACTCCTTCACGACCTCGCGGAACGCCTCGTGGTCCTCGTCATAGATGTCACGCTGCATGGCTTCGCCTTTCGTTGGGCCGGGCGGCTGTGGTGCCCGGCGCATGGAGGGGAAATACCGTGTTCCGGCCGCTCGTCGTCGAGTGTCTCGTCCGTCGGCGTCGCGCCGCCACCCGGGCACTGGCGAGTATGCCTGAGACCCAGTATCAGATCAAGCGCCAGAGGCCGACGGCGGTGTCTGCGCGGAAGTCCGACCCGAGCCGACGTCTGAAACGGCGTCTCCCATCTGCGCGGCCGACTGCACTGACGAGGTCCCGAAACGACGGACCAGGCCCCGGGCACCGGCGATCCCAGAGACTGAAACGATTAAGTAGATGCCAAATCAAGGACATTCCACCGTACGGTGACCGGCGAGTGAGACCTCGTCCGTGTATTCCGCCGAGCTACCCGTGTCGGGGGGTGAGTGCGTCCGAAGGCCTGCGCGTCGAATCTCTGCCTGGTCTTGCCAACGAGGGCCTCGGAGTCGCTCTCGTTCGCGAGCGCGTCCCGAAACGGAGTTGCCGCACATGACCACTCACATCGACCGGTCCGCCCTGACTGGTCTGACGCCATCCGACCAAGCGCTGTTCCGGCGCTTCGGGACGGGGCCGTCGGCACGACCGCCGTTCCTCCTGCTGCATCAGGCGTTCGAGGCCGCGGCCCGGCGTCGACCGGAGGCAGTCGCGGTGACGCACGCCGGCGAGTCGCTGACCTATCGCGAGCTCGACCGACGGGCGAACCTGCTCGCTGAAAGGCTCGTGCGGCTCGGTGTCAGCCCAGGTGATCGAGTCGGACTGTTCGTGAGGCGCTCGATCCCGATGATCGTCGGCATCCTCGGGGTGTTGAAGGCGGGGGCCGCCTACGTGCCCCAGGACGCCCGGATCACGTCGAGCGCGCACCTGGCGCACATCGTCGCGACCGCTGACATCCGAGTCGTGCTGACGCTGTCCGACTGCGTCACCGCCCTGCCCGCGCTGCCCGGTCGGGTGGTGCTCGCAGTGGACGACCTCTCCGGTGAGCGGGCGGAGCCGCCCGCGGTCGCGAGCACGCCGGGGCATCCGGCGGTGGTCATCTTCACCTCGGGCACCACGGGCACACCGAACGGGGTCGTCGTCACGCACGCGAACCTGTGCAACGTGGTCACGCACGGGCCGGGAGCGCTCGGCGTCCGGCCGGGCACGAAGGTGTCGCAGCTGCTCAACATCGCGTTCGACATGGCGGCGTGGGAGATCTTCGTGGCGCTCTGCCGTGGCGCGGAACTGGTGATCAGGGGCGGCTCGATCCTGCAGGCGGTGCAGTCGGTGGACGTGGTGATCGCGACACCGAGCGTGCTGGCGAGCCTGGATCCGGCCCTGTGCCGCAACGTCTCCGTGGTGGCGGTGGCCGGGGAGCGCTGCCCGCGGCCGCTCGCGGACGCCTGGTCGTCGTTCACCCGGTTCCACAACGCCTGCGGACCCACCGAGGTCACCATCGTGAACACGATCGCCTCGCCGCACCGGCGCGGCGAGCAGCCCACTATCGGCTCGCCGCTGCCCAACACCACCGTCTATGTGCTCGACGAGCACCTTCGGCCGTGTCCGATCGGCGAGGTCGGCGAGCTGTGGGCGGGCGGGGCCTGCGTCAGCCAGGGCTACCTGGGCAAGGCTGAGCTGACCGCGCAGCGCTACCTTCCAGACCCGTTCCTCGGTGGCGAGAACCGCATGTTCCGCACCCGCGACCTCGGCCGCTGGACCTCCGACGGCCGGCTCGAGCACCACGGGCGCACCGACGATCAGGTGAAGGTCCGGGGCTTCCGGGTAGAGCTGGACGCGGTCACCTCAGCGCTGGAACGCACGCCCGGGTGCGAGCGGGCGACGACCGTTCTGCATGACGGCGAGCTCGTCGGCTTCGTCACCCCGGTGGGAGTGGACGCCGTCGCGGCCCGCCACGTGGTCGCGGGCACCCTGCCCTACTACTGCGTGCCGGCCGTCGTCCGCGCTGTCGCCGAGCTGCCGACCACACACCGCGGCAAGGTCGACAAGCGAACCCTGGTCGCCGGACTGACCGCTGAGGAGGCAATGGCGTGACGGCGGCCGACACCGAGCTGACTCACTCGCTGCCACCGGTTCGCGGAAGGTGGCGCCGCGTGTGGCGACACAGGTGGTTGATGCACCACAACCGGCTCGCAGCGGGCGTGGTCGCGGTCAACGTCGTGGTCCTCGCCGGCGGCGGCTGGCTGGGCGACCTGGGCACGATCTCGAGCATGATGCTCGCGAACGTCGCGGTCGCCACGCTGATCCGGCAGCAGTACGTGATCAACGCGATCTTCCTGTCCGCGACCAGTGCGCCGGTGACCTGGCCACTGCGGGTTCGCGCCCTGCTCGGCAAGGTCTACCACGTGTTCGGGGGCATCCACGTCGGCGGGATGGTGTCCGCGACCGCGTGGTTCCTGCTCTTCGCGGCCACCGCGACGGTGCGGCCGGTGGGCGCCGCGGTGCTCGTGGTGACCTACCTGATCGCCGCACTGCTGCTCGCCATGATCGCGTTCGCGCTGCCGACGCTCCGGGCGAGCCACCACAACCGTTTCGAGCTGATGCACCGTTTCGGTGGCTGGAGCCTGCTCGCCCTGTTCTGGCTGCACTCCTTCCTCTTCTCCGAGGCCGGGCCGGTGCCGTTCCTGGTGCTGCTCGTCGTGTCGGTCAGCGTCGCCCTGCCCTGGCTCCGGCTGCGCCGTGTGCCGGTACGGATCACCTCCCCCTCCACGCATGTCGCGCTCGTGCGCTTCGACTACGGCGTGACGCCGTTCGCCGGATCGTCCACCACGGTCAGCCGCAACCCACTGCGCGAATGGCACTCCTTCGCCAACGTGCCGTCTCCCGGTGCGCCCGGGTTCCGGCTCACCATCTCGCGTGCGGGCGACTGGACCGGGGCGCTGATCGACGACCGCCCGTCGCACCTGTGGGTCAAGGGCATCCCGACAGCCGGCGTCGGGAACGTCGACCGGCTGTTCCGCCGCGTCGTGTGGGTGGCGACCGGCAGCGGCATCGGTCCCTGCCTGCCACACCTGCTCTCGCGTGAGACACCCTCTCGCCTGGTCTGGTCCACTCGCGACCCGCGGGCGACCTACGGGGACGACCTGGTCGACGAGATCCTCGCGGTACAACCTGATCCGGTCATCTGGGACACCACGGCTTCCGGCAAGCCCGACCTGGTGGCGCTCGCCTACCAGGTGTACCGGGAGTTCGACGCGGAAGCGGTGATCTGCATCTCCAACAAGAAGACCACCTGGAACATCGTCGAGCAGCTGGAGATGCGCGGCATCCCGGCCTATGGCGCCATCTGGGACTCCTGAAGGGAACCACCTTGAGCGACAAGACCTTGCTGCTGTCGGACGACGGCGGCGTCCTCACCATCACCGTGAACCGGCCGGACGCGCTCAACGCGCTGAACGCGGTGGTGCTCACCGAGCTGTGCACCGTGCTGGAAAGCCGGCTTCCACTGGTCGACGGCGACCTCCGCGGCGTCATCCTGACCGGAGCCGGTGAGCGCGCGTTCGTCGCGGGAGCCGACATCCGCGAGATGTCTCTGATGACCCCCGACGAGGGCGAGGCATTCGGCGCGCTCGGCCAGAGGGTCACCCGGCTGCTCGAAGAGCTGCCCGTCCCGGTGATCGCCTGTGTGTCGGGCTATGCGCTCGGCGGGGGCTGCGAGCTGGCCATGGCCGCTGACTTCATCTACGCCACCAGCTCAGCGGTGTTCGGCCAGCCCGAGGTGTCGCTCGGCCTGATCCCGGGCTTCGGCGGCTGCGCGCGTCTGCACCACCGGGTCGGTCCGAGCTGGGCAAGGGAGCTGATCTACACGGGCCGGAAGATCGATGCCCTGGAGGCGCGGCGGATCGGACTGGTCAACCGGGTCTTCGACACCCGAGACGAGATGCTCGGCTCCGCTGCCGCGACGCTCGCTGAGATCGCCACCCGCTCACCGGTCGCGGTCGCGTTGTGCAAGTCAGCTATCAACGACTCGGTCGGGAGAACCACTACTGACGCGCTCGATATCGAGAAGGCGGCCTTCCGGAAGGCGTTCACGACGGACGACATGCGCGAAGGCACCGCGGCGTTCCTGGCCAAGCGGCCGCCGTCGTTTCCGGGACGCTGAGCGACGGGTCGCGTGAAGCGCGCTACGGATCGACTCCGGCAGTCGGATCCGCTGGTCTGACAGCGGATCCGACTGCCTCCGCGCACTCACCTGCTCAAGGCGGCCCGTACCGACGGCCAGGACTTCAGGACCCCGAGGACCTCGGCGTTCCGCTCGGCCGCGAGCGCCGACTCGTAGGACCGTTCGAGCACGTCGTCGATCGCGACCCTGCGCCCCTGGGCCGCGCTCTGGATCGCCGCCTCGACCATGGCGAGGCTCATGACGTTGGCGTGCACACGCCCCATCGGCTCGGTGCCGAGGCGGAGGGCGGTGACGAACTCGCGCAGGGAGCCCGCGATCTCGTGCCCGGGGTCTTCGGCGTCGGCGACGGAGGTCTCCGGGGCACTCTCGGGTTCGCCGTCGCCGTCCCAGAGCACGGTGCCGCGCTCGGCGGAGATCCGCCAGGCGCCGTTCCAGGAGGTCTCGAAGCCAGGGCTGCACCACGAGCCGTTGAAGGTGAAGCGGGCGCCGCCCTCCATGGCGAAGACAGCGGTGGCGGCTGCGTCGCCGTCGTACCAGCTCCACGGCGGGTTGTACTCCTCGCAGGAGACCGAGACGGGGTCGGCGTCGAGCAGGAACCGGGCCATGTCGAACTGGTGGATCGCCATGTCCAGCAGCAGAGGACTGGCCATCTCGTCGCGGAAGCCGCCGAAGTGCGGGGCCTTGAAGAACTCGACCGCGACGAGGCCGACGGCGCCGAGCGCCGCCACCCGCCGCTTCACGTCGAAGAGCGACCGGTGATAGCGGCGGGACTGGCTGACCATGAACAGCTGCCCGGTGTGCTCGGCCGCCGCCGCGAGCGAGAGCCCTTCGGCCACGGTCGCGGCGACCGGCTTCTCCCCCAGGACCGGGATCCCGGCCAGCAGCGCGGCGGTCGTGACCGGGTGGTGCGCTTCGGGGATGGTGGCGTTGAGGATCGCGTCCGCGCCGGTACGGCGAGCGAGCTCGACGGCGTCGGCCCCGACCGCGAGACCAGGGATGCCGGTCTCCGCGGCGGCCGACTCGGCCGCTGCCGAGTACAGATCGGCGATGCCGACGAGCTCGGTATCGGCATCCGCCTGGATCGCGCGGGTCCAGGCCCGGCCCATGCCACCCGCGCCGACCACGACGAGGCGCAGGGGGCCTTCGGTCTCGATGGTCCGGAAGGTCATCGCTCGAACGCCCCGCGGTAGCCCTGGCCGTTGAAGAAGTCGTCGGTGTCGTAGCGCAGGAGCGTCGGCGTCTCGCGCTCCCGGTCGGGCCGGGCCCATTCGATGCCGTTGGCGATCACGTGGTTGACGTCCCGGTGGTGGTAGACGGGAAAGTCCTGGTCGCCGGGGCTGAAGTAGAAGATGCGGCCGAAGCCGCGGCGGTAGGTCAGGCCGCTGCGGAAGACCTCGCCGCCGCTGAAGCCGCTGATGAAGACCAGCTCGTCGGGGGTCGGCACGTCGAAGTACTCGCCGTACATCTCCTGCTCGGGGATGACGATCGGGTTGGGGATACCGCGGGCGATGGGGTGCTGCGGGTTCACGGTCCACACCAGCTCGCGATCGTGCTCGCTGCGCCAGCGCAGCGAGCAGGTGGTGCCCATGAGCTTCACGAAGATCTTGGACCAGTGTCCGGAGTGCAGCACGATGAGGCCCATACCGGCCAGGACATGGCGGTGGACCCGCTCGACCACCTCGTCGGCGACGTCGCCATGGGCAGCGTGTCCCCACCAGACGAGCACGTCGGTCTGATCCAGGACGTCGGAGGTCAGCCCGTGCTCGGGCTCGTCGAGGGTGGTCGTGGCGATGCGGGCCTTGTCCCCGAGCCACTCGCCGACTCCCTTGGCGATCGCGCCGTGCATGCCGTCCGGGTAGCGCTCGGCGACTGACGGCTCTACCTGCTCGTGCCGGTTCTCGCCCCATACGAGGACCCGGATCGGTGCGTTTGGCATGGCTGCTTCCTCCAGTTTTCCGAACCCTGTCCACGGCACCGGGTAGAGCGTGCCTGGGCTGCCCGCCAGACGTGGCGGCGGGGCATGCCAATCGAAGCAGTACGGACCGGCCAAGACCAACGGTATTGCCGGTCACAGGCCTGCAGAGCGCGAAGCCGAGTCGACGCCGCGCCCGATCCGGGAGCTGAGCGGTCAGACGGCGCGCAGCGCGCGGGGGCGCCGGCCCGCCAGCCCGTAGAGCGCGGCCGACGTCGCCTCGTCCGCCGGCAGGAGCACGATCAGGCGCTCCGTCGAGGCCAGGCGGAGCGCGTCGGCCAGCGCGCCGAGGATCTCCGGAGACGGATGCTTGTCCCGGCCCTGCTCCAGGCGCGTCAGGTACTCGACGCTCACCCCGGCCAGGGTGGCGAGCTCGGAACGGCGCAGGCCGGGCGTCCGGCGTCGGATACCGCGGGGCAGGCCCACGTCCTCCGGCGCGAGGGTCTCCCGATGTGCGCGCAGGAGCGCTCCGAGCTCACTGGTCATGTGCGTCAGCCTAGACGGGCGGGGTGCGCGGAGGGTGGCCCGCTCAGGGCCAGTCTCCGGCCGGTCTGGTTGGCCGACGGCGGTCCGCGCACGGTTGAGCCATGGACATCGGACTTCAGGATCGGACAGTCATCGTGACCGGCGCGTCGGGCGGCGTCGGGCGACGGATCGCCACCGCCTTCGCGGCGGAGGGCGCGAACGTGGTGGTCACCTACCGCAACGCCCGCGACGAGGCGCAGAAGGTCGCCGACGAGATCGGCGACCGCGCCGTCGTCGTGCAGTACGACCAGGCGGACCCGGGCGCGGCCGGGGCGCTCGTCGCCGCAGCGGTCGAGGCCACCGGACGGGTGGACGTACTCGTCAACAACGCGGTGGCCTGGGGTGACATGGTGCCCTTCGACACGGTGCCCGACGAGGAGTGGACGGGGCTGATCCGCAGCAACGTCGAGGGTGCGATCCGGCTGACGCGTGCCGTGACGCCGCTGATGCGAGCTGCGGGCTGGGGGCGGCTCGTGCACCTCTCGTCGTCGCTCGTGACCGACGGCGTGGCAGGCGCCGAGTACTACAGCGCCGCCAAGGCGGCGCTGCACGGCTTCAGCCGGTCGGTCGCGTTCTCGCTCGGGCAGGACGGCGACCTGCTGTCCAACGTGGCGATGCTGGGCCTCACCCGGACGGCCACGAACACCCACATCGTCGACCAGGTGGGGCAGATGTACGCGGAGCGGTCCCCGCTCGGCCGGCTGCTGGACGCGTCGGAGGTGGCGACCGCCGTCGTCTGGCTGGGCTCCGCTGCGAATACCGCGGTCAACGGTCAGGTGGTCGGGCTGACCGGCGGGACATAGCCGGATACAAGCCGACCGTTGAGCGCTGACGAGTCGGTCCGTACGTCGGGTTCGACCGTAAGGTGTCGAGCATGTGCTGCGCTTCCGCCGTTGCGGCCACGAGCCGATGAACCAGGGAACCCATCCCGAAGAGATGCCGGCCGAGGTCCTGGACGACGTGGCCAGCGTGGTCGGGGCAGAGGTCACCCTTCTCAGTCGCCTCACCGGAGGCGTCAACGGGGGCGCCATGCGCGTCCAGCTGGCCGGAGGGGCACCGGCAGTTCTCAAAGCAGTACCCCGGGCACACCCGGGGCACCTTGACGAGACGTTGCGCGCCCAGAGAGTGGTCGAGCACATGCGCAGGCACGGCTATCCGACGCCGGCCTGGCTCGCAGTGGGGGCCACAGCAACTCACGTGTGGCATCTGATGGACTTCGTCGACGCGGCTCCCGCGCGTGAGCTGACCCCGTCCCTCGTCGAGCAGCTGATGGAGATCATCGAGCTTCAGGCCGGCCAGGCTTTCGAGCCCTACGACCACTGGTCGTACGCCTGGCGGGTCGCCACCGGTAGGGATTCGGCTGCCGCCGGGCAGGTTCTCGACGAGGCACCCGAACATTCGCTGCTCCGCCAGGCCATATCCAGGCTCTCGGGGCACTCGTCCGAGGTGTCGGCCCTGGTCGAGCGCCTGCGGCTCGTGTGTGCCGACGTCCCACCACCACGAGACGCGCCAGACATGGTCCATGCCGATCTCGCGACCCCCGGCAACATCCTGGTCCATGACGGAGTGGTGGTGGCGGTCGTGGACATCGGGAATGCAGGTAGCGGTACCCGGGCGATCGATCTCACCGCCCTCGTCTGGTACACCTTCCAGGACCCGCTGCTGGACGATGTCCGAAGGCAGCTGTGGACGAGAATCCTCGACCTGGTCGGCCGGGAGGGAGCGGCGGTGCTCACAGCGGCGCACATCCTCCACATGCTCGAGATCCCCGTCCGTGATGGGCGCCACGATGTCGTTCCAGGGGTGGTCGAGCGCGGCCATCGCGCCCTCGACGAGCTGCACGCGCGTCGCTAGTCGCGCGGCGAAAGCGAGGCTGTCGAGAAGGTGGGCGAGAGTCACCGGTTCGGCGGGACCTTCAGACGGCCGCAGACGGGACCTTCGACCGGTCAACCGGGTCTTCCAGCACTGCCTCGTACCCAGCGAACGGTGGTGGTCTGGGAGACATGACCCGAGCGGGTTGTCGACGAGGGAGGACATCATGCACAACACCTGGTACCGCGGCATCGTCGTCGGCGTCGATGGATCCGCGGAGAGCATGGCCGCCGTCGACTGGGCGGCCCTCACGGCAGACCGGCACGAGGCACGGCTCACAGTGTTGGGCGCCTATATGACCCCACCACCCGCGACCATGTCCGCCACGATCGGCGTCAGCATCGCGGACCTGCGAGCGGACGCCCGCGACGCCGTCGAGCGCGCTGTCGCCCGGCTGGACGGCGCGTGGCCCGGCGGGCACATGGTCGATCAGCGAATCGTGCACGGCGCACCCGCGTACGTGCTGGCGCAACGGTCCGCGTCCAGTGACCTGGTGGTCGTCGGCAGGCGCGGGCTCGGCACATGGGACCGTGCCATGCTCGGCTCGGTGTCGGGAGCCCTCGCCGCGTCGGCGCCAGGGCCTGTGGCCGTGATTCCCGCCAAGGCTGGTATCCACGACCCGCGCCGGGTTGTGGCGGGCGTGAGCAACGACGACGCGGGCCCCCAGCTCGACCTGGCCTTCGCCGAGGCGCAGCAGCGGTCGTGCCCGCTCATCGTGGTTCACGCGATGGAGCCCGGCCCAGGGGCGGGCCTCGACTTCGGCGGGCCGGACCTGAGGCGCGAGTCGGCGGAGCGCGACGAGGTGCAGCGCCAGGTGGCGCGGTGGGCCGAAAAGTACCCGACCGTGCCCCAGACCGTCACCTTCCACAGCGGAAACGCCGCGGAAGCGCTCCTGGAGCAGCTCCGGCCGGACGACTTGGTGGTGGTCGGCGGGCGACCGCACTCACCCACGATCGGACGGATCCGGTACTCCGTCTCGGACACCGTGCTGCGCCGGTCGCCCAGCCCGGTGATCGTGGCGCACCAGCGGGACTGACCGGTCGTCAGGGCGTCCGGGATCAGGTGGGGGCAGGGTCAGGAGGTCCGCCCCGCGGAACGTCGCGCCGCGACCTCGGCACCCAGCCCCTTCCCCCACTTCTGGGCTCGGTCGAGCTCACCGTCGGGGAGCGGACCAATCACACCGCTGACCCGGAAATGCGTTGGGGCAGCGACCAGAGAGCAGCCGAGCCGGTCCAGCCTGCGGCTCGCCGCACGCGCGGCCGAACCCGTGACACGCGAACCCAGCCGCGTGTCGAACGTTGTCGCCTCAGTGGTAGCCGTCAGGCGCGGAAGACCGCCGAGCCACTCGCGAATACCACGACCGCGCGAGACGATCCTCGGCGACTGCCCGGCGAAATCCCACCGTGTCGAGGGCCAGGACATGCTGAAGGCGTGAGTCGGGCCGCCGACGACGAGCAGTGTGACGTCTGCGGGCACGGTGTCGGCAGCCGCCCCCACCTCGACGAGGTCGGTGGGCATCGACGCCACGATCCCCTCCCCGATCGCCCGCGCAATAGCCTCGGTGTTGCCAAACATCGACTCATAGACAACAAGCGCACGCATCGCTGTCACCTCCTTGGACCGCTCCGTGGTTTGGGTACCGCAACGGTCACCCCTTGGATCCGTCGGCCATCAGGGCCGTCCGGCCCCAGTTCCCAGGGACCTTTGGCCTCCTGCCCCGCGTTCGCCCGCCCGTCCCCGCCCCCGTTGCCGTGCCGCGTGCGGGTGGTCGGGTCGATCGCGGTGGCAGTCGCCACCACTGGAGAAGCGCGGCGGCACGGTTGGACACGCCGTCGGCTGGGATCGTTGGAATTCCAACGGTCCCAGCCGACGGCATGGTTGTGCCCGTCCAACCAGTCCCCCGTGGCTCAGCGGCTGCCGGTCAGACCCGGCTCCACCGCTGGTTCGCGTTGGAGTGGCACGACCACAGGATCACGGCCGTGCCGTTCGCTGTGGCCGCGGCGTTCACGTCGAGGCACAGCGACGGGAACCGAACGCTGCTGATCGCGCTGCCGCTGGACGTCCACTGCTGGTTGTTGCCTCCGTTGCAGTCCCACAGGCGGACCCGGGTGCCGTTCGCGGCGTCCGCAGGGACGTCCAGGCACTTGCCCAGTATCCGCAGCGTCTGTCCGTTCTGGGTGATCTGCTGGTTGGAGTTGTTGTGGCAGTCCCAGATCTGCAGGCCCGTGCCGTTGGTGGTGGTGCCGTTCGGCACGTCGAGGCACCGGCCCGCGGACTCGCTCCGCAGCCGGAACGTGTTGCCCGGGGAGACGCCGTTGAGCGTGTCGAGGACCGCGTGGTAGGCGGGCTTCTTGTTGCCCGAGCGGTCGAACAGCAGGGGGTTGTCCGTGCGCCAGGAGGTGTCGTCGCGCACGCCCCACACCGTGATGCCGTTGCACCGCGAGACCGCCAGGCACGCCCGGGTCACCGCCGCGTAGATGTTGGCCTGGTTGTTGCCCTGCTCCACGTCCAGCTCGGTGATCTGCACGTCGACACCCAGGTCCGCGAACCGCTGCAGGTTGGCCTGGTAGTCGCTGGAGAGTGAGGTCCCCAGGTGCGACTGGAACCCGACACAGTCGATCGGCACCCCACGGGCCTTGAAGTCCCTGACCATGTTGTAGATCCCGGTCGACTTCGCGTTGATCCCGTCGGTGTTGTAGTCGTTGTAGCAGAGCTTGGCGCCCGGGTCGGCCGCCCGCGCGGCCCTGAACGCCGCCTCGATCCAGTCGTTCCCCGTGCGCTGGAGGTTCGAGTCCCGCCGACCACCCGAACCGCCGTCGGCGAACGCCTCGTTGACGACGTCCCACGAGTGAATCTTGCCGCGGTAGTGGGTGGCGACCTGCGTGATGTGGTTGAGCAGCGCGTTGCGCAGCGCACTGCCCTCCATGCCCTGCATCCAGCCCGGCTGCTGGGCGTGCCACGCGAGAGTGTGGCCGCGCACCTGCTTGCCGTTCTGGATCGCCCAGTTTGCGATCTGGTCGCCGCGTGAGAAGTTGAACTGGTTCTGCGACGGCTCGGTCGCGTCCATCTTCATCTCGTTCTCGGCCGTGATCATGTTGAACTCACGGTTCAAGATCGTGGTGTACGCCGACTCGCTCAACCGCCCAGCCGGCACCGCCGCACCGAAGTACCGCCCGCTCTGCGCAGCCGCGGCACCCAACGTGCTCTCCGCGGCCTGCGCCGGCGCGGCAGCCATCAAACCGGCGACCACTGATGCGACGCACAAGGCCGCACCCACCAAGGCGCGACGGCCAGGTCTTGATGTAGTCCTCATCGCAACTCCTCTTCTACGACACCTGGCGTCTTCGACAGGTGGGGGACCGAACCGAGACTCCGGTCATGTGACATCACATAACTTCGCGGGCCGGCACCCTGGCAAGGACTTAAACGATTAGGCGGTCAAGGCGCGACTGGGCAAGTTGATGGGAGGCGCTGGCACCTGGGCGCCGGTCGCGCCCAGGTGCCGCAGATCCCCCAGCGTCGGATCAGCTGTCGCCGCTCACGTTGCCTTCGTCGGGCGGCATCATGTTCGCGTACTCCTCGATCCGGTCGATGAGTCCGTCCTTGAAACCGAAGTACATCGCCACGGGCAGCTCGGTGCCGGACCCGTCGGGCATGTTGATGTGCAGCACGTGCTGCTGGAGCACCTCGTCGGGCTTCTGGAACTGACGGGTGATCTCGTACCGCAAGGCAACGACGCCCCCGCCGCTCGACATCTGCTCGAGCTGCTCGAGGTTCGCCTCGATCGTCTGCTCGCCCTTGCCGTCGTTGTGCCAGACGGTGGCTGTGTCCGCGCACATCGCACGCATGCTTGCGAAGTCGAACTTCTCCAGGTGCCGCAGGTACTGGACCGCCTTCTCCGTCAGCTCGGGTTCCATGGTTCCGTCCTGTCCTTTCTTGTCGGGCTCTGTCACCGTGCTCCTGTTCCTCTCGTCGAGGACAGGCGCACGTTCTCCGGCGTCGACGACGACCGGAAGATGGTTCGCTTCAAGCGGGATCGGGCAGGGAAACGCCGTGGAGAACACGTGGTGGGGCAGGATCACCTGGTTGAAGTCGACCCGGAGGGCGCTCCCCTCGTCCGGGGGGAGGATCAGCCATCGACCGATCTCGGGGGTGTCTGCCCCGCTGCTGGGGTCGGTGAAGATCGCCATGCGCAGGCCGGGGACGGTTTCTACCACCACCAGGGTGTACTCCCGGCCGCCGATCTCGACGACCAGGTCGCCCGGGGCGGACGCAGTCTCCGTGCTCCGAGGGCTGGTCAGCCGCTCCACCTCGACGGTGCGGCCGGGCGTCGCCCGGTACTCGGCGTCGACGACCCAGCTCGGATCGTAGGGATAGCTCGCGATATCGCGCAGCCGCGTGAGAACCGGTGCGGAAGGGTCCCAGACGACCATGCCGTAGGTTCCGCCCCGTCCCTGGACGAAACACACCCGCCCGTCAGCGAGCTTCACCTGGCTGCCGGATTCCACGTCCACCGCACCGGTCACCGGCCGCCCGCCGATCGACACGCCGTCCGCAGCGGTGACGGTGAGAGTCAAGACCCCCGATGCACTCACCTCCCATCGACCAGGCAGGCCCGGCACCCCCGGTTCGGGATGCGAGACCATGGCCAGCTGGACGGTGCCCGCCTTGCCGCCAGAGCCGGCGACCTCCTCCCAACGGCTCTTCCGCCAGGTCGCGTACTCCACCGGTACACCTGGGTGGCCAGAGTCCTCAGTGGACATAGATCCTCCTGTTCCTGTTGACGCCCGGAACGAGCGCCTTCAGATGCCACCTTGCGAGGACGCAACAGGATCTAGCAAACATTGTTGCTGTTCTGGCAAACTCCCAGCCATGAAGGAAGAGAAAGGCGGGGGCCTGGACGCCGTCGGGCCCCGGCTGCGCAACCTCCGCCATGAACGTGAGACGACGCTGGCCGAGTTGTCGGCCGCTACCGGCATCTCCATCAGCACGCTGTCCCGGCTGGAGTCCGGCTCCCGGCGGCCCACCCTGGAGCAGCTGCTACCACTAGCGAGAGCCCACGGCGTCACGCTCGACGAGCTGGTCGACGCCCCCGCCACCGGTGATCCGCGTATTCACCTACGCCCCATCAGCTGCAAAGGCGGAATGACGGTCCTGCCGTTGACCCGGCGCCCCGGTGGCATCCAGGCCTACAAGTTCATCATCCCCGGAGGTCGCCCCTCGGATCAGCCCACCCCCAAGACCCACGAGGGGTACGAATGGGCCTACGTCCTCAACGGACAGCTACGGCTCGTGCTCGGTGAGCACGACCTGGTCCTCTCACCCGGTGAAGCCGCCGAGTTCGACACCCGCACACCGCACTGGTTCGGCGCCGCGACCAACCAGCCCGTGGAGTACCTCTGCCTCATCGGACGGCAGGGCGAGCGCGCACACATCCGCGCTCGCACCACCTCGAGCAGATGAACTCGGTCGGCAGCCGGGCAACCACGGCCGTCCCCCGTGGCGTTTGCCGAAGCGACAAGCAGGCGAATCTCCGGTCCTTCTACAACGAGCTGATCCAGACCTTCCCACCGATGAACGGTCCGGGCGCGCCGACGGAGGAAGCCTGGCGTCGTGACGCCGAGCTCTTAGGCCGGATGTCGGACTACAGCGTCGGTACCTTGCTGGTCTACGGGGCGTTCTCCTGGAGCCAGGCAAGGACGGCGCGAGACACCTTCACAGAGCTGGGCGCCAAGCACGAAGTGGCAGTCGCCATGGTCAGTGACGACGGATCAATCCTGCGGTCGTGACCAGTCTTCCGACGGATACCACCGCCAAAGAATGCTCGTGTCATGCGGGCCGGTGGCTGACGTACTGGACCATCGGCGAACCACTGGTCGGCTCCACGGTTCCAGAGGAGCCAGACATCGGTGAGCCAGCGGTCCATCAGCCCGGTGAGGCGTCGCCCATGCCTGGCCCTGATCGACGCAGGGCCTCGCAGCCAGCCCGGCTGGTAGCCCTCAATGCCGAGGTAGGGGCACGTCGTCACGGTGCGAAGAGAAACGTTGGGCATCCCGGGCCTGATAGCTCATGAGACAGTCCCGTGGTGACTACGACGCCACCCATCGAAGACATCCGGGTCCTGCACCGCACGGGTCAGTGGTGTCCCGGCCGGCGGATCGATGATGTCGCCGCCTACGACGTGCGGATCTTGCCCGAGTATCAGGTACCTGGACGGCCAACCATCGATCGCAGCTACCTGTTGCTGGACCAGGGCGTTCAGCTGACCAGGCCCGTTGCCTTCCAGGGACCAGTAGAAGGTTGGTGGTACGTGGATCTGGTCGAGGTCGAGGTCACCGAGGCTGGACTGGTCGTCCATGACCTTTACGTTGACTTCCTGGTACCGCCAGGTGCTGATCGCTATCACGTCCTGGACCTCGACGAGCTTGGCGATGCCCTCAGCCAGGGTCACATCACAGCCGCCCAATGCTCCACTGTCCTCAGCAACACGCAACGTTTCATCGAGCGGCACCTGCGCGCCACTCAGATGGGTTCCGTTGATCCTCCCCACCGGTTTCCGCCGGAATGCATCACCGCCCTTGACCGGCTTCCTTGCTTCTTCGAATGATCCCGAGCAGTGATACGCAGGGGGACAGGGCTTCGCTGCGGTGATCGCGCCTGACCATGCCGCCATCAGGATCACGTAACTCGGGTTACCCGTTGGCGCGCGCATGCCGACGATGGCGTTAAAAGCGGACGAGCCGGCCTGTACGCCGGGTTCTCCCGGAGGGTGTGCCGGTATGTCTCGCGGTGTCCGACAAGTTGGTTGGGCACCGCGAGATCGTTGGAACTTCGCTGTTCTGCCGGGTCCGGGGCGCGTTGGTGGAGGTGGCGTCGCATGGGCTCAGACAGCGCTCATGTGTACCCGATGTGTACCGAGCGGCTCTTCAATCGGACCGCGTGCAGGCTCGCCGCCGTCCGGGTGTGAACGGCCTTGTGCTTGGCTCTTCACTCCCGATAGAAGACCTCGTCGTCCTCGCTCGGTACGAGCGGCGCGAACTGCCGAAGCTCGGCACCGCGGATCATCCACAGCCGGAAGAAGCCCTCTTCCTGGTCCATCACGAACAGTTGCGCCGCGTTCGGCTCGCGCCACGGCATCTCGAAGAATCGCTGCCGGAGAGCATCGAGGTCAGCATGGTTCAGCGCACCCGCCCACACCTCGCACTCGGGCGCCTTCCACCCGCCCCATTGGTTGTCCTGCGCGCTGGTGAGCAACCTCAGGTACCCCACTCCGCCACGCTCAGGACTCGACCGGCGGGGGCTTCTGTCCGTAGCCACTCGCTCAGTGCCTCCGCGTTCTCGTTGTCGTCCACGTCGACCGAGATCATCACGTTCGCCACCCAGCTCATAGCGATCGTTCTACCGGAACGGACAGCAGGTCACCACAGGATGGGGTCGAGCTGGCCCTGAGCGGTCATGAGCAGAGCGTGGGTCTCGCGAGAGGCGCTCCGGGTGCTGGCGTTCGCGACGGCGATGAGCCCGGACCTGGCCGCCGTGGGGGGAAGAACGCCGCGTGTTTCGTGTTCTCTGCTGCCCGTGATAGAAACGCCTGATCGGGCGTCTACGCAGGTCGCCCCATACTTCGATGGATAATTTGGATGAATGTCGACGGGTGGAGGGGCATGCCTGACCTGGAACCGCAGCGGAGCGGGGGCCGGGTCGCGCTGGTGGACCTGACCGGTGCAGAGGACATGACTGCGGCACTGCGCAAGCTGCAGGACCAGTGGGGGCCGGTGGCCCCCGTGGACCTGGAGCCAGGCGTACCGGGCTGGCTCGTGCTGGGGCACGCCGAGGTCATGGAGGTGATGCGCACGGAGAGCGTCTTCGCCCGGAACCCACGGCACTGGAGAGAGCAGCTACCACCGCAGTCGACCCTGCACGCCATCCTGTCCCCGACCGGACGGCGGAACCTGTACTTCTCGGACGGCGCGGAGCACCGGCGGCTGCGGCTCCCGGTGGACGAGGCGTTCGCCGACATGGACGAGGTCCGGACGGCAGCGCTCGTGCGCGTCGTCTGCGCCCGGCTCATCGACTCGTTCGCCGCCAAGGGCAGTGCGGACCTGATGGGCGAGTATGCGGCGGCGGTGTCGTTCCTGGCGGTGTCGGGCATGTTCGGGTTCGACGAGCGGCAGGGGTTCGACCTGTTGCTCTGCGCGAGCGAGATCTTCGGGCACGGCGGCGATCCCGTGTCAGCCCTGGTCCGGATGGACCAGATCGTGATGGACCACGTCATCGCGACCCGGGCGGAGCCAGGCCCGAACCTGACCGCCAGCTTCATCAAGCACCCGAGTTTCGAGGACGACACGGAGATCGTGCACTCCATGGTCGTGGCGATCTGCGCGGCCAACGAGATGCTCGTCACCTGGATCGCGGCCACGCTGCGCCGCATGCTCACCGACCCCCGGTACACCGGCCGCGTCACCGGCGTGCGCCGCGGCCTGGACGACGCGATGGACGAGACGCTGTGGAGCGAGCCGCCCGTGGCGAACCTGCCCGCCCGGTACGCCGTGACCGACTGCACCCTCGGCACGGCGCGGATCCGCGCCGGCGACGCGATAGTGATGGGCGTGGCCGCCGCGAACAACGACCCGCGGGTACGCACCGCGGACGACCTCTTCGAGGCGAACAACCGGTCGCACCTGTCCTTCGGCGTCGGGCCGCACGCGTGCCCCGCCAAGCGCCCCGGGCGGCTCGTGGTCAAGATCGCGGTGGAGAGCCTCATGGAGCGGCTCGACCTGAGGCTCACCGACCCGGTGGTGACGTGGGCGCCATCGCCGTGGTCGCGCTACCCGTCCACGCTGCCGGTGACGTTCACTCCCGAGCGCCAGGCCGCCCGCACGCCTGCCCGCGTCTGACCTGCCCCTGGAGCGTCAGACGGCATCGACGTGCGCCTTGCCGTTCACGCAAGTCTTCGTGCGCCATGCCCGCGCGGGGTTCGCCGTCGGGGACCTGCATCTTGAGCATGAACTCGAGGTTCCAGCGTGCCTGGTCGAGGATGTTGGCGACTCGATCTACCGATGCTCGGGACGAGCACCAGCGGCTGGGGGACTCAGGCCGTGATGGCGAGGGTCTCCGGGTGCACCGGCGTACGGAACGTCCCGGTGCGCACCCAGGACTCGACCTCGTCCACGGCAGCCTCCCCGAGGCGTCGCACCTCTCCGCCGACCGACCCGGCAATGACGGTGTCGTTCGTGACGAACCGACAGGGGGTCTTCGACATCGGGGTCGGCGTGCCAGGCGGTTGCCGAGGCTGCCAGGTTGCGCCAACGGCGCACAAGACTACCCACACCGCCACATGGCTGCCTCATAGTCACTTCTTTACGCAATGGTTACACGGTGACTCGCTAGGGCCGAATGTTCTGCCCGGTATGCACGTTATGTTTAACGTTGTCCGTCGGCAGACGAGATGGTGTCTTGGCTGAAGAAGGAGCCCCCAGTGCCTGACCACAGCGGTAGATCCCGGAAGACGACAGACGCCGTCGCAGCCAGTTCGGACCACAATGCCCGCCGCCGCGTGACCAAGCTGATCCGGCACCTGAGCACGCCCGAAGGGCGCGCCGACCCCCACGCCGTCTACGACGAGCTGCGGGCCATGGGCCCGGCGGTACGCATGCCGTGGGGAGCCTGGATGGTCACCTCGCACGGCGCGAGCCACGAGGTGCTCAGCGGATCCGGCTGGCGGACCGTGGACGCCGCCTGGCGCACCGCGCGCCAGCCGACGTGGGTGCGGCACCCGGGCCTGAAGTTCCTGCACGACTCCGCGCTCGGCACCAACCCGCCCGGGCACGCCGGGCTGCGCCGCAGTCTTGGCTCGTTCGTCTCGCCGCAGTCGGTCGCTGACCTCACACCGCAGATCGTCCAGACAGTCCACGAGTACCTCGACCGGTTCGATGCGGTGCTGCGCGCCGACGGCGAGGCGGACTTCGGGGCCTTGGTCGGCGACCGGCTGCCCATGGCGGTGCTCTGCATCGTTCTCGGGCTGCCGCGCGAGGACATCCCGCTGCTGTGCGAGATGAGCCGCAGGCTCTCGAACGTGCACGACCTCGCGCCGAGCAAGGCGCGGATGGCGCAGGCCGACCGCGCGGGCAAGCTGTGGAACGCGTACTGGGAACAGCTCGTAGCCCAGCCCAGACCCCGGCTCACGGAGGACTCCCCGCTGGGAGAGTGGCTCGACACAGAGACCGACCCCGCGGTACGCGCGGTGGCCGGCTCCCAGCTCAACGTCATGATCGAGGCGGGCCTCGAGACGACGACGTCCCTGCTGTCCGACGGCGTGGTGCAGCTCCTGCGCCGGCCCGACCAGGCCACGTGGATGCTCGAGCACCCGGAAGCCGTGCACGGCGCCGTCGAGGAGCTGGTCCGCTTCGTATCGCCCGTACAGCTCATGACCCGGTACGCGGCGCAGGACACGGAGCTGCCGGGCGGCATCCCGGTGACAGCCGGGCAGATCGTGCACGCCGTGGTCGCCGCGGCCAACCACGACCCCGACGCCTACGACTCGCCGCACGACCTGAACCTCTCGCGCCCGCCTCGCCGCAACCTCGCCTTCGGCGTGGGCATGCACTACTGCCTAGGCGCGCCGCTGGCCCGTCTCGAAGCGACGACACTGTTCCCCGAGGTGCTGCAGCGGTTCGATCTCGAGTTCGCCGGGCCAGTGGGCTACGACGAGACCCTCGCCTTCCGCGGAACACGTTCGGTGCCGGTACGGCGGCGACCCCGTCCAGCCGCCACCGCGGGTGCTGGTGCGGCGGTGGCCGCTGGTGAGAGCGCGTCCGCCGCCGGACCTGTCGTGGTCAACCGCGAGGACGCCGTGCTTGTGGTGACCCTCACGCGGCCCGACGGCGACAACCGGCTCGACCGAGCGACGCTGACCGCCCTGGGCGACGTGCTCACGACGCTGCCCGACGACATCGCCGCCATCGTGCTGCGCGCCGAAGGGCGCCACTTCTGCATAGGCGGCGACCTGGACGAGCTCGCCCAGCTCGCCACCAATGACCCCGACGGCTACCGGAACCTCGTCGAGCTCAGCGACGAGGTGCTGCGCGCCTGGCGCACCTGCCCGGCGGTGACAGTCGCGGCGCTGCACGGCAACGTCGCCGGAACAGGGCTCGGGCTGGCGGTCGCGAGCGACCTGCGCGTGGCCGCCGAGGACGCACGGTTCCGCGCGCCCGAGACAGTCGTCAGCATCCCGGTGGGTCCGAGCGAGGTGCTGGACCGCCTGGTCGCCGAGATCGGTTCCGGCTGGACCCGCGCGATGCTGCTGCTCGGCGATGCCATCAACGCCCAGGAGGCGCTGGAGGGCGGGCTCGTGCAATCCGTCGTCCCGACCGAGAACGTGTGGGCCGAGGCCAAGCGCCTGGCCCGGCGCATCGCCCGGCGCGACCGGGAGGCCATCCGCGTCACCAAGCAGACGATGGCCCGGCTTCCGCACGACGGTCCCGATCCGACGGAGGGCACCGACGTGTGGGAAGCACCACTAGCCCAGGCCCTGCGGCGCCGGATCACCCTTGGCAACGCGAGGTAGCGACTCCTCGTCGACGAAAGGCCGGCGGGGCCAGCGACAATGCTGGCCCCGGGAAGCGCGCCCGAGACGATCGTCAGCATTCCGGTCGGCCCGAGCGAGGTGCTGGGCCGGAACTCGCGGCGACCGTCGTCCTGGCGGTCTGGAGACGACGACGCGTCGACCCGGACGCCGGCAAGTTCACGTTCAAGGAGCACGCCGAGCACTGGCGGACGCTCCAGGTCCATCGCGGCAACACAGAGGACCAGGTCGACGTGGTTCTTGAGATCCGAACCTACCCACGGTTGGGACACCTGCCGCTAGCCCCGATCGACTCCGAGGACATCCAGTCGACTTCCACGATCTGCGTCACTACTACGCGAGCCCGCGCATCCGCCACGGCGTGTCCGTCAAGGCGGTTCAGGCACGACTGGGCCACAAGGACGCGAGTGAGACCCTGGACACCTACTGGTATCACCACGGCCTTCAGGCCAGGCGACCATGGCGCAACTGCGAACGTGATCTCGCGCCTGGAAGCCTCCGACTGGTGCTCCGATGCAGGTCAGGGCCTTAAAAGCGGACGAGCCGGTCTGTACGCCGGGTTCTGTTCCCGCGCCGGGTTACCCCTGCGCAGGCGACGGCCATCCATCTAGGCCCTGCGTTGCCGCAGGGCTCGAGCGGTCTACCCAACTGTGCTTCTCCGAAGAGAATCGGGCGGGCAGCCCTCAAACACAGTCTGTCTGACCTTGCTCCAGGTGGGGTTTACCTAGCCGCTGCCGTCACCGGCAGCGCTGGTGGTCTCTTACACCACCGTTTCACCCTTACCCCCGGTCCTGAGACCGAGGGCGGTCTGTTTTCTGTGGCACTGTCCCGCGGGTCACCCCGGGTGGCTGTTAACCACCACCTTGCCCTGTGGAGCCCGGACGTTCCTCGGCGGGCGCCCGAGGGCACCCAACGCGACCGTCCGACCGACTCGTCCGCAGGTAGAAGCGTACCGTCAACCCTCCATACCGCCCGTCACAGAGCCCGTCAGACGTCGACCCGGTAGCTCAGCGTCAGCTCGTCCCCCGACATCCCGCGGATCCCCCAGTTCTCCTTCGGGCTCTCCACGATCACGATCTCCAGATCGTTGACGTCCAGCCCGAGGCGCGGCGCGACGTCGTCGTAAAGCGCCGCGATCAGCGCGCGCTTGGCCTCACGGCTGCGGCCCGTGAAGCAGATGACCTCCACGACCAGGTAGGCGTCCGAGCGTGGGGCGACCAGGTCGCCGTCGTCCAGGAGGAGGAAGCGGTGGAACCGCTTGTCCTCAGGGAGCTGCCAGGTGCGCACGAGCGCCTCGTGCAGCGCGTCGGAGATCTCCGCGCGCCGCTCGCCCCATACCGACCGGTTTCCGTACACCTTGACCTGGGCCATGTGCGCCAACCTACCGAGCCATCCCGCCCGGCAAATTAGGCTGGGCGGGTGATGTTGCTCCTCCCGCCCTCCGAGGGCAAGACGCCGGCGCCCGACGGCGCGGCCCCGCTCGACCTGGGCGCCCTGGTCCACCCGGAGCTCACCGAGCGACGCAAGCAGGTCCTCGCGAATCTCGCGCGGGTCAGCGCCGGGCCCGACGCGACCACCGCCCTCGGCGTCAGCGACGGGCTCGCCGACGAGGTGGCGCGCAACATCGCGCTCCACGACGCGCCGTCGGCCCGCGCGGCGGAGGTGTACACCGGGGTCCTGTATGCGGCAGCCGGCCTGGCCACGCTGCCCGACGGCGCAGCGCAGCGCGCCCAGGCGAGCGTGCTGACCTTCTCGGGGCTGTGGGGAGTCGTCGCGCCCGGTGACCGGATCCCCGCCTACCGGCTCAGCATGGGCATCGGCCTGCCCGACGTCGGGCGGCTCGCCACGTTCTGGAAGCCTGCCCTCGCCGAGGTGCTCGACGCCCGGGCCGCGGGCGACGTCGTCGTCGACTGCCGGTCCGCTACCTACGTCGCTGCCTGGAAGCCCCGGACGACCGGGGACGGGGCCGCCGAATGGGTCGAGGTGCGGGTGCTCCGAGAGACCGACGGCAAGCGGACCGTCGTCTCGCACAACGCGAAGCACACGCGCGGGGTGCTGGCCGGGCACCTGCTGCGCCGCGAGCACGAGGCCCGGACCAGCGAGGACGTGCTGAAGGCCGCCCAGGAGCTGGTGGGCTCGGTGATGCTGACCGAGATCGGCTCGGGCAAGGACCAGACGCTCATCGAGGCGAACCTCCTGGACGGCAGGCCGCGCGGGCCGCGAACACTGGAGCTCGTGCTCGCCTGAGCACAACCTCGGCAACAGGTCTGGCGCCCGCGCCCATAGAGCGGTTGGATGGCGCCTCATGAGCATCATCCAGACGGGCGGCAGCGACGTCGCCGGAGGCAGCGGCCTGACGGGCGCCAGAGTCGCAGTGGCAGCGGCGTTCTTCGCGCAAGGCTTCGTCTTCATCAGCCTCACCACCCGCCTGCCACGGTTCCTGGAACGGTGGGGGCTCGATGAGGTGACCCTCTCCCTGCTGCTGCTCATGATGGTGCTGCTCGCCGGCGTGGGATCACTCGTCACCGAGCACGTGGTGCGCCACTCCGGCAGTGCGCTCATGCTCCGGCTCGGGCTGCTCCTGATGGTCGTGGCAGTCCCGGCACTTACGCTGGCCCCCGCGGTCGGCATCTTCGCGGGCGCCATCGCCGTCTACGGCATCGCACTCGGCCTGGTCGACGCCACCACCAACATGCAGGCCGTCGATCTCGAGCACCGGTACGGCCGGCCGATATTGCCGTCATCCCACGGGTACTGGACCACCGGCGGCATCAGCGCCGCCGTCATCGCGCTCGCCACAGGGCACCTCTCCCTCACGGTCGGCGTGTTCGTCGCCGTGGTACCGCTGGTGATCGCGTTTGCGCCGTACCTGCCGCGGGTCGCACGCGAGCCGCAGGGTATGCCCGGGATGTCCTACGGCGGAGCCGGCCTGACGCCGCCGATCGCGAGCCCGGTGGTGGCTGCTGCCGCGGGACCGATCCCGTGGCGGCCCATCTGGCTCGTGGGATCCGGGCTGGTCGTGTTCTACATGGCCGACACCGCCGCGGCCGCGTGGGGCCCCGTCCTCCTCTCGCTCGATCTGGGCGCCCCGGGCAACCTGGTCGCGCTCGCCAGCCTCCCTTACCTCGTGGCCTCGATGCTGGTGCGCCTGGCAGGCGGGCTTCTCGTCACCCGGTTCGGCGTGGTGCCGCTGCTCCGCATCGGGGCAGTCGTGGCGTTCGGGGCGCTGGCACTGGTCGCGCTCGCGCCGTCCTGGCAGGTCGCAGTGGCGGGCTTCGCGGTCCTCGGGGCTTCGATCGCCCTCGTGGCGCCGCTCAGCTTCTCGGCGGCGGGGCGCATCGCCGGGGTCTCGGCCGACTCGGCGACCGGCGGCTCGGCGACCGAGCCCGACCGCGCCCGCACCGACGCCGTGATCGCGCGCTTCAACCAGTTCAACTATGCGGGCGCCCTGCTCGGCGCAGTGCTCACGGGGTTCGTCGGCGCGTTCAGCCTACGGGTCGGGTTCATGCTGTCCGCCGTGCTCGTGCTGGCCCTGATACCGCTCGCGCCGGCTTTCGCCCGAGGAACGCTGCGCCGTCCGGAGAGCGAGCCGGTCACCGACCCGGCTGCCGGACACTAGCGCGCAAGGTCGTGGAGGAAGACCCGCTCCCCGGGCGGCACCGCCGCCGCCACCGCACGGGTGTCGTTCAGCCGTCGGTAGGGACTCCGACAGCGGTCACCTCGGTGGTGCCGTCCTCCCACAGGCGCACGACCGAGAGCGAGGCGGGCGGGACGCGCAGCCGCGCCCAGTGCGACGCGGGAGCGCCCAGCGCCTGCCCGACGGCGGTGCGGATCTGCGCCGCGTGGCCCACCGCCACCACCGTGCGGTCCACGCCGCCGGCCAGCAGGTCGGTGAGCCCGTCCCAGACCCGGGCGCCGAGCTGCGCGTAGGACTCCCCGCCGGGCGGCACGAACGTGCCCGTCGAGTGCCACTGGGCCAGCTCACCGGGCCAGCCCTGCTCGATCTGCGGCGCGGTGAGCCCGTCCCACTCCCCGAACCGGCACTCGGCGAAGCGCTCATCGGTGGAGATGTGCAGCCCGAGCCGCCGTCCGACCGCGGCAGCCGTCTCCTGGGTACGCGCCGTCGGCGAGGCGACGAGCGCCGTCGGGCGGGGCAGGTCCGGCCAGAGGCCGCCGCTGCGCATGCCGCCCGTCGAACCCGCCCCGGTGCGGGCCGCGCGTCCGACGCGGAAGACGGCGTCGGCGGCCTGCGCCGCCTGCAGCCGGCCGCGCGTCGTCAGGGACGGGCCCGGGCCGTCCGACCCGGAGTATGCGGCGGCTTCCGTCAGGGCCGTCACCCCGTGCCGGACGAGCACCACGGTCAGGGGGAGGGCGTCGTCGAACCGGGTGGCCGCGGCCGGCGGGCGCCGGTGCGTGTCGAACCCGGGCGCCTCGCTCATCCGGCGGCAGCGCCGGTCGTCGCGCCGGCGCCACGCACCAGGATCCGGCCGCACTCCTCGCAACGCACCACGGCGTCGGGGGCCGCGCTCCTGATGGTCGCCAGGTCGGCCGGCGGAAGATCCATCCGGCAGCCGTCGCAGCGGTTGCCGTTGAGCAGCGCGGCGCCGGTGCCGCCCTGCTGCACCCGGATCTTCTCGTACAGCGTGACGAGGGCCGTGTCGAGCCCGTCCACCGCCTTGGCCCGCTCGCCCGCGATCGCCTGGATCTGCGCGTCGATCTCGGCCCAGCCGGCGTCGCGCTCGGCCTCGACCTTCGCCTTCTCGGCGACGAGCTCGCCGTTGGCGGCCTCGACGGTAGCCAGCGCCTCCTGATGCGCCTCGAGCCGCTCCATGACGTCGAGCTCGACCTCCTCCAGCGCGGCCTGGCGCGCGGCGAGCGAACGGAGCTCGTCGGTCAGCGCGACGGCATCCTTGGCGCCGACACCGCCCGAGTCGAGCCGCTTCTGGTCCCGGTCGGCGCGGTTGCGGACCTGCTCGACGTCGGACTCCGCCTTCGTCAGCTCTCGCTTGAGGTCGGCCACCCGGGTGCGCGACTCGACGAGCGAGGCACGCAGGTCCGCGATCCGGCCGTCGAGCTCGGTCAGCTTCGTCAGCGCGGGAAGGTTCTTGCGCTGGTGGGCGAGCTGCTGGACACGGGTGTCGAGCGCCTGGACGTCCAGCAGCCTGCGCTGGTCTTCGAGTGGTGCAGTAGCCACGAGGGCGTCCTCTCGGTCGGGTTCTGGGGGGCTGTCCAACGCTACCTCGCGCGTGCCCGCGCGGAAGCCACTCCGGGGGCCGGTCCGTGGGTGGTCTCGGAGTGCGCCCGGCAGGCGGTTCAGCGGGACGGGACCTGACCCGTCCAGGGGTCGGTCACGAGCTCGCTGACCCGCGCCTCGATCGCGAGCCCGTCTGCCGCGAGCGCCGCGGCGAGGTCCTCGACGGCGTAGCGCAGCCAGGGCCACTCGCTGGCGTAGTGGGCGGTGTCGACGAGGAACGGGGTGCCGGAAGGTCCGTCGGTCCCGGCCGCACGGGCCTCGAACTCGGCCCGTTCGCGCAGCTCGGAGGCCGGGTGGTGGCGCAGGTCGGAGGTGACGTAGACGTCGGCGTCGGCCGCGCGGACGGCGTCGAAGTAGCCGTCGCCGGAGCCGCCGAGGACGGCGGCCGTCGTCACGACGGCGTCCGGGTCGCCGGAGAAGCGGATGCCCTGTGCGGTGGCGGGCAGCGCTGCCGCGACGCGGCGGGCGAAGTCGGCGAGGGTGGTGGGCTCGGCGAGGCGCCCGACGCGGCCGATGCCGCGGTCGGTGCCGTAGTGACCGTCCTTCTCGCCTGCCGCGCTCACCTCGAGGGGACGCCGGTCGGTGATGCCGACGAGGTCGGCGAGGGCGTCCGCCACGCCGCGCGGGGCGGCGTCGGCGTTGGTGTGCGCGACGTGCAGGGCGCACCCGCCGGTCAGGAGCCGGTGCACCACGGAGCCCTTGAAGGTGGTGGCGGCCACGGAGCTCACGCCGCGGAGGAACAGCGGGTGGTGCGTGACGAGCAGGTCGGCGCCCCATTCGATGGCTTGGTCGACGACGGCGGTGACCGGGTCGACCGCGAACAGCACCTTGCGTACGGGTGCGGCCGGGTCGCCGGCGACCAGCCCGACGGCGTCCCAGCCCTCCGCCGTCGACGGCGGGTAGAGGCCGTCGAGGGCACGCACGACCTGGGCCAGCTTGGGGGCTGTGGTGCCGGACTGCTCGGGTGACGGGTCGGGCGCGGGGGCGTCGGTGCTGCTCACGCATCGCAGCGTAGTACGGGGCCCTTCGCCGGGCCGTGCACCGGGTGAGGGGTTCGTGGTGACGTCGTTCCGCGGGCGCGAACGGCATAGGCTCGTACCGTGACCGAGCCAGCACCCCGCATGAACGTCGAGTCGTTCAACCTGGACCACCGCGCCGTGGCCGCCCCGTACGTGCGCCTCGCCGACCGCAAGGAGCTTGCGGCCGGGGGCGTGCTCGTCAAGTACGACGTGCGGTTCACGCAGCCCAACGTCGCGCACCTCGAGATGCCAGTCGTGCACTCATTGGAGCACCTCTTCGCGGAGCATTCGCGCAACCACTCCGACGCCGTCCTGGACTTCTCCCCCATGGGCTGCCAGACCGGTTTCTACCTGATGCTGCAGGGCGAACCCGCCTACGAGGACGTGCTGCGCCTCATCGAGGCGACGATGCGCGACATCGTCGCCGCGACCGAGGTGCCCGCCGCCAACGAGGTGCAGTGCGGCTGGGGCGCGAACCACACCCTGGCCGGCGCGCAGGAGGCCGCTTCCGTGTTCCTGTCGGCGCGCGGTGTCTGGTCCCAGGTGTTCGCCGACGGCGCCCCGGGCGAGGCATCAGCGAGTGACGCCGCAGCCCGCGACGCGGCGGCACGCGAGGCCGCGGCCCGCGACGCGGCAGCCGGGATGCAGCGTCCGGGGGCGCCGCTGCCGGGCATCTCGCTGCCGCCGGGACAGACCAGTGGGGAGTGAGCTGCCCGTCGCCGTCGTGCTCGTCGCGATGGACGACGAGGCCGCGCCGTTCCTCGACCTCGCGTCCGAGGTGGGCGAGCCGGAGCGCGTGGGCCGTGCCGAGCTCCGGCACGTCACGCTCGCCGGGCAGCCGGTCGTGCTGGCGCGCACCGGCATCGGCTTCGTCAACGCGACGGCCGCGGGCACGAGTGCGATCCTCCGCCACGGCGTGGGCGTGCCGCTGATCAGCGCGGGCAGCGCCGGCGGGCTCGGCAAGGACGTCGCGGTCGGGGACGTGGTACTGGGCGCGCGCCTCGTCAACGCGGACGCCGACGCCCGCGCCTTCGGGTACGTGCTCGGCCAGGTGCCCGGCATGCCCGAGGCGTACGACGCCGCGCCGGGGCTCACCGACGCCGTCCGGCAGGCCGCCGCGACCGTCGCCGGTCAGGTGCTGCGCGAGGGCACCATCGGCTCGGGCGAGAAGTTCGCCACCGCCGACCTAGCGCTGCGGCTCCGCGCCGACTTCCCCGACATGCTCGCCATCGACATGGAGTCGGCGGCGCTCGCGCAGCTGTGCCACAACTTCGGCACCGACTTCGTCTCGGTGCGGGCCGTCTCGGACCTGTGCGCGCCCGACGGCACCGAGTTCCTCACGCACGTGGACGACGCGGCACTGCGCTCGGCTCAGGTGGTCACCGCAGCGGTCGGGCTGCTCGCGGGCTGACCGGTGCGCCTCTGACTGACTCGCTTCTGGCCGTTGCTTCCCGGACTGCCGCGACCCGGACTCAGCCCTTGCCGTCCGCGTAGCTCTCGGTGACCGCGACACTGAGCGGAAAGTCCACCGGGAAGTCGCCGAAGAGCAGGCGCCCGGCCTCGTCCGCGGCGGCGCGCACCTCGCGCGCCACCTCCTCGGCGAGGGCCGCCGGTGCGTGCACCACCACCTCGTCGTGCAGGAAGAACACCAGGTGCGGACGCCTGTCGAACGGCGCGGGCGCGAGCCCGGGCGCGACCTCGGCAGAGGCCTCCCCCAGCGCCCAGAGCCGGCGGCGGATGGACGCGATCCAGCACAGCGCCCACTCGGCGGCGGTTCCCTGGACCACGAAGTTCCGCGTGAACCGTCCCCAGGACCGGGTCTGGCTCCGGGCCCGTGACTGGGCGTCGGCGCCGGCGTCCTCGTCGAACGCGGAACCCTGGACCGCGGCCCACGAGTCGCCGGGCAGCGGCGAGCTGCGGCCGAGCCGCGTGGTCACCCTCTCGCCCCGCTCACCCGCCCGCGCCGCACGCTCGACCAGGTCGATGGCCTGCGGGAACGCACGGGCGAGCCGCGGCAGCACCTGTGCGCTGACGCCCGTGGTGCCCCCGTACATGGCGCCGAGCATGCCGACCTTGGCGTGCTCGCGGGAGTCGACGGCGCCCGTCGCGACGATCCCCGCGTACATGTCCGTGTTCGCGCCGTCCTTGCTGCGCCCCGCCGCGGCCATGCGCTCGTCGCGGGCCAGGGCGGCCAGCACCCGGGGCTCGAGCTGGGCGGCGTCGGCGACGACGAACGTCCAGCCCGGATCGGCGGTCACCGCGCGCCGGACGTTGTGGGGCAGCGACAGCGCGCCGCCTCCCGTGCTGGCCCAGCGGCCCGTGACGACCCCGCCGACCACGTACTCCATCCGGAACCTGCCGTCCGGCGCCCAGGTGTCCAGCCAGTTCCAGCCGTTGGCGGTGTAGAGGCGGTAGAGGCCCTTGTACTCGAGGAGCGGGGCGATCACCGGGTGATCGAGCTTCTCCAGCTCCCACTTGCGGAGGCTCCGGGCGCCCACGCCCGCGTACTCCATGGCGCGCAACAGGTCCGGGTGGGAGTCGGGGTTGAGCGTCGGCGGGGCGTCGATTGCCTCCCGGATCTGGTGGGCGAGCGCTTCGAGCTTCGCCGGGCGCGCACCCGGCCGGGGTCGCGGGCCGAGTGCCTCCGTGAGGATCTCGTCGTGGATGTCGCCGCGCCACGGGAGCCCGGCATGGTGCATCTCGGCGGCCGCGAGCGCCCCGGCCGACTCGGCCGCCAGCAGGAGCCTCAGGCGGCCGGGTTCGGTGCTGTCCTTGAGCGCCGCGAGCTGGGCGGCCAGCTCGGCGGCGGGGTCGAGGGTCTCGCCGTTGCCCTGTCTGCCGCTCGGCGCTTCCGGGCCGCTCGGCCGCTCGTCGCCCTCGCGCCGGCTGTTCCGGTCACTGTTCCGGTCACTGTTCCGGTCGGTCCCGGGCCGGGCCGGGGGCGCGGTGATCTCGCCGAGGTCGAAGAGCGGTTCGGCGCCGGGGTGCCGGTCGGGACGAAGCAGCGCGGCCGCCGTCGGCCCGCCCGGCGGCGGGACGGGTGCGAGGCGGTCCCAGGCGCTGGGACCTGCCTCGGCGAGCGCGGTGCGAGCCGAGAGCACCGACGTGCGGAGGACGGCGTGCGCGAGGCGCAGGTCGTGCGCCCGGTCGACCCGGACGCCCTCGGCGAGCAGGGCCGGGTACCAGTTGTTGGTGTCGTCCCAGGTCCAGCGGACCTGGGACGACTCATCCGTGCCGACCTCGTCGGCCAGGCCGGCGGCATCGATGATGCGCGGCTCCCCCGCGGGCGCGCCGGAGTCGGAAACCGGCCGTAGGCCGGTGCCCGAGGGTTCCCGCGAGATCACCGTGTGCATGGGCTCAGTCTGCACCGGCCCTCTGACACTCCACGGCAGCAGCGGGCCGGTCAGCCCGCGACGTCCGCGACCGCCCGGGCCCTGCCCACCACGAAGGCGGCGTGCAGCACTGTCGACGGCGTCAGCTCACCGTGAAGCAGTCCGCCGGCCGTCCGCTCCAGCGTCGCGAGCCCGAGATCCCTGGCCAGGGTGCGCGCCTGCTCGACGTCGGACCGCTGCCGCGCCGTGAGCACCGGCCGTCCCGTCGCCGCCGCCGCGACGAGGACGTCGCCCAGCAGCAGCGTCACCCGGCGCACCGGGGTCGGCGGCGCGGCCACCGCCCGGACTGTCTTCGCCGACGCCGCTTGTGCCCGCAGCTTGCGGATGCGCCGGCGCCAGAAGTCCCAGTGGCTGCTCTCGAACGTCCAGGCGGGCGTGATGGTGGGGCTGACCAGCCGGATCGCGCCCTTGTCGCGCACGAACAGGCCTACCGGCTCGTCCCGGTCCTCGCGCCGCTCGATCGTGACCGCCACGAGCCTCGACCTGACGGACAGCAGCGTCTGCACCGCCTGCTCGCTCGTCGCGGGCAGACGCAGCGCGCGCTCCTCGCCCTCCGACGTGACGATCGCGAGCGTCAGCTCCTGCCGCACCTCGTCGATCCCGATCTCACCCACGTCGCGCACCAGCACGAGCCGCACGTTCGCCGGGCGGCGCCCGAACCCGACGACGTCGCGCGGCGCCACCCCGGCGCCCGTCCGTTCCGCGATCTGCTGGAGCTCGGCGAGATCGAAACCGTCACCGTCCAGACGGTGGACCGCCGGGGTACCGCCCGCGCCCAGGGTGCCGTCGGGCTTGGCCCGCACCGCGGTCAGCGTGAAGGCGCCCTCGCACAGCGTGCTCAGGGACCGGCCCCACAGCAGCGGGCTGGTCCAGCTGCGCTGGAAGCTCGGGTCGGTGCCCGACGGACGGCCGGTCACGACCTGCCGCACCTGACCAGCATCCGTCCCGGATGCCGTGTCAGCCACGCTGTCCCAGCCCAGGTAGGCGAACCCTCGCGAACCGCTCGGCGAGTTCCACCACCGGGCTCCGAGCGGCACCCACCGCGCGACGTCCAGCTCCTCGGCCTCGGCGCGGCTCGCGGCTCCCGTGGGCTTCGCGGGGTCCTCCCCGCCGGCGGGGCCGTTGCCGCTGCCCGTGTCCAGGGCGCGCTGCAGCACCTCGCCCATCGCCCAGACCTCGGCGAAGGCATCGAGCAGGTCGGACTCGGTGACGGCGTCGTCCCGCCCGGCCAAGCCGCTGACGAAGCCTGCCGTCACCCGCAGCAGGCCGACGAACCGCACGCCGCTGACCCGACCGGGCTCGACCTGCTCGAACCCGGCCAGACGTACCCGGCCGGCCAGCGCGAGCAGGGACTCGGCGTCGTCCGGACCGAGGTGGGACAGGCCGCCCGACATGAGCCGTCCGACGACGTCGCGCACCTCCGCGAGCGCCTCCCGGCGGCGCCGCAGCACCACCTCGGAGGGGCCGCGCGGGGCCGCCGTCCGCCGGGCCCCGGACGCGGGTGCGGCCCCGGTGCCACTCTCCGATCCGGGACCGGACGTCCTGGGCGCCGACTGCGCGACGACGGGCGCCGCACCCTGCGGCGGCGCCTCGGGCGCGACCTCGGCGGCCCACAGGCAGGCGGTCAGGACGTGCTGGCACACCCCCGCCGTCGGGCAGTCGCAGGAGACTGCCGCCGGGCCGCGGCCGTCCACCCGGACCGACGCCCCGGACACGCCGAGCACCGCACCCTTCAGATCGTGGGACAGCTCGGTCACACCGGCGTAGTCCTTGCGGGCGCGGCGCAACAGCCCGGCGTTGCCAAGCGCCTTGAGCGCGTCGTCGTCCAGGCCCGCGTACGGCGCGGCCCAGGCGAAAGTCCTGGGCACACTCGTCGTCGGCTCGCTCATGAGAGCACCTCTCCCAGCCACTCGGCGAACCGCTCAGGGGTGAGCGCCGCGACCTCCATGCCGCACTCGGCGAGATGCCTGGCGGTGCCCTGGTCGTAGACCGGCTCCGCCGCCTCGTCCAAGGCGGCGAGTCCCAGCATCGTCACGCCCGACGACGCCATCCGGCGCACCGTCGACAGGAGGCTGGACACGGAACCGCCCTCGTAGAAGTCGCTGACCAGCGCCACGACCGTGCGCGACGGGTTGCGCACCTGCTGCTCGGCGTGGCGCACCGCCCGTGCGATGTCGGTGCCGCCGCCGAGCTGCGCGGTCATCAGCACGGTGACCGGGTCGTCGGCCACGTGCGACATGTCCACGACCGACGTGTCGAACAGGTAGAGCTGCACGTTGATGCCGGGCAGGCCGGAGAGGATCCCGGCGCAGACGGCGGAGTACAGCAGCGACGGCGCCATCGAACCGGACTGGTCGACGAGCAGGATGACGTCCCAGGTCAGCGTGCGCCGGGCCCGGGACGAGAAGCGGACGTCCTGCACCGTCATGCGGCCGTCGGCGTCGACGCGGCCGAGGTTGGCGCGCAGCGTGCGCTTCCAGTCGAAGTTCCGCGCCACCCGGTGCATCGACCGGCGTGACCGGTCGATGCGTCCGTTGACCGCCGTGGTGAACCGGGTGCGCAGCCGCTTCACGATGTCCTCGACGACGCGCTGGATCACGCGGCGCAGGCCCGCCGCCGCTCGGTCGTCCAGGGCGCCCCGCACCTGCAGCATCGCGACGGCGAGCTCGCGCGAGGGTTCGAGGGTCTCCAGGGCAGTTTCGTCCTGCAGCAGCTCGGTGAGGCCGTACCGGCTCACCGCGTCGACCTGCATGCGTTCGAAGGTCTCGCGCGGGAACAGGCTGCCCGCCTCGTTGAGCCAGCCGAGGGCGGTCACGTCGACGCCGTGCGGCTGGGACCCGCCGAGGCCGGCTCCCCTGCCTGGCCGCCCTGAGTCGTCCCCGCCCTGGCCCACGCGGTGGCCGCGTGACGTGTATTCGCGGTCGTACAGGTACCGCAGCGACCGTTCGAGGCCGGCGTCCTGCTGCCCCACCGAGAGCTGGTCGGCCGCGTACCGGCCCAGCACCAGCCGCCAGCGACGGGCGGCCTCGTCGTCGGAGATCACCGTCGCGGGTTCGGTGCTCGCGGGTTCGGTACTAGCGGATTTGGTGCTGGCGGGTTCAGTACCTACGGGTCCAGGCGTCCCGGAGCCGGTGGTGCTCATGCTTCTCCTCGTGTCGTATCGGCTCCGGGGCTGCCGGCCCAGTGGGCCAGGCCGTCCCGCTCCAGCACCGCCGCCAGCTCGTGGTCGAGGGCGAGGCCTGCCGCCAGGTCCTCCTCGGACAGCGCGACCCGCACGTCCACCTGATCCACCCGGGCGCCGGTGCTCTCGGCCACCCGCTTCGCCAGCCGGTGCGTCTCGGTGGGGCGCAACCAGGTGAAGGCCCGCCGCAGGTCCGGCAGGACGGCCAGGAACGCGTCGCCCTGGAGCGCGCGCAGGGCGTCGTCCACGGCGTCGAACATCTCGGGCGTGTGCAGGATCAGGTCCGGGGCCGCGCGCATCACGCCGCCCAGGAACCGCACCGCGGTGCCCGGGTCCGCGCCGGCGGTCAGCGCGCCGCGCACCCGGGTGACCAGGACGTCGTCGGGCACCTCGCCGTCGGTGAAGCCCAGGGCGAGCAGGGCGCCCGACACGGCCGGCGCGGTATTCCTGTCGTCCCGCAGGCGCGCGAGCTCACGCACGACGGCAGTGCGGTTCTCCCCGCCCGTTCCCTCCTGGCCGCCGTCGCCCGCCGCCGCCGCGTCCCGGAGCAGGGAGCGGAGGTCGATCAGCGTGCCGATGGCGGCGTCCTCGTCCTCGGCTCGCGTCCTGCCCAGGTCGCTGACCAGGTAGGCGGCCGTCGCGAGCGCCTGGCTCACCAGGTCGAGCAGCTCGTGCGCGTGCTCCTCGGCGCCGAGCTCCACCCGGGCGTGCCACAGGCCGAGCAGGCGCCGCGCGCCCGACACCACGGAGCCCAGGTCGCGGTCGGTGTCCAGGGTGGTGCGCAGCAGCGAGACGATCCGGGGCAGGTGCGCGCCCATCCCGATCACCAGCGCCTGTGCGACGAGCCGGGCGAGGGCGTCGACAGTTGCGGCTCCGGCACCCGCTCCGGCCGTGGCCCCGGTTCCGGTGCCCGCGAGCCGGGCCTCCGCCTCGTACAGCCGCGCGACCGCAACCGCGTCCAGCGTCGCGCCGAGGTGCACCATCTCCACCAGACGCGCCTCGACGAGGGGTGTCCAGCAGTACTGCCACTCCTCGGTGATCAGGCCGAGCCCGCGGCCGGCCACATGGTCCGGACCGGAGACGAGCTGCCCGAAGCCGGCTCCCACGAAGTCGAGCAGCGCCAGGACCTGCCGCTTCGCCCGATGGGACGCCGTCCGGCGCGCGTCGAGGCGGGTCGTACGCGGCACGGAGTCGTCGATGACGAGCCGCACGGCTCGCACCCGCTCCCGGACGTCCCGCACGAGGGGCGGCGAGGCGCTGCCCGGCGGCACGTCCCCGAGCGACCGGCCGCCGAACACCTCGGCGAC
The DNA here is from genome assembly GCF_042654905.1 of Promicromonospora alba. Classification (NCBI taxonomy): domain Bacteria; kingdom Bacillati; phylum Actinomycetota; class Actinomycetes; order Micrococcales; family Promicromonosporaceae; genus Promicromonospora; species Promicromonospora alba. The sequence continues at coordinate 842,795 of NZ_JBHSFI010000003.1, forward strand.
GGCGAGCCCCAGCGGTCGCTCGGGCTCGCCCGGCCCGCCGACGCCGCCGTCGTCCTGCACGTAGCAGGACCGCACCGCGTCCAGCAGGTCCGTGCGGCACGCGAAGCTGCGTTCGCGCAGCTCCGCGAGCCGGACGGCGGACTCGGCCGCCGCGCCGACCTGCGGCAGGCTCACCCCGTGACCGCGGCCGGCCGCACTGCGCGCGACGTCGACCAGGATCTCCGTGGCGAGGGCGCGGGCACCGATGGGACCAGGTGTTGCCGGCTCAGGCGCCAGGCCCAGCTCCCGGAGGTGCGCCGCGTGCAGCCGCTCGTAGTAGCCGGGCGACGGCATGCCCGCGCCGTAGCCGCGCAGCCCGTCGAGCCGCTCATGGTCGTATCGGACCAGCCACGCCTCACCCTCCACCGGCGGGCCGAAACCGCCGTCCGGCTGCCGGTCGCGGACCGGCGCACCCTCCGGCGCGCCGGACAGCGCCTCGACCAGCGCGAGCGTGTGGAACGCGCCGGTCACCACGAGCACCGGGCCGGCTCCGCCGCCGGTCGGGCGGTCCGCGGAGAGCCGATCGACGGTCTCGGCGATCCTGGCCGCCATCCGAGCCTCTCGGTCCAGCGAACCGTCGCCGGCGAGCACGCCCTCCTCGTAGTCCAGACGCGCGAGCGCCGACCACGCGAAGACGTCGTCGAACACGGTCCGCCAGTCGGCCAGCTCGGCGCTCGCCCGTGCCTCGAACAGCTGGTCCCAGACCTCGTCGTGGTCCCGGCAGCCGAGGCGACGCGCGAGCGCGGCGATGGCCTCCGAGTGCGCCAGATACCGCTCGGACATGAGGGTCCGCGCGAAGGGGTCGGGTCGCGCGGTGCCGCTCCCGGCGCCGTCCTCGATCCCGCCCTCGCCTACCCCGTCCTGTCCCGGCGCGGCAGAACCGGAGAGCGCCCGCTCGGCAGCCGACCGCTCACCGAAGGAGCGGTCGACGAACGCGAGCTCCGCGCCGACGGAGTGCCCTGCACGCAACGCCACCCACTCCGGGGAGAAGGACGCGAGCGGGTAGAAGCCGGCACCCGCAGGCTCGTCCTCGGCGTCGCGGGCCTTCGCACCACCTCCGGCGCCGGACCCGGCGCTCGAGCCCCCAAGGCTCAGCACCGCGATCGGCGGCCGCGTCTCCTCGTGCAGCAGGTCCGGGATGAGCCGCGTGAACTCCTCCGGCCCTTCGATGAGGACGGCCGCCGGGCGCAGCTCTTCGATCGCCGCCCGCACCGCCACCGCGCACGCGGGACTGTGATGCCGCACGGGTGCGAAGTGGATACCACGCTCGTCCCGCAGCCGGCCGACGGCGTCAGCGGCCGCCCGCAGGCGCTCGGGTGCGAGCTCCCAGACGGTGTCCGTGCGCCGTCCCGTGCCGGTGCCCGACGCGACACCACCGCTCACCGCCGTGCCACTCACCGCCGTGCCGCTCACCGCCACAGCGGCTCTGCCGCCGTGAAGAACGCCTTCCAGCGCTTGTCATTCCGGGCGCGCTCGCGCACCACGTTGTCGACGTAGTGCCGCAGCCGGCGCGCGTCCTCCTCCTCGCCCTTGAGCGCCACCCCCGAGATCTGGCGCGCGACCTCAGCCGCGGTCACCGTGCCGTCGCCGAGGTACCGGGCCTCCAGGGACGCGGCGACAGCGACGTTGACGGCCTCCGCCGTGGACATGACCGTCTCGGGCCGCTTCACGGGCGCGCCCTCGCGCGTGCTGCCGGTCCGCAGGTCCTGGAACACCGTGACCAGCACCTCCAGGACGTCCAGCGGCACGGCGGGCCTGCCGCTGTCCGGCCCGAGCTCCGCCTCCAGCTGATGCTGCACCAGCTCGATCTCGAACGCGCGGTCGCGCACCGGGGCGACGGTCTCGAAGCTGAACCGACGCTTGAGCGCCGCGGACATCTCGTGCACTCCACGGTCCTTGAGGTTCGCCGTGGCGATCACGGTGAAGCCGGGCCGGGCGGCCACGCGGGCGTCGGGCCCGAGCTCAGGGACCATGAGCTGCTTCTCCGACAGGATCGACACGAGCGTGTCCTGGATCTCCGGGGCGCAGCGCGTGATCTCCTCGAAGCGCACGACCCGGCCCTCCCGCATTCCCGTGCAGACGGGCGACGGCACGAGCGACCGCTCGCTCGGCCCCTCGGACACCAGGAGCGCGTAGTTCCACGAGTAGCGCACGTGGTCCTCGGTGGTCCCGGCGGTGCCCTGGACCGTGAGGGTCGACGTGCCCGACACGGCCGCGGACAGCAGCTCCGACAGCATCGACTTCGCGGTGCCCGGCTCGCCCACCAGCATCAGGCCCTGCCGCCCCATCAGGGACACGACCGCACGGTCCACCAGCGGGTCGTCACCGTAGAACTTGCGCCGCACCCCGAGCTCCTCGGAGCCGATGATGAACGCCCGCACGGCCCGCGGGCTCAGCTGCCAGCCAGGCGGCCGCTCGTGGCCGCGCTCGGTGTCCCAGGCGTCGAGCGCGGCGAGCTCGCCCGCGTAGCGGACCTCGGCGGGCGGGCGGATCTCGGCCGAGGTGGCGGTCTCAGTGATGGTCATGACTTCCTTCGGTACTCGCATCTGGCGGTGCTGGGTGGATGGCTGGGGTGGCGACGGTTCTGGCGCTGGCGCGCCGGGTCAGTACTCGCTCTTCTTCTCCCAGTCCGGGTCGAAGGCACCGCCGTCGGCGACCGTCAGGTAGTCCCGGTAGGACACCGCGAGCAGCGCCTTCGGTACGTCCTTGATCGCGAGCCGTCCCCGCTCGCCCCAGGTGCCGTTGCGCCGGAACACGAGCTGCCGGACGGCGGCGGTGATGTTCTCCTCCGGCAGGAACGCGCCGGTGAACTCGATCTCGACGGAGAGCCCGAGCGTCGGGTACTCCTTGCGGTAGGCGTCGAACCAGCCCGCGTCCTCCGCCTGCGACCGCACGTACCCGAGCTTCGTGGCCCGGCCGCGGATCGTGAACGAGTCGCTGAGCCAGCCCTTGCGGGTCTCGATCGTCTCGGCGGTGCCCGGCACGTCCGGCAGCAGGCCGGACGACGACGCCGCGTCGGCGCCCAGGCCCTGGTCGAACAGCGGCGTGACCTCGTAGTCGGCGAGGTGGGAGCGCCAGGCCGGTGCGCCCGTCTCGTCGTCGTCCCCGAGGGTTGCCGCGTGCACCAGCGAGACCTGCGCGTCGTCGGGGAGCGTGACGTCCTCGTCGTCGACGCCGATCAGCGCGCCGCCGTCGCCCGGCCGGAACGTGACCGCCTCGGAGACGCCCGGCGCCTCGGCGGCCCACACCAGCCGCGCGGCGAGGCGCGACATCAGCGGGTGCCCCAGGACGAACTCGCGCCAGTCGGCGAAGGTCCAGGTGCGGCCGGTGACCATGGCCTCGGCGAAGCGCTGCGTCTGCAGCGCCACGACTGCCTTGAGCTCGGCGCGCGACTCCTTGAGCTGCTTCTTCGCCTCGGCGTAGGCCTCGTCGTCGTCGGACGCGCGCTGGGCCGGCAGGGCCTTGACGACCTTGCCCGCCGGGTTGCGCAGCTCCAGCGTGAAGGCCTCGGTGATGCGCCCGGTGACCACGCGCTCGCCGTCGGGCGAACCGAGGTCCAGGCGCAGGATCCCGTCGTCGTCGAAGCCTGCGGTCTGGACCGTGCGGTCGGCGAGCTGGTCGGCGTCCCAGCCGTTGCGGTCGGCGATGTCCTGGGCGAGCACGGACGCGGTCTCCTGGACGCTGCGCTGCTTGAAGCGGCGCGAGACCGCGAGAAGCTGCTGCACCGCTGCCCGGTCCCCGTTGGCGGCGAGCGCCCGCACCAGGTACTCGGCCTGCGCGCGGCGGCCCTTGTGGGCGGCGAAGTAGTGCTGCGCGGTGGTGGCGAGCTCCGCGCCGGGCATCCCGACGGTGAGCGCGAGCAGCCCCTTCTCCTGCGTCGCCGACCCGAGGTAGGTGGCCTGGTTCTGCCGGTAGAGGTTCTTCCAGAGGTCCTCGACCGTCTGCGCCGCCTGGCTGGCGTAGTACTCCGGGTACCGCTTGATCGAGGCCTGAAGGTTGGTCCAGTTCGTCTGCGCGTGCCGGTCCGCGAAGGCACGGGAGTCCTCGACCGACGGGCCGCGCGTGTCCTGGGCCACCCAGGCCCGCAGCACGAACGAGCCGAGCGCGGCCTGGGACCCGGCGTCGAGCAGGCCGACGTACCGGGCGATCAGGCCCTCCCCGCTCGGCGACTTCAGCTTGGTGGCCAGCACCACCCACCAGCGGACGACGTCGCGCGGCACGACGGCGCCCCGCTCGCCCGCAGAGCCGGCCCATCGCACCTCGGGAAGCTGCTCGAACGGGAACCAGTCGAGGCTCGCGGGCAGCTTGCTCTTCAGTCCCTTGGTGGCCTCCGCCTCCAGGATCGCCGGCGCGAGGTCGGCACTGATGTCGTCGCCGAGGGTCTCCAGCGCGGAGAGCAGCATCGCGCGTGCGGCCTCCCGGCGTTCCTTCTTCAGCGCGGCGCGCAGGGCCGGTACCGCCGCCGGGTCACCGATCCGGGCGAGCCAGGCGGCCGCCGAGGCGCGCACCTCAGCCTTGGGGTCGGCGAGCGCCTGCTCGGCCAGGTTGCGTGCCCCGGCATGCGCCTCCAGCACCTCCTGCGCGGCGCGGCGGTGGGTCTTGCCAGTCCCGAGCGCGAGCACGGTGAGCCTGGGCAGCAGGCTCGGCGGGACGGCGGGGAACTCCCGCAGGAGCCGCAGCGCGGTGCCTGTGCCGTTGCGGTAGGGCTCCTCCGTGCCGAGGTAGCGGTCCAGTATCTCCATGCGCTCGGCGAAGTAGGGCCAGGCCACGGACGGCGCGAGCACCTCGCCGCTCCACCAGGTCTCGAACACCATGTTGCAGACCTGCTCGTCGACGTTCGGCAACCCGGCGCGCGCCAGTCCGTCGTGGACCTGGCGCAGGTCGGTGGCCTGGTCGAGGTAGGGCCGCAGGGGCCACACGAAGTTTCGCCGCGTGTCCACGCCCTGGAGCGTGAGCACGCGGATCGCCAGCATGAGCCCGGGCTCGGGGAACAGGTTCCGGAGCTCGCCCGCGAGCCACTGGAAGAGCACGACGTTCTGGTGGCGCGTCTTGTTCGTGGTGGCCACGGCACCGGTCACGCGGTCGGGGACCGCCGCGAGGTCGGCGTCGGTGATCGACTGGAGCTCCTTGAGGGTGCGCTGTGCGCGTTCGGCCCAGTACTTGTTCGCGTTGCCGCCCTTCTTGGCGAGATCGAGCTGCACACGCGCCTTGGCGATCTGCTCGTCGAGCACCTTGCGGGCTCCCGCGGCCCAGCCGGGCTCCACCACCGGGTCAGGGAGGGGCTCGTAGCCCGGGACCTCGATCACGAGCTCCACGCCGGCATCTGTGCCGGGCTCGTCCAGGGCGCGGGACCGCTCCACGGTCTGCTCCAGGAGCCGCACGCGTGCGCTCTGGCCTGCCGCCACCTTGCCGTTCTCGTCGCGGAGCGCGGCCAGTGCCTCGTCGAGCGCCTCGATACCGCCGTCCAGGCCGACCAGCCGGGTCACGACCTCGCCCAGCTGTCCGGTCGGGACCTTGGCGAGGTAGGGCCGCAGCAGTGCGACCTGCGCGGCGTCGTCGTGCACGGCGAGGTGGCCCAGGGCCCTCGTCCGCACGCCCTTCGCCTTGTCCACGGCGAGCGCCGCCACGATCTCGACCAGCCCGGCCTCGGCCGTGCGCTTCCCGATGCGGTTCAGCACCTCCTGCTTGCCATGCGCGCCGAGCTGGGTGGTGACCTCGGCGAGCGTGCCGACGTGCTCGGTCACGTACTGGTCGAACTCCTGACGCGCGGCCATTGCCTGGCGCGGGTCCTGGTACCAGGAACGCTCGTTGGATCCCCGGTGCAGGATCGCCGTGAAGAAGGTGCGTGCCGCGTCGGCGGCGGGTATCCCACCCTCGACGGCGACCTGCTCCAGGAACGAGGGCGTCAGCCGGGCGGCGACCTCGGCAACCATCTTGCCGGAGCGGTGCCGCTCGTTGGTCCCCCGCCGTGCCCCGTCGTACACCAGGACGTAGAACCACTCGGGCACCGTGTCGGGCGCCTCGTCGGTGTGGCACACCTGCGCGAGCAGCCGGCCGAGCCGGGCCAGCACCGCCGCGTCGGCCGTCGCGTAGACGCGTCCGCGCGCCGTGATGCCCGAGCCTTCGCTCCAGCCCTTGTGGACCGCCGCGACCTGCTTGATGACATCGGGCGACACCCAGCTCGACCAGAGCTTGAGGGGTGCGCCGAACAAACCGTCCAGGTCGGTGTTGCCCGACTGCTGCACGTTCACGAGCACCTCGGGTGTCGCGCCCTCGAGCACGTACCCGACGGCGTCGTCGTACAGCCCGGTGCCCAGCAGCTTCAGCGGGGCCAGTGCGTCACGCACCGCCTTCGCCGTCGTGTCGCCGCCCTTGACCCGGTCAACCAGTTCCTGCAGCATCTCGCGTTCCTCACCCAGCCGTCGGGCACAGGGCACACCTCGCCCCTGTGGCTCACCGCAAAAGCAGTGCGCGCCAAAAGGTAGCGGTGACCACTGACAGTGACCGCGATCCTTCAGACGGTCGGTAGAACGTCAGGTGATCGGCATTCCGAGCTGCCGATCACCTGACGTTCTACCGACCACCCTCCGCATCCGCGGGAGCTACGGGACCAGGCGGTGCAGGTCGCGCGGGAACGGCGTCACCTCGCGGACGTTGGCCGCCCCGACGAGGCGCGCCACCCAGCGCTCCAGACCGATCGCGAACCCGCCGTGCGGCGGCATCCCGTGCCGGAACGCGGCGAGGTACGACACGTAGGACGCCGGGTCCTCGCCGCGCGCCTCCAGTGCGGCGACGTAGTCGGCGTACCGGTGCAGCCGCTGCCCGCCCGTGACGAGCTCGAGGCCACGGAACAGCAGGTCGAAGCTGTTGCTCCACCGCTCGCCGCCCGGAGCAGCACCCGGGCCGCCCGGCCCCGAGCCCGGCTCCGGATGCGTGTAGAACGGCCGCTTGACCATGGGGTAGCCCTCGATCGCGACGAAGTCGGACCCGTGCTCGGCCAGGGCCCACTCCCCCAGCGCCCGTTCGTGCTCGGGCGCCAGGTCCGGCTCGTCGGACGGCGCGCTGACCAGCGCGAGCGCGTCCGCGAAGTGGAGCACCGGGATCTCCGCAGGGATCTCAGGCACCTCGATGCCCAGCCGTCCGGCAGCTCCCGAGCCGCGTACGGCGTCGGCCATCCCGGCGAGCACGTCACGCAGCACGGCCAGCACGTCGCGGTGGTCGCGCACGAATCCGAGCTCGACGTCGAGCGAGCGGTACTCCGCGAGATGCCGCACCGTGTCGTGCGGTTCGGCGCGGAAGACCGGGCCCACCTCGTAGACCCGCTCGAAGACCCCGACCATCTGCTGCTTGTAGAACTGCGGCGACTGCGCCAGGTACGCGGGCCGCCCGAAGTAGTCCACGGGGAACACGTTCGCGCCCGACTCGGTGGCCGTCCCGACCAGCTTCGGCGTGCAGATCTCGGTGAACCCTGCCGCGTCCAGCGTCGCCCGGAAGCCGCGCAGGCTCGCCGCCGCGACCTCCCACCGCGCCTTCTGCGCGGGGTGCCGCCAGGTCACGGCCGCGTGGTCGAGCATCGTCGGCAGCGCGGCGGTGAGCGCCGGCCGCCATAGCTCCACGGGCGGGGTCTCGGCGTCGTCGGTGAGGGGCGTGATCACGGGCTCCGTGACCTCCACCCCGCCCGGGGCCTGCGCGTTGGCGGTGACCGTGCCGGTCACCTCGACAGTGGTCTCCTCCGGCGGCACCTCCAGCGCCTGCCCGACGCCGGTGCGCACCACCACCTGGGCGAGGCCGGTGCGGTCCCGCAGCACGAGGAACGTCACGGTCGCCAGCTGACGACGGCGGTGGACCCAGCCCTGCAGCCGCGCCGTCGAACCCGGCGGGGCGGCGGACAGGTCGCGGGCGAGCGTGCGAGCCGGCGCGTCCGTGGATGTGGCTACCGCAGACGGGGCTGCAGACGTAGCCGGGGCTTGCAAAGGTGGTCTCATCAGTCCTCCAGAGAGCGAAGGCCCTGGAGGAGCGGGCGGGGGCTAGGTCGCGGTGCCACCACTCCTTCGCCGGGAGACCCCGGCCTCTCGTCGGTACGCCGCACGCGCGGGCGGTGCGTCTGCCCGGAGACCCGGACCGAGGTTCGTCACGCCTCACGCTCGCCACCCAGAGGTTATGCCCGACGGCGCCCGCATCGCCACACGTTTCAGACTCCTGTCCCACGATCCGGCAACAAGTTAGGCTCACCTAACCGGAGTTGCTATGCTCGCGATGTGATGACAGTTTGTCAGCACGTTGCCGTCCTGTCGGAGGAGATCCTGTGAGCCTGCCCGTCGAGGAAGAACTCCCCCTGTCCGCCCTGCTGCGCCAGAGCACGCGCGACGAGCACGACGCCGCCAACTCGGAGCAGTTCATCGAGGAGCTCATGTCCGGGGCGCTGACCCGGGCCGCTCACGCCGACCTCTCGGCCCAGCTCCTCGTGGTCTACGAGGCGCTGGAAGAGGCGAGCGTCGCCGTGCGCGACGACGAGCGGGGCGCCGGCCTCGTCTTCAACGAGCTCACACGCGTCCCGGCCATCGAGCGCGACCTGGCCTACCTGTACGGACCCGCGTGGCGCGAGGAGATCCGCATCCTGCCCGCGACGCGCCGGTACGCGGACCGCGTCCGCGAGATCGGCGGCAGCCTGCCGCACTACGCGGCGCACTCGTACACGCGCTACCTCGGTGACCTGTCGGGCGGCCAGATCGTGAAGCGCATGATGAAGCAGCACTACGGCCTGGACGAGGAAGGGCTGGCGTTCTACACGTTCCCGGACATCCCGAAGGTCAAGGTCTTCAAGGACGCGTACCGCAACGAGCTGGACCAGCTCGACCTGGACGAGGACGAGGTGGCCGCCACCGTCGCGGAGACGCACCACGCGTTCCACCTGAACCGTGCGGTGTTCACGGAGCTCGCCGAGATCCACTGCTGAACCCCCGAGGCGCCCGGGCGGTAACAACCCGGGTGGTACGACGGCGGGCAGCCGTACGACCAGCGTGGGCAGGCCGGTCGCAACCCCAGCGGGACGACGGCGGGCAGCCCCCTTCCATAGCGTGCGACCTGTACCCGTCACGCGAACGAAGGGAACCATCATGTTCGTCCAGCACCTGCTCGTCACCGCCGGGGTCCCGGCAGCCGTCCACGTCGCGGCGCAGCAGGCCGTGAGCTCGTACGCCCTGACTCCCGGGCGCTTCTGGAGCTTCGTCGCCATCGGGCTCGGGCTGGTCGGGGTGGTCGTCGGCGGGCTCGCGCTGGCCAGGCCCGCCGGGCGCCTCGGTATCGAGACCGGCCGGCTCGGTGCCGCGCTGGCCCTGGGTGCGGGGCTGGTCGGGGCCGTCGGCGGCGCGGTGGTCGTTGCCACCTCGGGCGGTCAGCTCGGCACCGGCGGCGGGCTCGCGGGCGGCGGCGTCGCCGTCGTGCTCGGGCTGGTCGGCGTCGCCCTCGGCGGGCTGGCCCTGGTCCGCGCCCGCCGCACCGCCTGAGCCGCCTGACCTGCCGGATCACGCCTGACACGTCAGGCGGGGCCCGCCAGGTCAGGCGTCGGCGAGCCAGCCGGGCACGGTCAGACCGGACTCGTACGCGAGGATCACGAGCTGCGAGCGGTCCCGGACCTGGGCCTTGGTCATGATGCGGCTGACGTGCGTCTTGGCCGTGGCCGGGCTCAGCACCAGCCGTGCGGCGATCTCGGTGTTGGACAGGCCCGCGGCGACCAGCGCCATCACCTCGCGCTCCCGCTCGGTGAGGGCGCTCAGCCGCGGGCCGGGGTCCGGGTACGTGGCCCGCGCGGCGAACTCGGCGATCAGCCGGCGCGTGATCGCGGGCGCGATCAGCGCGTCGCCCCGGGCCACCACCCGCAGGGCGTGGATCAGCTCCGCCGGCTCGCTGTCCTTGACGAGGAAGCCGCTGGCGCCGGCTCGCAGCGCGCCGTAGACGTACTCGTCCAGGTCGAACGTCGTCAGGATGAGCACGCGGGCCTCGGTGCTCGCTGCGATCTCGTGGGTGGCGGCGAGGCCGTCCACCCCGGGCATCCGGATGTCCATGAGGACGACGTCGGGGCGCAGCTGCCGGGCGAGCCGGGTCGCCTCGCCGCCGTCGGCCGCCTCGCCGACCACCTCGATACCGTCCTCGCCCTCCAGGATGGACCGGAACCCGGCGCGGACCAGGGCCTGGTCGTCAGCGAGCAGCACCCGGATCATGCCGGTTCCCCGGACGCCGACCCGACCGGCCCCGCGTCCGGCACCGGCAGACGCGCGCTCACCCGGAACCCGCCGCCCGGGCGTGGGCCGGTCTCCAGCGATCCGCCCAGCGCCCTGGCCCGTTCCGCCATGCCGAGGATGCCGTTGCCGGGTTCGCCCGGGGTGCGGGTTCCGTCGTCCTCGATCTCCACCAGCACGTCTCCCTCGTCGGGCGCGGACCGGACCCGCACCACCGCCGACGACGCCGCGGAGTGCCGGGTCACGTTGGTGAGCGCCTCCTGGACGATCCGGTACGCGGCCAGGTCGACCTCCGCCGGCAGGTGCCGGTCCTCGCCAAGCTCCGTCCGGACGCGCAGCCCGGAGGCCCCGGCCACGGCCACGAGGTCGTCGACCCGCGCCAGGCCGGGCGCCGGGGCGGTCGGCGCCTCGCCGTCCTGCCGCAGCACGCCCAGCGTCGTGCGCAGCTCGCGCAGCGTCTCCTTGCTCGCCTGCTTGATCGCGGTGAGCGCCTGCTCGGACCGTTCGGGGTCCGGCCGGTGCAGCGCGGCGCTGGCCTGCACGTTGATCAGGGAGAGGTGGTGGCCCAGCACGTCGTGCACCTCGCGCGCGATCCGCAGGCGTTCCTCGGTGGCCCGTCGCCGGGACTCCTCCTCGACGCGCTGCTCGGACGCGAGCGCCCGCGCCCGGGCCTCGGCGAGGTAGGCACGGCGGTTGCGGGTCACACCGACGATGACGGCGACCAGCCAGCCGGCGTGCAGGAACGTCGCCCCGTTCGAGGTCTCCCGGTCGTAGCCGTCCGCGATCGCGAAGGACACCACCGAGGCCAGCCCGAGCCCGATGGCGACCGCGACGTGACCCTCGTCGACCACCGTGTAGAGCGCCACGACGAACACCAGCATGATGAGCCCGGGCTGCTGGAGCAGCGCCCCGTACGCGGTGACGCCGGCCAGCGCCACCAGGCCCACCGGCACCGGGAAGCGGCGGCGGAGGTAGAGCGCACCGGAGGAGACGAGCACGACGGCGAGCGCCGCCCACTCGGCACCGGTACCGATGCCGCCGGTCTGCACCACCAGGCCGACGACGGCGACCAGGCCGACCGCGAGCGCGAGCCCCGCGTCCGCCGTCCGGCCACGCCATCGCCACCTCGACATGGGCCGAGCCTACGTGCCCCGGGTGGTCGCGAGAAGGGCTGCCGCAGGGCCCCGCCGGCATGACCCATCTCACCTGATGGGATTGTTCACACCGCAACCCTGTCACGAATCGCGAGCCCCGGTGGTCGGATGGACAAGGGCCGCCGGCAGTGCGGCCGCGGCTATGCCGACCTGGCAGAACACGTGAGGCAGAGGTAATCGGATGAACACCACCGAACGTCGAATCTCAACAACTGTGCTGGTCATCGGGACGGGCGGGTCCGGCCTACGCGCCGCGATCGAGCTCGCAGAACAGGGTGTCGACGTACTGGCCCTCGGCAAGCGGCCGCGCATGGACACCCACACGTCGCTCGCGGCGGGCGGGATCAACGCCGCGCTCGGCACCATGGACGCGGAGGACAGCTGGCAGCAGCACGCCGCGGACACCATCAAAGAGAGCTACTTCCTGGCCAACCCGCACACGGCCGAGATCGTCGCGAAGGGCGCCGCCCAGGGCATCGCGGACCTCGAGCGGTACGGCATGGCGTTCGCGCGGGAGGACGACGGGCGCATCTCCCAGCGGTTCTTCGGCGCGCACACGTACCGCCGCACCGCCTTCGCGGGCGACTACACCGGCCTGGAGATCCAGCGTTCGCTGGTCAATCGCGCGACCCAGCTGAACATCCCGATCCTCGACTCGGTCTACGTCACCCGGATCCTCACCCGCGACGGCGCGGTGTTCGGCGCCTACGGGTTCGACCTGACCGACGGCACGCCGTACCTGATCCACGCGGACGCCGTGATCCTCGCCGCGGGCGGCCACAACCGCATCTGGCGGCGCACGTCCTCCCGCCGTGACGAGAACACGGGCGACTCGTTCCGGCTGGCGGTCGAGGCCGGGGCGCGCCTGCGCGACCCGGAGCTGGTCCAGTTCCATCCGTCGGGCATCCTCGAGCCGGAGAACGCGGCCGGGACGCTCATCTCCGAGGCGGCGCGCGGCGAGGGCGGCATCCTGCGCAACGCCCTGGGCGAGCGGTTCATGCAGAACTACGACCCCGAACGGATGGAGCTGTCGACCCGCGATCGCGTGGCATTGGCGGCTTACACGGAGATCAAGGAGGGACGCGGCACCGAGAAGGGCGGCGTCTGGCTCGACGTCTCGCACCTGCCGCGCGAGACGATCATGACGCGCCTGCCGCGCGTCTACCAGACGATGCTCGAGCTGCAGATGCTCGACATCACGGCCGAGCCCATCGAGATCGCCCCCACCGCGCACTACTCGATGGGCGGCGTGTGGGTCCGGCCAGAGGACCACAGCACCGAGGTCGACGGTCTGTACGCGATCGGCGAGGCGTCCAGCGGCCTGCACGGCGCCAACCGCCTCGGCGGAAACTCCCTGATCGAGCTGCTGGTGTTCGGCCGGATCGTCGGCCGGGCCGCCGCCGCCTACTCGGCAGGCCTGGAGGCGCAGAACCGTTCGCACGACGCCGAGGCCGAGGCCCGCGCCGAGGTCGCCGACCTGCTGGCCGCCGACGGGCACGAGAACGTGCGCGCCCTGCAGCGGGCGGTGCGCAACACGATGACCGAGCACGCCGGCGTCGTCCGGGACGAGCAGGGGCTGACCGCCGGACTGCGTGAGCTGGACGAGATCGAGGTGCGCACCAAGAACGTGGGCATCCACCCGGACATCGCCGGGTTCCAGGACCTGGCGCACGCCTTCGACCTGAAGGCGTCGCTCATCGCCGCCCGGGCGACGCTGGAGGCCGCCCGCGAGCGCCGCGAGACCCGCGGGTGCCACAACCGGTCGGACTACCCGGACCTCGACCCCGCGCTGCAGGTGAACCTGGTGTGGTCCCCGCGCACAGGCGTGGTCCGGGAGGCGATCCCGGAGGTCCCGGACGAGATCGCCGCCCTGATCCAGACCCAGGAGGTCTCGACGGAGGGCAAGCTGGTCGAGTAGCCCCCGGGATCGTTGAGTGCTGGATATTTGCCCTGTTCTCGTCCCGAAAAGCGCAAATATCCAGCACTCAACGAACGGGGTGGAGTCGGTTCATGACGTGGTGAGCTCGATGCTTCCGGTGTCAGCGTCACCACGGCTGTAGCCGCCGCCCCCTCCGCCGTCGCCGCCTCCGCCACAGCTCGTCGCGAGGAGCAGGACGGTCAGCCCCACTCCGACGACAACCTTCGCTCCTCGTGAGATGGGCCCTCGCAGTCTGGACATGGTTCCTCCTCGTACCGGTCCGTCCTCGTAGATCCTTCCTACTCCTTTTTACGGCACGGCAGAGGACAAGTCTCCGAGTCATGGCAGGATCTCCCGCGTGAGCGACAAGATCGAGCAGACGACACCGTCGGCGTACACCAGCGAGCGCCTCATCGCTTTCCTTGACGCCGCGATCGCCATCGCGCTGACCCTGCTCATCCTGCCGCTCATGGAGGGCGTGTCCGAGGCGTCCGCCGACAGAAGCAGCCTCGCGGAGTACGTCGGCGCGCACGCCTCGCAGCTCCTGGCCTTCGGGCTCAGCTTCGTGATGATTGCCATGTTCTGGCGGCTGCACCACGCGATGCTGCTGCCGGACACGCCGACGAGCCGCGGCCGGACCATGCTCCAGTTCGCGTGGCTGTTCACGATCACGATCATGCCCGTGGTCACGGCGCTCACCGGCGGGCTGGAGACCGACCGGCCACTGGTCGCCTCCTACATCGGCACCCTCGCAGCGAGCGCGTGGCTGCTGTTCGCCATCGCCGTCGTCGAACGGCGGACGCGTGCGGCGGTCGGACTGCCGTACACGGCCACCCTGGCGGCCGCGCCGTTGTCCATGGCCCTGATCTTCACGCTGACCCTGCTGCTCGGGATGGTCGTGCCCTCGTACTTCTGGCTCTTCGTCATGGCGCTGACCGGTCCGGTGCGCGGGCTGCTGATCCGTTTCGGCGTGGTCGGCCGGGAAACGGCGTCAGCGACGGACGGCTCGTAGCCACCCCTCCTGCAGCCAGGACCGTCCGGGCGGCGGGTGACCACGACCAAGCCGAGGGCGTCGGCGAGCCTGGGATCCGCCCCCGCACCCGTCAGTGAGCGGCCCTGCCCCAGGACTTCTGTGCGCGCGGCTCGCCGCAGTGGTGATTCGTGACGCCGTCCGCGGCACCCGCCAGCAGGCCGGCCAGGATGTCGCGGAGCTGGACCCTGACCTCACCAGGAACGTCGAAGAACTTCTCGGCGTGGGCGTAACCCCGCGCACGGAGCAGGTCGCGCGTGCGCTTCCCGTCGGCCGTGAGGACCACCTGCTTGACGCGGCGGTCCGCCGGATCGGCCTGGCGGACGACGAGACCCCGGCGCTCGAGCCCGTCCACGATGCCCGTCACGTTCGACGGCTCGCACGAGAGCGAGTCGGCGATGGCCCGCATCGGCATGGGCTCGACCAGGTTCACCAGCAGCAGCGCCTGAGCGTGCGGCAGGCCGTGCTCCGCGCCGGCCGCGTTGAAGTCGGCGCTGAGGTGCCCGGCCGCGCCGAAGACGAGGCCGATCAGCTCCTCGAGGATCGGGTCGGCTTGCGCGCTCATGAGGCCCACCCTACTCCCTACTTCAGAGACTGAACTGTTCAGGTACTGAAGGATCTGCTAGGTTCGCCATGCTTCAGCACCTGAACCATTCACAACCTGAAGGAGTTCCTCGTGTCGGACCTGCAGCAGAAGACCCGCACCCCGAACCGCGTCGGTGCCCGTGCTCTGGCGGTCGCCGCAACAGTGGCCGCCGCCGCCCTCGTCTGGCTGGTGGGCGAACCGCTGCTCGGCAACGATCTGGTGGTCGAGCAGCCCGGCCAGGCTCCCCTGGACCTGAGCCTGGCCTCGTTCGTGATCATCACGCTCGGCGCGTCCCTCGCGGGCTGGGCGGTGCTCGCCCTGCTGGAGAAGATCACGCGGTACGGCAGGCGGATCTGGACGGGCCTCGCGGTCGCCGTCGTGCTCGTGTCGTTCCTGCCGTTCCTGTCGGCCCAGATGACTACCGGTTCGGCGGTGGTGCTCGGCGTTGTCCACCTCGTCGTCGGAGCCGTCCTGGTCCCGCTGCTGCTCCGGGTACCGCGCGGGAGCGACGAGGCCTGAGCGGCCCGAGCGCTATGCGGGACGGGCGCCGTCCCACCAGTCGAGCACGCGCGTGCCGTAGAAGGTGAGCCACCTCGACGGCTCCCCCGGCGGGACGTCGATCTCGAACCAGACCCGCCCCGGATGGCGCCCCTCCTGCAGCCAGGTGCCGTCCGGGCGGCGGGCGGCGCGGACCACGGCGACGGCGTCGGCAAGCCTGGGATCAGGCCCGACGCCGTCGTGCAGCGCCGCCGCGCGAAAGTAGTCGAGGGCGTTGAGGGCGCTGAAGCCCCAGCGGAACGGGTACCCGAAGTGGGTGGCCCACGGGCCGACGGGCTCGCCGGTCGAGAGCCTGCGGAGGAGCCGGCGCTCCAGGAGGTACTCCTCGCCGGCCCGGCGTGCGGCGCGCACGTCGGCGCCGGTCCGCGCGTCGGTCTCGTAGTACAGGAGGCCCTTGAGGGAATTGAGCGTGGAGTGGAACGAGGAGCGCGTCGAGCCCTCGACCCACTCGCAGTTCCAACCGCCGTCGGGGAGGCGGTGGTCCACGAACCACTGGGCGATGCCGGAGACGTCGACGCCCAGCCACACCCCGTTGGCGAGCGTCCAGCTGTTGATGCAGCAGTCGACCTCGCCGTCCCAGTAGGGCAGGTCCTCGTACTCCCACCGGCTGTTCGCGGCGATCTTCTCGGCGGTCCCGGCCAGCGCTGCGGCGTCGAGGCCCCAGTCGCGGAGGCTGCTGAGCGACCAGGTCGTCGCGGTCCAGGGCTGGCCCTCCTCGTCGCCCTGGAAGCCGGCCGGGAAGAAGGCGCCGCCCGCCCACTGCCCGTCGGGGTCCTGCTGCGCGAGGAGGCGGGCCCCGAATCCCTCGGTGGCGACGCGGGCGCGGGTTGCCTGCCATACGTCCTCGGGCGCGCCGACGAGGTCGCGTTCGACCTGCCAGCGCAGCGCTGGGTCGGCGTCGAGCAACCAGGTGAGCAGCTCCGGTGCGGGAGGCACCTCAGGAGGCTACCGCGAGCCGATCCGAGACACTCAGGAATGCCGGTCAGGAGGTCGGTCAGGAAGGTCGGTCAGGAATCGAGAAGCACCCGGCGGCATGCCGAACCTAACGTGGTGGGCATGGCAAACATCGACTCCGTCACCCTCGAAGTGACCGACCTCAGCTCCGCACGTTCCTTCTACGACGCCCTCGACCTGGGCGACCGGCTCCAGCTCCGCGAGTCCGACGCACCCACCAGCGGGTTCCGCGGGTTCCACCTGTCCCTCGTCTGCTCTCAGCCGGGTGACGTCAACGCCCTGTTCGACGCCGCCGTCGCCGCGGGAGCCACCGTGCTCAAGCCGGTGGCGAAGTCCATGTGGGGCCACGGCGGCGCGGTCCAGGCGCCCGACGGCACCATCTGGAAGATCGCGACGTCCGCCAAGAAGGACACCGCCCCCGTCTCCCGGAAGGCCGACGAGATAGTGCTCCTCATCGGGGCGGACGACGTGTCGGCGAGCAAGAAGTTCTACGTCGCGCACGGCCTGACCGTGGGCAAGAGCTTCGGCTCGTACGTCGACTTCAAGATGGGCTCCAGCCCCATCGGGTTCGGCCTGTACAAGCGGGCTGCGCTGGCCAAGGACGGCGGGGTGGCCCCCGAGGGGTCCGGCTCGCACCGGATCGCGGTGAACAGCGACCTCGGCACGTTCACCGACCCGGACGGGTTCGCGTGGGAGCCGGTCCGGGTGAGCCGGTAGCGCCGGGCTGCCGTCGTCACGTCCCCGCGAGCGCTCCGGCCACCAGCGTGCGCAGCGTCGGGACCACCTCCTCCTCGAACCAGGGGTTCTTGGACTGCCAGCGGAAGTTGAGCGGCGACGGGTGCACCAGGGGGATGGTCGACGGCAGGTACTCGGTGTAGGCGCGCACGGTCTCGGTGAGGGTCGGCTTCGCCCGGGCGCCCAGGTAGTACTTCTGGGCGTAGCCGCCCACCAGGATCGTGAGCCGGAGGTCCGGCAGCTCGGTGAGGATCCGCCCGTGCCACAGCGCAGCGAAGTCCTTGCGCGGCGGCAGGTCGCCGGAGGCACCCTTGCCCGGGTAGTAGAAGTCCATCGGGACGAGGGCGACCCGGTCCGGGTCGTAGAACTGGGTGTCGTCGACGCCGAGCCAGGTGCGCAGTCGGACGCCGCTGGCGTCGTTCCACGGCACGCCGCTCTCCTGCGCCTTGCGGCCGGGCGCCTGGCCGATGAGCGCGATCCGGGCGCCGGCCGCCGCGGAGTAGAGCGGCTCGTAGCCGAGGTCCCGCGCCCAGGCGTTGGACTCGTGGGCGGCGATCTCCGCCCGGATCCGGTCGAGATTGCTCGTCAAGGTGCGAGCCTCGGTCAGTGCCCGCCGGAGACCAGGAATGCCAGCCCGGTGGCGATGGCCGCGACGCACAGGGCCAGGCACAGGTAGCCGCCCAGCCGTCGTGCAAGGCCAGGTGCGGCGACGGCGGCCGTCGTGTCGCCGTCGTGCGTGCCACCGGCTTCGACGTCGGCCCGGACCGGCAGCGTGAGCAGCCGGAGCCCCAGTGCGAACAGTGCGGGGACGCCCGCGCCGACCAGCAGGCCGACGAGGACGACCTGCCCCAGCGCGCCCCACTCGATGATGCCGCTCATTCCGCTGTTCCCTTCCCGGAGGCGTTCGGTGTCCCACCGGCCGCTGAGGATCCGGCCGCTCCCACGCCCACCGTCACGCTGTCGATCGCGGCGGCGGCTGCCGATGTCGTCGGGCCCGCCTCGACCGGTGCGACGTGCAGCGGACCGGCTTCGCCGGTGGTCGCGGCGACCGGTTCGATCCCGGCCCCGCGCTCCTCGTCCCAGGCCTCGTTGACGTTGGTGTGGTCGACGGGCTTGCGGCGCGAGGCGATCCAGATGGCCGCGGCCGACGCGAGCAGGATGCCGAGCACCAGCACGCTGCCGAGCACACCGCCGACCCCGTGCTGCACCCAGAAGCAGAGCGCACCGATCAGGCCCGCAGCGGGCAGCGTGAGCATCCAGGCGCCGAGCATGCGGCCCGCGAGCCCCCAGCGCACCGTCGCGCCCGGCATGCCGACACCGGAGCCCAGGATCGAGCCGGTGGCGACGTGGGTCGTGGACAGCGAGAAGCCGAAGTAGCTCGACAGCATGATGACGGCCGCCGACGACGTCTCCGCCGCCATCCCCTGCCGGGTGTCGATCTCGACGAGGCCCTTGCCGAGCGCGCGGATGATGCGCCAGCCGCCGGTGTAGGTGCCGAGCGCCATGGCAAGGGCGCAGGACAGGATGACCCAGAACGGGACGCCCGAGTCCGCAGGTACCGCGCCGGCCGTGATGAGGGCGAGCAGGATGATGCCCATCGACTTCTGCGCGTCGTTGGTGCCGTGCGCGAGGGAGACCAGCGAGGCGGAGCCGACCTGGCCCCAGCGGAACCCGCGCGAGGTGACGTCCTGCGGCAGGCCTCGGGTCAGCCGCGCGACGAGCCAGGTACCCGTCGCGGCGACCGCGATGGCGACCATCGGGGCGATCAGAGCCGGGACCAGGACCTTCGCGAGGACGCCCTCCCACAGCACGCCGGAGGTGCCCGCGGCCGCCAGCACCGCACCCACGACGCCGCCGACCAGCGCGTGCGACGAGCTGGACGGCAGGCCGACCAGCCAGGTGAGCAGGTTCCAGACGATGCCGCCGACCAGCCCGGCGAACACGACCTCCAGGGTGATGACGTCGGCGTCGACGAGTCCCTTGGCGATGGTCGCGGCCACGGACAGCGACAGGAACGCGCCGACCAGGTTCAGGGCCGCGGACAGCAGGACCGCCCGGCGAGGCGTAAGAGCTCGGGTGGCGATGGAGGTCGCCATGGCATTGCCCGTGTCGTGGAAGCCGTTCGTGAAGTCGAAGGCGAGTGCGGTGAGCACGACCACGACGAGAAGAATCATCTCGGTCACCACACCATGGTGACGTGTGCGCAGATCACACTTGACCAGCGGGTGACGTTCAGGTGAACAGTTCGATTTCTGTTCACATGGTGTTCATCTTCCGGGGCCGACGGATCTTGCCTGTCCCCCGTGCGAGCTACCCGCGAATGTCCACCCTGCGGTGACTACCGCGCGCCGCTCGATCCATAGCGTTCTGGGTAGTCCGCGGCGCTCCGGCCGCGGCTTCTCGAAGGAGTCATCGTGCGTCTGGTGTGGCAGCTCGTAGCCGTTCTGGCGGTCTCGTTCCTCGGCAGCCAAGCGCTGGCGCTGGCCGGGGACAACCCCTGGCTGGCGCTCGTCGTGGGGTTCGCGACGGCCGTGCTCGCCGTCCTCGTCTACGCCTGGGTGGTGCGGCGCACGGAACACCGTGACGTGGTGGAGGTGTCCCGGGAGGGAGCGGTGTCCGGGCTCGGGTGGGGCACGCTGCTCGGTGTCGGGCTGTTCGCCCTGGTCATCGTCAACCTCGCCTTCCTGGGCAGCTACACGGTGCACGGCCTGGGCACGGTGACGGGAGCGGTCGGGCTCGTCGGCTTCATGGCTGCGGTCGCGGTGAGCGAGGAGCTGATGTTCCGCGGCGTCCTGTTCCGGATCATCGAGGGGTGGACCGGCACGTGGATCGCCCTGACGGCGACCAGCCTGCTGTTCGGCCTGGCGCACCTGATCAACCCGAACGCCAGCCTGTGGGGCGCGCTCGCCATCGCCGTCGAGGCGGGCGGCATGCTCACCGCCGCGTACGTCGCCACCCGCAAGCTGTGGGTGCCGATCGGTCTGCACCTCGGCTGGAACATCGCCGGGAGCGCGATCTTCAGCACCGAGGTCTCGGGCAACAACACCCCGCAGGGCCTGCTGGACGCCTCGACGTCGGGCCCGATGCTGATCACGGGCGGCGAGTTCGGCCCGGAGGGCAGCGTCTACTCGATCGTGTTCTGCGTGGCGGTCGCCGCGGTGTTCATCCGGATGGCGTACCGGCGCGGGCACATTGTTCCGCTGCGCCGCTCCGCCCGGGCCGATGCGGCCGTTACGCTCCCCCGGTGATCGAACTTCGGCGGGTCCCGGACCGGTGGCGCGACCGGTGGCACCGGCTCGACGTCACGGTCCGGGACCTGCCGCTCGCCCTCGCGCTCGCCGGTGCGGCGTTCGTGCCGGTGCTGCGGGAGTACGGGACGCAGGTCGGCGAGATGCCCGCCCGTCCGTTCGACGGCGCAGCGGTGCTGCTCATCGCGCTCCAGTGCCTCCCGCTCGCGGTGCGTCGGCGGTGGCCGGCCGTATGCGTCGCGCTGGTCTCGCTCGGCTTCGTGCTCGGCCAGGTCCAGGGCTACCACTCGTTCGCGGCCAACGCGCTGGGCGTAGCGCTGGTGAGCGCCGGGGCGCACCTGGCGCACCGCCGTCGGCTCGTGGTCGCCGCGCTCTCCGTGGCATACGTGGGGCTGGCGGTCGCGCTCGACCGGCTGACCGGCGCCGAGCGGGTGGACGAGTACCTGACGTTCTACCTGGTGATGGCCCTCGCGTGGGGTGTCGGCGCCTGGGTGCGCTCGACCCGGGCGGCCGAGGCCGAGCGACGGCACCGGGTCGCCGAGGAGACCCGCACCGCCGAACGCACCCGCATCGCCCGCGAGCTGCACGACGTCGTGACGCATCACGTCACGGCGATGGTCGTGCAGACCGAGGCGGCGCGGTACCTGACCGCCTCGCCCGACCGTCTCGCCGAGACGCTGACCGCCGTCGGCGACACGGGCCGGCTCGCGATCAGCGACCTGCGGAACCTGCTCGACCTGCTGGACCCCGGCCACGAGGGCCCCGCCCGGACGCAGCCGGACGGCGACCTGGGCGCGCTCGTCGAGCAGACCCGGCGGGCCGGGCAGCCGGTGGAGCTCACCGAGCACGGCACGCCGGCGACGTCGTCGGGCAGCGCCGAACGCGCCGCGCACCGCGTGGTGCAGGAGTCGCTGACGAACGCCCTCAAGCACGCCCACGGCCGCCCGACGGCGGTGACCGTGCACTACGACGACAGGGAGATCACGGTGGAGGTCAGCACCGACGGGCCGGGCCCACGAGCCGGCGGACGGGCTCGCAGCGTCTCGCCGGGCGGCAGCGGGCGGGGCCTGGCCGGGCTGCGCGAACGGGTAGCCGCCCTGGGCGGCGAGTTCAGCGCCCAGCGGTCGGACGACGGCGGTTTCGTCGTGCTGGCCCGTATCCCGACCGGGGGCCGGTAGTGACCTCGCCGACCCGCGTGCTGGTCTGTGACGACCAGGTACTGATCCGCACCGGGTTCGCGACGATCATCGACGCCCAGCCCGACCTCGAGGTGGTGGGCGACTGTGGTGACGGGCGAGCCGCCGTCGATCTCGCCAGCCGGCTGAACCCCGACGTCGTCGTGATGGACGTCCGGATGCCGGTCCTCGACGGCATCGAGGCGACCCGCCTGCTCGCCGGCGCCGGGGTGGAGCATCCCGTCAAGGTGCTCGTGGTGACGACCTTCAACCTCGACGAGTACGTCTACGAGGCGCTGCGCGCCGGGGCCAGCGGGTTCCTCCTCAAGGACGCCCCGGCCGCGCAGCTGCTGAACGGCATCCGCACCGTCGCGTCGGGGGCCGCGCTGCTGGCACCCGAGGTGACCCGGCAGCTGGTGGGCAGGTACGCGGCACGGATCCGGCCCGCCGAGAGCGTCCCGGGCGACACCGCGCTGACGCCGCGCGAGCTGGAGGTGCTGCGCCTCATCGCCAACGGCCTGTCGAACGGCGAGATCGCCGCGACGCTGGTGATCAGCCAGGAGACGGTCAAGACGTACGTCTCCCGCCTCCTGGCCAAGCTCGGCCTGCGCGACCGCGTGCAGGCGGTGGTCTACGCCTACCGCAACGGGCTGGTGACGTGACGTCGCCCGGTGGAGCGGCGGGTCAGAGCCGCAACAGGTCCCGGGCGAGTCCCTCGCGCAGGCCGGCGGGCGGGTCCACGTACCCCTCGGCGCGCAGCGCCCCGGGAAAACCTCCCGCCGCGAACGCGTCGTTGAGGTCGTCGACGAACCACGTCGTCGGACCGACCAGGCCGTCGACGCCCGGACCCGGCACGTCGACCCCGTACGGCCCGTCGCCGCTGATGTTGGCCTTGTGCAGGGCGTCAGGCGCGAAGTCGAGCTGGAACGGGGAGGTGTCCTCGTCGGCGTCCTCGGCCCACAGCTTCCACTCCCCCTCGTAGTACTCGCGCGACCCGCCGCCGTAGACGGTGTGCTCGAACTCGACCACGAGCGGGTCGGCCAGGACGCTCTCGGACCACCTCGGGTGCTCGCCCACGAGCCACACGTCCCCGACCTGGCGGATCCACGCGGCGACGGTCATCGGGAACGGCGCGAACGTCTCCTCCATCCAGTCGGCGAGCGCGGACGCGCCGTCGGTGGGCGGGAAGTGGGGCGGGCGAGGCGTCGCGTCGTCATCGTTCCTGGTGGCGATGAAGCCGTCCGCCTGCAGCCGGTCGACGAGCGTCTCCACGTTCTGTCGCGCCCGGCTCGCCATCTCGCGCGCGACCGCCTGCGCGTCCTCCCTGTGGCGCACACCGAACGCGTCCAGGCCCAGGGCTCGCAGGTCCCGCCAGACGCCGTCGTGGTCCCCGGCTTGATACCGGGCAATATGACTGGTCACGGTGTCATCCTGGCAGAGCCTCAGAGGGTGCCTGGAGCATCCTCGACCTCGGGTCAGCCGACGGCACGGGTGATCTCTGCGCCCCGGGCTGTGCCGGCAGGGGCCCGGACGTACGTTGGCCACAGGGGGCGGACCGGGTTCGCCCGACCTACCCGGACGCTCCTCGCCACAAGGAGGTGGTGAGCATGAAGCGCGTCTTCCTGACGTGCGTCGTCGCCGCAGGGCTGACCGTGGGTGGCTCCATGTCAGCGCACGCCGGCGAGACCAACGGAAAGGGTGACCCGATCCCGGGAGCATTCAACGCCAGCTCGGCGTGCGCATTCTCGGGCCGGGACCTGCCCGACGACCAGGAGGTCCAGCCGCCGGAGTTCGACGACGACTTCGTCACGGGCGGGCACGTCCAGAGCTACGGCAAGTACGTCAGCCACGGCCTCAAGGGCGCTGTCCCGAGCCCCGGTGAGGCCTGCCGCGGCAACATCGCGTTCGAGGAGTAGCGGCCGCGCGACCGACGCCCGGAGGCGTCGAGCTGCCTCCGGGCGTCGGGATCCGGGCACCCGTCAGCGATGCCCCGTGTCGTCCCACCGTGCTGACAGCGTCAGAGCTGCGGCTCCCGTACCTGCGGCGCCAGGGCAGCGAGGACGTCCGCGGTCGAACCCCCGGTACTCGTCAGATCAACGATCTCTCGGGCCACGTCACGCACGGCCACGTTCGTCTCGTTGGAGGTGACGCGCAGGCGTTCGAACGCCTCGGCAGGCTCGACACCCAGGACGAAGGCAATGATGCCCTTGGCCTGTTCGATCGAGGCACGCGTAGCCGCAGACGCACGGATGGACTCCGATGCGGCTTGACTCGCCAGCGCCTGGACCGTGGCGGAGATATCGACGAAATAGCCCACGAGCTCGCAGATCTGGTGCGTCGCCGGGTCGCGGCGCCCCTGGCCGACCACCGTCAGCGTCCGCTCTGCCCCTCGGGCGTCCATGACGCGATGAACACTGCTGAACGGCTCCCCGGTCGCCGCTGCCGTCTTCAGGACGCGGGACACACGGACGCGGTCGTCCGGATGCTTGTGAGCCAGGATGAGCTTCGTGGTCGGAACCACCTCGCCGGGTTCGAAGCCGTGGATCTGGTACGTCTCGTCCGACCACCACCACCGCTGAGTGGCGAGCTCGTACCGGTAACGTCCCACGAGATGGTTGATGCCGAGCGTAAGAGCACGCTCTATCTCCGACGGTTCAACATTCATTTGTACAGCCCTCCGTGCGCTACGTGCGCCGTTGAGCCGTTGCCTGACTCTTTACCCAGGGTAACGTTGAAACAGGATTTCTGATACCCGGACGGTAAACAAGTGATCAAGAACTCGCCGTGTCTCCTCGCTCCTGGTCGAGCGTGGAACGTCAACTCCGCAGGTCAGAGGACCTTCGAGGGCAGAGGTCGGGCCGGATCGGGTCGGCAAGGAACTTGTCGATCGCCTCACGGGTCGGCACCTCCGTGACGTTCGTACCGGAGAACAGGTGCACCAGCGAGTAAGCCAGGTCCCGAACAGCGAGGTTCGACCGGTTGCACCCCGTCGACCCGGGTCGGACGGACCGTCTCAGTCGGTTGGTCTGCGCCCGGCGCCGTGCTCCTTCGCCGCGCGGGCGATGTTGCGCTGCATGCCGCCGAACACGATGCCGTGGAACGGGCTGATGGCCCACCAGTACAGCTGCCCCGGGAGCCCCTGCGGCGAGAAGACTGCGCGCTGGCGGAACGTCGGCCGGTCGCCGGGCTCGCCCTCGACGGACAGCTCGAGCCACGCGAGACCCGGCAGGCGCATCTCGGCCCGCAGTCGCAGCAGCTCGCCCGGAACCACCTTCTCGACGCGCCACCAGTCGAGCGCGTCACCGGGTGCGAGGTGCTGCGGGTGTCGGCGTCCGCGGCGCAGCCCCGGACCTCCGAACAGCCGGTCCAGGAGACCGCGCGCCACCCAGCCCAGGTGCCAGGAGTACCAGCCGTGCGCCCCGCCGATGCCCTCGATCACCGACCAGAGCGCCTCGCGCGTCGTATCCACCTCTATCGACCGGTCGTCCAAGAGCAGGCTCCCGCCCGCCCAGTCGGGGTCCTCGGGCAGCGGGTCGGACGGCGCCCCCGGGGTAGACGCCGAGACCCAGCTCGTCCGTACGTCCAGGTCCCGGATGCGCGCCAGCGCCAGCTCGACCGCCCGGTCGAAGCCGATCAGCCCCTCGGGCGGGTCGGGCACGTACTCCGCGATGTCGTGCTCACGTGCTACGACCTCGTGCACCAGGGATCCCACGAGCGGGCGGGCGATCGCCGGCGGCACGGGCGTCACCAGACCGACCCACAGGCTGGCGAGCCGCGGGGTCAGGACCGGGACGGCGCGGATGATCCGAGGACGGAGCCCGGCGGCGGCCGCATAGCGCTGCATCATCTCGCGGTAGGTGAGCACGTCCGGGCCCCCGACGTCGAACCCCCGACTCACCTCGGGCGGGATGCTCGCCGCGCCCACGAGGTAGCGCAGCACGTCGCGCACGGCGATCGGCTGGATGCGGTTGTTGATCCAGCGCGGCGCGATCATCGCCGGCAGCCGTTCGGTGAGGTACCGCATCATCTCGAAGGACGCGCTGCCCGACCCGAGGATCACCGCCGCCCGCAGCACGATCGTCGGCACACCACTGTCGAGCAGGATCTCCTCGACCTCCCGCCGGGACTCCAGGTGCGGCGAGAGCCGTTCCGCGTCGGGGTGCAGGCCGCCGAGGTAGACGATGCGACGCACGCCGGCCTCCCTGGCCACCACCGCGAACCCGCGGGCCGTGCTGCGGTCACGCTCGGCGAACCCCGACCCGGAGCCGAGGGCGTGGATCAGGTAGTAAGCCACGTCGACGCCCTCCAGCGCCCGGCGCAGGTCCGGCCGCGCCGTGGCATCACCGGCGAACACCTCCACGTCGTCGGCCCAGTCGCGGGACGAGATGCGCTCGGGGTGCCGGGCCAGGACACGGACGCGATACCCGGCAGAGAGCAGCTCGGGCACCAGTCGCCCGCCGATGTATCCGGTGGCCCCCGTGACCAGGACCTGACCGCCGTCGTTCATGGCGTTACCGCCTCTCGCTCGACAACGTAAATCCTGGCAGATTACTAGATAGGCTAGCAATATCCCGGACCAGCGACTCGAGGAGCCAGGACCGCATGCATCTCACCGACCGGATCCAGCAGGTCGTCGTCACCGTCAGCTTCGCGTTCTGCGTGATCGGCTCGATGATCGGCGTCGGCATCTTCGGCGGCACACCGATCGCCTCGGCGGCCGGAGGGGCGCTCGCGGCAGATGCCACGCTCATCGCACCGGCGTCCCCCGCCTTCTCGGTGTGGACGGTCGTGTACCTCGGGCTCGCGGGGTACACGGTGCTGCAGTGGTTCCCCACCGCGGCGTCCGCGGACCGGCAGCGCAGCCTGCGGATACCGGTCGCCGGGACCATGCTGCTCAACGCGGTGTGGATCCTGGTGGTGCAGGCGGGCTGGCTCTGGGTGAGCGTCGCCGTCATCGCGGCGCTGCTCGCGCTGCTCAGCCGGGTCCTCGTGATCCTGATGCGGTCCCGGGCGAGCGGACTGCTGGAACGCCTGCTCGTCGACGGTTCGCTCGGCGTCTACCTCGGCTGGGTCTGCGTGGCCACTGCCGCCAACGTCGCAGCAGCCCTCACCAGCTCGGGATTCGACGGCGCAGGGATCGACCCGGCTTGGTGGGCGGTCGCGGTTCTGGTGGCGGTCGGTGGCGTCGGGGTCGCACTCGCTGTGCGCAGCAAGGGCCGCGTCGCCGTGGCCGCGGCCATCGCGTGGGGCCTCGCCTGGATCGCCGTAGCGAGGTGGGACGGCGCGCCGCACTCCGTGCCGACGGCCGTTGCGGCGGGCGCGGCCGCCGTCGTCGTCCTCGGGGTCGCGCTGAGCCTGCGCGTGCGCGCGGCGACCAGTGCAGTTTGACCTGCACCGGCGGCGCGGGCCGGCCAACGGCGGGATGTGGGCCCGACGCCGTCAGTCCCGCCGGTACATCACCATGCCGCCGTGGTACAGCACCCCGTCACGGAAGTCGCCGTCCGCGCTGAACCCCGTGTCGTCCTTGTAGCGGATGTGGTCGCCCTCGATCCAGTACCGCCCCGTGTAGGCGCTCTCCCGCTCACCGCGTGCCTCGTCGTACCGGCCGTCGGGCAGCAACCGCTGCCGCACGTGCCCGTCCGCCGTGACCCACAGCCCGACGTAGCCGTCCGTCGTCATGTCCGTCTCCCGTTCCCGCCCTGCGGCGATCCGATGCCCGGCGTTCTCGCCCGACGATCACCAGGTTGCCCGGGGCGCTCGCAGGCAACCAGGCTGCGGTATGCCGGGGTGTACGGCACCCAGGCTGACGACGTCGCTGTCCGGTCAGGAGTCGGTGAGGTGGACGAGCCCGGCGGCCGTCGGTCGGAAACCGCAGGACTCCAGGTAGAACGCCTCGAGGTGCGGCTCGAAGTCGACGAACAGCCACTCGCATCCCGCCGCCCGGGCCTCCTCGACCGCGCGCCGCACGACGGCGGTACCGAGTCCCTGCCGCTGGTGGCTGGGGCGCGTCTTGGTGTCGATCAGGAACGCGTGGCCCCCGCCGTCCCAGGCGACGTTCACGAACCCGACCAGCTGACCCTCGCGGCTCCGGGCGGATACCCACCCCAGCGAATGGCCTCGGATCCGGTCCCACCATCCGGGCTCCGGGTTGCCGCCGTGGGACTCGGTGAGGTCGACGATCTCGGCGTCAGACACCGGCCCGCGCCAGTCCAGAACCACTTCATCAGCAGACATCGCTCCAGCCTGACACGAGAAACCGGTGGACCGTCAGGTCTCCAGCGCCCAGCATTGCGGCCATGACATCGCCGACCACGAGCCGGGACCGATTCCGGGCCCTCGCCGCCGAGACCATGGACGTCGTCCGAGCCGGCAGCTAGCGACTCAACGGCACAGGTCGTCGACCCAGGCACGCAGGTCAGGCAGCCCTGCCGACGCGTCGGCGACGATCTGCTCCACGGGCCGACGGCGGCCCGGCGCGAGCCGGCCAGCAGCCCGCGTCAGCTCGATGTGCGTTCGTACGGTCCGCTCCGGGTCGGGCTTGAAATAGCGCTCCCCCACCTCGAACTCGCTCGGGACGTCGTGCGGGCCGAACCCGTGAGCGAAGAACCACAGTGCGTCCCAGGCGTCACCGGCCAGGACCGCGACGTCACCCTCCGACCCGACGTAGACCACGGGCTGGTCCACCAGTTCGGCATCAGGGCGGATCATCCACGAACACACGTATCCACCGCTGCTGTCCTGCGCGAAGGGACGAAGCTTCTCGCCAGTGACATCCGGGTTTCCCGTCCAGTGACGCAGCCACCATCCCGTCTCCGCGACCGGTTCGAGCGCAGGGTAGGGCTCCAAGTCGACGCCCTTGCCGTCGTCGTAATCGAACCGCGCGTCCATGATCGCGCGTAGCGGCGGCGGGATGTCGTCAGCAGCAGGCGGGCCGACCGCCTCGCGTATCCAGGCCGTCACCACGGCCAGATCATCCTTGGTCAGGCCTGACGTCGGACTGACCCGGTGCAAGAGTGCCGGACCTGGGTGCGCTGCCTCGACCCACTGCTGGTCGAGGTCGCGGATCTCGTCGTCGAGCCAGATGAACGGCCGCCCTGCCGCGTGTCGAACCAGGGACGCCGTCTTCCAGTGCACGCCGCCGGGCACTACGTCGTCGTCGCCCTCGTCGAAGTCGACCACGGGCAACCGACCCAGTGCCAGGATCGGCGCGACGACGTCGTTCGCGTCGTGGCCCCAGGCCGAGGCCCACACCAGCTCGCCTCCGAGCCGGACCAGGTCGTAGCTGGGCGCCCGGCGCAGCTTGCCCAGCTGCGGGTTGGAGTGTGCCCGCCACGCGCGAGGGTCATGGACGGCTTGCGAACGGTCGCCCGGGCCGAACGGCAGGAGTGTTCCGTCGATGTCGAGGAACACGATGGGTCGCTGCGTCACGATGCGGCACCCTACCGGCCGCCGCACCGAACGGTTTCTCGTTGACCGCGGCTACCTGCCGCTGGCACGGTTGCCCGCATGACAGCCCTGCGTGCCGAGCCGGTGATCGAGGTCCTTGGCGACGACACGTTCGACCTGTGGCCCGTCGTCGGGCGCAAGGGCTTCTGGTATCAGGCCTTGCACGGCGACATGTCCGACGCCGAGGTCGGGACAGCAGTGCACCAGGTCTTGCGCTGGTTCCACACTGACGAGAAGGGCGACGAGGCAGCAAACCTCGCCGTCTACCTCGGACGGGCACTGGGCCCGCACGATCCGGGTGACGCCCAACCGATCGCGATGGGCGGTCTGCGGTTCATCGAGACGAGCACCGGAATCTCGATCACGCCCGGCTGTTGCTACTCGATCGACGAGCGCTCCGAGATTTTCGACGTGCTTGAGGGGAGCCTTCCGGGGTGCTGGCTCGGACACAGCCCCGACGCTGGGGTCACCCTGCGCGACGGACTCGTCGAGATCGTGCAGGACGCCGAGGACCCGGCCCGGCCCATCTTCCGGGTCGCCCCTGACGAGGCCCGCGCCGCCCTCGCACAGGCCGAGGCGGACCTTGACGGGTTTTGTAGCAAGCTCGCACCCTGGGCAGCTGCTCATGCCCCGATGCACGCCGAGCTGCTGCCCGACGCCGTCGCACACGCGCTCGAAGCCGGACCGTACCGGCTCGCGCGCTCCGAATCGCACTGATGCGCCCGCCGCAACGGCCCTGGCTCGGGACAGTCGAGATTCGCACCTACCTGCGCACCTCTCGTCGAGCAGACTTCTCACCGATCGAGGATGTCGCCCGTTCACGACACGCAACAGACCTGACTGGTGGGGTGCGGCTCGTCGTGAACGGACGAGTGATGATCGACCTGGACCAGTGGACCGACACAGACTGGTTATGGGCATCGTTCGCGCAGATGGTCCAGACGTTCCACCGTGGCGGGTCGTACGCGGCGACCTGGTTTCCCGACGCACCCGTCCGCTTCATGATCGGCGCGCAGCGGTCGAGCATGGTCTGCCTCGCTTATGAGGGGCACAGACGCCGCAGAGCTGTTGCGGACAAGGACGTGTTCTTCGAGGCGTTCTGTCGGGCCGGGATCGACTATGCCGACAACGCCGAACGCCTCGGGCACTCCGTACCCGACGTCCGAGAACCGCTGGTCGAGGCGCTCGACGGGCTCTACGCCGCCGAGCCATGGCCCAAGGTGAGCCCTGGCTGCCTCGGCCGGCATCCCGACGCGATCGCTGCCGAGGCCGAGGCCCGAGCAGTCCTCGGCGTCTCTCGCCTCGGCTGGTAGGCACCCTCAGAGCAGGCCGGACTGCATGGTCGAAGCGGACCGAACAAGACCCGCCACAGCCCCGAAACGAAGGATGACGCGGGACATCGATCAACGATGTCCCGCGTCATCCCGAGGTGGGCCCAGAGGGACTCGAACCCCCGACATCCACGGTGTAAACGTGGCGCTCTAACCAACTGAGCTATGAGCCCTGGCAGCGGACCACAATACCTGGCCCCGGCCCCGAACCAGGTCAATTTTACGAACTGACCGGATCAGATCTCCACTACCGCCCGCCGGTAGTCCTCCAGGTCGCGTGCCTGACCCCGCGGGTTGACCACGCACCAGCGGACGATCCCGTCGGCGTCGATCAGGAACGTGCCCCGCAGCGCGATCCCCGAGCTCTCGTCGAAGACCCCGTAGTCGCGTGCCACCTCGCCGTGCGGCCAGAAGTCGGAGAGCAGGTCGAACTGGTAGCCCTCCGCCGCCTGCCACGCCTTGAGCGTGAAGACGGCGTCCGTGGAGATGACGAGCAGCCGCACGCCGGCGGTCTCGAAGTCCTCGATGTTGTCGCGCAGCTCGCACAGCTCGCTGGTGCACGTCCCGGAGAACGCGAACGGGACGAAGACGACGAGCACCGGCGTCCCACGCAGGTCCGACAGCGTGGTCGGGGTGCCGTGCGTGTCAGGGAGCGTGAAGTCGGGTGCGGGGTCACCCGGCTTCAGCGACTCCGTAGGAGCGGTCGACGCGGCGGCGGACTCGGTCACGGCTTCAGACCTGTCGCGCCATCACTTGCCGCGGCCCCGGTATGCGAGTCGGGTCGCCGACCAGTCCTCCGCGATGGCAAAGGTGCTGGTGGTCTGCAGGCCGGCGGTCGTGGCGGCCTCCTGGATGTCGCTGTGGCCCACCTCGCCGTCCCGGCCGGGCTTGGGCGTGAAGATCCAGATGATGCCGCCGTCGTCCAGCACGGTCAGCACATCCACGAGTGCGTCGGTGAGGTCTCCGTCGTCCTCCCGCCACCAGAGGATGACGCCGTCGGTCACGTCGCCGAAGTCCTCGTCCTCCAGCTCGCTGCCGATGATCTTTTCGATGTCCGCCCGGAGTGCGTCGTCGACGTCGTCGCCCCAGCCGAACTCCTGCACCACCTGGCCGGCCTCGAAACCGAGGCGCCCGGCGCCCTGGGTGTCCGTGCTCACTTGGTTGATCGTCCCTCTCTCTGTCCGGCACTCGCAGCCGGGTCGTATGCGTGTCTGTCCGACCCTACGCGGGCCCTCCGTCGCCAAAGGTAGTGCACGCACCCCGGCCATGCCTCGCAACCAGGTCGCGTGGTGTCTTTTTGATGAATCGATGAGACCTCGGCAACGCACGAGTCATGCACTCAGTCTCATCATTGCGATACCCCGTATCAATAAAGGCGCGAACCGGTACAGACGTAACGCAGATCACGCACTCTTGACCGCCCTATGGTGTGAGCGCACGCTGTGAGGGGACAGAATGGCTAGGACCACCTGTGCGTGGGCGTGCACAGTCGCAACCCCAGCTGTGGCGACGCTACGCCGACGCGACGGGTCCTGACGAGGCGGCGAGGAGCGCGAACCGCGACCCCGCCGCGCGACACCGAGAGAGGTTGCTGGTGGCTTCGTTTGACGAGACCGGACCGCTGATCAACGGTCTGCTCAGCGCCGTACCTGACATCGACCCGGCCGAGACCGAGGAATGGGTCGAGTCCTTCGACGGGCTGATCGACGACAAGGGCGGACCCCGCGCCCGGTACGTCATGCTCAACCTGCTCCGGCGGGCGCGCGAGCGGAATGTGAGCATTCCCGCGTCGATGGCGACGCCCTACGTGAACACCATCGGTGTCCACGAGGAGCCGTACTTCCCGGGCGACGAGGCCATGGAGCGGCGCTACCGCTCCTGGATCCGTTGGAACGCGGCAGTCATGGTGACCCGCGCACAGCGCGAGGGCCTCAGCGTCGGTGGGCACATCTCCTCCTACGCGTCCGTGGCGACGCTGTACGAGGTGGGCCTGAACCACTTCTTCCGGGGCAAGGACCACCCGGGCGGCGGTGACCAGATCTACTTCCAGGGCCACGCCTCCCCCGGCGTCTACGCCCGGGCGTACCTCGAGGGTCGCCTTACCGCGGACCAGCTCGACGGGTTCCGCCAGGAGAAGTCGCACCCGGGTGGCGGCCTGCCGTCCTACCCGCACCCGCGCCTCATGCAGGACTTCTGGGAGTTCCCGACCGTCAGCATGGGCCTCGGCCCGGCGTCGGCGATCTACCAGGCCTGGACCAACAAGTACCTGCACAACCGCGGGATCAAGGACACCAGCCAGCAGGACGTCTGGGCCTTCCTCGGCGACGGCGAGATGGACGAGCCCGAGAGCCGCGGCATGATCCAGCACGCCGCCCAGCAGCAGCTGGACAACCTGACGTTCGTCGTGAACTGCAACCTGCAGCGCCTCGACGGCCCGGTGCGCGGCAACGGCAAGATCGTCCAGGAGCTGGAGGCCCAGTTCAAGGGCGCCGGCTGGAACGTCATCAAGGTCGTCTGGGGCCGCGAGTGGGACACCCTGCTCAACGCCGACAAGGACCGCGCGCTGGTCAACCTGATGAACGTCACGCCCGACGGTGACTACCAGACCTACCGTGCGGAGTCCGGCGCGTTCATCCGCGAGCACTTCTTCGGGCGCGACCCGCGCACGAAGGCCCTCGTCGAGAACATGACCGACGACGACATCTGGAACATGAAGCGCGGCGGGCACGACTACCGCAAGCTCTACGCGGCCTACTCCGCGGCGCGCGCGCACACCGGCCAGCCGACGATCATCCTGGCGCACACCGTCAAGGGCTACGGCCTGGGCTCCGGCTTCGCCGGCCG
Source organism: Promicromonospora alba (assembly GCF_042654905.1). Classification (NCBI taxonomy): domain Bacteria; kingdom Bacillati; phylum Actinomycetota; class Actinomycetes; order Micrococcales; family Promicromonosporaceae; genus Promicromonospora; species Promicromonospora alba. Next base: position 876,051 of record NZ_JBHSFI010000003.1, read on the forward strand.
CAACTCGACGCACCAGATGAAGAAGCTCAAGGGCGACGACCTCAAGACGCTGCGCGACTCGCTGCGCATCCCGATCTCGGACGCCGAGCTCGAGGCCGACCCGTACCTGCCGCCGTACTACCACCCCGGGGCCGACGCGCCGGAGGTCCAGTACATGCTGGAGCGCCGCCGTCAGCTCGGTGGCTTCGTACCGGAGCGCCGGACCGTCGCGAGGACGACCCTCAAGCTGCCCGAGGACAAGACCTACGAGCTGCTGAAGAAGGGTTCCGGCACGCAGCAGATCGCCACGACCATGGCGTTCGTGCGGCTGCTCAAGGACCTCTTCAAGGCCAAGGACTTCGGCAACCGCATCGTGCCGATCATCCCGGACGAGGCCCGCACCTTCGGCCTCGACTCGATCTTCCCGAGCGCCAAGATCTTCAACACGCTCGGCCAGAACTACCTCGCCGTGGACCGCGAGCTCATGCTGAGCTACAAGGAGTCCGAGTCCGGCCAGATCATGCACACCGGTATCAACGAGGCCGGTTCCGCCGCCGCGTTCCAGTCGGTGGGCACGTCGTACGCCACGCACGGCGAGCCGATGATCCCGGTCTACATCTTCTACTCGATGTTCGGCTTCCAGCGCACGGGCGACCAGTTCTGGGCGGCCGGCGACCAGATGACGCGCGGCTTCATCATCGGCGCGACCGCGGGCCGCACCACCCTCACGGGTGAGGGCCTGCAGCACGCCGACGGGCACAGCCCGCTCATCGCCGGCACGAACACGTCGATCGTGCAGTACGACCCTGCCTACGGGTACGAGATCCGGCACATCATGCGCGACGGCATCGAGCGCATGTACGGCGACGGCTCCGACGGCCGCGACCAGGACGTCATGTACTACCTCACGGTGTACAACGAGCCCATGGTCCAGCCGGTCGAGCCGGAGGACGTCGACGTCGAGGGCATCAAGCGCGGTATCCACCGCATCTCGGTGTCGGACGCCGAAGGCCCCAAGGCCCAGCTCCTCTCCTCCGGCGTGGGTGTGCCGTGGGCGCTCGAGGCGCAGCAGCTCCTCAAGGAGGACTGGGGTGTCTCGGCCGACGTGTGGTCGGTGACGAGCTGGAACGAGCTGCGTCGCGACGCCCTGGCTGCCGAGCACGACTCCCTGGTCAACCCGACGGCGCCCGTGCGCACGCCGTACGTCACGGAGAAGCTCTCCGGCGCCCAGGGGCCGTTCATCGCCACCAGCGACTACGACCACCTGGTCCCCGACCAGATCCGCGCCTGGGTCCCCGGTGACTACGCGGTGCTCGGCGCCGACGGGTTCGGCTTCTCCGACACCCGTGCCGCCGCGCGGCGGTTCTTCCTCATCGACGGCCCGTCGATGGTGGTCCGGACGCTGCAGGTCCTCGCCCGTCGTGGCGAGGTGCCGACCGACGTCGTCGCGAAGGCCGTCGAGAAGTACCGCCTGCTCGACGTCACCGCCGGCACGTCCGGCACCGCGGGCGGCGACAGCTGACCTCCGGGTCCGCGAAGTAGAGCGCCTGTCCGGCTCTCCCCTGGGTCACCCCGGGGAGAGCCGGACAGGCGCTCTACTTCGCGGACGGGGTCTATCTCGGCGGGGTCTGCTCCGCTGCGGTGATCGCCTTGTCCAGCTCGTCCCGCAGCGACCTGACCGCCTTCGTGTCCGGGTGCATCTCCAGCGCCCGCAGGTGCTGCCGGGCCTCGAGCACCCGGTCGGCCTCGAGCGCGGCGAGCACGAGGTGCTTCCCGACCACCGGGGAGTGCTCCTTCACGCGCCAGTGCCCGATACCCAGGCCCAGGGCCTCCACGGGCATCCCCGCATCACGGAGGATCGCCAAGCCCTCCACCAGCGCCCGACCGTCAGGATCACGTTCGGCGGCCGTGGTGAACCGCCGGACGGCGCCCTCCGGGTCGTCGGCCAGCGACAGCCGGCCGAGCTCGATCAGCGGGTACCAGCCGCGTGGATGCCCGGCCAGCTCCTCGGCCAGCGCCCAGACCGCGAGGTCCGCCTCGCGCTGCTTGGACTCGGGGATCTCGTCGGAGTCCCGCAACGGGTCCTCCAGCGTGGGGTCCTCGGCGGCACGGCGGCGCACGATCTCTGCCAGAGCGCCGAAAGCCTCTTCGTTGTTCGGATCGTCGGTCAGCTGGGCGCGCAGCGCGTCCTCGTGTCCCGCGTCCCCTCGTCGGGGCGCCGACGGCGACGGGCGGCGAGCACCGACCGTGGACGCAGACAGGGGCCGACGGATGAGGCGGCGGAGCCGATGCATCAGGGCCATGCCTCGACCCTACAGTTTTCCTCCCCAACTCACTGGGATCACCCTGCCTTGAAAGTCCGTTTGTGGACTCCCCACAACTCGGACTCGTATGCTGCCAGGGTGCCAGCAACTCGACGGGGCGCGCGAACCAGCGCTCAGAAGACCGACCGGGAGGCCGGGCCGGCAGCCGACCGCGGCGGCAGCCAGGACCCTGGCCAGGACGCTCCGGCGCCCGTGACCGCGACGCCCGTGACGGAGCCCGCCACGGAGACGGCAGCGACCGACCCCGCCGGGTTCCCGATGAACCTCCAGCGCGTCCGCGAGGCCAGCGGCCTCCTCACCGCCGCCGCGATGCGGCGGCTGGACGAGGACCTCAACTGGTACCGCGAGCTCCCCGCCGAGGACCGCTCGTACGTGGGCCTCGTCGCTCAGGCCGGCATCAACGCGTTCACCTCGTGGTTCACCGATCCGGACCGGCCGCCGCACGGCGTCAGCGAGATCTTCGCCGCGGCACCCACCGAGCTGACCCGCTCCATCTCGCTGCAGCACACCCTGCAGCTCGTGCGCGTGGTGGTCGACGTCGTCGAGACGCACTCCGACCGGATCGCCGCGCCCGGCGGCGAGCGCGACCTGCGCGAGGCGGTCCTGCGCTACTCCCGCGAGGTCGCGTTCTCCGCGGCCGAGGTCTACGCCCGCGCCGCCGAGTGGCGCGGCGCCTGGGACGCCCGCCTCGAAGCCCTCGTGGTCGACGCGCTCGTGCGCGGCGACGGCGACGACTCGCTCCGCTCGCGCATCTCGGCGCTCGGGTGGAGCGGCCGCGGCAACGCGCTCGTCGTCGTAGGCCTCGCCACCGAGCAGCTCGACGAGATCCGCACGGCCGAGATCCGCCGCGTCGCCCGGCGCGCCGCGGGCGACGCCCTCGTCGGGATCCACGGCGACCGGCTCGTCCTCGTGCTCGGCGGCGAGGGCGACCTCGTCGCCGCCGCCACGTCGCTCCTGAGCCGCTTCGGCATGGGCCCGGTGGTGATCGGCACCCAGGTGCCCAGCCTGACCGACGCCGCCCGGTCGGCCCGGTCCGCGCTCGCGGGCCTGACCGCCGCCCCGGCGTGGCCGCAGGCGCCCCGCCCGGTCATGGCTGACGACCTCCTGCCCGAACGCGTGCTGACCGGCGACTACACCGCCCGCGCCACGCTGATCGCCCAGGCTTTCACCCCGCTGCAGGACGCCGGCGGCGCCGTGCTGGAGACCCTGTCGGCCTACCTGGGCACCGGGCGCTCGCTCGAGGCCGCGGCGCGTCATCTGTACGTTCACCCCAACACGGTGCGCTACCGGCTCCGCAAGGTGTCGGAGATCACAGGGTGGGACCCGCTCGACGCCCGCGAGTCGTTCGTGCTGCAGGTGGCCCTGGCACTGGGCCAGCTCGGCCGCGGCTGACCGTCTTGTCCTGAATCTTCGCCGGGGCCAGCACCTTGTAGGTTCCCCACAAGGGGCCTCTACCAGGTTGGTACAGGTCGCGACGTCCTGCGGGCTCTCCGGGTTGGCAGAGTGGACGCGTGCTCGCCGTCGTCTGCCCTGGACAGGGCTCTCAGACCCCCGGGATGCTCAGCGACTGGCTCGAGCTGCCCGGAACCGAACAACGCCTCGCCGCAGCATCCGAGGCCTCGAACCTGGACCTGGTGGCGCACGGAACGACGTCGGACGCCGACACGATCCGCGACACCGCCGTGGCCCAGCCCCTGATCGTCACCACGTCGCTGCTCGCGCTGCGCGCCCTACTGGACGGCCGCGCTGCCGCCGAGGTCGTCGACGTCACCGCTGGTCACTCCGTCGGTGAGCTGTCCGCGGCTGCGGTGGCAGGTGCCCTGTCGGACGACGGCGCGGCCGGCCTGGTCGCACGCCGCGCCCGGGCGATGGCCACGGCGGCAGCCGCTGCGCCGTCGGGCATGAGCGCCGTCGTGGGCGGCGACCCGGACGAGGTACTGGCCGCGATCGAGGCCGCCGGCCTGTGGCCCGCCAACGTCAACGGCGCGGGCCAGACCGTCGCGGCCGGCGCGCTGGAGAACCTCGCCAAGCTGGCCGAGAACCCGCCGACCCGCGCCCGAGTGATCCCGCTGCAGGTCGCCGGCGCGTTCCACACCCCGTTCATGGACGCGGCGCGCGCCGAGTTCGAGCCGGTGGCCCTCGGCTGGGACGCCACCGACCCGACGCTGCCGTTCCTCGCGGACCTCGACGGCACCGCCTACACGGGCGGCGCCAACGGCCACGGCACCGGCGCCGACGTGCTGCGCAACATCGCGGGCCAGGTCACGGCGCCGGTCCGGTGGGACCTGATCATGACGAGCCTCGCCGAGCGCGGCGTGACCGGCCTGCTCGAGCTGGCCCCGGGCGGCGTCCTGACGGGCCTCGCCAAGCGCGGCCTCAAGGGCGTGGAGACCGTAGCGGTGAAGTCGCCCGCCGACCTCGATGCGGCGCGCGCGCTCATCGCGGCACACAGCACTGTCCTTTCCAGCGGCACGAGCGCGACCGGAGCAGACCAGTGACCATCCTGCAGCAGGCCCAGCCCACGCAGTTCTCGCGGATCCTGGCGATCGGCGGGGAGCGCGGCGAGCTCGTCGTGACCAACGACGACATCGCCGGTCCCATCGACTCCTCGGACGAGTGGATCCGCCAGCGCACCGGCATCGTCACGCGCCGCCGGGCAGGCGCGGACAAGGACGTGCTCGACCTGTCCGAGGCCGCCGCGAACAAGGCGCTGGAGGCCGCGGGCCTGACCGGCGCCGACATCGACGCCGTCATCCTGTCGACGATCACGCACATGCACATGACGCCGTCGGGCGCCGCGATCCTCGCCGAGCGCATCGGCGCGACGCCGGCCGCCGCCTACGACGTGTCGGCCGCGTGCGCCGGCTACGCCTACGGCATCGGCCAGGCGGACGCCCTCGTGCGCTCGGGCCTGGCCAGGCACGTGCTGGTGATCGGCGCCGAGAAGCTCAGCGAGATCATCGACCCGACGGACCGCTCCATCTCGTTCCTGCTGGGCGACGGCGCGGGCGCCGCGATCGTCGGCCCGTCGGACACCCCGGGCATCGGCCCGACCGTATGGGGTTCGGACGGCGCCAAGGCCACCGCGATCCGCCAGACGCACTCCTGGACCGAGCTGCGCGAGGACCCCTCGCTCGGCTGGCCCACGCTGCGCCAGGACGGGCCCACCGTGTTCAAGTGGGCGAGCTTCCAGATGGCGCCCGTCGCGGAGAAGGCGATGGCCGAGGCAGGCGTGACCGCCGAGGACATCCAGGTCTTCATCCCGCACCAGGCCAACATGCGGATCATCGACCAGATGAAGAAGCAGCTCGGCCTGCCGGATACCGTGGTCATAGCGCGCGACATCGCCGAGACCGGCAACACGTCGGCGGCGTCGATCCCGTTGGCCGCAGAGCGCCTCCTCGCGGAGGGGCAGGCCAAGTCGGGCGACCTCGCCCTCCAGATCGGGTTCGGCGCGGGACTCGTCTACGCCGCGCAGGTCGTGGTGCTGCCGTAGCCGCATGCGGCGGGTCGTATCGAAATGACCCGCCGTGCATTCCGGTCGCGAGATACGCCAAGATCTGACCAGCAAGACTCCGGTGCCCGACGGCGCCGGTGACCGTTACGAAAGATAAGGAAGTCCCATGGCCAACACGGACCAGGAGATCCTCGAGGGCCTCGCCGAGATCGTTGCCGAGGAGACGGGCCTCGACAAGGCCGACGTCCTGCTCGAGAAGTCCTTCCAGGACGACCTCGACATCGACTCCCTGTCGATGATGACCATCGTCACGCACGCCGAGGACAAGTTCGAGGTTCGCATCCCGGACGAAGAGGTCAAGAACCTCTCGACCGTCGGCGACGCAGTGAGCTTCATCAAGGGCGCTCAGGCCTGAGCCGCCCCCCGACGGCGGCGGCGCGGCCCCTGTTTCACCGGGCCCGTGCCGCCGTCGGGCACTCGCTGCCCACGAGGTAGCACCCTTTCGCACCTGCCCCCTTCGTCCCACCACTCCCGGGAGCATCATCATGTCCTCCGCACGCGAAGTCGTCGTCACCGGCCTCGGCGCCACCACACCCCTCGGCGGGGACGTGGCATCCACGTGGGAGGCCGCACTCGCCGGTGTATCTGGGGCGCGGACCCTCGAGAACGACTGGGCAGAGAAGTACGGGATCCCCGTGACCTTCGCCGCCACCATCAAGGTGGACCCGGCAGAGGTGCTCTCCCGTCCCGAGACCAAGCGCATGGACCCGTCCGCGCAGTACGCGATCGTCGCGACGCGCGAGGCATGGGCCGACGCGGGCAGCCCCGAGATCGACGGCGACCGGCTCGGCGCCGTGGTGTCGTCCGGCATCGGCGGCATCCAGACCATCCTGGACGGCTGGGACACGCTCCGTGAGCGCGGCGCCCGGCGCATGCTGCCCATGACCGTCCCCATGCTCATGCCGAACTCCCCGTCGGCCTACGTGTCGCTCGAGCTCGGTGCCCGCGCAGGCACCCACGCACTGGTGTCCGCGTGCGCCTCGGGTGCAGAGGCCGTGGGCTACGCCGTCGAGATGATCCGCTCCGGCCGCGCCGACGTCGTCGTCGCCGGCGGCACCGAGGCGGCTATCCACCCGATGCCGCTCGGCGCGTTCGCTGCCTCGCGCACGCTCTCGCTCCGCAACGACGACCCGCAGCGGGCCTCGCGCCCGTACGACGTCGACCGCGACGGTTTCGTGCTCGGTGAGGGTGCGGCGGTCCTGGTGCTGGAGAGCGCCGAGCACGCCGCCGCCCGCGGCGCCCGCGTGTACGCCAAGATCAGCGGCGTGGGCCTGTCGTCCGACGCGTACCACATCACCTCTCCGGACCCCGAGGGCAAGGGTCAGGTCGCTGCCATGCGCTTCGCGATGCAGGACGCCGGGGTGACCGCCGCCGACATCGTGCACGTCAACGCGCACGCCACCTCCACCAAGGTGGGCGACCTCACCGAGACGTCCTCCATCCGGACGCTGCTGGGCTCCGAGGCCGACCACGTGCTGCTCTCGGCGACGAAGTCCATGACGGGCCACCTGCTGGGTGGTGCGGGCGCCATCGAGTCGCTGTTCGCGGTCAAGGCGATCTCCGAGCGCCTCGCCCCGCCGACGATCAACGTGGACAACCCCGACCCGGAGCTGCAGGTGCCGCTCGTGCGCGACGAGCCGGCGAAGCTGCCCGGTGGCGACATCGCCGCCATCAACAACTCCTTCGGCTTCGGCGGGCACAACGTCGCCCTGGTGGTCCAGAACCACTGACCCCGCCCGCGGGTCAAGCACGTGTCAGGCGCTCAGGTCACCCAGGTGACCTGAGCGCCTGACACGTGTGCCGGTGGTCGAGCCTGTCGAGACCAAGCGCCACGCGCGAGTCCGTCCTGCCCGCGCCCCCTCCGTCTGACATGGGAGAATGTCCGCATGGCAATGCGTGAGATCCGTGTGGTTCCCGACCCAGTACTGCGCACCCCGTGCGACACCGTGACGACTATCGACGACCGCGTCCGCAGCTTGGTCGCGGACCTGGTCGACACGGTGGACGACGAGGGGCGTGCCGGACTGGCCGCCAACCAGATAGGCGTCTCGCTGCGGGCTTTCTCGTGGAACATCGAGGGCGAGATCGGCTACGTGATCAACCCGCGCATCGTCGAGCTGGGTGACGAGCAGCAGGACGGCGGCGAGGGCTGCCTGTCCGTCCCGGGCCTCTGGTACCCCACGGTGCGCGCCAACTACGCCAAGGTCGAGGGCATCAACCTGGACGGCGAGCCGATCACCGTGGAGGGCACCGGGATCATGGCCCGCTGCCTCCAGCACGAGTGCGACCACCTGGACGGCATGGTCTATCTCGACCGCCTCCAGAAGGAGACGCGCCGCGCGGCGATGCGGGAGCTTCGCGCGCGCCTGTGAGGGTCTGACCGCCCTGTTTGATACGTGCCACGCCCTGTGGGATCAATCTCAAGAAAGTCCTAAGGGGCACTAGTGGTGGTGCGGCTTTTTAGGCAAGAATGTGCCGCACGAACTCGTCGTACGTGGTGATTAACTCGACGCCTGCGCGCCGTTTCGCCTCGCATCTCGTCGGCGGATCGGGCAGTATGTGGTCCGAAGCACCGCTGTGCAGCCGACCACAGCGTCACCGCCCTGGTGAGGACGTAGGGGAAGACGTACCTCGACCCAGGGAGGAAGACATGGCCGGTGTCATCACGCGGGGTGTGCTTTTTGTGCACTCGGCGCCTCGTGCCCTGTGCCCCCACATCGAGTGGGCAGCGGGGAACGTACTTGGCGTGCGCGTATCCATGGACTGGACCGCGCAGCCCGCGGGACGTGGTCTGTACCGTGCCGAATATTCGTGGCAGGGCCTGCAGGGTACGGGCGCCAAGCTCGCGTCCGCCCTGCGCGGTTGGTCCCACCTCAGGTATGAGGTCACCGAGGACGCGAGCAACGGGGCCGACGGCGCCCGCTGGTCGCACACCCCCGACCTCGGCATCTTCCACGCCATGACGGATGTACACGGCAACGTGGTGGTCCAGGAGGACCGCGTCCGTGCGGCCCTGGAGCTCGCCGACCCGCGTGCCATGCGAGACGCCCTGGACCTCGCTCTCGGCGCGGCGTGGGACGACGAGCTGGAACCGTTCCGCTACGCGGGCCTGGGCGCCCCGGTCCGCTGGCTCCACCAGGTCGGCTGACCTCACTTCGCCGAGGTAGAGCGCCTGTCCGACACACGCTCTATCTCGCGGGCCTTTGGCCGCCGAAGTAGAGCGCGTGTCGGACAGGCGCTCTACTTCGGCGAGTGAAGCTCGCATCCCTCAGGAAGACGCAGTCGCCGGCCATCATGAAGAGCGAGAAGAACGGTAGGCCCATGACGACGGCGATGGCCGCGTGCATCAGCAGCGCACCGGTCACCGCCACCGTCCGCAGGTGCCGGTGCAGCAGGAGCAGCGGGAACGTGAGCTGGAGCGCGAGCGTCCCCCAGGTCGCCGCCGCCACGAGCCAGCCGCTCCCGGCGATCAGGTCGGCCACCGCCGGCCACGGCCGGAACTGCGGTAGGAGCAGCGGGTAGTACACGGCCGACCCGTCGCGCCACTCCGCGCCCTGCAGCTTGAACAGCCCCGACAGCACGTACGCCAGGCAGATCTGCGCGCCCGTCGCGAGCACTGCCGCGTTGTGGGCGAGGTTGCGGGCGGTGCGGGCTGGGTCGTCGCGGGTCGAGTCGTCGCGGGCAGGCCCGGGACCGCTCCCCCGCCGTCGGGCATCGAGCGACCAGCGGGCCGACGAGTCCGCGAAGCAGAGGTAGACCAGCAGGATGCGCGAGATGTTGTGTCCCTGGTCGGCGATCAGCGGGTTGATCGCGGTCAGCGCGGTCCAGCCGACCAGCAGCAGCGGCACCGTCCAGCGGGCCCGCCAGCCCACCGCGACCAGGGCCGCCACCAGGAGCAGCGCCAGGCAGGCCTGCGTGAGCAGCAGGTCGCCGGGGAGCGCCTGCCCGCCGAGCGGCGTCGTCCAGCGGGCGCCAGCGCCCCACAGCGCGTCCCGCGCCGGGAAGTTCACCGCTACGTACCCGCCGATGCCCAGGCCGAAGAGGATGCGCATCAGGGCGACGCCGTAGGTCGCGTGGGCGGACTCGGTCATCCAGCGGACGCCGTCGTCGAGCAGGGTCGTCAGGGAGCGCGCGGCAGGCAGGGCGAGCACACGAGTCACGGGGCGCCCCCGTCGTCCGCCGGGGACTCGTAGCGGAGCGCGTCCCATGCGCTGCGGAACGCGGCATCGTCCTGGCCCGCGACGGCGTACGGCGGGCGGGCCCCGACGGTGAGCCCGTCCGGTCCGGGCCGCACCTGCGCCCCGTGCCGCGTGACGCCGTGGCGCACCACCTTCGCCTGGACGTACATCAGGGCCCGGCCTGGCCTGCCGGCGCCGCTCGCGGGGCCGCCCGTGGCGCCGTCGGCCCGCAGCACCTGGGTCGCGTAGGCGGCCAGGGCGCGGTCCTGAGCGAGATATTCATCGACGACGGCGGGTGGGGCGCCGTCGTCGAGCAACGCGGCCCGTAGGGCGGGCCAGGGCTCGGGCGGTATCCGCCTCGGGGCCGGGCCGGCCGCGGGCGACCGCAGGACGACGAGCCGCGCCTTCTCGGGCAGCTTGAGGTACGCGGCGCGAGCGTCGGAGGCCAGCCGGCGGGCCGGCCGCTCGGTCGCCGCAGGGAGCAGGTGCCCGGTCAGGGCACGGGCCTCCACGGCAGTGGTGTCGATCCAGGGCCCGGGCAACAGGGCGCCGTCGCTCCCCCGCTCGTACATGCCGCGGACCTGCAGCGTGTACTCGACGTGCAGGGGCGACGGCGCGAAGATCGACCAGCTCTGCGCGAAGACCGGCGTCATGTACGCGGCCAGGGCGCTGGTCCTCGGCGGTCCGGCCGTCCCGTCGTCGGGCCGGCCGGTCAGGAAGCCGGGCGCCGTCCACAGGAACGTGGCGGCGAAGTGCGTGAGTAGGAGCGCCCAGACCCCGATCACCACAAAGCGCACGCGCCGGGAGACGGCGGGAGCGGCGGGTGCCGTTCCCGACGGCTCTGCCGAGAGGGAGCCGGCGCTCCCGGCATCCTGTGCGGTGCTCACCGCGCACAGGTTGCCAGAGGCACCGGCTCCCGTTCCAGCCCGTCAGTTCCCGCCCTGCCGCCCGGGCCCCCGGCTTGCGACCGCGGTCAGCCCTTCACGCAGAGCACCGTCCGCAGCCGGGCCACGACCTCCACGAGGTCGGACTGCGCCGCGATCACCGCGTCGAGATCCTTGTAGGCGCCGGGAATCTCGTCGAGCACACCCCGGTCCTTGCGGCACTCGACGCCCTCGGTCTGGGCGGCGAGGTCGTCGAGCGTGAACTCCTGCTTGGCCCGGGTCCTGGACATCCGCCGGCCCGCGCCGTGCGACGCCGACCAGTACGACTCCGGGTTGCCCAGGCCGCGCACCACGTACGAGCCGGTGCCCATCGACCCGGGGATGAGCCCCAGGTCGCCCTTGCCCGCCCGGATGGCGCCCTTGCGGGTGACGATCAGCTCCTCGCCGTCGACCTGCTCGCGCGCCACGTAGTTGTGGTGCACGTTCACGCCCTCGTCGAAGGTGAGCTCGCGGCCGCCGTCGGACATCGCCGCGAACTCGTCGCGGACCGCCTGGACGGTCAGGGCCATCATGACCGCGCGCGACCTGGCCGCGTACTCCTGCGCCCACCAGAGGTCGTTGAGGTACGCGTCCATCTCGGGCGTGCCGCCGAGGAACACGGCCAGCTCGCGGTCCACGAGCCCCACGTTGTGCTCGAGGCGCTTAGCGATGCCGACGTGGTGCTCCGCGAGCTCCTTACCGATGTTGCGCGAGCCGGAGTGGAGCTGGAGCCAGACCTGATCGGACGAATCCAGACACAGCTCTACAAAGTGGTTGCCGCCACCCAGCGACCCGAGCTGCTTGCGCGCTCGCGTCTCCAGCTGCCGCACCTTCGGGTTCAGTGTCTCGAACCTGTCCCAGAACGCCTGCTCGCCCCGCAGCCGCTCCTGTCCTCCCGAACCCTTCACGGGCCGCAGACGACGCAGGTCCACCTGCTCGCCGTGCGCGTGGAACCCGACGGGGACCGCGGCCTCGATGCGTGCCCGGAGGCGCGAGAGGTCATCCGGCAGGTCGGGGGCGGTCAGCGAGGTGCGGACGCCGATCATGCCGCAGCCGATGTCGACGCCGACGGCGTTCGGCGACACGGCGTCGCGCATGGCGATCACGGAGCCGACGGTCGCACCCTTGCCGAGGTGGACGTCGGGCATCACGCGCACGCCGGCCACCCACGGCAGGGCCGAGATGTTGCGCAGCTGGTTCAGCGCAGCGTGGTCGACGTCGTGCTCGTGCGCCCACATGAGGGTCTGGGCCCGGGCGCCCGACAGAGCGACCGGGAAGTTCGAGGACATGGCATTGCTCCAGTTCTTTGGGGTTGGCTCGCAGAACCTAAGGGCGGACGCCGAGGGGGCGCCAGGACATTTCGGCGCGCCGGTGTCCAGGGCCGCGTAGGTGTGCCCGCATTCCCTGCTCCAGGCAGTAAGATCCTCCCGCGGCTTCGTGCTGCGGACCGGCCCCGTTAGCTCAGTTGGTCAGAGCAGGAGACTCATAATCTCTCGGTCACAGGTTCAAGTCCTGTACGGGGCACCGATCGTCGCGGAACACAGCAGCGGCCCGGATCCACACGTGGATCCGGGCCGCTGTTGTTGCGTTGGTACCGCCGTCAGGTCACAGGTTGACGGCGGTGCCCCCGATCGTCACCGCGAGGCGCCCGTCGGACGCGAAGGACCAGCTCAGGGAACCGGAGTACTGCGCGCACCGGGACCCGTTCGAGCCGGCGTACCACTGGTTGCCGCCCGCGTCGTTGCCGATGATCCGGTCGTTCGACCCGCTGTTGCAGGACGTGTTGTTCCGGAACGTCGAGGAGCCGCCGTCGAAGTTGAAGTTGCGCTCCGTGCTGCCGATGCTCAGGTTGTTCTCGACCGTCAGCGAGCCGAGGTTCCGGTTGTAGCCGAACCCGTGCTTGCCGTTGTCGAAGGCGATGCTGCGCTTCACGATGTGGTTCACCGCGATGTCCTCGCCGCCGAGCTTGTAGCCGTTGCGGTCGCCGTTGCCGGCCTGGCCGCCGTTGGACAGGGTCCCGTTCTCGTAGGAGAGCGAGTCCTCGATGGTGACCGCGCCGATCGCGCCGGTGTCGGACTTCGTGTACAGGTCCCAGCCGTCGTCGATGTTGTTGTGGGCCACGGTGTACCGGAAGACGTTGCCGGTGCCCACGGTGAGCTTCGGCGCGAACCCGTCGGCGTCCTCACCGTCGGAGTCGACGTTGTCGTGCGACTCCGAGGACACGATGAGGTTGTTCGCGGGCCAGTCGGCCCGGGGCGCTCCCGCGGTGTAGCGGGAGAGCTGGAGCCCCGAGTCACGGTTGTGCCGGGTGACCACCCGCTCGATGACGTTGTTGTCGCCACCGAGGAGGATGCCGTTGTCGCCCGCACGCTCGACGACGATGCCGCGCACGTGCCACCAGTCGCCACCGATCGCGAGGCCGCGGTTGGCCGGGTCCTCGCTCTGCGCCGAGAAGTTCAGCACGGGCCGTTCACCGGCGTACGCGAAGATCTCGGTGCGGTTGCCCGACAGGCCGTTCTTGCCCGGCGGGATCGCGATCGTCTGCGAGTAGTTGTAGGTACCGCCACGCAGGTAGATCGTGCCGCCGGCGGCGATCCGGTTGATCGCCGACGCGAGCGTCGTCGGGTTCGCCAGGGTCCCCGCGGCGCTGTCCGTACCACCGGGCGCGACGTACAGCGCGTCCCCGACGGGCGGCTCGGTGGTGCCCCCGGTCGGAGCCTCGACGTAGTCGATGTTCGCCAGACCACCCGAGTTGGTGGCGACGAGCCTGATCGTGTTGGCGCCCGCGACGAGCGTGGCCGGGAGGGACTTGGTGGACCAGGTGTTCCAGGCGCCCGTCGGCTCGAACGAGACAGCCTGGACCCTGGTGCCGTTCACGACGAGGTCCGCCGTGCGTGCGGTGGTGCCGCCGTTGGCGAACCGGACCGCGAGGGTCGTGGCCCCTGCGGCCCCGTTGCCCACGTTGACCTGCAGCGCCGCGCCGGACGCGTTGGTGGTGTTGCAGAACCCGGTGCCGGAGTAGCCGGAGTGGTTCGTGTCGATGGTGCCGCCGCAGGTTGCCGCGGACGACTCGGCCTCGAACCGCTCCACCGCGGCGACTGCCGACGCCTCCATAGTTCCAGCGGAAGCGGCCGACGACCCCGCGTACGTCTCGAACTCGGCCACCTGGGGTGTGCCGCTCGAGCTCGTGATCTCGAAGTTGATCTTGGTCAGCGACGTCGCGGCGAAGCTGACGGCCCTCGCACCGCTGCCGGTCGCGAGGACCGTGCCGTTGTCGTTGTTGACGATGCGCCACGAGCCGATACGGCCGACCGCGCCGGAGGCCTCGCGGATGTTGACGCTGGACACCGTCTTCGCGGAGCTCCACTTGACCGAGACGCGTCCGGTCGAGCCCGAGGGTGACCAGTAGGTGCCGGCGTTCCCGTCGAGCACGTTGCCGTAGCTGGTGCCGCTGGCCTTGCTGGAGCCGTCGGCGCCCGCGCCCAGGCTCAGGTTGGTTCCGGTGGGCGGGTCCGTCGGGTCCGTCGGGTCCGTGGGGTCGGTCGGAGTCGGGTCCGGGTCGGGGTTGGTCGGCGTGCAGCTGCCGTCCGAGACCCGGTTGCCCTTGTTCGCGCCCGCCGTCTGGCTCACGACGGACGGCACGCAGCTGGCGGCGTCCATCGGGTACGAGTACGGGATGCTGACCGAGGTGTTCGACGTCGGGTTCGGGCCTGCCGGGTTGTGGTCGCCGCTGCGCGGGGACCAGGTGACGTTGTCGAAGACGTTGCCCGCGACCTGCCAGTAGCCGGCCTGGTCGGTGTAGAACGTGCCGAGCACGTCCGTGGAGTCCTCGAAGTAGTTGTTGTCGACCTTCGCCCTGGCCCCGGCCCGCGAGTTGATCCCGGACTCCACGATGCCCGTGTAGTGGTTGTTGTAGACGTGCGCGATGCCACCACGCAGCAGCGGCACCCGGGAGTTCAGGTTCTGGTACAGGTTGTGGTGGTAGGTGATGAAGCTGTTCGAGACGTCGGTCTCGCTGGAGCCGACCAGCCCGCCACGCTCGGAGTTGCGCATGATGCTGTAGGAGAGCGTCACGTACTTGGTGTCGTTCTTCATGTCGAAGAGGCCGTCGTAGCCCTCCGACTCACCGCCCGAGGCGATCAGGTTGACGTGGTCGACCCAGACGTTCCGGACGCCGCTCTCCATGCCGATGGCGTCGCCGCCGTTGGACGTGGGCGAGCCGGACTTCTTGACGTTCTGGACCGTCACGTTCTGGATGATGATGTTGCTGGACTCGCGGATGTGGATGCCGATCTGGTCGAAGACCGCGCCGCTCCCCACGCCGATGATCGAGACGTTGCTGATCTGCTTGAGCTCGATCACGCCGGATGCGGTGCTGCACCCCGGGCCCGAGACCTGGCTCGTGTTTCCGTGGTTGATGGTGCCCGAGACCTCGATGACGATCGGGGTGCTCTTGGTGGCGCGGTTGCACAGCGCCGTATGGATCGCGGTCCCCGTGCTCGCCCGCACCGTCTGCCCGCCGGCGCCGCCGGTGGTGCCGCCGTTCTGGGTGGCGAAGCCCGTTGCGCTACCTGTCGCGGCGGCCGCGTCCGGGACCGACTGCGCGGTCACCCCGATCGTGACCGCGAGGGTCAAGGCTGCCACCGCCGACAGGAGCTGTGCTGCTCTTGGTCTTCTCATCGTCGTTGCCTCACGTTCGTCGTTGAAAGCGGGACGTTGCTGTGGTTCTTCGTGCGACGTGGAGCTCCGGGACACGCCCGCCCCGACTCTGGAGCGATCCGCCGGGTGATACTGACCCCACGTGGGTAACCGGTTTCCCGGAACCTAGCAACCGGTTTCTCAGATGGCAACCCCTTCGGGTATGCGGATCTGGGAATCACCTGGGATTCAGGGGTGAGGCGTCACGAGACCCGGTGTCACGGGGCCGACGGCGTACGCCCGGGCGTTACGACCCTGCGCCGACGAGGACCGACTCCCAGTGCCACGGCTCCGGCATCCGGCCGCGGGGCTCGGCCCAGTCCGGGTGGGTCCAGCCGTAGGTCTCGGCGTGCTGCTTGAGCCAGTTGTACTGCTGGGTGCCGAACGTCTGGACCCCGCCGCCGATGTCCACCGCGAGCCCCAGGCCGTGGGTGGAGCAGCCGGGCGGCGCGGCCGTCGGCGACGCCGGGTCGTACAGGGCGTCCTGCGACTCGTACGTGCGGTAGGACGAGTTGATCGTCAGGTGCTCGCCGAACGCCTCGCTGTAGGCCGCGTCGAGCTCGACGAGACCCTGCAGCACGTCGGAGCGCACGAGGTGCGTGGGCGCCCACGGGAGCGCCGCCAGCGCGGAGCTCGGCACCTTGCCGCTGTCCGGGTCCCACACCTGGTCCGGCCAGGGGCAGGTGATCGCGTCCTGCGCGTCCGTCAGCGACTGCGTGGCGAGGGTGAGGGCCGAGCGGTTCGTGCTCAGGTCGGTGGCGGCCTTCTCGAGCTCCGTCAGGTCGGCACCGGCAATGGCGTCGTTCGCGGCGGCGTCGACGGCGGCGAGCGTGTCGATGGCGGCCTGCAGCTGCGCCCGGACCGCGTCGTCGACGCCCATGCCCTTCGTCGCCGTGTGGACCTTCTCCGCGCGGGCCTGAGCGCTCGTGACGCCCTTGCGGGCGGCCGTGACCTGGCTGCGCGCGAACTCGACCATGGATGCCTCGACGGCGGCCGACGCGGCCCCCAGGGAGTCCCGGGCGTCACCGGTCCCGGTCAGGAGCCGGGTGAGGACCGGTTCCGCCAGCACCGTCTCGGCCTCGGCGATCTGCGCGGAGAGGCCGTCGCGCGTCGTCTCCTCGGCGACCTTGCCGTCAGAGGCTGCCAGCAGCTGCTTCGCCGTGGTGCTCTGGGTGGAGAGGTCCGCCGTCTCCTCCGCGGCGTACCAGGCGAGGCCGCCACCGCCCATCGCGAGGACGACCACGAGCGTCACGACGATGACCGTACGCATGCTCCGGCGACGGCGGACCTTTGCCTCGCGCCGCTCTCTCGCGGTCCCGCCGGGCTTCACGTCAGGGGGATCGACATGAGGCATGGCGTTCGTCGAGGTCACGAGGCCAGAACTTACGTCACTGAACGCCTCGGGGCTGACCGACCAGCGGGTGAACTATGGGCCGGGCGGGACGGAGCCGGGCGCCGCGGGATCAACGTCGTTCGTGCGCCCGGTCTGCGGTACTACGGTGGAGGCATGGGGTTCCGATCATGGTTCGGGCACGGCCCGCAGCAGGCCGTTCGCCGTACCGTCCGCTCGCACCGCACCGGCCCTGTGCTGGCGCAGGCGGCGCTGGTCACGTCCACCGGTGAGGCGTGGGCTTTCGCGACGCGCGCCGAGCTGCTGATGATCTCCGCGCCCGAGGTGGCAACCGGCCAGGGCGACGCCGAGTCGCGGGGCGCGCCGTCCGTCGTCGTGCAGCGCGAGTGGTCCGACGTCGACCGGGCGACCTACGACACGGAGTCCAACGTCATCCAGGTGCACTGGGTCGACGGCGACGAGCCGACGCCGCTCCCCCTCGACGACCGGCGCTCCGTGCTGCCCCAGGTGCTGCGTGAGCGGGTGCAGTGGTCGGTGGTCCTCGCGGAGCCGGTCAAGCTGCCGGGCGGGCGTTCCGCTCGTGTGGCGGTCCGACGTCGGGCGGACGGCGAGCTGTTCTCCCAGGTGATCGGCGGAGGCGACGTCGACCTGGCCGATCCGGGCACGGCCGGCGCGATCGACGCGGCCGAGGCCCGGGTGCGCAGCGCGGCGGGACTACCTGCCTGAACCCGCGCGCAGGGTGACCGGGTCGCCGTCGGGCAGCTTCTTGCGCCGCCGGGGCGCCCTGGCGACGGTAGCGGTCTCGAACGGCTCTGCGGCGAGGTCGGGCGTCCCCATCCGGACCGACAGGAACGGCCGGTTGGACGGCACGCCCTCCGGGGTCTCGAGGAGCCGCCTGGCCAGCACGAGGGCACCGTCCAGGGGCTCCCCCGCGGCGTCGACTATCTCGACGTCGGGGCGGACGTCGGTCAGGTGCGACATGACCAGGGCCCGCAGCTCCGGGACCTTGGTTATCAGCTTGCCCGTCGTCGCGACCCGGGGCTCGACCCCCGGGTGGCTGAGCGCCGCGCGCAGGGTGTCCGCCAGCCCTCTCGCGGCCGCCGCGCGGATGGCGACGCTCGTGGGGTCGCCGGCCCGTGCCGCGGCCAGCACGCTTCTGGCGAACCCGGCCAGCAGGCTGAGCGCGTCCGGAGTGCTGTCGAGAGTGATCCCGTGCCGCTGACGGCCGAAGTGCCGCTCGGAGGCCCGGAGCAGGACCTGCGAGGCGCCGTCCTCGCGGCCGTCGCGAGCCTTGTTCGCGGCAGCGAGCCCCTCGCGGCCGATCCATCCGCCGCTGCCCTGGTCCCCGACCAGGTATCCCAGCCCGTCCGCGAGGTACCAGCGCGCGTACTCGTCGACGGCGACGCCGACCGCACCCGTGCCCACCACGAGCACGGCGCCGCCACGCCCGCCGAGGGCGCCCAGGTGCGCCGTCACGGCGTCGGTCGACACGGCGGTCCGTTCGGTGCCCAGGCTGTCGGCCAGAACGTCGTGGAGGGCGTAGGGATCGAGGCGACCAGCCCGGTCCATGGCCATCATCCCGCGGAGCCCGACGGCAGCCGCCGCGATCCGCGGCGTTCCGGCGCCGGCCTGTGCGGCGTCGAGCTCGCGCATCAGGTCCTGGCAGAGCCCGCGGACGACGTCGGGGGCGTCGGAGCGCCCGTCCACGACATGGAGCGGCGGGCCTTCGACGCGGATATGCGGTCGGCCGGGCCCTGGGCTCGCGGCGGCGCGCGAACCTGTTCCGCCGAGGTCCAGGCCGACTACCCAGGTGTCCTCGGGCGGAGGATCGGTCACCCTCTGGGTGTCTGCTGCCCGCACCCGAAGATGGTGGCACAAGACGGCGGCGAACGACATGGCAGGCCCCCGATCTCGCCCCGGAACGGCGTGTTGTCCGGCATGTCGATGGGGTGGGTCCAGGCGCCGGTGCGGACGGGTCGCCGACCTGTGACCGAGCCCTCCGAAAACACGACAGGACTACCCGCCAGAACCTGTTAGAGTTTTCACCGGTCGCCCTCCCGGTGCACGGGACTGGGGCGGACGCATTCCCGCGTAGCTCAGCTGGCAGAGCATCCGACTGTTAATCGGACGGTCGTTGGTTCAAGTCCAACCGCGGGAGCCGAAACGAGGCCCTGAATCCCTTCTTGATGTGGGGATTCAGGGCCTCGTCGTTTTCGCCGCCGACCCTGATGACCCGGCCCGGCGAGGCGCCCAGCCGATGCGCTAGCGTGCGTCCCTAATGTCCAGCTCAGGAAGATTGACCTCGACCGCCGTGCGCGACGACCTCGGGTTACGGCCCCACGTCGAGGCCCTGGCGCACCTCCTCACGTCACGCACGGCACCGCCGTCGTACGCCGTGGCCGTCCTGGGCGAGTGGGGCGGCGGCAAGTCCGCGTTCCTGCGGCGCCTCCAGATGCAGATCGAGGCACGGGCCGCCTCGGGCGACCCGGAGGCCGTGGCGTCGGTGCGGGTCGTCCGGTGGAACGCCTGGGCGCACGGTGAGAGCTCCGTACTGGTCGGGATCGTCGCGAAGGTCGTCGCCGCGCTGCCCGGCGAGGACGTGAGGGGACGCCGTCGCGGGCCGCTCGATGCCAAGCGGCGGGCCAGGCAGCGCACCGCGACGACGAACCGGGCCGAGCGCATGCGTGCGCGAGCTGCCCGGCTCGGTCGCGAGATCGGGACCGCCAAGGACGCGAGCTCCTTCGTCGCTGCCCTGCACAAGGCCCGGGTGCTCCTCCTGCTGCCGTGGGCGCTGCTGCGCAGCGGATGGCGCCAGGCTCTGCCGCTCGTCGTCGTGCTCGTGCTCGCCGGACTGGTCGCCGCCGGACTGGCGCTCCTCCCCGTTGTCGCGCCCGATGTCGCAGCCTGGCTCGCCGAGTCGGGCACCTGGGTCAGCGGGCTGCTCGCCTCCTCGGGCGTCGTGGCGGCGCTGACGGCGCTCGTCGCCGGCTACCGCAGCCGGGTGGCCGAGCTGGACCCTGCGCGCACCGGCGTGATCGGCACTCTGTCGCAGCTCGTCCTCATGACCTTCGACCAGGAGCGGGCCAAGGCGGAGACGCGCCTCGCCGAGCTCGACGCCGACGACGCCATCGACGGCCTGTCCACCCTCCTGCACGGCGACGACCACCAGGGCCGCCTGGAGCGCGCCCACGGGTTCGTCGGGAACCTGCGGGACGACCTCGGGACCTTCGCCGACCAGCTCGCCCAGGCCGAGGAGTACCTGCGGCGTCCGGGCGACACCGACGCCGACGGCCGGGTCGAGCGGATCGTGCTCCACGTCGACGACCTCGACCGGTGCCCGCCCGAGCGGGTCGTCGACGTGCTGCAGGCCGTCACGCTGCTGCTGTCGACGAGCCTGTTCGTCATCGTGGTCGCCGCCGACCCGCGGACCCTGCGGCACGCCCTCGAACAGGATGCCGCGGCAGCCACCCACCTGGAGGGCCGCGCAGCCGGGGCGCTCGACCACCTCGACACCCTCTTCCAGGTGCCCTACGCGCTCCCCCGCCTCGTGCCCCCGGTCAGCGGCCGCTACCTCCTGCGGACCGCCGCCGACCAGGGACTCCTACCGGTTGACCTGGCCCTCGACCCGGGCGACGACGGTGCCCTGGCCGAGCGTCCAGCGTCGAGCACCCTGAGCGCCCAGGAGGCGGGGCTCCTTGCTCTGGTCTGCGAGGCAGTGACCACGCCGCGGGCGGCGAAGAAGCTGCTCACGCTGTACCAGCTGGTCCGGTACGCGACGGGGCCCGACGACGACCTGCGGCCCGCCGCCCTCCTGCTGGCCCTGCTCGTGGGCGCGCCGGAGCAGGCCTCGCAGCTGCTCGGCGAGCTCGACGAGCACGCCGACGCGGTGCACCTCGCCGCGGTGATCGAGACCCTGAGCGGCAGGCATGCGGCCTTGGACCACGACCGGTGCGCCGCGTGCGCGGCCTGGCGGCGGATGCGCGACGTCACGGAGCAAGCGGTCACCGCGGGCGTCCCCGCTGAGGTGGGCAGCCACCGGGTGTGGGCGCGGGAGGTGGCGCGGTTCAGCTTCCACCTGACGGAGCGGCACTGACCCGGCGGAACCTCGTCGAGAGGCGATCGAACGCCGCTGCGAGCCCGTCTCCCTCGATCACCTCGATGTCGACGTCGAGCTGTGCGATCCACAGCGCGAGCTGGTCTGCGTCGTCGGCGCCCAGCACGACACGGCACGTGGACTCGTCGACCGCCTCGATGTCGACCGGGATCTGTATCTTCGCGGCGACCTCGGCGGCGGAAGCGTGCACGAGGATCCGGGCACGGTACTTCCAGGACCCCTTGCTGACGCGTCCGACGACGTACTCGACAACCTTGTCCTCCGGGATCACGCGCGGCGCGAACCGCGCACCCGTCGGTGCGTGGAGAGCCATGCGGTCGACCCGGAAGACCCGCCAGTCGTCACGGTCGAGATCCCAGGCGAGCAGGTACCAGAGCGGCCCCCAGCTCACCAGCCGCTGCGGTTCGGTGTGGCGCGCCGCTTCGCTGCCCCCAGGCTTCGTGTACCCGAACCGGAGCCGTTCATGGCCGCGGATCGCGGCGGCGACCCCGCCGAGCACCGGGAGATCGAGCGGCGGTTCGGCTCCCGGCACGGCGCTCGTCGCCTCACGTACCGCCTCGACGCGCCGGCGCAGGCGCGAGGGCAGCACCTGCTCCAGCTTCGCGAGCGCGGTGAGCGACGTCTCCTCGACGCCGATCCCCCGGGTCGCGACCGCGCCGAGCCCCACCGCTACGGCGACCGCCTCGTCGTCGTCGAGCAGCAGCGGGGGCATCGCCGTCCCGGCGACCAGCCGGTACCCGCCCGCGACGCCGGGGCGCGCGTCCACGGGATAGCCGAGCGACCGCAGCTTGCCGATGTCGGCGCGCACCGTCCTCGTGCTCACGTCGAGCCGGGCGGCTAGCTCGGAGCTCGTCCAGTCGCGCTTGAGCTGGAGCAACGACAAGAGCTCGAGCAGGCGGGCCGAGGTCTCCAACATGTTCCCGATCATTTCAGCAATCGCGGAAGCTAACCTGCCGCATTGCCTTGGATCGTCGGGGGCATGAACGAGAACAACGCACTCACACCGTTCCGCATCGACGTCCCGCAGGCCGACGTCGACGACCTGCGCAACCGGCTGGCACACACTCGCTGGCCGCTCCCCGTGCCGGGTCGAGACGATCGCACCGACTTCAGCCGCGGCATCCCCCAGGCCTACCTGACCGAGCTCGCCGAGTACTGGCGCGACGGGTTCGACTGGCGCGCGCAGGAGGCGAAGCTCAACGAGTACGAGCAATTCACGACGCTCATCGACGGGCAGACGTTCCACGTCGTCCACGTGCGATCGGGGAACCCGGAGGCCACCCCGCTGATCCTGAACCACGGCTGGCCCGGCTCGTTCATCGAGTACCAGCGCCTCATCCCGCTGCTGACGGACGAGTTCCACGTGGTCATCCCGTCGCTGCCGGGCTTCGGCTTCTCGACGCCGCTGTCGGGGACCGGCTGGGAGCTGGCGCGCACCGCCGAGGCGTACGCCGAGATCATGACGCGGCTCGGCTACGAGCGGTTCGCGGCCCACGGCACCGACATCGGCTCAGGCGTCACCGGCCGGCTCGCTGCCGTCTACCCGGAGCGTGTCATCGGCACGCATGTCGGCGCCGACGGCCGGCTGCTCGGGTTCGTCGGCGACAAGTTCCCCTACCCCGAGGGCCTGTCGGACGACGAGATCGCCCAGGTCGAGGTAGCGCGCGCCGAGATTGCGGCCGACCGCGGGTACCTCGAGATGCAGAACCACCGTCCCGACACGATCGGCGCGGCGCTCACCGACTCGCCCGTGGGACAGCTCGCGTGGATCGCCGAGAAGTTCAGGACCAGGACCAGCGGCGGGTATCGGACGCCGGACGATTCGGTCGACCGTGACCAGCTCCTCACGAACGTCAGCCTGTACTGGTTCACGCGTGCCGGGGCGTCGAGCGCGCAGTTCTACTACGAGGGCGAGCACGCGGGACTCACCTGGGCCATGGCCGCCGACGTGCCGTCCGGGTGGGCCGTGTTCGACACCCACCCCCTCGTGCGCCGCGCGATCGACCCGTGGAACGCGATGAGCCACTGGAGCGACTTCACAGAGGGCGGCCACTTCCCGGCGATGGAGGAGCCGAAGCTGCTCGCTGAGGACATCCGCGCGTTCTTCCGCGGCATCTCCTGACCCGCGTCGGGGCAGCGACGACGCGCCCGCGCCTAGGCTCAGGCCATGGACCATGAGCCGATGCGCCGTGTCGCCGAGTTCCTCGAGGCATTCGACGGTGAGGCCAGCACCCAACGCCCCGAGGTAGCGGAACACCGACGGACGTTGCTGGCCGAAGAGGCCGGCGAAGCTGTCGAGGCACTCACCGACCTCGCGAAGGCGCTGCGAGACGGAGATGACCCGGCCACCGCGTACCGGGAAGTGGCCAAGGAACTGGCCGACGTCCTCTACGTCACCTACGGCGCCGCGAACGCACTGGGCATCGACCTCCCGGCCGTCTTCGTCGAGGTCCACCGGTCCAACATGAGCAAGGTCGATGCCGACGGCCAGGTCCTGCGCCGAGCCGACGGCAAGGTGCTCAAGGGCCCCGGCTACCGGCCGCCGGTCCTCGACGGTCTCGTCGAATGGCCGTCGACCATCGAATCGTAGGCGCCTCGTGCACAACCACGAACCTGTCGACTACGACTGCCCGTTCTGCGACTTCCCGACCGAGCGGGAGGCCGAGGTGGTCTACCGAGACGAGCGGGTCTTCGCGATCATCGCTCCTCGCTGGTGGCCGCGGAACGCAGGCCACCTGCTGGTCATCCCCGTCGCCCATCACGAGAACCTGTACGACCTCCCGGCTGCCGACGGTCATGCAATCTTCGACGCCACCCAGATGCTCGCCCGGGTGATGCGCCGCGTCTACGAGTGCGAAGGCGTCTCCACCCGCCAGCACAACGAGCCCGCCGGCAACCAGGATGTCTGGCACTTTCATCAGCACCTCTTTCCTCGCTACCCCGGCGACGATCTCTACGGCACCCTCCCGCAGCCCGACTGGCTGCCCGTCGACCGCCGCCGCGCTTATGCGGAGCGGCTGCGCGCCGCACTCAACTGAACGAGGCATCGCTGGGGGGCGGCCTGGCCCCCGCGTGGTGTCAGATGCAGGAGCACCGTGGCGTGCCGTCAGTAACCCGCGGCGAGCGCTCGCATGAGCCGCCCCGGGTCCTCTGCGGCGGGGAGATCGCTCACCTGTCCGTCACCGACCTCGATCACGCGCCACACCCCGTCGGACCGTAGTGCGAGGTCTGTGGTGACGAACGGGGCGCCCAGCGCACGTACGCTCGCGCCGACGGCATCGCACACCGCCGTCGGAACATCGACAGTGGTGCCGGCGGGCGTGTCAGGGTGCGGAGCGATCAGCACCGCCGATCCCCTGACCCACCAGATCCGCGCTTCCAGGGTGTGCCCGTCGGCGTCTTGCGTGAACTGCTCGAAGGCACGCGCGACGATCCCGCCGGCCAGGTCATCTCCCTGCAGCTCGATCATCCGTCGGATCACGCGGGTGGTGGTCGTGACGTCGGCAAGATCAGGCACGAAGCACGCCTCGTGCCATTCGTGCTTGCGGGACTTCACGTAGTCCTTCACGACGCCCGGACCGCCGCCCAGTGTTCCGGTCAGCGCTCCGACGTCCGCGCTCGTCGGCATCCTGCCCGCCTCCCATGGCGACCAGACGCTCGCGGGAGTCAGGTCCGCGAATGTGCCGTACCAGCCGGGCAGCTCGTGCGCGGACCGGTACGCGGTGGAGTCGGTGACCATCCGGACTCCGCGGGTACCTAGCTCGGCGTCGAGCCGTGCGTACGCGGCGAACGGAATCATCCAACCTCGGTACCAGGCGGCCTGTTCGCCGTCGGACGCCGGAACCCGGCGTACTGCCGCCCGGACGTCTCCGGCGAGGATCGCGTCGTGGTCCACCACCGCGACCTCCATGCCCGCCAGCCGTGCGGCGTCAGCCTCGCGCGCGAAGTGCTCGTCGGGCGCCCGCGGGGCGAGGGGGTCGGACGGGACCAGGAGCAGAGGCGAGGCCATGCGTGGACGGTACCGACCGGCGAGAGCAGGGGACACGACATTCCGCGCCGTACAGGGGATTCGAGCCGGGCTCTTTCATTGAAGCGTGCAGGACCGACCAACTACCGTCGGCACGATGAACCTCCTCGACCATGTCCTTCTAGGAGCACGCGATCTCGAAGCCACGGTAAGCCGGCTCCGTCGCGAGCTAGGTCTGGGAGCAGTGCCCGGCGGATCGCCGGCTCCGGGGGTCATCAATGCCGTTGTGCCTCTCGAGCCTCCGCTCTACCTGGAACTCGTGACCGCGACGGATGCCGGCGCCAGTGACGCCGCGGCGCGCCTGGCGGCTGCGACCGCGGCCGGAGACCGCCTGTTCACCTGGGCGATCGAGCCAGATGACATCGGCGCCCGCGCCGCAAGCCTGGGGATCGAGCCGATGAGCGGCGGCGGCGACACCGGTCGGTGGCGCCTGCTCGGCGAGGTAGAGCAGGATCTGCCGTTCTTCATCGAGTACGACGTCGCTCGCCCGGGTCGCGTCGAGGGATGGCGTCGGACGTACGCCGAGGCAGCCCATGAGTGTGCGCCCGGCCGGGTGACGTACCTGGAGGTCGGTGGCGACGAGTCCGGTGTGCGGCAGTGGGTGGGCGACGTCGATGTGCAGCTGCGCATGGTTGGCGGCGAGCCGCGCCTTGCGGCCATGGGGATCGCCACCGATCAGGGCGAGATCGTGCTGCGCTGAGGGTCGGCGACCAGTAGTACACCGCGCCCGCCGCTGCACCAATATCCGCATGCAAATCGATTAGTTTCACCCGGGGTCTTGACCTGGGTCCTGCGCGCGCTATCTTAAACCGGACATTGTATCGATTCAGGTTGAGCCGATCTCCACTGGTCAGCAACGAGGCGACCAACTTTTCTGCAGGGCTCAAGGCCGGGGGGCGACGCCGCTCCGATCCGGCGAGCGAGCCATCCCAACCGAAGGAGCATGCCTTGCCCTCTTCTTCCTACCGGCGCAGGAACCCTCTGCGATGGATCGCCGCCGCCCTCGGCGCGGTCCTCGTCGTGACGGTCCTGCCCGGACTTGCACCCACGGCCACTGCGGCCGTCATCCCAGGCAACTGGTACGCCATCTCCAACCAGTTTTCCGGGCTCGCGGTCGGCATCACGGGCAGCTCGACGACGAACGGGGCCGTGGCACAGCTGCAGACCCGCAACGACGCGACCAACCAGCAGTTCCGCTTCATCGACGCGGGAGGCGGGTACTACCGCATCGAGGCCCGGCACAGCGGCCAGGTGCTCGACGTCAACGCGAAGAGCACCGCGAACGGCGCCGACATCATCCAGTACCCGAGCAACGGCGGCACCAACCAGCAGTGGCAGGTCCTCGAGCAGTCCGACGGCTCCTACGAGATCGTCAACCGCAACTCCGGCAAGGCCCTCGACAACTGGGAGGGGGCTACCACCTCCGGCAGCCGCGTCTCCCAGTACACCCGTAGCGGCAGCGCCGTGCAGCGCTGGCGGCTGAACCCGATCGGCGCCGCTCAGGCCGGCAACGGCTCCGTCACCGACTCGAACCTCCAGTACTACGGCCGCTGGAGGACCGACGGCTCCTGGCGCACCATGGGCTGGGCCGGCGGCTACGTCGAGGCGGCGTTCACCGGCTCCTCGATCGGCGTCCGGCTGCGCAACACGATCGACGTGTACTACTCGGTCGACGGCGCACCCGAGCAGTGGCACCGCAACGTGACGGGCAACCTGACCATCGCGTCCGGCCTCAGCGGTGGCACGCACACCGTCCGCATCGGATTCCGCGAGCGCGCCGGGTCGTACACCGGCGACCCGACGTTCGGCGGCTTCATCCTCGCCTCGGGCGGCGCGACGACGTCGATCGCACGCCCGGCGAACTTCATCGAGTTCGTCGGCGACTCGATCACCGTCGGCCAGCCCAACGGCAACCGGCCCTTCACCGCCTATCCCTATCTGGTCGGCGAGGACCTCAACGCCGGGCACAGCCAGGTCGCCAACGGCGGCGTCTGCCTGGTCGCCGCAGCGGACGGCTGCTACGGGATGGTGAACGGGTTCCGCCGCTCACACATCGGGGCGACCAGCGACGACTGGAACTTCTCGACGTACCAGGCCACCGCCGTCGTGATCAACCTGGGCACCAACGACGGCGGGCACAGCGTCTCCACCGTCGAGTTCAACCAGAACTACGTGGTGCTGCTGCAGCGCGTCCGGCAGGCCTATCCGAACGCCCACATCTTCGCGATGGGCGTCTTCAGGGGCCGGTACGTGACCGAGACGCGCAATGCGGTCCAGACCCGCGTCGATGCCGGGGACACCCGGGTCCACTTCGTCGACACGACCGGTTGGGTCGACCCGGCGACCGACACCAGCGACAACGTCCACCCGACCGATGCCGGGCACCGGAAGATCGCCAACCGGCTGATCCCGATCATCGACCAGTACATCTAGCCCGAGCGCAATTCCTCCTGGTGGGCCTCCGCGACGACGCCGAGGCCCACCACCCATCCACCTGGAGCACAGATGCGCAATCCCGAAACCCCCGGCCCGCTCGGGGCCGGACTCACCCGCCGGTCGCTGTTCGGTCTCGCGGCCGGAGCCGCCGCGGCCGCCGGCGGCCTCCTCACCGCCACCCCGGCGTATGCCGCGTTCACGCCCGGCGCCTGGTACGTCCTGCAGTCCCGCCTCTCCGGCCTGGTCTTCCAGATCGAAGGCGCGTCGACGGCGAACGGCGCGAAGCTCGTGCAGGGCACCCGCACCAACGCGACCAACCAGCAGTTCCGGTTCGTCGACGCCGGTGGCGGCTACTACAAGATCCAGGCCCGCCACTCGAACCTGCTGATCGACGTCTACGCCAAGAGCACCGCGAACGGCGCCGACATCGTCCAGTGGAGCGACAGCGGCACCACGAACCAGCACTGGCAGATCATCGACGACGGCACCTACCTGCGCTTCGTCAACCGCAACTCCGGCAAGGCCCTCGATCTGTGGGAACGGTCCACCACCCCGGGGACCCGCATCTCGCAGTACGACAACAACGGCGGCACCAACCAGCAGTGGCGCCCCCTCCCGGTGGCCGCGACGGGCGACGGGACGCCGACGATCTACATCGCCTCGGACTCGACCGCCCAGACCTACAGCACCTCGCTCCGGCCGCAGATGGGCTGGGGCCAGAAGCTCGCGAACTACTTCGACACGAACACGACGGTGGCCAACCACGCCATCGGCGGGCGCTCGTCGCGCTCGTTCATCGAGCAGGGGCGCCTGGACACGATCCTGGCCGCCATCCAGCCGGGCGACTACCTGTTCGTCCAGTTCGGGCACAACGACGCCAGCTCCGGCAACCCCGAGCGGTACACGTCGCCCACCGACTACAAGCGGTACCTGCGCGACAACTACATGGCCGGTGCTACCGCACGCGGTGCCACACCCGTCCTGCTCACCCCGGTCTCGCGGCGCGACTACGACGCGAACGGCCAGTTCCGGGTCTCGTTCCCCGACTACGTCAACAAGGTGCACGAGCTGGTCAGCGAGACCGGCGTCGCGATGATCGACCTGTCGGCGCGCTCGCGGGCGTACCTCAACTCGATCGGTCCGGAGGCCGCCAAGGGCGTGTTCCTCCACACGAGCCCGGGCCAGTACCCGGCCTTCCCTGACGGGGTCGCCGACAACACGCACTTCCAGGAGAACGGTGCCAACCAGATGGCGCGCATCGTCTCCGAGGGTGCTGCGGCGCTCTCCCTGCCGATCGCGGGCCACGTGCGATAAGAGGGTTCGGCAGAGCCCGGACGAGGCCTTGGATCCCCTTCTCCCCGGGGATCCAGGGCCTCGTCGTCTCCCGTCGGCAAGACTGGACCCATGCCGACGACGAGTGCGGGCCTCCTGCCCTACCGACGACTGCCCGGCGGCGGGCTCGAGGTCCTGCTCGGCCACATGGGCGGACCGTTCTGGGCACGCAAGGACGCGGGCGCCTGGACCCTGCTCAAGGGCGAGCTCGACCCCGACGAGGAACCCCACGCCGCAGCGCTGCGCGAGGCGAGCGAGGAGCTGGGAATAGCCCTACCGCCGCCGTCGGCCCCCGATATCGAGCTCGGGGAGGTCCGGCAGCGCTCGGGCAAGAAGGTCCTCGCCTGGGCGCGCGAGTGGCCGACGGACGGACCCGACCTCGCGCAGATCGCCAGCAACACCGTGGAGATCGAGTGGCCTCCGCGGTCGGGGCGGCGTATCGAGGTCCCCGAGATCGACCGCGTCGCCTGGCTCTCGCCCGACGACGCACGACGCCTTGCGGTCAGCGCGCAGGCCACGTTCGTCGACCGGCTGGAGGAGGCAATCGCGTCCCCTGGGGATAACTGACGGTTTCCCTGGGGCGAGTGTCAGTGGTCCGGGGCAGCATCGGTACAAGCAACCGATCTGGAGGACGTCATGGACGACGCGCACACCGCTCACACCTATCCGCACGGGGTGCCCTGCTGGATCGACCTGGAGGTGCCGGACGTCGACGCGGCGCTCGCCTTCTACGGCCACCTGTTCGGCTGGCGCTTCGAGGAGAAGCTGCCACCTGGTGCACCGGGGCGCTATGTCGTCGCGTCCCGGGACGGCACCGACGCGACGGCGATCGCCGCGATCGCCACACCGGACAAGGGCTTCGTCGGCGAGGCCGCCTGGAACACCTACCTCGCCGTCGACGACGTCGCTGTCGCCGCGGCCTCGGTCGCCGGGCTGGGCGGCGGCGTGAGCTCGGCGCCGGAGGCCGTGGGGCCGCCCGACCAGCCGGCGGGATGGATGGCCCGGATCATCGACGCGCAGGGTGCGCCCAGCCGCCTGTGGCAGGCGGGTACCCGGCTCGGCGCACAGGTGGTCAACGCGCCGGGCACCTGGAACTTCAGCAACCTGCTCACCCCTGACGTCGACCGAGCGCTCCAGTTCTACGGTCCGCTGCTCGGGTGGGTACGGAGCGACGACCTCGCCGTCGGCATGGCGCGCGTCCCCGGGTACGGCGACCACCTGGCCCGCACCGTCGACCCCGGCATCCATGAGCGTCAGGAGCACTTGCCACCCGGCTTCGCCGACGCCGTCGCCGGAGTTGTGCCGGCCGACGGGCCCGCACGGTGGTCCGTCGTGTTCGCCGTCGCTGACCGGGACGGGTCCACGGCAGAGGCGGAGCGCGCGGGCGCGAGGGTGCTGGAGACGGAGGACAGCGAATGGTCGAAAGGGGCGACCATCCAAGACCCGTTCGGCGCCGAACTCATCCTGGCTCAGTTCGACCCTCCGGAGGAGTTCCTCGAGGCGGAGGCGCAGGCCGGGAAGAGCTGACAGGACTTCTTGGCTTATTACTTCCTGTGCTTGAATGTAGCCTGGCTAGTTAAATCACCGAGGAGGGCACGTGCCGCCAGAGAGAGTCGTCCTGCTGGACGAGGACCGCGTGCCGGTCGGGACCCAGCTCAAGCACCTCGTGCACACCGCGGACACCCCGCTGCACCTGGCGTTCTCGTGCCACGTGCTGAACGTCGAGGGCCAGGTACTGGTCACCCGGCGGTCCCTCGGCAAGCGCGCCTGGCCAGGGGTGTGGACCAACTCCGTCTGCGGTCATCCGCAGCCGGACGAGCCGATGGAGGACGCCGTCGTCCGCCGCGCCCGGGACGAGCTCGGGCTGGCATTGCGCGAGCTCCGGCCCGTGCTGCCCGACTTCCGCTACCGGGCGACCGACGCCTCGGGAGTCGTGGAGAACGAGGTGTGCCCCGTCTACGTCGCGTTCGCCGACGAGGAGCCGGAGCCGAACCCGGACGAGGTGATGGACCTGCGCTGGGTGGACCCCGGCCTGCTGGGCAGCGCCCTGCGGGCGACGCCCTGGGCGTTCTCCCCGTGGTTCGTGGGCCAGGCACGGGACATGGAGCTCTACGCGCCGTCGGGTACCGAGACGGCCCGCACCGAAGGAGCGCCGCGATGACCGAGACCCTCCCCCGCGAGGCGGTCGACACCGTCCTGGCCGAGTTCTTCGAGGACCGGATCAGGCGCGCCACCCCGCTCGCGGAGCACTACGCGCTCCTGTGGCGGCGGCTGGCGCGCTCCAGCGAGGGCGGCAAGCGTCTGCGTCCCCGGCTGCTGCTCGACACCCACCGGGCCCTCGGCGGCACCCACCCAGAGGACGCGACGGTCGCCGCCGCCGCGTTCGAGCTGCTCCACACCGCCCTGCTGCTGCACGACGACGTCATCGACGGCGACCTCAGGCGGCGCGGCCGCCCCACCGTCACCGCCGAGTTCGCCGACGACGCGCTGACCAGCGGACTGCCGAGGCGATCCGCGGCGGCCTGGGGGCAGGCGTCGGGAATCCTCGGCGGCGACCTGCTGCTCAGCGCCACGTACGCCCTCGTCGCACGGGTCCGCGGGCCCGCACGCGAGGAGCTGACCGACATCGTCGAGGACTGCCTGTTCCGCGCGGCCGCGGGGGAGCACGACGACGTCGCGTTCGGCCTGGGCACCGCCTCCGGCACCCCCGAGCAGCTGCTGCGGATGATGGAGAACAAGACCGGCGGCTACTCGTTCGCCGCACCGCTGCGCGCGGGTGCCGCGCTGGCCGGGGCGGACGAAGGCACCAAGGCCGAGCTCGAACGGGTCGGGACGGCGCTCGGCGTGCTCTACCAGCTCCGGGACGACATGCTCGGCGTCTTCGGTGACGCCCGCCGCACGGGCAAGAGCACCACCGGCGACCTGCGTGAACGCAAGCAGACCCTGCTCGTCGCGTTCGCCGAGGAGCACCCCGCCTGGAACGCGGTGCGGTACCTGTGGGGCGACCCGAACCTGGACGAGCCCGGCGCGGACCTGCTCCGGGACGCCCTGATCGCCAGTGGCGCCCGCACGGGGATGTCGGACCTCATCGAGGCCAGGCGTCAAGAGGTCGTCGCCACCATCGGCCGGACGACGCTGCCCCCCGGCCTCCAGCAGGACCTCACCGGCCTCGCCGACCAGCTCGCGGGGCGTGCGGCATGAACCCGTCGTCGTCCCTCGCGCTCTACTCCGACACCGCCCACACCGCCGCGGCCCGCGTGCTCGGCGCCTACTCGACGTCGTTCAGCCTGGCCACCCGGCTGCTGCCGCCCGCCACCCGCGCGATGATCGAGGACATCTACGCGCTGGTGCGGGTGGCCGACGAGATAGTGGACGGCCCGGCGCACGAGGCAGGCCTCGCGCCCGCCGAGTGCCGCAGCACTCTCGACGGACTCGAGAACGAGACGTACGCGGCCCTGCGGAGCGGGTTCAGCGCGAACATAGTGGTCCACGCCTTCGCCAGCACCGCACGGACCGTCGGCATCGACGAATCGCTCGTGCGTCCCTTCTTCGCCTCCATGCGCCGCGACCTGGACCCGATGGCCACGCTCAGCGTCGGCGAGTTCCGCACCTACGTGCACGGCTCCGCCGAGGTCGTCGGACTCATGTGCCTGTGCGCCTTCCTGCACGGCTACCCCGTCCTGCCCGCGACACGCGGCAAGCTCGAGGAGGGCGCCCGCCGGCTCGGCGCGGCGTTCCAGAAGATCAACTTCCTGCGCGACCTCGGCGACGACGAGGACCGCCTGGGCCGCTCCTACTTCCCGGGCACCGGCCCGGACCACCTGGACGACGAGCACAAGGCAGTGATCGTCAAGGACATCGACGCCGACCTGGCCGCCGCACGCGCCGTCATCCCGCTGCTGCCCGCCGGGCCGCGCCGGGCCACGGCGCTCGCCGCAGGCCTCTTCGCCGAGCTCAACGACCGGCTGCGGCACATCCCCGCCGCCAGGCTGCGCGGGCACCGGGTGTCCGTGCCGACGGCCGTCAGGCTGCGCATCGTCGCCACCGTCCTCGCCACCACGCATGCGGGAGGGCGGGCATGACCGGCGACCTCCGGGACCGGCGGGCCGTCGTCGTGGGCGGCGGCATCTCGGGGCTGGCGACCGCTGCCCTGCTCGCACGGGACGGCGCGGAGGTCACGCTGTTGGAGGCCAGGCCGGAGCTCGGCGGCCGGGCCGGACGGTGGCAGCGCGACGGCTTCCGGTTCGACACCGGACCCTCCTGGTACCTGATGCCGGAGGTGTTCGACCACTTCTTCCGGCTGCTCGGCACGAGCGCCCGCGAGGAGCTGGACCTGGTGCGGCTCGACCCGTCCTACCGCGTCTTCTTCGAGGGCGACCCCGAGCCGTTCGACCTGCCCGCCGACGGCGCCCGCGAGGCGCTGCTCGCGCTCGACCCGCCGTCCGCCCCGAAGCTGGACGCCTACCTGGACTCGGCGGCCGAGACCTACCGGATCGCCACCGAACGGTTCCTGTACGCGACGTTCGCCTCGCTCGGGCCGCTGGTCGACCCCGACCTCGTGCGCCAGGCACCACGCCTGGCGCGCCTGCTCGGCGAACCGCTGGACCACTTCATCGCGCGCCACACCACTGACGACCGGGTACGCCGCATCCTCGGCTATCCAGCCGTGTTCCTCGGCACGTCGCCCAGCGCAGCGCCCAGCATGTACCACCTCATGAGCCACCTCGACGTGACCCAGGGCGTGCTCTACCCGCGCGGCGGGTTCGGCGCGGTGATCGACGCCGTCGCCCGCGTGGCCCAGCGCGCGGGCGCCAAGCTGCTCACCGGGCAGCGCGTGCAACGGATCACGGTGGCCGACGGCGCCGTCAGCGGCGTCGAGGTGGACGACGGCACCGGCCGCACCCACCACCTGGAGGCCGACGTCGTGGTGTCGACCGCCGACCTGCGCGTGACGGAGCACGAGCTGCTCGGCCCCGCGCACCGCAGCCACAGCGACCGCTGGTGGCGACGGCGGGACCCCGGTCCGGGCGCCGTGCTGGCGCTCCTCGGGGTACGCGGCGAGCTCCCGGCGCTCGCCCACCACTCGCTGCTGTTCGCCCAGGACTGGCAGCAGGGGTTCGACGCGATCTTCGGTGATCACCGGTCCGTCCCGTCGCCGACGTCGCTCTACGTCTGCCGCCCGAGCGCCACCGACGACGTCGCCCCGCCCGGGCACGAGAACCTGTTCGTCCTGGTCCCCGTGCCCGCCGACACCACGATGGGTGCCGGCGGTATCGACGGCGCCGGGGACCCGGAGGTGGAGCGCGTGGCCGACCAGGCGATCGCCCAGATCGCGCGGTGGACCGGCACACCCGACCTCGCCGAGCGCGTGGTGGTACGGCGCACCATCGGACCCGCCGACTTCGAACGCGACTTCGGCGCCTGGCGCGGCGGCGCCCTCGGCCCCGGCCACACGCTGCGGCAGAGCGCCATGCTCCGCGGCAAGAACGTGTCCTCCCGCGTCGACGGCCTTCTGTACGCCGGTGCGACGACCATCCCCGGTATCGGCCTGCCCATGTGCCTCATCAGCGCGGAGCTGGTGCTCAAACGGCTCCGCGGCGACACCAGCGCCGGCCCCCTGCGGGAGGACTGATGAGCCTCGCCTACCTCGCCGTGCTGCTGTTCTCGGCGGCCGGGGTGCTGATCCTGGACGCCCGCTACCGGCTCTTCTGCTGGCGGTCCCCGGGGCGGGCCGCCGCCGTCCTCGTGGTCGGCACCGCGTTCTTCCTCGCGTGGGACCTCGCGGGCATCGGGCTCGGCGTGTTCTTCCACGGCACCGGCCAGTACATGACGGGGCTCATGCTCGCCCCCGAGCTGCCGCTGGAGGAGCTGGTGTTCCTGCTCTTCCTGTGCGAGCTCACGATGGTGCTCGTCCTGGGTGCGCAGCGCGTCCTGGACCGCGCGGAGGCCCGGCGATGACCTACCTCCTGCTCGCGCTCGCCTTCCTCGCGTTCGCCACGGCCGTCGCCCTCGTCGCCCGGCGCGTGGCCCGGCGGACCGGCAGGCCCGTCGCCGGATGGCGGGCCCTCGCGCTCGCCGCCGGCGCCCTCCTGCTCCTGACCGCCGTGTTCGACAACGTCATGATCGCGAGCGGGCTGTTCACCTACGCCGACGCGCAGATCTCCGGGGCCCGGATCGGCCTGGCACCCGTCGAGGACTTCTCCTACCCCCTGGCCGCCGTCATCCTGCTGCCGGCGCTGTGGTCCCTGTTCGGGGACAGGTTCGGACACAAGTTCGGAGGCCGCGATGATCGCTGACCTCGCCCGCGCCTCACGGCCGCTGAGCTGGATCAACACCGCCTACCCGTTCGCGGCGGCCTACCTGCTGACCACGGGAGAGATCGACGCCTCGCTCGTCATCGGGACGCTGTTCTTCCTCGTGCCGTACAACCTCGCGCTCTACGGCGTCAACGACGTCTTCGACTACGCGTCCGACCTGACCAACCCCCGCAAGGGCGGCGTAGAAGGTGCCCTGCTCCCGCCCGCACGCCACCGCACGATCCTCGTCGCTTCCGTGATCGCCTGCGTCCCGTTCGTCGTGGCGCTCGTCGTGCTCGGCCCACCGCTGTCGTGGGTGGCGCTCGCGGTCAGCCTGTTCGCGCTCGTCGCCTACTCCGCGCCGCCCTTCCGCTTCAAGGAGGTGCCGGTGCTCGACTCGCTGACCTCCAGCGTCCACTTCGTCAGCCCGGCGGTCTACGGGCTCACGCTGGCCCAGGCCTCCCCCACGGCCGGGACGTACGCAGTGCTCGGCGCCTTCCTCCTGTGGGGCATGGCGAGCCACGCCTTCGGTGCGGTGCAGGACATCGTGCCCGACCGCGAGGGGCGCATCTCCTCGGTCGCCACCGCCCTCGGCGCCGCCCGCACGGTGCGCCTCGCCCTGGGGGCCTGGACCGCCGCCGGCCTCCTGGTCGCCACGACGGGCTGGCCCGGCGCGCTCGCCGGCCTCCTCGCGCTCCCCTACCTCACCCTGGCTCTGCCCTACGCGCGGCTGCGCGACGAGGACTCCGCCCGGGCGAACGGCGGATGGCGGCACTTCCTCTGGGTCAACTATGCGGTGGGCGCCGCCGTGACCATGATCCTCATCGTGCACGTCCTACGGAACGGAGGGCTGCCATGACACCGGTCAAGCCGCTGACCTGGTCGAGCGTGGTCGCCTACCCGCGCGCCGAGGTCTTCGCCTGGCACGAACGACCCGGCGCGGTCCGGCGGCTCACGCCGCCGTGGGTACCCCTGCGGGTGGTCCGGGAGGCGACGTCCCTGGCCGACGGCGAGGCGGTGCTGGGCCTCCCCCTCGGGCTGCGCTGGGTGGCCAGGCACTCGGGCTACGAGCCACCGGAACGGTTCGTCGACGAGCTGGTCTCCGCGCCGCTGCGCTGGGGCGTGCGGTGGCGGCACGTGCACGAGCTCCGCGACGAGGGCCTGCGCACCCGCATCACCGACACCGTGCACACCAACGTGCCGCCCGCGCTGCTGCGCGCCATGTTCGCGTACCGGCACCGCCAGCTCCGCATGGACCTGGCGGCCCAGGCCACCGCGCGGAACAGCGGCGACCGGCCGATGGTCGTCGCGATGACCGGCAGCAGCGGGTTCGTCGGCAGCGCCCTGGTGCCGTTCCTGACCACCGCCGGCCACCGCGTGATCCGGCTGGTCCGCGGCCGGCCGCACGGCCCCGACGAACGTCACTGGAACCCCGCTTCCCCCGCGGACGACCTGCTCGACGGCGTGGACGCGGTGATCCACCTCGCGGGTGCCTCGATCGCCGGCCGGTTCACGCCGGCACACCGCGCCGCCGTCCGCGACTCCCGGATCGGGCCGACCAGGGCGCTCGCCGAGCTGGCCGGACGTACCCCGGACGGACCGAAGGTCTTCGTCTCGGCCTCGGCGATCGGGTACTACGGCCCGGACCGCGGGGACGAGATGCTCGACGAGTCCGCCGCGCGAGGCGACGGCTTCCTCGCCGGCCTCGTCGCCGACTGGGAGCAGGCGACCGCCGGCGCCGCCGCGGCCGGGCTGCGGGTGGTGAACGTCCGGACCGGCCTGGTGCAGTCACCGCGCGGCGGGACGCTGCGCCTGTTCCACCCGCTGTTCGCGGCGGGGCTGGGCGGCAGGCTCGGCGACGGCCGGATGTGGCAGTCCTGGATCGGCATCGACGACCTGGTGGACGTCTACCACCGCGCGCTCTACGACGCCGGGCTGTCCGGCCCGGTCAACGCCGTCGCACCCGAGCCGGTACGCAACGCCGAGTACGCGAAGACCCTGGCCAGGGTGCTGCACCGGCCCGTGCTCCTGCCCGTACCCGGCTTCGGTCCGCGCCTGCTGCTGGGCGAGGACGGCGCGACCGAGCTCGCCGAGGCCAGCCAGCGGCTGTACCCGGCGGCCCTGCTCGGGCGGGGCCACCGGTTCCGGCATCCGACCCTCGAACCGGCGCTGCGCCATCTGCTCGGTACGTGACAGTGGCCGGGCTGTCCCCTGACCAGAACTGTCAGGTCTTGGAAGCACGGGCTACTGCCGGAGATAGGTGAGAACTGCCTGTACTCGCTTGTGCGTGGTGTCGTCTGCACTGAGCTCCAGCTTGGCGAAGATACGGTTGATGTGCTTGGCGACGGCCGCTTCGGTGATGACCAGCGCGACGGCGATCGCGGAGTTCGTCCTGCCTTCGGCCATGAGGGCAAGCACCTCCGTCTCGCGCGGCGTCAGCTCCTCGAGGCCGGACCGACGCCGAAGGAGCTGGCGGACGACGAGGGGGTCGATCACCTCACCACCGGCGACGATGGTGTCGAGAGTGCGGAGGAAGTCGGCGACGTCGCCGACTCGGTCCTTGAGCAGGTACCCGATCCCGCCTGCATCCGTGGTGAACAGGTCCGCTGCCGCCCGGCCGGAGACGATCTGTGACAGTACGAGAATGCGTTCGGAAGGGTTCACGACCCGCAGCGCTCG
Source organism: Promicromonospora alba (assembly GCF_042654905.1). Lineage (NCBI taxonomy): Bacteria > Bacillati > Actinomycetota > Actinomycetes > Micrococcales > Promicromonosporaceae > Promicromonospora > Promicromonospora alba. The sequence continues at coordinate 913,905 of NZ_JBHSFI010000003.1, forward strand.
CGCTGCCTGAATACCCTCGTCGGTGTGGGTCGGCGGCATGCGCACGTCAATGATCGTGAGGTCGGGGCAGTGCGCGTCCACCGCTTCGAGGAGAGCCCGACCGTCAGCCACCGCAGCGACGACCTCGTGGCCCGCGGTCGCGAGGAGCCTGGCCAGTCCCTCCCTGAGGAGGACCGCATCTTCCGCTATGACGATGCGCACGAGACCTCCAGGGTGACGCGGGTGGGGCCGCCGGCAGGGCTGTCTATGGTCACGTTCCCTCCCAGGGTCTCGATGCGGTCGACGATGCCGACGAGGCCGGTGCCGTCGAGGCGGGCGCCGCCGCGCCCGTCGTCGTGCACGGTGACGAGAACGGTGCCCTCCGTTGTCTGCCGCGCCGACAGCCGGACCGTCTCGGCCCGCGCGTGCCTCGCGACATTGGTGAACAGCTCGCTCACCGCAAAGTACAGGCCGACCTCGACGTCTACGGGAAGATCGGCCGGAAGGTCGATGTCCGCCGTCGCTTTCAGCCCGGCAGTCTCAGCACGTGCCGCGAGGTCCTCTAGAGCGTCGGCGAGGTCGTGCTCCCTCAGTGCCGCGGGATAGATCCCGTGCACGATGTCTCGGAGCTCCTCGATCGACCGTCGCGCATCGGCGTGCGCCTGCTCGATGAGCGGCGTGACGTCGTCTCCGCGGTCGTACTGATAGCGCAGGGTGCCGAGGGTCATGATGAGCGCGGTCAGCTGTTGCTGGGCGCCGTCGTGCAGGTCCCGTTCGATTCGTCGTCGCTCGTCGTCGAAAGCGGTCGTCAGCCGCGCGCGAGAGCGGGTGAGGTCCTTCAGCTGCTCCGCGATCTCGGTGGTCGGTTCGCTGACGAGCAGGCGCGTCAGGTATCGCTGGCCCTCGGCAACGAGCGTGACGAGATACAGGCCGAAAGCCAGGATCAGCAGTCCCAGCGCGCCGAATCCGACATGGGTGAGGGGATCATCGCTGATGGTCGACGTCGGCAGGTCCGACAGCGCGGTGACGGCGGTGGGATCGATGCCGAGCGCGAAGATCACGAACAGCGCGCCGCTGCTGGCGATGATCATGGCGGGCATGACCAAGACGACCCAGACGACGGCCAGGCCGAGCAACGACATCGGGACCATGAGCACGCCGTGCAGCAGCTCGGTCCAGGTCGCGCGTTCCTTGATCCGCAACCGTATCCAGGCGGGCAGCCCGGACCAGGCTTCGTGCCGGTGGGGACTCGGCACACGCCCGCGGTCCACCCAGCGCAGGCGCCACCGTTCGGCATGACCGAGAGGCACCCCCGCCAGTGCCAAAAGTGGCCAGCACGTCAGCACCCACATCACGGCGATGGCCGGGGTCGTCGCGACGTAGGCAAGCGATCGCCAGGGCCACGACGTCGCCAGGAGGCGCACCGGATGACGGCGCAGCGCCGCAGCCGGAGTCGAGGCTCTGGCGCGCGCCGGAGAATCGGTTGGCATCGGGAGTCTCACGCCGTCCATCTTCGCGTGCTCGTCCGGGTGGGGACGAGCGTCACCATGCGCGGACTCCCGCGAGCGGAGCAGCCGTCATTGCGGTCCGGATAGGCGCGAGGGTTCCGATCAGAGCGGCCAGATAGGCGCAGCCCACTATCACCAGGTAGGTAGGTCCCACGAAGGGCAGCCAGACCGTATCGGTCAGCAGGTATCCGTAGCCGGTCATCGTGGCCGCCGCGATGGCGGTTCCGGCGATGACCGCGGTCGTCCCGATCACGAGGCCCTCGATCAGGAGCGATCCGGTGATCTGCCGGCGCCGCGCTCCGGCGAGCCGGAGCAGGGCGAACTCCCGTCTGCGCGACATCGTGGACGCGACCAGCACGTTGATCGCGGAGACGCCGGCGTAGCCGCCGAGAATGACGACCACCATGAGGATGATCCAGTTGTCGCCGGAGGCCTGCGCCGCCACCTGTGCAAGATGCTGTTCGCGATCCGTGGCCTGAGCGCCCGGGGCCACCGCGGAGAGAGCTTCGTTGATCGCCGTCACGACCTCGCCCGTGTCGGAGCCGGGCTCCAGGGCGACGTACACCGCGGAGGCGAACGGCTCCAGGACGTGCGGGGTCAACGCGTCCAGCGGCAACAGCGTGTCACTGACGCCCATGGGATCCACATAGGTCGTGCTGAGAACGGCGTCGCCCGGCGTCCCGTCCGGGTACAGGAACGTCACGGTGTCACCGATGCGCCAACCTTTGTCCTCCGCGATGATCTGAGACACGGCGATGCTGCCTGCTGTGAAGTCCGACCAGGCCCCCGCCGTGACCTCGTAGTCGAACACCTCATCAAACCCGGTGGGGTCCACGCCGGTGACGGTCCCGTTGGAGCGCATCGTCGGGGGGTCGTCGAAGACCAGCTGCGAGGACATGCTGCTGGACGCTGCCGCGACGCCCGGTACGCCGTCGAGTGCGTCGGCGGCGCTGAGCGGCACGCCGAGCTGAACTCCACCCATCACGACGACGTCGGCGGTCACCTGGTCGGCGTACACATGGGACCGCGCCTGGTAGTTCGCGCTGTCCTGGAAGAGCAGCACCGCACTGACCGCGACGAGCAGGGTCAACGGGACGGAGACCCCTGCGGCCCGGCGCAGATCGGAGCGGATCGACCGCTCTGCGACGAAGCCCCCGAACCACCGGCGCAACAGCGCACCCAAGGGCGCCAGCACTCCACGCAGCAGGGTGGGTCCCAGGAGAACCGCAGCCCCGATCAGCAGCGGGAACGCCGTGAGGACGAGCATCAGGGCGACCGTGCCGCCCAGCGTCATCACGGGGCCGCCCAGAACGAAGGCTCCCGCGAGGCAGGCCACGGCTGTCCCCAGCAGCACCCCACCGAACACCGCCCTGCCTCGCCCTGCGCTGCTCATGGGTAGGTCGGACTCGCGGAGCGCCTCCAGCGGTGCGATGCGCGTTGCGCGGCGCGCAGGAAGCCAGGCCGCCACCAGCGCGGCCAGCACCGCGGCACCGACGCCGGCCACCAAGGGGAGCGGCTCCACGGACACGACCGCCCCACGGGCCATCAGCCCCTGTGCGACGAAGAACCCGCGCGCCAGCTCCGCGAGCGCGATACCGACGACCGCGCCGACAGCGCCGCCGAAGGCACCGACGATGACTGCTTCCCAGGTGACCATGCGCCGGATCAGCCCCGGCCTGGTACCGACGATCAGCAGCATCGCCAGCTCGCGTCGGCGCTGCCCGATGGAGACGGTGAGTGTGCTGGAGATGACGAACACGGCAATCGTCAAGGACAGGAACGCGATCACCATCACGAACTGGCTGGACCCACCAGCGAGCTCGGCCTGACGCAGGTCGAGCTGCAGGCTGCCCGCACGATCCCCGCCGGTGAAGACCTGGAGGCCAGGGGCAGCGTGACGCAGCCCCTCGGCGTCGGTCGTGGAGACCAGCGCTGCGACGGGAGCGCCGCCGAACCGTGCCACTGCCTCGTCCGTGAAGAACAAGGCGTGCTCGAACTGCTCTCCCGGACGGCGCACGATGCCACTCACCGTGAACTCTTCGGTGCTTGCAGCCAGCACCACGGGGACGCTGCTGCCGACGCTGACTCCGGCGGACGTCGCCACGGACTCGTCCACCGCCACCTCGCCTGGCCGACTCGGTTCCCGGCCCGCGACGAGCGACGCGCTGTCGGCCACCGCCGTCGACCACGGGTGACCCCACGAACGTGTGAAGGCATCGCCGGTCACCGTGCCGTCGGGCGCGACCAGATAGGCAGGGAACGGCGACTCGAGCGTGACCGCGGTGACCCCGGGTGCGCGGCGGATGTCTTCGATCTCCTGGGGGCTCAGTCGTGGCATGGACGGCAGGTCGAGCCCGAGGCCGCTGTTGAGCCGGACGCTCGCGGGCGGCTTGACGACAGCGTCGACACCGTCGAACCGCCAGCTCGTCACGCTCGCCGCGCCTTGCTGTTCCTGCGAACCGGCAACCAGCAACCCTGCCGTCACCAGTGACGAGCCCACGACGATCGAGAGCAGGGCGGCGAGAATAGCGAGCTTTCGTGCCTTCAGACTGCGCCAGGCGAGAGTGATCATGCCGCAGACCCCCGGGGGGCCAGGCGCGCCAGCACGCCGTCGGCCGACGGGTCCTGGAGCTCGCCGTCCACTCGGCCGTCCCGAAGGAACACGACTCGGTCGGTGCCCGCGGCAGCGACGGGATCGTGCGTCACCATCACCACTGTCTGACCGAACCGCTCGACCGCCAGACGCAGGAAGCTCAACACCTCACCGCTGGCGTGGGAGTCCAGGTTGCCCGTGGGTTCGTCGGCGAGGACGACCGCCGGACGGTGTGCCAGCGCACGGGCGATCGCCACACGCTGCTGTTGTCCGCCAGACAGCTCGCTCGGCCGGTGCTTCAGGCGATCACCGAGCCCCAGTACCTGCACCAGGAGAGACATCCACTCCCGCTGGATCCGAGGTCCACCGATGCGCTCGCTCAGGGTGATGTTCTCCTCGGCGGTCAGAGTCGGGATCAGGTTGAACGCCTGGAAGACGAACCCGAGCCGGTCGCGTCGCAACGTCGTCAGCTGCGCGTCCGAGACACTCGCGAGGTCGGTTCCGTCCACGAACACCGAGCCCGAGGTCGGACGCTCAAGACCCGCCAGGCAGTGCAGCAAGGTCGACTTGCCCGAACCCGACGGCCCCATGATCGAGGTGAACCGACCCGTCTCGAACTCGACGGAGACCCGGTCCAGCGCGGTGACCAGCGCCGGGTCGTGACCGAACGTGCGGGTGATCTCGACCGTGCGCACGACGGGCGACTGCCCGGTGCTCGACGAAGGGCCGGACGATGCCGGTGGAATCGATGGCGATGAGGGGAACGACATGGGTTCATCCCACGCCACGCGTGCGACGAGGTCGATGGCGCTGGCAACAGTCTCGGTGGTAACGCTGGCACTACCGCACCACCACTGTTCGCACCTAGCTACTGTGCGCGACGACCCATTCCTCGAGGTCTCGTACCGCCCCGTCCACGCCGTCTTCTCGGCGCATCGAGAGCGCGCCGGCCGCGACCGAGCGGGCGATGCCGGCGCTGTTGAGCACCTCGGAGAGCGCACGCCCGAGTGCTTCAGCAGTCAGCTCCCGCATCATGATCGGCGCGGGTGCAACCCCTAGCTCCGCAAGGCTCTTGGCCCACATCAGCTGTTCACCGTGGATGGGCAGCGTGACCTGCGGAACACCTGCACGCACTGCATGGTGCGAGACACCAGCGCCACCAGCATGGACGACAGCCGTCGCTCGTGGAAACAGCCACGAGAAGGGCACGTTGTCGATGACGCGGACCAGATCGGAACCAGCGGTGACGAACTCACTCGTTCCGCTGACGACGAGAAGGTGGACCTGAAGGGCTTCGGCGACCTCACGAATGATCTCGTCAGTTCCCGCCTCGTCGCTCGGCCTCAGACTCCCCAGGGTCACCACGATGGGGCTTGCCGACGCCAGGTACTCGCCGAGGCCGTCGTCATCTCGATATCGCCCCTCCTCCGCGAACCAGAATCCGCGTGTCGAGACCGATCCTCCCCACTCGTCGGCCGGTCGAACGAGCGTAGGGCTGAACGCATGGAGGATCTTCTTCGAGGACGAGGGACTGTCCCGGAAGTTCCAGTAGCCACGCCTTTCCCCAAGACCCAGGCGCTCGGACCGCCAGCTCCGGAGCTGGCGTCGGAACACGGCAGGCGGAGCGATGAGGTTCGCGACGGAGTGACTCATCCTGTTCAGCGCGCGACTGGTGAAGCGCGACCCTGCGAGCAACATGCTCGGGTACCGCCCGGATGGCGCGTAGTTCGGGTACAGCGTCGCAAGAACCGTCGGGACTTCCAGCCACTCTCCGATCTGATGAGTTGCCTCCGCGAGGCCCTGCGCATGAACGACTACCTCGACCGGGCCCGATTCCTCTGCGATTCGAGCGATGTCCGACAGGATCTGCCCGTACTCGTCCACGCTCTCCTGCATGAGGGCTTCGGCAATCCTTCTGTGCTCGCTGCGGGTCAGCGAACCCTCGAACATCTTCCTCACCTCAGGACTGGAGATCCTCTGCAGAGCCTCGTCGGAGACCCCCGTTGCCGACACCCCCATCCCAGCGACCCACGCCACGAGCGACCGCGGCACCGCGACGACCGCGTCACCACCGTCTCGCAAGATCGCTTGAGCCAGGGCGACGGCCGGCTCGACGTCCCCACGCGTTCCATAGGCGTAGATGAGTGCTTTCACAGTGACCTCCGGATGACGCCGGTGCGATGGCGAGCAGCTTCCGAGCGTCAGGTCACGCCCGCAGCTCATGGCACCCGCTCCACGAGGAACCCGCCGGAGCGACTGCGCAGCGGAGCACCAGGAGACGGGCAGCGCAAGCCTTCCTCCGACCAGACCTTCGAACAAGATCTTCTTGCGCACCTTGCAAGACGGCAGGGCATTTAGAGGCTTGTGTCCGTTTGAGGATTTATGTTGAGGTGACCGTGGCTCGATCGACCCCAGATCGAAGGGATACAACTCCTTGGAACTCTTGCATCTACCTCTGCTCGCAGTGATCGCCCGGCAAGGCAGCATGGCGGCCGCAGCACGGAAACTCCGAATGCACGAGAGCAAGCTGAGCCGACACATCAAGACACTCGAGCGCGAAACCGGCCTCGTACTCGTCGTCCGCCGACCAGCGATCGGCGCCGATCCGCTCACGGAAGACGGCAAGCAACTACTCACGTTCGCGCACGCCTACGCCATCGCGAGACAACAGGCACGAGCCAAGGCGAACGAACTGACGACACGCCGGACTGACGGAATCGCACGGACCTAGGAATCTGATCCCCGACCAGCGCATGCGGCCTGGCGTGCGTCACGATCGGCGGACGAAGGAGAGGGGCAAGCCCCCCCGTCGAGGGTTCGCGAGGCCCTTGACACCAGGTGCTCGATCGACCGAAGGGGCCTCCGGGTGAGCACGAAGCCATCAAGGGCGAGCGCGTCGACACCCGGAGGGGCCCTTCAGTCGCGACGCTCATGTCCAACGGACCGGCTTGAGCTCCTGCCCTCAACCGAGCGCGTCGACAAGCCATCCGATCGCGAGACAGTTCGCGGCTCGCGCCTCAGGTCCGTCGGACGGGCCCGAGTGAGCATGGGCGCCTACCTGAACCACAGGCGCTGGCCAGCTCTGACCCTGAACCGAAGTCATGACGTCCAACCACGCCTCGATGCTCCACAACGGCGTCCGGAAGTCACTGGATCCGGCCCGGATCCAGAATTTCGGGAGGTCGGTCCTCTCCATCTGCTCCGCAAACGCCAAAGGCGAGACAGAGGGCACCCAGCCATCACCGGAGACCGGGTTACCGAACTCCTCCCAATCAGTAGCCGCGAGCGGAGCATCCTCGTCCGCAAGTATCAGTTCTGGGGTCAAGAACGGATGAACCAGCTCGGCCGCGGCAAACAGGTCCGGTCTTCGCAGCACCGCGGACGTCGCGACCAACGCGCCGGCACTCGAAGCCAAGCACCCGATCCGGCGGTCATCCACATCAGGCCGGTCGGCCAAGTACTCCACGCAGGCCAGGTAGTCGTCTATCGAACGAGACTTCCAGCGACCCTTCGCCGCAGAATGCCAGTCTGAGCCCCATTCCCCTCCGCCACGAACATGGCACAGTGCAACACCGATCCCCGACTCGATCAGAAGAGCGATCAAGGGGTCGAACATACTGTCCAGAGGTATCCCGTAGCAGCCGTAGACCATTGCCAGGACAGGCCTCGGCCGATCACCGTCTGCAGGTGCCGAGCGAAACAACGTGATCGGAATATCAGTCCCGTCGCGACCGCCTGCCCATAGACGTCCCGCGTCCACGTCAGGCCGCGGTGTCGGTGCAACGTCCCAGCTGCCGTCGTCCGCGCCGATACACATCTCAAGGGGATGAATCGGAGAAGAAACTCCGAGGTGGAGACGGCGACCATCGACACGAGCCGGCTGGATCACACCGCCGTACGGCGCGACCCACAGTGCAGCAACACCCCACGCGGGGCACCACACGGCCGCCCGTCCGTCCATTCTTCCCTCGACGTAGACCAGCCCGTCGACGACACCGACCCGCTCCCCGAAGAACCCTGACGGGAACTCCGTCCGATCCATCCGGCCTCGCTGGCCGACCCGCAGATGCTGCGCCTTCCGGTCCAGGATGGTGAGGTAACCCCCGGTGAGAGCTGCCGCGCACACGGAGTTCTCCTCGCGTGGAACAACAATGGCCACCGAGAAGCCCACAGAGCTGTTCTGGTGCTCCGCAAGAGCGATCTCCGAACATCCGGCGCCACGCGAGAAGACCACTACCTGCCGGCCGTCTGCACTCCCGAGCGAGACCCGAAATCGCGGGTCGTCATCAATGTACAGCTCGCGCAAACCGTCATCTTCCGACCACGCAAGCACTCGGTGCGGCCGGTGGGCGTGGTCCCGCTGCACCCACACGAGGCAATCGCCGCACGAACGAACGGCCGGCGAAACTCTTGCATCCGAGTGGATCAGCCTGCCAAGGCCTTGAGCCACCCTGAATACCAGCAGCTCGTACTCGTCACCGCCGGGATCGCGCAGGCAGACCGCCACGAGACCTTTGTCGTGGAGCGCCAACCACGATGCGACGTTCCCGACGGGACGTCCGGCTACCAGCTCCGCAACGTCTGGTCCCCCACCCTCGCCGACGGCGCGGTACAGGAGTCGCCCATCTTCGATCCACACCGGTGAACGCGTCGCCGGCGCCCGCGTCTCACTCGCCGCATCCGCCGTTCCCAGTTCCGACAACAGCCGATCGGTCACCGAACGCAGGCGGAGCGCCTCGCTGGCGACAGCATCGTCGAAGTTCATACCTGTCATCCCGCGCCACTCCTTTGCGACCGCGACCGCACTACGAGCCTGAGCCTTCTACAGACATGCCCGGAAACGTGCAGTAGTGGTGGTTGCATGTCTCGCACGCAACCACCACTACCATTTGCATGGAGTGCGTCAGCAGTTACTCCAGGTAAACGCACTCGGCCAACCGGGGCACGGCGAGTTCACGCTAAAGGTGCTTACGCGAGCTGCGTCGTTGACCTCCGTCTCGGTGGCCATCGTCTGGAACTCGAGAATCTTATCCATGGGCTCATTCACCTCCTCTCGACATGGACGGTACCCGTTCCAGGGAGGAACGGAATTCCTGACCAGCGACCATCGAGTGCGGCCAGTGCGCCAACGACACCGGCCGTCCCGGTCTGAAAGTCACAGGAAAGCCGTAGGCCTTGATTTCCGCGCGTCAACAGGCCACCGTTCTTTCGAAGCGCGTGAAGCCTGATTCCGCCGATATGCGAATCAATGACATCGCGGTCCCTCGAAGTCCGGTCCTCGTATCTGTTGAGATAAGAGAGGAAGCCGCCCACTCCGGTCGCGAATCCGGCCTGCGCGTACTGGTTGTACGTCGCGGCTCGGTGAATCAGGTCAAGTTCCCGGCCGAACTCGGTCCGACCGGTCGCCTTCGCGAGCTCGCGGATGGCGAGCGCGATCGCAACCGATCCGACGCCGAGGTACGGCAGAGTTCGCCAGGTCTCGTCGAGCTCCATCGTGTTGTTGCTCGTCTCCGAGCACCGGGCCAGGTCGAGCTTGATGGCTTCACGGGCGAGGTCGAGGAACTCAGACCGTCGTTCGTGCCGCTGATAGGCCTGCCCCCAGAAGAGTGCTGGACCGCTCCAGCCGTACAACAGCCCTGCGGAGTCCGCACCCGCCTCTGCCTCTTCGATCAGCTTCTTCAGAGCCTCGGCCGCTTCTTCGGCATCATCTGCCGTCCGGTCCGCGTCTGACAGCGCGTGGAGCCCGACACCGGCCCACCCGGACCAATATGAATGGTCGGCGGGAGCGTCCACCTCCACGCTACGGACCTCCGGCAGCAGATCGGTGATGCCCGCCTCGCGAAGTCCGAACTCGATCCCTTCACGACCCGCGAACCCGCGCGACCTGATCGAACCAAGACGCTCTCGAATCCATGCTTTCGATCGACTGACGAGATCATCATCCAATGGCTGGCCGCTGACGTTCAGAGCGGCGAGGACGCCGACCAGCCCGTATGGAAATCCGATCCTTGCCTGGTCGCCATCGACTCCATATACGGCGATATCAGCCGGCACCACCGGGCCGTCGTGATCGAAGGAGATGTTTGCCGATACCCCGTCAGCGAATGCTCTCATCAGTTCTTGGACGGAGAGCGAGTCCGGATCGGGCAACGGAGTGGACTCGTATCCGATGACACGGACGGTCTTGGCGCGAACCGCGTCCGTCGTCGCCCGCGGCACAGAAAACACCGTCTCGCCGTGGCGCAGTATCTCCTCGATCTTGTAGTGGTTGGACTGATCGGCGACCGTCGCCTGTGGAAGGATGAGGTCCAGCTCCATCATTCCTAGTGACCACCGGTCAGCCTCGGCTCCACCCAGCCCTGGTGCCGGCTCGTACCCAGGTGCCCCTTGATTGCTTCGCCAGTCATCATCCATCGGATGTGCGAACTCGAAATCGATGAACACGGGATGGACGCCGTCGCGCATTATCACGTTCTTTGGATGGATGTCACCCAGGAGCCAGCCTCGATCGTGGAAAACCGATACGGCTCGATCGAGCTCGGAGACAGTTGTCGAGAGCCATTCCAGGTACCCCTTCTGGGAGAGTTCCCACGGATGGGGCTTCAGCACCGGCGTCCGTAGCATCCACGTGCGCTTGAGGTCGTGCCCGGGAATATGCTCCATCACGGCATAGTGGTGCTCCCAGGCCTGGAACGTTCCGAAGTACCTCGGGGCGTAGCCGGTATCCTGCAGGTCATTCAGCACCTCGGCCTCATGAGCGAGCCTCTCGACAGCATCGACGCCGTCCAGGTCGATTCCTGCGTGCGGTCTCGCCTCTTTGAGGACCACTGTCGTCCCTGCGGGGACAAATTCGTCCGTGATGGCTTCCGCCACATAGACCCCGCCCCCGTTCGAGAAGTGGAGAGCCTCCACCATGCGAAACGGGAAGTCGTTCTCGTCCGCCATTCCGCTGTTCTTGTGCAGGAAGTCCGGCGTGTCGATCCAGTCGGGAATGATGAATGTCGGTCTGCGAACGTCTTCGACCTCAAGCCCGTCCGGCGTGATCAATGTCGTCGCGAACTTGGAGCCGCTTGCGGGAGGCACGAATGCCCCGTAGCGATAGTAGATCGGCGCCCGGCCCCAACGGCGGTCGGAGAGGATGTATGGCCCTTCCTCGTTGCCCAGCAGCTCTTCCAGCGACTCCAAAGCAGTCCGGAAGTGGTCGATGGTGGGCGGGTACACGGTGACGAACTTGCCGGCCGAGCCCCGATCCGCGTACTTGGCATTCTGCCCATCGAACTCCGCCTCGGTCGACAGATATTTGAAGGGCATCTTGTTGGCAAAGCAGTAGTCGGCCGCGAGGCGAAGCACCTCCCGTGACCGCCCACGCGTGGAAGAGAGGTGGATCTTCCAGCCCTGCCGCGGTAGCGATACCGAGGGGTGTGAGCACATCGTCCACGGGCTGCCACGCCTCACCGTCCAGTCAGACGGGAACTCGACCCTCTGATCAAGGCGCGGGGACAGGGCCGAAGTCTGAGAAGGTTCGTAGAATTCGCTACCAGGTTGGCAGTAGCGGAGATACTCCAAATCAATCGGCACGGACCACGCCCTTCGTGCGAAGCTATCAAAGAAACCCACTCTGACAACGGAGATCTGGTCGTGACGACCACATCCCCACCATTCGCGCTCTGGTACTACTCAAGCAGCCCTCGCAGGGTTTAGGAACCGGTTCTTGCGGAATCGGCAAGAAGTCGTCAGATGATTGCAATCATCGCCGCGCAAGCCTGGGCGGTCCGTGATTTATCATTCATTGTCTGCGTGGCGGCCCGACCGTTCGGACGGCACGTGGCGGCGGACAGCTGGTGCCGATTTATGGCGCGCAAAGGCGCGCAGCGCTGACCGCCGATACGGCGTGGACCCGGCCCCCGGCGCAAGCGGGACGATCGGGCGCAGTCACACGATCAGGCCCCGGGCACCCAGTCCTGGTCGGCGCGTACCCACACCGCGCCGTCCTCCCCTGGCCGGGCATCGTCGGAGAGCCAGTAGGTCTCGTCGGGGTTCCATCCGGCGATGACGCTCGCGATGTCGTCCTCGACCGGGACGGCGGTCCCGGCCGCGGCGAGGTACGCGGCGGCGGTGAGGTGGACGGCGTCGTGGTCGACGGCGACCGCGGACCAGTCGGGCAGCAGCCAGCGCCCGTAGCGCCCGGTGGTGCTGTACCAGTCGTGCCGCTTCTGCTCGGTCACCTCCAGCGGGTACGCGCGGCACAGCGCCGCCCACGCGCCGGGGCCGTCGATCTCGTAGACGCGAGCGCCTGCCGGCGTCGCTACGCGGTGCGTGACGGCGCGCTCCCAGCTCATGGCGTCCTCGACCAGCCAGACGCCGACGGGTCCGAACCTGTCGAGGCTCCTGGTGGTCCGGAGGAGGTCCGACGGCGGGGTCGACCACCACTCGCCGCTCCACGACGCCTCCGGGTCGGCGAGCCGGTACGCCCGGGCCCGCGCCTCCTGGACCGCGATGTCGGAGCGCCACCGGGCCAGCCGGTCGGCCGCGCGCGGCGCCTGCTCCCTCTGGCCGCCCTCCCAGGTGACCGCGTGCTGGTCGGCGCGGTCGAGAGGCGCGCTCCACCAGTCGATGCCGGTCACGGATGCGGCGACGTGCCGGGCCATGCGCCCCAGGGCGGCCCGCACCACCGGCATGGCTGCGAGGACGTCGCTGCCGTCGGGCTCCTGCCAGTAGCGGGCGTTGGCCACCGCGTCGGCGAGCACACGCAGTGCCGCACCCTGGTCGACGTCGGCGAGGCGGGACGTCTCCAGCAGGGTCGCCACGGACTCGGCGGTCGCGGTCGGCGGCATCTCGTGCGGGCCGGGGCCGGAGAACGACACGACCATCTGCCCCTGGCCAGGGTCGAGGGCGTGGGCCGCCGACATCACCGCCAGCGCGAGCGGCGTATCGGTCGTGAAGCGGTCCGCGGGGAACGCCTCGGCGGCCAGCGCGAGCTCCAGCAGGAACCGGCGCCCGCGCCATCCGCTCAGCAGCGCCTCCGGTGTGATCACCGGACGCCGGCCGTTCTCCGGGACAGCACCGGCACGCCGTCGCCGCTCAGATCGTCGAGCACCGCGGGCCGGCCCGCCATCGCCATGACGAGGGAGAGCAGCGGCCCGCCGACCTCCGGGCCGGAACCCGACCGGAAGTCGGCGTCGGTCGCGATGAGGCGCAGACCCTTGACCAGCGACCGGCTGTTGACCGCGAAGTCCTTGGCGGCGAAGAACCGCGCGACGGCGAGGAGTCCTTCGGCGTCCGGCTCGTGCCGGATCCCCAGCGGCCGGCGGATGTCCTCGGCGTGGACGACCAGCTCGCCCAGGCCCGCCGGGCTCTCCCTGCTGGGCAGCCCGATGGGGCCGGTCTCCGCGAAGCGCTCGAGCGTCGCCGCCGGCGTCGCGCCGCGGAACTCCTCTAGGCGGCGCCGGTTGTGCACGTCGGAGTCGAACCGCGCGCCGACGATGCTGCGGATCCAGCCCCAGGTCGAGAGCATCGACGCGGCTCCGAGGTGCGCGACGACGTCCTCCACGTCCCACGTGTCGCACAGGGTCGGCGAGCGCCACTGCTCGGACGTCAACGCGCGCAGGTCGTCGACGAGCGCCGAACGCTCACGGTCCTGGATCTCTGACAGGCTGGTCACGGTGTGACCTTACCGACGTCGCGACAAGTTGCCGGGTCTGCTGCGCGATAGTCGGCCAGGCCACCGGCGGCAGGTCGTGTCCGATGCCGTCGAGGACCACCAGCTTCGCGCCGCGGATCTCGCGCGCCACGGTGCGGGCCGCCGACATCCGGATGAGCGGGTCGTCGGCGCCCTGCAGCACGAGGGTGGGCGCCTTGATCTCGCGCAGCCGTGGGCCCTGCCATCTCGCGTGCAGCTGCCGGCCGATCCCGGCCATGTCCCTCGGCCCGGTCTCCAGCCCGCGCTCTATCCGTTCCAGGGCCGCCGCCTCGTCGCACGGGTTCGCCGGAGAGGCCATCCCCTTGGCGATGGCCAGCGACGCGGCGACGTCGCCCTCGTGGCCCGCCGGATGGCGCTTCGTCACGTTGCGCGCGACGAGCCCGAACCGCAGGTAGCGCAGGGCGCGGTACCCGACGGCGTCGCTCGGCGGGGCGTCGCACGAGACCAGCCCGAGCACCCGGTCAGGATGGCGCAGCGCCACCCGTTGCGCGACGATCCCGCCGAGCGAGTGCCCGAACACCACGGCACGGTCCCAGCCGACGGCGTCGAGCACCGCGACGGCGTCGTCCGCCAGGTCCTCGGCCGTGTAGGCACCCGTCCCGGGGCGCAGCATGCGCCAGTGCCCGTGCCGCACGGTGCCGCTGAACCTGGTGGACGCGCCGGTGTCGCGCTGGTCGTAGCGGACGACGTCGAACCCCTCGTCCGCGAGTGCCCGGCAGAAGCCGTCCGGCCACCAGAAGCGGGAGATCGCGAGGCCCATCATGAGCAGGAGCGGGACGCCCCCGCGCTCCCCGAAGTGGTCGTAGGCGAGCTCGATGTCGCCGCTGCGCACGTACGTGGTCGGCGACCAGGTGTCTGTATCGGTCACCCGAAACATTGTCGTGCGGGATCGACCCGCTCGCCCGAGTTCTTGGTCAGTGCGTCAGCTTGAGCCCGATGACGCAGCCGATCAGGCCGGCGATCAGCAGGACGCGGACGACGGAGACGGGCTCGGCGCCGGTGGCCATGGCCCAGACGACGGTGGTCGCGGCCCCGATACCCACCCAGACCGCGTAGGCGGTCCCGACGGGCAGGTCCCGCAGGGCGAACGCGAGGCCGCCCATGCTGGCGACGAGCGCCACCCCGAAGACGATGCTCGGCCCGACGTTGTGGAACCCGTCGGAACGGCTGAGGGCGGTGGCCCAGACGGCCTCGAGAAGGCCGGAGACGACAAGGACGATCCACGACATGGTGTGCTCCTCAGTTGCCGTCTTTTCGCACACCGGGTACGGCAACCCTCGTCCGGGGACCCTCCGGGTCCTGCTCCGATCCTCGCACACGCCCGGTCGCCGCGGCAGGTCGTCGCACGGTGGTGTGGGCCACCCGCTGGTTGACTGTGCGCATGACGGGGATGCGGCGGGTGAGCCGGGCGCTGGACGGCCCGAACTGGGTGCGGTTCGGCACGGCCCTGCTGGTCGCCGCGCTGGTGGGCTGGCTGCTCTCCCCGGACTCCGTGGCGGCCGCGCTGCTGGGCGGGTGGGCCGGAGCCGGGCTGGTGTTCGTGACCTGGACCGCGCTGGTGATCGTCCCGATGGATCCGGAGGCGACTAGCGAGCACGCGGTGCGGGAGGAGCCCGCGCGGACCGTCGCGCACCTGATAGTGCTGCTCGCGGCCGTGGCCAGCCTGGCCGGCGTGGCGGTGACGCTCGTGGGCGGTGTGCTGGGCAGCGGCGACATCACGATGGCCACGGTGCTCGCCTCGGTGGTGGTCTCCTGGGCCTGCGTGCACACGGTGTTCGCGCTCCGCTACGCCCGCGCCTACTACTCCGCCCCGGCGGGCGGGATCGAATTCCACCAGTCGGAGCCGCCCCGGTACACCGACTTCACCTACCTGGCGATCACCGTGGGCATGAGCTTCGCCGTCTCGGACACGGACCTCGCCTCCTCGGCGATGCGCCGGATCGCCCAGGTCCACGCCCTCCTGGCCTACCTGTTCGGCACGGTCGTGGTCGCGCTGCTCATCAACCTGGTCGCGGGCCTGGCCGGGACCTGAGCCCGGAGCAGCCGCACCACTGCCGCTGCTGCCTCCCGGCCCGCGCGGTTGGCCCCGACCGTCGACTGCGACGGCCCGAAGCCGATGAGGTGCAGCCGCGGCTCGGTCGCCGCCTGCGTGCCGGTCAGCGCGATGCCGCCCAGCTCGCCCAGCAGGCGCAGCGGGTCGAGGTGCGTCAGGTCGGCCTTGAAGCCGGTGGCCCACAGGATGGTGTCCACCGGGGTGAAGGTGTTGTCCGCCTCGCGCACGCCCATGGGCTCTATCGCCTTGAACATCGGCCGGCGCTCCAGGACACCGCGGGCCTTCGCCGCGAGCGCGTACGACGTCCAGCTCAGACCCGTGTACGAGACGACGCTCCCCGTCGGCCGGCCCGCGGCGACGTCGGCCATGACCTTGGCGATGGTCTCGCGGCCCACGGTCTCGGGCTGGAACTCGCGGTCGAGGAAGACGGGCTCCCGGCGGGTGTACCAGCGGGTGGTCGCGACGCGGGAGATCTCCTCCAGGAGCTGGAGCGCGGAGATGCCGCCGCCGACCACCGCCACGCGCTGCCCGGCGAAGTCCTCGGCCCGGACGTAGTCGCGGGTGTGGAGCTGGCGGCCCACGAACGTGTCCTGCCCCGGGTATCGCGGCAGCACGGGGTTGGTCCAGGTTCCCGTCGCGTTGATGACGGCCCGCGCGGTCCAGGAGCCCCTGTCGCTCGTCACGACGAGGTCGCCGTCCGGGTCGTCGTCTGCCCGGTGCACCGCCACCACGTGGACGGGGCGCAGGATCGGGAGCGCGAACGCCTGCTCGTAGCCGGCGAAGTACCGCGGGACGGCGGCGCGGCTGGCCTCCGTCGTGTCGACGGCGGGCTGGGCCAGCCCGGGCAGGTCGAAGATGCCGTTGACGGTGGCCATCCGCAGCGACTCCCAGCGGTGCTGCCAGGCACCGCCCGGCGCGGGGTTCGCGTCCAGCACCACGAAGGTGCGTTCGGCGTCCGGCTGCTCGACGGCACTCACGAAACCCCGGTGCCGCAGGTGGTACGCCGCCGAGAGACCGGCCTGCCCGCCGCCGATCACCACCACGGTCGCCCGGCGCAGTTCGTCGCTCACACCGGGGACAACATCGCTGGTGCACGGATGTTCCCGCGCCGGCCTGTGGCGCTGCCCACGGGTGCGGCGGGCTCAGGCGGGAGTGGTGATCCGCCGCACCGCCTCCGTGACCGTCTCCAGCCGCGGCGCCTCCGTGTCCAGGGCGCGGTGGATGGTCAGCCCCTCGATGAGCGCGTCGAGCATCCGCGCCGTGACCGGGTCGAAGTGCCGCTCCAGCGCCGCCCGGGACTGCGCCATCCACGCGTTGGTCAGCTCGCGGTACGCGGGCTCGTGGGCCGCGAGCGTGTAGAGCTCGTGGGTCAGCACGAGGTCCCGCTGGGTGCCGAACACGTCCCGCGTGATGATCTCGACGACGGCGGCCCGCGCGCTCGCCAGGTCGGTCGCCTGGCTCATCCGCTGCTCGAAGCCGTCGCTGACGCTCCGCGAGAACCGGCCGAACGCCTCGCGCAGCAGCTCGTCCATCCCGGCGAAGTGGTAGGTCATCGACCCGAGCGGCACGTCGGCCGCTGCCGCCACCTTGCGGTGCGAGACCCCCGAGAGCCCCACCTCCGCGATCAGGTCGAGGCAGACGTCGATGATCCGGCTCCTGCGGTCGGGATCGTGGCGGCGCACGGTCATCTCGGCGTCCCGTCCCGTCAGATCTCGCGGACCACGCGGGCGGGGTTCCCGACGGCGACGACGTTCGCCGGCAGGTCCTTGGTGACCACCGCGCCGGCCCCCACCACCGTGTTGTCCCCGATCGTCACGCCGGGGCACACGATGACCCCGCCGCCGAGCCAGACGTTGTCGCCCAGCACGATCGGCAGCGCCGCCTCGAGCTTGTCCCGGCGCGGCCCCGGCTCGACCGGATGGGTCGGCGTGAGGAGCTGGACGCCCGGACCGAGCTGACAGTCCGCGCCGATCGTGATCGTCGCGACGTCCAGGGCCGTCAGGTTGTAGTTGACGAACGTGCGCGGGCCGATGTGGAGGTTCTCGCCGTAGTCGACGAACAGCGGCGGCTTGACGTACGCGTCCTCCCCCAGCGTCCCGAGCAGTTCCACCAGCAGCGACCGGGCACCGGCGTCGTCCGCGACGGAGGCGCGGTGGTAGGCGTCGGCGAGCCGTAGGGCGCGCTGGGCGAGCCGGGCGTTCTCCGGGTCGTCGGCGATGTACAGGTCGCCGGCGAGCATGCGCTCGCGGTTCGTCCGGGGGTCGTCGGCGAAGTAGTCCTGGGCCATGAGCACAGCCTAGCGGGCGATGTGTACGTTCGTACGCTGGATGGGTACGCTCGTACACATGGCACTTACTCCGGGCCTGGGCCCGCAGCCCGCCGACCGGCGCGCCCGCGCCGCCGTCGCCGCTCTGTTCCTGACCAACGGCGCCCTGTTCGCCAATCTCGTCCCCCGCTACCCCGAGATCAAGGCCACGCTCGACCTGGACAACACCGTCTACGGCCTCGCCGTCGCGGCGTTCCCGGCCGGGGCGATCATCGCGGGGCTCGGCGCCGGCTTCCTGGTGCGGAAGTTCGGGTCCGCGCAGGCGGCCGTGGTGGGCACCATCCTCACGGGTCTCGGCGTGCTGGCCGCCGGCCTCGCGCCGTCGTTCGGGCTGCTGGTGGCCGCCCTGCTGCTGGGCGGTGCCATGGACGCCATCACCGACGTCGCGCAGAACGCCCACGGCCTGCGGGTGCAGCGCCGCTACGGGCGGTCGATCATCAACGGCTTCCACGCGGTGTGGTCCATCGGCGCCGTCCTGGGCGGGTCGATGGGCGCCGCCGCCATCGCACTCGGCCTGCCGCTCGGCGTACACCTCGGCATCTCCACGGCGGTCTTCGCCACGGTCGCGCTCGTGGCGCTGCGGTTCCGGCTCCCCGGGCGCGACGGCGAGGACCACGCCGCCGTCGCCACCGAGACGCCCACCTCCGCCGTGGGGCGCCCCGGCCTGAGCCCGCGCACGCTGTTCCTCGTCGCCGCCCTGGTCCTGATCGCCGTCGGCGGCGCCCTCGTGGAGGACGCCGGCAGCTCGTGGGCCACGCTCTACCTGTCGGGCTCGCTCGGCGCCCCCGCCGCCCTGGCCGCCACGGGCTTCGTCGCGCTGGTCGGCGCGCAGTTCGTCGGACGCATGCTCGGCGACCGCATGGTCGACCGGTTCGGCCAGCGCACGGTCGCCCGGGCCGGAGGCGTGGTCATCGCGCTCGGCATGGGGCTGGCGCTTGCCTTCCCGACCGTTCCGGGCACGATCCTCGGCTTCGCCGCGGTCGGGCTCGGCAGCGCGACCCTGGTCCCCGCCGCCATGCACGAGGCCGACGAGCTGCCCGGCCTGCGCGCCGGCACGGGTCTGACCATCGTGTCGTGGCTGATGCGGCTCGGCTTCCTCGCCTCGCCGCCGCTGGTCGGGATGGTGGCCGACGCCGTAGGCCTGCGCTACGGCCTGCTGGTCGTGCCGGTCGCCGGGCTCCTGGTCGTGCTGCTAGCCGGCGTCCTGCAGAACCAGCGCGCCGCCCCGGGCCGCTGAGCGGCGGAGAGCCTGCGCCATCAGTGCCGGCCCTTCGTGATGGCCCAGACGCGCACGCCCTCGGCGGGGACGGCGGCCTGGAGCCGGCCGGTGGCGTGGCCCCGCTGACCCGTCCAGAGCTCGGTGACCTCGTACCGGCCGCCGCCCAGGCCGAGGTCGCGCAGGGCGACGTCGGTGGTGCGGGACGAGGCGCCGTAGTTGAACGCCGCGACGTAGGTGGTCGCGCCCTCGCGCAGCACGAACGTGTCGGCGGCGGTGAACCGGTCCGGGCCCGCCTGCACGGGGGCGAAGGAGCGGCCGATCTCGGCGATCCGGTTGATCCGCGGGTTCTGCAGCAGGTCGCGCGCCCGCTGCTTGATCACGGGGTGGCCGGTGGCGGTGAGGTCCTCACTGACCTGGTAGATACCCGTGATGACGGCGGACGTGACGCGCGCCCGGTTCTGCCCCTCGGGCCAGATGCTGGGGTACGGGTCCTGGAGCAGGTAGGCGTTCGCGTCGCCGTCGTACTCGTAGTTGCCGAACTGGACGTGGTCGCCGTCGTTGAAGGCGTAGACCTCGTCGAGCCACCAGCCGTAGGTCAGGGAGTTGAGCAGGTACTCCGTGCTCTTCTGGTACCGGTCGGGCTGGGTCGGGTGCCAGTTGTTCAGGGCGCCGTGCACGTCGCACGAGATGCGGCGGGCGTGCGCGAACTCCGAGGCGAACAGGGGCGAGATCGCCAGGTCGATGAACATGTCGTCGCCCACGTGGTCCACGACCTGTGCCATGCCCTGGCGGAACGCCTGCTGGCCCGTGCGCACCGACTCGTCCGACCAGCTGTCGGCCTCGACGTAGCCGTGGGTCAGGAAGTCGAGCTTGACGTAGCGCACCCCCAGCTCGCGGAACTTGCTCAGGGCGATCCGCGCGCGGTTCTGCACGCCGGGGTTGGTCGGGTCGAGCGCCCAGGCCCCGTCGATGTTCACCGGCACGCCGTTCACCTTGAGCGCCATCTCGCGGTACGTCTGGTTCTCGCACGTGTCGCAGAGGTTGGTGCCGCCGATGCGCTCGTCGAGCCCCTCCTTCCAGAAGTTGGCGAACGGCTGGAAGTAGAGGGCCGGCTCCTGGCCGCGGGCCTTGACGTCCGCGACGTACTGCTCGAGCTCCGCCCAGGACGTGTCCGGGTCCTCGAACGAGTACTCGGGCGCGAGCATCTTGTCCCAGTACGAGTCCACGCCCACGTACGGGCCGTTGGCGGACCGCGTGTTCCGGAAGGCGGGCGCCTCCTCGGCGAGGAACTCGGAGACCTCGTCCATGACGGCGGCGTCGCCCCCGCGGGCGCCGAGCCCGCCCCAGCTGTTGAACCCGAACGGCGTGCCGTCCGACCAGGTGCGCGACTGCGCCACCTGGGCCGCCGCGCGGCCGAACGTCTCCATGCCCTCGCGCCAGTCGGCGTAGTAGCCCACGAACATGCGCGGTGAGCTCACCGTCGTGCCGCTGACGTCGCCGTGCGGCTTGAGCTCGCGGTTGAACTGGTACTTGTTCAGGCCGTCGCCGTAGTCGTAGCTCCAGTCGGTCAGGCCCGCGGCGGCCTGCAGCCGGTCCAGCCCGCCGTCGGCGTTCCCGTCGGCCACGACGCCGGACTTCCAGGTGTCCCGGTCCAGGGAACCGACCACGAGGCCGCGGCGCGAGACGTCATCGATGAACGACGTGACCTCGAAGCTGCGCTGCGCGGGCGTGACGTCCTGGATCGCCGGCGTCTCGTAACGGACCCAGTGGTCGTTGTCGAACGGCACCAGCACCATCCGGTTGTCGCCGTCGTGCCCGAGGTCCACCGACCCGGGCCGGTCGGTCATGACCGGCACCATCATCGAGGTGGTGACCGGGCCGTCCGTTCCGGTCACGTCGAGCCGCACCGAGAAGGAGCGGTCGCCGTCGAACACGAAGACCTGACGCAGCGTGGGCAGCCCCGGCTTGGCACAGATGACCGTGCGCGTTCCGGTGAGCCGGCAGGCGCCGTCGTACTGCTTGGTGGTGACGAAGTCGTCGACCAGGCGCACGCCGCTGTAGAACCCGGTCACCGCCTGGTGCCGGCCCCACCGCGCGTCGGCGGTGCCGCTGGACAGCGAGTAGTCGACGGTGACGTCGCCGCCGCGCAGCGTGACGTGCCTGCCGCCGGGGGCGGCGGGGGTCGGGTCGACGGGCACCGGGTCGGCCGCCGCCGGGTCGGCGAGCGCGTAGTCCTTCGCGGTCGTGCCCGCGACCACCACGCGGTCCAGATCGGGGCCGAGCGAACCGGCCGGTGCGCTGATGATCAGCCGGTTCTCGCCCGAGCGCAGGGGCAGGGAGACGACGACGGTGCCGACCCGGTCCCAGCCGCCCGTGGACGCGACGGGCACGGCGACGGTGTCGCCGCCGTCGGGCGTCACGGTCAGAGCGCGGGTGTCGTCGCCGCTCAGGTAGTGCAGCGTGACGTCGTACGAGCCCGCCTCGGGCGCGAGGACGCCCGGCACCGACACGGTGGACGACGGGTCGATGCTGCCGACCTTGCCCCCGCCCGAGCAGGACGAGCAGCCGGACCGGCTCGCGCCGTCCAGGACCACCTGCGTGGCCTCGGCCTCGATGGCTGCGGACGGCCGGGCGCCGGACGGCTGGGCCGCGGACGGCGGGGTGTCGGACGCGGACAGGGGCGCGGCCGTCACGGGCGCCGCACCGACGGTGCCGACGACGGCGAGGGCCAGGCCCACGGCGAGCCACGAACGGGCGGCTCTGCGGGTCCGGACGGGTTCGGACGTGACTGACATGGAGGCTCCTCCGGCGACGTTGCTGGGTGCCGCACACTCAACAGTCTTTTTTTGTTGCTGTCAATTAAGTCGCCCGGCTAGAGTCGGCGCATGCCCGCCAGACCCCAGGCGCCGACGCTGAGCCCGGCCGGGACGCGTGTCCTCCAGCAGCTCGTCATGACCGGCGACGCGTCGCGCACCGCCCTGGCCACCGACACGGGACTGACTCCGGGTGCCATCACCCGGGCGGTGCGCCCGCTGCTGGAGGCGGGGCTGCTGGACGAGACCGGCGGCCGGGCGTCCACCGAGGGCGCGCTCGGCAGGCCCGCCACGGTGGTGACCGTGCGGACGGAGGCACACCTGGCGATCGGCATCAAGGTCACGGCCGACCAGCTGTTCGGCGTGCTGTGCGACCTGCGGTGCCGCGTGCTGGACGAGCTCACCGTGCCCGTCGGCGACCACGGGCCCGAGGCCCTCGTCGCGCAGGTCGCGGACCTCGTGGAGCGGCTGCGGGCCGGGCGTCCCCAGGTCGGCAGCGTGGGCCTGGCCGTGTCGGGCGACATCGACGCCGCCTCGGGGCACGTGGCCTACTCACCGTTCCTGGGCTGGCACGACGTGCCGCTCGGCCAGGAGGTGGCACGTCGCACCGGCCTGACGACCACCGTCGAGAACGATGTCCGCGCGCTCCTCACGGGCGAGCGCTGGTACGGCGTGGGACGAGGGCTGTCGTCGCTCGCGCTGGTGACCGTCGGTACCGGCATCGGCTGCGCGCTGCTGGTCAACGGCCAGGTGGTGCACGGCAGCTTCGGCGTGGCCGGCGAGGTGGGGCACGTGCTCGTGGACCCCGAAGGCCCGCTGTGCCACTGCGGAAACCGGGGCTGCGTCGAGGCCGTCGCGGGGTCCGCCTCGATCCTGGAGCGCATGGCGCAGGCCGGGTTCCCCGGACTGGGCATCGGCGACGTCGCCGAGCTCGCCCGCTCCGGCCAGCCCGACGCCGTCCGGGTGCTCGCCGACGCGGGCAGCGCCGTCGGCACCGGGATCGCGACCATCGCCAACCTGCTCGGCGCCCAGCACATCGTCATCACGGGCGAGGCCATCGGCAGCAGCCCGGAACCCGCCGACGATGAGCGCGACTACGACGTCATGGACCCGCACGTTCGCGCCGCGTTCGAGCAGCGGGCCTTCGGGTCGGCGGCCCGCTCGGCCATCGAGCTGCGCCCCCTGCGGTTCGTCGACTGGGCGCGGGGCGCGGCAGCCTGCGCCGTCGAGGACTTCGTCACGCACTACGGCAGGTCGTGACGGACGCCGTCACCGCCCGGCCGCGCCGGCGCGGAACTCCCGCTCGTACGTCTCAGCGGCCTCGTCGACCACCGACTGGTCGATGGTCGCGACGGCGGTCGTACTGACCAGCAGCGGCTCGCAGTCCGGCCCGCGGCCCGCGATCTCGCCGGTCAGCGCCCACGGGTACCGGTCGGGCGCCAGCAGGTGGGCGTACTGGCACAGCTGCCGCGCCAGCCAGTGCTCCAGCTTCCGGTCCCACCACGGCTCAGGTGTCAGCGGGTTGACGCTGAGCCCGGGCAGCAGGCACCCGCTCTCGTGGTCCTGGCTCACGGTGGCGGCGTCGGCCACCGGTCCCCCGCTGAACCGCACGTAGAGCGGCGACACCGCCTCGACCAGCTCCGCCACCTCCGCGAGCGAACGCAGGTGCGGCACACCGGGCAGCATCAGGCGCTCCCCGCCGTCCGGAAGCGCAGACCCAGGTGGTCCACGGTGGCGGGCAGCGGGTCCCGGGCCAGGTACCGCCCGCGGGCCACGCGCAGGTCCCGCGTCGCCAGCCGGGCCAGCAGGTGGCTCGCGACCAGGAGCACCACGTTCCGGCCGGGGCACGCGGCAGGCCCGCCGCTGAACGGGACGAGCCCCCAGTCGCCGTCGTTGCGGCCGTCCAGCCACGCCTCCGGGACGAAGGCGTCGGCGTGCGGACGCCCGGCCGGGTCCCGGTGGAAGAACGAGCTGACGACGATGAACCCCGTGTGTGCGGGCAGGGTCCGCCGGCCCCAGATGGTGGGACCGGTGGACTCGCGCAGCACCACGAACGTCGTCGGCCACAGGCGTACCGAGTCCAGCACGCAGGCCCGCGCGTAGGGCAGGAGCGCCGGGCCCTGCCCGGCCTGCCACAACGCCGCCGGACCGCCCTGGCCCGCCTCCGCGAGCACGCGCTCGCGGACCCCGGGCCGGGCGGCGACCATCGCGAGTGCCCGCAGGGTCGCCGCGCCGGCGGCGTCGAACGCGAAGAGCCAGTGCGGAACCTGACCCACCGCCGTCGCGGGGCCGCTCCGGTGGGCCGCGTCCGCGAGCGAGCCGGGTTCGGGCGCACGCAGGTAGGACGCGATCCGGCGGTCCAGCTCCTCGCGGAGCCGCGTGCGTCTCGGGTGCAGCCACGACCAGTTCGCATCCCGCCGGAGGGTGTTGAGGATCGCCACGAGCTCCCGGTCCCCGCGGGCCTTCGTGCCGAGGACCACCTCCAGCACGATGCCCCACCACGCCTCGTGGAAGGCATAGGCGTCGAACCGCCCGGTCGAGTCGAGCTGCCGGGTCAGCTCCACCACGCCGCGGCGTACGGCGTCGACGAAGGCGGCACCGTCGTCGTGCACCGGCTGGTCCATCTGGAGCGCATGCTCGTTGAACGGCCGCCGGTGCCAGCGCTCGGTGGTGGACGAGATGAGCACGCCCTCGGGCTGGAAGTGCGCGAGCGCGCCGCGCTTCTCCTTCGTGGCCGGCGAGAAGGGCTCCGGCGAGTCCTCGAGCAGGCGGCGCACGTCCTCCCGCTCCGTGACCACGACGAACCGCCGCGGCCCGACGCCGAAGGCGAGCGGGGCCCGGTCGTGCCGCTCCCGCAGCCCGCTCAGTACCGCGCGCGCCGTGCGGTCCACCTGGTGCCGCTCCGCCCACGCGGTCGCACGCGGTCGGCGGATGATCGCGCCCTGGGCGACCAGCGGCGCGAGCACCTGACCGACGACGCGTACGGCCTCTCCCGTGCTCAGGTCCACGGGCGTGCGGTTGGCGGGCGTAGGGATGCGCGTGCGATGGGCGGGCATGCGGGCCGCGGACGTCTGGCTCATGGCCGGCTCAGCGGTTCGGCGGTTCCTCGGAGATGTCCGCGAGCGCCGACGACGGGTCGCGCTCGACGGCGAGGTCGCGCCCTTCGGCGAGGCCGCGGACCACGATGTCCCGGTCGGTGATGATGCCGACGATCCTGGACTCGGACCGGACGATCAGCGCACCGACGTCCTCCGAGGCCATCGCGCGGGCGGCTGCCTCGATCGTGTCCGTCACGTCGACGCTGGTCGGCGCTGCGGTCATGACGTCTGCAACGGTCTGGACCATGTCGCACTCCTCCCTCGGTAGGGCCGACGGCGGGCTGCTTCACCGACATGTCCACCATCCCCCGGTGGCCTGTCGCTCGCATGCCGGCTGTCAGAGGCGTAGGGCGTCGGCCCCGCGTGCGACGTCGAGGATGAGCGCGCCTGCGACGAAGTAGTCCTGCTCGGAGGTGCGCCGGGTCTCGCGGACCTGGTGGCGGAGCTCACCGAGCGAGTCGTCGAGCCGGCGCACGGCGTCGGCGGCCGCCTGGGCCGCGGCCCCACCGTCCGGTCTGTTCGCCGCGTCCTGTGTCTCGGCGACCCGCAGCGCCGCGGCGAACGCGCGGAGCGTGGTGGCGAACGAGGGCCTCAGCTGCCGGCCGAGCGCCACGTCCTCGCGTCCGTCGCGTTCCCACTCGACGAGCAGGCGCACTATCTCGTCGACCACCTCGGCCGCCGTACCCAGGGCGCCGGCACGGCGGGTCTGCGACGCCACCCAGTCGCGGTAGCCGGTGCGTCGCACCTTGCGGTTGGCGCGTGAGGCCTCGCGCATCTGGCCGACGGCCGCCCGCGCGCTCTCGATGGTCGGGATGAGGCGGTGGCGGCGGTCCTCCCACGCGTCGGGGTCGAGGGTGCCCCTGTCCTCGAGCCCGGCCGCCAGCGTCTCGATCTGTTCGGCGAGCTCGTCGCGCAGCCGGGTCAGGGCGACCTCGGACGGGGTGAGGGGCAGGGGCGGGAGCAGCAGGTTCACGGCGATGCCGATCGCCGCGCCGACCACGATCAGGCCCGCGTAGGAGCCGATGAACCCCATCCCCTCGCCGGAGCCGAGGATGAGCACGAAGATTGCCGAGTTGACGGCCCAGCTCCCCATGTCGCCGAAGATGCGCCAGCCCACGCACAGGAGCGCGATGCCGACCACGACGCCGACCTCCAGCGGGCCGGGGAGCGGCAGGAGGTCGACGGCGCGCGCGATGGCCGCACCGATCAGCACCGCCGCCACCGTCTGGACGGACTCGCGCACCGAGCGCACCACGGTGCTGGTGGTGGCGAGCACGGCGCCCAGCGGGGCGTAGTACGGGTACTCGGAGAAGGGCGCGGGCGCCAGGGTCCCGACGAACCAGGCCAGTGTGGCCGCGAGCGCCCCCTTGATCGCGAGCGACCAGCGCGGGTGGCGCACCCAGACGCGGCGGCCGGCCGAGAGATACCCGACCGGCAACGCCACGATCCAGGAGTTCTGCGGGTGGCCCACAGCGCTCAGTCCTGTTCAGGTCTCAGTAGTCTGGTTCGGCTGCCGAGATGTCGGCCGGCGCCGACGTCGGGTCGCGTTCGATCGCGAGGTCGCCGATGGAGATGATGCCGACCGCGTCGTCGCCGTCCATCACGGGGATGCGCCGGACGGCGGCGACCCGCATGAGCTCTACCGCCGTCTCCACGGGGACGCTCGGGCCTATCGAGAGCAGCTCCTCGCTCGCCACCTCCCCGACCATCGCCTCGAGGCCGAGCCCTTCGGCCAGGCCGCGGACCACGAGGTCCCGGTCGGTGACTATGCCGACGGTGGTGTTCCCCGCCTGCACGACCAGCGCGCCCACGTCCTGCGCGGCCATCGTGCGGGCGGCTGTCTCAAGTGTCGCGGACATGCCGATCGTGGTCGGTGCTGGGGTCATGACGTCCGCGACTGTCTGCTGGGCCATGTCTCGCTCCTTCCCTCGGTTCTGCTTGCCGGGCGTTCACCGTGTCGCGCCGGGGCCCAGCTCGCATCCCGGGGCGGTCAGCCCAGCGGCTTCTCGAAGAACAGCTCCGCGTACGGGTTGTCCTGGCTGTACGGCGCGATCTCGCGGTAGCCGGCCCTGCCGTACATCGTGATCGCCTCGGTCAGAGCCCCGTTGGTGTCCAGCACGATGCGGGAGCAGCCCAGGCTCAGCGCCTCGCTCTCCAGCCGCCGGAGCAGCCGCGTGCCCAGGCCGGCGCCGCGCCAGCTCGCCGCGACCCACATCCGCTTGATCTCGCCCGTCGCCGCGTCCAACCTCCGCACCCCGCCGCAGGCCACGGGGACGCCGTCGCTGGTCGCGACCACGAAGGCGCCGCCGGGCGCACGCAGCGCGTCGGCGCCGTGCTGCGGCGGGTCGGGCACGAACCCGCCCGAGAAGCGACGGTCGAGCTCGGCGTAGTACTCCCCCAGCGCAGCGGTGGCCGCTTCGCTCACCGGGTCCACGACGCGCAGGTGCACGGTCGCCGCGCGGATCAGCAGGTCGGCGGTGCCGAGCGCCTCGTCCAGCCGGGCGCGCTGCCGCTCGGTGAGCGGTTCGAGCAGTGTGCGCGCCTTCTGCTCGGAGCGCTCGTCCAGCTCGCGGTACGCCGTCCGCCCGACGGCGGTGAGCCGCACGATCCGCCGACGCCGGTCGGCCGGGTCGGGACGCACCTCGACGAGCCCGTCGTCGCTCAGCCGGGACAAGAGCCGGGTCAGGTAGCCCGAGTCCAGGTCCAGGCGCTCGCGCAGCTCCCGGACCGCTGCGCCGTCGGGCCCCACCTCGAAGAGGAGGCGCGACGCGCCGAGCGGCCGGCCCGTGCCGAGGAACGACTCCTCCAGGGCGCCGATGCGCTGGGTGTAGCTGCGGTTGAAACGGCGGACGGTCTCGACGAGGGTCACATCTCTGACTTTAGTCAGAGATTGTGGCGGCCGGAACCCGCCGGCCGAAATGGGGCAATGATCGGCGGCTCTCTCTCAGTTCGGCTAAGTGGACGCCCCTGTCCGTTAGCGTCGCCGGCGCAGGGACCATGAACAGAGCAACGGAGACGAACGATGCGAGCAGTGACTATCGAGCGATTCGGTGACCCGAGCGGTATGACGGTGACGGACATCCCCGTCCCGGTTCCCGGGCCGGGGCAGCTCGTGATCGAGACCCAGGCGATAGGGGTGGGCGGGGTCGACGCCGTCATCCGGCGCGGCACGATCACCGGATACGGCTTCACCGAAGGACTGATCCCCGGCAGTGAGGTCGCGGGCACAGTGACCGCCGTCGGGGCGGACGTCGACCGGGCCTGGCTGGGTCGCCGGGTATGGGCGTTCACGGGCGGCACCGGCGGTTACGTCGAGCACGCTGTCGTCCAGGCGGCCGAAGTCGTCGCGCTTCCCGAGGAGCTGTCGTCGATCGACGCGGTGGCCTTCGGCAGCTCGGCGCCCGTGGCGCACTTCGCGCTCGCCCACGCTCACTTCGTGCCCGGGGAGTCCGTCCTCGTGCGTGGCGCGGCGGGAAGCATAGGCATCGCGGCCGTGGAGCTCGCGGCACGGGGCGGCGCGAGCGCGGTGGCCGTGACGACGTCGTCGGCCGAGCGCGGCAGTCGTCTCCGCGATCTGGGGGCGACACATGTGCTCGACCGGTCCGGCAGCGGGGACCCGGACGCCCCCGCGTCGTTCGACGTGATCATCGACATCGTCGGCGGAATGGACACTCCCGAGTTCCTGGACCGGCTCGCGCCGAACGGGCGCCTCGTCCTGGCCGGAGCAGTCGCCGGGTTCCCGGCGGCCGACTTCGGCGCCCGGCTCCTGAGCACGTTCCAGCAGTCCCGTTCGGTCGCGACGTTCAGCCTCGACACGGTGCCGACGCCGGCCCGGGACGCCGTCCGGGACGAACTGTTCGCCGCCGCGGTGCGTGGCGAGCTGCACGCCGTCGTGCACGACGTGCTGCCCCTGGCCCAGGCAGCCGAGGCGCACCGGCAGATGGATGCGGGCACGGTGTTCGGGCGGATCGTCCTGGTGCCCTGACGTTCACGGGGGCGCGGCACGTGCGGTTGACCGTGTGCCAAGGACACGGTTTCTACTGGCGGGATGGAAACCACAACTGACGCAGGTCTGCGGATCGCCCGGCCGGGCTGGCCCGAGACCCTGGTCGGGATCGCCGCGATGGCCCTGGTCGGATTGGGGCTGCCGTTCGTGACCCGCGGTCTGATCGACCTGACCAGCCCGGTGGGCGGCGCCGCCCTGGCGTGCCTCTCCGGCGTGGCTGGGCTCGCCGGGTTCGGCGCCGCGGCGGTGTTGCGACACCGCTCCTGGCAGGTGTTCGGCGTGCGGCGGACCAGCGCGCGCTGGCTGTGGATCGGCGTCGCCGGCGGTGTCGTGGCGCTGCTCGCCAAGGGTGTACTCACCCCGCTCTTCGTCATGCTGACCGACGCCGAGACGGACACCCAGGCCAGCTATGCGGCCGGGGCGAGCAGCGGTACGGACCTGTGCTCGCGACCCTCGGGAGCGCAGCGATCTTCGCGCTGCTGCACGGGATCAACGTGGTGCTGCCCACTGCCTTCATCGTCGGGGTCATCACCGCCGAGCTTCGCCGGCGCAGTGACTCGGTCTGGCCGGGTGTGGTGGTGCACGCGCTCAACAACTCGATCACCGTGGTGGCCTATGCGCTCTTCCCGGGGATCGTGTGACCAGCTATCGCTCAGGTCCTGGATACGCCCAGGAGAGGTCTGCCAGGCCGGTGCGCCGACGTGGCCGGCGACCCGGGCCCGTGTTCCGGCCGGGCCGGTAGGCAATCGCGCCTCGGTCTGGACCGGTATGACAGCCGATCGAGTAGCGGCTTCGCGGGACACGACCGCTGCTGGGCGCACCCATGCCGACGGCAGGAGTCCAGCCCGGTGCCGGTTCCTCGGTGTGGTCCGGCTGCCTCCCGCCGTCCGCGACCTCCTCCCTCACGGGACGTGGCGGCTTGGGCGCGACGGCGACATAGGTGTGCCCCGTCGGCGTAACCGTCTCGACCGCGTGCCGGCCGTCGATCTCGGTGGCCTTCTGCCTCCACCCCGGCGCCTGCTTCGCGTGATTGCAGCGTGCGCACAGACCCTGGCCGTTGCCCAGGCTGGTCTGACCGCCCTCGGCGAACGGCGTCACGTGGTCGATGTGCCGCACCGGGGCGTCGCACCAGGACGTGCCGCAGATGCCCTGCTCACGGGCACGAAGCAGCGCGGAAAGGCCCGGCGGGTGGAACCGAGACACCGACGTGGTCGCCAGCAGACGACCACGGGGATCGACATAGATCGAGCGGAGCCAGGCCGCGTCGGCGTCGATCCCGTGCGCAGCGAGCTCGCGGGCGACTGGGGCCGGGACCGCGCCCACCCCGGCGGAAGCCCCCTCCACGACGACTGCCGGCTCCTCACCACCGGCGAACAGCGTCTGGTCGCTGACCAGCAGGTTGATCGCGACGGGCACCTCGTCGGCCTTGCCCGGCTCACGACCGGCCACCCGCTCGATCAGGGTGTCAGCCATGATCTGACCAGCACCCCGCTCGTCACCGGCCGCCTTCGCCGCGTCGGCATGGGCCTTGAGCTGCGCGTACGCCTGCACACCCTGCTGCATCGGCACCAGCGCGGTCAGGTAGACCATCAGATCGGGCGCCGGGCGTACCGAGACACGCCGCTCCGACACGGCCTTCGCGTTCCGCTTCACGCAGGCGTGCACGTCGAGCTCGCCCGCCAGCTCCTTGATCCGCGCGATCAGCCGCCGGGTGCCCATCCGGGCAAGCGCGGGCAGGTTCGCGGGGCCGCAGATCTGCTCGTCGATCTGCGCCCGGTGCTCCGCCGAGAGGTGCGCGGTCTCGCGCACCATGAGCGTCGCGCGCCACTGCGAGAGCACGCCGGTGCGCAGCGCGTCGAAGGTGTGCGGCATATCGGTGATCCACGCCCGGGCCGTGCCCAGGAACGCCCCTCCCGCATGCGGGCTGAGCCGCATCGCCGGACCCACCTGGTTCGGCACACCACGACCCCGCCGCTCGGCCCGGATGCCCTGCCGCGCTTCGTCCGCCTTCGTGGCCTCCTCCAGCGCCACCGCCAGCCGACCCTGGGTAGCCGTCACCGTGTTCTTCACAGCCTCCAGCTCACCGAGCAGGTCCACCCACTCGGCCTGCGCCTCCTTCGAGACGGACGACGCCGTGTCAGTGCCGCCTGGCAGGATCATGCCGGCCAGCGCCTCGCGCAGCGCCCGGACATCGGCCGCACGCAGTACCGCACCACCACCAGCGGGCAGCACCAGCCCGCGGGGCTGGTCGCCGGCTCCTGGTACACCTCCGTCTGATGTCATGCCATCAACATATGACACACACGTTCGCACCGCCCGCCGAACGATGCCCCGTACGCCAGCAGCAGAAGCCGCACGTCACCGCCTACGACCCCAGCACCGACTCCGGAACGACAGCCCGCCGAGCGGCCTCGGCGACGATCAGGTCGGCGGTCTCCTCCGCCGCCTGCTCCCCGGAGTCGAGCCACCACCCGAGGTCGCCCAGCTCACGCCGCTGATTCCGCGCCAGCGGAGCGAAGTCGTAGTCCACCCGGGTCTCGACGGCGCGGGTCGCGTTCCGGTGCCGCGCCACCTCGAGAGGCGGGCACAGCACCACGAGCATCAGCGGCCGCGATCGCAAGCGCCCGGCGATGAAGCGCAGCTCCTCCCGCGTCTCGACGACGGAGTCGGCGACGGGCGTGAATCCGGCTTCGGCGAAGTTGTCCGCCACCGAGCACAGGTTGATCATCCGGAGCCGCAGCTGATGCTGCCCGTCGGGCCCGGGATTCCAGCGCCCCTCCTCGTCGAGCATGTTCGCCCCGCCGCTGACGAGCATGATCCCGAACACGTCACCGTCGACGCGCGCCGCCCGCGGCAGCCGCTCAGCGACCAGCTGCGACACCGTCGTCTTGCCGGCGCCGGGTGTCCCGGTGATCAGCAGGCAACCAGCCAGAGTCTCTCCAACAGTCACCCGGCCACCCTCGCAGCACCAGCAAGGTTTTTAGTACGCCCGCCCCCATCAGGGAGGCGCAGCAGCTCGGCCGGCTCGTCCCTGCCGAGCGTCCCGACCAACGTCGCCTCCGCTCCGCCGGACCGACCATCACTACCCAACCGGTCGCCGCGGTTACGCGTGACCCGCCGCGGCCGGAGCTTCCCCGGTGCGGTGGCGGGAGCGGTAGGCCGAGACCTTGACCCGGTTGCCGCACGTCCGCATGGCGCACCACTCGCGCCGGTGACCGCGGGACCGGTCGAGGTAGACCTGCGTGCACTCGGGCCGACCGCACTCGCGCAGCAGGGCCGCGTCGGGGCCGCCCAGGATCTCGACGGCCTCGCGGGCCACCGTCGCCAGCCCCTGCGCGGCGGTGCCCGAGCGCCGCGTGCCGTCCGGGCCGAGCTGCACCACCACGGGCGCCTGTGCGGCATGCCGGTTCAGGACGGCGACGGCGGCGCCGTCGACGTCGACGGGACGCCCCGCGATCCGCGCCTCGACGAGCGAGTACACCGACTCGCGCAGCTCCAGCGCCGCGACGAGGTCCGCTTCGTCGGCGGCGGGCGCGCCGTCGAACATCCCGGACTCCACGAACCAGTCGTCGAGCAGCTCGGGCGTGCCGAGCTTCTCGCCCGGGACCGGGTTACGACGGGCGCGCAGCGTGCCCAGGAAGTCGAGGGCGGGCGTCCCGCACGGGAAGGCGTGGTTCACGTAACCAGTCTGACTGGTGACCGCCCTGGAAACAAGCCCCGTAACCGCCTTGACAGGTTACGAAGCCCGTGCCACAGTCGGTTCCACAGCAGTAACCGTTCAGACCGGTTACACCGTCGAAGGGAACATCATGGAGCTCAAGCTCGAGGTAGTCGTCCTGCCCGTGTCGGACGTGGACCGCGCCAAGGCCTTCTACGAGGGGCTCGGCTGGCGGCACGACGCTGACTTCTCGACCGAGCGCGGCCTGCGTGTCGTCCAGCTCACCCCGCCCGGATCGCCGGCATCGATCATCTTCGGCGAGCACCTGACCGACGCCGCCCCCGGCTCCGTGCGGGGCCTGCACCTGATCGTCACGGACCTCGCCGCCGCCCGCGCGGAGCTCATCGAGCGAGGCGCCGACGTCAGCGAGATCTGGCACGACGAGGACGGCGTCTTCCACTGGGCCGGCACCGCGCACCGGGTCTCCGGCCCGCACCCGGAGCACGACAGCTACGCGTCCTTCGCCTCGTTCGCCGACCCCGACGGCAACGAGTGGGTGCTCCAGCAGGTCGTCAACCGCCTCCCCGGCCGCTGACGACCCGAACGACCCGGACGACGGAGACCGTCATGGAGAAGAACCCCGCAGCGGACGAGATCCTGCTCGCCCTGCTCGAGCAGGCCGCCGCCGCGCACGGAGTCCACGAGCAGGAGGAGCTGGGCGGCGTCTACGACGAGGCCTGGCCCGAGTGGTACGCCGCGCACATGGCCCGCGCCCTGGCGGAGCAGGGCTACCGCCTGGTCCCGGCCGCCGAAGCACCGGCCACCGACGCACCTGCCACCGACGCACCTACCATCGATGTACAAGTAGGAGACGGTCATGAGCCTCTCTGATCGCCGGACCCGGGTGGCCGTCGCCGACGCCCACGCACTCGGCCGCTACGAGAAGATGCTCGGATCGGCCCCGCTGGCCGTGGTCGAGGGCGTGCACGCCCGGGCCTTCGAGCGGCTGAGCCCCGAGCAGCGCGCGGCCGTCTTCGACCGGCTCAGCGCGGCCGCGAGCGCCGGCGAGCGCCCCGCCGACGCCTCCCCGGCGGCGCTGGCCCGGTCGGCGTCCCGCGCGGAGGCCCGTGAGCGGGGTGCGGTGGCCCGGATGCTCGGGACGGACGCGTCCGGGGCGTCGCTCAGCAGCGCAGTGGGTGCCGCGATCCTCGGCGCCGTCGCTGCCTATGCCGCATCGTCGGTGGTCTGGGAGGCCTGGGCCGCGGACGGCGACGAGGAGAGCGCGTTCGGTGGCGGCGGGATCGGGGGTTTCGACTTCTGAGCCGGCGTGGTCAGGCCGACGTGCTCCGTCGGCCCGACCCCCTGCCGCCCACAAGGGCGAGCACGGCGATCACCCCGCACAGCGCGGCAGTCGTCAGCAGGCCGACGGCGAAGCTGGTTCCGGCCGCGACGAAGCCGACCACCAGGGAGCCCAGCCCGGTACCGGCGTCGAACCCGATGTTCCAGACCGCGCTGGCGACGCTGCGGTCCCGGTCGGGCACGGCGGCGAAGGCGGCAACCAGGGTCAGGTTCTGCAGGCTGCCGTAGGCGACGCCGACGACGGTCATGCCGGCCACCAGGACGCCGGCCCCCGGGCCGCCGTCGGACAGGGACCAGGCGCACAGGACCAGGCCGCCCGCGCAGAGCACGAGCAGCGGCGGGACGAACCTGCCCGGCCCGAACCGATCGGCCGGCCCGCCGACCAGCCAGCGGGACAGGGCCGCCGCGGCCGTGAAGCCGAGCAGGCCGAGCACGGCGACCGCCGCCCCGTGCCGGAACTGCGGGGCGAACGTGAGCAGCGCCCCGCCAGGAGTGGTGACGGCGAGCAGGACGAGCGACGGCAGGACGAGCGTCAGCAGCACCCTCCCCCGTGCCCGCCGCGGCTCGGCGGCGGCGTCACGGGCGGCGTCCTGCCGGGCGACGACGTCGAGCCGACGGCCCAGGGCCGCCGCGAAGGGCACGGCGAGCGCGGGCAACGCGCCGAACCCGAACACCACCCGGAAGTCGACGGACTCGGCGATCCAGGCGGCGCTCGGCACGAGGATCAGCTGGGGGACGGCGACCGCGAGCCCGTAGACGCCGATCGCCCGCCCGCGCCGGGAGGCGTCGACCAGCTCGGCGATGGCGCTCGCGCCGCAGACCGTCACGATGGCGAACCCCGCGCCCCGGACGGCGGACACCGCCAGGATCCCGGCGAGCTGGTCGGTGAGCAGGAGCCCGAACGAGGGCAGGCCGAGCAGCAGCACGCCGGCGACGAGCGTGGTGCGCCAGCCCCATCGGCGCAGCGCCCACGGCACCGTCGTCTGGAAGGCGACGGTCGCGAGCATCAGGACGGCGTTGACCAGCCCGGCACCGCCCTCGTCGGCGCCGCCGCGGATGGCCCACAGGGGCGCCGTCGGCAGCAGGAGGGCGTAGCCGGCGAAGCCGAGCAGCGATACCCCGAGCAGCGCCGGCATCCCGGGGATCCGCAGGATGGGCGGCTGCTGCTGCTCGGTCGGGGCGTGGCTCACGTGAACTCACCCTACGAGGTCGTCCGGGGCCCCGCGGCCGTCCTCAGTCGCTCAGCCGCCGGTAGCGCTGCAGGCGGGCGAAGCCCCGGGCGTCCGGCCGCTCGGCCGGCGCCAGCGCCCGCTCCAGACGTGCCCGCACGTGTTCGACGTCGAGGTGCATGCCGATCGCGACGAGCTCGCCCGAGCCGGCCGCGGTGCCGCCCGCCGAGCCGCCGGGCCGGCTGCTGGTCACGTGCACCGACCGGCCCACGACGTTGACGACGTATCCGCGCAGGCTCCGGCCGGTGTCGACGACCACCCGGCCCTTGATCCGGTACGCGCCGGGCGGCGGGTCCTCGAGCAGGTCGACCAGCAGCCCGGGGCTGACCGGCCCGGACGCGACGACCGTCACGGCGTCCGCGTGCTGGTGGTTGTGCTCGCGGCCGTCACGCAGGAGGGCGGCGAGCGGGAGCTGGTCGGGCGGGTCCTCGGCGGACGCGGCGTCGTAGACCAGGGCGGGGTCCACGCGCCCGTGCGAGGTGCGCACCACCTGGGCTGCCGGGTTGCGCTCGTGCACGCGGGCCTCGATGCGCGCGAGCGTCCGCTCGCCGTCCTCCGTGGACAGGCGGTCCGTCTTGTTCACGACGACGAGCGACGTCACCGAGTACCGCGCGGGCGCGTCGCCGCCGCGGTCGACGGTGCCGAAGTGCTCCAGGGCGTCGACCACGTCGACCACTCCCCCGGGCCGCACCCGCTCGACGCCGCTGAACCGGATCATGCGCGACAGCGTCACGGGGTCGGCGATGCCGCTGGCCTCCACGATGACGACGTCCAGCCCGAGCCGCGGATGAGTGAGCTTCTCGAGCGCGTCGTCGAGCCCGCCGGCGTCCTCGAGGCAGCACAGGCAGCCGCCCGCGATCGACTCCGGCTCGTCGATCTGGCCGGTGACCAGACCCGCGTCGACGTTGACGTCACCGAAGTCGTTGACGACCACGCCGACCCGCGCCCCGGGCTGCAGCAGCAGGTGGTTGAGCAGCGTCGTCTTGCCCGCCCCGAGGTGGCCGGTCAGCGTCACCACGGGCACACGCCCGGACGCAGCAGTCCTGCTCATCGCGCCTCTCTCCCCAGTCCGTCGGCGGTCCGACGGCGGTCCGGCAGCACCCGCGCGCCGCCGGGTCAGACGATAACCGTTCTCACAACGAGGTTCGCCCCACGGAACCCTTGTCGCCCACAGCCGGAGCGTGTAGACCGGGCACCACATCGGCCCGATATGTCGGGTCCACCGGAGCGGAGTGCGGGATGCGGGCAGTCGTCTACGACGAGTACGGACCACCGGACGTGCTGCGGGTCGAGGAGATACCGAAGCCTGCTCCGGGACCTGGCCAGGTGCTGGTCGAGGTAGCGGCGACGTCGGTCAACCTCTCCGACTGGGAGGCCCTGCACGGGACTCCGGCCTACGCGCGGTTCGGCGGGCTGCGCAGGCCGGGCCGGCAGGTCCTGGGCTCGGACATCGCCGGCTGGGTCGAGTCCGTCGGCTCCGACGTCACGCGGTTCCGGCCGGGCGACGCGGTCTACGGCGACAACCTCGCGCTCATGGGCGGCTTCGCCCAGTACGCGGTGGCCGCCGAGTCGGCCCTCGCGCACAAGCCGGCGGCTCTGACGTTCGCCCAGGCGTCGACGCTGCCGCAGGCCGGCCCGATCGCGATCCAGGGCACCGCGGCGGCGGGCCCGGGCCAGCGGGTGCTGATCAACGGTGCCGGGGGCGGATCGGGCTCCTTCGCGATCCAGCTCGCCAGGAACGCCGGCGCGCACGTAACCGGCGTCGACAACGCCGGCAAGCTCGACCACATGCGGTCCCTCGGTGCCGACCGCGTCATCGGCTACCGCAGCGAGGACTACACCCGGACCGGGCCCTACGACCTGGTGCTCGACCTCGTCGCCCACCGGTCAGTGTTCGCCTACCGCCGCGCGCTCGCGCCGGGCGGCCGGTACCTCTGCGTCGGCGGGCCCGTGCGGACGCTGCTGGAGATCCTGACCGTCGGCACCGTCACGGGCCTGCTGACCGGCCGCCGGATCCAGGTCCTGGCCGTGCGCCTGGGCCCCAAGCACTTCGAGCCGCTGGCCGATCAGTGCCTCGCCGGGCAGGTCGACATCCACATCGACCGCACCTACCCCCTCGACGAGGTGCCCCAGGCGCTGGCCTTCCACGGCGAAGGGCACGCCCTCGGCAAGGTGGTCGTCGACATCGCGGGCCGCGCGCGGGAGGGGTGAGCGGCCCGCCAGGTCAGCGCCCGGGACGCCGCGCGACGGCCCAGCGGAAGGCGTTCATGAGCCGGTAGCCACCCTCCGGCAGGCGGAACGGCGCGGCGGCGGCGACCACGACGGGCGCGAGGTCCGCGATCGTGAACTCCTCCTCGCCGAAGAGGATCCCGCGCACCAGGTCCGTGTCGCCGCGCGCGGTCCACGCCACCGGCACGACGCCGGCGTCGAGCACGTCCCAGCCCGCGCCGCCCAGCACGCCGGTGAGCCCACCCTCGACGCGCAGCGGGCCGTCCTCGGGCGGTTCGTCATCGTCGGCCGCGGCGAGCGCGGCGTTGATCGCGTCCAGGTCGTTCCGCGCGCGCTCGGCCCACCCCGCCAGGCCGACGACGCCGCCCGGCGCCAGCACGCGGCCCACCTCGGCCAGCGCGGCGTCCTGGTCCTCGGCGAACTGGAACGCGTTCACGGCGAGCACCGCGTCGAAGGCGCCGTCCTCGAACGGGAGGCGCTCGACGTCGCCGAGCCGGACGTCGGCGCCGACCGCCCGCGCCCGCGCGAGCTCGGCCATCCGCGGCGCCGGGTCGACGCCGCTGGGCACCGCGCCCCGGTCCTGGAGGTGCTCCAGCAGCTCACCGCTGCCGCAGCCGACGTCGAGCACCCGCGTGCCGCGGCCGATCCCGGCGGTGCGCAGCAGCGGTTCCCACGCGGGCCGCGCGAAGGTGCCCCAGTACCGGCCCCAGTCGTCGGCGACGGCGGACCAGGGGTCGTCCGGGCTGCGCGACTGCATGCTCGGAGACTAGCTCAGCCCCTCCGTGCCCTGACGCCACAATGGTCACGTGCACAAGACATGGTTCATCACCGGAACATCGACGGGGCTCGGCCGCGAGTGGGCAGAAGCGGCACTCGAGCGCGGCGACCGCGTCGCCGCCACCAGCCTGGACGTCACCCTGCTGGAGCCGCTCACCAGCAAGTACGGCGAAGCCGTCCTGCCGATCCGCCTCGACGTCACCGACCGGACCGCGGTGTTCGACGCCGTCGCGCACGCCGTCGAGCATCTCGGTCGGCTCGACGTCGTCGTGAACAATGCCGGCTACGGGCACCTCGGCATGGTCGAGGAGATCACCGAGGAGGAGCTGCGCGCCCAGATGGACACCAACTTCTTCGGCACCGTCTGGGTCACCCAGGCCGTCCTGCCGGTCATGCGCGCACAGCGTTCGGGCCGGATCCTGCAGATCACCAGCGAGGGCGGCGTCCGCGCCTACTCGGGGTACGGCGCCTACCACGCGTCCAAGTGGGCGGTGGAGGGCATCACCGAGTCGCTCGCGCAGGAGGTAGCGGCCTTCGGGATCCACGTCACGAACGTCGAGCCAGGACCCTACGCCACCGGCTTCGCCGTGGCGGCGCACAGGAGCGACCCGAACCCGGACTACGACGACGTCCGCGTCGCGACGGCCCCGGTGTTCGAGAACGGCGACCCTCGCGCCACCCGCGCGGCCCTGCTCCGGATCGCCGACGTCGAGCGACCTCCGCTGCACGTGTTCCTCGGCAAGTCGCTCGCCGAGGTCGAGAAGATCTACGCCGAGCGCCTGCGCACCTGGCGCGAGTGGCAGCCCGTCGCGCTGGAGGCGTTCGGGGCGTGACCCCGAACACCTCGCAGCGGATCGGCTCGCGGCGGGTCAGACGGTGCGCGGCGCCTTGGCCAGGTTCGCCTTGAGCTCCTCGGCGTTCTGACGCGTCACGTAGGCCGGCCGGTCCCGCTCGGCGCGCCACGACTCGCTGAGCGGTCCCGCGCTGACGGTGTCGAAGCCGGCCTCGTCGTAGAAGCGGGTCACGAGCTCGACGGCCTCCGGGTAGTCGCTCGCCGTCACGAGGGCCCGGCGGTTCTCGGTCCCGGCCGGGGTGCCGTCCGTGGTGATCGCCGCGGCCATGATCTGGTTGAACGCCTTGACGACCTTCGAGGTGGGCAGGTGCTCCTGCAGCAGGCCGGAGACCGTCGCCTCGCCCCGGTCGAGCGCCTCGACGCGGCCGTCGCGCTCCCAGTAGTAGTTGTTCGTGTCCAGCACGATCTTGCCCGCCAGGGGCTCGACCGGGAGGTCGCGGTAGGACTTGAACGGCACCGACACGACGGCGACGTCGGCTGCCTCGGCTGCTTCCTTCACCGTGGCCGCCCGGGCCTTCGGCCCCAGCTCCGCGACCAGGTCCGCGAGGGTCTCGGGACCGCGCGAGTTGGCGATCACCACCTCGTTGCCCTGCGCGATGGCGACGCGCGCCACCTGGCTGCCGATGTTTCCCGCTCCGATGATGCCGAAAGTAGTCATATGGTCGGCAACCTCACGGATTCGCGGGGCATTCCGTCCGCGCGAGTTCCGTACGTCACGAGCGTTCGTACGATGGCGTCCATGGCGAACGGCGATGCGGGATCCCACGGGCGGTCGTACCGGAAGGGTCCCGAGCGGCGC
This sequence comes from Promicromonospora alba, assembly GCF_042654905.1. NCBI lineage: Bacteria > Bacillati > Actinomycetota > Actinomycetes > Micrococcales > Promicromonosporaceae > Promicromonospora > Promicromonospora alba. The sequence goes on from NZ_JBHSFI010000003.1 coordinate 954,104, forward strand.
GCGCAGATCCTCCTGCGCGCAATGGAACTGTTCGCAGAACGCGGGGTGGGCGCCTCGCTCCGCGCCATCGGCGAGGCCATCGGCGTCTCGCACGCCGCGCTGCGGTACTACTTCGCCAACCGCGACGAGCTGCTCGTGGAGGTCTACCGGGCGCACGAGTCCCAGGTCCACGAGGCCGAGGCGCACGAACCGTCGGCTCCCGAGAAGGTCTCGGCGGTCGCGATGATGGAGAAGAGTGCCGAGCGGAACCGCTCCATCCCCGGGCTGGTCGAGCTCTACGCGACGCTGACCACCGACGCCCTCCAGGGCGAGCAGCACCCGGCGACGCGCGAGTTCGTCCAGGCGCGCTACCTGCGCGTCCGGAACGATCTCGCCGAACGGGTCCGGGCCGGTCAGCGGTCGGGCGCGATCGCCGCCGACGTCGACCCGGACGACGCCGCCGCGCTGGTCGTCGCAGCGTCGGACGGCCTGCAGCTGCAGTGGCTGCTGGCGCCCGACGACGTCGACGTCCGCCGGTCGCTGGAGCTGCTGGAACGGCTCCTGCCGGGCGCCGGGCCAACCGGGGCGGGCGAGCCGGCCGAGGCGTAAGCGCCCCGGCCGCCCCGGCCGCGCGCCACTACGCGGGTGACACGACCGTGGGGTCCCAGCCCTCCGGCAGCGGCGCCACCGGCCCGACGGCGGAGTCGATCTCCACGGGCTTTCCGGCGTCGGCCGCATCCCGGACCGCGAGCAGGATGTCCAGCACGTGCGCGGCCACTGCCCCGGAAGCGCGCTCGGCGCCGCCGTCCCGGACCGAGCGCACCAGGTCGACCACGCCGGCGCCGCGCCCGAGCTGCGGGCCCACCGCGGGGAGCGTCGTCGGCTCGTCCGACCCGTAGCGCCACAGGGACGAGTCCCCGTCGAACGTGTTCGGGTCGGGCAGGACGATGGTGCCCTCGGTGCCGTTGATCTCCACGAGCCCGGCTCGGTCCAGGGCGTGCTGGAACGAGAAGGTCGACTGCGCCGAGCGGCCGGGGCCGAACTCGATGAGCGCAGCGTGGTGCGTCGGCACCAGTACGTCGAACACCTCGCCGGCCCGGGGGCCGCTCCCGATGGTGCGGGTCGGGCGGGAGGTCGAGGCCACGGCCTGGACCCGCGTCGCGGAACCGAACACGTGCACGAGCGTGGTCACGTAGTACGGCCCCATGTCGAACAGCGGGCCGGCGCCGACCGCGAACAGGAAGTCGGGGTTCGGGTGCCAGGCCTCCGGGCCCGGCACGTGGAACATGGTCGTCGCGGTCAGCGGCTCCCCGATGTCACCGCGCGCGATCGCCCGCAGCGCCGTCTGGATGCCCGAGCCCAGCACGGTGTCGGGGGCGCACGCGACGCGCAGGCCGCGCGCCGCGGCGTCCGCCAGCAGGACCGCTGCCGCGTCGCGGTCGAGGGCCAGCGGCTTCTCGCTCCACACGTGCTTGCCCGCGGCCAGGATGCGGTGCCCGACGTCGGCGTGCACCGCCGGGACGGTGAGGTTCACGACCACGTCGATGTCCTCGCGCGCCAGCAGCTGGTCCACGGTTCCCGAGGCCGGCACCCCGTACGCCTGGGCCTGCGCGGCGGCGCGCGCCTGGTCGAGGTCGGCGACGAACCGGACCTCGACGTCGGGGAACCGGGTCAGGTTCTCCAGGTACTGGGTCGAGATGTTGCCGGCGCCGATGATGCCGACCCCGGCCGCCCCGGGCCCGGTCACCGGTCGTTCTCCGCAAGCCACGCGAACGACAGCGCGATGCCTGCGAACACGTCGCCGGCGTACGCGTCGAACTCGATCACGCGGGTCGCCCGGGGAGCAGCGGCCAGGATCGCCGGTACGTCCAGCGCGCCGAAGCCCGCGGGTTGCTGCGCCTCGACGTCGCCGTCGAGCGTGCCGTCCTTGACGTGGATGAGGCGCACGCGGTCGCCGAGCGCGCCCAGCAGCGCCGGGGTGTCGGCCCCGCCGACGCTCGCCCAGTAGGTGTCGACCTCGAGGACCACCGCCGGGTCCAGGCGCTCGACGAACAGCTCGAGGGCGTGCCTGCCCCCGATACGGGTGCTCAGCTCCCAGGCGTGGTTGTGGTACCCGAACTCGACGCCGCGTTCGGCGGCCAGCACCGCGAGCCCGTTGACCCGCTCGGCGAGCTCGGCCACCTGCTCCGCCGTCTGCCAGTGCTCCGCAGGGACGAACGGGTCGATCACCGTGGCCATGCCGAGCGTCGCCGCGGCGTCGAAGATCGCCTCGGGGGTGTCCGAGCCGAGCACCGGCGCGTGCCCCGACGGCGCGGTGATCCCCGCCGCCGCGAAGGCGCGGGCGTACTCCGCGGTGCGCTCGTGGAAGGCGTAGGGCTCGACGTGCTCGAGCCCTATCTCGGCGAGGCGCGCCACGGCGCCGGCCAGGTCCTCGGCGACCGCGTCGCGGACCGTGTAGAGCTGTACTGAGGTGGGCGGCTTCGTCGTCGGCATGGAACTCCTTCGTTCGGCATGGTCAGCACGACGATCGTACCCAGAAATTCTTACAGTGGAAGATTCTATTTTCAGAAGCCGGCCGGAGCACAGGCCTGCGGCCCTGACTCGGTGTACTTGGTACGTCGAGTCAGGGCCGTGGGCCAGGCAGACCGGCTACAGGCTCACGTGCTGGGCGCGAGCCTCCAGCCACCAGCCGATCCGGCCCGTGTCGTCCAGGTGGGCGAGCTGATGCGGTGCTGCCCGGTCCAGGTTGGACTCCGCGCCCAGCAGCGGTTCGACGCCGATCGACCGGTACGGCGCGTCCTTGGGCCAGCCGCCGAGGTTGCGCCACACGACGAACGACACCGGGGCCGAGAAGCCCGGATCGACGCCCCAGGTGAGCGAGAGCCGGTCGGCGCCGTCCACGATCTCTACCCGGTCGGTCGCGACGACGGCGCAGCGGGCCGTCCCGTCGTCGGGGCCCAGGACGTCGAAGGACACCCCATCGCCGTCCGGCCAGACGGACGGCACCGTCGCGCCCCGCTCCGGCCACTCGACCACCAGCACGTCCGGCCGCCCGGGAACCTCCAGCCGCGCGCCGGGACCGACGTCGAGCAGCAGGTGCACCGCGTGCAGCACGCTCGCGCCCGGCGGGCCGTCGATCGCGTACCGCGCGCGGACGACGCCGTCGTCCGCGCTCAGCCGACGGCGCAGGGTGAGACCGCCGACCGAGACCGGCGCGACGTCGAGGCCCGGCTCGCCGTCGTCGGCGGCCCACGGCCTCGACCACACCTCGCCGTGGTCGCTCGGACCGTTGAGCGTGGGGAAGCACTCCTCGCCGCCGCCCGCGTCGACAAATGCGTCGCCCGGAGCGACGGCGGCCCGCTCGGCCTCGAGGACCCGCGGGTTGCGCCAGAGCCACTCGCGCTCGGGCGTGGCGAGCGACGTCCAGCGCCCGCCGAGCGCCAGGTCGGTCCGTACGGTCAGGGGCCGGGCCTCGCCCGCGTCAGGTGCGGGCACACTCGGTTCAGTCACCCGCGCATCCTCACACCCGGTCCAGGATCACGACATCACAGTCCCGGTAGGCCCATCCGACGGCGAGACCCTCGGTCCCGAGCTCCTTTCCTGTGAATGTGCTGGTCCCGGCTTCGTCGTCGCGCAGCCGGTATCGCGCGTCCGGGTCCAGGTCGCGGAGGCGGACGGTGAGATCGGCAGCACCGGACCGCCGCCATGCAAGCACGACGACGGCGTCCGCTCCCGTGTACTGCACCGCGCACGCCTCGTCCGACGGCGCCCCGTGCCGCCGCACCCGACCGGTGTGCACCACGGACCGGATGGACCGGTACAGGTCCACCAGGGAGGAAGCGCGTTCCCGCGTCGCCGCGTCCCACGCGAGGAGGTCGGCGCCGATGCCCAGCACCCCCGCCATCGCGACGACGAACCGGAACTCCAGGCTCGCCGGCGCGCCGTCCCGGTCTCGGTCGAGCAGGTCCGGCAGGTCGGTGACCCACGAGCTCATCGTCCAGGCGGGCAGCACGCCCAGGAATCCGTGCTGGATCGCCAGCCGGTCGCGCGGTCCGGTCTCGTCGCTGGGCCAGACGACGTCGGTCCGCGCGAGCACCGCGTGGTCGATCCGCCCGCCGCCGCCCGCGCAGGCCTCGACGGCCACCCGCGGGAACTCGGCGCGCAGGGCGTCGAGGATCCGGTAGTAGGCCTGGGTGTGCCGCCAGGACCAGTCGTCGCCGCCGAGCACGCTCTGCCCGCCGTCGGCGATCGAGCGGTTCATGTCCCACTTGAGGTAGGTGACGTCGCCGTCGCCCAGCAGCCGGCGCAGCGTGCCCAGCACCCACTCCTCGACCTCGGGCCGGCCCAGGTTCAGCACGTACTGGTTGCGCAGGGTCTCCAGCGGACGGCCCGTCACCTGGTGCGCCCACTCGGGGTGCGCGCGGTACAGGTCGCTGTCGGGGCTCACGGCCTCCGGCTCCACCCAGAGGCCGAACCGCATGCCGAGCGCGCGGACGCCTTCGGCGAGCGGGGCCAGGCCGTCCGGGTTGCGGTGGAGGTCCACCTCCCAGTCGCCGAGCGCCGCGCGGTCGCTCGTGCGCCCGCGGAACCAGCCGTCGTCGACCACGAAGACCTCGGCGCCGACCTCCGCGGCAGCCTTCGCGAGCTCGAGCTGGTGCTCCACGCGGACGTCGAACGTGGTGGCGAACCACGAGTTGTAGACGACCGGCCGGTGCTCGGGGCCGCGGGTGCGGGCCAGCGTCGCCTGGTACTCGTGCCAGGCGTGCGCCAGGTCGTCGGCGTCGCCCTCCACGCGCACCCCGGCAAGCACCGGGGTGGTCAGCCGCTCGCCCGGCGCGAGGGTGAGGATGCCCGACTCGTCGTCGGGGCCGGCGGCGACCCGGACGTGGTCGGCGAACGGCACGGCGTCCAGCGTCATGCGCCAGGAGCCGCTGTATCCGAGCGCGACGCCGTACCGGACGCCGGCGTCCGCTCCGGCAGAACGGACCACCCCGTCCGTGACGGCGGGTACGACCGTCACCACCGGCGCATACGTGTGCGACGTGATGCCCTGCCGGCTGCCGATACTCAGCGATCCCGCGCCGAGCGTCACGTCGAAGGGCGTGAACTCGCGCGACCACGCGCCGCCGAGCAGGTTCACCGAGGCCCCGGAACCGGCTGGGATCGCGAACGCTCCGCCCCAGGCCCTGAGCAGCTCGATCGGCTGATCCGAGGCGTTGTGCAGCTCCGTCCACTTCTCCACGACGTCGTGCGCGGGGTGGGTCCGCAGGTGCAGGCGCACGCCGAGGCCGAGCACGTCGTCGGCCAGCGGGCACACGAGGTGCGTCGCGCCGTCGTCGTCCCGCCCGAGCACTACCTCGCCCGAGCGCACGAGGCGCGCGCCCCGCAGGCCGTCCGCCCGCCGGACCACGAGCTCGGCGCCGTGCACGTTGCGGGTGCCGAGCGCCGTCGCCTCCAGCGGGAGCAGGTCCAGGTCCGCCTCGAAGGACGACGTCGCGGCCGCAGGAGCGGGCCCGTCACCGCCGTCGGGCCCCCAGCCGACGGCGACCAGCCCGGCCCCGCGCGGCGCGAGAGCCACCACGTACCGGCCCGACCGGGTCGGGAGCGTCCACGTCATTTGTTGGCCCCCACGAGAAGTCCGGACACGAACTGCTTCTGGAACATGAAGAACACGATTGCCGTCGGGACAGCCGCCAGCAACGATCCCGCCGCCACCACGTTCCACGCGCTCGCGTAGCCGCCCTGCAGGTTGAGCAGGGCCGCGGTGATCGGGAACTTCGACTCGGTGCGCAGCACCGTCATCGCCCAGATCAGGTCGTTGAAGATCCACGTCGTCGCCAGGGCCGCGAGCGCCGCCAGCGCCGGCCTGGACAGGGGCAGCACTATGCGCCAGAAGATGCCGCCGGGTCCGGCGCCGTCGAGCCGTGCCGCCTCGAAGACCTCGGTGGGCAGGCTGCGCATGAACCCGTGCAGCACGAACGTGTAGAAGCCGATGCCGAACCCGACCTGGACGACGACGAGCGCGGTGCGGGTGTCAGCGATGCCGATGGCCTCGGTGATGGCCGCGACCGGGACGAGCAGGATCTGCGGCGGCAGGAGGTTCCCGGCGAGCATGGTGAGCAGGATGGTGCGGCGGCCGGGGATGTCGAAGCGGCTGAGCGCGTAGGCGGCGACGGACGACAGCGCGAGGGAGGCGAAGACCGCCCACGCGGTGACGACGACGCTGTTACCGAGCGCCTGGAGCACGCCGCCGTCGGTGAGCGCGGTGGCGAAGCCCTCGGTGCTGAACGACGCGGGGAGGGCGCCGAGGCCGCGGCTCGCGATGTCGTCGAAGGACCGGACGGCGACAAACAGGACGAACACGATGGGGCTGAGCCACAGGAGCGTCACCGGGATCATCGCGACGTGCAGCCACGGGGAGCGGGCGGCGCGGGGCCGACGACGTCGGCCGGCTGTGCCGGGCCGGAGCCCGGGCGACGCGACGGGTGAGGCGAGTGCTGACATGTCAGTCCTCCGTCCGGGCCTGGCGGGCGAGGTAGGTGATGATGAAGCCGATCGCCAGGGCGAAGATGACCACGGCGATGGCCGAGGCGTAGCCGAGGTTCCCCGTGGTGAACGCCTGCTGGAACATGTAGGTGCTCAGCAGCTGGGTCTCGTTGTACGGGCCGCCGCGCGTCATGGCCCAGACGATGTCGAACGTGCGCAGCGAGTCGATGACGGTCACGGCGAAGACGACGGTGTTCACGCCGCGCAGCTGCGGCATGACGATGCGCCAGAACCGCTGCCACGCGTTGGCGCCGTCGACGGCGGCGGCCTCCTCGAGCGTGGGGTCGGTGCCCTTGAGGCCGGCCAGGTAAAGCACCATGATGTAGCCGACCTGGCGCCAGACGGCGGCGATCAGCACGGCCCACAGCGCGACGGCGGGGTCGGCGAGCCACTGGCGTTCCAGGTGCTCCAGCCCGAGCAGGCCGAGCGCGCCGTTGATGGGCCCTTCCGGCGCGTACATGACGCGCCAGAACAGGCCGCTGACGGCGAGCGAGACGACCATGGGCAGGTAGATGGCGCTGCGGTACAGGCCGACCAGCGGCCCGGGCTTGTTCAGGGTGACGGCCAGGACGAGCCCGCCCACCACCGACAGGCCGCCGAAGCCGAGGACCCAGATCACGTTGTTCCGCAGGGCGGTCAGGAAGATCGGGTCGTCCGCCAGGTCGCGGAAGTTCTGCAGGCCGACGGGTTCGGCCAGGCCGATGCCGTCCCACCGGGTCAGGGCGAGCGAGAACGAGTTCGCGGCGGGCCAGAAGACCCAGAACAGCTCGAGCACGAACGGGACGAGCAGGAACACCCAGACGAGCAGCGGGACGCGAGCGAGCCGGGAGCGGCGGCGGGGCCTGCGGCTCCCGGCCCCGTCGCCCTGCCGCGTCGCGGCGACAGAGGTCTGGGTGCTCACGACGCGAAGACCCCCTCGGCCGCCGTCTGCCACTCGTCCAGGATGCTCTTCATCGAGTCGGGCTCGGCGAGGAACTTGGTCAGGGCGGTGTCGGCGGTGGCCTGGAGGGCGTCGGAGGAGTCGCGGTTGAAGAACTGCGTGATCTCCTCGGTGCTGCTCAGCAGCTCGATGCCCTTCTGCACGAGCGGGCTGAAGGCGGACGTGTCGACGTCGGGCGACGTCGGCAGGTTCGCGGAGCCGGACTGCTCGATGAACTTCTGCTGCGACTCCGCGGAGGCGAGGTAGCTCAGCAGGTCGAGTGCGCCCTGGTGGTTGTCGCTCTTGGCGGCCGCGAAGAACCCGTCGGTCGGCGCCTCCTCCGCGGTGGGCACGGACTCGTTGATGACCGGGACCGAGAAGAAGTCGAGGTCGTCCTGCTGGTCCTCGGGGAAGTAGGAGGTGACGAACGCCCCGACGAGGTACATCGCCGACTTGTCCTGGGCCATCGGGGTCGCTGCCTCCTGGGCCGAGTACGACACCATGTTCTTGTCGAAGTACGGGATGAGCCGCTTGTACTCCTCCATGACGGCGACGACCTCGGGGTCGTTGAACGCGTGCTCGCCGGCCAGGAGCTCTCGGTGGTACTGGGCGCCGTTGACCCGCAGGTTCAGGTAGTCGAACCAGCCCGACGCCATCCACGGCGTGGACGCCAGGCCGTTCGTCAGCGGGTTGATCCCCTGGCCCCGGAGGTTCTCGCACAGGGCGTGGAACTCGTCCCACGACGTCGGTGGCTCGACGCCCCACTTCTCGAACGACGACTTCTTGTAGAACACGCTCCACCAGTAGTAGTTGGTGGGCACGAAGATCTGCTTGCCGTCGGCACCCGACGAGAGGCCACGCAGCGCGTCGGAGTACCCGGCGCACGCGCCGTCGCCCTCCCACAGGGGCGACACGTCGAGCAGCAGCCCCTCCTCGGCGTAGGACCGGGCGACGGAACCGGCGTACCAGCTCAGCACCTCGGGCGCGTCACCGGACCGCAGGTAGTTGGTCAGCTGCGCCCGGAACTGCTCGGTCGCCACCGAGTTCATGGTGACGTCGCCGCCCGGGTAGGCCTTGACGAGCGCCTCCAGCGCGGCCTTCGGGTCGGCGTCCTGGATCGAGTTCTGCAGGGTCACGACGCCGGTGCTCGCACCGCCACCGCCGCCACCGCCGCCCGGCGTCGTACCCACGCACGCGGCCAGCAGGCTCGCGGCGCCCAGCGTCATGCCGCCCGCGAGCAGCTGGCGGCGGGTCAGTTCGAACATCTTGGTTCGCTCGGACATCTTGGTTCCTCCTCCGTGCGCCGTCGTTGGCGCACTGGTGAATTCGGTGCAGTGCATTCAGTGCACGGAAACGGGTAGGTCCGCATCCGTAGTCGGTCCGGCCGGTGTGGGTCCGTGCAGCAGCTCAGCGCCCCGGCGGGCGACGCCGTGCCGCAGGTCGGCCGCGTGCCGGGACGCCGCGAGCTCCGACCGCATCAGCAGGGCCTCGCCAGCCGCAGTGTCGTCGGCCAAGAGGGCGAGCTGGGCGTCCAGGAACAGCACGCGCCGGTCGCGCACGCGCAGCGGGTCCTCCTCGAACAGCAGGAGGTCGGGCAGCGAGGTGGCGAAGTAGTCCACGCGGGGTACCTCGACGGCGTACCGGTCACGGTAGGCGCGCAGCGACGCCGTCAGCTCGTCCGCCGCGTCGTGCTGCCCGGTGCGGCGCAGGGCGAGCACCGTCCAGAACGTCTGCTCACCGTGCTCCTGCGTGCTCATGTCGACGAAGTCGCCGCGCTGCGCCGCGGCGGTGCGCCACGCGCCGGCGGCGTCGCCGGGGTTCCCGGCGGCGGCCAGCGCGTCCCCGAGCAGCAGGTGCAGGTACGCGGTGCTGGCCAGCGGATGACGCGCCTCCCCCAGGTTGCGCGGCGGCGCAAGAGCCGCCCGCACGTGCTCGACGGCGTCGCGCGCCCGGGCATCGGCGAGCGCGTCCAGCGCGAGCCGGGTGTGCGCACGGTCCCAGGCCAGCAGCGCCTGGCCCTCGCCGCCCTCCCAGGGGTGGAGCCGGCGTCGGCCGAGGATCGTCACCGCCTGGTCGGCCCGCCCTTCGGTGATCATCAGGTGCAGCGTCTCGACCGCGAGGTCGTCGCGGTCGAGGGCGGCGGGGCCGCCGTCGTCGGATGACCATGCACCTGCTGCCAGGTTCGATGCCTGGCTGGCAGCAGATGCATGGTCATCTGATGTCATCAGGGCGTCGAGGCGGGCCGCGGGGCCCGTCCCCGTCAAGGCCGCGAGCTGGTCGCTCTCGTACAGCAGGCGCGCGTCGCCCGGCGCGGCGGCACGCGCCCGGACGTATGCGTCGCGGGCCGCGGTCAGGTCCCGCTCGTGGTTGACGGCGCCCAGGCCGATGTTGCGCCAGGCAACCGCGTCAGCCGGGTCGAGCGTCACGGCCTGACGCCAGAGCGCCAGGGCGTCCGCGCGGCGTCCGGCGGCGTAGGTCCAGTGCCCCAGCAGCGACCGGGCGACGGCGTCGCCGGGTTCGGCGTCGGACGCCTCCTGGAGCACAGCCGCGTCGGCGAGCCGGCCGGGAAAGCACCAGGTCACGTCGAGGGTGCGGGCCCGGAGACGCTCTTCGGCGGCTTCGGCGGCGCGGTCCGCGAGCCGCAGCACGTGCGCGCGGTGGTAGGCCAGCAGCGGCCGGACGGCGGTCTGGCCCGCCGGCCGGTGGTCCTCGCGGCGTTCGGCGTCGGCCAGGCAGGCCAGCGCTGCCTCGTGCTCCCCCACCCCGGCGAGCTCGATCGCGACGTCCAGAAGGGTCTGGGCGTCGTCGCTCGCGGGCAGCCCGTCCAGGTGCCGCAGCCAGGCGTCGAGCGGGTCGAGCGCGCGGGCCGCGGCCAGCGCGGAGGCGGCCGCCTCGTGCTGCCCCGCCCGGCGGTGGCACACCACCGCGAGGGCGAGCGCCTGCAGGTGGTCCGGCTCGGTGCGGCGCACGTCGGCGATCCGGGCGAGGGCTTGCTCGTGGCGGCCCGCGCGCGCGTCGAGCCGGGCCATCCGGTAGCCGGCGGGGGCCCGCCAGGCCCGTGCCCAGGCGGCCTGCGCGTAGGCCTCGTAGGCGCCGGAGTCGTCGCCGAGCTCCTCGCGCACCAGGCCCAGCAGGTAGACGGCGGTGGTGTCGCGGGGGCTGCGGTGCAGCCTGGTCAGGCGCCCGACGGCGCGTTCGAGGTGTTCCGCGGCCTCCGCGAAGCTGCCCGCCACGTAGGCGCGCCGCGCGAGACCGATCAGGCTGTCCGTCTGCCCGGGGTCCCGGCGCAGCGCCTCGTGCCAGTACGGCTCGGGGGCGCGGGTGGCGTGCCGGTACAGCTCGAGGTGCGCAGCGATCAGCGCCAGCTCCTCGACGCTGCCGACCTGCTCGGGGGCGGGCGGCTCCTCGGCGGGAGCGGGCTCTTCGCTGGTCGAGCCCGCCACGCCGCTGGTTGAGCCGGTCGAGACCTCTTGCTCCGCCCAGGTGACCAGGACCCTCCCCTCGTGGGTCACCGTCACCGTGAGCGGCCCGGCCTCTGCGGGCAGGTCGTGCGCGAGCTGCGCCGGGTGCGCCGGATCGGCGTCCACGACGTCGGTGGCGATCACCCGGCCCTCCAGCGACAGCGTCACCTCGATCCCCGTCAGGGGACGCGGCACGACGACGCCGGTCCGCGCCGTCGTGCCGGAACGTGTCGCCAGCCGCTCCAGGCGGACCGCGGCGTCGAGCGTGGCCCGGTCCACCGGCCCGACCTCGCGGAACGGGTACCAGAACTGGGAGAACACCTTGGTCTCGCCGGGGGCGAGGTGCGCGAAGTCGGGCTGGTTGTCCGTGAACACGCCGGCCATCAGCTCGACGTAGTGGGAGCCGTCGTCGGCCAGGTTCTCGTCCCAGGCGTGCCCGAACGGGGCGTTGCCCCAGGTCCACTGCTTCTTCCCGGGCGAGAGCGCGCGGTCCGCGACGTGCACGAAGCCGAGGCGGGCGGCGTGGTCGTACCCGCCGAAGAACTCCTCGCCGCTGGCCAGGCACATGTACGACGTCGGCACCGGGATGTTGCGGTACCAGTCGAGCTGGTCGCCGGTGAGCTCAGCGGCGTCGGCCGCCGTGCCGACGTCCCCGGCCCGGGCGGGGTAGTCGACGCCGTAGTAGGGCCGGTCGGCGTGCGGGAACGCGGTGATCGCGCGCCGTGCGTGGTCGGCCACGTACGTGACGTCGTGCGGGAAGAACGACTGGTAGTCGTCGTCCACCTTGGCCGCGACGTTGGCCCACCACAGGAACGACTGCGGCAGCTCGGTGCGGTTGTAGAGCCGCACCGTCAGCTCCAGCACGGCGCTGTCGGGGCGCAGCCGCACACCGTGCATGCCCTTCATCCGCGTGAACGGGTCGTGGTCGGAGCACCAGACGACGACGGCGCCGTCGGGCTCCTCCTCGATCTCGACGTCCACCGGGAGGTAGGTCGCCGGGCGGTGGTGCTGCGGCCAGTTGAGCTCGACGCCGCCCGCCACCCAGGGGCCTGCCAGGCCGACGAGCGCGGGCTTGATCACGGGGTTCGTCCAGAAGAAGTCCCTGCCGGTGCGGCGTTCCCGGGCCACGTGGATGCGCCCGCCGAGCTCCGGCAGCACCACCACGCGCAGCCACTCGTTCTCGAGGTGCACCGCGCGCCAGGCCCGCTGCTGGGGCTCGTCGGCGATCTGGTGGTGGAACGGGAGCGGGTACACCCGCCCCGACGACCCCTGGTAGACCCGCCGGTCCAGGTACGCGGGGAACCTGTCGGGCGGCAGGGGTTCGTAGGTGGTCAGGGTGAGCGGCGCCTCCCAGGCGGCCGCTGCCCGGCCGGCCAGGTCGTCGGGCCGGTCGGGAAGGTCGGGCAGGTCAAGCGCTGACTCCACATCGAGCATGTGACCGACGGTACGAACCACCGGCCGACGCCGGAAGCGACGTATCGACTTAACTGCCTGGACGATCCGACGATCCGCGCCGAAGTCCCCCGTACTGACGGGTCCGGGCCGGTGGGGCTACGCTCCAGGTGTGCGAATCCGCGACGGCTTCCCCGGACAGCGCCTACGGGTGCTGCCGACCGCCGTGGTCCGCGCGGCCGCGAAAGCCGGCCCCACCTCGCGACTGCTGGTCACGGACGCGGGCTACTTTCCGCATGCGGCCAACCACGGCCGGGTCCGCAAGCACGGCGCGATCGGGACCATCGTCATCGTCTCCTCCGCCGGGCGCGGCTGGTGCCGCACACCTGGCGGTCTGCACCGGATCTCGGCGGCGCAGGCCCTGGTCATCCCGGCCGGGGTACCCCACGAGTACTGGGCCGACGACGACGATCCATGGACGATCTGGTGGATGCACGCCCGCGGGCCCGACGCGGACGAGTTCGAGCGCGACCTCGCCGGACGCGCCGGGCCCGACGACGTAGCGGTGGTCGAGGTGCACGACCTGGTCCGCGTCGTCGCCGACCTGGAACGCGTCGTCCAGGCACTCGAGACGGACGAGACCTACCCCAGCCTGCTGCGCTGCGCGGGCGCCGCCTGGTCGGTCCTCGCCCAGATCACCGCCGACGCCGCCGCGGGCAGCCCGCTCCGGGGCGAGCCCGTCCGCGCCGCGCAGGAGTACCTGCGCACCCACCTGGACACCGTGGTCGACGTGGCCGCGCTCGCCCGCCGGTTCGGCCTGAGCACGTCGCACTTCTCGGCCCGGTTCCGGGCGGCGACGGGCGGCGGCGTGGTCGAGTACGCCAAGCGCCTGCGGATGGCGCGGGCGTGCGAGCTGCTGATCACCACCGAGCTGCCGGTCGCCGACATCGCGCGCTCCGTCGGGTACCCGGACCCGTTCTACTTCTCGCGCCAGTTCCGCAGCGTCCACTCCTGCAGCCCCACGACCTTCCGCCGCAACCTCCACGACCACGCCCGCTGACCCCGTCGTCGCCTGCCCGGATGATCGGCAATCTGTCAGGTGATCGGCATTCCGAGGTGCCGATCATCTGACATTCTGCCGATCATCCGACGAGCCGCCGCGTCGGATCGTCCAGGTGGGTGCGTCGGGTTCTGCATTCCGTCCAGGTGGGGGCGCGGGGTTTGCTGGGCGGGTTCCTCCTTCGGCGCACCGCCGAACCGACGACGACGTCAGGAGACCTGGATGTTCACCGTACGTACCTGGGCGGCGAGAGCGAGTGCCGCCCTGATCACCACAGCGCTGGCCGCGACGGGGCTGGCCGCGGGCGCCGCAGCGGCCGCGCCCGGCCCCGCACCCGCCGTCGGCCAGCCGACCTCGAGCCCCAGCCCCACGCCCTACCAGGGCTGGAACACCTACTACGGCCTCGGCGGCGACTTCGGCGCCGACGAGGTGCTGGACGTGGCCGACTTCCTGGTCTCGTCCGGCCTGGCCGAGGCGGGCTACGACATCGTGTGGCTCGACGGCGGCTGGCAGGCCGACGTCCCGCGCGGCACCGACGGCCGCCTGCAGGGCGACCCCGAGCGGTTCCCCGACGGCATGGCGGCGCTGGCCGACGCCATCCACGACCGCGGCCTGCGCGCCGGCATCTACACCGACGCCGGCCCGTACATCCCCGGCACCTGCGGGCTGGGCAGCGGCGGCCACTACCAGACCGACGCCGACACCTTCGCCGAGTGGGGGTACGACGCCGTCAAGGTCGACTTCCTGTGCGGCATCACCGCGGACCTCGACCCGCAGGAGGCGTTCACCGCGTTCGCGGAAGCGCTGCGGAACAACAGCTCCGGGCGCTCGATGATCTTCAACCTCTGCAACCCGGTGACCTCCCCGGACTGGGGCGACTACCCCGAGGAGCAGCAGTCGACCTGGTCCTGGACGTACGCGCCCGACATCGCAGAGTCCTGGCGCACCTACACGGACGTCGGGTTCGTGGGGCAGATCCAGTTCAAGGACGTGCTGCGCAACTTCGACGCCAACGCGCGGCACCCCGAGGTCGCGGGCCCCGGGCACTTCAGTGACCCGGACTACCTGGGTCCGGAGCTGGGCATGACCACCGAGGAGTTCCGCACCCAGATGTCGCTCTGGACCATCGCGGCGGCGCCGCTGATCATCTCCAGCGACCCGCGCACGCTCAGCCAGGAGTCGATGGACATCCTGCTCGACGACGACGTGCTGGCCATCGACCAGGACCCGCTCGGCATCCAGGGCACCCGCGTCGGCGCGGCCGGCACCACCGAGACGTGGGCCAAGCCGCTGGCCGACGGCTCCGTCGCCGTCGCGCTGCTGAACCGCGGCGACCGGCCCGCCGAGGTCTCGACCACCGCGCGCGACCTTGGCCTGCGGGGCCGGTCGTTCTCCGTGCTGGACACGTGGACGGACGGCCGCACGCAGTCGGCGGGCACGATCCGCGCCGCCGTCCCGGCGCACGGCGCCGCCCTGCTGCGGGTCACGCCCACCCGGGCGGGCGGCGTCCCGCGCCTGGTCGCCGCCCCGCCTGCCTTCACGGCGGTCGGGTCCGACGTCGTGGCGCCGACCACCGACCTGCTGGCCGCGGCAGGCGACAAGCTGACGACCGAGGTGACGCTGCACAACGACGGCAGCACGGGCGTGCGCCGTCCGGCCGTCTCGCTCACGGCGCCCGACGGCTGGACGGTCAGCCCCGCCGGCCCGGCACCGCGCCTGGTACGCCCCGGCGACTCGGCCACCGTCGCCTTCACCGTGGACGTGCCGCCAGGCACCGGCACGGGCAGCTACGACGTCGCCGCGACAGTCGCGTACGCCGGCGCCCCCGCCGGCACGACGCCGCCGTCGCGCGTGACGGTCGCGCCCGCCACGCCCAGCGGGAGCGGCGTCGTGCTGTCGCACCACCCGTGGGTGAGCGCCGGCAGCGGGTGGATGGAGCCGGCCGTGGACCTGAGCGTGGGCGGCGGCTCGCCGCTCACGGTGGCCGGCACCGTGCACCCGACGGGGATCGGCGTCGCCAGCCCGTCCCAGATCCGGTACTACCTGGGCGGGGCATGCACGCGACTCACGGGTGGCGTCGGGATCGACGACGCCGTGAACAACGTCGGCCCGGAGGGCGGCACAGCGACCTTCGACATCGTCGGCGACGGTGAGACGCTCTGGTCGAGCGGCACGGTGACGCGGGGCGCGGAGCTCCCGTTCGCCGTAGACGTCACGGGCGTCCGCGACCTGACCCTCCGCGTAGGCGACGCAGCCGACGGCGGCTACAACGACCGCACCGACTGGCTGTCGCTGACCACCACCTGCTGACCGGCCGTTGAGTGCTGGGTATTTGTCCTCTCGGAACGTTCCGGGAGGACAAATACCCAGCACTCAACGGGTCAGTAGGTCGCGCGGGGGGCGCGGGGTGGGGTGTAGCGGGTGAAAGCTGCGTCCGTGGTCACGAAGATCGTCTCGAAGGTCTCGTCCCACGTCGCCACGACCTGGGTCTCCGCCGGCAGCGCGGCAGCGGACCTGCCCGTGGCGCGCGGGTTGAGCGGCGGCCAGACGCCGGTCTGTACGCGGTGCTCCAGGGCCTGGATCGCGACGATCTCCTCTGCCGCGGTCACCGTCGGGTGCCCGCCGCGCGCGACCCAGAGGTTGCGGATGTCCCCGCACTCGGCGCGGACGTGGTCGGTGTAGGAGCGGACGTCGGCCGCCGGGGCACCGCCGTCGCCGGTGGCGTGCACCGTGAGGACCGGGACGTCGAGATCGCCCGGCGAGGTGTGCTCGGCCATCCGTGCCCGCGCGGCCGGATCGGCGTCGTACCGCGTCCCGGCGTCCAGGGCGGCGAGGTCCGCACGGAGCTGGTCCTTGCCGAGACCCGCGGCCTCGTAGGCCGCTTCCACGGTCCGGCGTTCCGCGGACCGGCGGAACAGCTCGTGGTAGTCGACGTCGGCGTTCGTCGACGGGTTCCCCCCGAACGTCTCGGCGATGTGCGCCCGGTCCACGGGCCCGTGCCCGTTGAGGTAGGCGTTCACCACCCATTCGCTCAGCGCCTGCGCGGCGTCCTGCGGGTCCTCCGGGCGCGGGCTCGCGAAGTCGAACCAGGCAGGGACCTGGACCAGCGATCCCGCGAGCGCCATGCGCGCGTTCGCCTCGGGGTCGCCCAGCGCCCCGTACGCGGCACCGGTCAGGGCGGCCTGCGAAGCCTCCGGATCGGTGGGGTTCACGATCTCGACCGGGTTGCCGTTCTCGTCCTCCAGGCCGTCGAACAGGAGGGTCATCGCCGCGTACTGCACGTCGAGGGCGGCGTCCCAGCCGCCGAGCGGGTCGAATCCCGCGGACGTTCCGAGCACGCCGTCCACGCGCGGGTCCTGCTCGGCGTGCAGGGTCGCGATCGCGCCGCCGAAGGACTGACCGTTCGCGAGCGTCGTGTCCGGCTCGCCGATCTCGTCGGCGAACCAGTCCAGGACGTTCTCCTGGTGGTCGACGGCGTCGGGCAGCGTGTAGCCGAACCCGTCGTCGCCGAACATCGAGCCGGCGAGCGCGTAGCCCTGGCTGGTCAGCCATTCCTCGGCGCGGGAGTTGTTGGCCAGCTGGTCGGGGATCTCGAACCCCAGCTCCGCGAACTGCGTGGGGAAGTAGCCGTGCGCGAACAGCACGAGGGTGCCGTTCCAGTCGTCGGGGACGACGGCCCGGTAGTCCGCGCCGTCGATCGTTCCGGTGTACTCGGCGACCTCGCCGGACACCGCCTCCACGGCGGCGGCCGGCAGGGCCGATGCCGTCACGATCAGGGCGAGGGCCGATGCCAGGGCCGCCGGTCGTACATGCTTCATGGTGTCGCTCCTCGGTGAGCGGCACGCTCGCTGCGCGCCTCCTGCACAGTCCGACGACGGACCGGCGGCGGACTCATCGTTGAGTGCGGGATCAGGTGGCGGGCACCGGGGCGTCGTCGAGCAGCTCCAGCAGGTGCGGGGCCGGCGAGTCCTGCCGCTCCCCCGAGTTGGTGACGACCGAGACGACCCAGTCCGCCCCGCCGTCCGGCAGCAGGGGCACCACTGCCAGCCGCGCGGCCTGCGGCTTCGCCGCGACATGCCGCGGTACGAGCGCGACGCCGAGCCCGCGGTCGACCAGGTCGAGCAACGTGTGGACGTCGTTGACGGTGCACCGCACCAGGCGGTGCACGCCGCGCGCGGCGAGTGCCTCGTCGTTCATCCTGCGGATTGCCCAGGAGGGGTGGAAGTCGATGAAGGTCTCGCCGCCCAGCTCTGCCCGGTCCACCGCCGCACGGGTCGCGTACGGGTGCTCCGGCGGGCACAGGAGCACCACCGGCTCCGTTCCCAGGACGGCGCGCGGCAGCACGCCCACATGGTCCGACGTCGCGACGAACGCGGCGTCGAGGTCGCCGTCACGCACCCCGGCCAGCAGCTCGTGCGAGCCCGCCTGGGTGAACGCGATCTCCACGCGCGGGTAGCGGCGGTGGAACCGTTCGAGCAGGGAGCCGACATCGACGAAGCCGAGGCACTGCTCCGCCCCGACCCGCAGCGTTCCCGCGAGCTCGCGGGAGACCTGCACCACCGCGTCGCGCGCCTCGGTTGCCGAGGAGAGCATGGAACGGGCGAAGGGCAGCAGCGCCAGGCCGGCCTCGGTCGGCTCGACCTTGCGCGTGGTCCGTGTGAACAGCCTGGTGCCCAGCTCTACCTCGAGGTTACGGATCGCGGCCGACAGCCCGGACTGGGAGACGCCGGTGACCTCGGCGGCGCGGGTGAACTGCCGCTCGTCCGCGAGGGCGACCAGGTATTCCATCTGACGCAGTTCCATTGAGCAGTACCAGTTCTAGGAATGATGATGAAGAGTTGTTGGACTTCTAGGTTATCGCTTCCTAGTCTCAGGTCTGAACCCGTCGTGACACGAGGAGCCAACTCATGCAGCAGCGCACCATCGGCGGCCGTGCCGTCTCCGCCATCGGCCTCGGCGGCATGCCGATGTCCATCGAGGGGCGGCCCGACCGCGACCGCTCGATCGCCACGATCCACGCAGCCCTCGACGCGGGCGTCACCCTCATCGACACCGCCGACGCCTATCACCTGCACGCCGACGAGGTGGGTCACAACGAGGAGCTCATCGCCGAGGCCCTGCGTTCGTACGGCGGCGACACCTCCGGCGTCCTGGTCGCCACCAAGGGCGGGCACCTGCGTCCCGGCGACGGTTCCTGGACCAAGGACGGCCGGCCCGAGTACCTCAAGGAGGCCGTGAAGGCGTCCGCCAAACGGCTCGGGGTCGAGGCCATCGGCCTGTACCAGTTCCACCGGCCCGACCCGAACGTGCCCTACGGCGACTCGGTCGGCGCGATCCGCGACCTGCTCGACGACGGCGTCATCGAGATGGCCGGCATCTCCAACGCGAACCCGGACCAGATCCGGCAGGCGCAGGACATCCTCGGCGGCCGCCTCGCCTCGGTCCAGAACCAGTTCTCGCCGCGGTTCCGCTCGTCGGAGCCCGAGCTCGAGCTGTGCGCCGAGCTCGGCATCGCGTTCCTGCCGTGGAGCCCGCTGGGCGGCATCTCGCTGGCCCGTTCGGGCGAGCTCGGCACCGAGTACTCGGCGTTCCTCGAGGTGGCGGAGGCGCACGGCGTCTCCCCGTTCCAGGTGACGCTCGCCTGGGAGCTGGCGCTGGCGCCCGTCATCGTGCCGATCCCCGGGGCGTCGCGGCCCGCGAGCATCACCGACTCCGCCGCCGCGGCGGAGCTTCAGCTCACGGCCGACGAGGTCGCGCGGCTCTCCGCGGTCTGAGCCTCCCCCGACTCCCCACCCACCACAGGAGAACATCCCCGTGAAGACATTCACCCTGCCCGGGACCGACCTCACGGTCCCGAACGTCGTCCTCGGCCTCATGCGCATCCAGGAGAAGACAGACGAGGAGGTACGCGACCTGGTCAAGACCGCCCGCGACGCAGGCATCTCGTTCTTCGACCACGCCGACGTCTACGGCTCCGCCCTGCACGGCTGCGAGAAGCGGTTCGCCGAGGCGATGCAGCTCACATCGTCCGAGCGCGAGCAGATAGTGCTCCAGACGAAGGCCGGCATCGTGCGCGAGGGGCCGTACTTCGACTTCTCGTACGAGCACATCATCGAGTCGGTCGACGGCTCGCTGGCCGCGCTCGGCACGGACTACATCGACATCCTGCTGCTGCACCGCCCGGACGCCCTCGTGGAGCCCGACGAGGTGGCGCGCGCGTTCGACGACCTGTCGGCGTCGGGCAAGGTGCGCTCGTTCGGCGTCTCCAACCACACGCCGGGCCAGATCGAGCTGCTGCGCAAGTCGGTGTCGCAGCCGATCGTCGCGAACCAGCTCCAGCTCTCGATCACGCACGCGCCGCTCGTGGCGCAGGGCGTGGCCGCGAACATGCTGGCGCAGGACCAGTCGATCAGCCGCGACTCCGGCACCCTCGACTACTGCCGCCTGAACGACATCACGGTGCAGGCCTGGTCGCCGTTCCAGGCCGGGTTCTTCACCGGAGTGTTCCTCGGCTCGCCCGAGTACCCGGAGCTGAACGCCGTGATCGACAGGCTCGCCGCGAAGTACGACGTCCCGGCCATCGCCATCGCGACCGCCTGGATCACGCGCCACCCCGCGCAGATGCAGGTGGTGCTCGGGACGACCAGCCCCGAGCGCGTGGCGGGCGCAGCCCTCGGTTCCGACGTGCCGCTGACGCGCGCCGAGTGGTACGAGCTGTTCCGCACGGCCGGCCACATCGTGCCGTAACACCGGGGGCTGCGGCCGTCGGGACCGGCGGGATCAGTGCCGAGGTGAGTACAGGACTGCGGGGTGTGTTGCGCAGAGTAGACGGTGTCTACCCTGCGCAACACACCCCGCAGTCGTGGTCTTTCCACCGGCTCCATCTCGCCGCGGTTCTACAGCGGCGTCATGGGCGTCGGCGTGGTACGTGTCGGCAAGCGGAAGTCCACGTCGGCGCAGTTGTAGAACGCCTCCGGGCTGTCCGACCGGGTCCAGATCGAGTAGATGATGTGGCGACCGGACTTGTTCGGCAGCGTGGCGTCCCAGTAGTACTCGTCGCCCTGCGGGCCGCCCGAGCGCAGCGGCGGGTTCGTCACCTCGTTGAACGGGGCGGGCTCGAGGTCGTCCCAGGCGAGCGGCTGGGACGGGTCCCAGTCGTCCTTGGTGATGTACTGCGACCACGTGCCGGGGTGCTTGGCCCAGGCGTTGTACGAGAACGTGATGGTCCGGCCGGGTTCGAGCGTCGTCGTCGGCCACTGGGTGCCCGGCTCGCGGAACGCGGAGAACCGGTCCTGCGGACCGCACAGATGCCCGTCCGGGACGACCTCCCGGTGGTTGCCGCCCGCGTTGCTGAGCAGGTTGCCGAACCAGTTGTAGAACGGGTAGTTCCCGTTCACGGCCAGCGCGTTCTCGCACATGGCGTTCTGCGGGTCAAGGTCGCCGCCCGGATTGCCGCTGAGCGCGTCCACGTAGCACGCGTAGGTGCGGGTGGCCGGGTAGGTGAGGCCGCCGTGCGCGTAGGCGGCGGGCGGGCTGGGCTGCACGACGACGATCGCCACCGCCGCGAGCAGGACCAGCACGGCGGCCAGTGCCGTCGCCCGGATCCGGCCGAGTGTGTTGTAGAGCGTCATGTCCGGCTCCTTCGTCGGTGCTCCGAGTGATCAGGTCGTTCGATCCTCGGAGCCCGACGAAGGCCGGACAATGCTCCGTATCGTTTAAGCGATACGGCTGAGCGACACGGCTCAGGGCCGCACGTTGTGGTTCGACGCGAAGAGGTTGTTCGGGTCGTACTCGCGCTTCACCTCGCGCAGCCGCTCCAGCGTCGCCTCGGGGTAGGCGTTGCGCACGTCCTGCTCCGTGGCGGTCCCCATGAAGTTGACGTAGCCGCGCTCGCTGACGCCGAGCGCCTCCGCGGTAGACGCCACCCAAGCGCTCGCCGCCGAGAACGCCTCGACGGTCGGCGCGCCCTTGTAGACGGTGACCATGAAGGCCGGGTCCCGATGCGCGAAGGCCGTCGCAGCCGGGTCGACCCGCCCGATCGCGCCGCCCATGGCCCGGATGTTCAGCGCGGCGGGCCCGCCCGCGGTGGAGACCGCGTCGATGGCAGCCGCGGCCCAGGCCTCGTCCGGCGACCACGCGCCCGTACCGAGGAACCCGCTCCGGGCGTCGCCCACCGCGCCGGACGGCGGACCGCCGGCGCCCTCGAACATCGCCGGGTACGGCATCTCCTGGACGCCGTCGAGCACCGGCCCGAGCGCGCGCAGCGGGGCGAGCGCCTCCGCCGCCTCGGCGGCGGTGCCCGAGTGGACCAGCAGCGCCATGATGACGGGCTTGCCCTGCAGCGCGACCGGAACCATGGGGGCGGGCGGGGCGATCATCACGTTGACCATGCCCGCGAACTCGTCCGGACCCTCGGCGAACGCCCGCAGGACGGTGGTGAGCGCGGCCGGCGCCGGCTCCCACATCATCATCCCGCCCGTGATCGTGCCGATCTCGCGCAGCCGCAGGTCCAGGCGGGTCACGACACCGAAGTTGCCGCCGCCGCCGCGCAGGGCCCAGTAGAGATCGGGGTTCTCGTCGGCGTTCGCCTCCACCACCCGGCCGTCCGCGAGCACGACCTCGGCGCCCAGCAGGTTGTCGACGGTGAGGCCGTCGTGCCGGCTGAGGAAGCCGATGCCGCCGCCGAGCGTGATGCCGCCGACGCCGACGGTGCCCGTGTCGCCGAAGCCTGTCGCCAGCCCCTGGGCCCCGGCCGCCGCGGTGTAGGTACCGGCGAGCACGCCGCCCTGGGCGTGCCCGACGCGCGCCTCCGTGTCGATCTGGACGCCGTCCATGAGGCGCAGGTCGAGCACGAGGCCGCCGTCGACCAGGCCGTGCCGCGCCTGGTGATGTCCGCCGCCGCGTACCGCGAGCGGCAGGCCGGTCTCGCGCGCGACGGCGAGCACCGCCACGACCTCCTCGGTCGTCCGGACGCGCGCGATCGCGGCAGGGGTCCGCTCCGGGCCGCCGACGAACACGGTCGCGACCTCGGCGAACTCCGCCGACGCGGGGGTGAGCAGGCGGTCGCCGAACGCGTCCGCGAGGGGTGCCAGCGCGCTGTCGAGCGGGTCGGGAGTGAGCTGGGTGGTGCCGGGTTCTTGCGTGGCCATCGTCGAGCCTCCGGGTGGGGGTGCTGGGGGACTTCCCGCCGTTAACGTTAGACATCTAAGCATTAGCCGTCAATGCATTTCCGGGTGAGCCGAACTACCCTTCGTCCATGCAACCAAGCGGGCAGTCCGACGGCGAACCAGGCGGCACGAATCACCCGTCACACCATCGGGCACAGCAGAGCCGGCCCGGGCTGCTCCCCGTCGTTCCCACGATGTGGCAGTCCGTGCAGCGGGTGATGCGGGCGTTCGACGCCCTGCTGTCCGAGCACGGCGGCAGCTGGCAGGTCTGGCACATCCTGCTCGCCCTGCACCAGGGCACGCCGGCCACCCAGCGCGAGCTCGCCCACGCCGTCGGCATCCGGGAGGCCACGCTGACGCACCACCTGCGCGGCATGGAGGACCGCGGGCTCGTCGTCCGCACCCGCGAGGAGTCGAACCGCCGGGTGCAGCGCATCGAGGTCACCGACGCGGGCGAGACCCTCTACCGGCGGCTCAAGTCGGCGGCGATCACGTTCGACAGGACCCTGCGGCGCGCGATCGGCGCGGACGAGGCCGACGTCAGCGCCTTCCTGGACACGATCGGACGCGTCGCCGAGTCGGTGCCCGACCGTGGCAACGGACCGGTCCCGGAGGGCTGGCCCGGCAACCGCCCGAAGTAGGACGACGGGGGCCGAGCACCGGGAATAGACGCTGCCTCAGGCAACTTTATATGTGTCGTGCAGCACACCCGGGAGCCCCAGACATGAGCGCACCATCCACCGGCACCGCCGAGGCGCGGCTCGGCCTGCGCGGCGACCGCGGCCCGGTCCTCGGGGCGCTGATGCTCTCCACCGCCCTGGTGGCCCTGGACGTCACGATCCTGGCGACGGCGTCGACGACGGTCGCGCGTGAGCTCGGTGCGTTCGAGCAGGTCCCGTGGCTGTTCTCGGCGTACACGCTGGCACAGGCCGTGACCGTCCCCCTGTACGGACGCCTGGCCGACGTGTTCGGGCGCAAGCGGGTGATGATGGTCGGCATCGCTCTGTTCCTGCTCGGCTCGGTGCTGTGCGCCGTCGCCTGGAGCATGCCCGCGCTCATCTGGTTCCGGGTGCTGCAGGGCCTGGGGGCCGGCGCGATCCTGCCGATGTCCCTGACCATCGCCGGCGACATCTACAGCCTCGCCGAGCGCGCCAAGATCCAGGGCTACCTCGCCAGCGTGTGGGCCGCCTCGTCGGTGCTCGGCCCGACCCTCGGCGGTGTGTTCAGCCAGTTCGTGAGCTGGCGCTGGATCTTCTGGGTCAACGTGCCCATCGCCGTCGTGGCCGCCGTCGTCCTGTGGAGCCGGTTCCACGAGAAGGAGCGCGAGGGCGAGCGCGAACCGATCGACTACCTCGGCGCCGCGCTGCTGACCGGTGGCAGCACGGCGCTGGTGCTGGGCCTGCTCGAAGGCGGCCACGCCTGGGCGTGGGCGTCGCTGGAGTCGGTGGGGATCTTCGCCGCCGCGGCCGTGCTGCTCGCGGCGTTCGCCGTGACCGCCCGCCGGAACGCGCACCCGATCTTCGACCTGGGCCTGCTGCGGCGCCGGGCGGTCGGGGCATCGACGGCGGCCGGGCTCGGGGTCGGCGTCATCACGCTCGGCCTGACCACGTACGTGCCGATCTACGCGCAGGGCGTGCTCGGCGTCGGGCCGCTCGTCGCGGGGTTCTCCCTGGCGGCGCTGATGGTGGGATGGCCGCTGGCCGCCACCGTGGCGGGCCGGATCTACCTGGCCATCGGGTTCCGCTGGACCGCCGTCATCGGCTCCGTGATCGTGCTGTTCGGCGCGCTGCTCACGCTGGGCCTCGGCCCCGGTTCCCCGGTGTGGCACATCTCCGCTGCCGTCTTCGTGATCGGGATCGGCATGGGTCTGGTGGCCGTACCGACGCTGGTGGCCGCCCAGCACAGCGTGGAGTGGAACGAGCGCGGCGCCGTGACGGCGACCAACATGTTCTCCCGGTCGATCGGGCAGGCGGTGGGCGTCGCCGCGCTCGGCGCGGTGGTGAACGCGATGACCACCGTGGGGGCGGACGGGACGCCCGACGGGCCGGGCCTCGCCACCGCCGTGCACGTGGTGTTCTGGTGCGTCGTCGGCACCGCCGCGCTGATGTTCGGCACCGTGCTGCTGCTCCCCCGCGACAACCCGCGCACCGCACCCGCCGCCCCGTAACGGGCGCACGGCGCTTGACTTCATGTCGACATGAAGTCAGATCCTGGGGCAGTACCGCACGACACCCCAGGAGACGGAGCCCAGGCATGTCCGCACCAGACACCTCGAACAACCCCGACGCGCCCTACGACGTGGTCGTGGTCGGCGGCGGCCCCGCCGGGCTGCAGGCCGCGCTCACGCTCGGCCGGATGCACCGCCGCACGCTGCTGCTCGACTCCGGCGAGTACCGCAACGCGCCCGCCGAACGCATGCACAACTTCGTGACGCACGACGGCACCCCGCCGGCCGAGTTCCGGGCTGCGGCCCGCGCCGAGCTCGCCGCCTACGCGACGGTGACGGTCCGCGAGGCGGCGGCGACCGCCGTCGTGCGGGACGGCGCCGGGTTCCGGGTAGAGCTGAGCGCCGCGACGGACGCCGGGGGCGCCCACGGGCCGGAGGTCCTGGCCGCCCGCGCGGTAGTGCTCGCGACCGGGATGCGCGACACGCTCCCCGCGATCGCGGGCCTGGAGCCGCTGTTCGGCACCGTCGCCGCCGTCTGCCCGTACTGCCACGGGCACGAGCTGAGCGGCAAGCATGTTGCGGTGCTCGGCAGCGGCCCGCACGTGACCCGGGTCGTGTTCCTGCTGGAGCGCATAGCGAGCCGCCTGACCGTCCTGACCGACGGCGCCGACCTCGACCCGGGCATCCGCGCGCAGCTCGACGGCGCGGGGGTCGCCGTCCGCCCCGAGCCCGTCAAGGAGCTGAGCCGCAGCGCCGCCAGTGCCACCGTGTCGTTCGCCGAGGGGCCCGACGAGGAGGTGGGCGGCATCTTCGTGGCGGCCGAGTTCGCCCAGCGCGCCCCGTTCGCGGGGCAGCTGGGCCTGCGGATGCTGGAGTCCGGCGCCGTCGAGATCGACGCGATGGGCCGCACCAGCGTGCCCGGCGTGTTCGCCGCGGGCGACATGGCGCACACCGCGGCCCTGCCGATGCCGATGGCCTCGGTACTCACGGCTGCGGCGGCAGGCCTGGTAGCCGCGGCGGCAGCCGACGGCGACCTGCTAACGCAAGACCACCCCTCCTGACCGCTCGTTGAGTGCTGGGTATTTGCGCTCTTGAGGCCCTCCGAAGCGCAAATATCCAGCACTCAACGGGTGCGGTCAGGCGGTCGTGGACTCCCGGAGGGTGCGGCGTTCGGCCTCGATCGCCAGGAGCTCGGCGAACGCGGCCTGGTAGGTCTCGGCGTCCGAGGGGTCCAGGCGCTGCAGGCGGCTCCGCGCGTCGGCGACGCGCCGCATCAGCCCCATGTCGAGCACCCGGTTCACGACACCCTCGACGAACGCCGCGATGGCCGCCTCCCGGTCCTCCGGCAGGGACGCCACGGACAGCTGCGTGACAACGCCGGCCACCGTCTCCGAGGCCTGCTCCAGCACCGCCCCGACCCACTGCGCCGCGGACACGTCGCGCCCTGCCGCCGCTCCCCCGGCCGCCCGGATCGCCGCGTGCACGGCCCGCCAGGCGGGCACGGAGAACGCGTCCTCGCCCAGCGCGTCGAAGGACGCCGGTACGTGCTGCGGGTACTGCAGGACGGCGACCAGGGCGAGCCGCTCGTCGCGGGCCACGGGGTCGCGCGGGTCGGGGGCGGGCAGCTGCTGCACGCCGCCCGTCGCCGGGCGCTCGTCCGGGCCGGTCGGCCCGGGCCGCGTCCCGCCGGCCCGCGCCCCGTCGGCTCCCGGCGCGCCGGAAGACCTGCGATCGCCGTCCTGCCCGCCGGGTGCGCGGCGCAGTGACGGGGTGGACGCGACGCGGGCGACCTCGCGCCGCATCTCGTCGATCTCGGTCCCGATCCAGCCCGCGACCTCGCGCGTGTAGCCGTCCTGCTGGCTGCGGTCGCGGATCCCCGCGATCTCCGGCGCCGCTGCTCGCACCGCGGAGACACGGCCCTCGACGGTGTTCAGGTCGAACTGCTTGATCTTGGCCTGGATCACGAAGGCGAACAGGGGCTTGCGGCCGTCCACCAGCGCCCGCACCGCCTCGGGGCCGCTGGCCATGCGCAGGTCGCACGGGTCCATGCCGCCGTCCGCGACGGCGACGTACGTCTGCGCGAAGAACCGCTGGTCCTCGCCGTAGGCGCGCTCGGCGGCCTTCTGGCCCGCCGCGTCGCCGTCGAACGTGAAGATGATCTCGCCGCCCACGGTCCCGCCGGACGTGAGCTGCATGCCGCCGCCCGCGGTCGTGTCGCCGAGCAGACGCCGCACGACCTTGGCGTGGTCGGCCCCGAACGCGGTACCGCACGTGGCCACCGCCGTCGTCACGCCCGACAGGTGCGCGGCCATGACGTCCGTGTACCCCTCGACGACCACCACGCGCTTGCCCTTGGCGATCTCCCGCTTGGCGAGGTCGATCCCGTACAGCACGTGCGACTTCTTGTAGAGGCTGGTCTCGGGGGTGTTCAGGTACTTGGGGCCCTGGTCGTCCTCGAACAGGCGGCGCGCGCCGAAGCCGATCACCGCGCCCGTCACGTCCCGGATGGGCCACATGACCCGGCCCCGGAACCGGTCGTAGATGCCGCGCTGGCCCTGCGACATCAGCCCGCTCGCGACCAGCTCGGCCTGCGTGAAACCGCGGCCCTGGAGGTGTCGCTGCAGCGCGTCCCAGCCCTTGGGCGCGAACCCGACGCCGAAGTGCTCGGCGTCCGACCGGTCGAAGCTGCGCTCGGCGAGGAAGGTGCGCGCCGCGGCGGCGTCCGGCCCCATGAGCTGCTCGGCGTAGAACTCGGCGGCGACCTTGTTGGCCTCCAGCAGGCGCTGCCGCTTGCCGGGCTCCTCGCGCGGACGAGCGTTGCCGCCCTCCTCGTAGCGCAGCTGCACGCCGGTCTTGCCCGCGAGGTACTCGACGGCCTCGGTGAAGCTCAGCCCGTCCATCTTCATGACGAACTCGATGACGTCGCCACCCTCGCCACAGCCGAAGCAGTGGTACCGCCCGACGCTGGGCCGCACGTTGAAGCTGGGGCTGCGCTCGTCGTGGAAGGGGCACAGACCCACCAGCGCGCCCACCCCGGCGGGCTTGAGGGTCACGTGCGCCGAGACGATCTCGTCGATCCGCGCGCGCTCGCGGACCTGGTCCACGTCCTCGCGTCTGATCAGCCCGGCCACGCTCCGAAGTCTATCCGCGCCCACCGGCCCTGAAGGCCGCCGTCCACACCCCTCCGAGTTGTTAGACCCACAGGTCAGTCGGGTGACCTGTGGGTCTGACAGGTCGGGAGCTCAGCGGGCGAGGGCCGCCGCGCAGCTGCGGGCGTACTCGCCCGGGGCCACGCCGACCGCCCGGACGAAGTCCCCCGTGAAGTGGGCCTGGTCGTAGTAGCCGACGGCGGCCGCGAGCCCCGCCAGGTCCAGCGCCGGATCGCGGCCCAGCATCTCGGCGGCGAGGTGCACCCGGTGCCGCTGCAGCACCCACTTGGGGCTCACCCCTACCCAGTCGGCGAACAGGCGCTGCAGCGAGCGCGGGGTCGTGCCGAGCCGTGCCGCGAGCGTGGCGACGGTCGTGCCGGGCACCGCGTCGGCGATGGCCGCGAAGGTCTCGCGGAGCGCCGCCAGCGCGGCGGTGGACCGTGGTGTCCGGGTGCGCTCGGCCGCGGCCTGGAGCAGCGGGGTGACGGTACGGACCGCGTCATCAGGACGGCCGTCCCTGGCCTGGCCGATGGCCTCGGCGCCGGCCCGGTCCGCCGTCGGGCCGAGAAAGTCCGCCGGGCCGACGGCGCCCCGCTCGCCCGGGTGCGTGAGCCCGAGCAGCGCGCGGTAGCCGCCCGGGCGCAGCTTGGTGCCGACCACGCCGCCCGCGCCGGACAGGGTGCGCCGGTCGACGGCCGCCGAGGGCATCGCGTAGGCGAGGTATCCGGTGTCCTCCGCGACGACGTGGCCCACCGGGTGGGGCACCACGGCCTGCGTGAAGGTGGCGCCGGGCGGCAGGTCCCAGGTGATCACCCAGTGCCAGTCGACGAGGTCCGCGAGGTCCCCGGCCGGCTCGACGCGCGCGAGCGTGAACCGGTCACGGGCGCGCGCGGGGTTCACGATGCCGAGCGTCGGCCCGGCCTCGAGCGCCCGCGTGACGGCGGGGTCGTCGTCGAACAGCTGTCGCATTCTTCCAAGACTGGCACAGCCCGGCCGCGGAAGCATCGGTCACATGAAGAACTCAGCCCTGCACCCCAACATCTCCGTCGATGACGCCCGCGCGGCCATCGACTTCTACGAGGCCGCGCTCGGCGCCGAGACCCTCGACGTGATCACGGCGGGCGATGCCGTGATCCACTCCGACCTGGTCCTGCGGTCCGCCGCGGGCGAGTCGACGTTCACCGTCGCCGCCGCGTTCCCGCCGGACTCCGTGGCCCCCGAGTTCGGCGCGCCCACGCACGCGAGCTTCACGATCCCGGTCGAGGACACCGACGCCGCCTACGCGCGGGCCATGGCGGCGGGCGCGAGCAGCCTCACCGAGCCGGCCGACTGGTTCGAGGGGTTCCGGCAGGCGGCGGTCCGCTGCCCGTTCGGACACCGCTGGTACTTCGTCACGGTCGCCGACTCGGTGACCCCGGAAGACGTCCAGAAGGCGAGCGACGCCTGGGTAGCGGCTGGCGACTGACCGCCCGCCGAGCAGGCGAGCTGACCATGCAGCTGCTGCCAGACGGGGCCCTCGGCTGGCAGCAACTGCATGGTCAAGACTCGGGGCGTGTTCGGTTTGCCGGGGTAGCGAGGTTCGGTACGCTTTGCCCCGACCCGAGGAGGTAAGTCAGGATCATGGGAATCCGGTATCGCAAGCGGCTGGCGCTCGGCCCGCTCAAGTTCAACATCACCCAGAGGGGCTTGTCGTCCATGAGCTTCAAGATCGGTCCGTGGACCTGGAACTCGAAGACGAAGAAGCACTCCTTGAACCTCCCCGGTGGCCTGAGCTGGTACAGCAACAACAAGTAGCCGGCAGGTAGCACCGCCGCGGCGGAGGCGAGGCCGAGCGCCCGCCTCCGCGGCAGCCGGCACAGCCGCCCGCACAGCCGCCGCCGGGCCCGGATTCCGGGGATGTCAGCCAGCGTGGCTAGAGTGGCTCGCGTGGAGCAAGCCCTCGGGAAGAGCATCCCGCCGTCGTACAGCGCGCAGGACGTCGAGCGCTGGGTGACCGAACCGCCCAAGTCGCAGGCCCGGACCCCGTTCGAACGTGACCGCGGGCGCGTGGTCCACTCCTCCGCGCTGCGCCGCCTGGGCGCGAAGACCCAGGTGCTCGGCGCGGGGCACGACGACTTCGTGCGCACCCGGCTGACCCACTCCCTCGAGGTCGCGCAGGTGGGTCGCGGCATGGGCCGCTCCCTGGGCTGCGACCCCGACGTCGTCGACACCGCCTGCCTCACCCACGACCTCGGGCACCCGCCGTTCGGGCACAACGGCGAGACGGCGCTCGCCGAGATCGCGCAGCCGGTCGGCGGCTTCGAGGGCAACGCGCAGACCCTGCGCCTCCTGACCCGGCTCGAGCCCAAGGTCCTGGCCGACGACGGCTCCCCCGCCGGCCTCAACCTGACCCGCGCGAGCCTCGACGCGAGCGTCAAGTACCCCTGGGCGTACGGGGCAGGACCGGCCCGCCCCGACGGCACGGCGAGCCGGAAGTTCGGCGTCTACACCGACGACCTGCCCGTCTTCGAATGGCTCCGCAAGGACGCGCCGGACGGCGTGAAGTGCCTCGAGGCCCAGGTCATGGACCTCGCCGACGACATCAGCTACTCGGTGCACGACGTCGAGGACGGCGTGGTGGCCGGCCGCATCGACCTGGACCTCATGGCGGACGCCGGGGAGCGGCAGCGCGTCGCCGAGTACGTGCGCGCCTGGTACGGCGAGTGGTACACGGAGGACGCGATCGACGCGGCGATCGGGCGGCTGCAGGACTACCTGCGCGGCGAGGGCCACCTGGTGCGCGCCTACGACGGGTCGCGCCGCTCGCTGGCCTCGCTCAAGGACATGACCAGCCAGCTCATCGGCCGGTTCATCGGCGCGGCGATCTCCGCCACGCGGGCCGTGTACGGCGAGGGGCCGCTCACGCGGTACGCCGCCCGGCTCGTGGTGCCCGCCGAGACCGAGCACGAGATCCTCGCGCTCAAGGGCATCGCGGTCACCTATGTCATGGCACCGCGCGGCCAGGAGCCCCGCTACCTGCAAGAACGGGAGATCCTGGCCGACCTGGTCGGTGTGCTCGCCGACCGCGCCCCCGACGAGCTGGAGCCGCCGTTCGCCGCGGACTGGCGGGCGGCGCCCGACGACGCCGCCCGCCTGCGCGTAGTGGTCGACCAGGTCTCCTGCCTCACGGACCTGTCGGCACTGGCGCTGCACCGCCGGCTGATCACGCCCGGCTCCTGATCCGGACGTGCCTGCCGGCGGCGCGCGCCGTCACCCCGGGGTGGCCCCGGTGACCGTGAGCTCGTACGGGAACGGGTCCCCGACGCCGACCTGCCACATCGGATAGTCGCGGTGCACGGAGGGCGTCGCCACGACGACCAGCATCAGGTGCGTCTCCGCACCTTGCAGGCCGAGGGTCGCCGTCTGCCCCGGGCCGAACACGCCGCTGTAGCGGACCGAGAAGTCCGGTGACACGGCGGCGAGCCGGAACCGCCAGTCGGCACCGGAGAGGTTCGACCGTCCGTCCAGCCGCACCGACGCCTGCCCTGCCTGCGGGTTCAGCCGGACGACGTTGTGCCCGTACTGGTGCGGCGCGTCAGCGTCAGCGATCCGGTACCGGCCTCCGCCCAGGTTCACCAGGGCGTCCGTGTGCAGCGGCCGGTAGCTCCCGCCGCGCCACAGGTCCCCGCGGATCGCCGCGCCGTCCGAGAAGTCGTACGTGACCTGGCGGGACCCGTACTGAGCGAGCAGCCCGGCGAACTCCTGGTGGTCCAGGTCCAGGACGCGTTTGATCGTGTTGATCGGGTGCTCGCCCTGCTCGGCCTCGCGCCACAGCCGGTCGACGGCGGCACCACCGTGAACGTCCCGGATCGTGTTGAACAGGAGCCAGTCGCCGTAGTACGTCTCCTGCGAGAGCCACCGGCGGTGCTGGCGGTCGGGAAAGTACCCCGACCCGGCGACGACCTCAGGACGCTTCATCCGCGCCATGTAGTTGGCGTGCGCTTCCCAGACCGGCCCCGAGACCGGGTTGCCGTGGCCCCAGCCTCCGCCGTTGCCGTCCTGCGCGTTGATGTCGGACGCGTAGGACTGCAGCACGTGGTTGAACTCGTGCGACTCGACCCAGTCGTCCCAGACCTTGTCGTACGGCAGGCAGATGTGCCCGACGCCGGCGTCGTCCGGACCCGCCCAGTTGGCCGGCGGCAGAAAGCCTCCGGACCAGGTGCCGCAGAGGTACACGTTGATCCGGTACGTCGATCCGGGACCGTGCCGCGCGACGTCGACCCAGCCGACCTCGTTCACGTAGTAGTCCCAGATCGTCTCCATGTGGTTCGCGACCCACTGGGGGTAGTTGTCATACCCGCGCTGCCTGCCCCAGGCGACCGCGTCGACCGCGTCGCCCCACCGGACGGTGAAGTTCTCCGACTCCACGAAGTTCCTGGTGCTGGCACCCTCCCCGGTCATGAACCGGGGCGTGCGCGTGAGCTTGGCCTGCTCCCGGGACACCTCCGCGCCGTCGGCGGCGACCGCCGGGACGGTCACCGTGGCCGCCGTCCAGGCGACCACGACGGCGCAGAGGGCCGCCGTCATCCTCGTTCGTCTCCGTCTGTCTCGTCCGTGCCGGGCTGGTGCCTCTCTCAACGTCTGTGAACTTGGCATGTGTCCTCGCTCGGGTCGATGTCAGTGTCTCGGTCTAGCGTTCACGGCATGGCTCGGCACACCACCTTCCGGTTCTGCCTCGACCCCACGGTCGAGCAGTCGGTGGCACTTGCACGCCATGTGGGTGCGGCCCGGTTCGCGTACAACCAGTGCCTTCGGCTGCACCTGGACGCCCGCGAACACCACCGCACCCTCAGCCGTCGCGGTGCCGGCACCGACGCCGTGGACCGGGCTCGGGCCGAGGTGCCGTGGTCGCGGTTCAGCCTGATCAACGCGTTCAATCAGTGGAAGCGGTCCGAGGCCGCCGGGCGGCGCTTCCTCATCACGGGTCACGGTGTCGCCGAGGTCGAGGTGACCGGGCTGGCCTGGCGGAGCGAGGTCTCGGCGGAGGTGCTTGAGGAAGGTGCGGTCGACGTCGGTCGTGGCCTGGCCGCGTGGACCGCATCCCGGTCCGAGAAGCGCAGGGGCCGCCCGATCGGCCATCCTCGCTTCAAGAAGAAGACACGCACAGGCGGGTCGTTCCGGATCCGGAACAAGACTCACGGCAAGCGGTCCTCGATCCGGGTCGGAGCCGCGGACCGACCACGGTCGGTGACCCTGCCGAAGCTCGGCACCATCCGGGTCCAGGAGGACACCCGGCGTCTGCGCCGGATGATCACCACGGGTCGGGCCCGGATCCTGCAGGCCACTGTTACCCACGGGGTCCGCAGGTGGTGGGTGTCGGTCACGATCGAGGCCGCTGACCTGCACCCCGCCGTCCGGCACCCCACCCGCGTGGACGACGACGCAACCGGTTGGGTCGGTGTCGACCGTGGCCTGCACGCCCTCGGCGTCGCCGGAACCCGTGATGGGACCGAGACCCTGCGCGTCCAGGCGCCCAAGATCCTGACCACCCGGCTGCGTCAGCAGCGGCGTCTGGCACGAGCCGTGTCGCGCAAGATGCGCGGTTCCGCCAACCAGCGCAAGGCGCGCACGCGCCTGGCGAGACATCATCTCCGGGTGCGGGACACCCGGCAGCACTTCCTGCATCAGGTCTCCAACCAGCTGGTCAAGACCCACGACCGGCTGGTCCTGGAAGACCTGAACATCACCGGCATCATGTCCAACCGACGTCTCGCGCGTGCGGTCGGTGATGCGGCGTGGGGTGAGCTGGCCCGCCAGATCACCTACAAACAGAAGTGGCGTCATGGGCAGATCGTGGTGGCGGACCGGTGGTTCGCGTCGTCCAAGATCTGCTCGTCCTGCGGGCAGGTCAAGCTCGACCTGACCCTCAAGGACCGCATCTACACGTGCGGTCACTGCGGCCTGGTCCGGGACCGGGACCTGAATGCCGCCGCTAACCTCGCCGCCTGGGCGCAGGACCACACCCCCGCCGTCATAGACGGTGGTGGGCGTGGTGGAGCCCGGGACGGGGACCGTCAAGCAGCCGGCCCCGTGATCAATGCCTGCCGACGGGACGGCACTGGCCCACACACTCGTGTGGGTGAAACCAGTCCGGACGACGCAGGAACCCCTGTTCAGACCGCACCAGTGGCCTGAACCGGAGGGCGCCCGAGAAGGGCGATGTCCGTGGACATCACAGTTCACAGACACGCTGTCAGAGCTTCCACGTCGAATCTCCTCGATATCGGTCATCGCGAATCGGTCATAGCGAACGGCCGAAACAGTGAAACATCCGAGACCTGGACACCGCAATGGTTTTCGGTCTTTTCGGTCAAAGGCATCACTGCCAACGAAAATCGATTCGAAAGCGCCGAAAAGTCCGGATCAACACACCGAAGGAACGGGTGACCGCCCGGCTTACCAGCGCACTCCCAGGCCGTCGACGAACGTCCTGAACCGACCTGCGACGACCTGGTGGTCGGCGGCGGAGAAGTGGTAATGGCACCCCTGGAAGTCCAGGCCGTTGCTGTCGAGGAACCAGTACCGGACCCGGCTGTCGCCCGCGCCGTTCCGGTCCTGCACGACCCGCTGCACGTCGTTCGCGAACGAGCCCGAGCCGACGGCCACGATGGTCGTTTCGCTGCCGTAGCGGTTCCGCAGCTTCTGCACGAACTCGCCGTAGGCGGTGCGGTAGGCGGCGGCGAGGCTGTCTCTCGAGGACCACGGCTCGCCGGGGTTGAGCTCGGTCGAGAAGTCGTTGGTGCCGAGGTAGACCACGACGAGCCGCGGCCGCCAGGTGCCGGGGCTCCAGACGTCGCCCGGCACGTGCAGCAGTGCCCGGTCGTAGTAGGCGCGGTAGTGGTTGCCGGCGTCGCCGCCGTTGTAGTTGCGCACCATCCCCTTGCCGGAGAACGCGTTGACCTGGTAGTCGGCGCCCAGCCCGCGCGCCGTCACCGCGCCGTAGCTGCGGTCGGTGTTGGTGGTGCGGTTCACCTGGTCGCCGGAGCAGTCCCTGGTGCCCGACGTGTTGCCGTAGCCGACGGTCAGCGAGTCGCCGATGAACTCGATCTGCCGGCTGCGGGCCGCCGGCTTGCTGAGGATCGCGCCGCCCGAGGCCGCGACGAACCCGCCGAACTCGCTGCCCACCCACTGGCTCTCGTTGCGCTTCACGAGCCGCACCGTGTGCTCGGCGTCGCGCAGGCCGTTGACCCACCGGGTGGTCCGCCCCGGCTGCACGAGGGTGGCGACCGTTGCGCCGTCGATCTGGACGTCGTAGTCGGCGGCCGAGTCGTTGAGCACGATCCCCACCCCGGTCCCCCGGAACCGGCCCTCGAAGTACACGCCCGGCCAGCTGTACAGGAGGCTGTCGCCACTGGCCTTGACGCGGCCGGCGGTGTGCGCCTGGCTGGCCGCGCTGTCGGACGCCGAGGTGGCCGGGCCGGTCGTGGCGGCCTGTGCCGCGCCGGTGGCCGGGACCGCGGTGATGGCCACGGCGACGGCGAACAGGCCCGCGGCGAGTGCCCGCCAGCCCTGTGTGAGACGTCCCCCGCCACGTCGGTTCGCGGAAGCGGTGGTGGTTCCCCCTGCTGGCAACGCTCTCATCCTGGCTCCTGACAGTCGGCGGGCGTCGTTGACCCGCGGCCCGCGATCCTGCTCGGTAGCAGGGCACCGGGTCAAGGCCCGGGTGAGCACTTAACTGTTTCACCCGCGCCGACCGTCGCCTCAGCCCTGCCTCAGCCCTTGACCGACCCCGCCGTCAGACCGCCCACTATGTATTTCTGCAGGAACAGGAACAGCGCGAGCACCGGCACCGCCGAGACGACGGCGCCCGCCGTGAACAGGCCCCAGTTGGCGTCCTGCAGCGACGACACCCAGCCGTAGAGGCCCACGGCGAGCGTCCAGTTCTCCTCCGACTGCAGCAGCACGCGCGCGATGATGAACTCGCCGAACGTGCTGATGAAGCTGAGCAGCCCCACCACGGCGAGGATCGGCGCGGTCAGGCGCAGCACGATGGTCCAGTAGATCTGCGCGTGCGAGGCGCCGTCGATCTTCGCGGCCTCGTCGATCTCGCGCGGCACCGTGTTGAAGAACCCGTACATGAGGAACGTGTTCACGCCCAGCGCGCCGCCGAGGTACACGCAGATCAGCGACAGCTTGGAGTCCAGGCCGAGCACCGGCACGACGTTGCCCAGCGAGATGAGCAGCAGGAAGATCGCCACGAACGCGAGCATCTGCGGGAACATCTGGATCACCAGCAGGGCCGTGAGCCCCACCCGGCGCCCGCTGAACCGGAACCGCGAGAAGGCGTAGGCCGCCGCGGCGCCCATGAGCACCGTGCCGACGCCGGTCGCGACCGCCACCACGAGGGTGTTGGCCATCCAGGTCCAGAACTTCGTGCCCCCGAGCGCCACGTAGTTGGCACCCGACACCGACGCGAACAGGTCGTTGGAGCCGGTCAGGGTGCCGCCGTCGGCCAGGGAGGCCGAGACGACGTAGACGAGCGGGAAGCCCGCGTAGACGACGGCGAGGACGCCGACCAGGTGGCGCCAGCCGAGGTCGGAGAACCAGCGGCCCGGCGTGGTCCGGCGGGCCAGGGGCTGCCGGGGCGGGGCCGCCGGGCGGGCCTGGGGAATCGTCGTGCTCATCAGGCGATCTCCTCGAGCGAGCGGGTGCGCCGGAACGCGAGGGCGGAGATGGTCGCGACCACCACGAAGATGACTATCGACAGGGCGCTGGCCAGGCCGTAGTCCTTCGCCGCGGTCCCGTCGAGCCCGGAGACCGAGTAGACCATCGAGATCAGGATGTCGGTGTGCCCGAGCGGCACCGAGGCGTCGTCGAACCGTGGCCCGCCCCCGGTGAGCATGTAGATCAGCGTGAAGTTGTTGAAGTTGAACGCGAAGCTGGAGATGAGCAGCGGCGCTGTCGCGACCAGGAGCAGCGGCAGGGTGATGGACCGCCAGGTGCGCCACCGGCCCGCGCCGTCGATCTTCGCGGCCTCCAGCACGTCGCCCGGGAGCGACTGCAGCGCGCCCGTGCAGATGAGGAACATGTACGGGAAGCCCAGCCACAGGTTCACGCCGAGCACCGCGAACTTCGCGAGGACCGGATCGGTGAGCCACGGGATCGACGCCCCACCGAACAGCACCTCGTTGACGAACCCGTACGACCGGTTCAGCAGGCCCGACCACAGCAGGGCCGCGAGGAACCCGGGGATCGCGTACGGGAGGATCACGAGCGTGCGGTAGACCCGCCGTCCGCGCAGCCGTGCGTCGTTGAACGCGATCGCCAGGAACAGGCCGAGCAGGAACGTGGACGCGACCGAGATCACCGCGAACGCGAACGTCCAGAGCAGGATCTTGCCGAACGGTCCGGCGTAGCGGTCGTCGCCGAACGCGGTGACGAAGTTGTCCAGCCCCACGAGCACGCGCCAGCCCACCGGCAGGGTGGTCCCGTCGGCGGCCTCGAACTGGCCGTCGTCGTTGGGCGTGTAGGTCACGCCGGCCGTCGTGTCGGTCATGGTGTCGGACGCCGGGTCGTACGTCAGCGTGGACGTGAAGACGTAGCCGGTGCGGGCGTCCTGCGTGCGGACCGAGCCGTCGTTCGGGTCCTCGGAGACGGGCACCCGCAGGTCGGTGACCTCCTGCTGCCGTTCCAGGACCGCCGCGTACTCCAGCACCTCGTAGCCGGGCAGCGCCGTCACCTGGCCGCCCGACACGGTGGCGCCGTCCACCACCGCGAGCGGCTCGTCGGCCGTGCCCGCCTCGACCACGCCCTCGGGCGAGACGATCGCGAAGCCGAGCGAGTCGCCGTCGGCCACGACCGTCAGTGGCGAGGATGGCGAACCCTCCACCCGGCGCTCGTTCTGCACCAGGAGCGCCTCGATGGCCTGCTCCTTGGTGCTGTTGTGCCCGTCGCCGTAGTTGGTGAACGCGACGTAGCCCGTGTAGGCCACGACGTACACCTGGTAGACGAGCAGGAAGGCCAGGCCCGGCAGGATGTACTTCAGGGGCAGCGCACGCTTGGAGAAATAGGCCCAGTTCGCCACGAGCAGCAGCGCCACCATCGCGACGAGCAGGCCCCACGAGTCGGCGGCCCAGGCGGCCAGCACCGCGTAGACGCCCAGGGCGTCGACCAGCGCGATCAGGGCGAGCTTGACGAGAAACCCGGGGCTCCAGCCGGTCCGGCCGGAGCCCCGGATCGCAGGCGACGACATCAGCCGATCTCGCCCTGGATGTCGGCGACCATCTTGTCCCAGCCCTCGGCCGGGTCGGACTTGCCGGAGATGATCGCGGCCTCGGTGACGCCCCAGTAGGCCCACACGGCGCCCATCTCGGGGAGCGACGGCATCGGGACGGCGTCGGCCCCGACCTCACGGAAGCCCGCGGTGATCGGGTCCTCCGACGCGGTGTCGGCGGCCTCGATCAGGGCCGGCGGGCGGTCACCCGCCTCGTAGAGCGCGAGCTGCGCCTCGGGCGTGGCCATGTGGTTGACCAGGAAGTCGTTGGCGAGCAGCGCGTTCTCGCTCTGCGCGCTCACGTAGAAGCCGGCCACGCCCACGAACGGCTGGGCGGGCTCGCCGCCGGCGCTCGGGATGGGGTCGATCGCCAGGTCGAGGTCGCCGAACGACTCCAGCATCCACGGGCCGCCGACGATGTACGGCGACTCGCCCTTGGCGAAGGCCGCCAGCGCGATGTCGTAGGTGACGTCGGTGCTCAGCACGCCGGCCTCGCCCTGCTCGGCCAGCCACTCCGCGAACTTCGTGCCGCCGTCGCCACCGAGCGCGAGCTCGGGCTGGTAGGAGCCGTCCTCGTTCTGCTCGAACACCGGGGCGCCGAACGACGTCTGCAGCGGGTAGTAGGTGTAGGGGTCGCCCTCGGTCGAGGTCTGGATCAGCAGCGGATACTTCGTGCCGGAGTCCTTGCCGGCCGCGATCGCGTCGTCCCAGGTGGCGGGCGCCTCGGGGGCGAGCTCCGTGTTCCGGATGAGTGCGATGTTCTCCACGGCGTAGGGCAGGCCGTAGACCTGGCCGTCCTGCGTGAAGGCCGAGACGGAGACCGGCTCGAACGCGGCGGCCGTGTCGCCGAGCTCGATCGGGGCCACCACGCCGTTGGTCGTGAGCTCACCCAGCCAGTCGTGCGCGCCGACGGTGATGTCCGGGCCCTTGCCCGTGGGCACCTGGGCCAGGAAGTCGGGGCGGATGTCCTCGAAGTTCTTCAGGACCACCTCCACCTCGGCGCCCGTGGACTCCTCGAAGCCCGCCGCGGCGTCCTCGACGGCGGCCTGGCGGGTCTCGTCGACCCAGACGGTGAGGGTGGCGCCCTCGCCGTTCGGTGCGGCCGACTCCTCGGCCGCTGGTTCCTCCGCGCCGCCCGAGCAGGCGGCCAGCGCCAGCGTCGCGGTCAGCGCAGCGGCGGTCAGGATGCTCCGTCGCATCGTCACTCCCGGTGGTTCGCGGCCCGACGTCGGGCCTGGTTTGGATGCCACGAACCGTAAGGCCGGACTGGACAATCTTGCAAGGCGTTGCGATAAAGTTTCAGCAACGCTTGCAACGGCTGGCAGGCGACGAGGCGGAAACGCGGCGCCGACACCCGCGAACGCCCGGGGACGAGGAGGTCGTATGTCACTTAGGCTGCCAGGCGTGCGCACCCGACTGACCGACCTCGCCGAGCAAGCAGGGGTCTCCACCGCGACCGTGTCGCGCGTGCTCAACGGCAAGCCCGGCGTGGCCGGCGAGACGCGTCAGGCGGTGCTCGCCGCCCTGGACGTGCTCGGCTACGAGCGCCCGTCCGCGCTGCGCGCCCGGCCCGCCGGCCTCATCGGCCTCGTGGTCCCCGAGCTGTCCAACCCGGTGTTCCCCGCGTTCGCGCAGGCCATCGAGTCACAGCTCGCGTCGCGCGGCTACACGCCGCTGCTCTGCACGCAGTCGCCCGGCGGCACCACCGAGGACGAGTACGTCGAGACGCTGATCGACCACGCCGTGGACGGCATCGTCTTCGTGTCCGGCAAGCACGCCGACACCCGGGCGTCCACCGAGCGCTACCAGCGGCTGCGCGGGCGCGGCCTGCCGATCGTGCTGATCAACGGGTACGCCGCGGGCATCGACGCCCCGTTCGTCTCCCCCGACGACGCCGCGAGCGTCGAGCTCTCCGTCCGCCACCTGGTCGCGCTGGGCCACCGCAGCATCGGCATGGCGATCGGCCCCGACCGGTTCGTGCCGGCCAAGCGCAAGATCGAGGCGT
The DNA here is from genome assembly GCF_042654905.1 of Promicromonospora alba. Classification (NCBI taxonomy): domain Bacteria; kingdom Bacillati; phylum Actinomycetota; class Actinomycetes; order Micrococcales; family Promicromonosporaceae; genus Promicromonospora; species Promicromonospora alba. Next base: position 994,201 of record NZ_JBHSFI010000003.1, read on the forward strand.
TCGCCGCACAGCTCGTCCGGCACGGCCTCGCGGCCACCGAGCAGGAGGCGCGCGAGCACGTGGCGCTGACCCTCTACACGCTGGAGGGCGGCCAGGCGGCGGCCGGCGACCTGTTCGACGGCGGCCACACCGCCGTCGTCTGCGGATCCGACCTGATGGCGCTCGGCGCCATCCGCGCCGCCCACTCGCGCGGCCTCTCCGTGCCCGACGACGTGAGCGTCGTGGGGTACGACGACTCGCCGCTGGTCGCGTTCACCGACCCCCCGCTGACGACGGTGCGCCAGCCGGTCGCCGACATGGCGCACGCCGCCGTCAGCGCCCTGCTCACCGAGATCCACGGGGAACGCGCCCCCCGCTCGGAGCTCCTCTTCACGCCGGAGCTGGTGGTCCGTGGCTCGACGGGTGCGGCCCCGCGGCCCTGAAGTTCGCTGTGGGCGTGGTCGGACGGGGTTGAATCTCCCGTACGCTTTCTGCAAGCGTTACATCCGACATAACCCCGAACTTCGAGGACGCGACACGTGACCCGCACCCCCCTGCTGACCATCGACGACCTCACCGCCGGGACCCTCGTCCACACGCCCGCCGCAAGCGGCGAGTGGTGGCGCGACGCGGTGATCTACCAGGTGTACCCGCGCTCGTTCGCGGACGGCAACGGCGACGGGATCGGCGACCTGCCGGGCGTCACCGCCAAGCTGGACCACCTGAAGCAGCTCGGGGTCGACGCCGTCTGGCTGAGCCCGTTCTACCGCTCCCCGCAGAAGGACGCGGGCTACGACGTCGCCGACTACCGCGACATCGACCCGCTCTTCGGCACGCTCGCGGACTTCGACGAGATGCTCGCCGGCGCCCACGAGCGGGACCTCAAGATCATCGTGGACCTGGTGCCCAACCACTCCTCCGACCAGCACGTCTGGTTCCAGGAGGCACTGGCCGCGGCGCCCGGCTCGGCGGCGCGCGAGCGCTACATGTTCCGCGACGGGCGCGGCCCGGCCGGGGACGAGCCGCCGAACAACTGGCAGTCGATCTTCGGTGGCCCGGCCTGGACCCGCCTGACCCCGCGCTCCGATGACGGCCCCCTGGGCCCGCAGTGGTACCTGCACCTGTTCGACACCTCGCAGCCGGACCTGAACTGGGAGAACCCCGAGGTCCGCGCCGAGCTCGAGGACGTGCTGCGGTTCTGGCTCGACCGGGGCGTGGACGGGTTCCGCGTCGACGTCGCGCACGGCATGATCAAGGCGCCCGGCCTGCCGGACTGGGACGGCCGGGCCGCCATGGTCGAGGGCACCGTCGACGGGCCCGCGGCGAATGCCGCCGAGCCGGACGACGGTTCCACCGGGGCCGGCAACCAGGGCCCGATGTTCGACCAGGACGGCGTGCACGAGATCTACCGCTCCTGGCACGGCGTCCTCGCCGAGTACCCGGGTGACCGCTGCCTCGTGGCCGAGGCCTGGGTGGAGCCGCTGAGCCGCCTGGCCCGCTACGTGCGGCCCGACGAGATGCACCAGGCGTTCAACTTCTCGTTCCTCACCGCCCCGTGGGACGCGGCGAAGATGCGCACGGTCGTCGACGTGTCGCTCGGCACCATGGACGCCGTCGGCGCGCCGACCACGTGGGTGCTGTCCAACCATGACGTCGTGCGGCACGCCTCACGCTTCGGCCTGGCCGAGATCGGCGGCCGCCAGCTCAACGGCATCGCGGCGACCGACCCGCAGCCCGACGCCGAGCTCGGCCTGCGCCGGGCCCGCGCCGCGACGCTGCTGATGCTCGGCCTGCCGGGCTCCGCGTACCTGTACCAGGGCGAGGAGCTGGGACTGCCGGACCACACCGCGCTGCCCGCCGAGGTACGCCAGGACCCGTCGTTCTTCCGGACCGACGGCGCCGAGCCCGGCCGGGACGGCTGCCGCGTGCCGCTGCCCTGGGTCGGCGGCGCGCCGGGCAACGGGTTCGGCCCGACCGGCAAGACCTGGCTGCCGCAGCCCGGCGTCTACGCCGACCTCGCCGCCGACCGGCAGTACGGCGTCGCGGGCTCTACCTACGAGATGTACCGGACGGCGCTCGAGCTGCGCCGGGCCGAGAAGATCGGCACGGCGGGGCTCGCGTGGGTCGACGCGCTGGCCGCGTCCCCTGACGTCGTCTCCTTCCAGGTGTCCGGCGTCGTGGTGGTCAGCAACCTGGGCGAGGCCGCGCTCACGCTGCCTGCCGAGGCGGAGGTGCTGGTGGCGTCGGGCGACCTCACGACGTCGGACGGCGTACGGGCCGTGCCGTCGGACACGACGGTGTGGCTGCGCGCCTGACATCCCGCTGGTCGAGCGTCCGGTCAGGTTGCCGGGTCGCGGATGATCGGGCAGGTCATGCAGTGCCCGCCCCCACGTCCGCGGCCCAGCTCCGCGCCGGCGATCTCGATCACCTCGACGCCTGCCTTGCGCAGCAGGTCGTTCGTGGTGGTGTTCCGGTCGTACGTGTAGACCACGCCCGGCTCGACCGCCACCGCGTTGTTGCCGCTGTCCCACTGCTGCCGCTCGGACTCGTAGACGTCGCCGCCGGTCTCGATGACCTGCAGCGAGCCCAGCCCGGTCTCCCGGGCGACGACCTCCAGGAACGTCGTGCTTCCCTCGTCGGTGACCGACACGTCGCCGCCTGCCCCCGGGCGCAGCACGAACGGGTGGATGGAGCCCACGATGCGCGGGTAGACGGTGACCGTGTCGACGTCGGCGAACGTCATGACGGTGTCCAGGTGCATGGCCGCGCGCAGCTTGGGCATGCCCGCCACGACCACCCGCTCGGCCGCGCCGCCCTCGAACAGGGCCGCCGCGAGCTGGGTGATCGCCTGCCGTGACGTGCGCTCGCTCATGCCGACGAGCACCGTGCCGTTGCCCACGGGCATGACGTCGCCGCCCTCCAGCGTCGCGCGCTGATGGTCGGTCTCGGGGTCGCCCCACCAAACGGTCGACCCGACGAAGTCGGGGTGGAACTCGTAGACGGCCTTCATCAGCAGCGTCTCGTCGTGCCGCGCGGGCCAGTACAGCGGGTTGAGCGTGACCCCGTCGTAGAGCCAGCAGGTGGTGTCGCGCGTGAACAGCGTGTTGGGCACGGGCGCCATCAGGTACTCGCGCGAGTCGGCCGTGTACTCCGCCAGCGAGCGGTACGACGCCGGCAGGTCGGGCACGTCGTGCGTCGCCAGCCCGCCGATCAGGTACTCGGCGAGCTGCTCCGCCACCAGGTCCTCGAGGAAGTCGCGGGTCGCGTCGATCAGCCCCGGCCCGACGATGCCGGGGACGATCTTGCGGTCCAGCAGCCAGTCCCGCGCCCCGGGCACCCGTACGGTCTCGGCGAGGACGTCGTGCAGCTCGACGACGTCGACGCCGCGGGACCGCAGGTCGGCGACGAACCCCGCGTGGTGCTCGATCGCCCGGTCCACCCAGAGCACGTCGTCGAAGAGCAGGTCGTCCGAGGTGGTCGGGGTGAGCCGCCGGTGGGCGAGGCCCGGCCGGCAGACGAGCACCTTGCGGAGGCGTCCCACCTCGGAGTGCACTCCGTAGGACGCCGAGGGTAGTGGCTCCGAGGGTCGTGGCGCCTCGGGTAGTGCCGCAGAGGGTAGTGACGCCCAGGGTTGTGGTGTGTCGCTGCTGTGGATGGTCATCGTGTGCCTTCCCTAGATGGAGATCGCGCCCGTCGCGAGCGCGACGACGCCGGCCACCCCGCCGACCACGGAGACGACGAAGATCACCAGCTCGCCCCTGCTGAACACCCGCCGGCCCTGCTCGCGGCGGGTCATCACGAAGAGGACCGTCGCCGGGGCGTAGATCACGAACGACAGCAGCACGAACGTCAGCCCGGCCGCGAAGAGCAGGAACGCCGTGTACAGGACGGCGAGCGCCGCGATCACGAGGTCGCGCACCGTGGGGCTCCCGGCCGCCGGGCCACCCCGGCCCAGGGCCAGCTTGAGCGCGTAGCCCGCGGCGAGCAGGAACGGGATCAGCGAGAGCGCGCTGGTGAGGTCCAGCGCGAAGGTGAACGCGTCGTCGGACAGCAGGGTGACGACCAGGACCACCTGGATGAGCGCGGTGGTCAGCAGGAGCGCCGCCCGGGGCACGTCGTTCGCGTCCGACCGGGCGAGGAACCGCGGCATGTCCCGGTCCTTCGCCGCGACGTACAGCACCTCCGACGACATGAGCGTCCAGGCCAGGTAGGCGCCCAGCACCGAGACGATCAGGCCGATGCTGACGAAGACGGCGCCCCAGCCGCCCACTGCCGCCTCCAGCACGCCCGCCATGGACGGCTGACGCAGCTGGGCGAGCTCCTCCATCGGCAGGATGCCGTAGGACACGATGGTCACCGAGGCGAAGATCGCGAGCACCATGAGAAAGCCGAGGACGGTTGCCCGTCCGACGTCCTCCCGGCGCCGCGCATGCCGCGAGTAGACGCTGGCGCCCTCCACCCCGAGGAAGACGAAGACCGTGGCGAGCATGGTGCCGCGCACCTGGTCGAACAGCGGGCCGGTGATGCCGTAACCCTCGAAGTTGTCCATGAGCACCTGCGGGTCCAGCAGGAAGACCGCGATGAGCACGAACGTGATGATCGGCAGCACCTTGGCGACGGTGACTATGCGGTTGATCGCCGCGGCCTCCTTCACGCCGCGGCGGACCAGCAGGTAGAACCCCCACACGCAGGCCGAGGACACGAGGAAGGCGACGGGCGTGTCGCCCTCGCCGAGCACGGGCAGGATCGCGCCCACCGTCGACATGATGAGGATCCAGTAGGTGACGTTGCCGACGCACGCGCTGGCCCAGTACCCGAACGCCGAGAAGAAGCCGAGGTACTCGCCGAAACCGGCCTTCGCGTAGGCGTAGACGCCCGAGTCGAGGTCGGGTTTGCGCATCGCGAGCCGCTGGAACACGAAGGCGAGCATGAGCATGCCGCTGCCCGCTATCGCCCAGGAGATGAGGGCGCCGAGCACTCCGGTCTCGCCGGCGAACCGGCTCGGCAGCGAGAAGACGCCGGCACCCACCATCGAGCCCACCACCATCGCGGTGAGCGTGCCGACGCTGATCTTCGCCGTGCGCTCCTGTGTGCGGTCCTCAGTCTGCATCGCGAGACCCCCATAGCGGTCGGACGCGGCCCGGTGGCACGGTCCACGTGTCCGGTGGCCTCGCGCCCCTCGATGCTCCGGCAGATCCATTACAGACAGGCCCGCGAGGATCGGCAAAAGATCCCGCGACGGCGGAATCGGGCGATACCCCTCCGCGTCGTCGCAAAATGACCGTGCACCCTGCAGCCATATGAAATCCCCGGCCGGCAGGAGCCGCAGGGTCACCCTCCGCGCTGCTCCGGGAGCAGCGCGCCCCGGACGAGGGCCAGCACCGCCTCGTCGCTCAGTCCCTGCTCGCGCGCATGGGCGACGAAGCCCCGTGCCTCGTCCACCAGCCCGCCCGCGTCCGACGTCGGACCGTCGGCCGGGTGCTGCGGCTCACCGCCGGGCTCTGACCCACCGCGCAGGCCGCCGGCGGGCGGCTCCGCAACCACCGTCCCCACGCGGCGTCGGCTGGTGACCACGCCGCTCGCCTCCAGCTCGCGGTAGGCCCGCTGCACGGTGCCGACGGCGATCCCCAGGTCCCGGGCCAGGTCCCGCGAGGCGGGCAGCCGGTCCCCCGGATGCAGGCCGCCCACCGCGACCAGCGCCGCGACCTGGCTCCGGATCTGCTCATAGACCGGTACCGGTGAAGCCAGGTCGACCTGGAGCGCAGTCATGCCGTGGGCCCCTGCGCGGCGGCGCGCTGTGCGTCCGGGGCGGCGGTGGCGCGCCGAGAGGGCAACGCCGTGACCGCGATCACCACGGAACCGACGAAGACCACGAGCGCCAGGAGCAGGCAGACGAGGCCGCCCGCCGGTGCGTCGACCCTGAGCAGCGCACCGGCTGCAAAGGCCAGGTACGCGGCGCCCCCGAGCCCCACCCAGAGCTGCGCACCAGCGAGCACCCGGGCCGCGGACGTGCGCCGGATCGCGTCGTCCTGCTCCGCGGAGAGCAGTCCGATCGGCGGACGCCGGGTCACGGCGCGCAGCGCCACGAACGTCGCACCGACGGCGAGCCCGAGGACGAGAAGTGCGGGCACGCCAATCGCCCAGCCGGGGTACGGCCCGGCGCCATGGGTCTCACGACCGGCGTCGAGCACTCTCTCGACGCTACGCCCGTCACCGGCCGCGGTCAGCCCGAACACCACGAGAGCGACGGCCAACCCCGCCGCCGTGCTCGCGAAGAGAGGCAGCCGCCACCCGCCCTGGTCCCGCAGGCCGCGCCGCACCAGCGGTGCGCTGCGGACGTCGCCGGTGGGGCGCGGCCAGCGCGCCTCACCTACTGCTCGGGCCAGGCTGAACGCGAGTGCCGCGGCGAAGGGCGCCGCACCGAGCAGCACGCCGGGTTCACCCCAGGTCGCCGCCGCGATCCAGAGGGCGACGACCACCACGACGCTCGTCGTGGCAGCCACGGCCGAGATACGCGTCTCGTGCCCACGGGCCGCCACGACCGTGGCGTCCAGGTCGTGCGGCGGGCCACCCCGGCGGGCGACCAGCAGCACGACGAGGGCGACTGTCAGGACAGGCAGTCCCAGGGCTATCACGATGACCAGTGCGTGCACGGTTCCTCCGTAATGAATCAATGCGTTGACTCATTACAGCATGGGGCGGCACCTCGGAGCAACGAGGCGTGAAGGTCGCCACACCCGGCCGCCCGTCGCAGCGCAGGTGGAACAATGGCATCGTGACCTCCGCCCTCGACACGACCACCGCCCTGCTCAAGCCCCTGCAGATCGGGCCCATCACCGTCGCCACGCCGGTGGTGCTCGCGCCCATGGCAGGGGTCACGAACCGTGCCTTCCGCACGCTGTGCCGTGAGGCGGGACAGTCGACGGGGTTCGATCCGGGCCTGTACGTCGCCGAGATGGTGACGAGCCGCGCGCTGGTGGAGCGCAACGTCGAGGCGCTGCGGATCGTGACGTTCGGCGAGGACGAGCAGCCGCGCTCAGCCCAGGTGTACGGCGTGGACCCGGCCACCGTGGGCGCCGCCGTGAAGATCATCGCGGGCGAGGACCGCGCCGACCACGTCGACCTCAACTTCGGCTGCCCGGTGCCCAAGGTGACGCGCAAGGGCGGCGGGGCCGCGCTGCCCTGGAAGCGGCAGCTCTTCACCGACATCGTGAAGGCCGCCGTCGACGCAGCCGAGCCGTACGGCGTGCCCGTCACCATCAAGATGCGCAAGGGCATCGACGACGACCACCTGACCTACCTGGAGGCCGGTCAGATCGCGGAGTCGCTCGGCGTCGCCGCCGTCGCGCTGCACGCCCGGACCGCCGCGCAGCACTACTCCGGGCAGGCCGAGTGGGAGGCCGTCGCGCGCCTCAAGGAGGCCGTCCGCACGGTCCCGGTCCTCGGCAACGGCGACATCTGGTCCGCCGAGGACGCCCTGCGCATGGTCGAGGAGACGGGCGCCGACGGCGTCGTCGTCGGCAGGGGCTGCCAGGGCCGGCCGTGGCTGTTCGCCGACCTGGCCGCGGCCTTCAACGGCTCCGACCTGCGGGTCCGGCCGGGCCTGCGCGAGGTCGCCGAGACCATCTACCGGCACGGCGAGCTCATGATCGAGTACTTCGACGGCGACGAGGGCAAGGCCATGCGCGACCTGCGCAAGCACATGGCCTGGTACCTGAAGGGCTACGCGGTGGGCGGCGAGAAGCGCCACGAGCTCGCCCTGATCGACACCCTCGCCGAGCTGCGCGAGCGGCTCGACGCCCTGGACCTCGACGCCCCGTACCCCGGGGACGACGCCGAGGGGCCGCGCGGCCGCGCCGGTTCGCCGAAGACGCCGCACCTCCCGTACGGCTGGCTCGACTCCCGCGACCTGTCCGAGGAGTTCGAGGCGAAGCTGCGCGAGGCCGAGCTGAGCGTCAGCGGCGGCTGACCCCGCCCCGGCGCGACGATCATCGCCGTGCCGCAGGCGAACACCAGGCCGGTGTGATCACGCTCGGACCAGTTCCGATACGCTGCCTTCCGCCGTCCGGGGGAGCGCGCAGATCAGCCTTGCCCGGGTGAGCGCACCCGACCCGAGGGAGTTCTCCGTGCTGTCCGACGTGGCGCGACATGTCCGCGCACCTGAGATCGCGCCGCCCACGGCGGCTGACCCGCCCGAGCTCGGCGGCTACGAGATCCGCGGCCGGCTGGGCCAGGGCGGTATGGGCATGGTGTACCTCGGAGCCACCCGGAGCGGCCGGCTGCTGGCGATCAAGGTCATCCATCCGGAACGCACCGACGAGCGCGAGTTCCGGGCCCGCTTCGCCCGCGAGGTCTCTGCCGCGACGAGGGTGCGCAACCGCTACATGGCGGCCGTCGTCGACTTCGACGTCAACGCGCCCAAGCCCTGGCTGGCGACCGAGTACGTGCCCGGACCGACCCTTGCGCAGGCCATCGCCGAGCTGGGCAGCCTGCCCGAGCCGGCGGTCCGCGAGCTCGTCAAGGGTCTCGCCGAGGCCCTCGACGTGATCCATCGCGAGGGCCTCGTCCACCGCGACGTCAAGCCAGCCAACGTGCTGCTGGGCCCCACCGGGCCCGTGCTGATCGACATGGGCATCGTCTCCGACTCGGACGCCACGTCGTTGACCACCACGGGCATGCAGCCGGGAACGCCGCAGTTCATGTCGCCCGAGCAGGCCCGCGGAGAGACCGTCACGACCGCCTCCGACGTCTGGTCGCTCGGCGCCGTCGCCCACCTCGCGGCCGCCGGGACACCGCCGTTCGGGAGGGGCAACCTCGCGACGCTCACCTACCGGATCGTGCACGAGCAGCCCGACGTCGCTGCCCTGCCGCCGGGCCTGCGTGGCCTGGTCGGTGCGTGCCTGGCCAAGGACCCCACCAGGCGTCCGACGACGTCGGCGGTGCTCGCGTCGCTCGCCGAACCGGTGCTAGCGGATCCACCGCCCGCCGAGCCGTCGCCGGCGGGTCTGTCGGCCGCCGACCTGCCGTATGTCGAGGCGGTTGACACCGGGCTGGGTCTGCCCCACGAGGACACGGAGCTGGGCGCGGGACCGGCGTCCGCTGCCGCGGCCGAGCCGGACCGCCCGGAGGCGCCCGCGTCGTCGGGCAAGACCCGGCGCAGGGTCATGATCGGCGTGGTCGCGGCGGGTCTGCTGCTGACCGGCGGTGGTGTCGCAGCGGCAGTCGTGCACTTCCTGACCCCCGACGACACGCCCGGCGTGGTAGCAGAGGCCTCGCCGTCGGCCGAGCCTTCTGACAAGCCCAGCCCCAGCCCGACCCCGAAGAAGCCGAAAGCGAAGCCGTCGGCGTCGCCCGAGAGCTCCCCGGTCGCCACGCCCGTCGACGAGCCGGCCGCGGAGCAGGACGCGGCCCCGGCCCAGTTCCAGCCGGGCACCGTGGCGATCCCGGCGCAGGTGCAGGTAGGCCAGAAGGTCGTCGCGGAAGCGACCGGCTGGACACCTCAGCCGACCACCACGGCGTGCCTGTGGAGCATCGGCGGCGAGGAGCGGGACAACCTCGGGTCGTGCACCTACACCGTCGCGCTCGACGACGTGGGCAAGGCCGTCCAGGTCAGGCTCACCGCCGCCCGGTCGGGGTACGCCGAGGCCGAGGCGCTCTCCAACGCCACCGACACGGTGCCGCAGCCGACCGTGCCCCAGCCGAGCTGCTCGATCCGGATGGAACCCGGCTATGTGAACTCCGGCTGGATGACCCACTGCGAGGTCGACCAGGACCCGAACGTCACCTACACGTGGTCCTGGGTCGACGTCACCCAGGGCGGCGAGACCATCACGTGGGCGAACTACCCGCCCGGCCGACGCATCTGGATCGGGGGCGGCCGGGCCAGTCACGAGGCGAGAGTGACGGTGACGGCGGAGCGGGAAGGCTACCGCTCGGCCGAGTTCGGCACGAACTTCACCCTGCCGGACGAGTGGGTCGCCAACGAGGGGTGACCCGATCGGCGCGGCTCGGTCCGACTCAGTCCGGCGGCAGCACCCGCCCCATGATCGACGACGCCATGACGATCCCCGGCTCGTCCCTGCCCGCTGCCGGCTCACGGTCGCGCAGGAGAGCGGCTCCGTCCCGCGCCCAGACGAAGCCCTGCCGCCCCGTCGCCGCACCGTAGAGCGCGTCCAGGTGGTCCGGGTGCCGCTCCGCGAGCAGGTCCAGGACCCAGGAGGGGACGTCGGGGTCCGCGAGCACCTGCGCGAGCCGTTCCGGCTTCCACGACGCGAGGGGCGCGGTGTGCACCTCGCGGAGCTGCGCGTACCAGTCGAGCAGTCGCAGCCCTTTGACAGGGTGGTGCACCAGGGCGAACGCCTCGTCGTCCGGGTCCGCGGCGTCGTCGGGCAGCCAGCGTTCGTCGCGGAGCGACGGGAACAGCGCGAACTCCTCCGCCGGGACGCCGATGCGGGCCTTGAACCGCAGGTAGCAGTCCATGACGTGGGACGCGGTGCCCAGCACCAGCACGTCCCCGAAGAGGTCGCGGAACGCACGGTGGTGGTCGGCGACGAGCTCGCGGGCGCGGGCCAGGGTGCGCGGGTTGCGGTAGGCGGGGCACGGCGTCGAGGTCAGCAGCCCGACGACGCCCCGCACGACGCCGACGACAGAGCTCGGCGAGAAGACCAGCGGGGTGTCCGCGAAGATCCACGCCGCCCCGACCGGGAGGAGGCGCACCGACAGGGGCAGGCCGGGCACCAGCGCCGTCGAACGGATCTCGGAGCACCCCGTGTACACCCGGTACTCCAGGTCGTCCTCGAGGTTGTGCAGCACCGCGTGCTCGTCCACCAGGTCGGTCACCATGAAGTAGCCCAGCACGCCGCCGTCACGCCACTGCTCGAGCAGCGCACGCTCGGAGTCGGTCACGGTGAGACCCGTCGGCTCGTCGCCGAGGAGCCTGCCCACCAGCGAGCCGCCCGCCTCGCGCGGCCCCACATGGACCAGCATGTCGACCGCGCAGTCGCGCGTCATCGCGTCGCGCAGCTCGGTGTCGACGTCGTCGGGCACCAGCGACTCCGACCGCACGTAGGCAGTCTGCCTCCGGACGGCCTCGGCATTGCCGGGCCGGCGTACGTGCTCGACCAGACACCGCTCCAGCCGGGTCGCGAGGTCGAGGCGTTCGTGAAGCGTCAGCCGGCCGAGCGGCCCGAGCGCGGGGTCCGGGCCGGCCTGCTCAGCCGAGATCGATATCGGTGTCCACGTCATGCCGTCTATGATTCAACGGCAAGTGATATGGATGGGCCTCAAAACGAGCCATCTGTGGATAAACACGAGGCAGGAACCGTCGCGGACCCCGGCACACGGGGTGATTGATCGAAGCGATCCACGTGGATCTCCAGCGTAAAGAGCACAAAGGGCCCAACATGGTCCAAGATCAGCCTTGCACCATGTCTTCTTCAGTCGGGTTCCGACCACGCGTCCCGGCAGTACCGCCTCACCGACCCGTACCGACGGAAAGGGATACACCCATCATGGCATCGGAGAAACGCCCCCGACGCGTTCCTGCGGTCATCGCCGACATACGCAGAAACCCAGGGTTCTTCCTTGGGGCCTTCGGCCTCTCGGCCTGGGCCTACATCGGCATGTCGCACACCATCGCCGCCTATGAGGGCCCCGAGCTCGGCTACGCGCTCGGTATCGCCTACGAGGCGCTGGTGATCGGCCTGGCCTGGGAAGGACGACGTCGGGCCGACCGCGCGCTCGAGAGCGGCCGTGAGCCGGCCGGGCACGGGCGCTGGCTCGGCGGTGCGATCGTCGTCGGCGTACTGTCCGGCGCGCTCGCCGCCTGGCACGGCTGGCTGCTCGGTGAGGGCATCTTCGCCGTCTCCCGCGCCGTCGCCCCGGTCCTCGCGGCGGTCGCGGTGCACCTGTTCTTCCAGTCGGCGTCGAGTGCCCGCAACCTCGACCGGCTGGCGCAGATCGAGCTCGACCGCGAGACGGCCGTGCTGGACATGCTCGACGCCGTGCGGCTGGCGCAGATCGCCCCCGAGGACGAGCGTGACGCACGCATCGCGGACGTGAACGCCGCCGTGACCCGCGTCCACCGCCACGTGCCCGCCGGCGTCACCGCTGAGGTGACGCGCCCGCACCTGGAGTCCGAGCGCACGATCCGCGACGTCGTCCAGGAGGCCGCGGCGCTGGCCGGCGAGTGGATGCCGGACCAGAGCGAGCTCGAGCGGACCGCGGCCGACCGCGCGCCGGTTCGCGTGAACCTGCCCGAGCTCGTCCTTCCCGCCGGCGTCCAGCTCGGCCTGGCCGTGACCGACGGCGGCGAGCACGACAGGTCCGCGCACGACGAGCCTGCCCTCACCGGCAACAGCGACCCCGAGCCGGTCGCCGCGCCCGAGCGGATCCGGTCCGAGCCCGCCCTGACCGGCGAGACCGAGCGCGTGCAGCTGGAACGCAAGTACGCGCCCGTGACGCCGGCGACGAACTGGGAGACGCGCCCCAGCACCGGGACGGTGCCCACGGTCACCGGGGCGACGCCCTCGGTCACCAGCTCGGCGCCGTCGCTCAGCACGCACCAGATCAGCCAGATCCGCGTGCTCCGGTGGGAGCAGAACCTCTCGCTCGACGAGGTCGCGGAGCGGGTGGGGGTCCCTGTCAGCGCTGTGAACAGGTACGCGCCCAGCACCGACGTCCCGACCACCGACACCGGTTCCATGATCGCGGTGCCCGCGGGTCGCTCCTGACCCGTCGTCGGCTTGTCCGCGAAGTAGAGCGCCTGTCCGGTCTCCTGGGTAACACCGGGGAGACCGGACAGGCGCTCTACTTCGCGGGCGGGTTGCCGGTCAGCCGAAGTTGACGCCCTGGGCCAGCGGCAGCTCGGTCGAGTAGTTCACCGTGTTCGTGGCGCGGCGCATGTACTGCTTCCACGCGTCCGAACCGGACTCGCGCCCGCCGCCCGTCGACTTCTCGCCGCCGAACGCGCCGCCGATCTCCGCGCCGGAGGTCCCGATGTTGACGTTCACGATGCCGCAGTCCGAGCCGGCCTCCGACATGAACGTCTCGGCCTCGCGCACGTCCATCGTGAAGATCGCCGACGACAGGCCCTGGGGCACGTCGTTGTGCAGGGCGATCGCCTCGGACAGCTCCGAGTAGGTCAGCACGTACAGGATCGGGGCGAACGTCTCGCGCTTGACGACGTCGGCCTGCGTCGCCATCCGCACGATCGCGGGGTGCACGTAGGCCGCGTCCTCGGCACCGAGCACGGTGACCGCGGTGCCGCCCACCACGAGCGTGCCGCCCGCGGCCACCGCCTCGTCGATCGCGGCGAGCATGCGGTCGCGCGCACCGGCGTCGACCAGCGGGCCGACCAGGGTGCCCCCGGCACGCGGGTCTCCGACCGGCAGGTCGCTGTAGACCTTGGCGAGCCGCGCGACCACCTCGTCCGCCACCGACTCGTGCACGATCAGACGACGCAGCGAGGTGCAGCGCTGCCCGGCCGTGCCGGCGGCGGAGAACACGGCGCCGCGTACGGCGAGGTCGAGGTCAGCCGACGGCGCGACGATCGCCGCGTTGTTGCCGCCCAGCTCCAGGAGGTACCGGCCGCCGCGTGCGGCGACGACGGGGGCGACCTGCTGGCCCATCCGCTCGGAACCGGTCGCGGAGACCAGGGCCACGCGGGTGTCCGCCACGAGCGCCTCGCCGGCCTCGAGGTCGCCGAGGAGCAGCTGCGAGACGCCCGCCGGGAAGCCGGCCTCGGCCAGCGCCCGGTCGAGCAGCGCGGAGGCGCCCACTGCCGAGAGCAGCGTCTTCTCGCTCGGCTTCCACACCACGGTGTCGCCGCAGACGAGCGCGACGGCGGTGTTCCAGGACCACACGGCCACCGGGAAGTTGAATGCGCTGATCACGCCGACGACGCCCATCGGGTGCCACGTCTCCATGAGGCGGTGGCCCGGGCGCTCCGACGGCATCGTGCGTCCGCCGACCTGCCGCGACAGCCCGACGGCGAAGTCGCAGATGTCGATCATCTCCTGGACCTCGCCCAGGGCCTCGCTCGTGACCTTGCCCGCCTCGATGGTGACCAGCTCGGCCAGGTCGGTCTTGTGCTCGGTCAGCAGCTCGCCCAGGCGCTTGATCACCTGGCCACGCACGGGGGCGGGGACGGAGCGCCACGTGGTGAAGGCCTCGGCGGCCCGGTCGACGGCGGCGGTGGCCTCTGCGGCGCCGTCACGACGCACGTGCAGCAGGGGCTGGCCGGATAGCGGCGACACGACGGCGAGGTCACCGTCGGTCGAGGCCTCCGGAGCCGTGGCACCCAGCCGCCCCAGGGCGGCGAGGGCGGCGTCCCGCAGCTCGGTGGTCAGCGGGGTGTGGGTGGTGGTGCTGGTCATCGCGATGCTCCCGTTGTGCGGTTGGGCGTGGTGAGGGTGGCCGGGTCGACGCCGAGGGTCTCGGCGGCGCCGGCGAGCGACCTGGCCACCTGGTCGGCGTACAGGTCGAAGGGATCGTTGAGCTCGCGGCCGAGCGCGCCGGACATCCAGTCCGCGTCGCGGTTGATGCCCTCCTGGCTCGCGTCCTTTGCGCCGTCCGAGGTCAGGTTGGACTGGAAGATGCCGGCCGCGGAACGCGGCAGGAAGTCCTCGTAGACGACGGGCTCGCGGCGCACGCCTGTGCCGTCGCCGTCCACCTCGTAGGTGAACCAGCCGAGGCCCTGGGCGGCGAGCTCCGCCTCCGTCGTCGGGAAGGTCTTCTGCCAGACCGCGCGGGCGATCTCCTGGCGCTGCGCCTCCGTGAAGCCGGGGGTCTCGGCGCGGGCCGCGGCGGCGGTCTCGTCGATCTCGACGACCGCGGCGTCGTACGCGGCACGGCCCTCGCGGGTCAGCGCGATGCCGCGGGCCTCGACCTCGCCGAACCGCACGCGCAGGGCGTCGCTCACGATCTCGCCGTCGGCCGTGCGGAAGGTGCGCGGCTCGGCGAGCGCGCGGAACGACGTCTGGCGCAGCAGCACGTCCGGGCCCTCCCAGCGGGGCGGGCCCTGGATGGCGTCGATCATCGTGATGCCCTGGGCCTCCATGCGCGCGTACAGGTCGTCGATGTCGAGCACGCGGGGCGTGAGGTGGTTGATGTGCGTGGACGCGATGCCGCCGATGTCGGCCGCGACGGCGCTCACCGCCTCCAGCTCGCGGTACCAGGCCTGGTCCACGGGTTCCCGGGACAGCTCGAACGCCTCAGTCGCCAGGCGCAGGAACTCCGCCGCCTGGTCCTCGGGCAGTCCGCCCTCGGCCTCGGCCCGGTCGGCGAGGGCCAGCAGCTCCGAGCCGAACAGCGTGCGGGCGCCCAGGAAGTTCTCCAGGCGCCGCTCGAGATCCGCGGTGAAGAACCGGCGGTCCGCCGTGACGAGCATCGACGTGAAGACCCGGAAGGGGTTGCTCGCCAGCTCCGCGCGCTCGATCGGGCGGAACGCCGTCGAGACCACCGGGACGGAGCTCGACGACGCGTCGCGCAGGTCGTAGAACCCGACGGGCTGCATGCCCATGGCGCCGAAGATCCGGGCCACCTGCGCCATCTCGGTGGGCGTGCCCACGCGGATCGCGCCGTGCCGCTCCGCGGTGACGCGTGCGATGGAGCCGAGCCGTTCGGCGTCCGCCCCGTGCTTCGCCACGAAGTCGGCGTTGACCTCGTGCGACACGTCCAGCAGCGTGGTGTAGGCCGGAACTTCCTTGCCGTACATGTCCGAGAGGCTGCGCGCGAACGCGGCCCTGAGCTGCCAGGGCTCGAGGAACGTCGGTGCCGACATCGGTGTCTCCTTCTCCGTCAGATGATGTTGGCCTCGGGGCCTCGTCGCCCCGGGCCGGTGGTGGTCGTGCCGGAGGCGTCCGTGGCGAACCGGTCGGCGCTGAACCCGGACACGTCGATCGGTGGCGTGCGGCCCGCGTACAGGTCACGCACCGCCTCGCCGACCGCTGGTGCCTGCAGGAACCCGTGGCCGGAGAAGCCGGCGGCGTACAGCACGCGACCCGGCACGCCGGTCGCCTCGCCGATGAGGGCGTTGTGGTCCGGCGTCATCTCGTAGAGGCCCGCCCAGCCGCGCGCGACGGGCACGTCGACCAGCTCGGGGGCGCAGGCCCCCAGCGCGCCGCGCAGCAGCGGCAGCCAGGCCGGGTCGTACGTGCGCTCGAAGGCGATGGGCGTGGCCGGGTCGGCGATCCCGAGCAGCAGGCCGTCGGGTGCCGCGTTGTGGAAGTAGAAGGTGGTGCCGTAGTCGATGGTGAACGGGATCCGCGACGGCGCCGGGTCGAGCGCAGGGGTGAAGCCGATCTGCCGCCGATAGGGGTCGACGGGCAGGTCGAGCCCCGCCTTGGTGGCAACGTCGCGCGTCCACGCGCCCGCGCACAGCACGACGGCGCCGGTCCGTACCCGGCCCTGGTTCGTCCACACCGCGACGACGTCGTCGCCCCTCGTCTCGACGTCGGTGGCCGTCACGTGCGTGCGGACGGTCGCGCCGTGGCGCTCGGCGCCCGCGGCGTACCCCTCGACGACGGCCTTGGGGTGGGCGAACCCGTCGCGCGCGGCGTAGGCGGCGCCCCGGTACCTGTCGACGTCGACGTACGGGTTGAGCCGGCGGACGGCGTCGGGGCTGAGCATGCGGCTCGCCACCCCGCGCTCGTTCTGCATGGCCACCGACTCCTCGAAGAGCGTGACGTCGTCGGCGTCCGGCAGGAGGAACAGGTAGCCCGGCTGCTGCAGCCCGATGTCCGCGCCCGGGCGGTTGGCGAAGTCCTCGTACAGCTCGAGGCTGCGGTTGCCGAGGTCGACGTTCGCGGGGTCGGAGAACTGCGCCCGCACTCCCCCGATGGGCTTGCCGGAGCTGCCCGAGGCGAGCTCGTCGGCCTCCAGGAGCAGCACGTCCACGCCGTCCTCGGCGAGGTGGAACGCCACCGACGCGCCGATCGCGCCGCCGCCGACGACAACGACCTCAGCCCGCGCGGGGAGCCTGCCCCGCCGGTCCGCGGGGTGCCGTGCTGAGGTCATGCACGCATCCTGCCACGTGCTCCTGCGAATGCGGACACCCGCCGGAACTCTTCCTGTTCTGGCGGCCCAGACCCGGGAACGCACCTGTCAGACGCATGCGCACGTGTCAGACGTACAGGTCACCCGAGTGACCTGTACGTCTGACAGGTCGGGGTGGGTCTGACAGGTCAGGCCGTCGCGGACGCGCGGCAGTCCGCGCAGGTGCCCCAGAGCTCGATCGTGTGCTCGATGTCGTCGAAGCCCTGGGCCGCGGCGACCTTCGAGGCCCAGGCCTCGACCGTGGGGCCGTCGATCTCGACGGTCCGGCCGCAGTGCCTGCACACCAGGTGGTGGTGGTGCTCGCGGCGCGCGCACCGGCGGTAGAGGCTCTCGCCGTCCTCGGCCCGCAGGACGTCCACCTCGCTCGCGTCCGCGAGCGCCTGCAGCGCCCGGTACACGGTCGCGAGGCCCACGGACTCGCCGCGGGCGCGCAGGGTCTCGTGGAGCTGCTGCGCCGAGCGGAAGTCCGCGATCTCGTCGAGCGCCTCGACGACGGCTGTCCGCTGGCGGGTCATTCGTGCGGCCATCAGCGGCACTCCTTCGCGGCGGCCACCGCACGTTCGGATGCGGCAGCAGGCAGGTCGACGTCGTCGGGCAGGTCTGGATGCGGGTCGTGCGCGGGACGCCGCCGGGTCAGGAACGGCGCCACCAGTGAGACCACCGCGTAGACCGCGATGGCAAGGACCACGATAGTCGCGCCCGGCGAGACGTTGTACCAGTAGGTGAAGCTCAGGCCGGACACGCAGACCACGACGCCGACGACGCACGCCGTGAACATGGTCCGCCCGAAGGCGTGCGTGACCTGCTGCGCCACGGCGACAGGCACGATCATGAGCGCGCTGACGAGCAGCAGGCCGACGACGCGCATGGCGACCGTCACCGTGAGGGCGGAGACCACCGCGACGATGATGTTCAGCGCCCAGACGGGCAGGCCCGACGCGACGGCGAACTCCTCGTCGTGGCTCACCGAGAACAGCGCGTGCCGCAGGCCGACCCCGACGGCCAGCACCACGAGGGAGAGCACGACGGTGAGCCAGAGGTCGGCGTCGGTCACCGTGGAGATGGAGCCGAACAGGTACTGCATGAGGTTCCCGGAGGAGCCGCCGGCGATCCCGATGAGGAAGACGCCGCCCGCGATGCCGCCGTAGAACATGATGGCGAGCGCAAGGTCGCCGGAGGTGCGGCCTCGCCGTCGGACCACCTCGATGAGGACCGCGCCGATCACCGCGGCGACGACGGCGCCGGGGATGGCGAGGGCATCGTTCGGCGTCAGCCCCATGCCCGCGCCGACGAGCCAGCCGAGCGCGACGCCCGTCAGGGCGACGTGCCCGATCCCGTCGCCGAGCAGGGAGAGCTTGCGCTGCACCAGGTAGGTGCCGACGACGGGGGCGGTGATGCCGACGAGGAGCGCGGCGATCAGGGCCCGCTGCATGAACGGGTCGGTCAGCATGAGCATGATCACGGTCGCACCTCCAGGTCGAGGGCCCTGGCTTCGGCGCCGAGCTCGTTGTCGTCGGCGTGCGGGTGCTGGTGCCGGTGTCCGACGCGGTCGTGGTCGTGCCGAGCGCGCGGCGGGGCGCCGTCGTGCACCACCTTGCCGTGCCGCAGCACGACGGCGCGGGTGACGAGCGGCTCGAGCTCGCCGAGCTCGTGCAGGACGACGAGCACGGTGAGGCCGCCGTCGACCAGCCGCTTCATGGTGGCGGCGAACGCCTCCTGGCTGGCGACGTCCACGCCCGCGACGGGCTCGTCCAGGACGAGCACCTCGGGCTGCCGGACCAGGGCGCGCGCGATGAGGATGCGCTGCTGCTGGCCGCCCGACAGCAGGTGCACTGGGTCGCGCACCCGGTCGGCGAGGCCCACCTGTTCGAGGGCCGCGTCGACCTGGTCGCGCCAGCCGCGCGGCGGCCACAGCCGGCGGCCGTGGAGCAGGCCGGACGCGACGACCTCCTGCGCGGTGGACGGGATGCCGCCGCCGGCGGTCGCGCGCTGCGGCACGTAGCCGATGCGGCTCCAGTCGACGGCGGTCCCGCGCCGACCGGCCCCGATGGGCCTGCCGAGCAGGCGGACGGTGCCCTCGGACGGAGAGTTGATGCCCACGAGAGCGCGCACGAGGGTCGACTTGCCGGAGCCGTTGGCGCCCAGCAGGGCGACCACCTCGCCGCGGTCCACCGTCAGGTCGATGCCGCGCAGGATGTGGCTCGCGCCCGCACGGAAGTGCAGGCCACGGGCCTCGATGACGGGTTCGCTCGTCTCGGTCACCTGCCTAGTGTCCGTCATTCGCAGACCAGGCCCTCCTCCAGTGCGGCGAGGTTGGCCTGCATGACGGACACATAGTCGTCGCCCGCGGCCGTCGCGTCCTCGGACAGGCCCTCCAGCGGGTCGAGCACTGCGGTGTTCACGCCGAGGTCCGAGGCGAGGGTCTCGGTGACCTTGGGGCTCACCAGGGTCTCCGAGTACAGGGTCTTGATGCCGCGCTCCTCGACCAGGTCGCCGATCTCGCGCAGGCGGGCCGGGGAGGGCTCCGCCTCGGGGTCGAGCCCGGAGATCCCCACCTGCTCCAGGGCGTACCGGTCGGCGAGATAGCCGAACGCGGCGTGGCTCGTCACCAGGGCCGCGCCCTGGCATGCGGCGAGGCCGTCCGCGAACTCCTGGTCCAGCTCGTCGAGCTGCTGGCCGAGGCGCTGAGCACCGGCGGCGTACTCGTCGGCGTGCTCGGGGTCCGTCGCGGCCAGCTCGTCGGCGACGACCTTCCCGACGGCGGCGAGCCGGCTCGGGTCGAGCCAGAAGTGGGGGTCGGCGGCGCCTTCCTCGGCGTGCTCCGCGTGCTCCTCCTCCGTCTCGCCGGCGTGCTCTTCGCCCTCTTCGGCGTGCTCGTCCTCGACTCCCGCGTGCTCCACGAGCTCGGCAGCGGCAGCGGCGTCGACCACGTGCTCGGGCGCACGGGCCTCGACGGCCTCGTCGACGGCGTTCTGGAAGCCGGACAGGTAGACCACCAGGTCGGCGGTGCCGATCTCGCGGACCTGCGCCGGGGAGAGCTCGAGGTCGTGCGGCTCGGCGGCCGGGGGCGTCAGGTTGTCGACGGTGACGAGGTCGCCGCCGATCTGCTGCGCCACGTACTGGAGCGGGTAGAACGAGGCGAGTACGGTGACGCCGTCGGACTCGTCGGAGGAGCCGCCTGCGTTCTGCGTCGAACAGCCTGCGAGGGTCGCCGTGGCGACAAGAGCGAGGCCGGCGAGAGCAGCACCGGTGGCGCGAGTCTTTATCATGAGAACGATTCTCACGCCTGTTGAGAACGGTTGTCAAAGATCGGCGCCGAGAGGTCGGTCACTGGCTTATTCGCGCAGGCTTCAACCTGCCCGGACGGTAGGCTGGGCGGACATTGTTTACCGCCTGTTCCCCTGGAGAGACCCTCGTGTCCGACAAGTCAGTGCGCTCTGCGCAGACCGCCAAGCTCGACGCCGTCGTCTCGCTCGCGAAGCGACGAGGTTTCGTCTTCCCGTCGGGTGAGATCTACGGTGGAACGCGCTCTGCGTGGGACTACGGCCCCCTCGGTGTGGAGCTCAAGGAGAACATCAAGCGCCAGTGGTGGCGTTCGACCGTCACGAGCCGTGACGACATCGTCGGCCTCGACTCGTCGGTCATCCTGCCCCGCCAGGTGTGGGTCGCCTCCGGCCACGTCGGCGTGTTCACGGACCCGCTCACCGAGTGCCTCTCGTGCCACAAGCGCTACCGCGTGGACCAGATGCAGGAGGCGCACGCGGAGAAGAAGGGCATCGACGACCCGGACTCCGTGCCGCTGACGGACCTGGTGTGCGTGAACTGCGGTACCCGCGGCCAGTGGACCGAGCCGCGCGACTTCAACATGATGCTGAAGACGTACCTCGGCCCGGTCGAGGACGAGTCCGGCCTGCACTACCTGCGCCCCGAGACCGCGCAGGGCATCTTCGTGAACTTCGCCAACGTCGCAGCGGCGGCACGCAAGAAGCCGCCGTTCGGCATCGGCCAGATCGGCAAGTCGTTCCGCAACGAGATCACGCCGGGCAACTTCATCTTCCGCACGCGCGAGTTCGAGCAGATGGAGATGGAGTTCTTCGTCAAGCCGGGCGAGGACGAGGAGTGGCACCAGTACTGGATCGACCAGCGCACCAGCTGGTACACCGACCTCGGCATCTCGGCCGACAACCTGCGCCACTTCGAGCACCCCAAGGACAAGCTGTCGCACTACTCGACCCGCACCGTGGACATCGAGTACCGCTTCGGCTTCCAGGGCAGCGAGTGGGGTGAGCTCGAGGGCATCGCGAACCGTACGGACTTCGACCTGAAGACCCACACGGAGAGCTCCGGCAAGGACCTCGCGTACCGCGACCCGGTGACGAACGAGAAGTACTACCCGTACGTCATCGAGCCGGCCGCGGGCCTCACCCGGTCCCTCATGGCCTTCCTCGTCGAGGCGTACGCGGAGGACGAGGCGCCCAACACCAAGGGCGGCGTCGACAAGCGCACCGTGCTGCGCCTGGACCCGCGCCTGGCGCCCGTCAAGGCAGCGGTGCTGCCGCTGTCCAAGACGTCGGACCTGCTCCCGGCGTCGGAGGCCCTCGCCGCCGAGCTGCGCAAGTACTGGAACGTCGACTACGACGTGACGCAGGCCATCGGCAAGCGCTACCGCCGCCAGGACGAGATCGGTACGCCGTTCTGCATCACCGTCGACTTCGACACGCTCGACGACCAGGCGGTGACGATCCGGCACCGCGACTCCATGGAGCAGGAGCGCGTGGCGCTGGACAAGGTCGTCGGCTACCTGGCCGGCCACCTCGTCGGAGCCTGAGGCAGCGGCTCGCTGGTTGAGGCGCGCGCGTCCTGCGTCTGCTCTCGTAGCAGGCGCAGGACGCGCGCGGCGTCCCTGTCGGTCGTCTCGATCTCGTGCAGGGGCTGGACACGAAGCGGCCCGTGCTCACCGACGACCAGTACCGCGCGTCTGGTGTCCTCGGGCGGAACGAACCGCACCATGAACGTGTTCAGCCAGACCTCGAGCTCGAACTGCCCGCCCTCTCCCAGCTCGACGAGGCGCGCAACTCCCTCAGCAGTGGTGACACCGCCCAGCGGAAACCCGCGGCCCAGAGGTGTCACCGCGGCGACTCCGGTCCGAACAAGTCCGACGAGCCACGACACACCTCCGGGATCGTCGGGGAGTGCGAGCGTCATGGGCTCCGCCATCGGGATCGGCGCCCCGAGCACTGCAGCCGCGGTGAGCCCCTCGAAGCGGTACTCCACGTCCACCAGACCTTCCATGAGCGACACGGTCATGCTCAGGTCGTCCGCTGCGCTGCTGTCGTCGACATGAGCCGCGAGATCACGGCGAACGTCGTCGTCGAGCGGCTCCAGCTCGATCCTCATCTGCTTGCCGGCAGCCGCCATGAGCGCCGACAGCATCTCCAGCGACGGGGAGCGGGCACCCGTCTCGATCGCCGCGACGGTGCCCCGTGAGACGCCGGCACGGGCGGCCAGGCTCGCCTGCGTCTGCTGTGCGGCGTATCGCGCGCCCTTGACGAGCTGAGCCGCGTTCACCTGTGCACCTTCGAATTCCACGACGCCATCGTGCCCGCTACGGCGGGCCGATGCCGGGCACCCGAGGACACCCTGTGGACAACCTCGACCCGAGGGGAACTGTAGGAATCCGGAGTGGGTTGCTCTGAGTAGACAACGTCTACTCAGAGCAACCGACCTCGCAGACGTACGTTCTCCCCCGAGGCCCCGGCCCCGCAGGCGTGCCGAACCGGTACCTCACCCGGGTGAGGTCACCGCGGATCGAGTCAGAATGTGCGGCCCCGGAGGTCTGGTAGTCGTAGCGGGCCCCGTCCAGGGTGCCCCAGGACCCAGAAGAGGTTGATCCCCATCATCCGCCGAATCATCGCCGCCGCCGCGAGCGCTATCGCGCTGGCCCTCGCGGCGTCGGTGCCCGCGCACGCGGCCCCCGCACCCGCACAGGCACAGGCACAGGCACTCCAGACCGCCTACGACACCGACCTCTCGGCCAATGCGAAGCCCGAACCGGTGGCCAGGCGGAAGCCGGTCACCGTCACAGGAACCCTCGAGGTGAGCCGGGGCGGGCAGTGGTACCCGCTGACCGACCAGGTCATGGCGATCTACTTCGACCCGGCCGGCCCTGTCGGCATGAGCAAGGTCGGCACGGTCCGAACCACCAGCACCGGCACCTACACGAACAAGTTCGCCGCGACCCGCACGGGAACGTGGATCGTGAAGTACGCGGGCAACAGCCGCTTCCAGCCCGCTCGGGCGACCGACTCCGTCTGCGTCTACGCCGAAGGCAGGTGGCAGTGCCCCGTCTCGCCCACCAACCCCGACCTCGACTGTGACGACGTCCGTCAGAAGGTCTGGGTGGGGACGAATGACTACCACGGCCTCGATGGGAACGACAACGACGGCTGGGGCTGCGAGTCCTACTCCTGACCTCCGCTGGGATGCACGTACCGACCATCCCAGGCATTGTGGAATGCTTAGGCAATGCTTACCTCACCTGCGGCGGCGCCCGCGGGACGCCGTGAGGGTGCGGAAGCCGTAGCTCACCGTGCCCGCCGCAGGACGCTCGCGCTGGCGACGGCGCTCGTCGCCCTGCTGCTCGTCGTCCTCGCGAGCCTCGCGCTCGGCGTCCGCGACATCAACCCGGCAGAGGTCTGGCGGGCACTGACGGCGCCGGTCGCCGGGTTCGTGGACCACGACGTGGTCCTGGACCAGCGGCTGCCGCGCACCGTCGTGGGCCTGGCGGCCGGGATCGCGCTCGGCACCGCGGGCACCCTGATCCAGGGGGTCACGCGGAACCCGATCGCGGATCCCGGCCTGCTCGGCCTGAACTCGGGCGCGTCGCTCGCCGTGGTCTGCGCGGTCTGGCTCTTCGGCATCACCTCGCCGATCGGCTATGTCTGGTTCGCCTTCCTCGGCGCCGCCGCCGCGGCGGCGATCGTGTTCTCGGTGGGGCGCGGCCAGCCCGTGCGGCTCGTGCTGGTCGGCGCCGCCGTGACGGCGCTCATCACGCCGCTCATCACCCTGGTGCTGCTGCAGGACCAGCAGGCGTTCAACCTGTACCGGTTCTGGTCGGTCGGCTCCCTCACGGGCCGCGGCCTGGACACCGTGCTCTGGCTGTGGCCGTTCATCCTGGTCGGCGTGATCCTCGCCGCCGTGCTCTCGCACCGGCTCAACATGCTGGCCCTCGGCGACGACGTCGCCACCGCGCTCGGCCAGCGGGTGGGCACCACGCGCACCCTCTCCGCGATCGCCATCGTGCTGCTCGCCGGTACCGCGACGTCGCTCGCCGGGCCGATCGCGCTGGTCGGGCTCGTGGTCCCGCACGCGGCGCGCCGCCTCGTGGGCACCGACTACCGCTGGGTCATGGCGATCGGCGCACTCCTGGGCCCCGTGATGCTGCTGGCCGCCGACGTCCTCGGACGGCTGATCCTGCCCCGGTCGGAGCTCGAGGCCGGCGTCGTCGCCGCGCTCCTCGGTGCGCCGGTGCTGATCGCCGTCGCCCGCAGCAGGAACGTGGTGGGAGCCTGATGACCGCCGACACCGCCGACACCGTCGACACCACTCTCGCCGCCACCGTCGCCGGCCTGCGCGCCGTCCGGCGCCGCCGGCAGATCCTCGTCGTGGCCGGGATGGCCCTCCTGGTGCTCGTCGCCGGGACCGGCGCCCTGCTGATCGGCGCCGCCGGGCTGACCCCGGGCCAGGCGATCGCCGGGGCCGTCGGGCTGGGCGACAAGGGCGATGTCTTCATCATCCAGAGGCTGCGCCTGCCCCGCATCGAGGCCGCCGTGGTGGTCGGTGCCGCGTTCGGGCTGGCGGGCGCCCTGTTCCAGTCGACCCTGCGCAACCCGCTGGCCTCGCCCGACATCCTCGGGATCTCCAGCGGTGCGAGCCTCGGGGCAGTGACCGGCCTGCTCGCGCTGGGCATGAGCGGGGTGGCGCTGTCCGGCCTGGCCTTCGCGGGCGCCGGCCTCGTCGCCCTCGCGATCTGGCTGCTGGCCTGGCGCAAGGGCCTGCACTCGATCCGGTTCGTGCTGGTCGGCGTCGGGTTCGCGTACCTGTGCTCGTCCATGGTCGCCTGGGCGATGGCCCGAGCGGAGGAGAACGAGGCGGCGGGTGTGCTCATCTGGACCGTCGGCTCCGTGTCCGACATCCGCGGCGAACAGCTCACGCTCGTCGCCGCGGGCACGCTCGTGCTCGCGGTCGCGGTCGCGGTCGTCGCCCGGGCCCAGGGGCCGCTCTCGCTCGGGGACGACAACGCGCGCGCACTCGGCGTGCACGTGGACGCGGCCCGGATCGGCACGCTGCTGCTCGCGGTCGCGCTCGTCGCGCTCGCGACCAGCGCGGCCGGCCCGATCGCCTTCGTCGCCCTGGTCGCGCCCGCCATCGCCCGCCGCCTGGTGAACGACGGCGGCGCCGCGCTCGTCGCGTCCGCCGCTACCGGTGCGGCCCTGACCCTGGTGGCGGACGTCGTCGGGCAGCATGCGCTGCTCGGCGTCGCCGCCCCCGTGGGCATCGTCACGGGGCTCGTGGGCGCCCCCTACCTGCTGTGGCTGCTCGCCACGAACGAGAAGAGGAGCCGATGACCAACCTGCGCGCCGAAGGCGTCAGCCTGGGCTACGAGGGCCTGCGTGTCATCGAGGGCCTGGACCTGACACTGCCCGACGGCAAGATCACCGCCGTCGTCGGGCCGAACGCCTGCGGCAAGTCCACGCTGCTGCGCGGCCTCGCGCGGCTGCACCCGCTCGACGGCGGCCGGATCACGCTCGACGGCACCGACATCACGGCGATGCCCCGCAAGGAGCTGGCCCGCAAGGTCGGCATGCTGCCGCAGTCGTCCATCGCGCCCGACGGCGTCCGCGTCGCCGAGCTCGTCAGCCGCGGCCGGTACCCGCACCAGGGCTGGTTCGGCAGGCACTCGTCGGACGACGACGCCGTGGTCACCACCGCGCTCGAGTCCACCGGCGTCGCCGAGCTTGCGGACCGGCCCGTCGCCGAGCTGTCGGGCGGCCAGCGTCAGCGCGTGTGGATCGCCATGGTCCTGGCCCAGCAGACCGACATCGTGCTGCTCGACGAGCCGACGACGTTCCTCGACGTGCGCCACCAGCTCGACCTGCTGGACCTGCTCACGGAGCTGAACCGCGACCGCGGCACGACCGTCGCCATGGTGCTGCACGAGCTCAATCTCGCCGCGCGCTACGCCGACCACCTGGTCGTGATGTCGGCTGGGCGGATCGTCGCCGAGGGTGCGCCGTCGGACGTGCTGACCCAGGACGTGGTGAGCGAGGCGTTCGGGCTGCGCGCCCAGGTGGTGCTCGACCCCGTGGCGGGCTCGCCGCTGGTCGTGCCGGTGGGCCGCTTCCACTCGGGCGAGTAATGCACCTCACTTCAGCGCTCCCCAATTTCGCAACATCGTCGTTACCTAATGTGGTTAGGGTTACCTCATCTCGACCGGCAACCGCCGGTCGTTCGCCTGAACCCCAGGAGTAACCGTGCGCCCTCGCCGTTCCCTCGCGGCGGCCGTCGGCATTGTCGCCGCGTCCGCCCTCGCCCTGTCAGGCTGCACGTCCGAAGCCCCTGCCGCGGACGGCGCGACGCCGTCGGCCGATGCTTCCGGCGCCACCGACGAGTTCCCGCTGACGATCAAGCACGCCCTCGGCGAGACCACCATCGACGAGGCGCCCGTGCGTGTCGCCACGTGGGGCTGGGGCTCGACCGAGGCCGCGATCGCCGCGGGTGTCTACCCGGTCGCCGTCGCCGAGCAGACCTGGACCGTCGGCGAGGGCAACCTCCTGCCGTGGGTCGAGGAGGCCTACGACGAGGCGGGCATCGACAAGCCCACGGTGCTGACCGACGCCGAGGCCGGCGCGTCCGTGCCCTACGAGGAGTTCGCGGCCGCCGAGCCCGACGTCATCATCGCCACCTACTCGGGCATCACGCAGGAGCAGTACGACCTGCTCAGCGAGATCGCCCCGGTCGTCGCCTACCCGGACGGCCCGTGGCAGACGTCGTGGGACGACACGATCACGTTGACGGCGAATGCGCTCGGCCGCAGCGCCGCGGGTGAAGACGTGCTCGCAGGCATCGACGAGTACCTCGCCGGCCTCGCCGCGGAACACCCCGAGTTCGAGGGCAAGACGATCGCCGCGATCTGGGACGCACCGGACCTCGACGCGGTGTACGTGTACAACTCGTCCGACGCTCGCGCCGGCTTCCTGGAGCGCCTCGGTTTCACCACCGCGCCAGCGGTCGACGAGCTCGACACCACCGATGGCAAGGAATTCACGTACACCCTGTCCTACGAGGAGCTGGACAAGCTCGAGTCGGACGTCGTCGTCAACTACTCCCAGACCGAGGAGCTCGCGGCGGAGGTTCCGGACAAGCCCGAGCTGCAGGCGATCCCGGCCATCAAGGCAGGCAAGCTTGCCCAGCTCGCCGGCACGATCCCCGTCTCGTCGGTCGGCCCTCCGACCGCCCTGTCATACAACTACCCGGACGGTGTGCCCGCACTGGTCGACGCGCTCGCTGACGTCCTGGGCTGATTGCTGATGGACGCCTGGCGGAGGCCTTGGGCAAGGTAACGCCCGCAGGGTAGGCCTACGAATTCGGGGTCGGTTGCTCTGAGTAGACATCGTCTACTCAGAGCAACCGACCCCGAATTCGTGCTGTCACCCCGAGGGGCCTCCCGCCCCGCCGTCAGAGCCGGCCCCGCTGGTCGAGCCTGTCGAGACCCCTACGCCCCAGCCTGCGGGGTGTCGAGCGCACCGCCGTAGCGGCGGTCGCGCCTCGCGTACTCCTCGACGGCGCGCCAGAGGTGCCGGCGGTCGACGTCGGGCCACGGCTCGTCGAGGAACACCATCTCGGCATACGCGGCCTGCCACAGCATGAAGTTCGACGTGCGCTGCTCGCCGGACGACCGCAGGAACAGGTCCACGTCGGGCAGGTCGGCCAGGTACAGGTACTTCTGCACCGTCTTCTCGTTGATCCGGTTCGGGTTCAGCCGACCGGCTGCGACGTCGCGCGCCATGGCCGCGGCGGCGTCGGCCAGCTCGGCCCGGCCGCCGTAGTTGACGCACATCGTCAGGGTGCAGAGGTCGTTGTCCTTGGTGCGCTCCTCGGCCTCCTGGAGCACATTGATCACCGACTTCCACAGCTTCGGACGGCGTCCGGCCCAGCGGATCCGCACGCCCCACGACGCCATGACGTCGCACTGGCGCCGCATCACGTCCTGCGTGAAGTTCATCAGGAAGCTCACCTCCTCGGGTGAGCGCTTCCAGTTCTCGGTGCTGAACGCGTACGCCGAGACGTACTCGACGCCGACGTCGACGGCCCCGGCGACGACGTCGAGCAGCGACATCTCACCCGCCCGGTGGCCCTCGATGCGGGGCAGGCCACGGGCGTTCGCCCAGCGCCCGTTGCCGTCCATGACTATGGCGACGTGGCGCGGCACGAACTCCTTCGGGATCCGCGGTGCCTGCGCGCCGGACGGGTGCGGGAAGGGCGCGACCAGCTCGCGGCTCGCGGTCCGGGCCATCAGCGCTCCACCATCTTCAACGATCGCAACGTTCTCTCCAGGTAGTACTGGCCATAGGCGGCGACGAGGCCGCTCGCCTCCTTGCGGTGCCGCGCGTCGGACGCGTCGGCGGTCTCCCAGTCGCCCGCGAGCAGCGAGGACAGCAGGGCGAAGGTCTCGGGCGCGGGCGCGGTGGAACCCGGCGGCCGGCAGCGCGGGCAGACGGCGCCGCCCTGCGCGACATTGAACGAGTGGTGCGGCCCCGGCTCGCCGCAGCGCGCACAGTCCTCGAATGACGGCGCCCAGCCCGCGACCGCGAGCGCGCGCAGCAGGTACGAGTCGAGCACCAGGCCGGCGTCGTGATGCCGCTCCGACAGAGCGCGCAGCCCGCCGGCGAGCAGCCAGTACTGCTGCACAGACGGCTCGTGCTCCTGCGCGACCAGCCGGTCGGCGGCCTCGAGCATCACGGTGCCTGTCGTGTACAGGTTGTAGTCCTGGCTGATGGCCCGGGCGTACGCCCCGATGGTCTCGACCTGCGTCACGGTGTCGAGCCCCATGCCGGGGCGCGGGCTGCGGCCGGTGTGGAACTGCACGTCGACCGCCATGAAGGGCTCGAGCCGCGCGCCGAACTTGGACGACGTCCGCCGCACGCCCTTGCCCACTCCGCGCACCTTGCCGTGCTCGCGTGTCAGGAACGTGACGATGCGGTCCGCCTCACCCAGCTTGTGGGTGCGCAGGACAATCGCGTCGTCTCGGTACAGGGGCACGAGAACATCATCCCAGGTGCGTCTGACACTCCGGACGCGTCAGCGCTCTCCATCTTCTGGTCGCGCTGCGCTCCGCGTCAGCGCTCCACGAACCGCGTGCCGTCCGACGTCAGCTCCGGCTCCCACACGAACCGGTGGATCACGTGCTTCTCGAGCACACCGCGGACGATGAGCGCGACCGTCCCCCAGATCGCGAAGAGCAGGACCGTCTGCAGGAAGTTGTTGGTGATCTTCTCGAACCCGGTGAGGGCGAGCGTGGGGATCAGGAACATCAGGCCGAGGAAGGCGGGCAGCAGGTGCACGCCGATCCACTGCACCACCGAGAGCAGCTCGACGCGGCGTTCGGCGAGGACACCGTGGAAGTCCATCACGTTGACCACGTGGTCCGCGCGCCACTTGGCGACGTGCCGGGCGACCGTCCACTGTGCGTCCCTGGCGTCCAGGGAGGAGCTTCCGCTCGGGAGCCAGATCCCGAGGATCTGGTGGATCTCGGCGGGCGTCAGGTAGCCCTTGTCGAGGATCGTCAGGCTGTGCACCGGCGGCTGGCGCGTGTTCGTCGGCAGCACGAGCGCGGCCAGGAACAGCAGGACGCCACCGGACCCGAGCAGCGCCACCAGCGCGTCCGGGAGCCACGGCAGGAGCAGGGTCGCGGTGGCGAAAGCCAGCGCGCCGAGGAGCGCGCAGACTATGCGGTTCTTCATGGTCATGGTGAGCAGGACTTTACCGGCATCTCGCCCTGACCTGTAGCAAAGGTCCGGCAGCGATCGGAAGAACAGATCAGAAGAACCGTCAGAAGAACAGAGTGTCCCGCCTGCCCAGCGGGCGGGCGATGAGCCACCACGCGAGGACCTGGAGCGCGAGGATCACCGGCAGCACCGCGAGCGCCACGAACCCGAGAGAGGCCATGGCCTCCGGGGAGATCCCGCCCTCGACGAGTCGTGGCCACGCGGCGACGGCGGTCCCGACGACGGGCGCCGCGATCATCACCGAGGTGACGATCACGGGCAGCGGTCCCGTGCGACGCAGGCGCCACGCGACGACGGCGTCACCGTGCAGGCGCGTCACCACCACCGCCACGATGCCGAGGCCCAGGGCCGCGAGGCCGTTCCCCCACGCCACGCCGAGCAGTGCGCCCCAGCTCCCGGCGAGCGCGATGCTCGCGACCACGAGCACGACGTCCCACACGTCCCGCCAGATCTTGCCGGGTCGCCTGCTGCGCAGCCACATCCCGGCGTCGCGCAGCACCCACGACCCGATCAGTGTGATCGCCACCGGTGACCCCGCGTCCAGCAGGTCCGCCGTGGCGTGCGGGAACACGCCGACCAGCACCCCGAGCGCGGCCAGCAGCCACACCTCGCCGGGCAGCAGCAGCGGCCCGACGGCGCCCAGCACCACGCGCCGCTCCGCCGGTTCGCGCCGCCGGTTGCCGCCCTCGTGGCCGCGCTCCTGCAGCAGGGTCGCGCCGGCGCCCTGGACGGCTCCGTCGAGCAGCACCCACCCCGTCACCAGGACGGCCAGGAGGACTGCCCAAGCCGCTGCACTCATCCGACCACCTCCGGCTCGGGCCTCGCGTCCGGTATTCCGGCACGTTCCAGAGACTACGTAGCCGGACCGGTCACTGCGACAGGATTCGGGCAGAACTGGGGAAAGGTCAGGGATCACCCCGAGCACGTGATCGGGCTCGCCCTACCCCCGGCCGGGAAAGCTCGCGGGACCGGGACCGGGACCGGGACCGGGGCCGGCCCGGTCGACGTCGTCCCCGCCGCCCAGGTCCGTGCAGTCGACGGCGACGGCGGCATGGGCGCGCAGGTACGGGCCGGCGCCCGTGTCACCCCGTACCGCGTCGGCCAGCGGCCGCCAGTGCTCA
This sequence comes from Promicromonospora alba, assembly GCF_042654905.1. NCBI lineage: Bacteria > Bacillati > Actinomycetota > Actinomycetes > Micrococcales > Promicromonosporaceae > Promicromonospora > Promicromonospora alba. The sequence goes on from NZ_JBHSFI010000003.1 coordinate 1,025,423, forward strand.
CGGCCCACCACCACGGGGTGCCCGGGTTTGCCGCCGTAGACGGCGCGGGCCAGCGCGTGGCGCGCGGCTTCCGGATCTCCGGACGCGGTGGCGAGCACCCGGCGGACGGCGTCGGCCCGCAGGCCGGGCAGGTCCACGAGGGAGACGACGGCGACGTCGGCTCCGCTCGCCCGGTCGGCCGACCGCACGGACGCCGACGCCGTCTCCCCGCCGGCCGGCACGCTCTCGGCCGCCGCGAGGCCCGCCCGGAGCGACGCCGCTATCCCGGACGCCCAGTCGGCGGCGACCACCGCCGTGGCGGTGGCGGGCACCAGCTCCCGCGCCTCGTCGGCCCGCGCCCCGAGCACCACGACGACGTCCGCGCAGCCGCCGTCGAGCAGCGCGCGGCACGCGAGCTGGACCCACGGGACGCCGTCGTCATCCCGCGCGAGCGCCTTGGGCATCCCGAACCGGCTCCCGGCCCCGCCGGACAGCACAATCCCGACCCCTTTCACGAACCCGGCCCCAACTAGACCGGTGAGAACGGGGCTCTGGCCGTCGTCGCGCATGACGCGAACATAACCCCGTTCTCGGTAGGTCCGGTCAGCGGCCGTAGCGGGCCAGGACGAACGACTCCGCGATCTGCGCCAGGAGGTAGAGCGCCAGGGAGGCCAGCGTCACCACCAGGACGCACGTCCAGACCAGGTTGTTCTCCGACTGGCCGACGGCGTTGACCACCATGCTGCCGATCCCCCGGCCGGTGATCAGCCACTCGGCGAGCAGCGCGCCCGTGATGGCGCCCGGCACCGAGATGCGGATCGACGCGAACAGCGCGGGCAGCGCCGACGGGAACGCGACCTTGACCAGCAGGGCGAACGGTCCGCCGCCGTACACGTGCACGACGTCGGACATCTGCGTGGACACCGAGCGCAGCCCCTGGACGATGTTCACCAGGGCGGGGAACAGCACGACGATCCCGGAGACCACCGCCACGCGGACCAGCTCGTCGGAGAAGAGCAGCCGGATGATCGGCGTCAGCGCGATGAGCGGCACCGCGCGCAGGATCAGGGCGACCGGCATGACGGCGGTCTCGACCGGCCGGAACAGCACGATCAGGGCCGCCGCGACGGTCGCGGCGAGCATGCCCGCCACGAAGCCGATGGCGGCGTCGCCCAGCGTGATGCCGAGCGCCGTGGCAATCTCCGCGCGGGTCCGGGCGGCGTCGTCGTCGGCGAAGAGGAACTCGTAGACCTCGGCGGGGCCCTTGGCGACGAAGGTGTTGTCCACCAGCGCCACGGACACGATCCACACCGCGGCGAGGATCGCGAGCATGAGCAGCGCGGTGCCTACCGCTCTGGCCAGGCCGGTCGCGAGGGCGCGGCCGGTGCCGCCCTTGGTCGATACCCTCGCGGCCCGGCTCGCCGCATCCAGCTGGAGCCGGACCAGCTCTGTCGAGAGCCCGCTCATCCTCGTCCCCCTCCGGTCGACCACGGCACCGCTACCCGGCCGAGCACGCCGAACACCGCGTACCCGATGCCCGCGACGAGCGCGCAGGCGAACATGATTCCCCAGGCGCGCTCGACCATGAGGCCTTGACCTGCGGCGATGAGCGCTGGCCCGACGCCGCGGTCCACGCCGCCGATGTACTCCCCGAGGATCGCACCGAGGAACGCCGCCGGGGCCGCGATCTTCAGCGCGCTGATGATCTCCGGCAGCGCGGACACGAGCTGCACCGTGACGAGCTGCTTCCAGCGGCCGCCGCCGTAGACCCGCACGACGTCGAGCGCCGCCCGGTCTGCGGACCGGAACCCGAGCACCGCCCCGACGACCGTGGTGAAGAACACGGACAGCGCCGCCAGCACCACCGCCGTCGGCGAGGGTTCGCCCGAGTCCGGCGGGCCGAGCACGATGTACAGGATCGGCAGGACGGCGATGGTCGGCACGCAGTAGCTGATGACCGCGATCTGCGAGATCACCGGCTCCAGCCGCGGCGTGAGCAGCACGAGGGCCGCGAGCACGAGCGCCAGGCCGTTGCCCCACGCGAACCCGATCAGCGCCTCGACGACGGTGCCGCCGAAGTTGTTCGCGTAGAAGACCCAGCCGTCGACGGCGTACTGGCGCAGCACGCCGGGCGGCGTCGGCATCGACGAGCCGTCGAAGACCGTGACCGCGAGCAGCCACCACAGCGCGACGAGGCCGGCCAGCCCTGCCCCGCCGCCCAGCCAGGCGCGGGCGCGGTCAGGCATCGCCGGCCGCGCTTGCGTCGTCGGCCAGGCTGCCGCCGTCGGCCGGGCTCCCGCCGTCGGCCACCGAGTCCGCGAACAGGAGCTCCGACGCCCGGTCGTGCAGGGCGTGGAACTCCGGGCTGCGCATCATCTCGGGCAGGCGCGGACGCGGCAGGTCGACCTCGATGATCTCCTTGATCCGGCCGGGCCGCGCGCTCATGACCGCCACCTGGTCGGACAGGAAGATGGCCTCCGAGATGCCGTGCGTGACCATGAGCGTGGTGGCGGGCTTCTCGGTCCAGATCCGCAGCAGCTCCAGGTTGAGGCGCTGCCGGGTCATGTCGTCGAGGGCACCGAACGGCTCGTCGAGCAGCAGCACCGACGGCTTGACCACCAGGGCGCGCGCGATGGACACCCGCTGCCGCATGCCGCCGGAGAGCTGGCCCGGCTTCGCCTTCTCGAAGCCGGTCAGGCCGACGAGCCGGATGAGCTCGGCGATCAGCTCGCGGTCCACGGGCTCGCCCGAGACCTCGAACGGCAGCCGCAGGTTGGACTCGACCGACCGCCAGGGCAGCAGGGCGGAGTCCTGGAACGCGATGCCGAGCTCGTGGCCCGCACGCAGCTGCTGCGCGTCCTTGCCGTCCACCTTGGCGGTGCCCGACGTCGGCGCCTCCAGCCCCGCGAGGATCCGCAGGATCGTGGACTTGCCACAGCCGCTCGGGCCCAGCAGCGACAGGAAGCTGCCCTGGTCGGTGTGCAGGGTGACGTCGTCGAGCGCGGTCACCGTCTTGCGGCCCGAACCGAACGTCTTCGAGAGGTTGGCGATGTGCAGGCCGGTGCCGGCCCCACCCTCCAGGGCGGGGCCGACGCCGGGCGTGACATCTGTGCCGGACTGGATGACGGACTGAGTGACTGACTGGTCTGCCACGATCAGCCCTTGAGCTCGGGCTTCTCTGCCAGCAGCTCCTCCAGGAGCGACAGGTCGAAGACGTCCTCCTGGGCGGCGTCGATCCCGGCCGCCTCGAACGTCGCCATGTTCTGTGCCATGAGCTCGTCGCTGATCGTGAAGAGGCCGTTCTCCGCGGTCTCGTCGGAGTTGATCAGCTCCTCGCACTGCACGGTGTTCTGCTCGATCTCCTTCTCCAGGTCGAGGTCCTGGTCGGCGCCGTACTCGTCGACGGCGAGCTTCGCGCCGCCCTCCAGGTCGGTGCAGGCGTCGGTCCAGCCCTTGATCTCGGCCTCGAGGAACGCCTTGACCGCCTCGGGGCGCTCGGCGATGGTCTCGTCGGTCGCGATGACCGACTCGGCGACGAACGGCAGCCCGTTGTCGGCGAACAGGAGGTTGGTGACCTCCTCGCCCTGGGCCTCGACGATGATCGACTCGTTGGTCACGTACGCGAGGAACCCGTCGACCTCACCGTTGACCAGCGGCTGCGGGTCGTACTGCACCGGCACGATCTCGACGTCGTCCTCGGTGAGGCCGTTGGCGGCCAGCAGGGCGGAGAACAGCAGACCGTTGCCGCCGTCCTGCACGCCGATCTTCTTGCCCTTGAGGTCCTCGATCGTCGCGATGTCCGCGCCGTCCTTGAGGGACAGGATCGTGAACGGGTTCTTCTGGAACGTGGTGCCCACGATCTTGATGGGCGCGTCCTCGTTCGCGACGACCTGGCCCGCCGTGACGGCGTTCGTGAGGCCGAAGTCGGCCTTGCCGGAGGCCACCAGGTTCTCGGTGGCGCCGGGGCCGGCGTTGAGCGTGACCTCGCCGAAACCGGCGTCCGCGTAGTAGCCCTTGCTGTCGGCCATGAACTCGCCGGCGAACTCCGCGTTCTTGATCCAGGAGAGCTGGACCGTGAGGTCGCCGAGACCCTCCCCCTCAGCAGGGGCGTCGTCGCCGGAGGCGCACGCCGCGAGGGCGAGCGAGGCAGCGGCCGCGACGGCCGTCAGGCGCACAGCGCGCCCAGGACGGGAAAGCATCATGTGTGGTTCTCCTGTTGTGCTGGGAGGGGTGAGCCGAAACCCGCGTTTCTTTTCGAGCCGGACGCTAGGGACCCGTGGTTTCGCGCCCGGCGTCCACGCGTTACGCCGCCGTAAAACGTGGGACGCGCGGCCGAATCGTTACCGGGGCGGTCAGTACGGGGTGCGGGACGTGTGGGAGCGCCAGGCCTCGAAAGGTTCTCCTGCGCGCGGGATGCGGTGCTCGACCACCGGGTTGGGCCACGTCGAGCGGTCCCGCGCCAGGAGCTCGTAGAACTCGCGGTCGTCGAAGCCGGCCCGCTCCGCGTCGTGCCGGTCCGCGGCGAAGACGACACGGTCCGCACGCGCCCACAGCGCAGCGGACAGGCACAGCGGGCAGGGCTCGCACGACGCGTAGAGCGTCGCCCCGGCCAGCGAGAACGTCTTGAGGGCCTGGCACGCGGCCCGGATCGCGACCACCTCGGCGTGTGCCGTGGGGTCGAGGTCGCGCGTCACCCGGTTCCCGGCCGCCGCCACCTCGACGCCGTCGCGCACGACGACGGCCCCGAAGGGGCCACCGCCGTCGGCCACGTTCTGGGTGGCGACCTCGACGGCGCGGGCGAGCCAGGCCTCGTCGTCCGGGCTCACGGAGGCCAGGGACGTGCCGGACTTCTCGATATGGCTGATCACCCTTCGATGCTCGCACCGCGGCGTTTCAACCACATTCCCAGCAGGTCACCCCCACGAAACACCTGTTTCGCTCCGGCGCCGAACGTAGGCACGGTCGCACCCACGTCGAACGTAGGCCTGGCCGCTCCAGGAGCGCCCACGGAGCGGCTACTCCTACGTTCAGTACCCACGGTCTGGTCGGTAGCGTGACGACATGGACACCGCCGCCGTCTACCGCCAGTTCGCCGGGAGCCAGGCGCTCAACGGCGGCTCGCCCACCTACCAGGACTGGGCGCGCGGGGTCGCCGTCGACCCGGAGCTGTGCGCCCTGCTGGACACGCTGCCCGAGCCCAGGCGACAGCCCAACCTGCTGTTCGCGGCGGCGCGGCTGGCCGGAGCGCCGGCCAGCGGCTGGGCCGAGGTGCGGCCCTGGCTGCACGCCGCCTGGCCCGACGTCGAGCAGGTCATGCGCACGCACACCACCCAGACCAACGAGCCGCGGCGCTGCGCCACGCTCCTGCCCGCCCTCGCCGCGGTCGAGGGGCCGATCGCGCTGATCGAGGTGGGCGCGTCGGCGGGGCTGTGCCTCTACCCGGACCGGTACTCCTACCTGTACACGTCGCCCGACGGCGGCCGCACGCGCCTCGACCCGGCCGACAGCCCGGGCCACGTGGTCCTGCCCTGCGAGATCGAGGGCCCCGTTCCCACGCGGATGCCCGACGTCGTCTGGCGCGCCGGCATCGACCTCAACCCCCTGGACGTGCGCGACCCCGCCGACCTCGCCTGGCTGGAGGCGCTGGTCTGGCCCGAGCACAGCGACCGGACAGAGACGCTCCGCGCGGCCGCGCGCGTGGTGGCGGAGGACCCGCCGCGGCTGGTCACCGGCGACCTGCTCGACGGCCTGCCGGACCTGGTGGCCTCGGCACCCGCCGAGGCCACCGTCGTCGTGCAGAACTCAGCGGTGCTCTACTACCTCACGCCCGCCGAGCTGCTGACCTTCGAGGCCACGATGGCCGGCCTGCAGCGGACGCGCGGCGCCGTCTGGCTGAGCAACGAGGGCTGGACCGTCCTGCCCGACGTCGCGGCCAGGCTTCCCCAGGGCCTCTCGCCCCAGTTCATCCTGGCCCGCGACGGCGAGCCGGTGGCTCTCACGGACCCGCACGGCCGGTCGGTGCGGCTGCTGACGTAGTGCGCAGCAGCTCCCACAGCCGGTCGCGCTGGATCGGCAGGTCACGGGGCCGGACTCCCGTGGCGTCGGCTATCGCGTTCGCCAGCGCCGGGGCCACCGGGTTGTACGGGGCCTCGCTCATCGACTTCGCGCCGCGGGGCCCGAGGCGGTCGACGGTGTCGGCGAACAGCACCTCGGTCACCGGGATGTCCGCGAGCTGCGGCACCCGGTAGCGCCGCAGCGTGCGCGTCACGACGACGCCGTCGCGCACCACCATGCGCTCCGTCATCGCCGAGCCGAGCGCCTGTCCCACGCCGCCGTCGATCTGCCCGCGCAGCTGCTCCGGGTTGATGACCACTCCGGCGTCGGCGGCATGCACCGACTGCAGGATCCGCACCTCCCCGGTCCCCCGATGCACGCCCACCCGAAACCCGTGCACATTGAAGGCGACGGACCGAGGCGACCCGTCATGCGTGGCCTCGGCCCAGATCCCAGCCAGTTGAGTGCTGGGTATTTGCCCTGCCGAACCGTTTCGAGAGGACAAATACCCAGCACTCAGCTGGTCCAGCTTGGTCTTGAGGGACGACGCCGCTCGGGCTACCGCCAAGCCCGCTACCACCGAGCCCGCCGAGCCGAAGGCGCCCGTGTCGTAGCCGGCCGTCGCGGTGTCCGACGGGCGCACCCGCACCCGCTCGACCGGAACCCCGAGCTCCGTGGCCGCGATCTGCGCGTGCACCGTGGTGGTGCCGTTGCCGAACTCGGCGGTCCCGACGTCGACCACGAAGTCGCCGTCGGCGTCGACCGAGACCTTGGCGTGCGTGAAGTGGCCGCGCGGCGGGATGGTCGCGATCATCGCGAGGGCTACGCCGCTGCCGACCGACCATTCCTCGTCCAGCCCGGTCTCGGCAGGCTCGACCGGCGAGGGCGGGTCGACCGGCGGGTGCGGGTCGGCCGGCGGACGTGGCCGGGCCAGGGCGCTCTCGACCAGGTCGAGGCACTGGTCCAGGCCGTAGGACCCGTACTCCAGGTCCCCGTCCACCGGCCGCCCGACGACGAACGCGTCGCCCGGCCGGATCACGTTCCGGCGCCGCATCTCGACGGGATCGATGCCGAGCTGCGCGGCCAGCTCGTCGATCGCGCCCTCGATGGCGAACTGCACCTGCCCCAGCCCGTACCCGCGGAACGCCCCGGACGGCACGTTGTTCGTGTAGACCGACTCCGCGTCGACGCGCTTGTTCGGGGCGCGGTAGACGGCCATCGACTCGTGCACGCCGTGGAACATGACGCCCGGCGCGTGGTTGCCGTAGGCGCCGGTGTCTGCCAGGACGTCGATGGCCAGCGCCGTCAGCCGCCCCTCCGCGTCGGCGCCCGCGCGGACGCCGATCCGCATCGGGTGCCTGCACGGCACGGTGGTGAACTGCTCCTCGCGGCTGAGCTCCCACTGCACGGGCCGGCCGGTGCGCAGGGTCGCGAGCGCCACGACGTCCTCGACGAGCAGCTCCTGCTTGCCGCCGAACCCGCCGCCGACGCGGCCCGCCACCACACGGACCCGCTCCTCGGGGAGGTCCAGGAGCCGGGCCAGCTCGTCGCGCACGAGGAAAGGCACCTGCGTGGAGGTGCGCACGTGCAGGACATCGCCGTCTCGCCCTGAGCCTGTCGAAGGGTCGGGCCCGGGCGCGAGCCACGACCGCGCGCCGTGCGTCTCCAGGGCCACATGGTTCACGCGGTCGGTGGTCCAGGTGCCCTCCACAGAGGCGGCCGACGCCGCGAGCGCCGCGGCGACGCCGTCGTGCCCCGGCTCGGCGTACTCCTCGTGCAGCTGCGCGACGACGTTCCTGCTCGCCTCCGCGACGCGGTGCTCGCCAGGTGTCTTGCCGGGGTGGAGCAGGGGCGCGCCGGGGTGCCTCGCGGCCTCCGGGTCGAAGACGGCGGGCAGCGTCTCGTACTCGACGTCCACGAGAGCGAGCGCCGCGCGGGCCTGCCGGGGCGTCTCCGCGACCGCGACGGCGACGCGCTGGCCCACGAACCGGAGCACGGGGTCGAGGATGCGGGTGTCGTCGGGGTCGTCGAGGCGGTTCTCGTGGCGGGCGGTCGAGAAGAGTATGTCCGGGACGTCGTGATGGGTGAGCACGAGGTGCACCCCGGGCGCGCCGCGGGCCGCCGTCGCGTCGATGCGGGTGATCCGGGCGTGCGGGTGCGGGCTGCCGAGGACCGCGACGTGCAGCAGGCCGGGCGGGGCGGGCTCGTCCAGCGTGTAGGACTCGCGGCCGCTCACGACCCGGGCGGCGGCGGGCGCGACGACGGCGCGGCCGAACGCCTCGCCGGGCTCCGCCACCTCGGTGTTCACGCGGCCGGCGAGGGCGTCCCGGATCGACCGGTACCCGGTGCACCGACACAGGTTCCCTTTGAGTGCCTCCCCCACCGAGATCGCCGAAGTAGAGCGCTTGTCCGCCTCCTCGGCCGACTGGCCCGCGCTGGTCCCGGACGAGCGCTCTACTTCGGCGATCTCCAGCCCTGCGATGGTGCACACCATGCCCGACGTGCAGAAGCCGCACTGGAACCCTGCGGCGTCGACGAACGCCTGCTGGACGGGGTGCAGGTGGTCGGCGTCCGCGGAAGGGTCGCCGCCCGGCCCGAACCGGCCCAACCCCGCGGCCGTCACCACGTCGGAGTCGGCCGCCCGGTGCACGGGGACCAGGCACGACTGCACCGGGGCGCCGTCGAGCAGCACCGTGCACGCGCCGCAGTCGCCCGCGTCGCAGCCCTTCTTGACCGCCGTGGCTCCCTGCTCGCGCAGGTAGGTGCGGAGGCACTGGCCGGGGCGCGGCTCTGCCGCGGCCTCGATGCCGTCGATCCTCATGCATCGCCCCTCAGGTGCGTCAGGTAGAGACCACACGATCGAGGTGTGTTGCTGCGAGTAGACATTGTCGACTTAGAGCAACACACCCCGAGGGGTACCTGTTTCCCCGGGAGGCTCATGCGCTGACCAACTCGTCGAGCGCCTCGTGCGCGAGCCGCCGCGTCATCGCCGCGCGCCACTCGCGGCTGCCGTGCACGTCCTCGAACCACGCGTCGGTGCTGTCCAGCCGGTCGATCCAGTGGTCGACCGCCGCGTGGTCCCGAGCGTGCAGGCTGAGCGGCGCCGCCACGGACGCGGTCACGATGATCGTCGGACCCTGGTCGCCCGTCCGTCCCGTCACCATGGCCGCAGTGCGGCCGGTCGAGGTCAGGGACGCCCGGCGAAACACCGTCCGCTGCGCGAGCACCGCGGAAGGCACCCGCACCTCGCGCAGCACCTCCCCTGGCGCCAGGTCCACGACCCCCGCGCCGGTGACCAGATCCGCCACGGGAACCTCCCGCGACCCACCCTCGGCCGACGTCCAGATCACCGCCACCGCGTCGAGCGAAGCGAACAGCCCGGCCATGGACCCGGCCGGCAGCCCCAGCGCAAGATTCCCGCCCACCGTCGCGCTCCTGGCCACCTTGGACGAGAGCGTCAGCGCCGACACGCACGGCGCCACGAGCCCGAGCGCGCGATAGGGCCCGCCCGTGTCCGCGCCCAGCGACCCCGGCCCGGACACCAGCTGCTCCAGCGTGCACGTCCCGGCGACCCGCAGCCCCGCGCCGTCGACGGACCACGGCTCCCAGCCCATCCCCGTCAGGTCCACCAGGCCCGTCACCCCCTCGGGGACCGGCTCGGAGTACAGGTACGTGCCCCCGCCCAGGAAGGCCTCACCGGGCCGCAGCACGCAGTCCGCTCGCGTCCGCGCCACCCGCACGGTGTCGATGTCGAGATCCATGGCGGCGCCGGTCAGCTCTCGTCGATCTCGCGCAGCAGGGCGTACCTGGCGTCTATCGCCTCGACGCGGTCGGCCGCGCCGTCGAGCGCCCCGTGCACCCGGTCCGACAGGACCGCCACCACGCTCACGGGCGCCACCATCGAGTCGAAGGCGCCCTCCGTGGTGATCGGGCACTCGATCCACCAGGTCACGGCGCTCGCGAGGTGCCGGAGGCTGGAGTCCGCGAGCAGGAGCACCCGGACGCCGTCGGCCAGCAGGGCCTCGACCATCGCTGCCACCTTGAACGCGTGCCGGCGGATCGAGACCACGACCACCACGTCCTCGGGCCCGAGCCCGACGAGGTCGTCAGCGAGCGACTGGCCAGGTCCGGGCGCGAGGTGCACCCGACCGCGCACCTGGATCAGGTTGCGCCGCAGCTGGGTGGCCGGCCCGAGCGAGCCACGGCGTCCGACGACCACCACGTCGCGCGCGGTGGCGAGCGCGGCGGCGACGTCGTCGAGCATCGTGTCGTCGAGGGCCGAGTAGACCTTCTCGAGGTTCTTGACCTCCTGCTCCAGCCGCTCCCGCAGGCCCGGCGAGGGGTCGACGGCGATCGGCAGCCCGCGCCCGCGCTGGACGCGGAGGTGCTCGCGCAGCCCCTCGAAGTCCTCGTAGCCGAGCTTGCGGAACAGCCTGCTCATCGTCGCCTTCGAGACGCCGGCGAGCGCGGCGAGCTCCGTGGCCCGGTATGTCCCGAGGTCGCCGAGGTGGTCCAGCAGGGCGTCGGCGGCGCGCCGCTCCTGCGGCGACAGGTCGCGGTAGCCGGCGGATATCCGGTCCTCGAGCGGTGTGCCCCCTGCCTTCATCGCGTCTCCTCGTGGTCGCGAGCCAGTGCGAGCACCGCCTCGGTGAACGCGTCGAGCGCGACGGCGACGTCCTCGGTTTCCACGTGCTCGTCCGGGTGGTGGCTGATCCCGTCGCGGCAGCGCAGGAACAGCATGCCGACGTCGGTCACCGCGTCCATCGCCATGCCGTCGTGCCCGGCGGGGCTCCAGAGCCCGAGCGTCGTCGTCCCGGCGGTCCCTGAGCCTGTTGAACGGGTCGCCTCCGCGATCCCCGCCGCCACGGCGGCCTGCATCCGTTCGGCGCAGGCGGTCGACGGCGCCCGGTGGGTCTCGACCACCTCGAGCTTCACGCCCCGCTCCTGCGCGATGTCGTGGCCGACCGCCGAGATCTGCTCCCACAGCGTGTCGCGTCCGCTGTCGGTCCGGCCGCGCAGGTCGAGCGTGAGCTCCGCCAGGCCGGGGATCACGTTGACGGCGCCGGGCTCCACCCGGATGTCGCCGACGGTGGCGAGGCAGTCGGTCGCCTTGGCCAGCTCCTCGATCCGGGTGACGAGGTGCGCGGCGGCGACCAGCGCGTCCCGCCGTCGGCTGAAGGGGGTACCGCCCGCGTGGCGGGCCTCGCCAGTGATCGTGAGCACGAACCGCCGCGCCCCCGCGATGGACGTGACATACCCGAGCGGCAGGTTCGCCGACTCCAGCACCGGGCCCTGCTCGATGTGCGCCTCCAGGTAGCCGACGAGATCCTCAGGGCGGCGGGCGGCGTCGCCCACGCGGTCCGGGGCCAGGCCGAACTGCAGGAAGGCGTCGCGCAGGGTCACGCCGTCGGCGTCCGCCTGGTCCCACCAGGCCGGGTCCCACTGGCCCGACGCCGCGCAGCTGCCCAGCAGCGCCTTGCCGAACCGGGTGCCCTCCTCGTCGGAGAACCCGACGACCTCCAGCGCGAACGGGAGCGGGACGTCCCGCAGCCGGTGCGCGACGGCGATGGCGAGGACGACGCCGAGCATGCCGTCGTACCGTCCGGCGTCGGGCACGGTGTCGAGGTGCGAGCCCAGCACCAGCGCCGGCTCACCGGCGGTGCCCGGACGCTGCGGCGTGCCGTCTGCGGCGCGGCGGCCCCAGAGGTTGCCCGCGGCGTCGGTCTCGGTGTCGAGGCCCGCGTCGAGCATCCAGGCCCGGACCGCCATGTTGGCGGCGGAGTGCTCGGGCGACAGGTAGACGCGTTCGAGCGCGTCGGGCCGAGACGAGTGGCGCGTCAGGTCGTCGCACCGCTCCATCACCCAAGATGCGGTTCCGATCCCGGTCCCGTTCACGGCTGAACCTCCGAGGCGAGAACGGGGTTGTGTTCGGTTCCGGCGCCCACCGGGACATAACCCCGTTCGCGCTCGGTCTCGTACGACACCAGGGCAGCCGAGACGCCGCCGCCCGGCGGAACGTCGAGCCCTGCGCGGCGGAGCTCGTGCTCCAGGGCCGCGAGGGTGGTGAGGACGGCGTCCCGGCGGGCGTTGAAGCCCATGGTCCCGATCCGCCAGACGACGCCGTGCAGCGGCCCGAAGGACGTGCCGATCTCGATCCCGAAGTTGTCGAGGAGGCCGCCGCGGACGGCGTCCCCGTCCACGGCGTCGGGGATACGCACGGCGACCACGTTGTGCATCTTGTGGCCGACGTCGCCGAAGACCTCCAGGCCCAGGCCGAGCACCCCGGCCAGCATCGCGCCGCCGTGCCGTGCGTGCCGGCCCACCGCCGTCGCCATGCCCTCGTCCTTGAGCAGCCGCGCGCACTCGCGGGCCGCGTACAGCATCGACGTGGCCTCGGTGTGGTGGTTGAGCCGGCGCGGGCCCCAGTACTCCATGATCTGGGCGAGGTCGAGGTAGTTGGACACGATCGGGGCGCCGTGCGGGGCGACGTCGTCGGAGGTGCGGATACCCGCCTCGACGTGCTTGCGCCGGTCGATCGCCGCGGCCGCGGCGGGCGAGAGCGTCACGGGCGCGCTGCCCGACGGCCCGCCCAGGCACTTCTGCAGCCCGGCGGTCGCCGCGTCGATGCCCCACTCGTCGGTGTGGAACGGGTTGCCGCCGAGCGTCGCGGTCGCGTCGACGTACAGCAGGGCGTCGTGCTCGTGGGCGATCCGGCCCAGCTCGGCGAGCGGCTGGGCCATCGTCGTGGAGGTGTCCCCGTGCACGACGGCGAGCAGCCGCGGCTGCACCCGGCGGACGGCGTCCTCGATCTGCCCCGGGTCGAAGACCGTTCCCCACTCGGTCTCGATGGTGTGCACCTCGGCCCCGGCGCGCGCGCAGATCTCCGCGAGCAGGTGCCCGAACCTGCCGAACACCGGGACCAGCACCCGGTCACCCGGCTCCAGCAGGGACACGAGAGCCGCCTCGATGCCGGCGCGCGAGGTGCCGTCCACGAGGAAGGTCTGCTCGTTGGCGGTGTCCCAGACGGTGCGCCACAGCGCCATGGCCTCGGTCATCGTGTCGGTCATGAACGGGTCGAACTGGCCGACGAGCGGTGCCGCCATGGCGCGGAGCACGCGCGGGTCGGCATCGACAGGCCCGGGTCCCATCAGCAGCCGAGCGGGCGGATGGATCTGCCTCATGCGGGCCTCCTCAAAAGCACCCCGAACGTCGTTGAGTGCTGGCTATTTGCGGCGTCGAAACGTTCCGACCCCGCAAATACCCCGCACTCAGCGACGGCGCCGGTGACGGTCAGGCCGTCGTACGCGCTGATCTTGTTCTTGTGGGCCAGCTCCGACGCCCGGAAAGTCGTCGTCGTGTCAGGGGTGTAGACGATCAGGTCGGCGGCGGCGCCCTCCGCGATCACGCCCTTCGGGCGCGCGCCCCGGTCCAGGCCCACCAGCGCGGCGGTGTTGGCCGAGGTCCAGCGAGAGACGTCGGCGAGGGAGACGCCGCGGCCTCGGGCGGCGTCCGCGAGGGCGAGGAACCCGGCCTGCAGGCCCGAGATACCGCCCCAGGCCTGCTGCAGGTCGACCTCGCCCGGGGCCGCCCCCCGGTACTTCTCCTCGGCTGTCGCCGGCGAGTGGTCGCTGACCACGCAGTCGAGGATGCCGGCGCGGAGGCCGTCCCACAGCGCGTCCTGGTTGCCGCGGTCGCGGATGGGCGGGCAGCACTTGAAGGCGGCGTCGCCGTCGGGGATGTGCTCGGCGTCGAAGACCAGGTAGTGGTGGCAGGTCTCGGCAGTGACGGGCAGGCCCTCGTCCTTGGCCTCGGCGATCAGGTCGAGCGCCCGCGCGGAGGACAGGTGCAGCACGTGGGTGCGCACACCCGTCTCGCGGACGGCGTCGAGCAGCCCGGCGATCGCCGTCGTCTCCGCCTCGTCGGGGCGCGAGAGCAGGAAGTCCGCGTACGCGCGGCTGCCCCCGTGCGGGGCGGCCGCGAGGGCCGCCGGGTCCTCGGCGTGCACGATGAGCAGGCCGCCGAACCGCGCGATCCGGTCCGCCGCCTCCAGGAGCGCGTCCGGCCCGAGCGGCGGGAACTCGGGCACTCCCGAGTCGGCGAGGAAGCACTTGAAGCCGAAGACCCCCGCGTCCCAGAGCGGCTCGAGGTCGTTGGCGTTGCCGGGGACGGCGCCGCCCCAGAAGCCGACGTCGCAGTGCAGCTCGCCCCGCGCCCGCACGGCCTCGGCGGCCGCGCGCTTGGTCTCCAGGGCCTGCACGGTGGTGGTCGGCGGGAGCGAGTTGAGCGGCATGTCGACGATCGTCGTGACCCCGCCCAGCGCCGCCGCCCGGGTCGCCGAGGCGAACCCCTCCCATGCGGTGCGGCCCGGCTCGTTGACGTGCACGTGCGTATCGACGACGCCGGGCAGCACCACCTTGTCGCCGAGCTCGACGACCTGCGGCGGGGGTGCGGGGACGGCACCGAGCACCTCGCCGAACAGGTCGTCGGCCGGCTTGAGGACGGCAGCCGGATCGGACGTGCCCCACCAGACCTGGTCGATCCGGTCGCCCTCGATCCGCAGCACCGCGGGCCGGAGCTCGTCCTCGACCAGGACCCGCTCGGACGCGATGACCACGCTCCTGCTGCTCTGCGGACCGCCGCTCATACGAATCCTCCGATCGTGGACCAGACGGGATGCTCGGCCGCCGGTGCACCGGAGCCGGCCGGTGCGCCGGAGCCGGCCGAGGTGTCGTCGGCCGCGGAGCGCTGGACGGCCGCCTCGATCAGCCCGTAGGGCCGGTCGGCGGCGAAGAACACCTCGCCGGGGTTGTCCAGGCCGAACGGATCCAGGTCGACGAGGAAGTGGTGGTTGTTCGGGCACGAGAGCCGGATCTCGGCGATGTCGGGATAGGCCTCCAGCACCGCCCGGCCCATCGCGTAGACGGTCTGCTGCAGGGCCAGGGAGTGCAGCTCGGCGAAGGTCGCCAGCAGGATCGAGCGGACCGCCGCGAAGCGCTCGTCGTACTCCTCGGGGCCCGCGGTGTCGACGAACGACTGCTCGTACCGCCACCAGCCGCTGACGTCGGTCGCGAGGATCCGGTCCTCGGTCTCGGGCAGCGTCGTGTACCGGTCGCGCGGGAACCCGGCAAACTCCGAGCCCGTCGACTTCAGCACCGTGACGTCCCGCAGCCCCGCGAGCACGGTCGGGCCGGCGGAGTCGGCGTGGACCAGCGCGGTCCGCCGCTCGGCGCCGCCCCGCACGAACGCGTGGTCGTGGCCGACCCCGGGACCCGGCTGCGGATCCGCCGCGATCCGCTCCCAGCCGTACTGCTCCGCGAGCCAGCGTCCGCCGCTGATCTGCGGCTCCTGGAGGAAGTGCCGGGCGAGCCGCAGCAGGAACGTCTCCGGCGATCCGACGCCGTCCCGCGCGAACGCGTACACGGTGTTCTTCTGCGTGTCCGTCGCGACGACGCCGGTGTTGTCGCCGGACTCGTGCGTGGCGCGGAAGTCACCGCGGAGCTGCGAGGTGATGCTGAGGTCGGTGATGCGGTGCCGTGCGGTGTCACGGTCGACCCGCACGAGCCGCACCTCGGCCTTGCCGTACTGGTTGGGTCCCAGGACTATCGACATTCAGCTCCCCCGGTAGGTGGTGTAGGCGAACGGGCTCAGCAAGAGGGCGACGTGCGTGTGGTCAGGCCCGAGGACGACGTCGAGCACCACCTGGCCGAAGAAGGTCTCCCGGTCCTGCGCCGCGAACCAGTCGCCGGCGGCGAAGGTCAGGACGTGCCGCCCGGGCGTGACCTCGCCCCAGCTGATGCGGCCGTCGTCGTCGGTCACGGCCTGGCGGCTGTCGAGCGTGACGGCCAGTCCCCGGGCCGGGAGGCCGAGTGCGGCGTCGAGCACGTGCGTCGAAGCGGTGCTCACGACGCCGCCTCCGCGGGTTCCGCCGCCGGTTCCTCGACGAGCGTCTCCAGGCGCAGCAGCGCGATCTGGCGGAGCTGCTCAGCGGTCACCAGCGCCTCGGCGGCCGGGTCGTTGCCGAGGCGTTCGGTGAGGTTGGCGAGGATGTCGTCCGCCGTGCGCCCGGCGGCCCGGACCAGGTAGATCCGGCCGAACTTCGCCTCGTACGCGGCGTTGCCGGCGGCGATCCGGGCGGCTGTCGCCTCGGCCGCCGTCGGCTGCTCGGTGCGGGACAGCCGTGCCTCGGTGCTGTCCCCCGACGCGCGTTCGCCGATGCGGGGGTGGTGCGCGAGCGCCGCGTCGACGTCGGCGGCCGTCCACTCGGCCGCGGCCCGCATGGCGCGGAGCAGGAGCGAGTCCCGGCACCGGTAGGGGCGGCCGGCCACCACGTCGTCGACCCAGGAGCCGATGTCGGCACACGGGCGGACCGTCGCGGCGGCGTCGGCGACGGGCAGGGCGTTGAAGGTAGCGAGGTCCACGGAGACAAACCTAGTTTCAAAGTGTCGTCTGCGGTGAGACACGCGTTTCAGCTGGGTAAAAACTTTACTGGGCCCAGCTGGTCAGACGAGCCGGCCAGTTCGCAGCACATACGCGATGTCCGGCCGCCCCAGGCGCTCCGCCGACGCCGCGGCCGCCTCGTGGTCGTACGGCACGGCGAGCAGCTGGGCCGTCCACCCGTCCGCGGCGTCGGACAGGATCGCGTACCGGGCCTCCGGCGCGCCTACCTCGACCCGGTGCGGGAGCGGTGCGTCGTCGGCGTAGGCGGGCCAGCCCACGCTGCCGGGGTTGACCAGCAGCGACCCGTCCGGCAGCGGACGGATGCGGGCCTGGTGGGTGTGTCCGCACAGGTACAGGGCGTGCGCGCCGTAGGCGGCTCCGAGGCGTTCGACCAGCTCGTCGTCGGTCGCCTCGCGCACTCCGCTCGGGTACTCCGCCGTCGGCCCGACGACGGTCTGGGTGAGGTAGGTGGCGTCGTCGTCCGGCACCGCATGGAAGGCCAGCACCCCGGGGACAGGCTCGACGGTGAGCGGGAGCGAGCCGAGCCACGCGCGGTCGGCGTCGGCCAGGACGCCCGAGGCGATGCGGTCGACAGTGCCCTTCTCGTCGTACGGCAGCGTCAGCACCTGGCGTTCGTGGTTGCCGCGGACGGTCACGATGTCGGGCCGCGTGGCGAGCAGGTCCAGGGTCCCGCGCGGGTCGACGGCGCCGGAGATGATGTCGCCGAGGTTCAGCACGAGGTCCACCCCCTCGGCGTCGATGGCGGCGAGGACCGCCGCGAGCGCCGGGGCGTTGCCGTGGACGTCGGAGAGGACAGCGATACGGGTCATCCGCGCAGGCTAACGGCCGGGCGGGCGCCGGAGCGGTCCTGCCGGCGTACGCCCGACCGGGTGTCGCGCGCTACCTGACGTCGCGCGGCAGGGCCTCCGAGGTTCCGGGCTGCTCCACCACGCGCCTGCGGTGCGGCCAGACCGCGATCAGCAGACCGATCACGGCGCTGCCGAGGTGGAGCCAGTTGTCGGCCTCGTTGATGTTCAGGTAGTTGATTCCCGGGTTGTCGACGGCGAACAGGCCGTAGGCGAACGCCGCGCCGTAGCCGAGCAGCAGGAGCCAGCCGAAGAGGCGGGCGCTGCCGGACCAGGCCCAGAGGCTGATGCCGAGGATTCCGATGACCACGTGCACGATGTTGTGCAGCGGGTTGATGGCGAAGCCCAGGAGCGTCTGGGTGTCGTCGTGCTCCATGAAACCGTCGAGGCCGGTCACCGCGAAGCCGGCCGCACCGACCAGCAGGTAGACGACGCCGACGATGAGTGCGAGCCACTGGTGGGGTCCGCGGGCGATCCGAGGTGCTGTGGGGTAGGCCATGATCCTTCTCCCGTCCAACTCATGCCGTGTTTTCCACGGTCACGCCGTCCGGGACCACTCGCACGCCGATCGTGACCGGCCGTCAGGCGCCGATACGGCCCGCCAGCTCCAGCAGCGACCGGTCCGACCCGGCCGGCCCCACGAGGCATGCGCCCGCCGGCAGTCCCTCCGCTGTGGTGACCGGCACCGAGACGGCAGGCAGCCCGCCGATTCCCGCGATGCAGGTCAGCAGCATGGTCGCCTCGCGCGCGGCCTCGGCCTCCTGCGGACGGGGTGCCACGGTCGCCGTCGACGGCAGCACGAGCACCCGCTCCCCGAGCCGCTCCCGGATCTGCGCCCTTGCCTGCCCGACGGCGGTCCGCGCCGCGTCCGCGTCCGCGGCGCCGATGGCGCGCGCCCGCTCGAACCGCCCGCGCACCGCTGGTCCGAGCGTGTCCATCCGGCCTTCGAGCCAGCCGCCGTGGACGGCCCAGGCCTCTGCCGCCTGGAGGGTCTGGAACGCGGCGAGCCAGGCAGGCTCGGGCGCCCAGTCGATGGCCTGCGCCCCGGCAGCCCGCGCGAGCTGCCCGACGGCGTCGCGCCCCTCCGGCGCGGCCAGGGCGAGCAGGGCGTCGCTCAGCACGAGGGGCGCCTGATCGGGGAGCGCCGCCGTGTCGGCGGGGAGCAGCACGTCGCCCACCCGGGCCAGCGTGGCGGCGTCGCGTGTGAGCCAGCCGACCGTGTCGAACGACGGCGCGAGCGGCAGCAGTCCGCCGTCGGGCACCGCGCCGTGCGTCGGGCGGATCCCCCACAGCCCCTGGTAGGCGGCGGGAACCCGCACGGACCCGCCGGTGTCGGTCCCGAGCGCGATGCTCGCCTCGCCGGCCGCGACCGCCGTCGTCGGGCCCGATGTCGAGCCGCCGCTGATGCGCCCGGGGGCCCGCGGGTTGGGCGGCGTGCCGTAGTGGGCGTTCGCGCCGGTCAGGGAGTAGGCGAACTCCTCGGTCTGCGCGATCCCGGCGAGCGCGGCCCCGGCGTCCAGCAGCCGCGCGACCGCGACGGCGTGCTCCTGCGCGACGGGCGCCGCCGCGAGCCACGCCGGGTTTCCCGCGCCGATCCGCTCGCCCGCGACGGCGAACAGGTCCTTGACGGCCACGGTCTCGCCGTCGAGCACGCCGGAGCCGGTCGGTGCCGTCAGCGGGCCGGGCTCGGGCCGGACGCGCCACACACTGGGATCGAGAGCCATGCGCACATGCTGCCAGCCGACCGCCCCCGAGCAAGAACCTTCCGAACGCCTGCAAGCCGGAACCACGACGGGACAGAGCACTGGTGGAGGTCCGCTTCCGGCACGCGCTCGCGCATGGTCTCGAACCGAGACGCTTGCCCGACCGCTTGCCGGAAGCGGACCTCCACCAGTGCTCGGGGGCGCCGGCTAGTGCGCGTGCCCGCCGAAGTCCGCCTTGCGGATCTTCGCGTGCACGCCCTTGACCACGTCGACGACCTGCGAGATGTCGAAGTCCGTCGCGGCCGACAGGTACGCGTAGGCGTGCGCCGGCGACATCCCGTACCGGACCTCCAGCAGCGCGATCGCGGCCCGTACGCAGTTCTGCACGGCGACGTCGAGGTCGCGGTCCAGGCCGGTCGGGACGAGGAACTCGGCGGTCTCGGCGAGCGGCCCCACCAGCTTCCCGAACGTCGCGACGGCGTCCGACGCCGGGATCAGGTCAAAGCCCAGCCGCACCCGCAGCGACGCCTCGAAGGCGGTGAGCGCCACCTCGCCGTCCCCCTGCGCGAAGTGCGGGTCGCCCACGTAGGCGAGCGCTCCCGCCGCCTGGACCGGGAGATAGAGCGTGGACCCGGCGCCCAGGAGGTTGATGTCGATGTTGCCGCCGAACGGGCCGGGCGGCACCGAGTGCGGCCGTTCGTCCCCCGCGGCGGCGACGCCCATGATGCCGAGGAACGGGTGCAGGTCGAAGCCCACCGTCCGGTCGGACCCCTCGAAGAGCGGGAGGCTCCCGCGCCCCGCGCCGTCGGACCAGGAGTCCACCTCGGCGAAGACGCTGACGCTGTCCGCGCCGCCGGCCGGGTACTCGTCCGGCAGGGCGCCGCGGCCGTGCCGGTTGGAGATCACCCCGTACGGCACGCGGGGTTCGGTCGCCAGCACGCGGATCGCGAGCAGGTCACCGGGCCGGGCGCCGCGGACCTCGATCGGCCCGGTCACGACGTGGCCGCCGTGCGCGCCGGCCACGCCCGGCAGCCCGGGCACCCGGTCGCCCAGGAGGGAGCGGCGGGCGCCCGCCAGCTCGACGGCGTCGGCCAGGACCGCGTCCTCGGCGACGCCACACTCCGCGAAGTACGCGAGCGGGTCGCCGCCCTGGTCCTCGAGGATGCCCTCGTGGGACAGGGTGTCGACGACTACCTCCTGCCCGGGATCCACGGACAGCACCGCGCGGTCCGCCGCGCAGGGCAGGCGGCCCCAGTAGGCGGTCTCGACGGAGGTGGGTAGGTAGGTGGCCCCGTCGGGGACGTGGCTGCCGGGCTGGAGGATGGTCTGCTGGTGCACGGGGTGACTGTATCCACCGGGTCACTGCCGCGGGATCATCCCGGCCTGTCGGTAGACGGCGCGCAGGTACTCCAGCAGCTCGTCGGCGTCGGGCGGGTCGGAGCGCAGGAGGCGGTAGAGGACGGCCCCGACCGTCATGTCGATGAGCGCCTCGATGTCCGTCTCCGGCGGCAGCACCCCCTCGTCGACGGCGCGCGACAGCGCGAGGTGCACGGTGCGGCGTCTGGGCAGGATGTGGTTCTGCCAGAAGGCCGCCATGAGTCCCGGGTGGGTGACGCAGGAGCCGAAGACCTGAGCGAGCATCGCGCGATAGCCGGGCTCGGCGAGGGTCCGCGCACTGACCGGCAGCGCGTCGACGATCACCTGAGAGATCTCGGCGTACGACATGCCGTCGAGGTCGTCGGTGCCCGGGTTCGGGATCTCGCCACGGGCCGACTCCACGGCCGCCGCGATCAGCTCGTCCTTGCTCCCCCAGCGCCGGTACACGGTGAGCTTTCCGACGCCGGCCCGCCGCGCGATCGCCTCGATGCTGGTCCCCGCGTGGCCGTGCTCGGTGAACAGCTCCAGCGCCGCGCGCAGGATCGCCTCGTCGGTGCGAGGGTCTCGCGGCCGCCCGCGGCCACGCGTCGCCTCGGCGGCGCTCACCGGGTCCGTCCGGTGCGCAGCAGCTCGGCAAGCCATGGCGTGGCCGACGCCGGGTCGGTCCCGCGCCAGGCCAGGTGCCCGTCCGGCCGCACGAGCCAGGCCTCGGCGACGCCGTCCGTCCGGGTCAGCCGCGTCGGCTCGGCGGCCGGTTCGGTGCCTTGCTCGGTGCCGGGCCCGGCACCCGCGATGTCCGACGGCGGCACGAGCAGCGCCCACCGACCGCCGAGCTCGGCGTAGAGCTGGGTAGGCGTCCCGTCGCCCCGGGCGCAGTCGAGATCCGGCACCCGGTCGCCGACGCAGATCCGCCGACCGAGCCGGGCCGCCATCCGCTCGGTCCTGCCGGCCCCCAGGGGCCCGGACCGGTAGCTCACCCAGAGCTGGGAGGTCGTGAACGTGACCCAGCGCTGGACCCACGGCTGGTTGAAGAGCCGGATCAGCACCTGGTCCCGCAGGAACCGCCCGACGGGGCTGCGCGCCACGTTGACCCGGGTCACGTTGGCGGTGCCGCGCAGCACGTCGGTGGCCAGCGGACGCCGTTCCGCCTCGTAGGTGTCGAGCAGCGCGTCGGCGGCCCGGTCGCGCGCGACGAGGGCCAGCTTCCAGGCCAGGTTCTCGGCGTCGCCGAGGCCGGTCAGCATGCCCTGCCCGCCGAACGGCGCGTGCGCGTGCGCGGCGTCGCCCGCAATGAGGACGCGGCCGCGCCGGTACCGGTCGGCCAGCCGGCGATGGATGGTGAACTCGGACAGCCACTCGCTGTCCAGGACCCGCACGTCGCGGCCGGTGCGCTCCGGGAGGATCGCGCGGAACCGGTCAAGGATCTGCTCCTCGGTCAGACGGCTGCGCCGGCCGTAGGCGTCGGTGGCCCGCGGCGCGCCAGCCGTCGCGGCCACCGACGCGTCCGCCGTCTGCTCCAGCTCCGCGCTCGCGGGGTCGTACGCGATCAGCCGCCAGAGGTCGCCCCGGCCCTCGTCGTCGGGCATCGGCATGGCACCGAGCATCCCCGTCGGGTGCACCCAGCCAGAGGTCCCGGTCCGGTCCAGGTCCCAGTCCAGGTGCAGGTCCGCGAGCAGGAACCGCTCGCTCAGCCGCACCCCCGGGGCGTTGATGCCGACTGCCTTCCGCACCGCGCTGGCCGTGCCGTCACAGCCGACCAGCCACCGCGCGCGCATGGTCCGGCCGTCGTCGAGCCCGGCGGTCACGCCGTCGTCGTCCTGCATGAGGGCCGTGAGGGACACGCCCCACTCGGGAGTCACCCCGAGCTCCGCCAGACGCCGCCGCAGCTCGCCCTCCACGAGCGCCTGCGAGACGACCATCGGCGGTGCGGCGGTCCGCAGGCCGGGGTCACCGAACCGGATGCGCATCATCGGCCGGTCGCCGAGGTAGGTGGTGATCCGCATCGCCCGCACGGACCGCTGCGGCAGGTCGCCGAGCGCGCCCAGCCGGGCGAGCACCTCCGACCCGCGTACGTGCACGAAGTTGGCCCTCGACGTCGTCGCCGGAGCGGGCAGGCGATCGACGACGCGCACGCCGACCCCCTGCAGCCGGAGCCCGCACGCCAGGGCGAGCCCGGTGGGTTCGGCTCCGACCACGAGCACGTCGGTGACGTCGTCGGCTGCCATCGTTACTCCTTTTATTAACGGACCGGTACCGTTAACAAAATAGCGCGAAGGAGTCGCGGAGGGAAGGCCCCGCCGGGTAGCCGCCTCAGCCGGCGGGCGCGAGCAGCCCCCGCGCCGCGGCTCGGGCGGCGGCGAACGCGTTCGGCTGCGCCCGCGTCGTGTACGCGACCATCGCACCCTCGTAGAGCAGGTGGACCTGCGCGCCGAGCTCCTCCGCGTCGGGACGTCCGGCGTCGCGCAGCAGGTCGGTGAACACACCGAGCATGTACAGCTTGTCCGCGAGGATCACCGCGTTGCCGGGGTGCTCCGACCCGCCGATCTCCCCGTGGGCGTTGACGAACGCGCAGCCTCGCTCGTTCTCCTGCGCCCACTCCTCCGCGAGCTCCAGCGCGGCCACCACCTGGTCGACGCCGCGTGCGGACCCGGCCCCGGATCCGGCCGCACCGCGCGCCGCGAGCCGCTCGCCGAACCACGTCACCCAGCGCTCGTGCCGGCGCGTCAGATAGGCGGCCACCAGGGCGTCCTTGGAGCCGAACCGGTCGTAGAGCGTCTTCTTGGTGACCCCCGCCTGGTCGGCGATCAGGTCGACGCCGACGCCGCGGATCCCCCGCTGGTAGAAGAGGTCGGCCGCCGTGGTGAGGATCCTCTCCCCGGCCGGCGTGTGCGGGTTGGGGCTGCGTCGCGGCATGCGGGTCGCTCCGTCCGGGCTACGGTCTGGGTGGACTGCGAGTATACCGACCTGTGTGGTTACCTGGCGATCATGCGAAAGAGTCTCCTGGGACACCTCGCCCCTGTCCTGCTCGTCGTGCTGTGGAGCTCCGGCTTCGTCGGCGCCACCTTCGCGGCGCCCGTCGCCCCGGCCACGACCACGCTCCTGTGGCGCTACGTCGTCGCAGCACCCCTGATGCTCGTCGCAGTGCTGGCGCTCCGCCGCCGCTACAGGCCCCGCTACCTGCGGCGCGAGGCCGTGCTCGGCGCCCTCGGCCAGGCCGGCTACCTCTACGGCGTGTTCCGCGCGGTCGAGGCAGGGCTGCCCGCCGGGACGGCAGCCCTGCTCGCCTCGCTGCAGCCCGCCCTGGTCGCCGTCGTCCTGTCCGGGTTCGGCAGGAAGGGCGGACGCCGCCAGGCCGTGGGCCTCGCCGTCGGCTTCGCGGGAGTCGCGCTCGCCGTCGGGCCCGACGCCGTCGCGGGAACGGGCACGGAGGGTGCCCTCTGGGCACTCGCGGGCATGCTCTCGCTCTCGGCCGCCGCGGTCCTCGGCGACCTGTGGCCGGCGCCCGAGGAGGAGCACGACGTGCTGGACTCCCTCGCCATGCAGGGAGTCGTGGCGCTCGCGTTCTTCGCGGTGGTGGCGCTCGCGAGCGGCCAGGCGGCGCCGCCGGCCGACCCGTCGTTCTGGCTGGCGATCGCCTGGCTGGTGGGCCTCGCGTTCCTCGGCGGCTACGGCATGTACCTGTACGTGCAGCGCACGCGCGGGCCGGTCGCGGTGAGCACCTGGCTGTACCTCACCCCGGCGGTCTCCGCGGCATGGGCCTGGGCGATGTTCGGCGAGCGGCTCCCCCTGCTCACGGTGGTGGGGTTCGCGATCAGCCTCGCGGGGGTGCTGGTGGTCCGCCCCGCGCCCGACCGCGAGCGGACCAGCCGAGATCGCCCGCTGGCGGACGCCCGCTCTTGACATATTGGTAACCCCCGGGTTACCAATATGACCATGGATGCCTTCGCCGCGCTCTCGGACCCGGTCCGTCGCGAGCTGCTGCGCCAGCTCGCTGCCGGGCCGGCGAGGGTGGTCGACATGGCGGCGGCCCATCCGATCAGCCGCCCGGCCATCAGCAAGCACCTGCGGGCCCTGGGCTCGGCGGGGCTCGTGACCGCCGACGACGTCGGCCGGGAGCGGCACTACCGGCTCGACCGGGCCGGGCTCGCGCCCGTGTCCGCGCTCCTCGCCGAGCTCGCGCCGGCACAGCCGGCCCCTGCCCCGCCGATCGCCGAGCAGGCGTTCGACGGCCTGGAGCTCGAGGTGCGGCGCGTCGGCCGGGACCGCAGGGCAGCCCCGGACGCAGCGAACATCGACACCGAGCACATGAGACCCGAGCACATCGACGAGGAGACAGCATGAGCACCGACATCACCGCGACCGGCCGCACGGAGCAGCGCCCCGACGGGCGTTACATCGTGCTCACCCGCACATTCCGCGCCCCGATCGACGACGTGTGGGCAGCGGTCACCGAACCGGACCGCCTGGCCCGCTGGATCGGCCGCTGGACCGGCGACCCGGCGACGGGAAAGGTAGCGGTCGAGATGCTCTACGAGGGCGACGACGTCGAACCCGAGGAGTACACGATCGACACGTGCGACGCTCCCCGTCAGCTCGAGCTCACCTCGAAGGGGACGTACGGCGAGGACGCACCCGTGACCTGGCACCTGAAGCTCGACCTGGCCGAGGCGGACGGCGTCACCACGCTCACCTTCGCGCAGTCGATGGACGACCCCGCGATGGCCGAGAACGTAGGGCCCGGATGGGAGTACTACCTGGACCGGCTCGTCGCCGCCGAGACCGGCGGCGACCCTGCCGCTGTCGACTTCGTCGACTACTACCCGGCGATGTCCGAGCACTACCGCACCGCGTAGTCCCGGCCGGTGGAGGGCCCGCCGGACGCTACGCTCCGGCGGTGAGGATCACCGACTTCCGGCCACGGCAGAGCAAGGAGGCCGCCCAGATCGCGGCCGCGGCGTTCGCCGACGACCCGCTCTGGACCCATACCCTGCCGGACCCGGAACGTCGGCGCCTGCCGCACCTGATCATGCTCGGCACGGCGCTACGGCGGATCGGTCCACCGCAGGTCGCCCGGGTGGCCCTGGACGGTGACCGGATCATCGGGTTCTCCTCCTGGACCGCCGCCGGATCCGACGATCCGTACGACCCGTTCGACGCCACCCGGCCGGCCGACCCGCACATGGCGCGCGCCACCCGAAAGCTCGTCCGCCGTGCCGCGAGCGACTGGCCGCGGCTCTCCGCCCTCTACGCCACGCTCGGCCAGTCGTACCCCAACGACCCGGGCTGGTTCCTCGGCGTGCTGGCGGTGCACCCGGACCATCAGCGCACGGGCGTCGGCACCGCGCTGCTGCGCGACGGCCTCGACCGGGCGGACCTCGACAACCAGCCCGTCTCCCTGCAGACGAGCACGCCCGAGAACGTCGACTTCTACCGGAGGCACGGCTTCGACGTCACCAGGACCTTCGCCGAGCTGTACCCGGGGTCACCACCCCTGTGGACCATGCGCCGGCCGGCGCCCGCCGTCGATCACCAGGCGTAGGCACGGGGTCGGGTGGCCGCGAGATCGGCCGGTTGCCTCCGCCGTAGTTCGAGTTCGGTCGGTTGCTTCGAGATCGGTCCATTAAATGACCGATCTCGAAGCAACCGACCGAACTCATCTCAAGCAGCGTGCAACCGACCGATCTCGCGGTACCCGGTCAGCCCTGGACCTCGAGAATCCTGCGCCGGGCGCGGATCATCGCGGCTCCCGCGGCAGTCAGCGCGAGTCCTGCCCCGACCGCTGCGCCGACCTGGCCACCGGTCTGCGCGAGCGCACCCGGCAGCTCCCCGATCGGCCCGACGGGGAGGAGCCCACCGAGATCGAAGCCGCCGCCCGGGTTGACCACCGGGATCGTGCCGCCGTCGGAACCGTCGCCCGAGCCACCATTGCCAGTGCCGCCGCCACCGGAACCACCGTCGCCGGGACCGCCGCCATCACCCGGGCCACCGCCACCGGGACCGCCCGACGACGGGCTCTCGAGCAGGTCGTCCACGACGCCGTCCGGGCCCGCGACCGCGCCGATCGCGCCCGGGAGATCGCCGCTCCCGACGTTCTCGCCGATGGAACCCACGTCGTCGATCAGCTCCGCGGGGAGGTCATCGGTCAGTCCTCGCTCAGGCCGGTCCGCGCCCAGGACGTCGTCCACCGCGCCGTTCTCGCCGGCCACCGCGTTGAGCACACCGGAGACACCGCCCACCACGTCCTCGACGGGGCCGCGATCGGCAGCGGCCGGCGCCGCGTCCGGCTCGTCGGCCGGCTCGTCAGCCGTGCTGCGCCTGACGCCCTGCACCACGTCGTCGACCGCGCCGTCCTTGCCGGCCACGGAGTCGACGGCGCCCGTGACGCCCTGCACCGTGTCGTCGAGGGCGCCGTCCTTCTTGGTGACCTGTTCGACGGTGTCCGTCACCTGGGTCAGCGTGCTGTCGACGGCGCCGTCGTCCCCGAGGACCGCGTCGACGGTGCCCGTGAGGGCGCCGCCCAGACCATCGGCCGACTGCTCGGTGCTCGATGCCTTGCTCTCGTCGGCCGCCGATGCGGACACCCCGCCCGCGACGAGCAGCCCTCCCGCCACGAGCGCGGACGGGAGCGCGCGGCTCACAAACTTCCTCTTCATGTCTCCCCCTGCAGTTGCATCTGGCCAGCGAACGCAAATCACCATGACGGATATGTCGGGTGAATACAAGGAAATCCGGTATGTTTTCACCATGATCTTGCCAGGCCCAGGGGCAGCCCCGCAGATCCACCCGCTCGAGCCGTCCGACCCGCAGGAGCTCGGTGGTTACGAGCTTCTGGGCCGGATCGGGGCGGGCGGCATGGGGGTCGTCTACCTCGCGGAGACCCGCACCGGCCGCAAGCTCGCCCTCAAGGCAATCCTGAAGGAATATGTCCAGGACCCGGAGTTCCGCACCCGGTTCCGGGCAGAGGTCGCCACGGCGATGAAGGTGCGCGGCCGGTTCCTCGCCACGGTGATCGATGCCGATCCGGAGGGGGCCCAGCCGTGGCTGGCCGTCGAGTACGTGGCGGGACCGTCCCTCACCGCCGTCGTACGCGCCCAGGGTCCGCTGCCCGAGCCCGACGTGCGCCGCGTGGTGGCCGGCGTGGCAGAGGCCCTGCGGTCCGTGCACCAGGCAGGCATCGTGCACCGCGACCTCAAGCCGTCCAACATCCTGCTCGGGCACGAGGGCCCGTTCGTCATCGACTTCGGGATCGCCAAGGCGCTGGACTCGACGTCGCTGACCCGCACCGGCCTGAAGGTCGGCACGCCCTCGTTCATGGCGCCCGAGCAGGTACGCGGGAGCATCTCGACGCCCGCGGCCGACGTCTGGGCCCTGGGCGCCGTCGCGCTCTATGCCGCGACCGGGCAGCGTGCGTTCGGCGAGGGCGACACCACCGTCGTGTACTACCGCGTGGTCCACGAGGACCCGGACCTCAGCACGTGCCCCGCCTGGCTGCTCCCGCTCGTGCAGGCCTGCCTGGCCAAGGACCCCGAGGCCAGGCCGAGCCTGCAGGAGGTGCTCGACTTCCTGGACGACGCCCCGGACAGCCTCCGGACCGCGCGCACGAGGCCCGCCCCCGGCCTGGACCTCTCGAACGCCGACCTCGATGACGACGACGTCACCGCACTGCGGGACGACGAGACGGTGCTCAAGGCGCAGCCGCAGGCTCCGTCGGCGCCCGCACCCGAACCGGAGGCACCCCGCCGCGGCCTGCTGTCCCGGCCCCTCACCTGGATCGTCGCGGCCGCGGGCGTCCTGATCGTGGGTGGCGTCGCCACGGCGCTCCTGGTGGGCATGCCGTCCGGCGACGCGGACGCCGACGCCGGTCCGTCGACCTCGGCATCCGCCTCGGGGGCGCCGTCCGCGTCCGCCTCGCCGGCGGCCGTCATCGACGAGTGCCTGGTGGGCACGTGGCAGCTGGAGAGCTGGACCTCGACGCAGGACATCTCCAGCCTCGACGAGACCGTCAAGTTCACCGGCTTCGAGGGGCGCGTGACGGAGTTCAGCGCCGACGGGACCCAGGTGGTCGACTACGACGACGCCGAGCCCATCCGCGCCGGGTCCTCCGTCGGCGAGATCACCCAGACCTGGCGCGGCACGGCGTCGTACATCGTCTCGACCAGCGACGACGGCGTCCTCACGACCGAGGGCTCGGACTTCAGGGATATCTCGGTCACCATCGAGGTCGGCGAGGAGAGCGGCCCCTACAACCCGAACGGCCGGACCCAGCCGCTGGAGTACACCTGCACCGAGACGACCTACACGGAGCAGGCGGAAGGTTTCGAGGCCACCTACACCAAGCTCCGTTGAGTGCTGGGTATCTGCGCATCCTGGGCCGGAAACACCGCAGATACCCAGCACTCAACGGGTTGTCAGGCCGTGCGTTCCGCTCGGTTGACCGCCGAGACGATCGCCTTCAGGGACGACAGCGTGATCGACGGGTCGATCCCGACGCCCCACAGGACGTCGTCTCCCACCGCACACTCGACGTAGGCGGCGGCACTGGCGTCGCCGCCCTCGGACAGCGCGTGCTCGACGTAGTCCAGCACCCGTACCTTGACGCCGACCTGCGCGATCGCGTTCACGAACGCGTCGATGGGCCCGTTGCCCGTGCCGGTCAGGGTCAGCTCCTGCCCGCGGTCCAGCACGTCGACCTCGAGCGTGTCCTGCTCGCCCTCCGCCGACACGGCACGTGTGCCGCGCAGCTCGAGCCGGCCCCAGTGCTCCAGGCCGGACGGCGCGTTCTCCTCGACCGGCAGGTACTCGTCGGTGAAGATGCGCCAGATGTCCGCGCCGGTCACCTCGGTGCCCTGGGCGTCGGTCACCTTCTGCACGGCGTGGGAGAACTCGATCTGCAGACGCCGGGGCAGGTCCAGCTTGTGCTCGCTCTTGAGCAGGTAGGACACACCACCCTTGCCGGACTGCGAGTTGACCCGGATCACCGCCTCGTACGAGCGGCCGACGTCGCGGGGGTCGATCGGCAGGTACGGCACGCCCCAGTGCAGCTCGTCGACGGTGACCCCCGCGGCCTCCGCGCGGCCGGCCATGTGCTCGAAGCCCTTCTTGATGGCGTCCTGGTGCGAGCCCGAGAACGCCGTGAAGACCAGGTCGCCCACGTACGGGTGCCGCTCGTGGACGGGCATCTGGTTGCAGTGCTCCACGGTCCGGCGGATCTCGTCGATGTCGTGGAAGTCGATCTGCGGGTCGATGCCCTGGGAGAACAGGTTCAGGCCCAGGGTCACCAGGTCGACGTTGCCGGTGCGCTCGCCGTTGCCGAACAGGCAGCCCTCGATGCGGTCGGCACCGGCCAGGTAGCCCAGCTCGGCGGCCGCGACGGCGGTGCCGCGGTCGTTGTGCGGGTGCAGCGAGAGGATGACGTTCTCGCGGTGGTTCAGGTGCCTGCTCATCCACTCGATCGAGTCGGCGTAGACGTTGGGCGTGGCCATCTCGACGGTCGCGGGCAGGTTGATGATGACCTTGCGCTCCGGCGTCGGCTCGAAGACCTCGATGACCTCGTTGCAGATGCGCACGGCGAACTCGAGCTCGGTGCCCGTGTACGACTCGGGCGAGTACTCGTAGTAGATCCGCGTGTCCGGGACGGTCTCCTCGAGCTTGCGGCACAGCTTGGCACCGTCGAGCGCGATGCCCACGATGCCGTCCTGGTCGGACCGGAACACGACCTCGCGCTGCAGCACGGACGTCGAGTTGTACAGGTGCACGATCGCCTGCTTCGCGCCGGTGATCGCCTCGTAGGTGCGCTCGATCAGGTGGGCACGTGCCTGCGTCAGGACCTGGATCACGACGTCGTCGGGGATCCGGTTCTCGTCGATCAGCTTGCGGACGAAGTCGTAGTCGGTCTGGCTCGCGGAGGGGAACCCGACCTCGATCTCCTTGTAGCCCATGGAGACCAGCAGCTCGAACATGCGGAGCTTGCGCTCCGGGTTCATCGGCTCGATGAGGGCCTGGTTGCCGTCACGCAGGTCGACCGCGCACCAGCGCGGAGCCTTCTCGATGCGCTTGGTGGGCCAGGTGCGGTCGGGGATGTCCACGGTGATCTGCTCGTGGAACGGGAGGTACTTCTGGATCGGCATGCCAGAGGTCTGCTGCGGGTTGTCTTCGATGATTCCGCCCGCTGCGCCGTGCACTGCTACGTCATGAACTCCGCCGGGGGTGGTGGCGGTGATGCTGTTCTCCATCGTGGTTCCTTCGCTCGGTGAGGTTGGCCGGCACACCAAGCCTCCGCGACGAGGGACCGACCTGTCTAGGCCTCGTCGCGGCAGGGAAGGAGAAGGATCACCGTCATGCGCACGCCGTCACTGTACCCCCGGAGGTGACCTCGGCCACCCAGCCCGCCCACGATCCGGACGTCTTCGGCGAAGTAGAGCGCCTGTCCGGACGCACGCTCTACTTCACCGATTGGTGGTCGGTGAAGTAGAGCGTGCGTCCGGACAGGCGCTCTACTTCGGCCAACGGGTCAGCGGCGGCTGCGCAGCGCCGCGTCCACCTGCGGGTCGCCGAGGGCGCCCAGCCAGTCCAGCAGCGCGGGGTAGGTGGACGGGTTGGCGGCGACCTGCGGACGCAGGTGCGGCGCCTCCTGCACGATCTTCGCCAGGTCGGCCAGCGGGGTGGCCGGGTCGAGCGCCACTGCCGGCGTCCACCTGCCGCCCACGGGCGGCAGCACTGCCGTGTGACCCGACTCGGACCCGTAGTCCGCGGTCGCGGGTCGCTGGTTCTGCTCCTGCCCGACGACGACGCGGCGCGTGACCTGCTCCTGACCGGCGTCACCGGCGGCCGCACCGGCGTCGGCCTGGACCGCCTGCTGACCGGTCACGGGCCGGATGCGCGCCGTCGGCTGGGCGGAGGCCACCTGCTGGACGGGCGCCACGGGCTGCGCGGCGGAGACCGGCTGAGCGGACGCCACCGGCGTCGCGCCCGACCGGACCGGCGGCATGGTCGCCGTCTCGCTCGTCGACGAGCCGGCGGGCGCGCCCGCTGCCCGCAGCTCCTCGACGGTGCGCATCGCGCTGATCGGAACCTCGCTCGACTCCGGCTTCGCGGACTGCACGGGAACCACCCCGTGCTGGACCGCGGCGGCACCCGCGACGGTGCGCACGGCGCCCGTCGAGGTGACCCGGCGCGGCTCGGCGGGCCGGCGCAGCTCGGGCGCCGACCGCACGGGCTGCTCCGGGAGCGAGACGGGCGGTGCCTTGTCGCCCTTGGGGCGCGGCGGCGCCCACAGGTAGGCCTGGCTGCGGTCGACGTCGGTGTCCCCGCCGATGCCGACGGTCTGGAAGTGGTCACGCACGGCCTTGGGGATCATCAGCGCGGACGCCGCGACGACCGGCAGGCCGAGGGCCATCAGGAGGTCGCCGAGGTTCACGCCGAGGCTCGCGCCGGACGTCGCGATGACGACGACGAGCCCCAGCACGCCGGCCACGCACGCCGCACCGACGGCGGGCACGTGCCCCGTGCTGGGGTCGCGCTGCAGCGAGCGCCGCGCGAACCAGGCGATGCCGCCGACGACGACGCCGAGCACGAGCCGCACCACCAGCGTCACGCCGGCGCCGGACCCGATGAAGCCGGGGTCGATGAGCTGCACGAGGGCGGCCAGCGCGCTGCACACCGCGAGCAGCACGATGACGTCGAACGCGCGCATGGCGACCCGCACCCACACGCCGGCGGCCTGCTCGGTGCTGACGTCCTCCTCTGCCGCGGGGTCGCGGCGCACCGCGGGCGCACCGGCGACGGCGGCGGCGAGCGGCAGGAGCACCAGGCCGAACCGGCTCGGGTCCGTGACGCCGGGGCGCATGGACTCGAGGCCGGTCAGCGAGTCGCCCGACGTGAAGATGAAGAGCAGCGCCAGCACGATGCCCGCGGCGACCAGCACGAGCCGCGAGGGACGGTCGTGGCGGACGGTGCCGCCCACCAGGAGCCATGCCAGGCCGACGACCAGCGCGAGCCACACGGGCGCGAGCAGGCGGTCGCCGAGCGTCGCGTCCGCGGCGAACTCGGCGAGCAGCGTGGAGGTGACGGCGCCCGCCGCGATCAGGATGCCGACGCCGGCGAGGCCGAGGCGCCAGCCGCGCACGACGGCGCCGTCCTCCTCGATGGGTCCGAGCTCGCTGTCGCGCGGGGTGGCGGCGAGCGCCGCACCCGCCAGCGCGAGGCCCAGGCCGGTGCCGACGCCCGCACCGCTGCGGACGTCGAAGATGAGGTGCAGCAGGCCGATGACGGCGAGCGGCAGCCCGGCGAGCAGGCGTGCGCGGCGCGTGGAGTGCACGGTCCACGTGGCCGGCAGCACGCCGAGGCGCGCGAGGTAGGGCAGGGTCAGCGAGGCGAGGGACAGCGCGACGGCCAGGACCACCTCGACGCGGTCGGCTCCCCGGTCGGCCAGGTTCCACGGCAGCGCGAGCGACACGAGCAGGGCCAGTGCGGCGATGGCGTCGCGCACGTAGTCGGCTACCGCGATGTTCGCGAAGGGTCTGGCGTCGTCGGACGTGTGCCCGGACTCGGTCTCTGCCGAGATCGTTGCGACGTGCTCGTGGCCGAGACGTTCGGTCGGCGCGCCGTTCGCGTCCTGCGCGCCGTCTGCCGAATCTCTCTCGTCACGCTCGGAAGCGTGCTGGTCCATCATCCGTTCACTCCTCGATAACGCCGCTGGTCGAGACTGGGGAAGTGTGGCTGGTGGCGTTGGGTCCCCGACGTTACTACCCGCCGGGGACGGAGCCTGTCAGGCCGAACCACGGCGAGTCCGGTCACACCTGTATTTCTGCGCACGTCCATCACATTCGACGTGGGTGGAACACCGCCGTCGGCCGCAGCCGACAGCTCGCCGAGGTCACAGGGAGAACGCAGTGGACCTAGCTGCCGCACCGTCACCCCGCACCTGCGACGTCTGGCTCGTTCCGGTCCGACGTCGGAAAGCCTGGACGCGCCTGCTGACCGTACCGGATCGCGAGCACCTCGTGGGGCTCGACGACGTTGCCACCGCGGTCCACCTGACGTCGCGTGCAGCCCAGCGGCTGATCCTGTCGCGCTACCTCGGGGTGTTCCCCGACGAGATCGTCGTGGACCGGTCGTGCGAGCGCTGCGGCGACCCGCAGCACGGGCGACCCCACGTGCCGGGTGCGGCCCTCGACTACTCGGTGTCGCACACGCGGGCCTGGGTGCTCGTCGCGGTGGTGGGTGAGGGCAGGGTCGGCGCGGACCTCGACGCGCGGCCGGCGGACGGCGACCTGGAGGACCTGGCGGCCGCCGCGCTCACGCCTGCCGAGCGGCGGGCCTGGCGGCGCCTGCCGGCCCGCGACCGTGCGGACGCGCTGCTCGCGTACTGGACCCGCAAGGAGGCGACCACCAAGCTGACCGGGCACGGGCTGACGATCCCGCTGCGCGATCTCGACGTCACCGGTCCACGGCCGACGCTCGTGGGGCGGGACCCGTCGGTACGGCTCCCCCATCCCCGCCCGTACCTGACGCACGTGCCCGCCCCGGCGAACCACAGCGCCGCGCTGGCGACGACCACGCACGTGGACCAGGTGCGGCACCTGCGCCTCCCGGACACGGTCCCCGACGACGTCGTACCGCGGCCGCTCGCCCGCCAGGCGCCGGAGCTGTTGCGGCTCGGCGGGTTCGGTCAGATGCCCAGCTGGTAGGCGCCCCAGTACGCCAGGGTGACGAGCAGCGCCGTCGCGCCGAGCACGGTCAGCCAGAAGCCCGTGGCGACGACCGCTGTCGCGGCTCGGGCGGGCTCGGCGACGACGATCCGCGACGGGGCGTCGACCCCGGCAGTGATCGCAACCCTGCCCCGCAGGTCGCGAAGCCGGTTGAGCAGCAGCGCCGCCGCCACGACCGTCGCGATGCCGAGCAGCCGGACGCCGATCCAGCCGCCCTGCACCACGAGTGCGTTCTTCTCGTAGTCCAGGGCGAGGCGCGCGACCGCCGCCAGGTACACGGCGAGCCCGACGGTGGTCACCACCGCGCCGATCGCCAGGCCCGCCAGCGGCGCGCGCAGGCCCGGGGCGAGGTGGGTGCCCGGGCGACCGGAACGACGTCGGGCGAGGCGGCCCGCCAGCGCCGTACCGCCGACCAGCAGCGGGCCCACCAGCAGGAGCCCTGCCGCGGTGATCACCACCCCCACCAGCCAGTCGCCGTCGCCGTACCACTGCGGCTGCGGCACGGGTGCGGCGAGGTAGACCTGCCGGGGCTGGGCGCCGGCGAGCTGGGGTGCGGCCGACGCCGTCGCGGGGAGGCCGAGCACCCAGTCGGCGACGTCGGTCGCGAAGTCGGGGTGCAGCACCAGCCCGTCGGGCGTCTCGACGTTGATGCCGTGGTTCGCGTGGTCGTAGAACCGGACCGTCACGTCGCCGGCGGTGTCCAGGAGCTCGCGCGTGCCCTGTTCGAGCGGCATCGACGCGTCGTTCGTGCCGTACACGGCGAGGATCGGGTCGTCCTGCTGTTCGAGCCAGGGACGCACCTCGAAGTCGGCGTACTCGAAACCGCCGCCGGGCAGCTTCATCCCCACCGCACGCGGGATCGCGCGGAAGACCCCGGCCGGCACGTCGGTGTTCCGCAGGTAGTTGTCGACCGCGTAGGCGGCCTGCTGCCGGGGCGGGACCACCGGCGCGGAGACCAGGATCTGGAACGCGAGCCGCGGGTCGTCGACCATCATCACGGGTGACACCCACGCACCCTCCGACTCCGCGTACAGCCCAATCTCGTCCGGGTCGACGCCCGGGACGCCGCGCAGGTAGCGCACCGAGTGGGCGTAGTCGCGCGCCATGGCCTCGTAGTCCCGGTGCCGCGTCGAGTAGTTGTCCAGCCGCTTGTCCGGCACGAGCGTGGTGATCCCCGCGCTCGCCAGCGCCGTGGCGGCGAGGGTGAACGCATCGACCGCCTTGCCGGTGCCCGCACCGTGCACGAACACGATGCCCGGATGGCCCTCGGAGCCGGCGTCGATCGGCTCGCGGAGCAGCCCGCCGACCTCCAGCCCGTCGGCGAGCGGGATCGTCACCTCGGACTCGCGCACCTCGAAGTCGCCGGGCTCACCGCCACCGGTCCCGCCGCCGGACAGAGCGCCACCGATCGCCGTCGACGCGGAGCCGAGGCGCAGGTGCGAGGTCACGGGCGCGGGCTCCCAGACGGGACCGGCGACGGCGCCGGTCAGCGCGAGGGCGACAAGGACTGCGGCGGATGTGGCGACCGTCCGAAAGAACACCATCGGATGCTACGCCCGCAGGCCCGGACCCTCCCCTGGCTGGCACGGCGAGTCATTCAGGCGGGCGGGTCGCCAGCATCTCCTCCGTGTCCCAGGTCAGCGCCCCCGACCGGAGGTCGGCGACCACCTGGCGCACCCAGTCCAGCTCGGCTCGTGTGACGGCCACGAGGTGCTCGTGCTCGAGCATGAGCACCCTGGCCAGACCCCATTCCTGCGCGGCGGCGGACTCTCGATCGGCCTCGGCGAGCACGGCCTCCAGCGCCCGCACCCGCTCCTCGAGCCGGGCCCGGACGAGGTCCGGCCCGGTGATCGCGAGCACCGCCAGCACCGCCCGGAACTCGGGGAACTCTCGTGCGGGGGTGGCGAGGGCGGCGTCCATCCAGCGCGTCAGGGCGTCCCGGCCGTCGCTCGTCAGGGCGTAGACGATGCGGGCCGGGCCGGTCTCGGCCGCCAGCTTCTCGTGGACCTCGATGAGGCCGTCCCGGAGCAGGCGCTCGATCGACTGGTAGACGCTGTTGCTGCGCGCCACGTTGACGACGTCGTCCTTGCGCCGGCTCTTGATCAGCCGCTGCATGCGGTAGGCGTGCATGGGCTCCTCGGCGAGCAGCGCCAGCAGCACCATCGCGAGCGGCGAGCGCGGCCGGGAGTCCTGGGTCACGGGAGCCAGCCTAAGTCGCCCCCGTCCAGCTTCTCGCTCCATTGTCTTGCCATTTTATGGTTACCCATCTTATGGTCACTACATGAGAGCAATCATCATCGGAGCGGGCATCACTGGACCCGTGACCGCCATGGCCCTGCAGAAGGCGGGCATCGACGCAGAGGTCCACGAGGCCTACGAACGCACCGCGGACGGCGTCGGCGCCTACCTCAACCTCGCCCCGAACGGCCTGGCCGCCCTCCAGGTGCTGGGCATCGACCAGCACGACCTCGGCGGGTTCGACACGCACACCCTCGCGCTGCGGTCGTCGTCCGGCAGGCCGCTGGCCCACCTCCCGATGGGCCGCGACGACGCCGCG
This sequence comes from Promicromonospora alba, assembly GCF_042654905.1. Taxonomy (NCBI): domain Bacteria; kingdom Bacillati; phylum Actinomycetota; class Actinomycetes; order Micrococcales; family Promicromonosporaceae; genus Promicromonospora; species Promicromonospora alba. Next base: position 1,062,105 of record NZ_JBHSFI010000003.1, read on the forward strand.
GGCACGGTCAGCCAGACCGTCCGGCGGTCGGACCTCTACGTCCGGCTGCGCGACGAGGCGGCGCGCCGCGGCATCCCCGTCGCGTACGGCAAGCGTCTCGTCGATGCCACGACGCTGCCGGACGGCGGTGTCGTGGCCTCGTTCGCGGACGGGACCACCGCAGAGGGCGACCTGCTCGTCGGCGCGGACGGCCTGCACTCCCGCGTGCGGGCGATCCTCGACCCGGCCTGCCCGCCGCCGCGCTACACCGGCCTGCTGAACACCGGCGGCTACGCCTCGGGTGTCCACGTTGACGCGCCCGAGGGCACGTTCACCATGACGTTCGGCAGGCGCGCGTTCTTCGCCTACGCGAACAGGGCGCCGGGCGACGTCTGGTGGTTCGCCAACGTGCCGCAGGCACGAGCGGCGACCGACGACGAGCTCAGAGCGTGGACCCCTGACCGCTGGCGGGCCGAGCTGACCAGCCTCTTCGCCGACGACGACGGGCCCGCGCCGGACCTGATCGCCGCGACCCCGGAGATCATGGCGCCGTGGAACACGCTCGACCTGCCGACGGTGCCCGTGTGGCACCGCGGCCCGATCGGGCTGATCGGGGACGCGGCCCATGCCATCTCACCGACCTCCGGCCAGGGCGCCTCGCTCGCGATCGAGGACGGGGTGCTGCTCGCCCGGTTCCTGCGCGACCACGGCGACCCGACCATGGCGTTCACCGCCTTCGAGGCATTCCGGCGGACCCGGGTGGAGAAGCTGATCGCCCAGGCGAAGCGCACGTCGAACCAGAAGATCCCCAACCCGCTGACCCGGGTGCTGCGTGACCGCGTGATCCTGCCGCTCGTGGGCCGTGCCGCAGCCCGGACCACGCGCGACTGGATCACTGACTACCGGATCGACTGGGACGCGCCGACGAACCATGCTCCGCTGCGGGCGTGATCGCCGATCAGCGGTGGGCGGCGTCAGCCAAGTTCTCCAGGGCCCAGCGGCCGAGCTCCTGCAGCACCGGCTGCAGCTCCTCACCCGAGGCCGTGAGCGCGTAGGCCACGGCGACGGGCGGTCCGGGATCGACACTCCGAGTGACGAGGCCGGCATCGGCGAGCTCGGAGAGCCGGTCCGACAGCACCGCGTCGCTGATGCCGGTGACGGCGCGTCGCAGGGCCGCGAACGACAGCGGTCCGGCGCCGAGTACGGCCACGATCATGCCGTTCCAGCGCTTGCCGAGGATCGAGAAGGCGAGCGTGATCGCCGCATCGCACTGGTGTACCTGCAGGTCATCCGCTGCCGCCATCGCTCAAGTCTACCCGTGCTACCGTTTCGCCAGTCGCTCTGCTTTTCTTAGCGACTCTGGAAAACGAGACTGGAGCTGTCGTGACCCTCTTCCGCCTGGACGCAAGCATCCTCCCCGCCTCCTCCGCCAGCCGCTCCCTCGGCGACCTCGTCGAGGCGGAGTGGACCGCCGCCCACCCCACGTCGACCGTGGTGCGCCGCGACCTCGCGGCCGACCCGGTGCCGACCACCGCATGGCAGGACGCCGTGCAGGGCGGGTTCACCCCGGAGAACGAGCGGACCGAGGCGCAGCGCGAGGCGACCGCCCTGGCCCGCACCTTCGCCGACGAGCTCATCGACGCCGACGCCCTCCTCTTCACCGTGCCGCTGTACAACTACGGCGTCTCGCAGCACTTCAAGACGTGGTTCGACCTCGCATACACCGAGCCGCGCATCGACCCGCAGGGCACCGCACTGCGCGGCAAGCCCGCCACCCTGGTCACGGTGCTCGGCGGCAACTACGCCGAGGGCTCGCCCAAGGAGGGCTGGGACCACTCCACCGCATGGCTGCGTCGCGTGCTGGAGGACGTCTGGGGCCTCGACCTGCGCATCGTGCACCGCGCGTTCACCCTCGTCGGCGTGAACCCGGCGCTGGACGCCTTCGCCGAACCTGCCGCCGAGCTCAAGCGCGACGCCGAGACCGCCGCCGTCCGCTACGGGCGCGAGCTGGCGGAGTCGCGCAACGCGTAGGTGGGGCGAGCGGCCGCGAGATCGGTCGGTTGCCTCCGCCGTCGTCCGAGTTCGGTCGGTTGCCTTGAGATCGGTCCATTAAACGACCGATCTCAAGGCGACCGACCGAACTCACGTCAAGCCCCGTGCAGCTGACCGATCTCGGGGCAGCACAACGTGCACGGCGAGACGCCGAGCGCTAGAAGCCCAGGCGGCGCAGCTGCTTCGGGTCGCGCTGCCAGTCCTTCGCGACCTTGACGTGCAGGTCGAGATAGATCCGCTGGCCGAGCAGCTTCTCGATGCCCTGGCGCGCCTCGGTGCCCACGGCCCGCAGTCGCGAGCCGCCGCGCCCGATGATGATCGCCTTCTGGGAGTCGCGCTCCACGAACAGGTTGACCCGCACGTCGAGGAGCGGCGGCCTGCCCTTCTCCGGGTCGCCCGTCCCCTCGCGCGGGACCATCTCGTCCACGACCACCGCGAGGGAGTGCGGCAGCTCGTCGCGCACGCCCTCCAGGGCAGCCTCGCGGACCAGCTCGGCGACCATGACGGCCTCCGGCTCGTCCGTCAGCTCGCCGTCCGGGTAGAGGTCGGGCCCCTCGGGCAGGTGCGAGATGAGCACCGCCTCCAGCTCCTCGACCTGGTACCCGTCCTTCGCGGAGACGGGCACGATGTCGGCCCACTCGCGGTCAACGGCCCTGGCGAGCTGGTCCACGGAGAGGAGGTGCTGCATGAGCGTCTCGCGCGGGACGAGGTCGGCCTTCGTCACGACGGCGACGACGGGCACCCGCCGGCGTCCGGACATCAGCTCGGCGAGCTGCGCGGCGATGTAGCGGTCGCCGGGGCCGACCTTCTGGTCGGCGGGCATGCAGAACGCGATGACGTCCACCTCGGACAGCGTGTCCCGCACCAGGTCGTTGAGCCGCTCCCCCAGCAGGGTCCGCGGCCGGTGCAGGCCCGGGGTGTCCACCAGGACGAGCTGGGCGTCCGGGCGGTGCACGACGCCGCGGATCGTGTGCCGCGTGGTCTGCGGCCGAGCCGACATGATCGCGACCTTCTGCCCCACCAGCGCGTTCGTCAGGGTGGACTTGCCGGCATTCGGGCGGCCCACCAGGCAGGCGAAGCCGCTCCGGTGTACGGCGGTCTGATGCACTGCGGGCTGGTCGCTCACGAGGTCACTTCCTTCTGGTCACGCTTCTGATCACGGTGGTCGTGCTGATCGGGACCACCGTTGCTGTCGTCCGGCTCGGCGGCCGGCTCCGTACGATGTACGAGTATCGTCGAGATCTGCTTGCGGCGGCCCTCGACGCGCTCCGCCTCCAGGTGCACGCCGCCCACCTCGACGGACGAGCCCGCGAGCGGCACCTTGCCCAGCACCTTGGCGAGCAGGCCTCCGGCGGTGTCCACGTCGTCGTCGTCCAGGCGCAGGTCAAAGAGGTCGCCGAGCTCGTCGACGGGCAGCCGGGCGGGGACGCGGAACACGCCGTCGCCGAGGTCCTCGACCTCCTGGACGGGCACCGTGTCGTGCTCGTCAGTGAGTTCGCCCACTACCTCCTCGAGAAGGTCCTCGATGGTCACCAGCCCCGCCACGCCGCCGTACTCGTCCACGACGAGCGCGATGTGGCTGGCGGAGGCCTGCATCTCGCGCAGCAGGTCGTCGATCGGCTTGGACTCGGGCACGAACACGGCGTCGCGCGCGACGTCGGCGGCGGGACGCTGCGAGGGCCGGCGCGGGGCGCCGTCGTCCACGGGCCAGTGCACCGCGGCCACGACGTCCTTGAGGTAGGCGACGCCGACGACGTCGTCCACCGACTCGCCGACCACCGGCACGCGCGAGAAACCGGACCGCAGGAACAGCCGCAGCACCCGGTCGAGGGAGGTGTCGGCGGTGACGGTCACCATGTCGGTGCGGGGCACCATCACCTCGCGGGTGATGGTGCCGCCCAGCTCGATCACCGAGCGGATGAGCTCCCGGTCGGACTCCTCGAACGCGCTGCTCTCCGAGAGGCTCTCGCCCACCCGGTCGGCGATGTCGCGCAGCTCGGCCTCCGTGGGCGGGGACGGGTCGTAGCGCGGCACCGAGAACCTGGTGAGCCAGGCGACGGCACGCGACACCCCGGTCAGCGGACCCACGAGCGCGAGCAGCACCGCCACCGGGTTGCGGAAGCCGAGCGCGCGCGGCGAGACCCGCACGAAGATCACGCCGATGACGACCCCGACGACCAGCGCGACGAGCATCACGGGCAGCTCGTCGGGAACGCCCTCGCCGGGCATCGTCTGCTGCACCAGCAGGGTCCCGGCCGCGATGGCGACCACCTCCGACATCACGCGCACGAGCGCGAAGGAGGCGACGATCGCCGTCGGGTCGACGACGAGCGCCTGGGCCCGCCGGATGCGCGAGGCGCGGTCCGGATCGGGTGACCGCCCCAGCTCCGCCTCGGCGAGCGCCTCCGTGAGGGAGGCGCGGGTGACCCGCAGGAGCGCGGCCTCGCCGGCCGAGAGCATGCCCGCCAGCGAGAGGCCGACCAGCATGACCAGCGTGAGGAGCAGAGAGATCACGCCGGTCACCGAGTCGCGAGGAAGGTCAGGAGAAGCTTCCGCTGCAGCGCGAACATCTCCTTCTCCTCCTCCGGCTCGGCGTGGTCGTAGCCGAGCAGGTGCAGGATCCCGTGCGTCGTCAGGAGCAGGAGCTCCTCGGTGGTGGAGTGGCCGGCGGCCTTGGCCTGAGTGACCGCGACCTCCGGGCACAGGACGATGTCGCCGAGCGTCCCGGCCGGGGTGACGTCGCCGTCGCGTCCGGGGCGCAGCTCGTCCATCGGGAAGGAGAGGACGTCGGTGGGTCCCGGCTCGTCCATCCACTGCACGTGCAGGTCGGTCATGACGGTGGTGTCGACGAAGATGATCGACAGCTCCGACTGCGGGTGCACCCGCATGGCGTCCAGCACGAACCGGCCGAGCGCGGCGAACTCCGCCTCGTCGACCTCGAACCCCGACTCGTTGTTGACCTCGATGCTCACCGGCGCTGCCTCTTGCTCCCCTGGTTGCCGCCCTGACGGAAGTCCTGCGGCTGACGGCCCGGACGGCGGTCGTCGGTAAGGACGTCCCACCGCGCGTACGCGTCGATGATGTCGCTGACCAGCCGGTGCCGCACGACGTCGGACGACGTGAGGCGGCAGAACTCGACGTCGTCCACACCCATGAGGATGTCCTCGACGACGCGCAGGCCGGAGGTGGTGCCGCCGGGCAGGTCGATCTGCGTGGCGTCGCCCGTGATGACCATCTTGGAGCCGAAGCCCAGGCGGGTGAGGAACATCTTCATCTGCTCGGTCGAGGTGTTCTGCGCCTCGTCGAGGACGATGAAGGAGTCGTTCAGCGACCGGCCACGCATGTAGGCCAGCGGCGCGACCTCGATGGTGCCCGCCTCGATCAGCTTGGGCACCTGCTCGGGGTCGACCATGTCGTGCAGCGCGTCGTACAGGGGGCGCAGGTACGGGTCGATCTTCTCCGACAGCGTGCCGGGCAGGAACCCGAGGCGCTCCCCCGCCTCGACGGCGGGGCGCGTGAGGATGATCCGGTTGACCTGCTTGGCCTGCAGCGCCTGGACGGCCTTGGCCATGGCGAGGTAGGTCTTGCCGGTACCGGCCGGGCCGATGCCGAACGTGATGGTGTTGGTGTCGATCGCGTCCACGTACGCCTTCTGCCCGACCGTCTTGGGCCGGATGGTGCGGCCACGGCTGGACAGGATGTTGAACGTGAGGACCTCTGCCGGGCGCGACGCCGACGCGGCGCTCAGCATGGCGACCGAACGCTTCACGACCTCGGGGGTGAGCTGGGTGCCCGCCTCGACGACCTCGATCAGCTCGTCGAGCAGCTGGGTGACCAGGGCGACGTCGCCCGCCGGTCCGTTCACCGCTATCTCGTTGCCCCGGGCGTGGATGACGACGCCGGGGAAGCCCTCTTCGACGGCCCGCAGCACCGAGTCCCGGCTCCCGAGGAGCGCGACCGTCGGGATGTGGGCCGGAACGACGATCTTGTGCTCGATCCGGGTCTGCGACTGTGTGCTGGGCGTAGTTGTCATGAGCCGGCCCCGCGGGGCCGATCTGCTCCTTCGTGCGCTAGGGATGACTATGGTCCACATCCTATCGACCAGAAGGTGCGCTGCCACGGTGTTTCCGCTCCCGAGGACCTGTCAGACGCCGGCGCGCCTGTCAGACGTACAGGCCACTCGCGTGACCTGTGTGTCTGACAGGTCCAGGAGGGTCTGACAAGTGGCTACGCGAAGCCGGGGAGCTCGCCGCCCGCGAGCAGGTGCGCGTGCACGTGGAAGACGGTCTGCCCGGCCTTGGGCCCGGTGTTGAAGACGAGGCGGTACTGGCCGTCGGCCAGCTCGCTCGCGACGCCGTCGGCGAGCCCGATGACGCTCGCCAGGCCCGCGGGATCCGTCGCGGCGAACGCCGGCACGTCCGGGTAGTGCTCCTTCGGTACGACGAGGACGTGCACGGGCGCCTTGGGCGCGATGTCCCGGAACGCGACCGCCGTGTCCGACGTCGCCACGACGTCCGCGGGGATCTCCCCCGCCACGATCTTGCAGAAGAGGCAGTCAGGGCTGTCGGTGCTCGTCATGCTCTGCAGGCTACCGGCGAGGGTCGGGACCGACCCCCGGAGGCGGCCCCTGGCGCCTGGCCCGGCGGGCTCGGGGCATATTTTTCCGTACCGTTACACAGTTCGTCATGCCCGGGTGAAAGGGATGTGGGAGAGTTTGCGGCATTCGATGGAGATTGGCGCGCTACGACACCGTTTCGCCGCCATCCGTCTCGCGGGTCCCGTCGTCACCCTCACACCACACACCGCAGTAAGTCACCTGGAGGTACGCGTGGGTTGGTTCATCGCCCAATCGCTCGCATTCATCATCATCGCGGCTCTGATCGGCCTCGCGATAGGCATCTGGATCGGCTGGCTCGTCTGGGGCCGGGCCAAGGGCAAGCACGTGGCGGAGAAGGCGGAGGCAGCCGCACGCACGGCCGCCGTCGCCGAACCGGTGTCCGGCGCCGAGGCGGAGGCCGCTGCCGGCTCCGAGGCGGACGCCGACTCCGAGGCGGAGACCGCCGAGCCCGCTCCCGCCCTTGCGGTCGCGTCCACCGGCACCGCGGCGGAGGCCGGCGTCGAGACGCCGGAGACCGAGCCCGCAGCCGGCACCGGCACGGCCCTGCCGGTCGCGGACGGCGCGGCAGGATCTGACGACGAGCCCGCCACCCACGGGGCGGGCACCGGCGAGGCTGAGGTCGAGGCCGCCGGGTCCGACGTCGTCGCCGAGGCCGAGGCCGTCGCGCGCAAGGCCGCCGAGGCGGAGGCCGCAGCCCAGGCCGCCGCCGTCGCCCCCGCCGAGGAGGCCGCCGAGGAGGCCGCCGCTGTCACCGAGCCCGACGACCTGCAGCGGATCGAGGGCATCGGCCCGAAGATCGCGTCCGCACTGGTCGCCGCCGGTTACCCGACGTACGCGTCGATCGCCGCGTCGAACGAGGAAGAGCTGCGCGCGGCCGTCGCGGGCCAGGGCATCAAGTTCGCGCCCGCCGCCGCCAGCTGGGCCGACCAGGCCCAGTACCTGGTGGACAGCGACACGAAGGGCCTCGACGAGTACCAGGACTACCTCGTCGGCGGCCAGGAGCGGCGCGCCAAGTTCAGCGAGAAGGTCGACTACGCCGACGTCGACGAGATCGCCGACGCGGACGCCAAGGCCGCGGCCATCGCGCAGGACGAGGCAGAGGCCGCCGCCGTCGCCGCCGCTGAGCCCGAGCCCGAGCCGGAGCCCGAGCCCGAGCCCGAGCCGCAGGATCTGCAGCGCATCGAGGGCATCGGCCCCAAGATCGAGGCCGCGCTCAAGACGGCCGGGTACACGACGTACGCCAAGGTCGCCGGCGCGTCCGAGGCAGAGCTGCGTGAGGCGCTGACCGAGGCGGGCATCAAGTTCGCCCCCGCCGCCACGAGCTGGGCCGACCAGGCCCAGTACCTGGTCGACGGCGACGAGGACGGCCTGCGCGAGTACCAGGACTACCTCGTCGGCGGCCAGGAGCGGCGCGCCAAGTTCAGCGAGAAGGTCGACTACGCCGACGTCGACGAGATCGCCGACGCCGACGCCAAGGCCGCGGCCATCGCCGAGGACGAGGCGGAGGCCGCCGCCGTCGCCGCCGCTGAGCCCGAGCCCGAGCCGCAGGATCTGCAGCGCATCGAGGGCATCGGCCCCAAGATCGAGGCCGCGCTCAAGGCCGCCGGGTACACGACGTACGCCAAGGTCGCGGCGGCGTCCGAGGCAGAGCTGCGCGAGGCGACCGCCGCGGGCGGCATCAAGTTCGCGCCCGCTGCCGCGAACTGGGCGAACCAGGCGCAGTACCTCGCGGACGGCGACGAGGACGGCCTCCAGGAGTTCCAGGACTACCTGGTCGGCGGGCAGGACCGCGCGGCGAAGTTCAAGAAGGACGTCGACTACACCGACGTCGACGAGATCGCTGACGCCGACGCCAAGGCCGAGGCCATCGCCGAGGACGAGGCAGAAGCGGCGGCAGCCGGCGACGACACCAAGTCGGCAGGTTCCGGGGCGAAGGCATGAACCTGAGGTCGGTACTGCCCCCGGTCATCGTCGCGGTCCTCGGGCTGGGCGCGCTCTCGGGCGTCCAGGACACGGGGTTCCGTGAGGGGATCGAGGCCGACCTGACCGAGCGCGCGGAGAGCGCGCTCGCCGCCGCCGGCCTCGACGGTGTGGACGTCGAGCTCGCCGGGCGGGACGCCGACGTGACAGCGGCGACCGACATCGACGCGCTCCTGGCCACCGAGGTGGTGAGCGACGTGGAGGGTGTCCGTACCGCGGCGGCCTTCGGGCCGAACGGGCCGGTGTCGGGTGACATCGGGCCGGCCGAGGCCTCTTTGACGGAGAACGATCCCGAGCCCACGGCGTCCGAGGACACGACGCCGGTGGACACGACGGTCGACATGTCCGACGAGGCGTCGCCCTCGCCCGAGGCGAGCGATGTGCCGTCCGACGACGCATCGACCGACCCGGAGAAGGACGAGTCCGGGGACGACGAGCCGGAGCGTAAGCCGACGGACGAGGAGCGCGAGGAGGCCCAGGAGGACCTCGTCGAGATCCCGAACATCACGTTCGTCACGGACAGCGCGAAGCTGACCAAGAACGGCCGCGCCGTGGTGCGGGAGGCCGCCGAGGTGCTCGCGGACCACCCCGAGGTCGAGGTCCGCATCGAGGGGCACACGGACTCGCGCGGTACCTGGGCGGCCAACAAGGAGCTCAGCGAGCGCCGCGCCGACGAGGTGCTGGACCGGTTGGTGGACCTCGGCATCGACGAGGACCGGCTGACCGCGAAGGGCTACGGCGAGTCGGACCCGCTGGTCGTGCCGAAGACCTTCGCCGACCTGGAGACGAACCGCCGCGTGGAGTTCATCGTCCAGAACTGACGATTACCGTGAAGTAGAGCGCCTGTCCGGACACACGCTCTATCTCGGCGCCTCAGGGCGCGCGAGGTAGAGCGTGTGTCCGGACAGGCGCTCTACCTCGCGGGGTGGGTCAGGTCCAGCGGTTCAGGCGGGTGCTCAGGAGGGCTATCGCCACCGGGCCCGCCGTCGACGTGCGGAGGACGTGCGGGCCCAAGCGCGCGGTGACCGCGCCCGCCTCGATCAGCAGGGCGACCTCGGCCTCCGAGATCCCGCCCTCGGGGCCGACGACGAGAAGCACCTCGCCGGCGGAGGGCAGCGCTACCGTCGCCAGGCCCGCCTTCGCCTCCTCGTGCAGCACGGCCACGGTCCCGCCCGCCTCGACGACGGAGCGGGTCCTGGCCGCGAGCTGCTTGGTGCTCAGCGGCAGCTCGACGTCGGGTATGCGGCAGCGGCGGGCCTGCTTCGTCGCGGCCCGCACGGTGCTCACCCAGCGTGCCCGCGACTTCGCGGCCCGGTCCCCGCGCCAGACGACGACCGACCGCTCGGCCTGCCACGGGATGATCGCGTCCACACCGACCTCGGTGGCGGCCTCTATGGCCATCTCGTCGCGGTCGCCCTTCGCGAGGGCCTGGACGAGCGTCACGACGACGGCGGGCGTCGGCTCGACGTCCACCTCCTCGACCCGGAGGTGCACCTCGGCGCCGGCCACCGACTCGACGACGGTCCGCAGGCGTACGCCCGCGCCGTCGACGACGTCGATCCGCTCCCCGGGACCGCGCCGCTGGACGACGCCGGCGTGCCGGCCTTCCGCGCCGTCGAGCACGTAGACCGAGCCCGCGGCGTACTCCGAGAGCGGATGGGCGGTGGACGCCTCCGCGAGAAAGACTGGCGCGCTCATGGGTGGGCGGTCAGCGCCCGCTGAGCTTGTCGCGCAGCCGCGAGAACACACCGCCGTGCACGGACGCGAGGCGCGACTCGGGCCGCTCCTCGCCGCGCAGGACCGCGAGCTGCTGCAGGAGCGCCGTCTGCTCCTCGTCCAGGGCCGTGGGCACCTGGACCTCGATGTGCACGTTGAGGTCGCCGCGCCCGGTCGAGTGCAGGTGCCCCACGCCGAGGCCCTTGAGGGTCATGACCTGGCCGGGCTGCGTGCCCGGGCGCAGGTCGATCTCCTGGAGCCCGTCCAGGGTGTCGAGCTCGAGGACGGTGCCGAGCGCGGCCGCCGTCATCGGGACCTGGAGGGTGCAGTGCAGCTCGTCGCCGCGCCGCACGAACGTGTCGTGCGCGCGCTCCCGGATCTCGACGTACAGGTCGCCGGCGGGGCCGCCACCCGGGCCCACCTCACCCTGGGCGGAGAGCTTGATGCGCGTACCGGTGTCGACGCCCGCGGGCACGTTCACGGAGACGGTGCGGCGCGAACGCACGCGGCCCTCGCCGGCGCAGTCGGCGCAGGGCTCGGGGATGACCGTGCCGAAGCCGCCGCAGGCGGAGCAGGGCTGGTTGGTCATGACCTGGCCGAGGAACGAGCGCGCGACCCGCTGCACGGAACCGCGGCCGTGGCAGACGTCGCAGGTGCGCGCCGAGGTGCCGGGCCGTGCGCCGTCGCCGGCACAGGTGTTGCACACCACCGCCGTGTCGACCTGGATCTCGCGCTTGGCGCCGAACACCGCCTCGGCGAGCTCGAGGTCGAGCCGCACCAGCGCGTCGTTGCCGCGCCGGGCGCGCGGGACCGGCCCGGCGGGCTGGCCGCCGCCGAAGAAGGTCTCGAAGATGTCCTGGAAACCGAACCCGGCACCGAACCCACCGCCGGCGCCGCCACCCGGCGCGGTCGGGTCCACGCCCATGTCGTACTGCTGGCGCTTGTCCGGGTTGGACAGCACCTCGTAGGCGCGCGCGACATCCTTGAACCGGTCCTCGCCCACGTTGCCTGCCACGTCGGGGTGCAGCTCGCGGGCCAGCTTGCGGTATGCCTTCTTGATCTGCTCGGGCGAGGCGTCGCGCGGAACACCGAGAATCTCGTAGTAGTCGGTCACAGGTCTCTCTTTGTGAGGAGGTGTGTGGAAAGGGGGATGTCAGCTGGGCAGCACACGCGACAGGTAGCGCGCGACGGCGCGCACCGCGGCGATGGTGCCCGGGTAGTCCATACGGGTGGGGCCGATCGAGCTCAGGATCGCGACGGAGTCCCCGTCGGACGAGCCGTAGCCGGACGTGACGACCGAGGTCTCGGACAGGCCGGCCAGCCGGTTCTCGTGGCCGATGCTCACGGCAACGCCTGCGTCGTCGGTCATGTCGGTGAGGAGGCCGAGCAGGACCACCTGCTCCTCGAGGGCCTCGAGCACGGGACGCAGGCCCTGCTCGAACCGCATGCTGGAGTGCGCCAGGTTGGCCTGGCCCGTCAGCACTATGCGCTCCTCGCTCTCCTCGGCGAGCGCGGCGGTCACCACCTCGGCGACGGCCGTACCCAGCGCGCGATGCTCGTCGGGCATCGCCTCGGTGACCCGCGCGAAGGCGGTGCCGATCTCGGTGAGCCGGTGGCCGGCGGCCGCGGCGTTGAAGCGCGCGCGCAGCTCGCCGAGCGTCCCGTCGTCCATCCCGAGGGGCACGTCGAGGTACCGCTGCTCGACCCGTCCCGTGTCCGTGATGACGACGACGAGGAGCCGCCCCTCGGCGGAGGGGACGAGCTCCAGGTGCCGCAGCCCGGAACGACGCAGCGACGGGTACTGCACGACGGCGACCTGGCCCGTCAGCTGCGCGATGAGGCGTCCGGCGCGGGCTACCACGTCGTCCAGGTCGACCGCCTCGGACAGGAACGTCTCGATGGCGCGCTTCTGGGGCACGGTCAGCGGCCGCACCTCTGCCAGCTGGTCCACGAACAGGCGGTAGCCCTTGTCCGTGGGGATGCGGCCGGCCGAGGTGTGGGGCTGGGCGATGAGCCCGGCCTCTTCCAGGGCGGCCATGTCGTTGCGCACGGTCGCCGGGGACACACCGAGCTTGTGCCGCTCCGTGAGTATGCGGGAGCCCACGGGCTCCCGTGTCCGGACATAGTCCTCCACGATCGCTCGCAAGACATCGAGTCTGCGTTCTTCGCTCACCGCGCTCACCTCCGTCCCAGGTAGAACGTCCGGGACCTGCACCCGGGTTCCGGCCGGCGCTCCAGCACTCTCGCCAGCCGAGTGCCAATCCTACGCGGCACACGCCACAGGCCAAGTCCCCGACCCGCCACTGCTTCGCACAGAACGTCTCTGAGCAGGCCCGACGCGCAGGTCACGCGGGTGACGGAGGCGTACGCCACGTTCGCGAGCGGCGGACTAGGGCAATGCCTTAGGCACCACCTCACACCTCAGCAGACCCGGTCCGAAAGATGCGGCGACCGCCCGATCCGCCGGGGGTACCTCACGGACGAACCTTGAGTCATCGCCGGCGACGGGCCGGCGACGACCAGGAGGCAACACCATGTTCGGTTTTTCCGACTTCGCCGAGTACCGCAGGAACGAGCAGGACCTCAACCGCCGGGCCGAGCAGTCCCGCGTGGCCCGTGAGCGCAAGGAGATCGCCCGTCGGCAGGCGGCCGAGCACCACGCCGCCGAGCAGACCAGCCGGGCCAAGGCTGCCCGCACGGCCCGGCCCCGCGTCGCCTGACGCGCGGCGCCAGACCGTGCCGGACAGTCATGACCAGCAACGATGACCAGCGGACCGACGACAGGACCGGCATGGGACGATGAGCCCATGCCGGTTCCCCGCGCCCGCCTGGTGGGTCGAGCCCGAGAGCTCGGCGAGCTCACAGCCGCCCTCGACGCAGTCCGCTCGGGTGGCAACCGCACGATAGTGATCGCGGGCGAGGCAGGGATCGGCAAGACCCGCCTCCTCGACGAGCTCACCGCGCACGCCGACGGCGTCCCCGTCCTCACCGGGCAGTGCGCCGACGAGGGGTCCGGACCCCTCCCCTACGCGGCTCTCGCCGGACTGCTGCGCGGGATCGTCCGGACGGTAGGCCCCGAGGCAGTGGTCGCCGCTGCCGGGCCCGCGGCAGGTGCCCTGTCCGTCGTCGCTCCCCAGCTCGTCACCCCGGCGTCGGACGCCGGAGCGGACCGCCTTCCCGAGGTCCTCGCGAACCTGCTCACCGGGCTCGCCGCCGAGCGCCCCGTCGTCGTGATCATGGAGGACCTGCACTGGTCCGACGACGTCACCCGCGCCGTCGCCCTCCGCCTCGCCCGCACCGCACCCGCCGGCCTGCTCCTGCTGCTCACCTACCGCAGCGACGACGTCGGACGCGCGCACCCCCTGCGCACCGTCATGGCCGAGCTCGACCGGGCCCGCCTCACCACCCGCCTCGACCTGGCGCGCCTGGGCGTCGCAGAGGTCCAGGCGATGGCGCGCGACCTGCTCGGCGGCTCCGCCGGCCTCCGGAACGGCCCGGCGCACGGCCGGGACCACGTCCCCGCCGTCGGGCTGGACGCCGGCCTGATCGCCGAACCGTTCGCCGACCTGGCCGACCGCAGCGAGGGCGTCCCGTTCTACGTCGAGGAGCTCGTCGGCTTCCTGGACACCGACCTGCCCGACTCCCTGCGCGACATCCTCCTGCTGCGCTACTGGAACCTGAGCCGCGAGGCCCAGGCCCTCTGTCGCGTCGTCGCGGCCGCCGGACCGCGTGTCTGGCACGACGTGCTCGACGACGTCCTGGCCGACGTCACGACCGGCGTCGGACCCGAACCGGAGGAAGGGCTGCGCGAGGCGGTCGACGCGCAGGTGCTGGTGACCACCGAGATCGGCTACGCCTTCCGGCACGCGCTGGCCCAGGAGGCCGTGTACGCCGAGCTGCTGCCGGGCGAGCGCCGCCGCCTGCACGCCGCGTACGCGCGGGCGCTGGAAGGCGCCCTCGTCCGGCGCGCCCGGTCGGTCGCCAAGCTGTCGCGGATAGCGGACCACTGGTGGCGGGCCGGCGTGCTGGACAAGGCGCTCACTGCGGCCGTCGTCGGGCACCAGGCGGCAGCGGACGGCGCCGCGTCGTCCACCGCGGTGGCGCTGGGCGAGCGCGCCCTGGAGCTCTGGGAACAGGTGCCCGACGCCGAGGCCGTGGCCGGCCTGCCGCACCACGAGCTGCTGCGCACCGTCGCCGAGTCGCTGCGCGGGTCCACCCGGACCGCCCGCGCCCTGGCCGTCGCCCACGAGGCGATCGCCGAGTGGCCCGCCGACGACCCCGCGGGCCTGGCCGGCATGCTCTCCGACACTGCACTCATCGCGGGTCACGCCGGCTCGGGCGAAGGGCCCGAGCTCATCGAGCGGGCCCTCGCGCTCGTCGAACCCGGCCGGGACGACGCCGTACGCGCTCACCTCCTGATGCTGCGGGCGCGCCACGCCATGCTCGACGGCCGGACCGAGGAAGGGATAGAGGCAGCGACCGCCGCCTACGAGGCCGGGATCGCGATCGGCAGCCCCGAGGTCGCGTCGGTGGCCCTGAACCTGCGCGGCGTGAGCCGGGTCCAGCGCGGTGACGCCGGCGGCTTCGACGAGATCGACGCCGCACGCGACGCGGCAGAGGGCGCCTGGCGAGGGCTGAGCCGGTACTACACCAACGGGTCGGACTCCCGGATCCTCGTCGGCGAGTGGGACCGGGCGGTCGAGATCGCCCAGGAGGGGGTCACGGAGGCACGCCGGCACGGCGCGTCCGAGGGCTCGCGGATCATGATCGAGGGCAACGTCGTCGAGGCCTGGATCGGGCGCGGCGACTGGGCCGAGGCGGCCGCCTGGTACGAGCACACGGTGCCCCTGATCCACGACAGCGTGTACACCGCCTACCTGACCGAGCGCCGCACCTGGCTCCTGATGTGGCGCGGCGACGTCGAGCGCGCCCAGGCCGAGGCGCGCCACCGGGCAGCCACCTGGGAGCGGTTCGGCCGCCTGGAAGAACAGATCCGGTCGCGCAGCAGGGGCACCCAGGCGGAGCTCGAGCTGCTGCGCGGCGAACCGGCGGCGGCGCTGGAGCGCCTGTCGGTGGTCGTCGCGCCGGACCACCCGCGCAGCCCTGCCTACGACCTCACGTCCCTCGCTCTGTCGGCCCGGGCGATCGCCGAGCTCCGGGCGGCCGGCCAGGACATCGACGACGCCCCGTACCGCGCGGCGCTCGCCGAGTGCGCCCACTGGCAGACGTTCCCCGTGTGGTCCGCGGTGTTCGAGGCGGAGCTCGGCACCGGTCCGTGGACGGCGGTTGCCGAGCAGCCCGGCCCCGCGCCCGCCCACCTGCGCCCGTATGCGCTGTACCGCGAGGGCGCGCGGCTGCTCGACGCGGGAGACCGGCCCGGAGCACGAGCGGCGCTCGGGTCCGCGATCACCGAGGCGGAGAAGATCGGCGCGGGGCTGATCGTCCAGCGGGCGCAGGGCCTCGTCGACCGGGCCGGTCTGACCGGCCGTGGCGGGCCCGCCGAAGTGCCCGCGCCGGCGTCGTCGTCGTCACCGGCGGGCGGCGTGCCGGACACGCTCACCCCACGGGAGCAGCAGGTGCTCGCGCTCGTCGCGGAGGGCCTGACCAACGGGCAGATCGCGGAGCGGCTGTTCATCTCGGCCAAGACCGCTTCGGTGCACGTCTCGGCGATCCTGCGGAAGCTGGGCGTGTCGACCCGCACGGAGGCGGCCCTCCGCGTTCCTCGTTGAGTGCTGGGTATTCGCCCTGGATGACACTCCGAAAGGGCGAATATCCAGCACTCAACGGGATGGCGGAACTAGGGTCACCCCGTGGTTGACGAACGGTATGGACCTGATGTGCTGTCCCCCGCGTTCCCTGGCGCGCAGCGGGGGCGGAGCCGGCCGACGTCGCAGCCGATGCCCGCCGATACCGGGCTCGTGGTCGAAGAGGTCGAGACCGGCTGGGTGGGCGCCGTCGTCCGCGTCGAGAAGTCGGGCGGGATGCACGTGGTGGTCCTCGAGGACCGTCGCGGCCGCACCCGCACCTTCCCGCTCGGCCCGGGCTTCTGGGTGGAGGGCAAGCCGGTGGTGCTCACCGCGCCCGTCCTGCACCGCGCGCCCGCTCAGCCCACGCGCACAGCGTCCGGATCTGTGGCGGTGCACGGCGCCAGGGCCCGCGTCGCGCGGGGCAGCCGCATCTGGGTGGAGGGCAAGCACGACGCCGAGCTGGTGGAGAAGGTCTGGGGCGACGACCTGCGCGTCGAGGGCGTGGTGGTCGAGATGCTCGACGGCGTGGACCACCTCGCCGAACGCCTCGCCGAGTTCGGGCCCGACGCCGACCGCCGCGTCGGCGTGCTGGTCGACCACCTGGTGCCCGGGTCGAAGGAGCAGCGGCTGACGGACGAGGCACTGCGCCACGTCCCGCAGGGCACCGTGCTGGTGCTCGGCCACCCCTACGTCGACGTGTGGCAGGCGGTGCGCGCCGAGCGGCTCGGGCTGGACCGCTGGCCGGTCATCGACCGGGGTACCGAGTGGAAGCTCGGCATCCTGCGTTCCCTGGGCTGGCCTGCCGAGACGCAGGCCGACGTCGCCCGCGGCTGGCAGCGGATCCTCTCCGCCGTGCGCGACTTCCGGGACCTCGACCCGGCGCTGCTGGGACGGGTCGAAGAACTTATCGATTTCGTGACCACGTCATGAGCCATCTCGTAGGCCGCAGCCTCTACGGTTATGGCCATGTCCGAGAACCCGCAGCAGCCGCAGTCGCCCCAGCCGCCTGACCAGCCGCAGCAGCCCGGCCCGCCGCCGCAGCAGCCCCCCGCCTACGGCTCGCCCCAGCCCGGCCAGCCTCCGCACCAGGACCAGCCTTATCCGAACCAGCCCGCGCCCGGTCAGCCGGGTCAGCCGCAGCCGGGCACCGGGTACGGCCCGCCCTACGGCTCCGGCGCGCCGTACCAGCCCCAGCCGCTCACCCCGTCGGACGAGCGCATGTGGGCGATCTTCGCCCAGGTCGGCCCGGCCCTGCTGTCGTTCATCGCGCCGCTGGTGATCTGGCTGGTGTTCAAGGACCGCAGCCGGTTCGTGGACCAGGAGGCCAAGGAGGCGCTGAACTTCCAGATCACGCTGATCTTCGTGCACATCGCCGCCGCGATCATCACCGTCATCACGTTCACGCTGGGCTCGTTCGTGTACCTCGTGTTCATCGCCGCGCTGGTGTTCATGATTCTGGCCGCCGTGGAGAACAGCAAGGGCGCGCCCTACCGCTACCCGGTGAACATCCGCCTCATCAAGTAAGCCGCTCGCCCGCCGCCGTCGTCGGCCGTCGGTAAGAAATGACCATGCACCTGCTGCCAGGATCACTCGGATCCTGGCAGCAGGTGCATGGTCATTTCGGCGGGACGACGGCGGCGGACCGCCGGGGCGACGTCAGGCCGTGGCCGGCCCGGCCGCGACCAGACCGCCGGTGAGCCGGCGGTACGCGAAGGCGATCGCGAGCACCGACAGCGGCAGCGTGACGAAGAGGCCGAGCCCGCACGGGATCGCACCCAGGATGTTGATGCCGAAGAGCGCGAGCTCCAGCAGGAACACCGCGCCGAAGTTCTTGCCCACCAGGGAGAAGGACCCCGTAAAGGCAGACCAGGCGTTCAGGCCCCTGTCGACCACGTTGTGGTAGGTGAACACCGCGAAGATCGCCACCGCGATGAGCCCGATCCCGCAGAGCAGCACACCCACGAAGCTCGCCACCATGAGCAGGAGGGCGGCCAGGATGATCATCCCGAAGTTGTTCGCCTTGAACAGGTTGCCCCACGTCGCCTTCTCACCGGAGACCTCGCGCAGCGCGGCATTGATCCCGAGCGCCTGAAGCACGCCGAGCACCAGCGACCCGATCAGCCCGAGCAGGGAGCTCCCACCGGACATGGTGGCCGCGAGCTCCTGCATCGCCTCCGGGTCCGACGACGCGTTGATCTGCTCCTGGATGTCACCGGCCGACCCGGAGTTGAAGATGGCGCCGACGACGAACGTCAGCAGCACGAACAGCACCCAGAACAGCCAGTTCCCCTTGAACCGGTCCCACGCGAAGCGCAGCGCCTCACCGGTCTGGAACGGGCTCGTCGGCTGTGTTCCGTACGGCACGGCCGGTCCGCCGTAGGCGGGGGGCTGGCTCGCGCCGCCGTAGACCGGCGGCTGTGCGGGGCCCGACGGCGGCGGCGTCGGACCGGCAGGATTCGGCGGCGTCGGTCCGCCCGACGGCGGCGGGGTGGCGCCACCCGCGTTCGGCTCGTACGGGTTCTGTGGCGTGTTCTCACTCATGTGTTCCCCTTGGCTGGTCGTTGGTCCAGCCCCACCTTCACCTCTTCTCCGCATTTGCGCATGTGCAACCGCCGAGTCGTTACGGGGTGGTCAGCCCTGGACGGTCTCCCCGGTCCAGCGCTGGACCAGATATGCCCCCACCAGCAGCATCGCGGGCACCACGACGACGAGACCGATCCCGCACGTGGCGATGGAGGCGATCCCCAGCCCGGCGAGGATGCCGAGGACGCCGAAGACGGTCCCGAGGTGCGAGAGCACCAGGCCGACACCGCGGGCGAGGGCCTTGCCGAAGCCCACACCGTCCAGCAGCAGGAAGGGCACCGGGACCAGGACGAGGGTGACCACTACCTGCACCAGCACGCCGACCGTGGGCACCGCGGTGCCGGCGAACCCGAGCGCTCCGGCGACCACCGCGAACCCCACGAGCCCGCCGAAGCCACGGAGCACGAAGAAATCGCGGATGCGGACCTTGCGGGTACGCGTCGCCGCGAGGGCGCCGGCATACAGGAGCGCCTGCAGCAGGAAGCCCACTGCGGTGCCGGCCGCCGCCAGCCCCCTGGCCTCGAGCGTCCGGCCGGCGGCCAGCGCGGCGTCGACCGCTGCCGGGTCCGTGGAGTTCATGAGGGCGTCCATCGTGGACGGGCTGAACGCGAGGAGCACGGCGACCTGGGCCAGGCCGACCAGCAGGCTCATCAGCACCCAGACGCCCCAGCTCGCGCCGAACGCGCTCCAGCCCCAGCGCCACGCGTTGCCGATCGTCGGGCGCTCGTCCACGTCGGGCCGGCGTTCCGTCCCGGAGACCGCCGGGTACTGCGGGAGACCGGGCTGGGCCGGGGGCTCCTGGTACCGCTGCGGCGGTGCGGGCTGCTGCGGTTGCGGAGCCCGCTGACCGCCCTGGTAGCTACCCCACTCGCCCGGCTGCGGATCCTGCTGTTCCGGCCGCTGCAGGGGCTGGTAGTCCGGCCTGCCGTACGGGTTGGCAGGGCGGCCGTAGGGATCGCGCGGGCCGTACGGGTCGAACGGCTGAGGCTGCGGGGGCTGCGCCTGTGGGGGCTGAGCCTGTTGCGGCTGCGGGTTCTGCTGCTGCGGGACCTGCGGGGCCGGTGCTCGCCGGGGATCACGGTTCGGATCCTGTGGGTTCCAGCCGCCGTAGGTGTTGCTCATGCGCGTACCCCTCGTCAGGCGTGCTGGTGTGGTGCCGCCTCGTAACGGTATGAATCGGCACAAGATATCGGCGATTTCGCCCGCCGTGCAAACAAACCCTGCGGCGCTCCGGCACCGCGCGCCGGCAGTGGTTCAGGCGGTGAGGTCGCGCACCACGGAGTCGGCGAGCAGGCGTCCGCGACGGGTCAGCGCCGCACGTGCCGGGCCTCCTCCGGCGCCGAGAGCAGCCCGCCCGTCGAGCAGCTCGCGCGCCACCAGACCCGCCACCGCGGTGCGGCCGGCGTCGGACAGCACCCCGAGGTCGAGACCGTCGCGCAGCCGTACGCCGAGCATCACCCGTTCCAGGTGCGCCTCCGCGCGCGTGAGCAGCTCGCGCCCCGCGCCGGGACTCTGCCCGGCCTCGAGCCGCGTGGCGTAGGCGCGGGGGTGCTTCACGTTCCACCAGCGGACGCCGGCGGGGGTGCCCGCGTCGTCGTCCACCGGCGTCGGCCCCGACACGTAGCTGTGCGCACCCGGGCCGATCCCCCACCAGTCGTCGCCGCGCCAGTACCCGATGTTGTGCCGGCACTCGTGCCCGGGACGCGCCCAGTTCGACACCTCGTACCAGCGCAGGCCCGCCTCCGTGAGCAGGTCGTCGACCAGCTCGTACTTGGCGGCCTGGTCGTCCTCATCGGGCAGCTGCACCTCGCCGCGGCGCACCTGGGCGGCCATCTTCGTGCCGGGCTCCACCACCAGCGCGTACGCGGACACGTGGTCGACGCCGGTCGCCAGCGCCGTCTCCACGCTCGTGCGCCAGTCGTCGAGGGACTCGCCGGGCGTGCCGTAGATGAGATCGAGGGACACGTCGAGACCGGCGTCGCGTGCCCACCGGACCACGTCGGGGATGCGCAGCGGGTCATGGGTGCGCTCGAGCGTCGCCAGGACGTGCGGCACCGCCGACTGCATCCCGAACGAGACCCGGGTGAACCCGGCGTCGGCCAGCACCTGCAGCGACTGAGGTGTCACGGAGTCCGGGTTGGCCTCGGTGGTGACCTCGGCGCGTCGTGCCGAGCCCGTGGCTTGGCCTGTCGAAGGGCTGGCCAGACCCCAGGCGCCCCTGATGCCGTCGAGCACCCGGGCGAGGTCCTCCGCCGGGAGCATCGTGGGCGTACCGCCCCCGAAGAACACCGTGGAGACCGCGGCCGGCGCGCGACCGGCGTCGGACAGGACCTTCGCCGCGAGGTCCACCTCCAGCAGCGCCGTCGTGGCGTACTGCGCCTGGTTGGCGCCGCCGCCCAGCTCGGACGCCGTGTAGGTGTTGAAGTCGCAGTAGCCGCAGCGCACCGTGCAGAACGGGACGTGCACGTAGACGCCGAACGGCCGGTCTCGCGCAGGCGCGGCCGGCGACGGGCGCACCCAGGCGGGCAGCGCGCCGTCGTCGGGCACCGGGATGCCGGAGGGAAGAGCGGGCACCTACTTCTTCTTGTCCTTCGGCGCATCGGAGTCGGAGGAGAGCGCGGCGATGAACGCCTCCTTCGGCACCTCGACCGAGCCGATGTTCTTCATGCGCTTCTTGCCCTCCTTCTGCTTCTCCAGCAGCTTGCGCTTACGGCTGATGTCGCCGCCGTAGCACTTGGCGAGCACGTCCTTGCGCATGGCGCGGATGGTCTCGCGGGCGATCACGCGCGCGCCGATGGCGGCCTGGATCGGCACCTCGAACTGCTGGCGCGGGATGAGCTCCTTGAGCTTGGCGGTCATCATCACGCCGTACGAGTACGCCTTGTCGCGGTGCGCGATCGAGCTGAACGCGTCGACGTGCTC
The DNA here is from genome assembly GCF_042654905.1 of Promicromonospora alba. Taxonomy (NCBI): domain Bacteria; kingdom Bacillati; phylum Actinomycetota; class Actinomycetes; order Micrococcales; family Promicromonosporaceae; genus Promicromonospora; species Promicromonospora alba. The sequence continues at coordinate 1,083,702 of NZ_JBHSFI010000003.1, forward strand.
GCCCTGGAGCAGGATGTCGACCTTCACGAGGTCGGCGACCTGGTCACCGGACGTGTCGTAGTCGAGGGACGCGTAGCCGCGGGTCTTGGACTTGAGCTGGTCGAAGAAGTCGAAGACGATCTCGCCGAGCGGCAGGTGGTAGCGCAGCTCCACGCGCTCCTCGGAGAGGTAGTCCATGCCCTGCAGCTCGCCGCGCTTGGACTGCGAGAGCTCCATGACCGCGCCCACGAACTCGCTCGGGGTGAGGATCGTGGCCTTGACGACGGGCTCGCGGACCTCCTTGATCTTGCCCCCGGGGAACTCCGACGGGTTGGTCACCACGACCTTCGTGTTGTCCTCCAGCGTCACCTCGTAGACGACGTTCGGGGCGGTGGAGATCAGCTCGAGGTTGAACTCGCGCTCGAGGCGCTCGCGCACGATCTCGAGGTGCAGCAGGCCGAGGAACCCCACGCGGAAGCCGAAGCCGAGCGCCACCGACGTCTCGGGCTCGTAGTTGAGCGCGGCGTCGCTGAGCTTGAGCTTGTCCAGGGCGTCGCGCAGCACCGGGTAGTCGGAGCCCTCGATGGGGTACAGGCCCGAGAAGACCATGGGCTTGGGGTCGCTGTAGCCGGCGAGCGCAGTGGTGGCGGGCTTGGCCGCGTTGGTGACGGTGTCGCCGACCTTGGACTGCCGCACGTCCTTCACGCCCGTGATCAGGTAGCCCACCTCGCCGACGCCGAGACCCTTGGTCGCGTGCGGCTCGGGCGAGCTGACCCCGATCTCGAGCAGCTCGTGGGTGGCCTTCGTCGACATCATCGCGATCTTCTCGCGCGGGTTCAGGTCGCCGTCGATCACGCGCACGTAGGTCACGACGCCGCGGTAGGTGTCGTAGACGGAGTCGAAGATCATGGCACGGGCCGGGGCGTTCGGGTCGCCGGTCGGGGCCGGGACGCGCTGCACGATGCGGTCGAGCAGCGGCTCGACGCCGACGCCGGTCTTGCCGCTGACCTTCAGGACGTCCTCGGGCTCGCAGCCCACCAGCTTCGCGAGCTCCTCGCCGTACTTCTCCGGCTGCGCCGCCGGGAGGTCGATCTTGTTCAGGACCGGGATGATCTCGAGCTCGTTCTCCATGGCCAGGTACAGGTTGGCCAGGGTCTGCGCCTCGATGCCCTGGGCTGCGTCGACCAGCAGCACGGCGCCCTCGCACGCGGCCAGCGAGCGGGAGACCTCGTACGTGAAGTCGACGTGCCCCGGGGTGTCGATCATGTTCAGCGCGTACGGCGTGAGCACGCCTGCCTCGTCGTCGACCGCCCACGGCATCCGCACGGCCTGCGACTTGATGGTGATGCCGCGCTCGCGCTCGATGTCCATGCGGTCGAGGTACTGGGCGCGCATGTCGCGCGACTGGACCACGCCGGTCAGCTGCAGCATGCGGTCGGCCAGCGTCGACTTGCCGTGGTCGATGTGCGCGATGATGCAGAAGTTACGGATGAGCTCGGGCGCTGTGGCGTGCGGCTGGAGGCGCGCCGTGAGCGCAGGACCGGGGATGGGCAAAGCGTTCTCGCTCCGTCGTCATGGGTGGGAGGGCCAACGCTTATTCTCCCACGTCCCGTGCGAGCGGGGCGCGGCCGTGCCTACGGTCGGGGAGCACTGATCCCGACGAAGGAGGAGAACCATGTCGCACCTGACCGGCAAGCAGGTACTGGCGATCGTGACCAACTACGGCGTCGAGCAGGACGAGCTCCTCGAACCCGTGCGCCTGCAGGCCCCGGCCGTCTCGGTGGTCGAGGCGTTCACGTCCTCCGGGCGTCCCGTGGCCGCGATCTGCCACGGGCCGTGGGCCCTCGTGGAGGCGGGCAAGGTCTCGGGTGCGCGGCTGACCAGCTACCCGTCGCTGGCCACCGACGTCCGGAACGCGGGCGGTACCTGGGTGGACGAGGCGGTGGTCCGGGACACGGGCGCGGGCTACCCGCTGATCACGTCCCGCACCCCGAAGGACCTCCCGGACTTCCTCCGCGAGCTGGACGCGGTCCTCGAAGCCCGTTGAGTGCTGGATCTTCGCCCTCCAGAACCGCAAGAAGGGGCGAATATCCAGCACTCAACGGGTTGGCAGGTCAGGCGGGGCGGGGGGACGTCGTGCGTGGGAGGAGGCGGCGGAGGACGTCGGCGAGGGTGACCACGCCGTAGTCCGCCGCTGGGCCGTCCGGTCCGTCGGCGTCCGGCCTCGGCACCACCGCGAGGTGGTTGCCCGTCTCCCGCATGGTCGTCAGGGCGGTGTGCAGCGGCACGTCCGCGGCCAGCTCGAAGACGGGCCGGGTGACGTCCGCGACGGGCGCGGCGTCGGGCATCAGGAGCGTGTCGCGCACGTGCACCACGCCATCCGGCCGGCCGCTCGCGCCCTGCACGAGGATTCGCAGGTGACCCGAGACGCGGGACACCTCCTGCACCTCGGCGGCCGTCGCACCGTGCCCGACGGCGGACGGCGCCGCGCGGTCGGCGAGCAGGTCCTCGACCGTCAGGCGGCGCAGGTCGAGCGCTCCGGAGAGCTGGTCGGAGTAGGCAATGGAGAGCGCGCCGACGCTGACGGAGTGCTCCACGAGGTGCCGCAGGTCCTCCGGACCCTGCCCGGACGCCACCTGGTCCGCAGGCTCGACACCCAGGCGCCGCAGGCACCAGTTCGCGGCGCCGTTGAGCGCCACGAGCACCGGTCGGGTCACGACCATGAAGGCCCGCATCGGCAGCGCGAGCATCGTGGCGCTGGCCTCGGGGTGGGCGATGGCCCACGACTTGGGCGCCATCTCCCCCACCACCAGGTGTAGGAACGTGACGATGATCAGGGCCAGCACGAAGCCCGCGACGTCGGCGGCCCAGAACGGCGCGCCCCACGTCTCGAACACCGGCGTCAGCCAGTGGTGCACGGCGGGCTTGGTGATCGCGCCGAGGGCAAGCGTGCAGACGGTGATGCCGAGCTGCGAGCCCGCGAGCAGCAGGGTCAGCTCGCTCGCGCTGCGCAGTGCGGCGCGCGCGGAGCGGCTGGTGGGCGCGGCGTCCTCGAGCCGGTGCCGCTTGGCCGCGAGGAGCGCGAACTCCACCGCCACGAAGAACGCGCTCAGCGCGATGATGACGACGGTGGCTGCTACGACCACCCAGGGGTTGCTCATCGGGCCTCCTCGCTCTCGGTCTGGGCTTTCTCAGCGTTCTCGGCGTCCGCTGGTGCGTCCACGACGGTGACCCGGACGCGGGACGGCACGTGCCGCTCCACCTCGAGCACCTCGATCCGGAGCACCTCGTCCGGGTGCGGCTCGGTCGCTACCAGGTCCGCCGGGTCAGCGGGCAGCGCGACGTCGACCACGTCACCCGCCGCAGGCAACGAGCCGTGGACGGCGATCGCCAGCCCGGCGATCGTCTCGTGGTCGCCCTCGGGCAGGTCGCGCCCGACGGACCGCTCGACCTCGTCGAGGTGGACGTCGCCGGCCATCACCCACACCCCGTCCGACGCGGCGGTCACGGGGTCGATCTCGTCGTCGTGCTCGTCGGTGATCTCGCCGACCAGCTCCTCCGCGAGGTCCTCGACCGTGAGCACGCCGGCGAACCCGCCGTACTCGTCGACGACGCACGCCATCTGGTTCCGCGTGGCCGACAGCTCCCGGAGGGCGTCCGGCAGCGCCATGGCGGTGGGCAGGACGAGCGCCGGACGCTGCAGGTCCGCGACGGTCGCCGCAGCGGGCCCCGCGGACAGCAGGTCCGCCAGGTGCACGACGCCGACCACCTCGCCGTCGTCGTCGAGCACCGGGTAGCGGGAGTGCCCGCGGGCCATCAGCTCGCGCACCTGCGCGAGCGTGTCGTCGGCGTGCACGACCCCGACCCGCGCCCGCGGGATCATGGCGTGCTCGACGTCCTGGCGGGGGAAGTCGAGGATGCGGTCCAGCAGCACCGAGAGGTCGCCGGGCAGGTCGCCGCTGGCACGCGAGTCCGCGACGATGTGCTCGAGGTCGCGGACCGTCGCCGAGTGCTCGACGTCGTGCACCGGCTCGATCCGGAGCAGGCGCAGCAGCGCGTTCGACGCGGCGTCGAACACCCTGATCAGCCAGCCGAAGACCGCGAGATAGACGGTGGTGGAGCGCGCGAGCCACAGCGCGACGGGCTCCGGCCGCGCGATCGCCAGGTTCTTCGGGACGAGCTCGCCGAACAGCATCTGCACGAGCGTCGAGAGCACGAGCGCCAGGACGGTGCCCACCGCGACGCCGACGCCGGTCGGCACCCCGACGCCGCCGAGCGCCACGCCCAGCGACTCACCGACCAGCGGCTCGGCGACGTAGCCGACCAGGAGGCCGGTGACCGTGATGCCGAGCTGCGCACCGGAGAGCATGAAGCTGGTGCGCCGGGTCACGCCGAGCGCGCGTCGTGCCCCGGCGTCGCCGGCCTCCGCGCGGGCTGCCAGGCGTGCCCGGTCGACCGCCATGTACGCGAACTCCTGCGCGACGAAGTAGCCCGTCACGGCGGTGATCGCGAGGATCACCACGACGCCCAGCAGGAGCGAGATCACCCAGCTCAACGCCACCACCTCCGCCCTGCGGGGTTACGGCGTACGGCTGGGCAGGGACTATGACTGTCGGCGTCCATGATCCTTCGCGAGATGTGGTGCGGTCGTTGGCGGCCCGAGGTTCTCCGGCCGGATGCCGCTGGGGCATCGCGTGGAAGAACGACGGACGTGCCCCTACGGTTCCACGGCGCGCGGTGATAGTCATCCTGAGTGTCCGTCCTGGGCGTCAGGGTGTCGGAGGCGAGCGGTACCTTTCGGCACATGAGCCTCGACCACCTCGCCCTGCTGACCCGGTTCCAGGACGACTTCCTCGCCGCGGTGCCGGACGCCGACGCCGGTGCGCGGGTCCCCGCCTGCGGCGACTGGACCGTCCGCGGGCTCGTGGAGCATCTCGCGGAGGTCCACCACTGGGCCGCCGGCAACGCCCGCGGGGTCAAGGGGCCGGGCCTCGGCGGCGGGCCGTTCGACCTGGCACCGCACTACGCGGCCCAGGCCGCGACCCTGCGCGAGGCCTTCGCCGAGATCGACCCGGACTCGGTCGGCCGCGTGCTCACCCATCCCGAGCCGATGGGTCCTGGCGCGGTGCGGTTCTGGCACCGGCGGCAGGTCCACGAGACGCTCGTGCACCTGCACGACCTGCTCGCGGCGCGTGCCGGGTCGGGTTCCGCCGGTCTGGTCGACGCCGAGCCCGAGGTCTGGGCGGACACCGTCGACGAGGTGGTCACCGTGCTCCAGCCACGCCAGGTGGGTCTGGGCCGTATGGCGCCGCTGCGGCACCCGGTGGCCCTCGTGGCGACCGACGTCGACGGCACGCGCACGTGGGTGCTCGGCGCTCCCGGCGAGCGCGCGGAGGAGGAGGCGATCCACGCCGTCGTCTCCGGGCCGGCCGAGGGGCTCGCGCTCATGTTGTGGCGCCGGCTCACCCCCGTCGAGGCAGGGCTTCTCGTCAAGGGCGACCGTGCCGTCCTGGACGCGGCACTGGCGGAGCCCATAGTGCCGTGACGGACTACCCGAGCCGCGTGATGTCCACGGTCACCGCGAGCGTCGACGAGGCGGCGCCCGCGTAGACGCCCTTGAACGGCGGCACGTCGCCGTACTCCCGCCCGCGCCCGACCACCACGTGGTCGCCGCCGACGAAGATCCGGTTGGTGGGGTCGTAGCCCACCCACTCGCCCGTCCACCACTCGACCCAGGCGTGCGACTCGCCGCGCACCTGCTCGCCCATCCCGGCGTCGGGCTCAGGGTGCACGTATCCCGACACGTACCGCGCGGGGATGCCCACCGAGCGCAGAGCGCCGAGCGCCAGGTGCGCCATGTCCTGGCACACACCCTTCCGCGCCTCCCACGCCTCGACCGCCGGCGTGTGCACGGTCGTCACGCCCGGCACGTACTCGAGCCGGTCCCGCACGGCGAGGCAGATCGCCTCCGCCGCGCGGTCGGGGTCCAGCCCGCCCGCGGCCTCCAGGGCGACCGCCGCGAGGTCCGACGGCGGCGTCGTGACCGGCGACTCCGCGAGGAAGGCCGACTGCGCGTCCAGCACGGCCTCGCTCGCCAGGTCTCCCCACCCGGGTACGTCGCCGGCGGGGCGCCCGTCCGCGGAGTACCCGGAGGCCTCGACCAGGGCCTCCGCGACGATCCTGAGCTCGGTGTGCGGCCGCAGGATCTCGAACGCCGTGACGCTCGTGCCCCAGTAGTCGGTGTGGTCGGAGGACCACGTGGTGGGCGACACCGCCAGGGTCGCCGAGCGCACCGTCTGGCGCCCGTCCTCGACGGGGCGCATGCGTGTCTGGTTGTACGAGTCGGTGACCGGCGACGCGTAGTCGAACAGGGTCGTGTGGACCACCTTCAGCAGCGTCACAGCGCCTCCTCCACCCAGGCCGTCGTGGCCACCGCCGGAAAGTACCGGTGCTTGATCGCGCTGCTCGCCCGCGTGCAGGCGACCTGCACGCGCTCCATCGTCTCCGGCAGGTCGGCGAGCAGGTCGCCCAGCCGGGCGAACTCCAGCTCGGAACGCATGATGCCGAGCGCCCGGCGCGCGTCGTCGGACACCGCGTGCCGGCCCTCCACCGGTTCCAGCTCGCGCAGGGCTCGCTCCGCGGCGTGCAGCGCGTAGACGATCGACCGCGGGAACAGCCGGTCGAGGATGAGGAAGCCCGCGGCGTCGGCGTCGGACGCCCGGCCGCGGTACGTCCGCAGATACGCCTCGTAGGCCCCGCAGGACCGCAGCATGGCGTTCCAACCCGGACCACCCGTCCCGAGCCGGGCCTGGGTGGTGATCAGGCGGGCCGTCATGTCGGCCCGCTCGATCGCCTGGCCCAGCACCATGAAGTGCCAGGTCGAGTCGCGTGGGGTCGCCGACTCCATGAGCCCCGCGACGACGGCGGCCCGTTCCCGAACCCAGGAGAAGAACTCGTGCGGCCCCCTGCCCGCGTGGGACGGGAGCGTGTTGCGCGTGGTGTTGAGGCACTCCCACAGGTCGGTCGAGACGATCTCGCGGGCGCGGCGGGCGTTCTCCCGCGCCGCGAGCATCGACCCGGCGATCGACGACGGGTTCTCCCGGTCGTGCGCCAGCAGCCGGAGCACGGTGTCGCGGTTCACCTCGCCGTCGTCGGGCCGCGCCGGGTGGTCCATGATCGCCAGCAGGGACCGGCAGGCGGTGGCCTCGTCGGCCCACGGGTCCTCCGACAGCAGCTGGACGTGGACGTCGAGGATCCGGGCCGTGTCGTCGGCGCGCTCGACGTACCGGCCGATCCAGAACAGCGATTCCGCGATCCGGCTCAGCATGCGGTGCTCCCCTCGGTGCCCATCGAGGCCTGTTGCTGTTGCTGCTGCTGCTGGTTCGCGGCCGCGTCGTCCGGGTTGGTCGCGCGGGGCACGCCCGCCGTCGGCTCCGAGGCCCGGGCGCTCGCCCGCGGCTCCTCGACCGGCGCCGGCGCCGCCTGCCGGGGTCCCGTGCCGTCCTCCAGCACCCAGGTGTCCTTGGACCCGCCGCCCTGGGACGAGTTCACGACGAGCTGCCCCTCCGGGAGCGCGACCCGGGTGAGCCCGCCGGGCAGCACCCAGACGTCGGAGCCGTCGTTCACGGCGAAGGGGCGCAGGTCCAGGTGGCGGGGCCGGAAGGCGCCGTCGACGAACGTGGGCCCGGTCGAGAGCTGCACCACGGGCTGCGCGATCCAGCCGCGCGGGTCCTCGACGATCCGGGACCGCACGGCGTCGATCTCGGCGCGCGTGGCCTGCGGCCCCACCACGATGCCCTTGCCGCCCGAGCCGTCGACCGGCTTGACCACCAGCTCGTCGATGCGGTCGAGCACCTCGGCGCGGGCGTCGGGCTCCTCGAGCCGCCAGGTGTCGACGTTCGCCAGCACGGGCTCCTCCGCCAGGTAGTAGCGGATGAGGTCGGGCACGTAGGTGTAGACGAGCTTGTCGTCGGCCACCCCGTTGCCGAGCGCGTTCGCGAGCGTGACGTTCCCGAGCCGCGCGGCGTTCACCAGGCCGGGCACGCCGAGCATGGAGTCGCCGCGGAACTCGACGGGGTCGATCCACTCGTCGTCCACCCGGCGGTAGATGACGTCGACGCGGCGCGACCCCTCGGTGGTCCGCATGTAGACCCGGCCGCCCTTGGTGTACAGGTCGCGCCCCTCGACCAGCTCGACCCCGAGCAGCCGGGCCAGGAGGCTGTGCTCGAAGTACGCGGAGTTGTAGACACCCGGGGTGAGCACCACGACCGTCGGGTCCGGGACGCCGTCCGGGGCGCTCGCCACGAGGGCGGCGAGCAGCCGCTGCGGGTAGTCGACGACGGGCTGCACCCGCAGCCGGCTGAACAGCTCGGGGAACGTGCGGACCATGGCCCGGCGGTTGCTCACCACGTAGCTCACGCCCGAGGGGACGCGGACGTTGTCCTCCAGGACGCGGTACCGGCCGTCCTCGTCGCGGATCAGGTCGATGCCGCTCACATGGCAGCGGACGCCGCCCGCCGGGCGGATGCTCGCGGCGACCCGCTGGAAGTCGGAGCTGGACTGGATGAGGCGCTGCGGCACCACGCCGTCCTTGACGGCCCGCTGCGCGCCGTAGACGTCGTCGAGGAACGCCTCCAGGGCCCGGACCCGTTGCTGCACGCCGAGCGCGATGTCGGTCCAGTCGTCCTGCTCGATGACGCGCGGCACGACGTCCAGCGGGAAGGGCCGCTCCTCCCCCGCGAAGTCGAAGGTGACGCCCTGTGCCAGGTAGGACCGGGCGAGCGCGTCGGCGCGCGACGCCACCTCGTCGGCGGTCAGGCGGGTGAGCCGGCCGTGCACCTGCTCGTAGCAGGACCGCAGCACGCCGTCGCGGTCCAGCATCTCGTCGAAGGCCTGCTGGAGGGGATATCCATCGAACAGGTCTGTCATGTCCGAACTGTAGGACGACGGGTAAGACGTACCGGTTCCGTGCGTGTTTCGGCTTGGTGTCGCGTTCGGCACCGGGTTATCCGGATCGGCGATGAGTTGCCCGGCGGTGCGGCGTCAGACCGGTATGACCAACTACGCGACCACCAGCCAGGGCGACCACGTCGCCTACGACCTGCGCGGCGGCACCGGACCGGCCGTCGTGTTCGTGACGGGCGCCGGCCCGGACCGGGCCGACGACCCGATCACCGCCGAGACCGCCCAGCGCGTCGCCGACGCCGGGCTCACCGCCATCACGTTCGACCGGCTCGGCCGCGGGGAGAGCCCTGCCGAGGGCCGTCTGGACCTCGACCGTGAGCTGGCCGCGGTCGCCGCGATGATCGACGTCGCGGGTGGTTCCGCGGTCCTGGTCGGGCACTCGTCGGGCTGCGCGCTCAGCCTCCGGGCCGCCGCGGCAGGGCTGCCGGTCACCGGCCTCGCCCTCTGGGAGGCACCCCTGGGCGACCCCGCGGAGACGACGCAGGCGTGGGCCGACGAGATCGAGCGCCTGCTCGACGCCGACGACCACGAGAACGCGATGCGGCACTACATGAAGGACATGCCGCCCGAGTGGCTCGCCGAGATGGAGGCCTCCCCGGCCTGGTCCGCGATGGCCCGCACCGTCGCCGCCTACCGCGCCGACGCGCAGTCGCTCGCCTGGGCGCAGCATGCGCTGGAGGACGGCACGCTCGACGTCGCGGTTCCCGTGCTCGCCATGTACGGGGTCGAGACCTTCCCGGAGATGCCGGTCGCGGCCGCGAGCATCGTGGCGGCGGTACCGAAGGGCACGGAGAAGGAGCTGCCGGGTGCGATGCACAGCTGGGAGCCGGTGCCGATGGCGGCTGAGCTGGCCGAGTTCGCCCGGGCGTGCGCCGGCTGATTCCAGACGATAGGTCCCTGATGCGCGGTTAACCCGTTCCGGTACGGTTTCGGGCGTGACCTTCGCATCAGACAACAGCTATCCCGGCGACTTCGAGGGTGAGGTCCACCCGATCTACAACCCCGAGCTGGACGGTGACCCGGACCCCGGTGAGGTCGTCTGGACCTGGGTGCCGTACGAGGAGGACCACAGCCAGGGCAAGGACCGTCCGGTGCTGCTCGTGGGCAAGGACGGTCCGTGGCTGCTCGGGCTGCAGCTCACGAGCCAGGACCACGACCGCGACATGCTCCAGGAGGTGCGCGCCGGCCGGATCTGGATGGACGTCGGCACGGGCGCCTGGGACGGCACGGGCCGCGACTCGGAGGTCCGGATCAACCGCGTCATCCGCGTCGACCCGGACGACGTGCGCCGCGAGGGAGACATCCTCGCGGAGGACGTCTTCAACGACGTCGTGAAGTACATGGACCGGGCGCTCGACCTCACCTGAGCGGGACCCTCGGCCGCTGGGCGCGGCCTCCGGCGTCGGCACGCCCTGCTCGCGGGCCGACGCCGGGCTACTCTGCCCTCCGTGAACCAGAACCCGTGGATCAAGCTGCTCGGCGACGTCGTCGAGGCAGTAGCAGGCGCTTTCCTCGACCAGGGCGACCGTCGCACCGGCAGCGACCGGCCGACGCCGGGGCCGACGTCTGGGCCGACGCCCCGGGACCGCCGTCCGGCATCGGGCCGGAACCTGCCCGAGACCGATGGTTACCCCGGCGACTTCGTGGGCACGGTCAAGCCCGTCTACCGGCCCGAGCTCGACGGCGAGCCCGACCCGGGCGAGGTCGTCTGGTCGTGGGTGCCTTATGAAGAAGATCACAGCCAGGGCAAGGACCGCCCGGTGCTGATCGTGGGCAACGACGGCCCCTGGCTCCTCGCGCTGCAGCTGACCAGCCAGGACCACGACCGCGACGCCGCGCAGGAGGCCCGCGCCGGCCGCCAGTGGATGGATATCGGCACCGGGGCCTGGGACAGCACCGGCCGCGCCTCCGAGGTGCGCCTCAACCGCGTGATCCGGATCCACCCGGACGCAGTCCGCCGGGAGGGCGCGATCCTCGACCGGGCCGTCTTCGACCAGGTGGCGGCGGCACTCTGAAGCTCCCCCGACGTGTCAGACCGTCAGGTCACCCGGGTGACCTGACGGTCTAACACGTCCGGACCGGACTACGGCTGGATCGACACCACGAGGAACGCGGCCAGGAGCACGAGGTGCACCACGCCCTGCAGCGTCTTGGCCCGGCCCGGCGCGATGCTCAGCATCGCCACGACCACCGAGACCGCGAGCAGCACCATCTGGACCGGCTCGAGGCCGAGGGTGAGCGGCCCCTCCATCCAGATCATGGCGACGGCGATGGTCGGGATGGTCAGGCCGATCGATGCCATGGCCGAGCCGTAGGCGAGGTTGAGGCTGGTCTGGACACGGTTGCGGAGCGCGTTGCGGACCGCGGCTATCGACTCGGGTGCGAGGACGAGGAGCGCGATCACCACGCCGACCACCCCGTACGGCAGGCCCGCCGCGGCCACCCCGTACTCGATGGTGGGCGAGAGCATCTTGGCCAGGAACACGACCGCGACGAGCGCGAGGACCAGCAGCGCGACGCTGATCCACGCCTCCTTCGCGGCCGGCGGGTCGGCGTGGTCGTCGCCGTCCTCGTCCCGGATGACACCCGTGACGCGGCCGTACTTGTCGCTCGTCACGGGCAGGAAGAAGTCGCGGTGCCGCACGGTCTGCGTGAAGACGAACGCCCCGTACAGGATCAGCGACGCCACCGCCGCGAAGGCGAGCTGGAAGGGCGTGTACGCGCCGCCGTCCGCCGACGTCGTGAACCGGGGCAGGACCAGCGTGACCCCCGCCAGCGCGATCACCGTGGCGAGCGCCGACCCGGTACCCGACGCGTTGAAGCTGACCAGGTGGTGCTTGCTCGCGCCGACGAGCAGGGACAGCCCGACGATCCCGTTGAAGGTGATCATGACGGCGGCGAACACGGTGTCCCGGGCGTAGGTGCTGGCCGCTTCGCCGCCGCTGCTCATCAGCATGATGATCAGGCCGACCTCGATCACGGTCACCGCCACCGCGAGGATGAGGGAGCCGAACGGCTCGCCGACCCTGTGCGCCACCACCTCGGCGTGGTGCACCGCCGCGAGCACGGACCCGACCAGAGCGGCGCCGATCACGGCCAGGATCACCGGGTGGTCATGACTGCTCCACGTCACCACGAGGAGCACCGCGGCAAGGACTGGAACCACCACGGTCCACTGGAAACGGCCTCTCAGAGTCGCGGTAGTCATGGTTCGGATTCTAAGGTGGCTCGTCAGGGCCATTTTTGACCGACGGCGGCCGTAGCCGGGGTCACACCGGACTCCTCGCCCGATACGCCCGAGCCTCTGGTAAACTTGGAGGTCGCGTGTCCGCCCAGGTCGGCGGGCACAGTCCCAGCTCCTCTCCACGGGTCCCCACCCCAGTCCCGGAGTTGCGACCGCCCTCTACGACCTATCCGCTCGCCGTCAGGCGAACACACCAGGAAGTCCCATCGTGGCAAACATCAAGTCCCAGATAAAGCGCATCAAGACGAACGAGAAGGCTCGTCTGCGCAACAAGTCCGTCAAGTCGGAGCTGAAGACCCACGTGCGCAAGGTGCGCGAGGCCGTCGCAGCCGGCGACAAGGAGACCGCGACGGTCACCCTTGCCACCGCGTCGCGCAAGCTCGACAAGGCAGCTGCCAAGGGCGTCATCCACGCGAACCAGGCCGCGAACCGCAAGTCGGCCCTCGCGAAGTCGGTCGCCGCTCTCTGAGCAAGCTTCGAAAGACGCCGTCCACCCCACGGGGAGGACGGCGTCTTTCGCATGCCCGCGCACTCGTTGAGTGCGTGATTTTCGTCCTTGAAACGGCTCCAGCAGGGCGAATATCACGCACTCAACGAGTCGAGCGGGTCAGGACCGGCGGGAGCGGGCGATAGTCAGGACCGCACGCTCCACGGCGAACACCGGGTCCCTGGACTCGCCCTTGACGTCCGCGTCCGCCTGCGCGACGGCGGAGATCGCCGCCGCCAGACCCTCCGGCGTCCAGCTCCGCAGATCCTTTCGGGCGCGGTCCACCTGCCAGGGCGCCATGCCGATGTCGCGCGCCGCGAACCCGCCGCCACCGCGCATCGACGCGACCTTCGCGAGGTTGCGCAGCCGCAGCGCCAGGGCAGCGACGATGGGCACCGGGTCCAGCCCCGTGTCGAGTGCGTGCCGCAGGAGCGCGACCGCGCCCCCGGCGTCACCGGCCACCGCGGCGTCGGCGACGCGGAAGCCCGTCGCCTCGACGCGCCCGCCGTAGTACTTGTCCACGGTGGCCGCCGTGATGGTGCCGGTCGTGTCGGCGATCAGCTGCGAGCAGGCCGCCGCGAGCTCGCGCAGGTCGCTGCCGAGGGCATCCACCAGGGCACGCACGGCCTCGGCGTCGGCCCGGCGGCGAGCGGCCTTGAACTCCCCCGCGACGAACGACGCCTTCTCACCGTCCTTGGTCACCGGCTCGCACACCATGACCGGCGCACCCGACTTCGTGATGGTGTCGAGCATCTTCTTGCCGCGCTGCCCTCCGCCGTGCACGACCACGAGGACGGTCTCCTCGTCCGGCGACCCGACGTACGAGATGAGGTCGGCCATCAGGTCCTCGGTGCCGGACTCCGCCGACCGGACCACGACGATCTTCGCCTCGCCGAACAGCGAGGGGCTCGCGGCGACCACCAGCTGGCCCGGACCGTACGTGGTGCCCTCCAGCTCGACCTTCTCGATCTCGGGGTCACGCGCACGCGCCAGCCCCACGACGCCGTCCACAGCACGTTCGGCCAGGAGCGGCTCGGCCCCACGCACGAGCACTACCGGGGCGAGCGTCGGCTCGTCCCAGCTACGGCCGGTGGCAGGTGTGGCGGTACGGCGCTTGGTCGCTGGAGGCACTGACACAGCCTGCCACGCACTACCGACAATCACTCCCAGAGGAGGCCGGCCACCGCCATGCGTCCGCCGTCGGTCCAGGCGTTGGCCACCACGCACGCGCCGGCCACCGCGCAGTCGGCGACGCCGCCGCCGACCAGCTCGATCTCGCGCTCGACGGCCAGCCGGGCGAGCACCGAGCCCGTACGGTCGGCGACCACTCGCTTGCCGTCGTCGTACAGGCAGTTGTCACCGTCGACGCCGCCGTCCGGCGTGGTGGCGCACTGCACCAGCCGCACCGTCGCACCCCGCGCGTAGCCCTCACCCGTCACCGTGACCCGACCCTTGTCGGCGCCGAGCTCCTGCTCTGAGAGGACGAGCGTCGGAGCGTCGGGCGACTCCGCGCCGTCGGGCAGCGGGGCGGCGGCCGCCGCGAGCACCACGTCGGACAGGTCGGCGACGGCCAGGGCGCACGGGTCTCCGGTGCAGTCCACCTCGGACACCGAGCCGACGTTGACGAACGCCCGGGCAGGCCGCGTCGCCGAGATCCGGCCCTCGGCGTCCGCAACCACCTGCTCGCTGGTCGACATGTCGCATTCGTCGAGCGCCTTCGCACCCGCCGTCGTGTCGCCGGTGCACTGGACCAGGTACTGGTTGCCGCCCCTGAAACCCGTGCCGCGCACCACCCAGGCGCCACCGGCGGCGCGGACGGTGATGGCCGGTTCGTCGCTGATGCCCTCCGGGTCGCCCGACGCCGCCGGGTCGGGGCTGCTCGTGGCGCTGGCCTCCCGCGCTGGGCCCGGGTTCGGCGGAGCTGCCGTGCAGGCCGCCAGCGCGAGCACGACGGCGGTGACCGGGACCAGCAGACGCGCGCGCATCACGGGTAGCCCAGGAAGACGTCGATGCTGCCGGCGATCCGCCAGCTCCAGGTGCTCCGGTCCCGCATCCAGCTCACTCCCTCGTCCCACACGTGGTACTCCTGCTCGAGGTAGCAGGCGACGGCGTTGGTCTGGTTGAGCTCGCCCAGGTCGGTGCGGTACTGGCGGGCGTCGTTCGTCCCGGGGCTGGCCGAACCCACTATCGACGTCATGATCCGCGCGCACTTGCGGCCGGCCGCCGACACGTACATCACGTGGGTGCCGAACCGGTCGGCCGAGAGCTTGATCTCGCACGACCGGTTGATCGCGTTGGAGTGGATCGGCACGTGCACGTCCGCTCCCACCCGGTTCGAGTTCGCGATGTTCGACGTGGTCAGGCCGGTGCCGCGGACGACCTTGTAACCACGCTCCAGGAGGTTCAGCTGCTTGGCGTCCGTGTGCGTCGTAGCGGTCATCGCGACCAGCCGGGAGTTCGCGTTCTCGCTGAACCCGTCGCAGCCCGTGTTCGTGTGACACACGGTGTCGCCCCGGTCGTGACACGCCTGGGAGAGGTAGACGACCTTGCCGTTCCAGCTCTCCGGGACGTAGGTGACGTCGGCCGACGCCGCCGGGGCCACCGTGAGCAGCCCGGTGAGGACGAGCGCCAGGGCAGCGAGGCCGGTCAGGAGCCGGCGGGGTATCGCGCGCATCGTGGCCTCCTCAGCCCAAGTCGATCGGCAGGTCGGTCGAGGCGCACACGTCGCCGCCCGTCGCGTACGCGAAGGCGAGGCAGTCCCCGGCGAGCGTGAACTTCACCGAGTCGATGTTGCCGTTGCTGTGCGCGGTGAACAGGAGCGCCTGCCAGACGTCGCCCGGGTACACCCCGGCGTCGGACAGCGCCTCCTCGAACCCGGCCGCCACGTCGACCGTCGCCTCGCCCTTGTTGATCCGGACCTTGGTGGGCGCCAGGCCGGCGCCCGGCAGGTAGGACGCGAGGACCTCGTCGACCGCTTTGGCGAGAGTGGCCTTTGCCGAGCCCTTCCCGACCGACCGGGCGGTGGCCTGGACGTCGCCGTCCGGCTCGCAGCCCAGGTAGGGGGTGGTGGCGCCGTCGGCGGAGCGGGGACCTTCGGGAATCTCCGGGCACGGCTCGTCCGTTGACGGCGGGTCGCCCGCGAACGCCTCGGCGTCGAGCTTCTCACGGTCCTCGCCGGACTTGCTGTCCATCCCGGCCACGACGACGGTCCAGCCGTCCAGCACCTCCGCCGAATCCTCGAGCCAGGCGTCCGCGGCCGCGGGATCCTCGGCGACGTCCACCCGGACCGTCTGGTCGGCCTCCGAGACGTCGGTGACCACGGACTCCGCCAGGAGCTCCTGCCGCAGCTCGAGCTGTGCGGCGGCCTGGTCCCGCCCCGCGGCGCTGAACGCCATCGCCGGTACGAGCAGAGCCGCCGTCACGGTCACCGCGATGGTCCGGCGATACCGCCGGACGGTCAGCTTGAGATCAGCCACGAAGCCCCCCTTCGTAGGTGCTGACGAACTCTCCGTCCTCACCCACGTTAGATCGGCCCACAGGATCCGCAACGTTTCGCGAAGTGTGGCGAGCCTGCCGCAATACGTCGGCGTGACCTGGTACAAGAGGTGCGGCACGTCGGGCGGTGAAACGCCCGGGAGGCACTCGGTCAGCAGCCCGCCAGCGACACCTCCTGCCCGCGCACCACGAGCGCCACGGTGCCGCACTCGTCGGTCCGGACGACGGCGGCGCCGACGCCCGCGTACAGGTCGAGCGCCTCGTCGGTCGGATGGCCGTAGTCGTTGTCCCGACCGGACGAGACCAGCGCCACCGCCGGGCGCAGACGTTCCGCCAGGGCGCGGGACTGCACCGCCGAGCCGTGATGGGCCACCTTGACGACGTCGGTCCGCCCGGCCAGCGGCGCCAGCTCCGCCTGACCCGCATCCTCCAGGTCGCCGAGCGCGAGCACGTCGAGCCCGCCGGTCCGGGCCGCGAGCACGATGCTCGAGTCGTTCGCGCCCTCGCCCGCACCCGCCTGCAGCACCTGCCAGGTCAGGTACCCCGCCGTCCCCCGGTGCCCTGTCTGCGCGACGCCAACAGGCACATCAGCGGCTGCCAGTGCCGCCCCCGTCGCCGCTGCGTTGGCGGCGGGCTCCGGCACCGGGGACACGAGCGCTGCGGCCACGTCCCGCCCTGCCAGCACCGGCCCGAGGCCGCCCACGTGGTCCGCGTGGAAGTGGCTCAGCACGAGCAGGTCCACCCTGGCCACGCCGAGCTCGTCGAGGCAGCGGCCCGCCGCGGGTCCGTCGGGCCCCACGTCGACCACCACCGCCGACGTCGGCCCCGTGCGGAGGGCCAGCGCGTCCCCCTGCCCGACGTCGCACGCCACCACCAGCCAGTCCCGCGGTATGTCCGAGCGGACGGCGAGGCGCGGCACCGCCACCACGACCACGAGCGCCGCCACCGAGCCCGCCGCGAGGAGGGTCAGGACGCGCGCCCGCGTGAGCCTCCGGCGCCGCGCGGCGAGCACCTCGCGCAGGCCCGACCGGGCCGCCGTGCGCCAGGACTCGGGCCAGCCCGGACGCGGGGCACGCCGCAGCACCACCCACAGCACGACGGCGGTGAGCGCGGCCAGCAGGAGGGCCCCCGCGGGCCCGCCCGACCACGGGACGACGGCGCCGGGGAGCGTGGCGCACCAGTGCGCAACCGCCGCGATCCACCACGTGGCGCCGCTCGCGGCCCAGGCCACGAAACCGGCGAGCGTCGGCAGCCCCGGCGCCAGGACCGTCGCGACGAGCCCTAGCACCGTCGCGGGCACCAGTGCCGGGGCGGCCAGCAGGTTGGCGAGGACCGACACGGTGGATACCGATGGGTCGAGCAGCACCAGCACCGGGCCGCACGCCACCTGTGCGGCGAGCGGGACCGCCAGGGCGAAGGCGGCAGCGTCCCCCGTCCAGGGTGCGAGCCGGGCGGCCAGCGGCGGCGCGAGCAGCACCAGACCGCCGGTCGCTGCCGCGGACAGCGCGAACCCGAACGAGCGGGCCAGCCACGGGTCCACCACCAGCAGCCCCACCACCGACGCAGCGAGCGCCGGTACCGACTGCGACGGCCGCCCGATGGCGACTCCGGTCAGGGCGAAGGCCGCCATGACCGCGGCACGGAGCACTGCGGGCTCCGGTCGGACGAGCGCCACGAAGGCGAGGGAAGCGAGCGCGACGAGGGCCACCCTGACCGGTCTCGGCAGCCGGGCCAGCGAGCAGAGCAGGGTCAGGACGGCGACGACCACCGCGAAGTGGCCGCCTGATACCGCGGTGACGTGCGACAACCCTGCCGTTCGCATCTCCTCGGCGAGGTCGTCCGGGAGACGCGTGGTGTCGCCGATGGCGGCGCCCGGGACCAGCCCGCGCCCCTGTGCGGACAGCGGGTCCGTCACGTCGAGGAGTGCCGTGCGGTGGGTGTCGAGCACTCGCAGCCCTGCGGGTGGGGCGCGGATCTCGCTCGTGCTGTAGGCGGTCAGGCGGGCTGTCTCCGCCGCGCCGGGCTCGGCGGGCCGCAGCGCGCCCGAGACGGTCACGGTCGCCCCGTACCGTGGCGCGGTGCTCGACAGGACCTGGACGTGCGCCCGGGCCGCCGAGCCGACGCCGCGCGCTTCCACGCCCCGGGCCGCGAGGACCCAGCGGTGCTGCCCGGCCCCGGGCGCGAACGACCCCGGGGCGAACGAGAACGGCTCCGGCTGGGAGACGACGAGGCCGGTCAGCGTCGCGGTCACCCGTTGTTCCGCGAGATCGCCGAGCGGAGCGCGACCCGCGAGCTGGACGTGCGCGGAGACCGTGACCGCCAGGGCGCAGGCAGCGGCGAGGGCCGTGTGCGCGACTGTGGGCCGGCCCGCCCCTAGCGTCCGGCCCGCCCCTCGCGTCCGACCCGCCGTGAGCAGCAGGTGGAGGCAGGCGGCCGCGACGAGCACAGCGGTGACCCACGCCGCCGGGCCGGTCCAGCCGGCCCCTGGCCCGGTCAGCAGCCAGGCCGCTATCCATACCGCCAGGGCCGCCGGCGCCATCCGCAGGTCGGTCATGGCCCTACCCGTGCGTTGTCGCGGATCTCGGCAAGCGTCGCCGGGCCGATACCCGGCACGTCCTCCAGCTCCTCCACGCTCGCGAACTGTCCGTTGGCGTCACGCCACTCGACTATCGCCTGGGCGATCGAGGGACCGATACCGGGGAGCGCCTCCAGAGCCGTCGCGTCCGCGGTGTTGATGTCGACGGTGGCCTCCCCGGATCCGCCGCTTGTGCTCGGTCCGCCCGTGCCCGATGCCGGCCCACCAGCTCCGGGCGCCGGGCCCCCAGGCACCTGCTCCCCCGGCTGGGGCACGTGCAGCTGCTCGCCGTCGACGACCGCGCGTGCCAGGTTCACGGCGGTCAGGTCCGCCTTGCGGGTGGTGCCGCCGGCCGCCTCCAGCGCATCGGCCACGCGAGCGCCGTCGGGCACCGTGACGAGGCCCGGTTCGGCCACCTCGCCGACGACATGCACGAGCAGGCCGCCGCCCGCCGCGTCGGCGGAGGCCGGTGCCGGGGTAGCCGGCAACGGGCTGCTCGGTGCGGGCGGCGCTGACGGTCCCGCTGGCCCGTCGGTCTGCCCGCCCAGCGGCTCGACGTCGGCCGTCAGCTGGGTCAACGGCTCGACGCCGCCGCCGCGGAGGGACAGCACCGCCACACCCACGCCGAGCAGGAGCACCGCCACCAGCGCGACCACCGCCGTCGTGCCCTTCAGTGCCCACCTGCGCGTGCCCTGCTCGGGCCGAGGGTCGGTCGGGTGGCCGTGCGCTGCCGCGTAGGCCGCGGCCACCCCGGAGGCTGACCGCCTGGAACGCAGCCGGGCCACCAGCTCGTCGGCGTCGGTCCGAGCCTCGTCCGTCCGAGCCTCGTCCGTCCGAGCCTCGTCCGGACTGCCTTGCCCAGGCGCCGGATGGCCGCCAGGCCCGTGGCCGTCGAGCCCGTGCACCGGGCTGAACGGCCACGGGTCGGGAAGTCGCTGTTGCGCGGTCTCTGGCTGCATGGATCAAGACGCTAGGCGGGCGTCGCCGTCCTCCGGTGAGCTCCGCGACCCGCCTGTGCACAGACACTGAAAAGCGCGGCCTGTGGTCGGACTCGAAGCCGCACCGGGCCGTCCCGAGGGTCTGCACGCACGACCGACAAGATTTACGGACGGTGCCCGATGAGTTCTTCGAGGCACCGTCGTCTGACCTGCTAGAGAGCGCGAGATGCGCCACCGAGCCAGGAGCGAACACGATGACGGACAAGAAGACCTTCACTCTCGAGGTGCCGAGCGGCGTCCTCACCTACGACGTGCGCGAGGCCGCGACGCCGTCCGAGGAGCCGCCGCTGGTACTGATCGGCCTCCCGATGGGAGCGGAAGGATTCACCACGCTCGCGGGCCACTTCGCGGACCGGACCGTCGTCACGTACGACCCGCGTGGCGTCGAGCGCAGCACGCGGGACCTCGACACCGAGACCGAGCTGCCCGGCGTCGCCACCCATGCCGAGGACGTGCACCGCGTCATCCAGGCGGTCGGTGGTGGACCGGTCGACCTGTTCGCGTCCAGCGGCGGCGCGGTGGTAGCGCTCGAGCTCGCGGCGGCTCATCCGGAGGACGTGCGCACGGTCGTCGCGCACGAGCCGCCCCTGGCCACCGCGCTCCCCGACCGGGAGGCGATGACCGCCGCCATGACGGATATGCACGACACCTACCAGGCGAAGGGCTTCGGCGCCGCCATGGCGAAGTTCATCACCGTGCTCATGGCAGAGGGCGAGCTCACCGCGGACTACGCGAAGCAGCCCGACCCCGACCCCGCCGCGTTCGGCCTGCCGACCGAGGACGACGGCTCGCGCGACGACCTGATGTTCGGCGTGAACATGTTGGTCCTGCCGCCGTACGAGCCGCAGTACGAGGCGCTCGGGTCCGGCGGGCCTCGTGTCCTGATCGCCGTCGGCGCGGACACGGGCGAGCAGATGACCGGCCGCGCCGCTCGCGGAGCGGCTGCGCTGCTCGGCTCCGAACCGGTCGTCTTCCCGGGCGGGCACGGCGGGTTCAGCGGCGGCGAGTACGGCCAGCCTGCCGACAAGCCCGTGGAGTTCGCGGCGAAGCTGCGCGAGGTCCTGACCAGCTGAGCGCCGGCCGGGCCGAGCTCTCCGCCTCAGTGCGCGTGGTCGCCCAGGTCGGCGACGACGACCGCGAGCGTGCCCGGGCCGACGTGGACCCCTAGCACCGCGCTCAGCGGTGTGACCTCGACGTCGACCCGGGTGCGCGTGTGCAGGCGGCCCGCGAGGGCGAGCGCCCGGTCGTGCGCGCCGAAGTGGTGCACGGCGACGACCGGCCGCGTCGCCTCGGCGACGAAGCCCGCGGCCTGCTCCAGGAGGCGCTCGGCACCGACCGCCCGGGTCCGCACCCGCTGGGAGAGCTCCACGGCGCCGTCCGACAGCTTCAGGATCGGCTTGACCCCGAGGACCGTGCCGAGCGCCGCCGCCGGGCCGGACAGCCGGCCGCCGCGACGCAGGTGCTCCAAGGTGTCGACGACGAACAGGGCGTGCGCGGTCCCGGCGACCTCGATGGCCCGGGCGGCCACGTGGGCGGCGTCGGCCCCGGCGGCGGCGCACTCCGCGGCGGCTCGGGCGGCGAAGCCGAGGCCTGCCGCGCCGGTCCGCGAGTCGACGGCGCGCACCTGCAGGGGCGACCGCGCCGCGGCCGTACCCGCGGAGCCGACGGTGCCGGACAGCGCACCGGACAGGTGCACCGACACGATCGACCGGGCGCCCTCGTCACCGAGGCTGCGGTAGACGGCCGCGAAGGCCTCCGGCGGCGGCTGGGACGTCGTCATCTGAGCGCCCCCGGCGACCAGCTCCGCCAGCCGCTCCGGCGTGACGTCCTCACCCTCCGCGTAGACGTCGTCGCCCACCAGGACACGCAAGGGCACCACGACCGGGCCGCCCGACAGACCGGCAGGCAGGCAGGCGGTCGAGTCGGTGACGACCCGCACCTCCTGAGGTGCCGGGCGGGATGTACGACGTCGGGTGCGCATGACCGCGCCACTCTATCCGCGCGAGGATCCGGACGACGAAACCCGCTTGTTCTCCCCGCGCGCGGCGCGGCGGCCCGACCTAGCATCCGAGAATGTCCGATGCATCGAAGCCCGACCTCGCCGCACTGCGGGAAGCTGCCGCGGCAGCCCAGAAGGCCCTCGAAGATGCGGAACGCGCTGCCGAGCCGGCCCCGGCGGCCGGTGCGGATCCGGCCGTCGCGGATCCCGCTGTCACTGAACCCGCCGTCACTGAACCGGCCGCCGCCGATCCCGCCGTCGCACAGCCCATCGTCGCTCAGCCCACCGGACCCGCCCTCCAGGGCTACGCGGCCGAGGTAGCCGCGGGCTACGCGGCGGAGGCCACGCTGCCGCTGGGCGCCCTGCTCGAAGGCGAGCCGGGCGGGGACGCCATCCCGAACCCGCAGGTCCAGGTCGGTTTCGCGCTCTCGATGCTGAACCGGCACGGCCTCGTCGCGGGCGCGACGGGTACCGGCAAGACCAAGACCCTGCAGGGTATGGCCGAGGGACTCTCCCTGGCCGGCGTGCCCGTCTTCCTCGCGGACGTCAAGGGCGACCTGTCCGGGCTCGCACTCCCCGGTCCGGACAACCCGAAGGTCGCTGAGCGCGCCGCGAGCATCGGACAGGACTGGACGCCCACCCAGTACCCGGTCGAGTTCTACTCGCTGGGCGGCATCGGCAAGGGCGTCCCGATCCGCACGACGGTCACGGACTTCGGGCCGCTGCTGATGTCGAAGGTGCTCGGTCTCAACGAGACGCAGGAGTCGAGCCTCACGCTGATCTTCCACTGGGCCGACAAGAAGGGTCTCGCGCTGCTGGACCTCAAGGACCTGCAGTCGGTGATCGCTCACCTGACCTCGGACGAGGGCAAGGGCGAGCTCAAGGGCATCGGTGGTGTCTCGGCGGCCACGGCAGGTGTCATCCTGCGCGAGATCGTGGGCCTGGAGGGCCAGGGCGCCGACGTCTTCTTCGGCGAGCCCGCCTTCTCGACGTCGGACCTGATCGCCACCAAGGGCGACCTCGGTGTGCTGAGCGTGCTGGAGCTGCCTGCCGTGCAGGACCGGCCGCAACTCTTCTCGACCTTCCTGATGTGGCTGCTCGCGGACCTCTTCCAGGAGCTGCCCGAGGTCGGCGACGTCGACAAGCCGAAGCTCGTGTTCTTCTTCGACGAGGCGCACCTGCTGTTCACCGACGCCTCGAAGGACTTCCTGCAGCAGGTCGTCCAGACGGTCCGGCTGATCCGCTCCAAGGGTGTCGGCGTCTTCTTCGTGACGCAGTCGCCGAAGGACGTGCCGTCCGATGTCCTGGCCCAGCTCGGCAACCGGGTGCAGCACGCGCTGCGCGCCTTCACGCCCGACGACGCGACCGCGCTCCGGGCCGCCGCGCGCACCTTCCCCACGTCGCCGTACGACCTGGAGCGTCTGCTGCAGGAGCTCGGCACCGGCGAGGCGGTGGTCACCGTGCTGACCGAGAAGGGCGCACCCTCGCCGGTCGCGTGGACCCGGGTGCGCGCCCCGCAGGCCTCGATGGATCCCGCGGGCGACGCGGTGATCGACCAGGTGGTGGCCGCGTCACCCGGCCAGGCGAAGTACGGGACGGCGGTCGACGCCGAGTCGGCGTTCGAGCTGCTCCAGGCGAAGGCCCAGGAACAGGCTGCCGGGCGTGCGGCTGCGGACGGCGAGGCCTCGGCCGCCGAGGACGAGCGCGAGATCGCCAAGGAGCGCGTCAAGCTCGAACGAGAGGCCGCTACCCGCGAGAGGGCGGAGGCACGGCACAAGGAGCAGAGCGCCCGGGAGCGCAACCGCGTGGTCGGATCGCTGGCACGAACGGCGGGCACGGTAATAGTCCGGGAACTAACCCGCTCCCTCTTCGGCACCCGCCGCCGCTAACCCTCCGTTGAGTGCTGGGTATTTGTGGGTTCTAGCGGCTAAAACCCACAAATAGCCAGCACTCAACGAACCCGCGAGATCGGGGCTGTGGATAGCAAGCAAGGTCTGGCGGGGCGCTTGACCATAAACACGTGGCATCCGATATCTTCACGGTCTCCGAAGCGCCCGCTCGCGGCGTCAGCAGACACGCATTACGAAACGGCCGGTTCCTTGCCCCGACCTCTGGCGTGCGGGTCGATGACGCCGACCCGTCGCTCATCGACCGCTGCCGAGCGATCGCGCGTGTCATCCACCCAAATGCTGCATTCGCTCGTACGACGGCGCTGCGCCTGCTCGGCGTTGACGTTCCCTGGCAGCTCGAGGACGATCGCGCGATCCACATCGTGACCCCGCGTCGCGGTGAGCGGCCGCAAAGGTACGCGGTTGTCCCACACTTCTGCGGACAGAAGCAGATCGACGTCATCGACCGATTCGGCCTGCGAGTCACGTCGGGTCCGCAGACCTGGCTCCAAGTGGCGCACCGCTTGGACAGGAACAGCCTGGTCAGCCTCGGGGATGCGATGACACGCCGGAAGAACCCCGTGACTACGGCCGATGCTCTGAGCTCTCTGATGCGCGAGACCTTCAAGATGAAGGGGCTCACGCTCTGTCGGGAGGCGATAGAGCTGATCCGTCCCGGCACCGACTCACCGATGGAGACCGACCTGCGACTGCTCATGGTCGACGCCGGGCTCCCCGAGCCCCTGGTCAATGTCCCTGCGCTCGATGCCGAGGGCGGGTTCCTCGCGCTCCCAGACTTGTCATACCCGCACCTCAAGATCGCCATCGAGTACGACGGCGACCACCATCGGACTGACCCGGCGACCTGGCGCCGCGATGTCGAGCGCCGACAGCTCCTGGAGGATGCCGACTGGCTGATCATCACGGCCACAGCGGACGACGTGATCCGCTACCCCGAGCGTTTCATCGCCAGGGTCCGAGCCGCCATCAAGAGGCGCCAGACCCTCGCGGAGCGTTGAGTGCTGGGTATTTGTGGGTTCCAGCGGCTGGAACCCACAAATACCCAGCACTCAACGAGGGGTCAGGCGGGGACTATGTTGACCAGGTTGGGGGCGCGGACGATCACCTTGCGGACGCCGCGGCCGTCCAGGAACTTGACCACGTTCGGCTCGCCGAGCGCCGCCGCCTCCAGGTCCTCCGCCGAGATGTCCGGTGCGACCTCGAATCGCGCGCGCACCTTGCCCTGCACCTGGACCACGCAGGTCACGGTGTCCTGGACCAGGTACTGGGCCTCGGCCGTCGGGAACGGCGCGTGCGCCAGCGACTCCTCGTGCCCGAGCCGCGACCACAGCTCCTCCGCGATGTGCGGCGCGATGGGCGCCGTCATCAGGACGAGCGGCTCCACGGCGGAGCGCGGCACGGCAGAGAGCCCCGTCAGGTGGTTGTTCAGCGTGATGAGCTTGGCGATCGCCGTGTTGGGCCGCATGTGCTCCATCTCGACGCGGACGTCGGCGATGGCGCGGTGCACGGCGCGCAGGGTGGCGGTGTCGGGCTCGTCGTCGGTCACCGTGAGCTCGCCGGTCTCCTCGGAGACGACGTTGCGCCAGAGCCGCTGCAGGAACCGCTGCGAGCCGACGACGGCGCGGGTGTCCCACGGGCGCGACAGGTCCAGCGGGCCCATCGACATCTCGTAGACGCGGAACGTGTCGGCGCCGTACTGCTCGTACATGTCGTCGGGCGTCACGACGTTCTTGAGCGACTTGCCCATCTTGCCGTACTCACGGTTGACGGGCTGGCCCTGCCAGGTGAAGCCGGTCTGCTCGTCGCCCTCGACCTCCTCGGCGGGCACGTACTGGCCGCGCGAGTCGGTGTAGGCGTACGCCTGGATGTAGCCCTGGTTGAACAGCTTGCCGAACGGCTCGATGCTCGTCACGTGGCCCAGGTCGAACAGGACCTTGTGCCAGAACCGCGCGTACAGCAGGTGCAGCACGGCGTGCTCGACGCCGCCCACGTACAGGTCGACGCCGCCGGCCGGGCCGGACGTCGGGTTGTGCTGCGGCCCGAGCCAGTACTGCTCGAGCTCGGGGAGCGCGGCGGCAGAGGTCTCGGTCGGGTCGAGGTAGCGCAGGTAGTACCAGCACGACCCGGCCCAGTTGGGCATGGTGTTGGTGTCGCGGCGGTACTTCTTGGGCCCGTCGCCCAGGTCGAGCGTGACGTACACCCAGTCGTCGTTGCGGCCCAGGGGCGCCTCCGGCTCGGAGTTGGCGTCCTCCGGGTCGAAGGTGCGCGGCGCGTAGTCCGGCACGTCGGGCAGGTTCACCGGGAGCAGCTCGTCGGGGATCGCCACCGGACGGTCGTTCTCGTCCCAGACCACCGGGAACGGCTCGCCCCAGTAGCGCTGGCGGCTGAACAGCCAGTCGTTGAGGCGGTAGGTAGTGGTGCCCTCGCCGATGTTCTTGCTCTCCAGCCAGGCGATGATCTTCGCCTTGGCCTCGACGACACCCAGCCCGTCGAGCGAGATCTCGTCGTTCGAGGAGCGGACGGCGACGCCGTCACCCGCGTACGCGCCGACGTGGTCCGCGGGCAGGCCGCCCTGCGGTTCGACCGTGTGGATGACCGGCAGGTCGTAGGCCTCGGCGAACGCGTAGTCGCGCTCGTCGCCGCCCGGAACGGCCATGATGGCGCCGGTGCCGTAACCCATGAGCACGTAGTCCGCGGTGAACACCGGGACCTGCAGGCCGCTGGTCGGGTTCACGGCCAGGTGTCCGGTGAACACGCCCGTCTTCTTGCCTGCGTCGGCCTGCCGCTCGACGGCGGTCTTCGCAGACGCCTCGCGGCGGTAGGCGGCGACGGCCGCGACCGGGGTGTCGTACCCGCCGGTCCAGCTGCTGCGCGTGCCGTCGGGCCAGGCCGAGGGCACCTCGTCGAGCAGCGGGTGCTCCGGAGCGACCACCATGAAGGTGGCGCCGAACAGCGTGTCGGGGCGGGTGGTGAAGACCTCGAGCGTCCCGGCCGCGCCGGCCGGGTCGCCCTCGGCGGTCCCGACGACGTCGAACCGCACGTTGGCGCCGACGGACCGGCCGATCCAGTTGCGCTGCATCGACTTGACCTTGTCCGGCCAGTCGATCAGCTCCAGGTCGTCGGCCAGGCGGTCCGCGTACGCGGTGATGCGCATCTTCCACTGCCGCAGGTTGCGCTGGAAGACGGGGAAGTTGCCGCGCTCGGACCTGCCGTCGGCGGTGACCTCCTCGTTGGCGAGCACCGTGCCAAGGCCCGGGCACCAGTTCACCGGGGAGGAGTCGACGTAGGCGAGGCGCTGCGCGTCGACGACGTCGCGCTGCTCCTCCGCGCTGAGCGCCGACCAGACGGCACCGCCCGCGTTGTCGCCGTCGTGCCCGGGGACGGGACGCGTGCCCGCGGCCAGCTCGTCGCGCAGCTCGGAGATGCGGCGGGCCCGCCCGCGGCCGGTGCCAGAACCCGTCGACGGGCCGGGGCGCTCGGCCTCGGCGTCGTACCAGGAGTCGAAGATCTGCAGGAAGATCCACTGCGTCCAGCGGATGTACTCCGGGTCGATCGTCGCGAAGGTCCGGCGCGAGTCGTGGCCCAGGCCGAGGCGGCGCAGCTGGCGCCGCATGTTGAGGATGTTGGCCTCGGTGGTGGTGCGCGGGTGCTGACCCGTCTGGACGGCGTACTGCTCGGCGGGCAGGCCGAACGCGTCGTAGCCCAGCGCGTGCAGCACGTTGTCGCCGCACATGCGGCGGAACCGCCCGGTCACGTCCGTGGCGATGTACCCCAGCGGGTGGCCGACGTGCAGCCCCGCACCCGAGGGGTACGGGAACATGTCCATGATGAAGTACGGGTCGCCCTCGGCCGGGCTCCCGCCCGGCCCCGTAAGTCGCCCCTGCGGGTTCGCCGCGTGGAAGGTTCCGCGCTCCTCCCAGACGTCCTGCCAGCGCAGCTCGATCTGCTGCGCGAGGGTCGGGGTGTAGCGGAAACGGGGCTCGTCCGAAGACGTGGTGCGCTCGGGTGCGTCGGGCATGGTCACCCGCCCGAGTCTACCGACCGACGGGGTCCCCGCCCTTCGCTCGTCCACAGGGTGAAGGTTCATCCGACATTCGCTCGCACCTCCCCCGAAGTTCCCTCCTCGGGTGCTCGAATTGCCCGCATGATGCCCTCGTTGCGAAAGGTCCTCGCCACCAGCATCGCCGCCACCTTCGTGTGGACGGCCTCGACCGCCGCCGCCGCGCCGTTGCCCGCGGACGACGCCGACTCCGCCTCCGCCACCGACCCCGCCGGGAACCGCCCGGCCGACCATGTCGTCTTCCTGGCGATCGACGGGTTCGACGTCGAATACCTCGACCTCGTCAGGGACGGAACGGCGCCCATGCCGAACCTTCAAGAACTCCTGCGCCGGGGCAGCGTCACCACCTCGACCGGCGTGATGACCTCGATCACCAACCCGTCGTGGTCGTCGGTGGCGACCGGGGCCTGGCCCGAGACCCACCGCAACACCGCCTACTGGTTCGACCCGGCCACCGGCACGGCCAGGGGTCAGCAGCGTGACCTCGCGGTGCCGACCATCGCCCAGTCGATCCGCGAGCAGGGCGGCACCGTGTTCTCCGCGCAGTGGTTCATCCTGCAGAACTACGGCGTCACCTACGGCGACCCGGACGGCCTCTACACCCAGCCGGGCGGCGACTGCGCCCGCCGCACCGACGACGCCGTCGCCGTGCTGCGTGGCGAGCCCGTCAGCTCGGGCGGGCAGCTGGTGGCCGCGAACGGCATCCCGGAGCTCATGACCGTCTACTGCGACGTCCTCGACGCGATCGGGCACGAGGGCGGCGACGCCGACCCGCGCATCCCCGCCGCCCTCGCCGATATCGACCGGCAGCTCGGACGCATCGTCCAGGCCACGAAGGACGCCGGGACCTACGGCCGTACCGCGTTCGTCATCACCGGCGACCACGGCATGACCACGTTCGACAAGGGCTTCGGCGCCGAGGCGCTGGCCGCGATGGAGGCGGCGGGCTTCGCTCCGCAGATCCTGACCAGCGGCCAGTCGCCGGCTCCGGGCACCGACGTCGCGATAGTCGTCGGCGGCGTCGCGGACGTGCGGATCATCGGCGAGCGCGCGGGTGACCCGGCCGCCGTCCGGCAGCTACGCGCGGCGCTGGAGGCACTGCCGCAGGTGCGGAACGTCTTCGACGAGGACGACCAGAGCCGGATGCACATGAGCCCGAACTACGGCGACCTCGTCGTCGAGCCGAAGCCGGGCTGGTCGTTCGGGGCCACGCCCACCGACCCTGCCGGCCGGCACGGCGCCACCACGGAGCTGCGCGTGCCGCTGGTGCTGGCCGGCGCCGGCGTCCGGCCGGGCGTGCACCCCTGGCGTCCGCGCCACATCGACATCGCGCCGACGATCTCGGCACTGCTGGGCTACGCGCCGCCGTCGGGCAGCGAGGGCAGGACGCTGCGCGAGGCGCTGAGGCGCTGACGGCGGTCGCGACGCCGCGGCCGCGCGGCGCCACGACCGCACGAGCACGGAGATGTCAGGCGGCCTCGTCCCAGGAGATCTCGATCCCCACGGCGGGGCCGCCGTGCTTGCGGGGGCGCCCGACGAGCATGACGAGCATGAACCAGCGGAACCTGTCCGCGGCGCGCCATGCGGAAAGAGGGCCGGCGTCAGAACGAAGCGACCAGGTCCCCGCCGACAGCGAGCATCAGCCACGCCACGGCCACGACGTAGCCGATGACCAGGATGATGCCGCGGTTGCCGACGATCGCGTCCCGCAGGCCGTCGCCCACGCGCAGGTCGCCCGACTGCACGCCCCGCACGATCTGGTACCAGAGCAGCGGCCACATGATGGTCCACACGACCATGCAGTAGGGGCACAGCGCGACGATCACGTGGAAGCTCGTGTACATCAGGAAGAAGACGAGCGCCTGCCCCAGCACGGTCCCGACCAGCAGCGACAGCCAGTACCAGCGCGGCAGACGTGTGCCGAGCAGCAGCATCACGCCCGTCGTGATGACGACAGGGAACGCCGCGACGCCGATGTACGGGTTCGGGAAGCCGAGCAGCGCGCCCTCCCACGAGTCCATGGCGGCGGTGCAGGTCACGAAGAGGTTGATGCTGCAGGACGCCGTCCGCTCCGGCTCGACGAACCCCAGGTACTTCTCCCAGGCGAGGGCGAACGAGGCGATGAACCCGATGCCGCCGAGCACCACCAGGAGCAGGCCCATGGTCCGCGCGCCGAGCGGCGAGCGGTCCGGTGCCGCAACGTCGTTCTGGTCGCTGATCGAGCTGTCCGACGACGTCGTGGTCGCCCCGGTATCGGTCACGCGCCTAACGCTACCGGCCAAGTCTGGGACATTGCTGAAATCAAGGTCACAGAGTTGCGTCCGCCGGCTGGTGGGCTACCCGCTGCCGCCCGAACGCCAGGATCAGGGCGAGCCCGAGAACGGTGACCACTGCCCCGGCCCAGGCCGGAGCGAGATAGCCCCAGCCCGCGTCGATCACGACGCCGCCCAGGAACGCTCCGGCACCGTTGGCCACGTTGAGCCCGGCGTGGCACAGTGCCGCGCCGAGCGACGGCGCGCCGGGCGACAGGTCCATGAGCCGGGTCTGGAACGCGAGGCCCAGGATCTGCGACGTCACACCGAGCAGGAACAGCGAGGCCAGTGCGGGCACCACCCAGCCACCGGTCAGGGCGAACAGCACCAGCGAGGCGGCGGTCGTCGCGAAGCCGATCACCACGGCGCGCAGCACACCGCGGTCGGCCAGCCGTCCGCCGATCTGCATGCCCACGGTCATCCCGACGCCGAACAGCGCGAGCACCCAGGGCACCGCCCCGCCGGGCAGGCCGGTCACCCCGGTCATGGTGGGGGCCACGTAGGTGTAGACCGCGAACATGCCGCCGAAGCCGATGGCGCCCGTCACGAACGCGAACCACAGGGGCACGTTCCGCAGCGTCGCCAGCTCGGTGCGCACCGAGCGCCCGGGTCCGCCGGCGGCGGCCGGCACGAGCCGCCACAGCCCGAGCAGGGTCGCGATGCCGAGCGCGCCGATCAGCACGTAGGACGTGCGCCATCCGAAGGTCTGACCGACCCAGGTGGACAGCGGGACGCCGACGATGTTCGCGATGGTCAGGCCCGTCATCATGGTCGCGACGGCGCGTCCGCGCTGGGCGGGCCCCGCGACGGCGGCGCCCACAGCCGCACCGACGCCGAAGAACGCGCCGTGCGGGAGCCCCGCGAGGAACCGGCCGACGACGAGCCAGCCGATGTCCGGCGCCGCCGCGGACAGCACGTTCGCGAGCGTGTAGGCGCCCATCAGCACGAGCAGCAGGCGCTTGCGCGACATCCGCGCCGCGGCCACGGTCAGCAGCGGCGCCCCGACGACGACGCCGAGCGCGTACGCCGTGATGGTGTGCCCCACCTGCGGGTCGGTCGCGCCGAGGTCGGCGCCGACGTCGGGCAGCAGGCCCATCGCGGCGAACTCGGTGGTGCCGATGGTGAAGCCGCCGACGGCCAGCGCGACGAGCGCGGGCGCCGCGCGGCGCATCGAGCTCTTGCCGGACGTCTCGTCGGGGGCAGGCTGAGAGGGGCTGGTCGCCATGGGGTCTCCAGGAGTGTCGTATCGATTCGGGGGACCGTCGGCGA
This sequence comes from Promicromonospora alba, assembly GCF_042654905.1. Lineage (NCBI taxonomy): Bacteria > Bacillati > Actinomycetota > Actinomycetes > Micrococcales > Promicromonosporaceae > Promicromonospora > Promicromonospora alba. The sequence goes on from NZ_JBHSFI010000003.1 coordinate 1,114,994, forward strand.
CACCGGCGACGAGCAAGAGGGGAACGGAGAGGAGACTACTCCTGAGTGACCCACACGCGGGAAGCCGCCAGCAGGCCGAGATCGGCCACCCGCTCGGAAGAGTCGGCCGACCCGTCGGTCGGCTGCCAGGACACCGCTACCGTGCCGGCGAACTCGCGCCGCGTCGTGACCTCCACCCGCATGTCCAGGTCCAGGCCGAGCTCGGCGAGGTAACGCAATGCCTCGGGGTCTGCGTCGGAGATGCGGGCCACCGTGCCGACGTCCCCGGCGTGCATCGACGACAGGGGCACCGCGTCGGGCCGCACCACTGTGCCGTCCGCCGCCGGGATCGGGTCACCGTGCGGATCGCGCGACGGGTTGCCCAGCCGTGCGGCCATGCGTTCGACGAAGACGTCCGAGACCGCGTGCTCCAGCACCTCCGCCTCGTCGTGCACCTCGTCCCAGCCGTAACCGAGCTGGTCCACGAGGAACGTCTCCAGGAGCCGGTGCCTGCGCACCATCACCAGCGCGAGACGGCGCCCGTCGTCGGTCAGGCGGATCGCCCCGTACCGCTCGTGCTCCAGCAGGCCCTGCCCGGACAGGCGGCGCACCGTCTCCGAGACCGTGGAGGCGCCCACACCCAGCCGGTCGGCGAGATGCTTGGTGGTCACCTTCTCGTCCGACCACTCCTGGGCAGACCACACCGCCTTCAGGTAGTCCTGGGCGACGGGCGTCAGCTCGGCCGGGTCGGTTGTGATCTCCACGCGCCAAGCCTAGTTGTCCTGGGCAGACGGCGACGGGGACGACCCGATGCCGGACAGCACACTGCCGGCGTCGTCGCCGGGAACCTCGTCGGGCAGCGGGACCGTGGGCGGGATCGGCTGTCGCTCGCCCACGACCGCCTCCCCCTCCGTGGTGACCTCGACCAGCTGCCAGTCCACGAACTGACGGCGCTCGGGGTCGAACCGCAGCACCGTCATCTCCGACGAGTCCCGCAACGGCCCCACCGACGCGTTGCCCTTCGTCGCCCCGCCGGTGCTGGCGTTCACGTACCGAACGCCGTACCCCACGACGTCCGGCCCGATCCGCTTGTGCATGTGCCCGGAGATCTGGAACGGCACGCAGCCCGACTCCAGCGCCGCGTCGCCCACGGCCGGCTGGTGGACCAGCAGCAGGTCGACCCGCTCCTCCCCGGTGAACCCGCCGAGCCCCGGCTCCCCCGCCGCGTCGCACGCCACGTCCCGCAGCCGGTCGCCGGCCTCCTCCGGCGTCTCCTCACGAGCCATCACCGTCCCGCCACCGATCCGCGTCTCCAGCGGGTCCCGGTCGCCGAGGATGCGCACACCCTCCACCTCGACGACGTCGCCGTCCAGCACGATCTGCCGGTTCGCGAGCTCCGTCGCGGTCGTCAGGCGCGAGTCGTGGTTGCCGTCCGAGACCACGAACGGGACGCCGTCGGGTACGGCGGACGCGAACGAGTCCACGCACACCGACTCCACGCTCGTACCGTTGATCGTCGTGTCCCCGGCATTCAGCATGACGTCCGGCCTCAGCCGGTCGGCCAGATCACGGATCAACGGCGTCATCCCCGTATTGCAGTGCAGGTCCGAGACCAGCAGGAACGTCACGTAGTCGGTTCCCTCCGGGGTGCCCGACGCCGAGCCCGACGGCTGCGGACCCGCCTCCGCCGCCTCTTCGTGCGCGACCCGCTCGTCCCACGCCTCGTTCAGCCGCTCGCGCGCCCCCGCGTAGAACACCTCGTTCGCCTGATACGTCTCGACCAGCTGGCCGCTGTACGTGTCGATGACGCTCGCCAGGCGGCCCGTGATGCGCGCGCCCTCCAGCGCCGTCCCCTCGAACACCGGCGAGGCGGGCAGCGTGGCCCTGTCCTCCGGCCCGGCGCTCGCCGTGACGGTCGCGGCCACGAGCGCGGCGACGAGCACCCCGCCGGTGATCTTCCCGGTGCGCGGGGTGAGCGTCCGGCCGAGCTCCCGGCGTCGGGCGGGCCCGAGCAGGGCCCGCACGCCGAACCCGGCAGCGACCAGCACGACCGCCGCCGCGCCCGCGCCACGGACCGCGTCCCAGATCAGCGCCCAGGCGACGGTCCGCACCGTCTGCTGCGGGCTGTCGAAGAACTGGAGGTACCCGTCGAGGTCGCCCACGAGCGCGTCGAAGCTGGCGGTGTCCACCGCCGAGAGGTCAGCGGGGATCTCGTGCACGGTGATCCGCACCCCGAGCGTGAGCGGCAGCGGGGAGTCGGTGACGACGGTGCCGAGCGGGCCGAGGTCCGCGACCAGGCTGTCGTCCGCGGTGACCGAGTACGTGGCCTCGTGCGGGCCGAGGCTCAGGTCTGCCTGCGCGGTAGCGATCCCGAACGTGAGGGCCACCAGGGCTGCGGCTACGCCGGTCAGGGTCCAGCGCAGCCAGAGGGGCGGTTTGGTACGACTCATCGGCTCTACCTTGTCATGGGGTGCGCCCACCCGCGGCTTGCCTGGCGAACCGCTGCCCAGTGCGTCCGGCGGGTCGGTGACCGGTCTGCCGGGGGCGGACGGCACGATGGCGCGGTGTTCACGCTTCGATCCGTCTGGCGGCCGGCCGCACCCGTGGCACGCGTCTGGTCGGTGCTGGCCGACCCGCGGTTCACCTGGCCCGACTGGTGGCCAGGGCTCACCGCCGCGGCGACCCGGCCCGTCGTCGGGCCCGATGGGCTTGCCGGGGCCGGGACCTGGGCCGACCTGCGGGTCCGGAGCCCGCTGGGGTATTCGCTACGGTTCCGGCTCGATCTGCGGCAGACGACGGCGCCGTCGGACGGCGAGCCGGGTCGCGCACTGCTCGACGTGTCCGGTGATCTGGCGGGGACCGCTGAGGTGGCGGTGCGCGGGGTGGGGGTCCCGACGGGCTCGACAGGCTCGCCCGACGGAGAGTCCACCGAGGTCCAGCTTCTGTGGCTGGTGTCCCCGGTCCCCGCATGGTTCCGGATTGCCGCGCGGATCGGCCCCGCACCGCTCGGCTGGGCCCATGCCCACGTGATGCGGGCCGGCGAGCGCGGGCTGGCGGAACGGCTGCGTGGCTGACCCGATCAGCCGGCCTTCTGCGACTTCGACCTGGACTTCGGCTTCGAGGTCGTCTTCGAGGTCGAGGTAGATCGCGAACCGGACTTCGACTTGGACTTCGACTCCGCGACGCTGCGCTTGAGCGCCTCCATGAGGTCGACCACCTCGGCGCCCTCGCCGTCGCCCTCGGCGGCCTCGCCGAACGTCGCCGCCGTGTCGACGGACTCGCCCGACTCGAGCTTGGCCTCGACGAGCTTGCGCAGCTGCACCTGGTACTCGTCCTCGTAGTCCTCGGGCGTGAAGTCCGCCTCGAAGCTGCTGACGAGCTGCGCCGACATCGTGAGCTCCTTCTCGGAGACCTTCGCCGGCTCGTCGAGCGACGGGAACGCGGCCTCGCGGATCTCGTCGGCCCACAGGAGGGTCTGCAGCACGAGCACCTCGTCGCGCACGCGCAGCGCGGCCAGCCTGGTGCGCTGGCGCAGCGCGAACTTCACGACGGCGGTGCGGTCGGTCTCCTCCAGCGTGCGGCGCAGCAGCACGTACGCCTTCGTGGACTTGGAGTCGGGCTCGAGGTAGTACGTCCTGTCGAGCATGATCGGATCGATCTGCTCGCTGGGCACGAACTCCACCACCGAGATCTCGCGGTCCCGTTCGGCCGGGAGATCGGCGAGATCCTTCTTGGTGAGCACCACCGTGCGCTCACCGTCGTCGTAAGCGCGGTCGATGTGCTCGTACGGCACCACCTCACCGTCGATCTCGCACACACGCTTGTACCGGATACGTCCACCGTCGGCGTCGTGTACCTGATGCAGCGGGACGTCGTGGTCCTCGGTCGCGCTGTACAGCTTGACCGGAACGTTGACGAGGCCGAAGGTCACGGCACCCTTCCAGATCGCCCTCATCCTTCTATAGTGCGCCCCAAGCGCACCACATGCCCAGGTTTCGGTCTGGGCCGACGGTCTGGGCCTAGGTCAAAGACCCGCGCGGTCCAGCTTCGCGCACAGCTCCGCGTTGGTGGGCTCCACGAGCTGCGAACCGTCGGGGAACACCAGGACCGGGATGGTCTTTCGCCCGGTCAGGGCCTCGGCCTCGTCCGCGCGGGTGGGGTCGGCAGCGAGGTCCACGTAGACGTACTTCACGCGGCGGATGTCGAGCACCGCCTTGCTGCGGCGGCAGTCGCGGCACCATTCGGCGCCGTAGACGGTGAGCTGCTGAGGTCGGGCGATCGAAGGGGTGTCGACCGCAGCCGCCCGGGGCGCTGCCAGCACGTCGATCGCAAGGCTGTCCGAAATCACTCGCCGGAGCCTAACGGAGTCCGCGCCGCCGTCACGACCCTCCGCGACGTGATCTCGGCGACGTCATCTCCTCGTCACCTCCGCGACTCCTGGGCAAGGGAACGCGACACGCTGCACGATGGTGTGATGGCGTCCACACAGCAGACGGTCATGGTCGAGGGGCACCGCCTGCGCCTGAGCAACCTCGACAAGGTGATGTACCCGGCGTCGGGCACCACCAAGGGCGAGGTGCTGCACTACCTGACGCAGGTCGCGCCGGTGCTGCTGCCGCACGCCGCCAACCGGCCCGCGACGCGCAAGCGGTGGCCCGACGGCACCGGCGGGCAGATGTTCTTCCAGAAGAACCTCGACGCCTCGACCCCCGACTGGGTCAAGCGCCGCTCCATCCAGCACAAGACCTCGTCCAACGACTACGTGCTGGTCAACGACCTCGCGACCCTCACATGGCTGGGCCAGACCGCGACCCTCGAGCTGCACACCCCGCAGTGGCAGTTCGGCCGCACGGGCGCGCGCCTGGACCCCGACCGCCTCGTGCTCGACCTCGACCCCGGCCCCGGAGCGGGCCTCACCGAGTGCGCGGAGGTGGCCCGCTGGGCCCGCGAGATCCTGCAGGGCATGGGCCTTGAGCCCTACCCCGTGACGTCCGGGTCCAAGGGGATCCACCTGTACGCGGCGCTCGGCAAGGCGCAGGACACCCGCCTCGACTCCGACGCCGTCTCCGCCGTCGCGCACGAGCTCGCGCGCTACCTCGAGGCAGAGCACCCGGACCTCGTCGTCAGCGACATGAGCAAGAAGCTGCGGTCGGGCAAGGTGCTGGTCGACTGGTCGCAGAACAACGGCAGCAAGACCACCATCGCGCCCTACTCCCTGCGCGGACGCGAGCGGCCGTGGGTGGCCGCTCCCCGCACCTGGGACGAGCTCGAGGACCCCGGCCTGGCGCAGCTCACGCCCGAGGAGGTCGTGGCGCGCATCGAGGCCGACGGCGACCTCCTCGCGCCTCTGCTCGAAGGTCACCTGTCAGCACTGGAGCCGACGACGGAGCGGCTGGCCACCTTCGAGAAGCTGGGGACCTACCGGGCCAAGCGGGACCCGGCGAAGACGCCGGAGCCGTTCGGGCCGGAGGAGGCCTCGACAGGCTCGACCACCGGAGGCGCAGGCTCGACCACCGGCGGGCCGGACGCGCCCACCTTCGTCATCCAGGAGCACCACGCCCGCCGTCTGCACTGGGACTTCCGCCTCGAGCACGACGGCGTGCTCGTCAGCTGGGCGCTCCCCCGCGGCGAACCCACCGACCCCGCCAAGAACCACCTCGCCGTGCAGACCGAGGACCACCCCCTGGAGTACGGCTCCTTCGAGGGCACCATCCCGAGCGGCGAGTACGGCGCCGGGGAGGTCACCATCTGGGACTCGGGCACCTACGAGCTCGAGAAGTGGCGCGACGACGAGGTGATCGTCACCCTCCGCTCCGCCGAGCGCGGCGCCCGGCGTCTGGCCCTGATCCGCACCGGCGGCCGCGACGGCGACGCCGAGAACAACTGGCTCATCCACCTGACCAAGTCCCAGCCAGGCTCCCCCGAACCGTTGAGTGCTGGGTCTTCGCCCTCCGCACGGGGCCGAAAGGGGCAAAAACCCAGCACTCAACCGAGCAAGCGCGAGCGGGTGCGGCGGCCCATGCTCGCCACCAACGCCGCACCCGGCGAGCTCACCGAACCCGACGACTGGATGTTCGAGATGAAGTGGGACGGGTTCCGCACCCTCGCCCACGTCCAGGACCCCGAGACGGTGCGGCTCATCAGCCGCTCCGGCCAGGACCTCACCGTCACCTTCCCCGAGCTCGTGGCGCTCGCGGGCCAGGTCGACCCGTCCAGGCTCCCCGTCGTGCTCGACGGCGAGATCGTCGCCCTCGACCGGGACGGCCGCCCCGACTTCCGCCGCCTCCAGCAGCGCGCCAACCTCCGCAAGGAGGGCGACGTCGCACGCGCCCGGGCCCGCGTCCAGGTCGACCTCATGCTCTTCGACGTCCTCGAGGCCGACGGCGACGACGTCACCCACGAGCCCTGGACCGAACGGCGCGAGCTGCTCGAGTCCCTCGTCACGCCCCGCGCCCCCATCCACCTCCCACCCGTGTTCGAGGGCGACCTCGACGCCGCCATGCGCACCTCCCGCACCCTGCGGCTGGAAGGCGTGGTCGCCAAGCGCCGCACCTCCACCTACGCGGAACGGCGCTCACGCGAATGGCTCAAGCTCAAGCACAGCGCCATGCAGGAGGTGGTCATCGTGGGCTGGCGCCCGGGCCGGGCCAACGCCTCCGTGATGGGCTCGCTGCTCATGGCGGTGCCCGAGCAGAGTGCGGACGGCGACGGCCTGCGCTACGTCGGCCGCGTCGGGACGGGCTTCACCGAGCGCGAGCGCCGGGAGATCACCGCCCAGCTGCGGGCGATGGAGCGCAAGACACCCGGCGCGTCCGGTGTGCCGAAGGAGGACGCGTCGGACGCGCGCTGGGTGACGCCCCGGCTGGTGGGCGAGGTGACGTACGCCGACTGGGTGGAGGGCAGCGACGGCGCATCGGGTGAGCGGCGGATGCGGCACTCCGTGTGGCGCGGCTGGCGGCCGGACAAGTCGCCGGACGAGGTGGTGGCGGAGCTGCCCGGGCCGGCGTGAGGCGGCGCCCGCTTGGCACACTTTTACTGAACATTCCTATTCTTCTGTGGGCCACCGACGTACCGTGTTGCGCGACGGACGGAGGACATGGATGTTCAGCTACCCCAAGCGTCTGGCCGCCCCTACGGCCATCCTTGCCGCGATCACGCTCGCGGCCGTCCCGGCGACAGCAGTCGCCGCACCCGGCGCCGCCCCCAGCGGCTCCACCGCACAACAGCTCGCGCCGCAGCTCGCCCACGGCCTGCGCGACCCCTTCCCCCAGATCGAACTCCCGGACCGCATAGAGCTGCCCGACGGCTTCCAGCCCGAGGGGATCACGACGGCCGGCCCGGTCGCCTGGTTCGGCTCGCTCGCCGACGGCGACATCTACCGCGCCGATCTCCTGACCGGTGAGGGCGAGGTGATCAGCCAGGGACCCGGCACGCCGTCGGTGGGGCTCACCGTGGATGCCCGCGGGCGCCTGTTCGTCGCCGGCGGCCCGGGTGGCGGCGCGCGCGTCGTCGACGGGCGCTCGGGCGAGGTCCTCGCGACGTACGACCTCGGCGGCGGCTTCGTGAACGACGTGGTCGTGACCCGCGACTACGCGTACTTCACCGACTCGCAGCGTGCCGTCGTCCACCGGCTGCACCTCGGGCCGCGCGGCAAGCTCACGGACACGCACGACGAGCTGGCCCTGCACGGCGACTGGGAGCAGGTCGACGGGTTCAACGCCAACGGCATCACCACCGCGCCCGACGGCAAGAACCTGCTCGTCGTGAACTCGACGACCGGCGACCTCTTCCGCGTCGACCGGGACAACGGGCATGCGGACCGGGTGGACCTCGGCGACGCGAGGCTCACCAACGGCGACGGGATGCTCCGGACCGGTCGCACGCTCTACGTCGCGCAGAACACGAGCAACCAGGTGGCGACGCTGCGGCTCGGCCGGACGGCGTCGGAGGGCCGGGTAGTGCAGACCCGCACCAGCGACGACTTCGACACGCCCACCACCATCGCCCGCTTCGCGGGTGCCCTGTACCTGCCGAACGCCCGGTTCACCACGACACCCGAGGACGACACCGAGTACTGGGTGACGCGCCTGCCGCTGCACTGAGCGACGGGCCCCTGCGCCCCGGCCCACCCGGCGGTCGCGGAATAGCCGCGTCCGCCGGGCGGGTTGTCGCTGGCATGCGAGCCATCACGTATTCGAAGTTCGGCAGTGCCGACGTCCTCGAGCTCACCGACCAGCCCGACCCGCACATCGGTCCCGACACCCTGCTCGTCCGGGTGAAGGCCGCGTCGGTGAACCCGGTCGACTGGAAGATCCGCCAGGGCTACCTGGAGGGCCTGATCGACACGGTGTTCCCGGCGGTCCCTGGCTGGGACGTCGCGGGCGTCGTCGAGCAGGTGGGCCTGGACACCCCCGAGTTCCAGGTGGGCGACGAGGTGTACGGCTACGTCCGCAAGGACACCGTGCAGGGTGGCACGTTCGCCGAGCTCGTCGCGGCGCCCGTGCGCACGCTGGCCCGCAAGCCGGCGTCACTGAGCTTCGAGGAAGCGGCAGCGGTGCCGCTCGCGGGCCTCACGGCCTACGAGGCGATCAAGCGTGCGGGGGTCGTCGAGGGGCAGACGGTGCTGGTGCACGCCGCGGCCGGCGGAGTCGGCACGTTCGCCGTGCAGATCCTCAAGGCGCTGGGCGCGCACGTCATCGGTACCGCGAGCGAGGCGAACCACGAGTTCCTGCGCAAGCTCGGCGCCGAGCCCGTCACCTACGGCGACGGCCTCGCCGACCGGGTCCGCGCCGTCGCGCCCGACGGCGTCGACGTCGTCCTCGACTTCGTCGGCGGTGGGGCAGTGGCCGCGAGCGCCGAGCTCCTGGCCGACGGCGGCACGATCGCGTCGATCGCCGACCCCACCGCGCGCACCGAGCACGGCGGACACTACGTCTGGGTCCGGCCGTCGGCGGCGGACCTCGACGCGCTCACCGCGCTCTTCGACGCCGGCAAGCTGACCGTGGAGATCGCGCAGGTCTTCGACCTGGCCGACGCCGCGGACGCGCACCGGGCCAGCGAGACGGGCCACACCCGCGGCAAGGTGGTCGTCCGGGTCTGACGCCAGGCGCGGGCCGGCGGGAGGATCCGCCGGCCCGCGGGGCTGTGGGAGATCAGGGGCGGTGGGAGATCAGGGGCGGTGGGAGATCAGTCGAACACCGGCGGATAGCCGATGACGCCCCTCAGCCCGGGGTCCTTCCCGTCGTAGCCAGGCAGCAGGTAGACCTGGGCCGCCTCGGGCGGGGCCCAGTCCGGCAGGTGCATGGTGATCCCGTGGTCGCGGGCCGGAAGGAAGCCGAGCGCGCCGTAGTACTTCGGGCTGCCCTCGAGGACGACGTACGGTTCCCCCGCGGCCTCCGCGCCGGCGAGGGCGGCCCGCACCAGTGCGGCACCGATGCCACGGCGCTGGTGCTCGGGGCTGACGGCGAGGGGCGTGAGCATCGCTACCGTGCGCTCGCCGGCGCTGTTGGTGACCGTGCAGCCGTCGATCATGACGTGGCCGACGACCTCGCCGTCGGACACCGCGACGAGCGCGAGCGCCGGCCGGTAGATCCAGGACTCGCGGACCCGGTCCACGCCGTCGGCGACCCGGTCCTCGCCGAATGCCGCGACCAGCACCTTCCGGATCGCCGAAAAATCCTCGGGCCGCTCGGGCCGGATCTCCCAGGCGCTCACGCGTCGGCTGCCTCGGTCGGCGCCGACTGGGCCGCGACCTCGGCCTCGGCCTCCGAGCGGAGGACGCAGAACTCGTTGCCCTCCGGGTCGGCGAACGTCACCCAGCCGGTGCCGGGGCCGTACTTCCCCCGGTGGTCGCCCTGCACCGTCGCGCCGTGCGCGATGACCCGCTCGACCTCGGTGTCCCGCAGGTCCGTCCGGGGACGCAGGTCGAGGTGGAGCCGGTTCTTGACCGACTTGCCCTCCGGCACCTCGACGAACAGGACCGACACACCCTTGCCGGCCGGATCCACGATCATGCACTCCTCGTGGCCCGGTAGGTTCGGGTCGCCGGGTACGTCCTCGTACCCGAGCACCGGTTTCCACCACTGGGACAGCGAGTAGGCGTCGGAGCAGTCCACGGTCAGATGCGAGATAAAGGAAGTCACGCGGCGACCGTGACACACCCGCCCCGCCCCACCAACCCTTTTCCGCCCCCGCCCCTCACGGCTAAGTGTGGTCGGCAGAACGTCAGGTGGTCGGTACCTCGGAATGCCGACTACCTGACGTTCTGCCGACTGCTCGAAGGGCTCGGCGGCGGCGGGAGCAGGCGGATCGGGCGCAACGACGCGCGTACCTCGTCCGGGACGTGGCGGAGCACCCGGGCAAGGGCAGGACCGGCGCCGTCCGAGGACGTCACGCGCACCACCCCCCAGCGTTCCTCCCGGAGGTAGTCCTCGCGACGCTTCTCGTCGAAGAGCGCGCGGTCGGCGTCGTGCCCGGGGCCGAGCGCCCCCGCGACGTACTTCACTCGGCCGTCGAACTCGGCCAGCAGCCGAAATGGCGTCCAACCCAGGTCAGCGCGAAACTCACCGTGAGGCGTACTCACCCGAAGCTGGGTGACCGGGCGGGGAAGGCCCGCTCGCAGCACCAGATATCGCAGCCAGGTCTCCCATGCCGACTCGGCGCCTCTGTCCGCCAGTTCGAGCACCAGGAGTGCACGACGGCGCCCACGCACGTCACGCATACCTCCGACCAGCTCGCGGACAACTCCGAGGTCCAGCCCCAGCGTGAGCGCATGGTCCACGATGACGAGCGCGAGCAACGGGTGCAGCGAGACACAGCAGTCCGCAACGGTACGTTCCAGACTCGTCACCGCAAGGCCACCGACCTCGGTCCGCTCGTGCGCACCGAGGGTCAGGCGATGTCGCGCGATGTCGCGGGCGGACGCCGAGGACGCTCGATAGTCCTGTATGACGTGTACGCGTTGCGGCAGCTGCCACAGGCGAAGCCCGTGCAGCAAGGCGGCCGACTCGTGGCTCACGCAGACGTGACGAAGCTGGGTGCCGACGGCGACGATTCGGGCGACCGCACGCTCGGTCGCATCCCGGTACCGGTCGCCCGTCGAGGTCCGCCTGTCGCGATAGGCGCCTCGGCGTATCTTCTCGATCTTCTTGTCCCGGAGTGCTCGGCGCAGCGACTCGCGGTCGTGCTCCCGCGCGAGGAGTATCTCTGTCTCGTTCACGCACCGACTGTCGCCCAGCCCCGGCCCTGCAAAAACCGCCTGTGCACAACTCCCCATCACCCCGACCTGTGGTCACCCTCGCGCACTGAGCCAGAGATGGAGATGGTCGGCAGAACGTCAGGTGGTCGGTACCTCGGAATGCCGATTACCTGACGTTCTGCCGACCACGTGCTCAGCCCGGCGACGAGCGGCCGTGCCGCCAGTAGCCCACGAAGTCCACCTGCGCCTTCGGTACGCCGCGCTCGTTGACCAGGTGCCGCCGCGCGCCGGTCGCCAGCGACGACTCGCCGACGGTGAACGCGTACACGTCGGTGGCCGGCCCGGCCGGCTCGAGCTCGTGCAGCTCCGCGAGCGCGGCCTGGCCCGGGACGGCGTGCGCGTCGGACCGCACCACCCACCGGACCTCGATGCCGGACGGCGCCCGGAACTCCTGCTTGTCCCCGGCTGTCGGCACCTCGATGACGGCGGTGCCGCGGGTGTCGTCGGGAAGCGACTCGCAGATGCCCGCGACGGCGGGCAGCCCGGACTCGTCGGCCACCAGGAGCGTCCAGCCGTGCGGGTGGCTCGCGTCGAAGGTGATGCCCTGATCGAGGATGCCGACCCGCATCCCCAGGTCGGCGGCCTGGGCGAACCCGGCGCCTGGGCCCGAGGCGTGCTCGGGGTCCCCCGGCGTCTCGTCCTCTGCGGCGTGCAGCACGAAGTCGACGTCTATCTCGTTCAGGTCGGGCCGTGCGGCGCGGACGGTGTAGTTGCGCACCCAGGGGCGCTGGGCCTTCGGCGTGGTGAGGTACTCCGCGTACCAGAGCCCCGAGGTGCGCTTGGGGAGGCGCAGCATGTCCTGTCCCGCGCGGGGCAGGAAGAGGCGGAACCACTGGTCGTAGCCCACCGGCGTGAAGTGGGCGAGGTCGTCACCGCCCAGGGTCACGCGCATCATGTTCGGCGTGACCCGCTTGGTGTTGACGACCTCAGCCATCACGACGTGCGGATCGACCGCTTTGCGCCCCTTGAATGCCATGCGCTGAGGTTAGGCACACCTAAGTCGGTTTGACCAGTGTCTGGTTCGGATCTACCCCACGTGCGTTCCGGATCCCCGCCAGGGACAGCAGCCCGCCGACCACGAGCAGGGCCGCTGTCACCAGGAGCGCGCGGTGGAACGAGGCGACGTCGAGCACGCCGCCGGTGATGATGCCCGCGAACGCCACGGTGAGCAGCCCGGCGACCCGCGAGACCGCGTTGTTCACCGCGGAGCCGATGCCGGCGTCGTGGGCCGGGACGGCGCCGAGGATGGCCGCGGTCAGGGGCGCCACCGTGATCGAGAGGCCGAGGCCGAACACGAGCTGGCCGGGCAGCACCTGGGTCGGGTAGAACGCCGTCTCGTCCATAGTGAGCATCAGGAGGAACCCGGCCGCCGCGACGATCGGGCCCAGCGTCATGAACAGCCGCGGCCCGTACCGGCCGGCGAGCGTGCCGAACCAGGCGGACAGCAGGATCATCGCGAGCGTGGTCGGCAGCTGAGCCACGCCGGACCACGTCGCGGAGTACCCGGCGACCTGCTGGAGGAACAGCGTGAGCACGAAGCCGCCCAGCGAGAGCGCACCGTAGATCGCGAAGGTCGCGAGGTTGCCCCACGCGAAGTTGCGCGCCTCGAACAGGCGCAGCGGCAGCATCGGGTCGGCGGCCCGCCGCTGGTAGAGCACGAACGACACCAGCATCACCGCACCCGCGAGGACGGACACCAGGATCACCGGCGAGGTCCACCCGAGCCGCTCCCCCTCGATGAGCCCGAACACCACGCCCGCGAGACCGAACGCGGCCAGCGCGGCCCCCGGAACGTCCACGCGCCGGCCGGGCTCGCCCTCCGCCGCGGGCACCCCGCGCAGCAGCCAGAGCGTCACGGCGATGACCGGCACGTTGATCCAGAACACCCAGCGCCAGGACGCGAAGTCGACGAGCATGCCACCGACGAACGGGCCGACGATCATCGCGGCGGTCGTCCACGACGTCCACCGGCCGATCGCACGGGCCTGCGCCTCGCCACCGAACGTCACGACGATCAGGGCCAGCGAGCTCGGGACCAGCAGAGCGCCCGCCACCCCCTGCAGGGCGCGGGCGATGACGAGGACGAGACCGGTCGGGGAGATCGCGCACAGCACCGAGGCGATCCCGAACCCCACGAGCCCGGCCGCCAGCACCCGGCGTCGTCCGTAGACGTCGGACACCGAACCGGCGACGAGCATCAGCGCGCCGAGGGTCACCAGGTACGCGTCGACCACCCACTGCTGCAGGGCCAGGGCCTCCATACCCTCGCCGCTGAGCTCCTCCGCGATGGCGGGCAGCGCGACGCTCACGACCGTGCCGTCGAGGAACGACACGAACGAACCGAGGATCGCGACGAGGAGCACCCGTCTCTGCAGCGTGGTCACGTGCCACACGCTATGCCCAGCCACCCACATCCACCCCGCCGTCCGGACACGGCTTCGCATGCGGCCGGACGTCGGGCACCATCGGGACATGGACCTGACGATCCGACCCGCGACACCCGACGACGCGGCGGCATGCGCGGACATCTACGGCCACTACGTGCGCAACACCCACGTCAGCTTCGAGTCCGAGCCGCCGAGCACCGAGGAGATGGCACGGCGCATCACCGGCTACGCGGCTCGCCACGCGTGGCTCGTCGCGCAGGTCCCGGACGCGACAACACCGGGAGGGCACGACGTCGTCGGCTTCGCCTACGGCGCGCCGTACTCGCCGCGCGAGGCCTACCGCTGGTCGGTCGAGACCAGCGTCTACCTGGAGGTCGGCCGCCGTCGGACGGGCGCTGGCCGGGCGCTCTACGAGGCCCTCTTCGAGCGGCTCGCCGAACGCGGGTACCGCCGCCTGGTCGCCGGCCTGGCCCTCCCGAACGACGCCAGCCTCGGCCTGCACGTCGCGCTGGGCTTCGAGGTGGTGGGCACGCTCCGCGAGATCGGCTGGAAGCACGGCCGGTGGCACGACGTGATGCGCCTGCAGAAGGACCTCGCGCCCGGCCTCGAGGGCGCTCCACCGTCGGGCGAGCCCGCCTGATCTACCTGCTCGGCCCACGGTCGTCAAGCCCACGCTGCGATCATCGCATCCGGCCTGTTCACGGCAGGATCCGTCCATGGACAGCATCGTCCGCGTCGCGACTCCAGACGACGCCGCAGCCTGCGCCGCCATCTACGCCCCGTTCGTCGCCGACTCGGCGGCGACCTTCGAGACCAGCCCGCCGGACTCGCGCGAGATGACGCGCCGGATCGAGCGGTTCTTCGGCCGCGAGACCTGGCTGGTCCTCGAGGCGGACGGCGTCGTGGCCGGTTTCGCGTACGCCAGACCGTTCGCGGACCGCCCGACGTTCCGGTGGACGCTGGAGACCAACGTGTACGTCGCCGCCGACCATCAGCGGCAGGGCGTCGGCCGCACCCTCTACGACGCGCTCCTCGCGCGGCTCGCGCGCCGCGGGTACCACCGCGTCATCGCGAGCATCGTGCTGCCGAACGACCCGGCCATCGCGCTGCACGAGGCGGCGGGCTTCCACCGTGCGGGCTCGTTCGAGAAGATCGGCTGGAAGCTCGGCCAGTGGCACGACGCGGTGCTCTTCCAGCGCGACCTGGTACCCGACGACGGCTCCGTCCCCGGGGACCGCCGGGCCGACGCGGAGCTGCCGGGGCTGCTCACGCCGGAACCGCTCGAGGTGACGCGCACCCCGCTGTTCCGCCCCCACCCCGCGGAGGAGCTGGTCACCTACTTCGGCGACTGACCGCCCGGAGACAGGCCCGGAGCTCAGCCCGGTATTCCGATGGATGCCCGGGCGCCCGTTGCCTAAGGTCGCCTCCATGAGTCTCACCGTGCGACCCGTCGAGTATGCCGACCAGCCGGACTACACCCGCCTCGGCGGAGAGGCGTTCGGCACGCCGGCCGACGGCCGTCCGGTCCCGACGCGCGAGGAGTGGGAGGCCGCCGGCTTCCGCGAGTGGGGTGCGTTCGACGACGACGGCCTGGCCGCACGCCTGCGCGTGTACGGATTCACGTCGTGGTTCCACGGCGCACGGGTGCCGACGGCGGGCATCGCCGGGGTCGCCGTCGAGCCGGAACGGCGCGGATCCGGCCACCTCGGCCGCCTCTTCGACGCCGCCCTGGAGCAGGCGCGGGAGCACGGCGAGGTGATCTCCACGCTCTACCCCACGGCGCCGGGCATCTACCGCAGGCTCGGCTACGAGGTGGTCGGCTCGTTCGACGACGTCGACGTCCCCCTGCTGAACCTGAACCGCGTGGCAGCGCCCGAAGGCGTCGTCACGCGCCGGGCGACTGTCGCCGACTTCGATGCGGTGGTCGCCGTCCACCACCGGTGGGCCGCCGCCCAGAACGGACCGGTGTCGCGGGCGGAGAAGCCGTTCTGGACCCCGCCGGAGAAGTTCTTCGCCGACTACACGGGCGTCACCCTCGCGATCGACACGACCCAGGGCGCTGCGGGCGAGGTGATCGGCTTCGCGAGCTGGATCCGCGGCGAGGGGTACACGCCCGCCACCGCCCTCATGGAGGTCGACGACCTCATCGCCCTGACGCCCGACGCCGCCCGCGCCCTGTGGCGCACCATCGGCAGCTTCTCGACGGTGGTCGGCACGGCGCGGGTCTCGACGTCGGGCCTCGATCCCGCCTGGCTGGTGCTGCCCGACCTGACCTCCACGGTGCACTCGGCCCACCCATACATGCTGCGGATCCTGGACGTGGCCGGGGCGCTGGGCGGGCTCCACTCGCCGCTGGAGGGCGCCCGTGTCCCGTTCGCGGTCGGCGGTGCGCGGGATCTCGACGGTGCGTGGACGCTCACGGTGTCCGACGGCGTCACGCACCTCGAGCGCGACGCCCTCGCGATCGAGGACGTGCACCACGAGCGGCCCGTCCTCAGCCCGAACGGGCTGGCGCTGCTGTACGCGGGCGCGCAGTCCGCGGCGAACCTGCGGCTCGCGGGCCACCTGACCGGCGCCCCGGACCACGACACGACGCTGACCGCTCTGCTCCCCCACCGCCAGCTCCACGTCCGCGACTACTTCTGATCCGGACGGCGGTTGACCATGCACTTGCTGCCAGGACCGGGGCATTCTTGGCAGCAGGTGCATGGTCAACCGCCGCCATACTGGAGCCGTGGAGATCTCCGTTGGCTGGTCCGTCGTACTCATTGCCACCGCTGCCTGGAACCTGCTCATCTGGCCGCGGTTCTGGCAGCGCATCGCCGCCGACCCCCGGTCGCGCGACGCCGACGGGCGGGCGACGAAGTTCCTCACCGTGCACAGCGTCCTGATCGCGGTCTCCCTCGCGCTCGCCCTGGCGGTCGGCGTGCTGGGCGTCATCAGCCTGTTCTGAGCCCTCGCAGGGTGCCTGGTTCACCCACGTGACCTGGGCGTTCGATCTGTCATTGGTTGCACACCATACCTGGAGGTAGGTATGGTGCGGTCATGAGCACGCCGACCGCACGTGACCGCCTCATCGACGCCGCGCAGGATCTCTTCGCCGTCCAGGGCGTCGGGCCGACGAGCCCGCGCGCGGTGCTGGCCGCCTCCGGCGTCGGGCAGGGCAGCCTCTACCACCACTTCCCCACCAAGCACGACCTCGCTGTCGCGGCCGTCGGCGCGACCGTCGACCAGCTCCTCGCCCGGGCCATGACGACGCTGGGCAGCGACTCCCCCGCGATCCAGCGGCTCGTCGACTACCTCGAGCGGCCGCGCGACGCCCTGGCGGGCTGCAGGGTCGGCCGCCTCACCGCCGAGCAGGCAGTGCTGGACGACGACGGCCTGCGCGACGTGCTCGCCGCCTACTTCGTGCGCCTGCTCGGCGCCCTCACCACGATCTTCCGCGAGACCGGGCTGCCCGACGACGTCGCCCGCGACCGAGCGCACGCCGCCCTCGCGATCATCCAGGGCGGCTACGTCCTGGCCCGCGCCACGCAGGACCCCGAAGCGCTGACCGCAGCGGTGCGCGGCTTCGTCGGCCTGCTGTCCACCAGCTGACCAACAAGCTGACCAACAAGGAGACCATGTGACCTTCCGCGAGCGCCTGCGCGCCCTGCCCACCTTCGCCCGGCCGGGCCTCCCGGCCTTCGACCCGGACGCCGCGCCGTCCACGCCGCACGAGCTGTTCGTGGCCTGGATGGACGAGGCGATAGAGGCGAATCTGCTCGCTGCGCACGCCATGACGCTCTCGACGGCCGAGCCGTCGGGGCGGGTGCACGCCAGGACCGTGGCGCTCAAGGACGTGACGGCGGACGGCTGGTGGTTCGCCTCGCAGTCGTCGGGTCCCAAGGGCCGCGACCTGGCGGCCAACCCGCATGCGGCGCTGACGTTCTTCTGGCCCGAGCTGGGTCGCCAGGTCAAGGTGACGGGCAGTGCGGCGTCGGCGGGCGAGGAGGCGAGCCGTGCGGACTTTCTCGCGCGACCCGATGCCTCGCGGGCCGCCGGGATCGTCAACCGCCAGAGCGAGCCGCTGGCGTCCCAGGAGGAGTACGTGCGCGCCTTCGAGGAGGCCCTCGCCGCGGTCACCGCCGACACCGAGCTGGCCGCCCCGGACTGGACCGCGTACGTCCTCGCCCCGACGGAGGTCGAGTTCTGGCAGGCGCCCGACGACGGCCCGCACACCCGCCTGCTGTACCGGGCCGAGGCCGACGGCTGGGCTCGTGGCCTGCTCTGGCCCTGACCTCCTCCCTCCGCACGCCCCGCACGACGCCGCCCCGACGAAGGAGCCCCACGTGAGCAGCACTGTGACCAGCACCAGCACCGTCTCGCACGCCCTTGCCGACTCTGACGCCGGCCTCGGCGCGCTGATCTCCGCCGTCGGGCACCTGACCGAAGCGGACCTTGCCGCACCGTCGACCCTGGAGGGCTGGACGCGCGGGCACGTGCTCTCCCACATCGCGGCGCTGGGCGCGGCGCTGCGCGGCCAGGCGCAGGCCGCCGGACGCGGCGAGGTGGTTCCCGTCTACGCGAGCCAGGAGGCCCGCAACGCCGGGATCGAGGCCGGCTCGGGACGCACGGTGACCGAGCACCTGGCGGTCCTCGGCGCCCTGCGCGACGACCTGGCGAGCGCCTGGCCCGAGCCCGGGTCACCCCTCTGGGCCGCCCCCAGCGGGTACCGCGGCGGACCCCTCTCGGGCTGTCTGCTCGCCTGGTGGCGTGAGGTGCGGATCCACTCGGTGGACGCCCTGGCCGGCACGTCCCAGGAGGTCGGGTACGAGACGTGGGACGACGCCCTGTGCGCCCACCTGCGGGAGTTCCTGGCGGTCCGGCTGCCCGACGGCGTTGCCGTCGACGACATCGCGGGCGACCGGCGGGACGTCACGGCGTGGCTCGCCGGGCGCGTGCCGTCATCCCCGCTGCCGGGCGAGCTGCCCGAGCTGGGGCCGTGGCCGTCAGCCGTCCCTGCCAGGTGAGCAGGGCGTGAGCGGGGCGTGAAGGGTGGCGGGCGCTGTGAGCGTGAGGGACGTCACGGATCGCATCACGTGATTCACGCCACAGCGCTCGTTCAACTTTTCACAAGCCCGCTATCGTTCTGCGGGTGACTTCTTACCTCCAGACAGCCCCGCGTCCCTCCGAAGAGGTCGACGTCGCGCTGATCGGCGGGGGGATCATGAGCGCCACCCTCGGCGCGCTGCTCACGATCCTCGAGCCGACCTGGCGTATCGGAATCTACGAGCGCCTGGACGAGGTGGCGCTCGAGTCGTCGAACCCGTGGAACAACGCGGGTACCGGCCACGCCGCACTCTGCGAGCTGAACTACACGCCGGAGCGCAAGGACGGCTCCGTCGACATCTCCAAGGCGGTGAAGATCAACGAGCAGTTCCACACCTCCCGCGAGTTCTGGAACCACCTCCTGACCGCCGGCCTCATGGAGGGCACCGACTTCATCAACGTCACGCCCCACATGACGTTCGTGCGCGGCGCCGAGAACGTCGACTTCCTGCGCCGCCGCTACGAGGCGCTCAGCGTGCACCCGCTGTTCAGCGACATGGAGTTCAGCTCGGACCCCGAGGTCATCGGGCAGTGGACGCCGCTGATGACCCAGGACCGCGACGCCGACGAGCCGATCGCGGCCACGCGCTCCGTCGCGGGGACCGACGTCGACTTCGGGTCGCTGACGAAGAAGCTCGTCGAGTTCGCCACGTCGCACAACACCGAGCTGCACCTGAACCACGAGGTCCGGGGCCTGAAGAAGCTGCGGGACGGGCGCTGGCGCCTGAACCTGCACGACCGTTCCTGGAACGCGGGCACCCGCCGTCGTACCGTCCGGGCGAAGTTCGTCTTCGTCGGCGCGGGCGGTGGCGCGCTGCCGCTGCTGCAGGCCTCCGGCATCAAGGAGGCGCGCGGTTACGGCGGCTTCCCGATCTCCGGCGAGTTCCTGCGCACGGACAACCCGGCCATCGTGTCCCAGCACCAGGCCAAGGTGTACGGCAAGGCCGACGTCGGCGCCCCGCCGATGTCCGTGCCGCACCTGGACACGCGCATCGTGGACGGCAAGAGCTACCTGATGTTCGGCCCGTACGCGGGGTTCAGCCCGAACTACCTGAAGAAGGGCAAGTACCTCGGCCTGATCACGTCGCTGCGCCTGCACAACATCGGCACGATGCTCGGCGTCGCCGCGAAGAACATGGACCTCACCGCCTATCTGGTCGGCCAGGTCGTCGCCGCCCCGGAGACCAAGTTCCACGAGCTGCAGCGCTTCATGCCGACCGCACAGCCGGGCGACTGGGAGCAGATCACCGCGGGCCAGCGCGTCCAGGTGATGAAGTGGGTCAAGGGCAAGGGTGGCGTGCTGGAGTTCGGCACCGAGGTCGTCGCGGCCAAGGACGGCACCATCGCCGGCCTGCTCGGAGCGTCCCCGGGCGCCTCGACCGCCGTCGCCGCCATGACGGGCCTGCTCGAGCGCTGCTTCCCCGAGCGGTACGCCGAGTGGAAGCCGCAGCTCACCTCGATGATGCCGAGCCTCGACGGCGGCGCGGACTACGACGCCGCGGAGCTCACCGGCGGCATCGACCGGCGGGTCACCGCGGGAGCCTGACCGCCTCTGCCGGACGGGACGGCTGGCCGCCCAGCCGTCCCGTCGGTAGCTCCCGCATCCGCGCCAGCGGCGAGAGCAGCACGCCCCAGCAGGCGAGGCAGTGCACGGCCGCCATCACCAGGATCGTCTCGCGGACGCCGATCGCCCCGCCGAGCCAGCCCGCGACGACGCCGGCCGCCGGCATGGTGCCGAAGTTCACCACCTGCATCACCGTCATCACCCTGCCGCGCAGGCCGGCCGGCACGTACTGGAGTCGCCACGCGTTCCGGATCACGTTGCCGGCAACCACGAACAGTCCGGTCAGGAAGCCGCCGGCCGCGCTGATCGCCGCCCCCGACCCCGGCAGGCCCGCGCCGACGAGCAGCGCGGCAGGGCCGCAGAGCACCAGCAGCGCCGTGGAGGCCCGCCCGCTCCCGAGGCTCCGGCTCAGGTACGGGGCGACGACGGCGCCCACCACCCCGCCGCCACCCGCCACCGCGAGGACGGCGCCGACCCCCGCCTCGGTCAGGTGCAGGTCGCGCACGAGGAACAGGACCAACAGCGCCCCGTACCCCGCGAGCCCGAAGTTGGACAGACCGCCGATACCCACGAGCCACGGGATGTAGCGGTCGCGGCGGACCAGGTCCACGCCCTCGCGGATGCGCGTGAGCAGGGATTCGACCGGGCCGTCGGGCGTCTTCGCCGGCCGCGGCAGCCGGATGCGCCACAGGCACACGGCTGACCAGAGGAAGGTCGCGGCGTCGAGCGCGATCCCGGCCGCGGCCGTGAGCCACTGGGCGAGGAGGCCGCCCAGACCGGGACCGGCCACCTGCGCCGCGGACTCCGTGCCGAACAGCCGCGAGCTCGCGGACTCGAGCTGCTCGGCGGGCACCACCTCGGGCAGGAACACCTGGTACGCGGTCCGGAAGAACACCGTGCAGACCCCGCCAATCAGGCCTACCACCACGATGTGGGTCAGCGTGAGGACGTCGAGCGCGAAGGCCAGCGGCAGGCTCCCGAAGGCGGCGGCGGACACGAGGTTCGCGACGATCATCACCCGCCGGGCCGGGAGCCGGTCCACCCACGCACCCGCCGGCAGGCCGATCACCAGCCACGGGAACCACGTCGCGGCCGCGATGAGCCCCATCCAGGTGGGCCCGGCGTCGAGCTGGGTCACCGCGAGCAGCGGCAGCAGTGTCGAGGTCGTCGCGTTGCCGACGACGCTGACGCCCTCCCCCAGCCAGAGCAGGCCGAAGGCCCGGTTGCGCCCGAGGGGCCGCGCGTCGGAGGTGGTGCCGCGGGGAGGCGCTTTCGTCGTCATACCCTCAGGCTAGACGTACAAGACTTCTTGTACAAGTGCTCTTGTTCAGTTCGGGGCAGGCTAGGGCTGCGAGGGGAACGCCCGCGCGAACAGGAAGACGTGCTCACGCTCGTCCGCGCCGTCCCGGGCCTCGCCCGCCCTGCTCCGTTCCTTCCAGCGCCCCACCAGCGCGTTGATCTCGTCGCCGAGCTCGGTCAGCTCGTCCGGGGTGAGCCGCAGCCAGGAGTCCGTGGCGAGCTCGGCCCGGCCCCACTCCTCGTTCGGCTCGGAGCGTTCCAGCCAGGCGCGGGCCCGCTCGACCTGGCGCGCCAGCATGAACTCCTCGGCGGCGACCGCCTGACGCTGGCTCTCGGCATCCTGCGGCAGCGTCGACCGACCCCAGGTGATGGACCGCGCCGCACGGCGCCACCAGCGCTCCCGGCCGTCGCGGGCCAGCTCCGGCGCCTCCTCGACGAGCCGGGCGGTCGCCAGCACCCGCATGTGATGGCTGATGCTCCCGACCGCCAGCCCGGTGCGCTCGGCCAGCACCGACGCCGTCGCAGGCCCCTGCGCCGTCAGCGAGTCGAGCAGGCGGGAGCGCGCGGGATTGGCCAGGGCGGTGACGGCCCTGGCCTCGGTGAGCGTACGGACGTCGTCGGAAGCCATGTAGGCAGGGTAGGACGGCGCCAACGGCCAAGTCTCCCTTCGGCGACGCGCGCCGAACGTAGGAGCAGTCGCTCCGATCAGTCGAACGTAGGGGTGGTCGCTCCGTCAGCCCTGTTGGAACGACTATCCCTACGTTCGGCTGCAGAACCGACTACTCCTACGTTCGGCCAGAGACCGCACGTCCGGTCCGACGTTCAGCAGGTGACCAGCTCTGCCAGCCGGTCCGCCCAGCGGGCGAGCAGGGCGTCGATCGTCTGCACCGCGACGGCGGTGCGCGGCATGCGCGCGCGGACCGCGAGGCCGTCGTCGGTGCGAGAGACCCAGACCTGAAGGTCGTCGGCCCGGGTCGCCGCCGAGATGTGGTGCGCCCGCCGTTCGGCGGCCGCCGCGTGGCCGGGGAGCCGGCGGTAGTCCAGATAGGACACCTGGAAGATGTCTCGCCGCGGGAACCGCAGGGGGTGCGGCAGCGTCTCGACCAGCTGTTCGAGCGGCACAGCGGACAGCTCCCGCGCGGCCCGCAGCGCCTTGCCGGTGGCGGCGATCGCCGTGTCGGTGGCGATGCCGGTGAAGGTGCCGGCCACTGCTCCCGCCGAGGCCCCGGCAAGCACGGGGGCGTCCACCTCGATGCGCAGCGGCACCGTGGTCGTGTGCCAGCCGACGGCCCGCTGGGCAGTCTCGTCGGCGCGGGTGTGCACCGGCAGGAGCATCTCCAGCACGGTGGGGCCGCCGAGGTCCTGGACGGCCCGGGCGAAGGTGGCCAGCACGGCGGCCGACGTCGACGCACCAGCCCCTGCGGCGCGCAGTGCGACGGCGTCTGCCGTCGCGGAGTCGGCCAGGGAGCGGACCACCGTGCGCTGCAGTGCCCGCTCGCCGTCGGGCACGCCGAGCGGGAGCGGGAAGGTGGGCAGGGCCCAGCCGCGTTCGCGGAGGAAGCCGTGCCAGGTCGCGAGCCGCGGGTCGTCGGCGCCGACGTACGCCGGGCCGGCCACCGGCAGGGCCGGCAGGGCAGGCAGGGCCGGGAGCGCAGGCAGGGCAGGCGCCCCTGCCGGCCGGGCCGGCGCCGCTGCCGCCGTCGGGCGAACCACGACGGTCGGGCGGGCCGCGGCGACGGTTCCGACGCCTGCCGCGCCCGCTGCACCCGCCGCGCCCGCCGCGCCCGCTTCAGCCAGAGCGAGGACCGGCGCCGCATACCGGGCCTGTTCCGCGTAAGCAGCCGCCAGCTCGTCGATGACGACGGTGGTGGACCACGCGTCGGTGTGCAGGTGATCCATGCCGAGCACGACGGTGGACCGGTCGGGGCGGCTGATCACCGCGGGCAGGAAGGCCGGGTAGCCGAACGGCGCGCATCGTCGGCCGAGCTCCGCGACCAGGTGCTCCCGGGTCGCCGCGACGGTGCGGGTGACCGGTCCGTCGGTGCGCCGCCAGACGAGGGCGCCGGGATCGTGCCGCACCAGGCCGACGCCGCCGCCCTGCTCAGGAGTCCGTCGGACCGCCTCCACCTGGAGCCCGGGATGCCGGGCGACGAGGTCCCGGAAGGCTTCCTCCAGCGCCAGGACGTCGACGGGGCCTTCGACGTCGAACGCGGCGGTGATCCATACGCTCGGCTCGCCGTGCGCCGTCCCGAGCAGATGGCTGCGCTGGTTGAAGGTGATCGGCGCGGGTTCGGGCACCGGGCCGATGCCCGGCGTGACGTCCCATGTGAGCACCCGGCCGGGTACCGGCTCCCAGAGGTCAGCCGAGAGAACCCGCACCGGTCGCCTCCAGGCGCTCGTCCCGGGCGACGTCGTCGGCCTCCACCGGCGCGGCGATCGGTACGACGCCGACCGCCGCCTCGAACGTGGCCGTCAGCTCGGCAATGTACCGGTCGACGGCGGCCTGCGCCGCCGGCGCGTCCGGACTCTGCGTGACGAGATACAGCCGCTCGTGGTCCCGGTTCACCCACAGCGACGCGTTGGCGGTCCGGCCCTCCCCCGTGAAGTGCAGGCCGTTGTCGTAGGCCGGTCGCCCGGCGCCCGGGAACCGGCGCAGGTCCAGGTAGCTGATCAGCTGCGGGCTGCCCAGCGAGGCGGGGTCGAGCACGCCGTCGGCCAGCATGACGCCGAGCGCGGCGTGCACCGGGACCTTCGCCACCTTCCTGGCCTGCCGGAACGCCGCGTCCGCGGCGGGCAGGACGGCGGTGAAGGGTGCCGGGACGCCGTCGTCGGCCACGGGGAACGTGACCGGGGCGAAGTTGCACAGCCAGCCCTGCGTGGTCTCGAAACCAGGTCCGCGGGTGCCGACCACCGTGACGCCGAACCAGTCGGCGGCGCCGGTGAGCCGGGCGTCGGTGAGCGCGATGCCCGCGAACACCGCACCGGTGAAGCGGGCGCCGTGGGCGGCCACGAGCTCGTCCAGGCGGGCGAGGCCGTCGGCGTCGAGCAGGGTCGCTGAGCGGATCCGCACCGGGGCGGTCTCGCCGGGCGGCAGGCCGAGGTCCAGCGCGAAGCCGGGCAGGCGGCCGTCGTGCGCGGTCACGGCGTCGGCCCAGGCCCGGATCTCCGGGGCGTCCGCGGGGGTCGCGGCGGCGAGGGCGTGCTCGGCGACGGCGTGGGCGAGGAAGGAGCCCGCGGTGCCGGGATCCGGTCTCGACAGGCTCGACCCACGGGGATCGCTCGACCAGCCGGACGGGTCCAGCTCCTCCGCGTACAGCTCCTCGATCTCGCTGAGCACCATGAGCTGCGACGCCCCGTCGGTGAACGCGTGGTCGCACCCCCAGAACAGGCCGAACCCGTCGTCGGCGACCACGGCCCCGAGGGCGAACGGCGCCCAGGAGTCGGGGCGGCAGGCGGCGTCGAACGTCTCGGTGAGGTGCGCGGTCACCCAGTCGTCCCACGAGCCGCCCGGCCGTGGCGAGAACGCGGGCACCGCGACAGGCTCGAAGGCGACGGCGTCCGCTGGCACCAGGTGCCGCACGGGCGTCCCGCCAGCGGTGCACGCATCGACGTCGAACCAGGTGCGCAGGCCCTCGTGCCGGCGGACCAGCCGGGTCAGCGCGCGGGCCAGCGCCGCGCCGTCGAACGCGCCGTCCAGGCGGGAGGCCGTGCCGGTCCAGGCGCGGTGCCGGCCGCCGGACGCCCGGCGTGCCGCGTAGGCACGCAGGTGGTCGCCCTGCAGGAACGACGGCGGTCCAGGGTCCACCGGGGCTGACGCCGCAGCGGCACGCGCCTGGGCCGTCGGCCGCACGTGCAGCACCTGCCCGGGCTCCGTGGTCCACGTTCCCATCGCGCCGAGGATCATGCGACCGCCTCCCGCATGTTCTCGGTGCCGAAGGCCCGGAAGCAGTCGCGGAGCTCCGCGACCAGCGCGTCCATCGCGGCGTGCGCCTCGGGGGTGTCCGGGTACCGGGTCGAGACGTTGAGCCCGTCGTGGGTGCGCAGGAACCACAGGTAGAGCTCGTCGGTGCCGTACGCGGGGCTGCGCAGGGTCCTCGCCTCCCAGGTGCTCCAGCGTTCGGCGCCCGGGACGAACCGGGTGTCGACGTACGACACGGCGAAGTGCGGGCCGTCGGTGATGCCGCCCAGCTCGGCGATCCGCGCGAACGAGTACCGCACCAGGGGTTTGCCCGCGGAGACGGCCGCGTACACGCGCTCGATGGTCGCGGTCAGCGCGTCGCCGTCGACGACGGAGGTCTGCTCGCCCTGGCCGGCGGAGACCGTGCGCAGCACCGGGTCCACCCCCGCGAGGTCGAGGTCCACGGGGCACAGGCCCACGTACCAGCCGACGGCGGCCGCGTGCTGCGGCGCGTACCGGGTGTGCATCGGCAGGACGAACCGCAGCCGGTCGGGTCCGTGCACCCGCCGCGCGGCGTGCGCGAACGCGGCGAGCACGCCGGACTGGGCGGAGGCGCCGCGGGCGCGGCTGCGGGCGCTCAGGTCGTCGGTCTGGTCCGCGGTGGCGAGCCAGTAGGACCGGGACGCCTGCGGGCGGGCGGCCTCGGCGTCGTCGCGGGCCGGACGGGTGACCCCCGTGCCGTACCGGGGGAAGGTCGCCTCGGGGCCGAGGAAGTCGAGCCAGCGGCGCACGGGCTCGCCGTCCGCGGCCAGCGTCATGGCGAGCTTGCGGTCCTCGGCGGAGAAGTCGACGTGGGAGCCGACCTCGAGCGTGCGCAGCTCCGCGTCGGGCACGCCCTGGCGGGCGGCGTCGTACAGGGAGACGATCTCCTCGAACCACAGGAGCTGGGAGTACGCGTCCATCACCGAGTGGTCGGCGCCGAACGCGAGCACGAAGTGGTCGGCGCGCTCGGGCTCTGGGTCTGAATCTGAGTCCGGGTCCGGGGCCGCCGGGACGACGCTCGCCAGGACGCAGTGCGGCCAGGCGGTCGGCGAGACGTCGGCGAGCAGGCTCGGCAGCAGCGCCGTCACCTGGTCGGTGGTCAGGTCGCCGACCACCAGGTCCCGGATCGCGACGGCCTCCGCGGGGGCGGTCACCCGGCGCCAGCCCTGGCCGGCGTCGCGCGTGACGGTGGTCCGGAGCACCTCGTGGCGGCTCATCCACGCGTGGATCGCGCGGCGCAGCGGCTCCGGCTCGTACGGGCCGGGCACCCGCAGCACCGACCCGATCCACGAACCGGGCTCGGAGTCGCGCAGGTGTGCCTCGTGCCCCGGGGACAGCTCCCTGGGGTCCTGCAGCCAGCGGCCGGCGTCGGCGCGCGGCGTCCATGACGTCACGGTCCCGGCCGGCAGGTCGTAGGCCGAAAGCTCGGTGTATTCCATGCGTGCGGATCCCTAGATCGTTATGTGGGCACGGCCAGCACGACGTCGGACGAGTTCCGCGGTCCCCTTGCGGCGACAGTTATACCGGATATTGCGGGTGAAAGTCAGCCTCATGGGTATGGTTCACCCGAACTACGACGGTTACCCCCAGAGTGGGACAGGACCGAGACGGAGGACGAGCGTGCCGAACCAGGCGTCCGCGCTACGGCTGCAGTTTGCCGACGACATGTTCCTGCGCAGGCACGACGGCGAGGCCAGTCCCGCCGTCAACCAGGTGCTGTGGCGCCTCGACGGCCCGTACGACGCGGACCGCCTGCGCGAGCTGGCCGCGGGGCTCGCCGCCGGGTCCCTGCACCGGCGGGTCGTGCGCGCGCGGGTGCCCGGCGCGCGGCACCGGTGGGCGCCCGCCGGCACGCTGCCCGTGCTCGACCTGCAGACGGCGGCCGTCGCCGAGAGCGCCGTCGGGACCTGGGCACAGGCGCAGGCCGACCTTCCCCTCGACCCCGCCGGCGGCCGCTCCTGGCGGCTCGCGGCGGCGGACGTGGTGGCGGGCGCCGGTGCGGGGGCTGACGGCGGCGGCTCCGTCGTCGGCGGCATCGTGTCCCTGACCTGCGCACATGCGGTCGCGGACGGCGCCGCGCTGATCGACGCCCTGGTGCGCGCCTCGACCCGTGCGGACCCGATAGTCGTCCCGGCGCCCGAGCGCGGGACCCGGGCGTTGCTCGCGGATGCCGCCGACGCCGCCGCACAGGCCGCGGCCGTCGCGCGCTGGGCGCAGGCGAGGGCGCGACAGTCCGCACGCGGACGACGGACGCCGCCCGCGACCCTGCAGATCGAAGCAGCCCAGACCCCTGACGCCCCGCTGGCCGAGCCCGACGCGCCGCTGGTCGAGCCTGTCGCGCCGCTGGTCGAGCCTGTCGAGACCCCGGTTCCGACAAGCTCGACCAACGGCGCGGCGGAGGTCTCGGCAGGCTCGACCAGCGGGGTGTCGGGGGTCCCGGCCGACGAAGGCGGAGACCCCTGGCGCGCCCCCGTGCTGCATGTCGAGCTCCCGGCCGACCGGGTCGCACAGGTCGCCGCCGAGCACGGCGGGACGCCCAACACGTGGTTCGTCGCGTTCCTCGCCCGACTGGTGCACGCCACGGGCCGGTTCCCGGGCGAGCCGGTCCCGGTCGCGCTACCGGTGTCCACCCGGGGCGAGGACGACCCGCGCGCGAACTCCACCAAGATCGCCCGGGTCACGATCCCGGCCGACGTGCTCGCCACGCGCGACCTCGGCTGGGTGCGGGCGGCGACCAAGGAGGCGTACACCGCCGTCGGCCGGGCGGAGCCGGGGGTGTCGCCGGTGCCGCTCGAGCTGGTGCAGATGCTGCCCGACAGCGTCGTGAGCAAGCTGCCGCAGCCGCCCGTCGCCGCCGCACTGGCGTCCAACCTCGGCACGCCGCCCGAGGGTTACACGCAGGCGCCCGGCGGCGCGGTCCGTGCGGTGGCCACGCTGTCGCACTACCAGGGGGCCACCGCGGCCGAGCTGCGGGCGGCCGGTGGTGGGCTGGTCGCCTTCTGCACGACGGTGGGCCACGCGACGGTGCTCAGCGTCGCCGGCCTGGACCCCGACCGCGTGGCCGACGCCGGCGCGCTGCGCGACCTGGTGCTGGCCGAGGCGGACGTCTGGCAGATCCCGGCGGAACCGTGGTGACGGTGCGCCGCGACCCAGCCTCAGTCGGCGAGCACGCCGGAGGTTACGCCGGAGACGGCGTCGGCGGCCGCTGCGACCGCCCGGTCGGCGGGCACGAGCCGCGAGCCGAGGGCGACGGCCCGGGCCGCGGTGGCGTCGTCGAGCACCTCGGCGAGGGCCCCGGCGAGCACGCCGGGCTGGGTAAGCGTGCTCGCGCGGCGCGCGACCCCGACCCCGGCGCCCCGCAGCAGGTCGCCCCACATGGGCTGGTCGGCCGAGTACCAGCCGACGACGGCGGGCAGCCCCGCCCGCAGCACCGCACCGGTGGTGCCCGCTCCCCCGTGGTGCACCGCCGCTCGGCAGCGGGGCAGCACCGCCGCGTGGTCGACGGCGCCGACCACGCGCACCCGCTTCTCGTCCACGCCGAGCCCGGGGCCGCCGTCGGCCGCCGAGAAGTCGTTCCAGCCGGCGCTGACCAGCGCCCGCACCCCGAGCTCCCCGCACGCGGCGTCGACGGCGGCGAGCAGCGCGGGCGGGTCGGCGACGGGCATCGAGCCGAATCCGACGTAGACGGGCGGGTCGCCGTCGTCCAGCCAGTTAGCGAGACCCTCCTCGAGGCCGGCGCCGGAGCCGGCCTCCCCGAGGCGGGCGCGGGCGTCGTCGTCCAGGGCGAGGAAGCCGGTCAGCGGACGGCGCGGACCCCACTCGTCCGCGAGACCGGGCACGAGCGCCGGGTCGTATGCCTGGACCTCGACGACCCCGGCGTCGCGCAGCCTGGTCGGCAGGTGCACGCGGGCCCTGCCGAGGCCGAGCTCGCCGCGCTGCTCGTTCT
Organism: Promicromonospora alba; assembly: GCF_042654905.1. Classification (NCBI taxonomy): domain Bacteria; kingdom Bacillati; phylum Actinomycetota; class Actinomycetes; order Micrococcales; family Promicromonosporaceae; genus Promicromonospora; species Promicromonospora alba. Next base: position 1,144,457 of record NZ_JBHSFI010000003.1, read on the forward strand.
CGGCGCGCCGGGTCAGGTCCCAGCGCACCCGCTCCCCCAGCGCCCAGGCGGCCCGCGTGGCACCCGGCCCGCGCAGCCCGCTCACGGGCGACACGACCCGGTTGGCCCGGACCGGGCAGTAGTGCAGGGCGGCCATCCCGAGCCCGCGCCACTCGGCGACGGCGGCCGCGACCTCCTGGCCGAGCAGGCCGGTCACCACCGTGTCGGCGCTGCCGACGTCGTCCAGCAGGGCCAGCAGGCCGGTGCGCAGCTCGTCCCAGCCCGCCGCCGCGACGGCGCGCAGCGCCCGCACCCGCCGCACGGGGTGGGGCGAGCGCATGTCGCGCCGCACCAGGTCGGAGCCCAGCAGGGCCGCCGAGTCGATGCCGAGCGGCACCGGGTCGAGACCCAGGCGTTCGGCGAGCGGCACAAGGTTGGGCGCGACGCCCGTGACCACCTCGTGCCCGCGACGGCGCAGCTCCAGGCCTACCGCGAGGGCCTGCTGGACATCTCCTCGACTGCCCACCAGGGCCAGGACGTGACGCACGCGCGCACTCTACTCACCCGCCACCCACCGGAGGCCCAGTGACCAGCCAAGCGACCACCACCGACCCGGCGGCCAGCAACCGCCTCACCTACGACGACGACCTCTTCCTCCGCACCCGTCGCGTGCTCGGGGTGGCGGTGGTGAACCAGACCGTCTGGCGCCTGCCCGTGCCGCTGGACGCCGCCGCCGTGCGCGCCCTGCACAGCGGCCTCGCGGACGGACCGCTGCAGCGGGTGGTCCGGCCCGGCCGCCTCCCCGGCGCCCGGGCGCGCTGGTCGGCCTCCACGGTGTCGCTGGATCCGGCGATCGAGTCCACGCCCGTGCCCGACGACGCCGTGCTCACCTGGGCGGACCGGCAGGCGCAGGCGAACCTGGACCCCGAGCACGGCCCGACCTGGGCCCTCGCGGCGGCGCCGACGACGAGCGGCGGGAGCGTGCTCAGCTACGTCACGTCGCACGTGGTCGCCGACGGCGGGATGCACGTCGGCGCGTTCCAGGCAGCGGTCGCGGCCGCCACGGTCGCGGCGGGCAAGGCCGCGATCGGCCAGACGGCCCCTGACGTGCGGCCGGCCGAGGCCGCAGGCGCGACCGGGTCGCCGTCCGCCCGCAGGCTGCCCAAGGAGGGCGAACGCATCCGGACCGGTCTCGTGGCCGACCTGCGCGACGCCACCGGGCAGGCGCGCGCGGCGGTGGGCGGTCTGCGGCAGGCCGCCAGGCAGGGTCCGGTGCCGCCGGTGCTCGCGCAGCAGTCGGCGGACCGGCCCCGCCCCGAACCGCGCACCGACGACGCCCAGCCGGCCAACCCGCCGGTGGTCGTCGTCGACACCGATGCCGCGACCTGGCACCGCACAGCCCACGCGGCCGGCGGGACGGCGAACAGCCTGCTCATCGCCGTCTGCACGGAGATCCTGCTCGCCGCCGGTGCCGCGACCGCCGGCATGCCGGTGCGCGTCTCGGTGCCCGTCAGCCTGCGCGGCAAGGACGACCTGCGCTCCAACGCGACGTCCGGCGTCTCGATCGCCGTCGACACGACGGTGACTCCCGCGCCGGAGCGAGCCGGGGTGGTGACCGACATGGCGCAGATCCGCGCGAGCGCCGCCGCCGAGTTCCGGGCGCTGACGTCCGGCACCCGGGTGGACACCCTGGGCCCGCTGAAGCCGCTCATGCAGATGGTGCCCGACGCCGTCGCGAGGCGCGCCGCACGAGACGCCACCGCGCCGCTGTGCCTGGCCTCGAACCTCGGGCGGCTGCCCGCGACGTTCGCCGCCCCGCTGGGCACCTCGGCCTCCAGCGTGCTCATGCGCGGCGTCACGCAGGGCCTGACCCGCGGTCGCCTGCGCCAGATGCGCGGCGGCCTGGACTCCTGGTGGTCCGAGCACGACGGCGTGGCAACGCTGGTGGTCCTAGGCCTGGACGACGCCCACCTGGGCGAACCGTCCCAGATCCGGGCGGCGATAGAGAGCGTCTACGCCCGCCACGGCCTGCCCACCCGCTTCTGGTGACGGTGGGCCGGGCGCGACCGCGGGGTCACGCCGCCATGTGGACCGGGGGGTGGCCGTTCGTCCGGGGTAACGGGGTGGACTCGGTCTTCCAGCCGCGCCGGAGCGTCACCAGCACGCCGGCCGATGCCGCCGCGAACACGAGCACGCCGAACCCCGTGGCCCAGGCGTCGAGGTCGACGGTCAGCGTGAACGCGACGATCGCCGCCACGGGGGCGACCAGGCCGATGAGCACCGCGTACCTGGCATGGAGGAGGACGCGCGCCGTCCGCGCGACGAACCAGCTCACCACTGCCCAGGTGAGCAGCGTGAGCGTGGTGCCGACGACCGACGCGAACACCTCGCCGGCGTTGTGGGCGCCGGCAGGGGGCCCGAAGTAGAAGAGCTCAGTGGTCGCGATGAGCACCAGGAACCCCACGATCGCGACCGTTCCGGTCACGAGAGAGCGTTTCAACACGCGGCCTCCACACTGAGGATCTGCACCGGACTCTCCTGGCGCGCCCCTTTATACCAAGTCATTACCGCGCGATGTCAGCGCGTCACCGTCAATTCACCCACAGAAGACCACAGGAAAGCAAAAGGCGCGGCGCGGCCAACCCTGGTGCCTTACGTCAGATAATCGTACATTTGCGCCATGTCGGATCAGTCGGAACGTCTCCCCGGTCCTGCACTTTCCGCCGAACCCTCCGGAACCGGCGGGCTCTCCCGCCGTGGTGTCCTGCGCGCAGCGGCCGCCGGAGCGCTGAGCATCCCGTTCGCGGCCGCCCTCGCGTCCCCGGCCACCGCCGTCACCATCCCGGCCGCCACCGCCGCCGGTGTCCCGAGTGCCGCGCCCGAGCTCCCGGCCGGGCTCATGCCCTACCGTTCCCCCTACATCAACTGGGCCGGCGAGATCACCCACGGCGGGCTCTGGGCCTGCGCGCCTCGCACCGGACAGGACCTCGCCCGCCTCGCCAACTGGGCACGCGCCAGCGGCTGGCGGCTCCGCGCCCGGGGCAAGTCGCACACCTGGTCGCCCCTGACGATCACCCAGGGCACCGAGCCGGACGCGCCGATCCTCCTGCTGGACACCACCGTGCACCTGACCCACATGGAGCTCACGGCCCCGCCCGCCGGTGCACCGGGCGCCGTGCGGGCACAGCCCGGTGTGACCATCGAGACGCTGATGGCCTTCCTCGCCGACCACGGGCTGGGGGTCACCAACACTCCCGCACCGGGTGAGCTGACCCTTGGTGGCACCCTCGCCATCGACGCCCACGGCACCAGCGTCCCTGCCGACGGCGAGACCGCTCGCCCCGGCCACACCTACGGCAGCCTCAGCAACCTCGTCCTGTCCCTCACCGCCGTCGTCTGGGATGCCGACGTAGACGCCTACGTGGTCAGGACGTTCCACCGCGGGACCGACGAGGAGTGCGAGGCGCTGGCCACCCACCTCGGGCGCGCGCTCATCGCCGAGGTAGTGCTCCAGGCCGGCGAGGAGGTCCCGCTGCGCTGCCAGAGCCGCGTCGACCTCACCGCCGACGAGCTGTTCGCCGCCCCGGGCAGTGCGCTCGCCGCGCGCGGGAACACCTTCGCCGACTTCATGGCCGAGTCCGGGCGGGTGGAGACGATCTGGTTCGCGTTCACCGACAAGCCCTGGCTCAAGGTGTGGAGCCTCAGCCCTCAGCGCCCCCTCACGTCCAGGCGGGTGTACGCGCCGTACAACTATCCGTTCAGCGACGTGATCCCGACCCCGGTGTCCCGACTGGTGGGGCTCATCGTCGGCGGCTCCTGGCACCTCGCACCCGTGCTCGGCGCCACGCAGTACACGGTGGCGGCGACCGGGCTGACCGCGACCCTCGCGACGGACCTCTGGGGTCCCGCCTACATGCTCCAGTTCTACCTACGCCCCACCACGCTGCGCGAGACCGCCAACGGGTACGGGATCCTCACCAGTCGCGCCGACGTCCAGCGTGTCGTCTCCGAGTTCGCCGCCTACTACAAGCAGCGGCTGGCGGCCTGGGCCGCCGCGGGCAGGTTCCCGGTCAACGGGCAGGTGGAGATCCGGGTCAGCGGCCTCGACCAGCCCGTCGACTCCGCGGCGCCGGGCGCACGTCCGCCGCTGCTTTCCGTCGTCCGCCCGCACCCCGACCACCCGGAGTTCGACTGCGCGGTGTGGGTGGACGTGCTGACCCAGCCGACGTCGCCCGGAGCCCACGAGTTCTACCGGGAGCTCGAACAGTTCCTGATGAGCACCTTCGACGGCGGCTACGCGCTCGCGCGCGTCGAGTGGTCGAAGGGCTGGGCCTACACGGATGACGCGGCCTGGGCCGATGACGACGTCATCGAGTCGGCGATCCCCGCCTCGTACGGTGCCGGGCAGTGGTCGGAAGCCGTCGCCGTCCTGGACCGGCTCGATCCGCACGGGGTGTTCGGCAACGAGTTCACGGACCGGCTGGTGCGCTGAACGCACCGGCCGGGCGGCGTTACAGCGCTCGGTCACAGCGCCTGGACGATCAGCTCCACCTGGTCCTTCGCATCCCCGAAGAGCATCGCGCTGTTCTCCCGGAAGAACAGGGGGTTCTGCACGCCGGCGTACCCCGTCGCCATGGACCGCTTGAACACGACCACCTCGCGCGCCCGCCACACCTCGAGCACCGGCATGCCCGCGATGGGCGACGCCGGGTCGTCCTGCGCGGCGGGGTTCACCGTGTCGTTGGCGCCGATCACCAGCACCACGTCGGTCTCCGGGAAGTCGTCGTTGATCTCGTCCATGCCGAGCACCTGGTCGTAGGGCACCTTCGCCTCGGCCAGCAGCACGTTCATGTGGCCGGGCAGCCGGCCGGCCACCGGGTGGATGCCGAACCGCACAGTGGTACCCCGGGCGGCGAGGCGGGCCACCAGGTCGGCGACCGGGTACTGGGCCTTCGCGACCGCCATGCCATAGCCCGGCACCACGATCACCGAGCGGGCGGCGGTCAGGCGGTCGGCGACCTCGAGCGCCGTCGTCTCCCGGTAGGAACCCGGTTCGACGGCGCCGCCCTCGGCGACCGCTCCCGGCTCCGCGCCGAACCCGCCGAGGATCACACTGACGAACGACCGGTTCATCGCCCGGCACATCAGGTAGCTGAGGATCGCACCCGACGAGCCGACGAGCGCACCCGTGATGATGAGCAGGTCGTTGCCCAGCATGAACCCGGCAGCGGCGGCGGCCCACCCGGAGTAGGAGTTCAGCATCGAGACGACGACGGGCATGTCGCCCCCACCGATCGCCGCCACCAGGTGCCAGCCCAGCGCCAACGCCACCACGGTCATGAGCAGCAGCGGGACCAGGCCCGCGCCGCCCCCAGCGCTGCCCTCTGTGCCGCCCGCGGCGAGGAACCACCAGAGCAGCGCCCCGCACGCGACGACCGCGGCCAGGTTGAGCCAGTTGCGGCCGGGCAGCCTCAGCGGCGAGGACCTCAGCCGCGCCGACAGCTTCCCGAACGCCACCACGGAGCCGGTGAACGTCACCGCCCCGATCAGCACGCCGAGGAACACCTCGACGTGGTGCACGGTGGTGCCCGCGCCGGTCGTGCGGGGCTCGGTCAGGTAGGACCCGTAGCCGACGAGCACCGCCGCGGCGCCGACGAAGGAGTGCAGCAGCGCGATGAGCTCGGGCATCTGCGTCATCTCGACGGTCCGCGCCCGCCAGGTGCCGACGGCCGCGCCCACGAGGAGCACGAGCAGGATCAGTCCGGCGGTCACGCCGACGGGCCGTTCCGACCGGTCCAGCGCGAGCACCACCGTCGCCGCCAGGGCGAGCCCCATGCCGGTCATCCCGAGCAGGACGCCGCGCCGCGCGGTCTCCTGCTTCGACAGGCCGGCCAGCGACAGCACGAACAGCACCGCCGCCACGAGGTACCCGGCCTGGACCACTGACTCGACGGTCATCGCCTGCTCCCCTCGTCGGCCCCGGTGTCAGAAGCACGGATCACCGGAGTGACCTGTGCTTCTGACACGTCGGCCGGGCCTCGGCGGAACATCCCGAGCATGCGGTGGGTCACGAGGAACCCGCCGAAGATGTTGATGCTCGCGACGGCCGACGCGAGCACGGCCAGCGTCGTCACGACAGGGTTGGCCGAGCCGATCTGCAGCATCCCGCCGACGAGGATGATCCCGGAGATGGCGTTGGTCTGGGACATGAGCGGGGTGTGCAGGGCGTGGCTGACGTGCGAGATCACGTAGAACCCGACGACGACGGCGAGCGCCAGCACCGTGAAGTGCGCTGCCTGGTCGGCGGGTGACGCCGCCACGGCGAGCGCGGCGAGCGTCGCGGCGAGGCCGATCAGCACCGCCCGCACGGCGGGGTGGGCCGGCTTCCCCGTTGGCCGGGCGTGTCGAGACGCGCCGCCCCCGGTCGGTCGAGCCCGATTCGTCGGTCGAGCTCGTCGAGACCCTGAGGTCTCGGCAGGCTCGACCCCCGAAGCCGGCGCCGACACGGCAACCGGCGGTGGCGGCCACAGCACCTCGCCGCCGGCGGCGACGGTCATGCCGCGCACGACGACGTCCTCCGGGTCGAGCGCGAGGCGGCCGTCCCGCCCGGGCGTGCCGAGCTGGACCAGGTTGGCGACCGCCGTGCCGAGCAGCTCGGAGGTGTGCCGGGGCATGCGGTCGGGCAGGTCGGTCCAGCCGAGGACCACCACGCCGTTGTCGCTGACCACCCGCTTGCCCGGGACCGTCAGCTCGCAGTTGCCGCCGCCCGGTGCCGCGAGGTCGACGATCACGCTGCCCGGCCGCATGTTCGCGACCATCTCGGCGGTGATGGTCGTGGGGGCGGTGCCGCGCACGAGCGCCGTCGTGATGACGATGTCCGCGGCGGCCGTCTCGACGGCGTACGCGCGCTGCGCCGCCGCCTCCTGGTCCGCGGTGAGCGACGAGGCGTAGCCGTCGGTGCTGACCTGCTGCGCGGCGTCGTCGGCCCGGACGACGGTCGCGCCCATGGACTCGATCTGCTCCGCGACCTCCGGCCGGACGTCGAAGGCGCGCACCTGCGCGCCGAGGCTGCCTGCCGCGCCGATGGCCGCGAGCCCGGCCACGCCCGCGCCGATCACGAAGACGTTGGCGGGCGGGGTGGTGCCCGCCGCGGTGACCTGGCCGGAGAACATGCCGCCGAACTCGGCGGCCGCCTCGACCACCGCCCGGTACCCCGCGACGTTCGACAGCGCGCTGAGCACGTCGAGCGACTGCGCCCGGGAGATGCGCGGCACGGCGTCCAGGGCGAGGGCCGTGACGCCGCGGTTGGCGAGCGCGCGCACCAGATCAGGGCGGGCGGCGGGAGCGATCTGGGCGATCAGCACCGCGCCGATCCTGAGCCCGTCGGGGCCCCGGGCACCCGGCCGCAGCCCGGCGGGGCCGGGTGTGGCCAGCGCGTCCGGCGCCCGCGTGATCGCCACGACGTCGGACGCCCACGCCTCGGCGTCGGACACGACTGCCGCACCCGCCGCCTCGTACGCCGCGTCGGGGAAGCCCGCGCCGGCTCCGGCGCCCGCTGAGACCAGCACGTCGTAACCGAGACCGACCAGCCGGGCGGTCGTCGTCGGGGTGGCGGGCACGAGCGGCCCGCCGTCGTCCGGGATACCGATGCGCATGTGACCCTCCTCGCTCACGTGCGCAACCTACCGCCTACCGCCGACACACCTGTTATGCCGAGTCCACCGGCGGCTGGAAGGTGACCGGGAGGCTCACCGGCTGGCGGATCCACAGGGTCTGGTCCCAGGCGATGTCGGCGGCGGGGATCCGCAGGACGACGTCGAGCCTGCGCAGGATCGTCTCGACGGCGATCCGTGCGACGACGCGCGCCGTGCGGGGCGCCGGGCAGGCGTGCGGGCCCGTGCCGAACGACACGTGGGCGCGGCTGCCGACGTGGTCCCAGGGGTCCCCGGTATCCATCCGCGGGTCCGTGTTCGCGGCGTAGATCGCGAGGACGATCGGGTCGCCGGCGGCGACGAGCTTGCCGTCCAGCACCACGTCCTGCCTGGCGAACCGCGGCAGGGTGTTGATGGTGGGCGTGGAGCGCCACAGCACCTCGTCCATGGCGTTGTCCAGGTCGATGCGGCCCCCGTGCAACCGGCCGGAGAACCGGGAGTCGGCGAGGGCCAGCAGCAGGGTCTGCGCCACCCACGCCGTCAGGGTCAGGTTGCCCGCGAAGGCGACGTTCAGCAGGGTGTGGGCCACCTCGACGTCCTCCCGCATGTTCGGGTGCGCCACCAGGGAGCTGGCGAGGTCCCGCTGGGGAAGCCTGCGGCGGGCGGCGACGAGGTCGCCGAGCATCCGGTCGACGTCGGCCACCGCGGGTGCGGCATCGGTCCCGCCGCCGGCGACCCGCCGCGTCAGGTCGAACAGGCGCTGCCCGTCCTCCGGGTCGAACCCGATCATGTCGGCGACGACGAGGAACGGGATCACCGACGCGTACTCGAGCATCAGGTCCGCGCGGCCGCGGTCCTCGAAGCGGTCGATGAGCAGGTTGCACAGGGAGCGCGTCTTCGAGGCGGTGATGCCCTCCGAGAGCTGCTCGAACGCGTCGTCGAGGGGTTCGCGCAGGCGCTGCCGCAGCGCACCGTCGGTGTGGTTCGCGGCGAAGCGCTGGTGCGACGTGAGAACCGGGCGCAGGCCCGACGTCACGGGGAGGCCACCGCGGGCGTGCCCGTTCCAGGTCTGCGGGTTGGTCGCGAAGACGTGCTCGTTGCGCATGATGTCGTAGACGAGCCGCTGTCCCATGACGAGCCAGGCGGGGACGCCGGGCTCCAGCTCGACGGGGGCCACCTCGCCCCACTCGCGCTCGAGCTCGTCGTAGAACACCCGCGGCTCCGGCATGCCCGACGCGTGGACCAGGGGCTTCAGGTTCGAGATCTCGCTGAGCCGGACGGGCTTGGTGCCCCGCCAAGGACGGTCCTGCGTGCTGCGCATGTCATCGAGCAATGGGGCCGGCCCTCTCGCGGTGGGACTCAAGGTGGGAAGCTGACCCGAACCGTCGGGCCGAAGACCCGAGGGTACTTGCCGGATATGATCCAGTTCAGGTAAATTCATGGATTCGCCCATATCTGTGCAGTCGTCGTTGATCGCCCAGGGTGATCCCGCCCGTGTTCCCACCATGCATCGTGACCTCGGCCACGCCCGTGGCTACGATGTCTGCGAGGGCACACACACTGTTGCACCCTCGATCCACCCTGTCGAGACCCATCCGGACGGGACCAGCAGTCGAACCGACCGTCGGCATCCCCACCGACGAGCAAGGGGGGCACGTGGCACTCGACGCCGACCGAGAACGCCCGGACGACCTGGTACAGAGCGTGGCGCGCGCCTTCCGGGTCCTGGAGGTCGTCACCCGGACCCCGGGCCTGCCGGTCAAGGCGATCGCACGCCGCAGCGGGCTCAACCTCTCGACCACGTACCACCTGGTGCGCACGCTCGCGTACAAGGGCTACGTCACCCGTCTCAAGGACGGCACGTACGACGTCGGCGACCAGGTGAGCCAGCGGTTCTACGAGCAGCTCGGCTCGCTCGGCCGCGGGCCCGGCACCCGTGAGGTGCTGCGCCACCTCGCCCAGACCACGGGCTACAGCGCCTATCTCGGGCGCATCAGCGCCGGCCGGGTGGTCGTCGTCGACTACTCGGAGGCCCCCGGCTCTCCGTACCTCGAGGACCTGGAGCGCGGGCTCGACGTCTCCGCGCACGCCACCGCGCTCGGCAAGGCCCTGCTGCTCGGCATCACCCGCCGGGAGCGCTACGACCTGGTGCTCGAAGCCGGGATGCGCAAGTTCACCGCGCGTACCGCCGCCGACATCACGGCGCTCGACGCACAGCTGGCGCGCATGCGGCCGGACAACGTCGTCGAGGAGCACGGCGAGTTCCGCGACGACATCACCTGCGCCGCCCACCTCGTCCCCCGCCGTGCAGGCGACGACGTCACCTGGGCCGTCGGGCTCAGCATCCCCGGCGAGGTGGTGCCGCCGCAGGCCCGCCGCGAGCTGAGCCTGGTCGCCGGAGACCTCGCGGCAGTCTGACCTACGGCTCCGTTGAGTGCGTGATATTTGCGCGTTTCACGGCCGCGAGAGCGCAAATATCACGCACTCAACGAAGCGGGTGGGTGGGGACGCACAAGGTGAGAGAGTCGGGATTTGTTGACAGCGTGAGCGGGAGACTGCCGGCCGGCTCGCCGTCCGCGTAGGCGACGAGGCCCGCCGGGGACTCCAGCCGGATCGTCGACGCGCGCAGCGTGGTGACGTCCGGCCGCCCGACGTGCTTGCCCGCCTTGATGAGGGCGTCGAACGCGAGCACCTTGAACCGGCCGACGGCGTGCACCAGGGTCACGTCCAGCAGCCCGTCCGCCGGGTCGGCGCCGGGGCAGATCGGCACGCCGCCGCCGTAGTACCGGGTCAGGCCGATCGCGAGCATGTACCCGTCCTGCTCGAACGCCGGTGCGCCCGCCGGGTGCAGCCGGTAGGCGAACCTCCGCAGCCGCAGCCACTCCAGGTAGACGGCGACCTTGTAGCGCGCCGGGCCCGTCGGCCAGGTCATGCGGTTCGTGCGCTCGTTCGTCAGCGAGTCCAGCCCCGCGCACAGCACCGTGACGAAGCGGCGCACCGTGCCGTCGTCGGCGGTGACGGTGCCCGTGTCGACACGACGGCGGGCGCCGTCGAGCGCGAGGTCAGCGGCGGCCGCGGCGTCGTCCAGCGGGATGCCGTGCTCGCGGGCGAGGTCGTTGCCCGTGCCGCCGGGGATCACCGCCAGCGGGACGCCGGACTCCAGCACGGGCGCCAGCACCGACGAGACGGTGCCGTCCCCGCCGGCCACCACGAGCACGTCGGGGCCCTCGTCGACCGCCCGCCTGCCGAGCGCGGCCGTCTCCTCCTCGCTGGCTCCCTGGTAGACCCGGACGTCGGCGCCCCGGGCCCGCAGCCGCTCGATCGCGACCTGCCCGCTGCCGGCGCCGACGCCGTGCCCCGAGGCGGGGTTCACGAGCACCGCGATGTGCCCGGCCCTGCCGGCCTGGTCAGTCATGGCCGAAACCTACCGGAGCCGGCGATCGACGAGGGCTCCCGGATTCATGATCCCGGCGGGGTCGAGCTCCGCCTGCACCGCGCGGAGCATGCGGAGACCCGTCGAGCCGATCTCGTGCTCCAGCCACGGCGCGTGGTCCGCGCCGACGCCGTGGTGGTGGCTGATGGTGCCCCCCGCCGCCATGATCGCGTCGTTCACCCGCGACTTCACCCGCTCCCACGGCTCGAGCGGATCGATGCCGAGCCCGGCGATGACCGTGAAGTAGAGCGAGGCGCCCGTCGGGTACACGTGGGAGATGTGGCAGAGGACGCGGTTCCGCGCCCGCTCCCCCGCGAACCCGTCGGCGAGCGCAGCGGTGACCGCCGTCTTGAGGGTGTGCAGGTTCGACCAGGTGGTGGCCGTCTCCAGCGTCTCGCAGAACACGCCGTGGGCCAGCAGCGCGTCGCGGAGGTAGGGCGCCTTGAACCGGCCGTGGTCCCAGGACGCGGCGAGCCTGGGATCAGCGAGCTCGCCCCCGGCGGCCCGCAGTACCCGCGCGGTCGCCTCGCGACGTTCCGCCGCCAGGTCGGCAGGCCCCTCGTGCAGGACGACGGCGGTACAACCCTTGGCCAGCGCCTTCCCGATATTGCCGACCTGGGCCAGGGACACCGCCGTCTCGTCCTCGTCGGACAGCCGGATCACCGTGGGCCCGGTGCCGAGCTGCGCGACGCCGCGCAGCGCGTCCGCGCCGGCGGCGAAGCTGCCGAAGGTCCACGCGTCGAACAGCCGGGCCTCGGGCGTCGGGTGGACGCGGAGCCGCACCTGGGTGATCACGCCGAAGGTCCCCTCCGAGCCGAGGAACCAGCGCATCAGGTCCGGCCCTGCGGCCGAGCCGGGCGCCCTGCCCAGGTCGAGCGTGCCCGTCGGCGTGACCACCCGTAGCCCGGTGACCATCGCGTCGAACCGTCCGTAGCCCGCGGAGTTCTGCCCGGAGGACCGCATGGCGGCGAACCCGCCGAGCGTCGCGAACTCGAAGCTCTGCGGAAAGTGGCCGAGCTCGAAGCCGCGCTCCGCCAGGAACGTCTCGGCGACGGGCGCCGTGGTCCCGGCCAGGAAGGTCGCCTCGTGGGCGAGCTCGTCGAGCGCCACCAGCCCCGAGAGCCGGTGCAGGTCCAGGCTGACCACTCCCCGGTGCGGCCCGGCGTGGGGCGTCAGACCGCCTGTCACCGCCGTGCCGCCGCCGAACGGCACCACCGCGAGGCCCCGCTCGCCCGCGACGGCCAGCACCGCCGCGACCTCGTCCTCGGTCGCGGGCAGCACGACGGCGCCCGGTGCCACCTGCACGGCCTGCCGCCGCCGGAGCAGGTCGGGCGTGGACTTGCCGCCCGCGTGCAGCAGCCGTACGTCGTGGCCGGCGTCGACGTGGTCGTCGCCGACCGCCTTGGCCAGCGCCGCCAGGTCGTCGTCGGCCAGGGGCGGCGTGCTGATCGTGACCTCGGCGAGGCGCGGCGCGGACGGCGCCTTCGGCAGGCGCCCGAGCACCGCGGCGAGCAGCAGCTTCACGCCGTTCGGGAGCCCGTGCGCACGAGCCGGGTCACCCCAGCCGTCCCAGCGCATGTAAGCGCGCCCGTGGTCCGGGCTCTCGTTGTCCGGCTGCGTGCTCACGCGTCCTCCGTGTGGTGGTGCAGTCATGTGGTGCGGCGGTCTGGCCTACCATCCTGACGCGCGTTACAGTTTGACACAAGATGACAATTCGTAACGATGGCCAAGGCGACGGAACCGACCGCACCGAGGAACGCCTGCTGCACCACGCCGCCGAGCTGGTCGCGACCCGCGGCATGCGCGGCCTGTCGATCACCGAGCTCGCCCGCGCCGCCGGCGTCTCGCGTCCGACGGTCTACCGCCGCTGGGAGTCCGCCGACGAGGTCCTGCGCGCCGTCATCGCCCACCGCATGCAGCTCGTGATCAACGCCGTCGGCCCGCAGGCAGCCGACCGCGCGGCGATCGTCGGCAAGGTGGTCCGGTTCGGGGACCTCTTCCATGCGGACACCCTGTTCGGGCGCCTCCTGAGCAACGAGCCGGAGGTCTTCACCCGCTACGCGTTCCAGCGGATCGGCCGGTCGCAGCGGGTGGTCCTCGAATGGCTCGCCGCTGCCATCGTGGCCGGTCAGCAGGGCGGCACCGTCCGGGCCGGGTCGGCCACGGACATGGCGGTGATGGTCCTCCTCATCTCCCAGTCCGCGCTGCTCTCGCACAAGACGGTCAGCACGGTCATCGACGACGACGCCCTGCGCACCGAGCTCGCGCACGCCCTGGACGGGTACCTCCGCCCCTGACCCGGACGCCGGGCACGCGGCGTCCCCGACCGGAAGCAGGACCGATGCAGAGCACCGCCCTCACCGCCCGGCGCCGTCGGCGGGAGCTGGACGAGCTCACCGCCGAGACCGTCGACCTGCTCGTCGTCGGCGGCGGCGTGACGGGCACCGGGGTGGCGCTGGACGCCGCGGCGCGCGGCCTGTCGGTGGCCCTCGTCGAGGCGCGCGACCTCGCCTGGGGCACCTCCCGGTGGAGCTCCAAGTTGGCGCACGGCGGGCTGCGGTACCTGGCCACCGGCGACGTCGGCGTGGCCCGCGAGAGCGCGCGCGAACGACACGTGCTGATGACCCGCACGGCGCCGCACCTGGTCCGGGCGCTGCCGCAGGTGCTCCCGCTGACCCCCGGCACGGGGCGCCGGCGCGGCCTCACCGTCGGCATCGGGTTCGGCCTCGGCGACCTGCTGCGCCGCGACGCCGGGACGTCGTCCCTGGTGCTGCCCGGACCGCGCCTCGCCCGGCCCGGCGAGGTCGCCCGGCTGGTGCCGGCGGTCGCGCGCGAGCGTCTGCACGGCGCGTGGATAGCCCACGACGGCCAGCTGGTCGACGACGCCCGGCTCGTCGTCGCGCTCGCCCGCACCGCGGCGGGGCGCGGGGCGAAGATCCTGACGCGGGTGAAGGCCATCAACCTGCGCGCGGACGGCGCGACGCTCGAGGACACCCTCACCGGCGCGTCCCTCACCGTGCGGGCCCGCGTGGTGGTGAACGCGACGGGCGTCTGGGCCGGCACCGTCGACCCGTCGGTGCGGCTCCGGCCGAGCCGCGGCACGCACGTGGTCGTCCCCGCCGCCCGGCTCGGCAACCCGACGGGCGCCCTCATGGTGCCGGTGCCCGGCTCCGGCTCGCGGTACGTGTTCGCGCTGCCCGCCCAGCTCGGGCGGGTGGTCGTCGGCCTCACCGACGAGGAGGCGCCCGGCCCCGTCCCGGACGTCCCGGTGGCCACGCAGGCCGAGATCGACTTCCTGCTGGAGACGGTGTCCGGTGTCCTGGTCCGCCCCCTGCTGCCCGACGACGTGGTGGGCACCTTCGCGGGGCTGCGTCCCCTTGTCGACACCGCCGGGTCGAGCGACGGCCCCTCCGCCGACGTATCCCGCAAGCATCTCGTGGAGGTGTCGCCGTCGACCGGCGCGGTGAACGTGCTGGGCGGCAAGCTCACCACGTACCGCACGATGGCCGAGGACGCGGTGGACCTGGCGGTCAAGCACGCCGGGCTCACCGCGGGGCCGTGCTGGACGACGGCGCTGCCGCTGGTCGGCGCGCCGTCGCTGGTGGGGCCAGGGGTCTCGACGGGCTCGACCAGCGGGACGGGCTCGACCTCCGGAGCGGGTGGCGGAGCGGGTGGCGGGCTGCCGGACTCGCTCGTCGCCCGGTACGGGACCGAGGCCGCGGAGGTGCTGGCCGCCGCCGTGCTGCCGGGTTCGGCGTCCGCCGTCGGACAGGGCATGACCGGTGCCGCGCACCTGGACATCACCCGTGCCGAGGTCGAGTGGGCGGTGACGCACGAGGGTGCGCTGGACGCCGACGACGTGCTGGACCGGCGCACGCGCATCGGGCTGGTCCCCGCGGACCGCGCGGCCGTGCGCGACGTCGTCGAGGAGCTGGTCGCGGACGCCCTGGCGCGGCTCTAGCCCGGCGGCGCGGGTATGTGCTCTCTTCGGTGGCGCGGGGTGCGGAGCACCGACAGCGACACCATGCAGGCGATGAACCCGAGCAGCCAGCCGCCGGGGATGTCGCTCAGCCAGTGGTAGTCCAGCCACGACATGAGGCCGCCTGCGACCGCGACGATGACGCCGACCACGGGGATCATCCTGCGCAGCCTGCTGACGCTCGGCCGGAGCCCGCCGTGGGCGTACAGCAGGCAGAGGATGAAGAAGCCGGTGAAGAACGTGTTCGACGCATGCCCGGACGGGAACGCCTGACCGCCGGCGTGCAGCACGTCCATGTTGTGGTGCGGGCCGGTGCGGCCCAGGCCGAACTTGGTGCCGTAGCCGATCAGCGCGATGGTCACGAGGCCTGCCAGCACGGCGAGCACGGGGGGCCGTCTGGCGAGCTGCCAGAACGAGCCGGGGCCACCCTGCTTCCAGGCGACGTAGAACGCGGTGCCACCCACCATGGGGATCGTGAACAGGCGGTCGCCGGTGATGTTGGCGACGACGTCGAGAAAGATCTTCTCCCAGCCCGTGGGGTGGTGCGCGTCCACGTAGTAGTGGAACTGCCAGTCCCAGGCGATGAACGGGCCGCGCACGACAACCTGCCAGATGAGGAAGGCGAAGACCACCGCCCCGATGCCTGCCGCGACCATCGAGCTGCGCCAGGTGGGAAGGGTCGACGGGTCCAGCGGAGCCTCGGTTGACGGTGACTCCACGCGCGTCCCACCCCTGCCTTCTGATTGCGCCATCGTGCCGATCCTACGGGTTTCAGGGTGAATGTTCGGTGCCAGGAAGGTGTCCAGCAGGCGCTGCGAGTAACGATCCCGGCACGTTCACGCCTGCCCCTGGATGACCGTATACCGCTCGCCAACGGTGGTGTCCCAGGCCAGGCGCATGCGGCCGGACGGCGCGGGCCCGACGGGAAGCGTCGCGACAGGTGCCCCCGAGGCGTCCCGGACCCCGACGGACGTGCCCAGCGTCACGTCAAGGATCACCCGGTGGCCGCCCGCCGTGACCGTCGCGCCGGTCAGCCGGCCGTCCCGCCAGGCGACGTCGACCACGTGCCCGCCGCGGCAGCGCAGCCCGCGCGCCCGGCCCGCGGACCAGGACGGCGGCAGGGTCGGCAGCAGGCTCACCGCGTCGTCGTGGCCCTGGACCAGGAGCTCGGCCATGCCCGCCGTGCCGCCGAGGTTGCCGTCGATCTGGAACACCCAGCCCTCGGGCAGCCATTCGGCCGGGTGCAGGTCCAGCAGCGACGCCGAGCTGAGGTCCTCGATCAGGATCGCGAGCGACCGCTCCGCGAGCGCCGGGTCCCGCAGGCGTGCGGCGAGGCACAGGATCCAGGCCTGGCTCCAGCCCGTGTAGCCCGACCCCTGGTCGAGCCGGAGCGTGAGGGCCATGCGCGCGGCCTCGAAGTGCTCGGGCGTGCGGGTCTCGGTGATGCGGGTGCCGGGGTACAGGCCGTACAGGTGCGACAGGTGGCGGTGGCCCGGCTCGCCCGGTATCCGCTCCGTCATGTACTCGAGCAGGTCCCCGCCCGGGCCCACCTGGACGGGGCGCAGCCGGTCCAGGGCGTCGCGCGCCCGGGCGGCGAGGTCGTCGTCCGACGCCCGGCCGGGCTCCGCGTGGGCGCCGCGCTCGGTGAGGGCGAGGTATCGGCCGAGCACCTCCGCGGCGAGCTCCTGGTCCATGGCGCAGCCCGCGTCGACCGCGTACTCCTGCCCGCCGACGACGAACGTGTGCTCAGGGGACGACGACGGGCTCACGACGAGCGTGCCCTCGCCGTCGGGGACCAGCATGTCGAGCGTGTGCTCGGCGGCCGCCCGGTGCACCGGGAGAGCCGCCGCGACGTCGGCCTCCGGGTGCGGCCCCGCGCCGAAGTCCAGGTGGTCGCCCAGGTGCGCGGCGAGCCAGGGCAGCGCGGACGGCCAGCTCGACCACTTGGGCTCGCCGGCGACGGGCGCGGTGAACTGCCACAGGTCGGTGTTGTGGTGCACCGCCGAGCCGCGGGTGCCGTAGAAGTCGCGCGCGGTGCGCCGTCCGGCGTCGGCGAGGTCGGTGACCAGGCCGAACAGGGGTTCCGCGAGGTCGGCCAGGCCGGTCGGCTCGGCCGGCCAGTAGGCCATGGGCAGGTTGACGTTGGTGGTCCAGTCGCAGCTCCAGGGCGGCGTCGGGTCGGCGTTCCAGATGCCCTGCAGGTTCAGGGGCTGCGTGCCTGGCCGGGAGCCCGCGATCAGCAGGTACCGCCCCAGGTGGAAGTACCGCTCGGCGGCTGCGGCGGCCGGGTCGCCCGAGGCCGAGAGGTCGAGGTCCGCCCGGTCGTAGTAGGACTGGTGGTCGAGCTCGTGCTCGGCACGCAGGTCGGTGGTGGTGCGCCGGCGCGCCGCCTCGACGCGGGCACCGGCCACGGCGGCCAGCGAGCCGACGTCGGCGCTCGGTCGCTCCGCAGGCCCCCGGAAGCCGGACTCCGCGGCGACGATCAGGCGGGCGCCGTCGTCGGTCTGCTCGACGCAGGCCACGAGGGCGAACCCCATCCCTGCGGGCACCGTCCCGTCGGCGTCCGGGGCGTCGTCGGCGTACCGCACGACCTCGTCGGGCCCGGGGGTGACGAGCACGGGCACCCGGCCGGTCACGACGGTCCACGCCGCGCCGTCCCGCACGTCCTGCCGGACGTCAAACGGATGCGCCCCCTCGACCCCGACCGTTGAGTGCTGGCTATTTGCGCCCTCAAGGCCCTCTTCAGGCGCAGATACCCCGCACTCAACGGCGGTGGCGACCAGGACCGCGGACGGGGCCGAGACGAAGACGTCCAGGCCCGGCCGTGGGGCGGGAGCGGCGTCAGGCGCCGCGTAGCGCACCGATGCCACGGCGCGGCGCAGGTCCAGGGTGCGCCGGTAGTCCGTGACGCGCTCCGGAACCGGGCCGTACGCCCAGGTCAGGCGGGCGAGCGGCTGGTACGACTGGACCCAGCGGTCCGAGAGGTTCGCGCGCGCCAACCGGTCGGCCTCCGCGTGGTCGCCCGCCGCGATCGCCTCGCGCAGCAGCACCACGGTCTCGGGATCGGGCGGGTCGACGACGGCGGTGTCCGGCCCACCTGACCACAGGGTGTCGAGGTTCAGGTCGAACACCTCGGAGCCGACGCCGCCCCGCAGCGCGGCCCCGAGCGTGCCGTTGCCCACGAGAAAGCTGTCGATGAACGTGCCCGAGGGCTCGTCCAGCTCGATCAGGTGCTGCCCGACGGCGTCGTCGCTGCTCATGTCGGCAGATCATGCCAGGTCGGACTTGCCAGGTCGCCTATGCCAGGTCGGACTTGCCAGGTCGCCCGTGCGAGGTCGCCCTTCCCTACGGACGACGCCGCACGGCCTACGCCGGCGGGGGCGCCGTGCTCTGCCGGACCAGGAGCGACACGGGGACCACCTCGTGCAGGTCCTCGGCGTCGCCGTCGTCCTCGATCTCCCCGGACCGCACCTGCTGCAGCAGCCGGGCCACGAGCCGCGTGCCGATCTCGTCGAAGTCCTGCGCCACCGTCGTCAGCGGCGGCCAGAGGTAGCCGGCCAGCAGGACGTCGTCGAACCCGACCACCGAGACGTCGCCCGGCACGGCACGCCCGGCCTCGTGCAGCGCCCGGAGCAGGCCGGCGGCCATCTCGTCGTTCGCGCAGAACACCGCGGTGACCTCCGGGTCGGCGGCGAGCCGCCGTCCGGCGTCGTACCCGGAGGCCGCCGTCCAGTCCCCCTCCACGAGCTCGGGAACCGGGCTGCCCGCGGCCACCAGCGTGTCCCGCCAGGCCTCGGCACGCAGCTGGGCGGGTATCGAGTCCGCAGGTCCCGCGACGTGGTGCACGGTGCGGTGCCCCAGGTCCAGCAGGTGTTGCGTCGCACTGCGGGCGCCGTCACCCTGGTCCGCGCCGACGGCGGGGTGGTGGCCGACGAACCGCGAGTCCGACACGACAACGGGCAGCCGTGGCGGCAGCGCCAGCGAGTCCGGCGTGGCGGTCTCGGCCCGGATGATCACCAGGCCGTCGATGGCCTGGTGCGAGAGCCGGGTCGCCGCGGCGGAGACGACGTCGGACGACGGGCTCTCGACGTCGATCAGCGTCACCGTGTAGCCCTCCCTGCGGGCCGCCTCGACGACCGCCTCGACCGTCCGGGACTCACCGGTCCGAGCGAGCCGGTGGGCGATCACACCGATCGTCCGGAAGCTGCCGTACCGCAGCGCCCGCGCCGCGGTGTTGGGCGCGTAGCCGAGCTGCGCCATCGCCGCCAGCACCTTGTCGCGCGTGACGGGGCGCACGTTGTCCAGACCCATCGACACGCGTGAAACGGTCTGCGTCGACACACCCGCCAGCGCGGCTACATCGGCCAGGGACGGACCTCTGCCCTCCACGGCATCCACCTCCTCGTGACGCACCGGCGCACCGGCGCGCATTTGACACCTCGGTAACTCACGAGCACCCTAGTCCGGGTCACCATGTTTACGTCAACACGACGCCATGCTGACCCCACTCGTGAAGGAGCGACTTCTCTTGACCACGCTCGCATCGCCTCCGGCCGTGCCCAAGAACGTGCCCAGGACCATGGGACGGATGCGACACCGCAACCGCTGGACCGGCTGGGGTTTCGTCGGTCCGTTCATGATCGTGTTCGCCCTGGTGTTCCTGGCGCCGATCGTCTACTCCCTCTACCTGAGCCTGTTCCAGACCAAGCTGGTGGGCGGCACGTCGTTCGTCGGGCTCGACAACTACGCCCGGGCGCTCAGTGACCCGCAGTTCTGGGACGGCGTCGGCCGCGTCACGCTGTTCCTCGCGGTCCAGGTACCCGTGATGCTCGGTATCTCGCTGCTCGTCGCCCTCGCGATCGACAGCGGCCGCCTGTACGGGCGCGACTTCTTCCGGCTCACGATCTTCCTGCCGTACGCGGTGCCCGGCGTCGTCGCCGCACTCATGTGGGGCTTCATGTACGGCGACCGGTTCGGCCTGGTCGGCAACGTCAACGACCTGCTCGGCACCGCCATCCCGGACCCGCTCGCCTCGGTCCTGGTGCTCCCCGCGATCGGCAACATCGTGACCTGGGAGTTCGTCGGCTACAACATGCTGATCTTCTACTCGGCGCTGCGCGTCGTGCCGGCCTCCCTCTACGAGGCGGCGGAGATCGACGGCGCGGGCCCGTGGCGGGTGATCTCCGCGATCAAGCTCCCCGCGATCCGCGGCGCCCTCGTCGTGGCGACCATCTTCTCGATCATCGGCTCCTTCCAGCTCTTCAACGAGCCGAGCATCCTGCAGGCGCTGTCGCCGAACTACATCTCGACGCACTACACCCCCAACCTGTACGCCTACTCGCTGTCCTTCTCCGGCCAGCAGTACAACTACTCGGCCACGGTGGCGATCATCATGGGCGTGCTCACGATGCTCGTGGCCTACGTGGTGCAGCTGCGCGGCATGCGCAAGGAGGCCTGAGCCATGAGCACCAACACCCTGCTGACCGCGCCCACCGTGCGGAAGCCCCGGCCGCGTCCGCGCATCAGGAGCCGTCGCAGCTCGCACGCCCGGCCGACGCGCAGCATCCTCCTCACCGTCCTGACCGCGCTCGTGGGCATCTACGCCCTGATCCCGCTGGTCTGGCTGCTGATCAACGCGACGAAGACGCAGCCGGACCTGTTCAGCTCGTTCGGCCTGTGGTTCAGCGGCGACTTCGCGCTCTGGGACAACCTGGTCGGCGTCGTCACGTACGACGACGGCGTGTTCGGCCGCTGGTTCCTCAACACCCTGATGTACGTGGTGCTGGGCGCCGGCGGCGCGACCCTGCTGGCCCTGCTCGGCGGCTACGGCCTCGCCAAGTTCAACTTCCCGGGCAAGCGCGCGGTGTTCGCGACCGTGATCGGCGCAGTGGCCGTGCCGGGCACCGCCCTGGCCGTGCCCACGTTCCTCATGTTTGCGAACATGGGCCTGACCAACACGCCCTGGTCCGTGATCATCCCGTCGCTCATCTCGCCGTTCGGGCTCTACCTCATGTGGACGTTCGCCGCCGACGCGGTGCCGGACGAGATCATGGAGGCCGCCCGGATCGACGGCGCCAGCGAGGCCCGCACCTTCTTCCAGGTGGCCCTGCCCATGCTGGCCCCCGGCATCGTGACGGTGCTGCTGTTCACCGTCGTCGCGACCTGGAACAACTACTTCCTCCCGCTGATCATGCTGCGCAACCCGGACTGGTACCCCCTGACCCTGGGCCTGAACGCGTGGAACCAGCAGGCCACCACCGCGGGCGGCGAGGCCATCTTCAACCTCGTCATCGCCGGCTCGCTCCTCACGATCCTGCCGCTCATCGCGGTCTTCCTGCTCCTGCAGCGCTACTGGCAGTCGGGTCTCGCCGCCGGCAGCGTCAAGGAGTGAGCATCCCCCGCACGGCCATCCCCGCACGGGCACCCCGCAAGACCACAGAGACTCCGTTCGACTGACGATGATGTGAGAGGAACCACCATGACCATCCGCCACCACCGCGCAGTAGGTGCGCTCGCCGCCGCGAGCGCCCTGGCGCTCACCCTTACCGCGTGCGGGTCTGGGTCCGCCGGCGGCGACGCCCCTGCTGAGGAGGTGTCCGCCGAGGACATCTCCGCGGCGCTCGAGGAGGGCGGCGACCTGCTGGTCTGGGCATGGGAGCCCACGCTGGACAAGGTCGTCGAGGACTTCGAGGCCAAGTACCCCAACGTGAACGTCGAGATGGCGAACGTCGGCACCGGCAACGACCACTACGTCGCCCTGCAGAACGCGATCAGCGCGGGCTCCGGCGTCCCCGACGTCACGCAGATGGAGTACTACGCACTGCCGCAGTTCTCCATCGGCGAGTCGCTGGCCGACCTCGCGCCCTTCGGCGCGAGCGAGCTGGAGAGCACCTACTCCCCCGGTCCGTGGGGTGCGGTGACCAGCGATGACGCCGTGTACGGCCTGCCGATGGACTCGGGCCCCATGGCGCTGTTCTACAACGCCAAGACGTTCGAGGCCGCCGGCGTCGAGGTGCCGGCCACGTGGGACGAGTTCGCCGACGCCGCGAAGAAGATCCACGACTACGACTCGAACACGTACATCACGTCGGACAGCGGCGACGCCGGGTTCGCGACGTCGATGATCTGGCAGGCCGGCGGTCACCCGTTCAAGGTGGACGGCACGAACGTCACGGTGGACCTCGCCGACGAGGGTTCGGCCAAGTGGGCCGACACGTGGCAGGGGCTCATCGACGACGGCCTCCTCTCCGACGTCCCCGGCTGGTCCGACGAGTGGTTCCAGGGCCTGGGCAACGGCGAGATCGCCGCGCTCGTGACGGGTGCCTGGATGCCCGCGAACCTCGAGTCCGCCGCCGCCCCGGCGTCGGGTGACTGGCGCGTGGCCCCCATGCCGCAGTGGACCGAGGGCGAGAACGCGACCGCCGAGAACGGCGGCTCCGCGCTGTCCGTCACGGAGGCGAGCGAGAAGAAGGCCCTGGCCTACGGCTTCCTGGAGTACGCGAACGCGGGCGACGGCGTCGCCACGCGTCTCGAGGGCGGCAACTTCCCGGCCACGGTCGCGGACCTGAACGACCCCGAGTTCCTCGCCGTCGAGTCCGAGTACTTCGGCGGGCAGAAGATCAACGAGGTGCTCTCCGCCTCCGCCCAGGGTGTCGTGCCCGGCTGGCAGTACCTGCCGTACCAGGTCTACGCGAACAGCGTGTTCCCGGACACGGCCGGCCAGGCCTACACCGGCTCGACGTCGCTGGCCGACGGCCTGAACGCCTGGCAGAAGTCGATCGTCAGCTACGGCAACGAGCAGGGCTTCACCGTCAGCGAGTAGCTCTCCGGCTGAACCAGAACGCCGAAGTAGAGCGCCTGTCCCCCCTTTTCGATGAGGCTCGCCACGTGCGAGAGCGGGACAGGCGCTCTACTTCGGCGAGCCGCCACATCACCCCCAGAGGAAATCGCATATGGCCATGTTCGAGATCGGACCCGAGGACTTCCTGCTCGACGGCGAGCGGATGCAGGTCGTCAGTGGCGCACTGCACTACTTCCGCGTCCACCCCGACCAGTGGGCCGACCGGATCCACAAGGCCCGGCTGATGGGCCTGAACACCATCGAGACGTACGTCCCCTGGAACTTCCACGCGCCGGTACCCGGGGTCTTCGACCTGGACGGACGGCGCGACCTGGGCCGGTTCCTCGATCTGGTGGCAGCGGAGGGCCTGCACGCGATAGTGCGACCGGGCCCCTACATCTGCGCGGAGTGGGACGGCGGGGGCCTGCCGGCCTGGCTGCTGGCGGACCCCGCCGTCGGCGTGCGCCGGCACGAGCCGGGCTTCCTCGACGCGATCGGCAAGTACTACGCGAGCCTGCTGCCGCTCGTCGCCGAGCGTCAGGTGACGCGCGGCGGACCGGTGCTCATGGTGCAGATCGAGAACGAGTACGGCGCCTACGGCGACGACCCCCTGCCGGAGCGGCAGAAGTACCTGCGCGCGCTCGTGGACCTGACGCGCGACCAGGGCATCGACGTCCCGCTGTTCACCTGCGACCAGGCGAACGACGAGATGCTGGCGCGCGGCGGCCTGCCGGAGCTGCACAAGACCGCGACGTTCGGGTCACGCACCACCGAGCGGTTCGAGGTGCTGCGCAGGCACCAGCCCACCGGGCCGCTGATGTGCATGGAGTTCTGGAACGGCTGGTTCGACTCCTGGGGGCTGGAGCACCACCTGGCGCCCGCCGAGGCGAACGCCGCCGACCTGGACGACCTGCTCAGGGCCGGCGGATCCGTCAACCTGTACATGTTCCACGGCGGCACCAACTTCGGGCTCACGAGCGGCGCCAACGACAAGGGCATCTACCGGCCCATCGCGACGTCGTACGACTACGACGCACCCCTCGCGGAGGACGGCAGCCCCACGGCGAAGTACTGGGCGATGCGCGACGTGATCGCGCGGCACCTGCCCGTGGCGTCGGCCGAGGAGCTGGGCCGGGACGCGGAGACCGGGACGGCGCCGGTGCTCGACGTGGCGCTCACCGCGCACGTGACGCTCCCCGACATCCTGCCCGGCCTGCTCCGCGAGGAGCCGCGCGCGTTCCCGCACGTGCCGAGCACCGACGACCTGGAGCTGTGGTCGGGCTTCGCGGTCTACCGCACCGGCCTCCGGGCCGACGACGCGGTGCTGAGCGTCGGCGAGATCCGCGACCGCGCGGTCGTGCTGGTCGACGGCGAGCAGGTGGGCGTGCTCGACCGCGGGTCGCACACGTTCGCCGTCGCGCTCCCGGCGCGCGCGGGCGAGCTGACGCTGCTGGTCGAGGACCAGGGGCGGGTCAACTACGGGCCGCGGATCGGCGAGCCCAAGGGAATCATCGGGCCGGTACGCACGGCCGTGCGGACCCTGGACGAGTGGCAGGCGGCCGCGCTGCGCGTCGAGGACGCCCCGGAGCTGCTGCGGGCGGCGCTGGACGCCGCGACGGACGGCGGGGCCGACGGCGCGGCGGTAGCGGGCCTGCACCGCGGCACGTTCGACTCGGTGGCCGGCGCCGACCACTTCCTGCGCCTCGACGGCTGGACCAAGGGCCTGGCGTGGGTCAACGGGGAGCTGCTGGGCCGCTACTGGAGCCTCGGCCCCACGCACACGCTGTACGTCCCGGGCCCGCTGGTCCGCAAGCAGGGCAACGAGCTGGTCCTCCTGGAGCTGCACGGCGCGGCCACCAGGCGCGCGTCCTTCGTGGGCGCTCCGGACCTGGGCGTCACGGAGCAGTAGAGCCGGCGTCGAGGTCCGCGAAGTAGAGCGCTTGTCCGAGTCTCCCTGGCGACACCAGGGAGACTCGGACAAGCGCTCTACTTCGCGGACCTCACGGCTCAGCCCTTGACCGAGCCGAGCATCACCCCCGAGACGAAGTACCGCTGCACGAACGGGTAGACGCACAGGATCGGGACGATCGTCAGGATCATCGTCACGGACTGGATGTTCGCGTTGATGGCCGCGGTCGTCGTCCCCGCGGCCGCCGCCCCCTCCGACGCCGTCGTGGACGCACCCGCGATGAGGTTGCGCAGGAAGAGCGTGACCGGGAAGAGCTCCTGCTTGTCGAGGTAGAGGAACGCCGCGAACCAGTCGTTCCAGTACGCGACCGAGTAGAACAGGACCATCGTCGCGATGACGGGCTTGGACAGCGGCAGGACGATCCGGCGGAAGATGCCGAACCAGCCCAGCCCGTCGATCTGCGCGGCCTCCTCGAGCTCCCGGGGCAGGCTCTCGAAGAACGCCTTCATCACCAGCAGGTTGAACACCGAGATCGCCCCCGGCAGGATCACCGCCCACATGGTGTTCTTCATGCCGAGGGCCGAGATCAGCACGTAGTTCGGCACGATGCCGCCGTTGAAGAACATCGTGAAGACGGCGATCCCGATCAGCACGTTCCGGCCCCGCAGGTGCGGCTTGGAGATCGCGTACGCGAACGTCGTCGTCAGGACCATCGCGATGGTGGTCCCGAGGAACGTGTACAGGACGGTGTTGCCGTACGCGTTCCAGAACGTCCCGTTCTGCGCGACGGCCCCGTAGGTGTCGAGGTTGAACCCGACCGGCCACACGCTGACCAGGCCGGCCTTGATCGCGCCGGGGCTGGAGAACGACTGGGCGAGCACGGTGACGAACGGATAGAGCATCACCGCGCACACCAGCAGCAGCACCACCGTGTTGATCGCCGTGAAGGCCCGGTAGCCCCTGGTGTCGCGCGGTCCGATCGACACGCCCGAGCCCGCCGAGACGGACCGCACGGTCATGGCGTTCTGGGTCACCACAGGCTTGCTCCCGTCAGTCGTCGCGAGATGAGGTTCGCCGACAGCACCATGACCAGCCCGATGCAGGCCTGGAAGAGCCCGATCGCCGCCGCGTAGCTGAGGTTGTTGGACACCAGCCCGACGCGGTACAGGTACGTCGAGATGACGTCGCCGGTGGAGTAGGTCAGCGGGCTGTAGAGCAACAGGACCTTCTCGAACCCGACGTTGAGGAAGGTCCCGATGTTGAGGATCAGCAGCGTCATCATGGTGGGCCGGATCCCCGGAATGGTGACGTGCCAGGTCTGCCGCCACCGGTTCGCGCCGTCGATCCGGGCCGCCTCGTAGAGCGAGGCGTCGACGGTCGTCAGCGCGGCGAGGTAGAGGATGGTCCCCCACCCGAGCGTCTGCCACACCTCGGACCCGACATAGATCGCGCGGAACCACTCCGGTCGCTGCAGGAACGGGACAGCCTCCCCGCCCACGGCCTCGGTGATCTGGTTGACGGTGCCCTGTAGCGACAGCAGCTGCATGACCATGCCTGCGACGATCACCACCGAGAGGAAGTGCGGCAGGTAGGAGATCGACTGGACCACCGTCTTGAACGCCTTCTTGCGTACCTCGTTGAGCAGGAGGGCCAGGACGATGGGCAGCGGGAAGCCGACGATCAGCGTGAGCGCCCCGATGGTGACGGTGTTGCCGAACACGTGCCAGAACGTCGGGTCGTTGAAGAACATCTCGACGTAGAGCAGCCCTACCCATTCCTCGCCGAAGATGTTGCCGCCCGGCCGGAACCGGCGGAACGCGATGACGTTCCCCACCATCGGCCCGTAGCGGAAGATCAGGAGGAACACGATCGGCAGGACCGCCATGAGGTAGAGGACGCCGTCCCGCCGCCACACGACGCGCCACGGCACCTTCGACCCGCGGCCGCCCCGTCGGCCGTCGGTCTGCGGTCGGGCGACCGCGGGCCGACGGCCGACCACCGGTTCGGCGACCACTATCCGTTGCTCTCGGCGAAGCGCTTGTGGGCACCGTTGACGAGGTCCAGGTACCCCTGCAGGTTCTGGCCCTCGAGCTCCGCTACGTACGCGTCCCACTCACTGAGGTCGCGCTCGCCGAGGATGAACTTCAGCGTGTTCGTGTTGACCGTGTCCGTGAGCGTCGTCGTCAGGAGCGAGGCCTGCTCGAGCTCCGCCTCGTTCAGCGGCGCGGGCGGGAACGGGTCGCGCGGCGTCCTCGTCGAGAGCACCGAGTCGATGTACTCGACGAACTGCGGCGAGTTGTACGACTCCTTGAGGGCCCTGGACTCGGTGCCACCCGCGAGGACCTGCGACGCGAAGCCCAGGTCCTTCTCGATGTCCGTGCCCGCTTCGAAGTTGATGTTGAACGAGTCGAGCGAGTAACCGGGCTCGAGCGTGAACTTCCCGTCGTCGGACTTGGTGTAGGTCTCGCCCTCGACGCCCCATTGCAGCATCTCGCGGGCGTCGGGGTTGTAGTACAGCCAGTCCAGGAACTGCAGCATGGCGATGAAGTGCGGGTCGTCCTTGGCCTCGGCGTTCACCATGAAGCCGTGCCAGAAGTTGCGCGGCTCGACGACCTGGCCGGCCTCGCCGCCCAGCGGCGCGATCTGGACGACCTCGTGGTTGCCCTTGCCGACGGTCTCGTCCAGCGCCGTCGAGAACTCCTGCACCGTGCCGTTCGAGCCGGAGGCCGCGAAGACCTTTTCGCCGGCGAACTTCTCGGTGACGGTCCCGGCGCCGTCGTTGGTTGCGGTGAACGACTCGGGGTCCAGCAGCCCGTCGTCCACCAGGCCGCGGAAGTACTCGACCATGTCCCGGTAGCCGTCCGACGTGCCGGCGTAGACGAACTCGCCGGACTCTTCGTCGAAGAACGTGCCGTCACCGAAGCCCCAGCCGGCCCTGGTCCCGAAGGCGTGCGAGGCGTAGTTGAGCATCGACGCACCCTCGAAGCCGTCGGCCAGCGGGTAGCTGTCGGGGTACTTGGCCTTGATCTTCTCCAGGCCCGTGCGGAGCTCGTCCCACGTCTGCGGGATGGGCGCGCCGACCTCGTCGAACACGTCCTTGCGCACCAGGAGCGTGAAGACCGGGACCGAGACCTCCTGCAGTCCGGGCATCATGTAATACTTGCCGTCCGCCTGGCGCAGGTTGTCGATCATCGGGCGCAGGTCCCACTCCTCCACGTACTTCTGGAAGTTGGGCATGTACTCCTCGTAGTCGCTGAGCGGCAGCACGGCGCCCGACGCCGCGAAGCTCCGCTCGTCGCCCGTGTAGATGAGCGGGATGATGTACGGGGCGTCACCGGCGCTGAGCAGGAGGCTGCGCTTCTCCACCGCGTCGCTGAACGGGATGTTGGTCAGGTCGAGGGAGACGTTCGTCCGCTCCTCGATCTCGTCGAAGAGCTGCCAGGAGTCCTTGATCGGGGACTCGGGCCAGTCCGTCCAGAGCATGGAGAAGTTCACCGGCTCGGTGGCCTTGAACTGCTGGTCGGCCTCGAACGTCTCCATGGAGCCGGCGGTCTGCTCGAGGCCGTCGACCTCGCCGTCCCCGCCGCCGTCCGCTGTGCACGCCGCCAGGGCGACCAGCACGGTGGCGCCCACGACCGCCGTCATGCGCCGGCCTGCGCGGCGCACTCGTCGGGATCTCATGTCACGAGTCATGTCTCTCCTCATTGAGAACTGAGCCCGAGCGTCGTTACCCGGGCGCCATCTATGACGGTCGCCCTCGACCGAAACCGTTTTCCACTGCCGAATTTTAGCGTTAAACTAGGGCAGGGTGGGGCGCTCGTCAACCCCCTCGCCCGGCCCGGGAGGTAGCAGCAGATGGTCACGATGAGCGACGTCGCCCGCGAGGCCGGCGTCTCGACGATGACCGTGTCGAACGTGCTCAACGGCCACCGCCGCGTCGTCGCGCCCACGCGCGACCGGGTCATGACCGCGATCGAGAAGCTCGGGTACGAGGTCAACCTCACGGCGCGACACCTGCGGTCGGGCCGCACCGACACGATCGCCCTGATCGTGCCGAGCTTCCACGACTACTTCAGCGAGGTCGCGGACCGGATCGCGCCCATCGTGGAGGCGAGCGGTCGCCATCTCGTCCTCGAGCGCACCGGTGCGCGGCCCGAGAGCGAGATCGAATCGTTGAGCGTCGCCCGCCTGCAGATGTACGACGGCGTGGTGCTCTCCGTGGCCGGGCTGGACCGCGACCAGCTGGAGACCGTCCGGACCAGGGCCCCGATCGTGCTCCTCGGTGAGCGGGAGGTTCCCGCGCGGTTCGATCACGTCCGGCTCGCGAACGAGGAGGGCGCCCGGCTCGCCACCGCCCACATGCTCGCCCGGGGCGCCCGCAGAGTTCTCGTGCTCGGCGGCGCGCCGGGCGACGCCTCGGGCATGGCCTCGTTACGACGGGCCGGGTGGGAGGCGGCGCACCGCGCGGCGGGGGTGCCCGCCGACGGCGCGCTCGTCGTCCCCGTGACGACGTACTCGGCACGCGAGTCGCGCGAGGTGCTCGGCGGCCTCCTCGAGGCGGGCCTGCGCGTCGACGGCGTCTTCGCGGTGACCGACACCGTCGCGCTCGGGGCCATGGCCGCGCTGGCCGACCGCGGGATCGGCGTCCCCGACGACGTCCAGGTGGTGGGGTTCGACGACCTGGACGTCGGGAAGTACCTGTCCCCGAGCCTCACGACGATCGACCCGAACCATGACGAGGTGGCGCGGAGCGCGATCCGCCTGCTCGAACGGCGGATGGCGGGCGACGACGACCCGCCCGAGCGCGTGGTGGTCCCCGTCCGTCTCGTGGCGCGGGGCTCGACGCGCCCCTAACCTGCCCTGGCGCCGTCCTTCCAGACCTCGGACACCAGCGGCACGCCCGGGCGGTAGGCCAGGTAGGTGTGGCTGGGGGCGTCGAGCACCGTGAGGTCGGCGCGGGCCCCGACACCCAGGTGGCCGACGTCGTCCCGCCGGAGCGCCGCCGCCCCGCCCGCCGTCGCCGACCAGAGGGCCTCGGCGGGGCTCATCCGCATCTCGCGCACCGCGAGCGCCACGACGAACGGCATCGACGAGCTGTAGCCCGAGCCCGGGTTGCAGTCCGTGGCCAGTGCTACGGGCACGCCCGCGGCGAGCAGCCGGCGTGCGTCCGGGTAGGGCGACCGGGTGGAGAACTCGACGGCGGGCAGCAGGGTCGCGACGGTGCCGGACCCCTGCGGCCCGCCTGACCCGTGCGACCCGGGGCCCGCGGACCAGGACCCGGCCAGCGCGTCGATGTCGGCGTCGGTCAGGTGGGTGCAGTGGTCGACGCTCGCCGCACCGACCTCGACCGCGAGCCGCACGCCGGGACCCGCCGACAGCTGGTTGCCGTGCACCCGGGCGCCGAGCCCTGCCCGGATGCCGGCCAGCAGCACGGCGCGGGACTCGTCCTCGTCGAACGCGGTGGGCGCGGCGGGCTCGCAGAACACGTCGATCCAGCGGGCGTGGGGCGCGCAGGCGGCGAGCATCGGCCCGGTCACGAGGCGGAGGTAGCCAGGGCGGTCGTCGGCGTACTCGGCGGGGACGGTGTGGGCACCGAGGTAGGTGGTCTCGGGCGTGAGCTCTCGGGCGATCCGCAGCGTCCGGGCCTCGGTGGCGACGTCCTGGCCGTAGCCGCTCTTGATCTCGACGGTGGTGGTGCCCTGCGCGAGCATCTCCCGGACCAGGGCCTGGCCGCGCGCCCGCAGGGTGTCCTCGCCGGCCGCCCGCGTCGCGGCGACGGTGGTGGCGATGCCGCCGCCCGTGTACGGCTCGCCGGTCATCCGCGCGGCGAACTCCGCGGACCGGTCGCCCGCGAACACCGTGTGCGAGTGGGAGTCGACGAAGCCGGGGATGACGCACCGCCCGCCGAGGTCTACCGCGACGTCCGCCGCGGGCGCCGACGCGGCGGGCCCCGTCCAGGCGACCCGGCCGGCCTCCACGACGACGGCGGCACCCGGCACGATCCCGAGGCCCGCTCCCCCGGATCCCACAGCCCTCGCGGCCGCCCCCGTCGCTTGTCGGGACCCGCCATGCTCGGGATCGTTCGTGACCAGCTCGCCGATGTTCGTCAGCAGCACGCTCATGCTTCGCTCCCCTGTGTCAGGTCCCGGCCGGCTACCGCCCAGGCCTCCTCGATCGCGTCCGCGAGCATCCGCCCGACGTCCCCGGCCCGGTGCTCGCCGTCGCGCACCACGATCTCGCCGCCTGCCACGACGTCGGACACGTCGCCCGCGCCCGCGACCAGCGCGACCTGCGCCGGTTCGATCCCCGCCGTGCGCACGGTGTCCAGCCGGACCGCCACCAGGTCGGCGGGCGCCCCGACGGCGATCCGCCCGGCGTCCGGCCGGCCGAGCGCGGCGTGCCCGGCGGACGTCGCCAGCTCGATCAGCGTCGCGGGCGGGAACGAGCCCCGCCGTCCGGTCGCGAGGCGTTCGTGCTCCTCGACGCCGCGTGCCTCGGCCAGCACGTCGGCGCCGACGTGCTGGTCCGTGCCGACCGAGAGCGGGCTGCCCGACCGCAGCAGTCGCAGCCCGGGGGCGATGCCGTCGGCGAGATCGCGCTCCGTCGTCGGGCAGAGGCAGACGCCCGTGCCCGAGGCGCCGAGCAGGGTCACGTCGTCGTCGGTCAGGTGTACCGCGTGCACGACGGTGGTGCCGGGGCCGAGCGCCCCGGCGTCGTGCAGCAGCCGTGTGGGCGTGACGCCGAAGGCCCCGACCGCGGCCTCGTTCTCCCCGGGCTGCTCGGACAGGTGCACGTGCAGCGGTGCCCCGGTCTGCCGGGCCCAGCGGGCCAGTTCCGCGAGCTCGGGCGGCGCGACGGCGCGCACCGAGTGGGCGGCGGCGCCGACGAGCACGCGGTCGTCGTCGGCCCAGGCGGCGCGCAGCACGTCCACGCGGCGCGCCCACGCCGCGACCGTGCCGTCGCCGAAGCGCAGCTGCTCGGGCGCGAGCGGCGCGTGACCGCCGGGGCCGAGGCCGCCGTGCAGGTAGCAGGTGTCGAGCAGGGTGAGGTGCACCCCTGCGTCGCGCGCGGCGGAGCGCAGGGCCTCGCCCATGGCGTTCGGGCCGCCCTCGGACGCCGGGTACGGCGTCCCGTCGGCGCGGTGGTGCACGTAGTGGAACTCGCCGACGGCGGTGGTCCCGCCCAGCGCCATCTCCGCGTACACGGCGCGCGCCAGCCGCCGGTACAGCTCCGGGGTCAGGGCCGTGGCCAGCGCGTACATGCCCTCGCGCCAGGTCCAGAAGGATCCGCCGTCGGCGTGCGTCCGCCCGCGCAGGGCGCGGTGGAACGCGTGCGAGTGCGCATTGGCCAGCCCGGGCAGCACGACGCCGCCCAGCCGCACGTCACCGCTCGACGCCGGGACACCCGGCTCGACGCCGACGATCCGACCCCGGCCGACCTCCACCCGCACGGCCTCGACGACGCCGCCCGGCGCTCCGCCGTCGCCACCCCCGGGCAGCCAAGCCCGCTCGCACCAGAAACTCATCGGACCTCCGCCTCGGCAATGCCGGTCTGCGGCAGCTCGCCGCCGTCCCCGCGTGGTCGGTAGGACGTCAGGTGGTCGGCATTCCGAGGTGCCGACCACCTGACATCCTGCCGACCACCCGGGGCGGTGAGCAGGTCTGTCAGGACCGCAGTGAGGGCGCGGACGCCCGCGTCGCAGTCGGCCTCCTCCGCGAGCTCGGCGGGCGAGTGCGAGACCCCCGTGGGGTTGCGCACGAACAGCATCGCCGTCGGCACGCCGGCGGCGGCGAAGATCCCGGCGTCGTGCCCGGCACCGGTCCCGATCACGGGTGCGGGCAGGTCGGAGCCCGGCCGCCCGGCGACGTCGGCCAGCCGCGCCGCGAGCGCCGGATCGAACACGGTGGCGGGCGTCCACGACTCCTCGACAGGGGCCCAGCCCCCGACTGACCCGGCCGAACGTAGGCCCGGTCGCTCAGCGCTCGTCGAACGTAGACCCGGTCGCTCACTGCGGCCCGTTCCGGCGACCAGCCCTACGTTCGACGCCCCTGGCGGTCCCGAGAGAGTGGCCAGGACCGTGCGGACCGCATCCTCTGTTTCCGCGCGGGCGTCGATCCAGGCACGGACCCGGGACGGGATCGCGTTGACGCCGTTCGGCTCGACCTGGACCTTGGCCAGCGTCGCGAGGGCCCCGGCGTGCTCGGCGGCAGCGCGGACGTCGGTGATGAGCCGCGCGAGATCGAGCATCGGGTCGTGGCGGTGGGCCAGCGGCGTCGTGCCCGCGTGGTTCGCCTCGCCAGCGAGGTCGACGCGCCAGCGGCCGTGCGGCCAGATGGCGGCGCCGACGGCGACCGGCGCTGCCTCGTCCGCGGGCAGGTCAGCGAGGTAGCGACCCTGTTCCACGTGCAGCTCGACGAAGACGCCGACCCGCGCGAGGGCCTCGTCGTCGCGCCCGTAGTGCTCGAGCGCCAACCCGCCGACGCCGGAGGCCCGTCCCAGGACATCCGCGAGGCTCTCCCCCGCGCCGTCGCGCAGCGCGAGCAGCCGGTCAGCACCGACCGTCCCGGTCACGGCGCGCGAGCCGAGGCAGGCGAGCCCGAACCGGGCCCCCTCCTCGTCGGAGAAGTTGACGATCCCGAGCGGCCGCTCCGGCCGCACACCCGCGGCACGCAGGGCATCGAGCGCCGCGAACGCGCTCGCCACCCCGAGCGGGCCGTCGAACGCGCCGCCGCCGGGGACAGAGTCGAGGTGGCTGCCCGTCACGACTCCGGGTCCGTCGGCGTCCGGGTCGCCCCACCACGCCCACTGGTTCCCGGCGCGGTCGACCACCACGGAGAGCCCTCGCGCTTCGGCCTCGGCGGCGAACCACTCGCGCAGGGTCAGGTCGTGCGCGGTCCACGCGAACCGCTCGTACCCGCCGGACGGCGCCCGCCCGACGTCGGCGATCGCGTCAAGCAGCCGCCCCACCGACGTCGTGCCCGCCGCGCCCCCGGCCCCGGACGCGGCCCCGAAACCGCTCACGGCGTCTCCCGCATCGGCACGCGCAGCCCGCCGCGATCGGCGGCCGCCACGGCGTCGTCGTACCCGGCGTCGACGTGCCGCAGCACGCCGGTCGCGGGGTCGTTGGCGAGCACCCGCGCGAGCTTCTCGGCGGCCAGCGGCGTCCCGTCGGCCACCGAGACCTGGCCGGAGTGCAGCGACCGGCCCATGCCGACCCCGCCGCCGTGGTGGATCGAGACCCACGTCGCGCCCGAGGCGGTGTTCATCAGGGCGTTCAGCAGGGGCCAGTCGGCGATCGCGTCGGAGCCGTCCGCCATCGACTCCGTCTCTCGGTACGGCGACGCGACCGAGCCGGAGTCCAGGTGGTCGCGCCCGATG
This sequence comes from Promicromonospora alba, assembly GCF_042654905.1. Classification (NCBI taxonomy): domain Bacteria; kingdom Bacillati; phylum Actinomycetota; class Actinomycetes; order Micrococcales; family Promicromonosporaceae; genus Promicromonospora; species Promicromonospora alba. Next base: position 1,178,627 of record NZ_JBHSFI010000003.1, read on the forward strand.
GCGAGCGGCGCGGAGATCTCGCCCGACGCGACGAGCTCGTTGAACCGCACCCCCGCGACGTCGCGCTCGCCGTGCCCGAGCCAGCAGATGCGCGCGGGCAGGCCCTGGTACGCGACCCGGTCCTGGGCCGCGCGGATCCAGCGCCCCAGGTGGTCGTTGTCGGGGAACAGGTCGAGCACTGCCTTGTCGGTGACGGCGATGTCCTTCGGGTCCCCGGACAGCGCCGCCCAGCGGAACGGGCCCTTGCCCTCGGCGAACAGCGGCCGGATGTACGCCGGCACGAACCCCGGGAAGTCGAACGCCCGCCCGTACCCGCCCTGGCGGGCCTCGTCGCGGATCGAGTTGCCGTAGTCGAACACCTCGGCGCCCGCGTCCTGGAAGCCGACCATGGCCTCGACGTGCCGGGCCATCGACTCGCGCGCCCGGTCGGTGAACCCGGCGGGATCCTGCTCCGCGAGGCTGGCCCAGTCCTCCAGCGCGACGCCGGACGGCAGGTACGACAGCGGGTCGTGCGCCGACGTCTGGTCCGTGACGATGTCGATCTCGACGCCCCGGCGCAGCAGCTCCGGGACGACGTCGGCCGAGTTGCCGACCACGCCCACCGACAGCGCGCGCCGCTCCTTCTTGGCCGCGAGCGCCAGCTCGACGCCCTCGTCCAGGGACTCCGCGACCACGTCGAGATAGCGCGTCTCGACGCGCCGGTGCAGGCGGGCCGGGTCGACGTCGACCACGAGGCAGACGCCGCCGTTCAGCGTGACGGCCAGCGGCTGGGCGCCGCCCATGCCGCCGCAGCCGCCGGTCAGGGTGATGGTGCCAGCCAGCGTGCCGTCGAACTTCTTCGCCGCCACCGCCGCCAGCGTCTCGTACGTGCCCTGCAGGATCCCCTGCGAGCCGATGTAGATCCACGACCCGGCCGTCATCTGCCCGTACATGGTCAGCCCGAGCTGCTCCAGGCGGCGGAACTCGGGCCAGTTCGCCCAGTCCCCCACCAGGTTCGAGTTGGCGATGAGCACGCGCGGAGCCCACTCGTGCGTCCGCAGCACGCCCACGGGGCGGCCGGACTGCACCATCAGGGTCTCGTCCTCGCGCAGGTCGGTCAGTGAGCGGACGATCGCGTGGTAGCTCGGCCAGTCGCGCGCGGCGCGGCCGGTGCCGCCGTAGACGACCAGGTCGTCGGGCCGCTCGGCCACCTCGGGGTCGAGGTTGTTCATGAGCATGCGCAGCGGGGCCTCGGTCTGCCAGCTGCGGGCGGTCAGGGTGGTGCCGCGCGCGGCGCGGACGGCGACGGGGGTACCCCGGTCGTACGGCTGGTTCATGGTCTGCTCCAGTGCGGTGTCGGTCGGGCTGTCGGTCGGGCTGTCGGTCGAGGCGTCAGTCGAGCTGTCCGACGGCGGACGCGGCCGCCGCCGTGATCCGGCCGGTCGCCACGAGCTGGACCACGTGCTCGATCTCCGGCGCGAGGTAGCGGTCCGGTCCGGGACCGGGCACGACGGCGCGGACGGCGTCGTGCACCGCGCCCGTGCCCGCAGCGGGGGTCTCGGTGCGGAAGTCGAGGGCGCGCGTGGCTGTCAGCACCTCGATGGCCAGCACCCGGGTGAGCCCGTCGACGGACCGGCGCAGCTTGCGCGCGCCGGCCCAGCCCATGGACACGTGGTCCTCCTGCATGGCGGAGCTCGGGATCGAGTCCACGCTGGCCGGCGCGGCCAGGCGCTTCAGCTCCGAGACGATCCCGGCGGCCGTGTACTGGGCGATCATGTGCCCGGAGTCGACGCCGGGGTCGTGTGCCAGGAACGCGGGCAGCCCCTCGGAGCGGGACACGTCGAGGAACCGGTCGGTGCGCCGCTCGCTCATGCTGGCCAGGTCGGCGGCCGCGATGGCGAGGAAGTCCAGCACGTAGGCGACGGGCGCCCCGTGGAAGTTGCCGTTCGACTCCACTCGTCCGTCGGAGGTGACCACCGGGTTGTCGATCGCCGAGGCCAGCTCCCGGCCCGCGACCGTGGCCGCGTGCTCCAGGGTGTCGCGGGCGGCGCCGTGCACCTGGGGCGCGCAGCGCAGGGAGTAGGCGTCCTGGACGCGGGTGCAGGCGGGGTTGCCGTCGTCGTCCAGCTCGCGGTGGCTCGCCATCAGCGGCGAGCCCGCCAGGATCCGGCGCAGGTTCGACGCCGACGCCGCCTGGCCGGGGTGCGGGCGCATGCCGACGAGGTCCTCGGCGAACGGCGCGTCCGACCCGAGAAGGGCCTCGACGCTGAGCGACGCGGCGACGTCGGCCGTGGTGAGGAGACGCCGCAGGTCGTGGAGGGCGAGGCAGAGCATGCCGAGCATCCCGTCGGTGCCGTTGATGAGGGCCAGCCCCTCCTTCTCGGCCAGCACGAGCGGCGCGATCCCGGCGTCGGCGAGCGCACGGGCGGCGTCGACGGTCTCGCTGGTCGAGCCTGTCAAGACCCCTGAGTCATCGCTGATCGAGCCTGTCGGGACCACCCGCACCCGCCCCTCCCCCATCGCGGCAAGAGCGACATGGGCGAGCGGCGCAAGGTCCCCCGAGCACCCGAGCGACCCGTACTCGTGCACCACCGGAGTGATCCCGGCGTTGAGCATCGCGGCATAGGTCTGCGCCGTCACGGGCCGCGCGCCCGTATGACCGGTGACCAGCGTGGCGAGCCGCAGGAGCTGCAGCGCCCGCACCACCTCGGTCTCGACCTCGGGGCCGGACCCGGCGGCGTGCGACCGCACCAGGCTGACCTGGAGCTGCGCGCGCTTCTCCGCGGGGATGTGCCGGCGCGCGAGCGCCCCGAAGCCGGTGGAGACGCCGTAGTGCGGCACGGTGTCGTGGGCCAGGTCCTCGATGACGGCGCGGCTCTGCGCCATCCGGGCCAGACCTGTCTCGTCGATCTCGACCGACGCGCCGTAGCGGGCGACGGCGACCACCTGGTCGACGGTCAGCGGCGTGCCGTCGAGGACGACGTGCTGGGGCAGGTCGGGGGCAGCGGCCGCGTGGGTGGTCGGCGTCGGCCCCTCGTGGTGCAGGGTGCTCATGCGCTCATAGAACCTCGCCGCGAGCCCCGTGGCGCGGGCTGGAGCGGCGATAGGGTCTGGGATACCAGACAGTTCACGGGGAGGAAACAGTGGCCGGCAGCAGCACGGTTCCCGCCGCCCGCACGACCGCCCGCCTGCTCAGCTTTCTCGCGGCACAGACAGGCCCGGTGCCGGCGGGCGCCATCGCGCACGGCATCGGGGTGCCCCGCTCCAGCGTCTACCACCTGCTGTCCGTGCTGCGGGACGAGGGTTTCGTGCGGCACTTCCCCGACGAGCGCCGCTACGGCCTGGGCGTTGCCGCCCTGGGGCTGGGCAGCGCGTACACCCGGCAGGCGCCGCTCTCGCGCCTCGCCGCGCCGGTCGTCGCCCGCCTGGTGGAGGCCGCCGGGGAGAACGGGCATCTCGCCGTCCTCAACGGCCGGGAGGTCCTCTACCTGGTGGAGCAGCGGGCGGCGGGCCGCCCGCCCCTGGTGACCGACGTCGACGTCCACCTCCCGAGCCACCTCACCGCCAGTGGCCGGGCGGTGCTCGCGCTGCTGCCCCCGGCGCAGGTGCGTGCCCTGTACCCGACGCCGGGGTCGTTCACCGACCTGACGGGCGCCGGCCCGCGCACGCTCCGCGAGCTGCGGACGGTGCTGCGTGCGGCCCGGGCCAGGGGTTTCGCGGTGGAGGACGGCGAGGTGAGCGCCGGCTTCGCGTCCGTGGCCGCCGCCGTCGTCGACCACACGGGCCGGCCGGTCGCGGGCCTCGCGGTGACCTTCCGCTCGGACTCCTACGACGACGACGCGCGCGCCGGCCTCGCCGAGCAGGCGACCCGCGCCGCACGGGAGGTCAGCCGGCGGCTGGGGGCACGGTGAGCCTTCAGGCCTCGCTGGATCGCTCGGGCTGCTCGACCGCCCCGAGCTCCCGCACGAATCGCGACAGGAGCCGCGCGAAGACGTCACGTTCGGCGGGGTCCCACTCCGACGTGGCTTCCGCGATCGTGCGGCGGCGGAAGCCGTGGATCGCCCCCAGGACCGAACGGCCCTCCTCCGTCAGGACCAGCAGCGATCGCCGCCCGTCCCGCTGGTCCGCCTCCCGCCGCAACAGCCCGGCTTGCACGGCCTGACCTGCGAGGCGGCTCGCACGCGGCTGGTCCACGTCGAGGATCGCCGCCGCTTCGGTGACGGTCGGCGGCTCGTCCACCGCTGCGCCGGCCTCGACGACGTCGAGCAGCTCGAAGACGGAGTCCGGCAGCCCGGCGTGCGGGCCGGTGCGCTCACCGCGGCGTCGTGCCAGGTGGGCCAGGCGTCGGCGGCTCTGCGCACGACGGACGGCGACCATGGCCGCCTCGATGGCGGCCACGTCCGCCTGCGGCTCGTCCGGCTCTCCCACTGCGGTTCCCCGATCCATGGTAGAAAGACAATTACATGTCATCTTACATAGATGGAGTCGTCATGGACGCACCGAAGCCGATCGGCTACTGGCTCAAGCACCTGGACAACTTGCTCGACGAACAGTTCGCGGCCACGCTCGCCGGGCTCGGCGTCAACCGCCGGGACTGGCAGGTGCTCAACACCCTCAGCCGCGGCCCGGCCGTCCGCCAGGACCTCGAGGCGGCCCTGGCCCCCTTCTGGGCCGCGGGCGAGCCCAACCTTTCCAGGGTGATCGCCGAGCTCCACCAGCGGGGCTGGACAACCGCCGGCGAGCACTTGGCCCTCACCGATGCCGGCCGCGCCGCCCACGCCGGCCTGGCCCAGCGCATCGACGAGACCCGCGGCAGGCTGCTCAACGGCCTGACCCGCGAGCAGTACGGCGAGACCGTGCGCATCCTCTCCGTCATGGCCGCCAACGTCGAGGAGGACCTGGCCCGGACCCGGTAGCTCGCGGATCGCGTCGACCGCCGGGGTAAGCGCAAGCCATCCACGCCGACGAACCGCGCGTGACCAGGTCCGCGCTCAGCCGACGGCCCCGAGGACCCCGCTGATGATCAGCGCGGTGAGCGTGGTCCAGGCGATGATCGCGAGCGCCTGCCAGATCAGGATGCGGGTCTTGCCGACGCCGGAGGCGGCGAGCATGGTGGCCGTGAAGTGGGTGGGCAGCAGGAGCGGGCCGAGCAGGCTCACGCCCGGGACGCCGTAGCGCTCGTACGCGCGCTGGAACTTGGCCTTGCGCGTGGCGCTCCGCGAGCCGTCCTCGGCGGGCGCGGTCATCAGCACGGTCTCGCCGCCGTCCGCCGCTCCGGCACGCGCGGCGGCCTTCGCCCGGTGCCGCGTCACGACGGCGTTGCGGGCACCTGAGCTGAGCAGCACCAGCGCGGCAACGCAGAGGAAGTTGCCGACGGCTGCGGCGACTGCGGCGACGACGGGGTGGATGCCGCCGATGATGCCGATCGCGACCCCGCCCTCACCCTCGATGAAGGGGATCGCTCCGGCGGCCGCGACGATGACCGGCTGCAGCAGCTCGGGCACCTTCGCGACGAGGTCCTGGAGGATTTCGATGAGGCTCATGGTGCGCTCCTGTCGATGCGGGCTCTGGGGTCTTCCCCGTCCTGAACCCAGTCCACCGGCTGGGAGCGCGACCCAGAAGTGCCCGGCTGTCACCGACTCCCGGGTCCTTCGCACACCGCATCCATGACATGTGTCATGGCCGTAACCTGGCCGGATGAGCAGCCAGCCCGACCCCGCCTCCGCGTCCGAGGCAGCGGAAGCCCGCAGGGCACTCGTTCTCACTCGGAGCATCAACGTCACCTGGTGGTACGTCGCCTCCAGCGTCGTGTTCTTCGAGCTGATGGTCGCGGTCTTCTCGGTGGCCGCCGTCGTCGAGGCGGACGCGGGCAACGTCGCGCGCGCCGCCGTCGGCGTCACCGCGTTGCTGTGGTGGCTCGCGACGTTGCTGCCGCTGTTCGAGTACCGCCACCGCACAGCCGCTCCGGCGCTCGTGATCTGGCGGCACCACCTCGCGCCGTTCCTGGCCGCCGCGGTCTTCGGGCTCTTGGCCGGGCTCATCACCGGGCAGTGGGTGGCAGGCGTCCTGCCGCTGATCCAGGTGCTCATGCTGCTGAACTGGCCGCCTGGGGTGCGCCTGCGCATGGTGCTGGCCGCGACCGCTCTGCTCGTCGCGCTGGCGGTGATCGACGTCCGGCTTGCCCCCGGGGAGAGCATGAGCGCGAGCGGGTTCCAGCTGGGCGTCTTCGCCGTCATGCTCCCGGCCGTCACGGTCTCGTCGCTGTGGTGGTGGGACGTCCTGGTCGCGCTCGACCGGGCCCGCGCCTCGGAGGCGAAGCTCGCCGCGACCCAGGAGCGGCTGCGGCTCGCGACCGACGTGCACGATCTGCAGGGCCACCACCTCCAGGTCATCGCGCTGCAGCTGGAGCTCGCCGAACGGCTCATGCCCCGCGACCCGGACGCGGGCATGGAACAGCTGCGCGCCGCCCGCGCCAGCGTCGACGACGCCCGGCAGGGCACCCGCGACCTGGCCACCCGCTTCCGGTCCGTGCCCCTGAGCGACGAGCTCGCCAACGCCGTCGACCTGCTGCGCGCCGCAGGCACCAAGGTCGAGGCCACGGTCGCCCCGGATGCGTCGCTCGCTCCGGCGTCCGCCCTCGGGCCGGTCATCCGCGAGACGACGACGAACGTGCTGCGCCACGGCGGCGGCAAGTGGGCCCGCCTGTCCCTGACCCGCACTGACCGGTCGTGGCGCTACGAGATCGCCAACGACGTCGTCACCGACGCACCCGAGAACGCCGACGGCGCGGGGCTGGACGGGATCGCACGCCGTGCGGCCGAGGCCGACGGGAACCTCGAGGTGCACCGCGAGGACCGCATGTTCACCGTGGTCGTCACGGTCCCCGACGACGCCCCTGCCGATGCCCTCGCCCACGCCACTGCCGAAGACACTGCCGAGAAGAAGGTTGCCGGATGATCCGCGTGCTGCTCGCCGACGACGAGGGCATGATCCGCTCCGCGCTGGCCGCCCTGCTCCGCCTGGAACCGGACATCGAGGTCGTCGCGGAGTGCGCCGACGGCGCCGAGGCGGTCGCCACCGCGGAACGTGTGCGGCCCGACGTCTGCCTGCTCGACCTGGAGATGCCCCACCTGGACGGCGTGCAGGTCACCGAGCGCCTCAACCGCACCCTGGCCACCCGGTGCGTCATCGTCACCCGCCACGCCCGGCCCGGCGTCCTGCGGCGAGCGCTGGCCTCGGGAGCCGCCGGATTCCTGCCCAAGTCCCGCTCCGCGGACGAGGTAGCGGCTGTGATCCGCCGCGTCGCGGCCGGCGGGCGCTACGTCGACCCGGAGATCGCCGCCGACGCGCTCAGCGACGAACGCTCACCGCTGACCGACCGCGAGCTCGACGTCCTGCGCGCCGGCCGGCGCGGCGAGACGACCGGCCAGATCGCCCGTGCCCTCTCCCTCGCGCCCGGCACCGTGCGGAACCACATCTCCGCAGTGCTGGGCAAGCTCGCGGTGGACTCCCGGCAGCAGGCAGTGTTCCTCGCGGAGGAACGCGGCTGGATCTGATCACGCTGCTCTGAGCAGCGTTGGTCCCGCTGCTCTGAGCAGGGCTGCTGAGAGCAGGGCTGCTCTGGGCAGATCCGCCCCCGTGGACCCCGCCGCGGAGTGCACGGTGAGGTCATGACCGACACACCGAAGCCGCCGATGTTCGGCGAGAGCTCCCGACGCGAGCTGTACGAGCGACGCGTCCTCGTCCTGGACGGACCGTTGGACGACGACAACGGCACCCTCCTCATGACACAGCTGATAGCGCTGGCCACCGAGGACCCGGCCACCGACATCGAGCTGTGGATCCACTCCCCGGGCGGATCGGTGCCGGCGATGCTGGCGATCCGCGACATCATGCGAACCATCCCCAACGACGTCTCCACGCTCGTGCTGGGTATCGCCTACAGCGCGGGGCAGTTCCTGCTCTCGGCGGGCACCAAGGGAAAGCGCCGTGCGCTGCCGAACTCACGGGTGCTGATGCACCAGGGTTCCGCGGGGATCGCGGGCACCGCCGTCGACATCGAGCTGCAGGCGGACGACCTGCGGCACACCCGCGACACGGTGCTGCGGCTGATCTCCGAGGACACGGGCCAGCCGGTCGAGCGGATCTTCGACGACTCGCTGCACGACCACTGGTACACGGCCGAGGAGGCTCTCGACTTCGGCTTCATCGACACGATCGTGCAGAGCTTCGAGGGCATCAGACCACGTGATCGTCAGCGAACCGGATTCAGCGCGGCAACCGAGGGGGACGCACGATGAGCAGCTACACCATCCCGAACGTCATCGCGTCGCACCCACGGGGCGAGCGGATCATGGACGTCTACTCCCAGCTGCTCTCCGAGCGGATCATCTACCTCGGCACCGCCATCGACGCCGGCGTCGCCAACGCCCTGATCGCGCAGCTGATCCACCTGGAGTCGAGCAACCCGGACGGCGAGATCCAGCTCTACGTCAACTGCGAGGGCGGCGACCCGAGCGCCGGGATGGCCATCTACGACACCATGCGCTACATCCGGCCCAAGGTGGCGACCACGTGCGTGGGCCAGGCGGTAGCGGTCGGCGCCGTCCTCCTCGCCGCCGGCGCCGAGGGACGACGGGCTGCGCTCCCCCACGCGCGGGTCATCCTGCACCAGCCCGCGGCGCAGGGTCGCGGCGCGATACCGGACCTGATCCTGCAGGCCGACGAGGTGGTCCGAATCCGCGCGGACATGGAGGTCGCGCTCTCGAAGCACACGGGTCAGAGCGTCGAGACGCTCCGTGCCGACACCGACCGCGACCGCATCTTCACGGCCGGTGCCGCGCGCGAGTACGGCCTCCTGGACCAGGTGATCGACCAGCGGTGATGCCCGGGCCTACGGCCCTGACTCGGCGTACCTGGTACGCCGAGTCAGGGCCGTAGGCCCGGGCATCATGCCGCGAGCGCGAACGCCGCCTGGCAGGTCGGCTGCCGCGTGGTGTCGCGGACGACGACCAGGCGGTCGGCGACGGCGGCGACCAGGTCGACCAGCGTGACGTCCAGCGCACCGGTGATGGCCGCGATCATCTCGCTCGACGGCTCCTTGACGCCCCGCTCGATCTCCGAGAGGTACTGCGGCGAGATCCCGGCGCGGCGAGCGGTCTGGTCCAGTGTCTCGCCGCGCAGATGACGCAGATGTCGCAGGCGTTCACCGAGCATGTGCCGCAGCAGCGGCTCTCGTCTCGTCGGCGTCGACGGTGTGCCTGGCCCTTCGGGCACCCCATCGCGCCCGGGGCGCTGGGGCGGAGCGGTTTGGGTCATACCTGAGCGTAGGGCTGAGCCCTCGGCGGACGGCGGCCCTTCTGCTCACAGCAGCGCACCCGCCGTCAGCCACCCGGTTGACAATAACGAGACGACTGGTCATATTGGTTTCAGGAGGTCACCATGGCACGCACCAAGACAGCAGGCTCGCTCGACACGAAGAGGCGCATCGCAGATGCCGCGCTCGAACAGTTCCACCTCAAGGGGTACAACGGAACGAGCGTCCAGGACCTGATGAGCGCCGTAGGCGCGCCGAAGGGCACGTTCTACAACCACTTCGCCAGCAAGGAGGCGCTGGCGGTCGAGGCCCTGCGCCGCTACGGAGACGGCTTCGGGCTGGCAGCGCTGGCGGACGCCGGATCGGGGACACCGCGCGAGCGGATCGATCGGCACCTGGCCGGCCTCATGGCTTCCGGACTGACGGTCGCCGCCGAGAAGGGCTGCCTCATGGCCAACCTCGCCGGCGAGGTCCCGGCACACAGCGCGACGGTCGCTTCCGCGATCGGCGACTTCCTGCAGCTCTGGACCGCGACGCTCGCCACCGCGCTCGACGAGGCCAAGGCGGCGGGCGAGCTCACGTCGGACATCCCGTCCGGCGATCTCGCCGAGTTCATCGTCAACGCCTGGGAAGGCGGCGCCGTGAAGTCGAAGGCGACGTCCTCCAACGAGTCGGTTCACGCCTTCGAGCGCATGGTCGCCCTGCTCCTGCGCTGAGGCCGCATCCGGGCGAGCACGGCTTCCGTTCGCCTATTACGAGACGACCAGTCATACCTCTCGCACCCATCCCCGAAAGGAACTCTCATGACCGAGCTGCAGAACATCGTGATCGCCGCACACGGCGACGTCGAACGGTGGCGTTCGTTCACCACGCTCACCGCCCACGTCCTCAACGGAGGCGCGCTGTGGAACATCAAGGGCCAGGACGGCGTGCTCGACGACTACACCGCCACGATCGAGCTGCACCGCCAGTTCGCCAGCCACACGCCGTTCGGCGGTGCGGGGCTGCGCAGCTCGTTCACCCCGGACCGGGTTGCCGTGGAGACGACCGGCGGCGACGTCGTCGAGGAGCGCCGGAACCCGGTCGCGGCGTTCGCAGGCCATGTGCTCGACACCCCGTGGGACCGCCTGCACGCCGCCTACTTCACCGGTTACGCGATGTGGAACTACCTCACCGAGCCGTTCACGTTCGCCGAGCCGGGCTTCGAGTTCACCGAGCTGGAGCCATGGCGGGAGGACGGCGAGACCTGGCGCCGCCTGCAGGTCACGTTCCCGGAGAACCTGGTGACCCACTCCCGCGTGCAGACGTACTACATCGACGACGCCGGCCTGATCCGGCGGCACGACTACTCGCCCGATGTGTTCGGCCCGAGCGAACGGGACTCGGCGCACTACAGCTGGGACCACCGGGAGTTCGACGGCTTCGTCTTCCCGACCAAGCGCTCGGTCCACCTCACCGACGAGAACGGTCACAAGCTGGCCGATCCCGTCGTCGTCTCGATCGAGCTCGACCAGATCAAGCTGGCCTGACCGGACCACAGCAGCGAACCCTCGGACCGTCACAAATCGCCTACAGTTGACCCGCGCCCCCACCCACGCCGTCCTGGGAGAGTTACGTGAGTTCACACCCGCGCGAGTTCCGACTACTCGTTACCGGTGGAGGGACCGGCGGCCACACCTATCCGGCGCTCACCACGCTCCGCGCCCTCCAGGCGAGGCTGGCAGAGTCGGACACGGCGGTCAGCGTCCTCTGGGCGGGTTCAGCCGACGGCCTGGAGGCCAAGGTGACCGAGTCCGAGGGCATCCGGTTCGTGCCGGTCGCCACGGGCAAGCTCCGCCGGGCGAGCAACCCGCTGGGCATGCTGACGGCCGAGAACATGAAGGACATGGCGCGCGTGCCGCTCGGCGTCGCGCAGGCCCGGTCGATCGTGGCCGAGTTCAAGCCGGACGTGATCCTGTCCACCGGCGGTTATGTCGCCGTCCCGATCGGGCTCGCCGCGGGCCTGCTCCGCCGTCCGCTCGTGGTGCACGAGCAGACCGTGCGGCTCGGGCTGGCCAACCGTCTTCTGGCCAAGCGGGCGACCCGCGTGGCGGTGTCCTCGCCGTCCACCCTCGAGCTGCTGCCGGAGAACGTGCGCGAGCGGACCGTCGTGACCGGCAACCCGGTCCGCGCCGAGGTGCTGTCCGGGGAGCCGCTGAAGGCAGTCGACGCGCTGGGCCTGGACTCGTTCGACCCGGACCTGCCGGTCCTGTACGTGACGGGCGGGGCGCAGGGAGCGGTCCAGATCAACACTGTCGTCACCGAGGCGCTGCCCTGGCTCCTCCAGCACGCGAACGTGATCCACCAGTGCGGACCGAACAACCTCCAGGACATGTTCGAACGCACCGCTACCCTGCCTGCCGAGCAGGCCGCCCGCTACCGCGTCATGGGGTTCGTCGGCGCCGAGCTGCCGGACGTGCTCGCCCTCGCCGACGTCGTCGTCTCCCGGAGCGGAGCCGGCACCATCGCGGAGCTGACCGCGCTCGGCAAGCCTTCGGTCCTGATCCCGCTCGCTTCGGCGGCCGGGAACGAGCAGTCGTACAACGCCCACCGGCTCCAGGACCTGGGAGCAGCCATCACCCTGGAGGGCGAGGTCCACGAGCGGGACCTCCGGGCGGCACTCAGGTCGCTGCTCTCCGACGCCGGACGGCGCGAGCGGATGGCCCAGGCCGCCCGCGACCACGGGCTCCCGGACGCTGCCGAACGGTTGGTCGACGTGCTGCTGGAGGCGAGCCAGTTCTCGCTACGCTGACTGCGTGCTGATCGAGCGAGTCCGCGTCGACCCCGCCGCCGTCGAGGACGGCGCCTGGCCGTGGAACGTCCCCGCGATCGGTGACCTTGCTGCTCAGGGAGTCCGCCTGACCAGCAGCATCGTGGTCCTCGTGGGTGCCAACGGCAGCGGCAAGTCCACCCTGCTGGAGGCGATCGCCGAGGGCTACGGGCTCGACGTCCGCGGTGGGCACGGGGGCCGGAAGTACGCCAGCGCCATGGAGAAGAGCCCGCTGGGCGAGGCGATCATGCTGGATCGCACCCGCGCCGGTTCGGGGATGACCCACCGCAACGCGAAGGGCTTCTACCTGCGGGCGGAGACCGCGTTCGGGATGCTCGAGTACATGACCGGTGCCGGGATGCCCGGGTATGGCGACAAGCCGTCCTGGGAGGTCAGCCACGGTGAGTCCTACCTCCAGGCGATCTTCGGGCGGTTCGACGGACCGGGTCTCTACCTCCTGGACGAGGCCGAGGGGCCGCTGTCGTTCGCCTCCACCCTCCAGCTGTTGTACCGGCTGCAGGACGTCGCGGACGAGCACGCGACCCAGATCATCTACGCGACGCACTCGCCGATGGTCGCCGCGCTGCCCGGGGCGCAGATCCTCGAGATGACGGAACACGGCATCGCCGAGCGCACGTGGGAGGAGCTGGAGTCGGTCGCCCTGTGGAAAAGATTCCTCGGGCGACCGGAGACCTTTTTCGACGTCGGTCCCTAGCCAGGGCTCACCAGGGCACGACCCCCGCGTCGTCGAAGAACCCGCCGCGCGGCCCGTCGTCCGGCAGGGTCGCGAGCCGGACGGCGATCGCGGCCCCCTGCTCCGGCGTCCGCGACCCGCCGAAGCCCGTGAAGTCCGTCGCCACATAACCAGGGCAGGCCGCGTTCACGATGACGGCGGTGTCGGCGAGCCGGCGCGCGTACTGGACGGTCACGCTGTTGAGCATCGACTTCGACGGCGCGTAGGCGGTCAGCACGGGACCGGTCTGCAGGGTCAGCGAGCCCATGTTGCTCGACATGTTGACGATGCGCGGCGAGCTCGCGCGACGCAGCAGCGGGAGCATCGCGTTCGTCACCCGGACCACGCCGAGCACGTTCGTCTCGAGGACGGTACGGACCACGTCGAGGTCGAGCGTCGTCGGGTCCTGCGCACCGCCGTCGGTTCGGCCGCCGATGCCCGCGTTGTTGACGAGCACGTCCAGCCGCCCCGCCGTCCGCTCTATCGCCTCCGCTGCCGCGGCGACGCTGTCGTCGGAGGTGACGTCGAGGGCGACGCCGAACGCGTCGATGTCCGCTGCACGGAGGCGTTCCACCGCCTCCTTGCGCCTGACGTCGTCGCGCGCCCCCACCGCTACGGTGAAACCCATCGCCCCGAGGCCCTGTGCGATAGCGAAGCCGATTCCCTTGTTCGCGCCGGTGACCAGCGCGGTCTTCGTGTTGTTCACGCCAGCCATGCTGCGCGAGCCGCACGTCGGGCGTCCAAGACCGTCTCGATCCCCTGTGATACCCGCCAAGTATCAGGCGGTAACCTGCGTACGTGCGCGATCTCGAGACCCGTGAGCTTCGGTACTTCGTCGCCGTCGCCGAGGAGCTGCACTTCGGCCGGGCCGCGGAGCGGCTCGGGATCGCGCAGCCGCCGCTGTCCCGCGCGATCCGTCAGCTGGAGGGGCGGCTCGGCATCCGGCTCCTCGACCGGGACCGCCGGGGCGTGGCACTGACCGACGCCGGCCGCGTGTTGCTCCGGGAGAGCCGAACGGCGCTCGACGCAGTGGCAGCCGCCGCGCGCCGGACGCAGCGTGCCGGGCAACCGGAGCACCGGCTGGTGCTCGCGACCAAGGCGGGCGCCTCCCACGAGCTGCTGCAGCGGCTCCTCGACACGGCCGCGAGCCAACCCGGTGCGCCGCCGGTCGAGGTGCTCCTGTGCGAGGTCGGCGAGCAGGCAGGGCTGCTCAGGGACGGAAGCGCTGACGTGGCGCTCATGCATCGCCCGGTCGACGACCTCGCCGGGTTCGACACGGAGGATCTGAGCACCGAGGGCCAGGTGGCGATCGTCCCCGCGCGGCATCCGCTCGCCGCCCGCGCCCACCTCACGCTGGCCGACGTATCCGTAGTACCGAACCTGCCCATCGCTCGCTGGCCCCGGCTCGACGGGACCTACCCGGACGGGCCCGGACCCGAGGTGCACACCCAGTCACAGCTCGCTCAGCTCGTGGCCCTCGGCAAGACCTTGCTCGTCATCCCCGCCTCCAGCCGCGCGTGGCAGTGGCCGGAGCACGTGGCCGTGCCCGTCGTGGACGCACCGGAGATCACCACCGTGCTCGCCTGGCCGGCCGGCAGCCGATCCCCGGCGGTCGCCGCCCTCGTCCGTTCGGCGGCCGGCCTCCCGACCGAAGGAGTCGATGCCCCGTGACCCTGCCCCGCAGCGACAACAGCTGGATAGAGGGAGTCACCGACGACGTCGTGACGCTCGGCGACCCGCGACTCAAGGCGCCCACCGCGACCATCGACGCGGCCGACGCCGGAGACCTGCTGGCGACGCTCGTCACCCGCCTCCGCGAGCTCAACGGCGCGGGCCTCGCGGCACCCCAGATCGGCGTCTCGGTCAGGGCCGCGATCGTCGAGGTCCGCAGGACCGACGTCTTTCCCGACCGGCCGGAGACCGGCCTGATCGAGCTGCTCAACCCCGTCGTCGTCGAACGCTCCGCAGCGACGACGCTCGACTGGGAAGGCTGTTTCAGCGTGCCCGGCTACCTGGGCCTCACTCCCCGGGCGGAGCGCATCACCGTGCGCTGCACGACCACGGCGGGCGAGACCGTCACCAGTGAGTTCACGGGCTACACCGCCCGCGTCGTCCAGCACGAGATAGACCATCTCGACGGTCTCGTCTACCTCGACCGCATGCCCGACCTGACCAGCCTCACCACCGCGCAGAACTACCTCGACCACCACCGGCCGGCGCCGAGCTGAGGTCTGGTCAGGCCTGGATGGAGGCGGCGATCCCGTCGAGCTGCTCCGGTGGGTCGGGGTAGGCCACGGCCATGCCTGCGGCCACCCGCTGCGCGGTCCAGCACGCGACGGCGGCATCGAGAACGTCGTCCGGACCGGCAACCTGCCCAGGCCACCCGAGGTCTGCGGCAAGCACGAACCCTTCCGCCGCCAGCAGGCCGCGCCGCTCCTCCAATCCGGCCCATGTCGACTTCGCGGCCAGCAGGTGACGGCCCGCGAGCGTACGGAACGAGACCTCGGGATGCACCTCGAAGATGCGACGGTGCACCGACCGCACGACCGTGTCCACCTCAAGGATCCGATGCCGCAGCGCCCACGCCTGCTGACTGATCCCCTTGCCCATCACCCGACGTGCCTCAAGGGACGCCGTCTCGTAGGTCGACGCCGCCAGGACCGTGCGCGGCGGAGTCATGAAGACGGACGGCCACCGCGGTCCGACAACCTGGCGCGCCTGTACGTCAGCCAGCCTCGGATCTGCGCCGTCGGGCAGACCGATCGGCATGTCGATGCCTACGACTTCGACCGTGCCGTCAGCGTCCGCCACCTCGAGCAGACCGAGCAGCGTCGGAGCCGCATAGGCGCGCAGATCGCTGGCGACCGCAACCCAGTTCTTTCCGGCAGCATCGATACCCAGGGCTCGGACCATCAACACATCGTGGTCCACGGACGGTCACAGGGCACCAGGGCCAGGGCAAATGTCGCATTCCAAATTCCTTGCCGCATGTACGCGACGGAATGCCACAATGCCCGACATGGCTGCTCCTGAGGGCTTCGACTACACGCTCCACCCGGACGGCTCTGTCCTCATCACACACCGGGGCCGCGCCGCGACGACCGTGCGCGGGAGCCGGGCGGCGGAGTTTCTGGCCGAGGTCGAACTGAATGATCCGCAGGAAGTCATGGCACGTTGGACCGGCAACTACCGGCGCGGCAACGAGCGCACCGCGAAGAACCACCCGCGTAACGCCCGCCGTTGAACGCCGGGCGGAGCCTGCGCACCGTCGTCAAGCGAGCGTTGCCCGAGCCTCAGCCGAGCCGCTTGCGCATCTTGACCGAGGTCGTCTCATAACCGAGCGACTCGTAGAGCCCGTGCGCACCCCTGTTGAACCCGAAGACGCTGAGGCCGAGCGTATGAGCGCCCTGCGCCCGGGCGTACACCTCACCGAGGGTCATTGCCGCTCGGCCAAGGCCCCGCCCCCGCTTGTCGGCGTCGATCACGATGTCCCAGATCCACCAGGCGCCGGGGTCATCGCTCGTGTCCGGTCCGATCCAGAGGTAGCCGACGGGCTCTCCGGCGTCGTCGACCACGTCGAAGACCGCGTGACCCGGGCTCGGCGCACCGGAGGGGAAGGAGCCGACCATGCTCTCGTCCGCATGCCGGTCAGCCTCCTCGGCGGTTTCCCCGAGGACGACGAGATCTCTGGCGTACTCGGCTCGGCTGCGCTCGATCCAGGCAGGGAGGAGCTCGGCGCGCATGTGGCGGAGGCTGACAGGCATCGGACCAGACTTCCACACCGCCTGCATCGGAGCACAGTCCCCCGTACGCCTAGTCCACCCACCGCTCATACTGCAGGTTGACCTGCACCGATCCGGCCCCGGTGTCCATCACCCATGAGCAGACTCGCCGCAGATCGAACGCGCCCTGGAACGGGCATGCCCTGCCGTCGGGCAGCACCTCGGCCGCCAGCTCCTCGCCCGACATCCAGGGCGGAGCGTCGACCGTCAGCTCCAGCCAGCAGCCTCCCGAGCCGCAGCCCATGTCCTTGCCGGTCACCCGGGCGCCCTCGGGCAGCGTGGGGAGAGACGACGCCGGGGGTATGGCGCTCTCGTCGACAGTCAGGGACAACGGCGGTAGCGCCAGAGCCACCACGGCGACCGCCGCGAGCGCCACCACTCCCCTGACCACTGACCGGGTTCGAAGCATGAGCGGACCTT
Organism: Promicromonospora alba; assembly: GCF_042654905.1. Taxonomy (NCBI): domain Bacteria; kingdom Bacillati; phylum Actinomycetota; class Actinomycetes; order Micrococcales; family Promicromonosporaceae; genus Promicromonospora; species Promicromonospora alba. The sequence goes on from NZ_JBHSFI010000003.1 coordinate 1,195,666, forward strand.
ACGGTCACCCCCGGCACGGTGGGCAATAATGAGCGACGTTTCACCCGTCACAAGGGAGCGCCGTCCATGATCCTCGTAGGCCCGCTCGCGGCCGGGAAGTCCACGCTCGGCGCACTTGTCGCACAGCGCCTCGGGCACGCGTTCGTCGACATCGACGACATCGCCTGGACCTACTGCGCGGAGGTCGGCTGGGACCTGGACCGGCTCCTCGAACGGGACGAGGCGGTCGGCTGGGTGGCCGCGGAACGCGAGTGGGAGCCCGCCCGTGCGCACGCGGTGGAGCGCGCCGTGCCGGACCACCCGGAGACGGTCCTCGCCTTCGGCGCCGGGTACACCAGCTTCACCAGGCCCGAGTACGCCGACCAGGTGCGCCGGGCACTGGCACCGGTCCCCGACGTCGTCCACCTGCTGCCCAGTCCGGACCCGGTGCGTTCCGTGGCGGTGCTGCGCGAGCGTGCGATAGCGAGCCGTGGGAAGGACTGGATCATCGAGGGTCACGACTGGATCGCCGAGTGGGTGGCGGACCCGCTGGCCGCCGAGGTCGCCGCCGCGACGGTCTACACGGACGGGATCAGCCCGGACGAGTCGGCCGACCAGCTCGTCGAGCTCCGGGAGCGTCTGTACGCGGAGCCGGCCGCGTAGGCCGGCCCGTCAGGCGGCGCCGACGTCGGCCGCCGTCACGCAGTCGTCCGTATTCTTCGTCACGTCCCCTCGGCGGCTCTCGGCCACCACCCGGTCCAGCTCGTCTCGCAGGTGGTTCAGCACCCCTGTCCGGGCGTGAACCTCACGGCCGTGCACCGCGACTGCACAGGTGAGAGGAGGCGAGATGAGCGATGAGTTGCTGGTGGTCAGGGCGCAGCTGGGCAACCGGTCCGCCCTGGAGGACCTCGTGGCGCGATGGCAAGGACCGGTGTGGCTCTACGTACGCCGCATGCTCGACGCCGAACGCGCCGACGACGTGGCGCAGGAGGCCTGGATCGCCGTCGTGCGAGCACTGCCGAGGCTGCGTGAGCCCGACCGGTTCGCCCCGTGGTTGTTCACGATCGTGCGGCGCGCGGCCCTGAACCGGCTGCGCGGCCAGTACTCCGACCGGCACGACCTGGTCGGCGGGTTCGGGAACGGCCTCGACCGGCCGGACGCCGCCGGGCCGGACCCGGTCGACGCGCTGGTGGACCGAGCGGAGATGGTCGGCCGGCTCGCGGCTCTCCCGGTGCTGGAGCGCGAGGTCCTGGTCCTGCACTACCTGGAGGACCTTTCCGTCGAGGACTGCGCGCAGGTCTGCGCAGTCCCGGCCGGAACGATCAAGTCACGGCTGAATCGTGCGCGACGCATGCTGCGCGAGCACGTCGAGGAAGAAGGTGAGCTGACATGACGAACGAGGAGTCTCGCGCTTCCGCGCCGGAGGTCATCGCTGGGCTGGGTGGTGCGCTGTCGAAGGGCGCCCGCGTGCGTGCCGTGGCCACGCTGGTGGTCGGCGTCGCCGGCGCCGTGTTCGTCGCGGCGCTGTGGTGGACCGAGCCCGGTCCCCTACCGGTCCTGACCCAGCTCGCGTTCGGGCTGCTCACGCTGGTGTGCCTCGCGTGGGCCGCCTACGGGACCTGGCTCCTGCGGTCCCGGGTCCCGCTGTTCGCGACCGACCGCGTGGTGGCCGCGTGGATCGGCCTGACGGCGTCCGTGCTGGTGGGCGGTCTGCTCATCGGCACGGTCGCACAGCGCGGTACGGCTACCGGGACGTGGGGCGTGATCGCGACCGTCGCGGTCCTCGTCGCGGTCTCGGCCGTGCTGGTGGTCCGGGCGCACGCCCGGCGCGCGGCCCTGCTGCGCCGTGAACGTGCTCTGTCCGGCGACGATCCGTCGCCAGGCGCTCCGAGGTAGGCACGTCGCGAGCGAAGGGTGTTGCGGTGAGTGGACATTGTCTATTCACCGCAACACACTTCGCGGAGCACATGTTCACGCCAGGGCCACGCCGGCCTCTCCAGAAAGGCCCAGTACCCGTGAGCTCTGTCGTCCTCGTCATCGACCTGCAGGTCGACGTCGTCCGCGGCTGCTTCGACGCCGACGGCGTCATCGCCCGTTCCATCGCCCTCGTCGAGCGCGCCCGGAGCACGGGCGTACCCGTCGTCTGGGTCCAGCACCACGAACCCGGCCTCGAGCGGGACACTCCCGGCTGGGCCCTCGCGGACGGCCTGACCCCGCAGCCCGGCGAGGCCCATATCCACAAGGCGTACCGCGACTCGTTCGCCGACACCGGTCTCCGCGACGTGCTGGACTCGCTCGGCGCCACCCGCCTGGTCGTCGTCGGGGCACAGTCCGACTTCTGCGTGCGGACCACCACGCAGCGTGCCGCCGCGCTCGGCTACGACGTCACGCTCGTGAGCGACGGCCACACCACCCGGGACGCCGAGTGGGACGGCGTGCGGATCACCGGCGAGCAGATCGTCGCCCACACCAACATGTACTTCTCCGGCCTCCGCTACCCGGACAGCACGTTCGGCATCGCCCGCCACGACGAGGTCTCGCTCTGACCCGACGCACCCGACCGACCCAGTTTCGAACCCGATTGAACCGATCCCGCCTTTCACCCGTAGTAGGGGCAGAGGTCGGCAACGGGTCGGCCTGCGAGCGAGAGGGTCGGACGTGCGCAGAGGGACAAAGGTTGCGGTCGGTGTCGGTGCGGCGATAGTCGTGGTCGGAGGGGCTGCGGCGATCTTCGGGCCGGGTCTGTACGCGGACTGGGCGAACCAGAGCGCGGATGCCGCACCCACGCTGGAGTCGTCGGCGGTCCCGCTGCCCGACGCCGAAGCGGCCGCCGGCACGTGGGCCGTCAGCGACGGGTCGTTCGCCGGGTACCGCCTCGACGAGGTGCTGAACGGCGAGGACGTGACGGTCACGGGACGCACCGAGGACGTGACCGGTTCGGTCACGGTCGCGGACGCCGCGATCACCGAGGCGAACATCGAGGTGGACATGGCGAGCGTGGCGACCGACGAGGCCCCCCGTGACGCGTACTTCCGCGACACCGCGCTGCAGGTCGGCGAGTTCCCCACCGCGACGTTCGAGCTCACCGAGCCGGCGACGATCGAGGAGGGCGCCACGTCGGTAGAGCTCACGGGCGACCTCACGGTCCACGGCGTCACGCAGCCCGCCACGTTCGAGGCGGAGGTCGCGGGAGACGCGGCCAGCGGTGACCCCGTGCAGGTCATCGGCAGCATCCCGATCACGTTCGCCGACTTCGACGTCGAAGCCCCGTCGCTCGGGTTCGTGACGGTGGAAGATGAGGGCAGCATCGAGTTCTCGCTGCAGCTGCAGCCCGGACAGTAACCGACACCCGGAGGCGACGGGACCGTGACCACAGGTGACCCGCCCGCGGGCGCCGAGGACCAGCTCCTCGCCGCGGTGCACGACACGCACGCCGGTGCGCTGTACCGGTACGTCGTGCGCCGCACGGGCGACGAGGAGGAGGCGCGCGACGTCGTGCAGGAGACCCTGCTGCGTGCGTGGCGGCACCCCGAGGTGCTCGAACGGTCGGAGGAGTCGGTGCGCGCGTGGCTGTTCACGGTCGCGCGCAACCTCTCGGTCGACCACCTCCGCAGCGCCCGGCGCACCCGCGAGCGGGCCACAGGTCACGTCCCTGACCGCGAGGAACGGGACACGACCCAGGCCGTGCTCGACTCATGGCTCGTCGCCGACGCGCTCGTGTCACTCTCGCCGGCGCACCGAGCGGTCGTCGTGGGCGCCTACTACGGCGGCCGCTCGGTGGCCGAGCTCGCGACCGAGCTGGGCATCGCACCCGGAACGGTGAAGTCGCGTCTGCACTACGGCCTGCGCGCGCTGCGCCTGGCCCTGCAGGAGAAAGGAGTTACCTCATGATCCCGGCAGAGGGAGGACACGGCGGCGACCAGTACGCCGAGTGGGACGCGGCGTACGTGCTGGGCGCCCTGAGCCCGAGCGACCGGCGCGCCTACGAGCGGCACCTGGCCGAGTGCGCCGCGTGCCGCGCCGCCGTCGCCGAGCTCGCCGGCATGCCAGGCCTGCTCAGCACGCTGACAGCGGGGCACGCGGAAGCGCTCGTCGCCGAGGTACCCGGAGCGGGTCTGCCCGACGACGACGGGCCGGTCCCGTACGACGTCGACCCCGGGCTTGCGCCGGTGGTCTCGCTCACGAGCCTCGCCGGCGCGGCCCGCAGGTCCCGCACCCGACGCCGGTCGCTGCTGGCCGTCGCGGCGTCAGCCCTGGTGGTCGCCGGGGCGATCGGCGGTTCGACGCTCGCGGGCAGCGGCTTGTTCGCGCCGGACGGTGTGGGCACGACGCCGCCGTCGGCAGCCGTTGCCGGTGCGCGCACCATCGAGCTGCGCCCGGTGGGCGACGCCAGGATGCGCGCCGACCTGGTCGTCACACCCACCGACTGGGGCACGAGCCTCGAGTGGAGCTGCGACTACCCGCCTGAGCCCGGGGAGCAGCCGGATCCCGACTACACGCCGCCGGAGCCGATCAAGTACGAGCTGGTGCTGGTCGGTCAGGACGGAGCGCGCACCGTCGCGGGGACCTGGTCGTGGTCGGGTGGCACGGCGACGGACCTGGGCGCGTCGTCGTCGGTACCGCTGACGGAGGTCAACCGCATCGAGATCACCGTCGACGGGCAGGAGGATCCGGTCGCGACGGCGACGCTATGACGGCGACGCTATGACGGCCGCCGCGGCTCGGGCCGCGGTTCCAGGACGACCACCGCGGTCTCGGTCGAGCGGAGCGCCGCGTAGGCGTCCAGGTTCGCGTCGACCTCCTGCCACCTGGCCCACAGGCGTTCGCGCTCGATGCCCTGCGCGGCGTGCGCCTGCACGAACCGGGACCCGTCGGCCAGGTCCACCGTGGCCTCGGCGTGCACCTGCAGGTTGAGCCACCAGGACGGCTCGCCGTCGGCCCAGCCGTTCATCGCCAGGCAGACGAGGTCGGGGCCGTCCTCTACATAGGCGAGGATCACGCTGTGCTCGCACCCCGTGCTGCGCCCGGTGGTCGTCAGGCGGAGCGTTCCCCAGCTGCGTCCCCGCGGTTTGCGGAGCCCTACCCGGCCGGCCGTGATCCGGTACAGGCCGCGATGCAGCCCCCACATGGTGCGGACGAACCACCGCGGCGGCACCCGCGGCGCGGACCTGTTCACTACCGATCTGCGTTCGTTAGACACGCTGACCCTCCGACCCTCCGTGCGAGTCGCCTGCCCGGTGCCCTGCCCACGCCGGCAAGCCCTCTCCCCCAGGGTAGTTACCCCGCCCTGATGCGGCTACAGGCACGAGCTGTCAGACCCTGGTGACGCCATGGCGTCACCAGGGTCTGACAGTTCCGTCGGGATCAGCCCCAGATCGCGTCCGCCCACTCCGGGTGGTCGATGAACGGGTTGCGGTTGCCCTGGTAGTCCTCGTAGATGACGTCGTTCCGGTTGGCCTCGAACGCCGACACGGGGTCCTCGTTGTTCCAGTCCAGCAGCACCGAGATCCTGCCGTGGAACGGGACCGTCCCGTTGGTGACCGCGTCGTTGGTCTCCAGGTCGACGAAGCCCTCCTCGCCCTCGTAGCGCACCGCCATGTAGAGGATCATGCGCGCGACGTCGCCCTTGACCGCGTCCCGGGGCTCGAAGGAGTTGGAGTCGGTGAGGCTTCCCGGCGCGCCGCTGACGGCGCTCCCGCCGTTGTCGAAGTCCTTGTTGCCGCGGATGCCGTTCACCTGCACGTCCTCGGGCCGCAGGTGGTGCAGGTCCGTGCCAGGGCCGGCCGACGTGCCGAAGTTGCCGTGCGACTGGGCCCACACGTGCTCACGGTTCCAGTCGCCGACGTCGCCGCCGTTGAGGCTCTTCGCACGCGACTGGCCGCCGTACAGGAGGATCACGTTGTTGGAGTTGGCAGGGTCCTGGTCGGTGACCATCAGCGCGGTCCACACCTGGCTGTACGACAGCCGGGTGTTCCCGCTGATGATGTCGTTGAGCTCGGACTTCAGCGCCTCGCCCGAGAGGCCGGCTGTGCCGTCGTAGTAGCCGGCCGGGATGGCGGCCACGGTCCGCGTGGCGTCCTCCTGCGCGACGGCGCCCGGTGCCACCAGCACTCCGGCAGCAACCACGAGTGCGGAGAGCCCGCTCCCCCAAGCCCGTCCGAGACGTGTGCGCATCGTCGACCTCCGTATGAATCGGCCCGCGACCCCCTGCGGGCGACGGTGCGTCAGTCACACTCCCACGCAAACCCCTCAACTTGGACCGGTTTGCGTAAATTCCGGGTGAAATCTCACCGCGCCTGACCATGCAGTTGCTGCCAGGATCAGATCGATCCTGGCAGCAGGTGCATGGTCATCTGGCCAGGGTGTCGGGGCGGGCTACTTGATCGCTCCCATCGACAAGCCGCGGACCAGCTGCTTCTGGGCGATCCAGCCCGCCAGGATCACTGGGAGCGACGCCAGGAGGGCCGCCGCGCTGAGCCGCGCGAGGAACAGCCCCTCGCTCGTCATGGTCGACACGATGAGCACCGGCACGGTCGCCGCCTGGGACGCCGTCAGGTTGAGCGCGAAGAAGAACTCGTTCCAGGCGAAGATCACGCAGATGAGCGCCGTGGCCGCGATGCCGGGCGCCACCATCGGCAGCAGCACGGACCGCATGGTGCGCATCAGGCCCGCCCCGTCTATCGACGCCGCCTCGAGCACCTCACCGGGCACCTCGATGAAGAACGACCGCATCATCCACACCGCGATCGGCAGGTTCATCGCGGTGTACAGCACCACGAGGGTCCAGATGTTGTCGAGCACCTTGAGCTGGCCGGCGATCACGTAGATGGGCACGATCACGGCCACGACCGGCAGCATCTTGGTGGAGATGAAGAAGAACAGCACGTCGCTGACCTTCTGCACCGGCCGGATCGAGAGCGCGTACGCCGCCGGCACGCCGAGCAGCAGCACCAGGACCGTCGAGACCCCGGTAGCGATCACCGAGTTGCCCACGTAGACCATCGTGCCGCCCTCGAGCACCGCCCGGAACTGGTCGAGGGTCGGCGTGAAGAACCACGTCGGCGGGTCGGAAGCGGCCTGGTTCTCCTGCTTGAACGCCGTCATGGCCATCCAGGCGACCGGGAAGAAGAACCCGATGGCGAGCAGCCAGGTCAGGGTGGTCAGGAAGCCGCCGGAGACGCGGCGGTTCGCGCCGCGCCGGGCGTCGGTCGTCCGCGAGGTGGCCACGGGAGTAGCGACAGACATGGTCACTCCTTCACTTCGAAGCTGCGGAAGATCAGGCGCAGCGCGGCGGAGGCCACGATGATCGTGGCGATCACGACGACGACGCCCATGGCGGCGGCCTGCCCGACGTCGAACCCGAGGAACGCACGCTGGTAGATGTAGAACGGCAGGTTGGCGCTGGCCGTACCGGGCCCGCCCGCCGTCATCAGGTAGATCTGGTCGAACGTGTTGACCACGTAGATGATCCCCAGCAGCACGCCCAGCTCGATGTACCGGCGCAGGTGCGGCAGCGTGATCAGCCGGAAGGTGAGCCACGTGCCGGCGCCGTCGACGGAGGCCGCCTCGAGCACGTCCTTCGGCTGGGCCTGCAGGCCGGCGAGCACGAGCAGCATCATGAACGGCGTCCACTGCCACACCAGGGCCATCAGGATCGCGATCACGGGGTAGGTCGACGTCCAGTCGACCGCCTCGATGCCGAACAGGCCGAGGGTCCAGTTGAACAGGCCGTACGTCGGGTTCAGCAGCGCGATCGACCACAGCACCGAGGTCGCCACCGGCATCACGAGGAACGGCGTGATGAGCATGGTGCGGGCGACGCCGCGCCCGAAGAAGGGCCGGTCGAGCAGCAGCGCGAGCACGATCCCCAGGACCATCGCCACCAGCACGCAGCCGAGGGTGATGACCACCGAGTTCCACGCGGTCTGGCGGAACGTCGAGTCGACGGCGATGTCGACGTAGTTCGACAGGCCCACGAACAGGTCGGACTCGGGCCGCAGCAGGTTCCGGGAGTGCAGCGAGTACCAGATGGTCAGCAGGAACGGCAGCTGCGTGACGATGACCGTGAAGATCAGCGCGGGCAGCAGCGGGCCACGCCGGCGCCACGCCTCCGCACGGCTGATCGGCCGCGACGACGCCTCGTTGCGTGCCGCCCGGCGTGAGCCTTCGAGCCGGTCGATGGTCGAGGTGCTCATTGCCCCTCCTCTGCCTGGTAGGTCTCCGCCACCGTCTCGGCGTACCGCTGGGACTGCGCGATGGCCTCGTCCACGGTGATCTGCCCGGCGATCGCGGCGGACATCTGCTGGCCGACACGCGTGCCGAGGTCCTGGAACTCGGGGATCCCGACGAACTGGATGCCGGGGTACGGCACCTCGTGGGTCATCGCGCCCGCCTGCGTGGCCCCGTTCATCGAGTCGAGCGTCGCGTCCGCGTAGGCCTCGGAGACCTCCGCGTACTCCGGGAGCTCGTAGGTGGACAGCCGGCTGCCCGGCGGCACCCGCTCCCAGCCGATCTCGTTGCCGACCAGCTTGATGTACTCCTTGTCCGTCATCCAGGACACGAAGTCCCAGGCGGCGTCCTTGTGCTCGCTGGTCGACGGGATCGCCAGCGACCAGCTGTAGAGCCAGCCCGCCGACTCGGTCTCGGCGACGGGCGCCGGGGCGTAGCCCACCTTGCCCGCCACCGTCGACGACGCGGGGTCCTCGACCGAGGAGACCATCGAGGTCGCGTCGTACCACATGGCCGACTGGCCCTGGGCGAAGCGGGTGAGGCAGTCGCCGAAGCCCGACGTCGCGGCGCCCGGCTGGCCGGAGGTCTGCAGCGTGTCGATGTAGGTCTCGATGGCCTCCCTGCTCTCGGGAGAGTCGAGGGTCGCGTTCCAGTCCTCGTCGAACCAGCCGCCGCCGAACGTGTTGATGGCGGTGGTCATCGGGGCCATCACCTCACCCCAGCCGGCCAGGCCGCGCAGGCAGATGCCGGAGAAGTCCTCCTCAGGAGCGTTCAGCTCGGCCGCCAGCTCGCGCACCTCGTCCCACGTCGGGTTCGCCGGCATCTCGAGCCCCGCCTGCTCGAACAGGTCGGTGCGGTAGGCCAGGAACGACGACTCCCCGTAGAACGGCACCGAGTACATGTCGCCGTCGTGCGAGAGGGCCTCGCGGACGCTGGGGACGAAGTCCTCGGCGTCGTACCCGGCGGTGGCATCGATGTACGGCTGCAGGTTCTCGATCCAGCCGTTCTCAGCCCACATGGGCGTCTCGTAGTTGGAGATCATGACGACGTCGAACTCGCCGCCGCCCGTGGCGACCGACGCCGTGATCTTGGCGCGGGCCTCGTTCTCGGGCAGCGACACGAAGCGCACGTCCACGCCCGGGTGGGCGGCACGGAACTCGTCCTGCAGCGAGATCGCGTCCTGCATCTGCGGGTTGGACACGATGGCCACGACTATCTGCTCGCCGTCACCGCCGCCCACGGCGCCCGCCCCGGCGCAGCCGGTCAGGGCCAGCGCGACGGCGGCCGTGGCGGCCGTCAGCGTCGCTCTCACCGAAGTACCCCTCGGAGGTCGGAACATCCTCGTCCTCTCCTCTGCGCGACATCCCCGCCGCGCTCATTTGAGAATATGACTTGCTCATCTGCAAACGCAGACTAGTTCGGTATGCTCAGGTGAGCAAGGCCCTCCCAGACAAGTCGCTCAGATGTTCCCGCTGACGCCTGCGGGAGTGAGGACGCAGGTGACCCATCCCGATTCGAACCTCATCTCGAACCTCCTGGTCGAGGTGAGCACCGACTACTACCTCGACGGCAAGTCGAAGGTAGAGATCGCGCGCCACCGCGGCATCTCCCGTTTCCAGGTGGCGCGCCTGCTCGCGCAGGCACGGGACGAGGGAGTCGTCCGCATAGAGATCACGCCGCCCCGGGCCGACGGCGAACGCGGCGCCCGCCTCGCCGCCCGCCTCGGGCTGCGCGAGGTCCTCATCGCCGCGAGCGGCGAGGACACCACTGCCACCCGGGAGAACGTCGCGGTCGAGCTCGCCCGCACCGCGCGCGAGCACATCGCCGAGGGCGCGACGGTCGGCGTCTCGTGGTCGCGCACGGTGGAGGCGGCGGTACGGCACATCGGCCGGCTGCCGCAGTGCGACGTCGTCCAGCTGGTCGGGGCGCTGCCCGTCGAGGGCAGCGGCAACTCGCTGGCGCTCATCAGCACGTTCGCCCAGATGCCGGGCGTGCGGACGTGGCCGGTGTGGTCGCCGCTCCTCGTGGCCGACGCCGCCACCGCCGCGGGCATGCGGCGACAGCCGGAGATCGCCGACGCGCTGGCGCGGGCCGATCACCTGGACGTCGCGGTCGTCGCGATCGGCCACTGGTCCGAACGCACGTCCACGGTGTTCCCCCAGATCAGCGCCGAGGAGCAGCGGGCGGCCACCGAGGCCGGTGCCATCGCCGAGTGCTCGGGCCGCCTGTTCGACGCCGAGGGCCGCCCCGTCCGCACCAGCCTCGACGAGCGCGTGGTGGGCGTGACGCTCGAACAGCTCGCCGCGACGCCGCAGGTCATCGCGATCGGCTACGGCGCCGCCGTCGCGCCGGGCCTGGTGGCCGCGGTACGCGGCGGCATCGCCAACACCCTGGTCATAGACGAGACGGCGGCCACCGCCCTGGAAACCCTCCTGGACTAGCCCCCAGGATTCGCCGAAGTAGAGCCGGCGTCCGGACACCCGCTCTACTTCGGCGACCTAGGTTCCGCGAGGTAGAGCGGGTGTCCGCGGACAGACGCTCTACCTCGCGGTGCGAGCCACCAGGGACTCGACCGTGGCGCGGGCGCCCTTCTCGTGCAGGGAAGCCAGCGCCGCCGTGTACGCGGCCGTGAACCGCTCGTCGTCGACCAGGTCGCCGAAGACCTCACGGTCGCGCAGGAACGCGAGCGGGTCGGTCCGCTGCGCGAGCGCCGCCCGGTGCAGCCGGTCGGCGAGACGATCGACGATCTCGATGGACTCGCCGGCCTCGTCCACGCCCTCGTCGTACCGGGCCCAGGACGCGACGACGAGCGCGGCGTGCTCGATCGGCCCGCCCGTCGCCAGGTGGTGCCGGACCACGGGAAGCAGCCACTTCGGGATGCGGTCCGACGACTCGGCGCACAGCCGCGCGAGGGTGTCGGCCACGTGCGGGTTGGCGAAGCGCTCGATCAGCGTGCGCTTGTAGCGGTCCAGGTCGATGCCGGGCACCGGCTCCAGGGTCGGCGTGCCCTCGTCGTCCATGTAGCCGAGCAGGAACCGGGCGAAGACCTCCTCGCCCGCCACCTCGTGCGCGTACCGGTAACCGGACAGGTAGCCGAGATAGCACAGGGCCTGATGGCTCGCGTTGAGCAGGCGCAGCTTCATCAGCTCGTACGGCTCGACGTCGGACACCACCTGCACGCCGGCGTCCTCGAACGGGGGCCGCCCCGTGGGAAAGCTGTCCTCGAGCGCCCACTGCTCGAACGGCTCGGCCACCACGGGCCAGGCGTCGTCGACGCCGAAGCGTTCGGCCACCAGCGCGCGGTCGGCGTCCGTGGTGACCGGCGTGATCCGGTCGACCATGGAGCTCGGGAACGCGACGTTCTCCTCGATCCAGGCCGCGAGGTCCGCGTCCTTGGCTCGCGCGAACGTGGTGAAGGCGCGCCGCGCGACCTCGCCGTTGCCCTGGATGTTGTCGCAGCTCATCACGGTGAACGGCGGCACGCCTCGATCCCGCCGGCGGCGCAGGGCCTCGGTGACCAGCCCGAACGTCGTCGCGGGGACGGCGCCGTCGGCCAGGTCCGCGGCCACCGCCGGGCCCGCCAGGTCGAACTCGCCCGTCACGTGGTGAATGTTGTACCCGCCCTCGGTGACGGTGAGCGAGACGATGCGCACCTCGGGCGAGGCCATCTTCTCGAGCACGGCCTCTGGGTCGTCGGGCGCCAGCAGGTACTCCTTGATCGACCCGATCACGCGCGCCTGCAGGCGCCCGTCCGGGTGCTTGAGCACCATCGTGTAGAGGCCGTCCTGCGCGGCGAGCGCGTCGCGCATCCGGGCGTCGCTCGACAGCACGCCGACGCCGCAGACCGCCCAGTCCAGCGCCTTGCCCTCGGCCATGAGCCGGTCCAGGTACATCGCCTGGTGCGCCCGGTGGAACCCACCCACCCCGAGATGAACGATCCCGGTGGTCAGCCGGGACCGGTCGTAGGTGGGGACCACCAGCTCCGCGCCGTCCGGCGCAGACGCCACCAGGCCGCCCACGGTCTCTTCGTCGAGTGCCGTCATCGTGCTCCTCCGCCGCCCTTCAGACTCCGTTGAACGTCCGGCCAGATTAACAGATGAGCGAACCAGGGTTCACAGATGAGCGCGGGCACCGCGCAGGGATGCGCGCCGTAGGATCTGACGTTGACGTCAGAGGTAAGGGCACGCGGCATGAGGGGTACACGATGGTGCGGACCGGCGAGATGATGCGGATCGGCGAGCTCGCCGGACAGACCGGCGTGAGCGTTCGCGCGCTGCGCTACTACGAGGAGCAGGGCCTGCTGACCTCGGAGCGCTCCGTCTCGGACCAGCGCTACTACACGGAGGACGCCGTCGACCGCGTCCGGCTGATCCAGCTGCTGTACAGCGCCGGCCTCAACAGCAAGGCGGTGCGCGACATCATGCCCTGCATGGACTCGGGCATGGCCTCGACGAGCATGCTCGAGCTGCTCGCCACCGAGCGCGACCGGATCGACGAGCGGATGCGCGAGCTGGCGGAGACCCGCGACCGGCTCACCACAGTCATCGAGCAGGGCCACGCCACGCGCGGCTGAGCCCGTTCAGCCGACCGCCGCCGCGTAGCGCCGGGACAGCTGTGCCAGGTGCTCGACCAGCCGCTGCGGCTCTCGCACCGTGAAGTCGATACCGAGCATGCCGATCCACACGGCCACCGTCTCGATGCTGTCGCCGCCCGTGACCAGGACGCAGGTCCTGTCGTCCACCGGCTCGACGGTGCCGACGGCAGGGTTGATCCGGGCGAGCACCTCATCGGCGGGTGCGTGCACCAGGATGCGGGCGTGCACCGCCCAGCCCGTCCGGGCCACCTCGCGCACCACGAGCTCCGTCAGGTCGATGGGCGGGTCGGTGGGCACGAACCGCCGTCCGCCCGGCGTGCGCAGCTCCAGCCAGTCCACGCGGAACGGCTGCCACTCCCCCGAACCGACATCGCGCCCCACCAGGTACCACCGGCGCTGCCAGGCCACGAGCCGCGCCGGCTCGATCTCCCGCGGCTCCTCGCGGTACCAGCAGCGCAGCCCCTGGTGGTCGCGGATCGCGGCGGCCAGCTCGGTGAGCAGCCCGGGGTCGACGGCGGGGTCCTCCACGTTGCTGCTCGTGTTCACCGGCCCGGCGCTCGTGGCATCGCGCAGGGCGGCCACCTGGCGGCGCAGCCGCTCGGGCAGGACGTGCTCCAGCTTGCCGAGCGCCCGTGCACTGCTCTCCTCGATGCCCGCGACGGCGCTGGCGGAGCGCAAGCCGACCGCCATGGCGACCGCCTCGTCGTCGTCGAGCACCAGCGGGGGCAGCTTGCCGCCCACGCCCAGCCGGTACCGGCCACCCGGCCCGCGCACGCTGTCGACGGGGTAGCCCAGCTCGCGCAGGCGTGCGACGTCGTTGCGCACCGTGCGGTCGGTGACGTCGAGCCGGTCCGCGAGCTCGGTCCCCGACCACTCGGCGCGGGACTGCAGCAGGCCGAGGAGGGCGAGCAGGCGCCCCGCCGTCGTACTCATCGCGGCTCCTTCAAATTGTCCGAGAAATTACTCCACTCTTCGGAGAATAGAGGAACGAACGGTTCCTGAACGGCTCGTAATGTCTGAGACATGGAGACCACGCAGAACGCCCAGGACAACACCGCCGCCGACATCCGCCCCTTCCGGATCGAGATCCCGCAGGCCGACCTCGACGACCTCGCGGACCGCCTCGCCCGAACCCGGTTCGCCCCGGCCGCCCCCGGCGACTCGTGGGACTACGGGACGCCCGAGTCGTACCTCCGCGAGTCCGTCGAGCAGTGGCGCAACGAGTTCGACTGGCGCGCGGTCGAGGAGCGCGCCAACTCCTTCCCGCAGTTCATCACCGAGATCGACGGCCAGAACGTGCACTTCGTCCACGTCCGCTCGGCGGAGCCCGGGGCGCGTGCGCTGCTCCTCTCCCACACCTACCCGGGCTCGTTCCTCGAGTTCCTCGACGTGATCGGGCCCCTCACCGACCCGGTGGCGCACGGCGGCCGGGCAGAGGACGCGTTCCACGTGGTTGTCCCGTCCACCCCCGGTTTCGGCTTCAGCACCCCGCTGAGCGAGCCGGCCGACGGCGGGAGCTGGACCATGGCCCGCGTCGCCCGCACCTTCGACACGCTGATGCGGCAGCTCGGCTACGACTCCTACGGCATCCACGGCAGCGACGGCGGTGCCATGATCGGACGCGAGCTGGCAGTGCTCGACCCGGAGGGCTTCCTCGGCGCGCACGTGCTGCAGCTCTTCTCCTTCCCCTCCGGCGCGGAGGGCGAGATGGACGGGTTCGGGCCCAAGGAGTTCGCTGCCCTCGGCCACATGCAGTGGTTCCAGAGCGTGGGCGGGTACAACGCCATGAACGGCTCGCGACCGCAGACGATCGCCGCCGGGCTCAGCGACTCGCCCGTGGCACAGCTCGCGTACAGCGAGCTGTTCGAGAACTTCGGCAACGGCACGAGCCTCGTCTCCCGGGACCAGGTGCTCGCGCAGGTCAGCCTCTACTGGCTCACCAACACCGCCGCGACGGCGGTGCGCTACCACTACACCGAGCAGCGTTCGGGCGCGGAGCCCGTGGTGAGCACCGGCCGGATCGGCGTGGCCGTCTTCGCCGACGACTTCCAGACCATCCGGGCGTTCGCCGAGCGGGACAACGCGCGCATCGAGCACTGGGCCGAGTACCCGAAGGGCGGCCACTTCGCGGCCCTGGAGGTTCCGGAGCTCGTGGTGCAGGACCTGCGGACGTTCTTCGGCCAGGCCTGAGCACACCAGGACCCACCGGTCGGCCGGAGCCCCGCTGACCGAGCTTGTCGCCCCGCTGGTCGAGCTTGTCGAGATCCAGTCTCGGCAAGCTCGACCAGCGGGGCTTCGGCGTGATGCCGAGGCCTGCCGGCTTCCACACCTCGCCGGTCTCGATGTCAGCCGCCGG
This sequence comes from Promicromonospora alba, assembly GCF_042654905.1. NCBI lineage: Bacteria > Bacillati > Actinomycetota > Actinomycetes > Micrococcales > Promicromonosporaceae > Promicromonospora > Promicromonospora alba. The sequence goes on from NZ_JBHSFI010000003.1 coordinate 1,210,824, forward strand.
TGAGCGCCGCCTCGTCGTGCCGCGCCACGAAGTCCGAGATCCGGGTCGTGACCTGGTCCGGGATCTGGCCGCGCAGACCATGCCCGACGCCGGGGTAGATCTCGACCTCGGCGCTCGGGAGATGCGCGGCGAGCCGCTGCCGCGCCGCGACCGGCTCCGCGATGACGGACTCGGCACCGTAGATCACCAGCACGGGCGGGGCCATCGACTCCAGCTCGGCATCCTTGAGCGGTCGCGCCCAGCCCCCCGCGGGCCGGTAGGCCTGCGCGGCCTTCAGGCACGCCCACTCGACGTCGGTCAGACCGGCCCCTGGCGTCAGCCAGTCGGTCATCTTGCGCCAGCCCGCGTCGGTCTGGTTCGCCCCGAACCTGATCAGCTTCGCCAGGACCCGCAGCGGGATCTTGGTGAACACCCCGTTGGGCTCGATCAGGGAGGCGCTCGCCACCCGGTCCGCAGCATGTAACGCCGTCAGGGTCGCGTGCCAGGCCCCTTGCGACTCCCCCAGCACGTGGACACGATCGAGACCCAGCCCGTCCAGCACCTCCGTGAACCAGACGCCGTAGTCCGCGTCGCCCGCCAGCGGCGCGGTCTGCACGCTCCGGCCCGCCGTTCCGATGGTGTCCAGGGCAAGAACTACCCGGCCCCTGGCGAGGCCCGCGACGATGTCGTGCCAGTACAGGCCGTTGCCGCCGAACCCGTGCAGCAGCACGAGCGGCACCCCGTCGCCAGAACCGGACCGGCGCACGTGCGTCGGCCCGAAGCGGGTGGGGACGTCGACCTGCGTGGACGGCAGGGGCCAGAGCCCCTCCATCGCATCGTAGGTGCGCAGATACGCGTCCCGCGCCGCGTCGTTCTTGAACTTCCCGATCCTGGCCATGGCCCCACCTCTCCTTGGTGATATGACCGTATCACTTATGATGGTTCAGGCGTACCATCAAGAGGGCCCGACGGGCTGTCATCACGAGCACGAGAGGGCGTACCCGCATGCCGCGACTGGCCGACCACGACGAACGACGGTCGCAGATCACCAGCGCCGCGCGCCGCGTCATCGCCCGCGACGGCCTCGGGGCAGCCACCTTCCAGTCCGTCGCCGCGGAGGCCGGCATCTCGGTGCGGCTCGTGCAGTACTACTTCGGCACCAAGCGGCAGTTCCTGCTCGCGACCCACCAGGCGGTGGTGGCCGACGCCGGCGCGCGGTTCACCCGCCGGCTGAGCGCCCTTGGCGCCGACCCCGGCCCGCACGAGGTGATCCGCGCGATCCTCACCGAGCTGCTGCCGACGGACGCCGGCCGGCGGCGGGACACGGTGGTCCTGAACTCGTTCCACGCCGCGGCGCTCACCGATCCCGACGTCGCCGCGGAGGACACGCTGGGCGCGCCGCGCTTCCTTGTCCGGGCGATCGCGGAGCAGCTGCACCGGGTCCGCGGGGACGCGACGCCGTCGGCCGGGCGGACCGCAGAGCTCGATGCCGAGCTCATCGTGGTGGGAACGAGCGGCCTGGCCCAGCTGCTCCTGGTGGACGACGCCGCCGGGGAGCGGGTCGCCGAGCTCCTCGACCGGCTCCTCGACCGGCTGGTCCCGGCCTAGCCGAGGCTCGTGTAGGCGATGTGGAACGCCACCGCGACGACGGCCGTGCCGCCGACCGCGAGCGCGACCGGCAGAGCACCCCGGATGCGGCGCACGAGCAGGCCGGCCAGGAGCGCGAGCCCGGCCACGCCGATCAGCGTCCAGTAGACAGGGCTCGTCGTATCCCCGACGACGGTGAGCCCGTAGACGCCCTCCCCCACTCCGATGCCCGCCAGCAGCGCCCCACCGAAGGCCGCACGAAGACCGGTGGCCCGCAGCCACGATGCCGCGACACCCACGAACGGGCCGGCCACCACACCCACGACGGAGAACAGCAGCGGGTCGTACACGAGTCCGCGCACCTGTGACGCGACCATGTACCCGAGGACAAGGAGCACGAAGCTCGCGGCCCCCAGCACCGCCGCGGGGCCGGTGCGCGCCCGGGACCAGTACACGAGCGCCGCCGTGAGCACGGTCCAGCCGCTGGCCGAGTTCGCGAAGGAGGCGAACGCGTCCGGCAGGAACCCCTGCGCGTACGACGTCAGCCCGCCCAGCAGAAAGCTCAGGACCAGGGCGATCCCGAGCCGTGCGGCCGGGTGGGAGAGCGCAGCGGGGCGGGGCGGAGCCTGGTCAACCGTGGTCATGGCCCGAACCTAACGACCAGCAGCGCGCCTGCCATCGGACCCAGGGCGGATCGTCGTCGTACCCAGGGTGGACATGTCGCCGGGCCACGCCGCGGCCCGGCGCCGCGTACCTGGTTCAGGCCGCGCAGTACCGGTCCGGGTAGTCGCCGAACGCGGCCCCGACGTCCGCCGCCGTCAGCCCGTACCGGGACAGCTCGTACTCGTGCGAGCGTCCCGGACGGGTGCGCGCGAGGACGGCGTCCAGGTTCGCCGCGTCACGTTCCGTCCACGCCGCGCCGATCCGGTCGTACAACTCCGGCATGCGCGCGTGCGGTTCGGCGGCGAGCCACGCGTAGGGAATGTCGACGAACGACGTCCCCGGGGTCTCGGCGCGCGCCGCGAGCGCCTGCCCGACGGCCGAGGCCTGGAGCTCCAGCCAGGTCCGCCCGATGGCGTGCGGGTCGGGGCGGCGGACGTGCAGCGCCTGGGTGGTCTCCACCATCGAGCACACCGACCCGATCGCCGCTACCGGGTCCCGGTGCGTCCACACGATGGTCGCACCCGGGAACACCGCGAGGAGCTCCGGCAGGTGGGCGAGGTGTGTGGGCGACTTGAGCACCCACCGGCGTCGTGGGCGGCCGTGCTGCAGCACCTGGACCGCCTGCTTGAGGTAGCCGTAGTCCGGCAGGTAGTGCCGGCTGCGCTGCCAGCGGTCGTAGTCGGGCATGTCCGCCCGGGCCAGGTGGGAGCTCCCGTGGGGCAGCACGTAGTTGCACTCGTCGGGCTTCTCGGCGTCGAGCGGGTAAATCACCCGGAAGGCCGGGGCGAGCCGCATGAAGGCGCGCGCCATCTTCCGGGTGTCCTCGATGTGGGCACGCCGGGCCCCCTCCCCCCTGTCGATGTCGGTGAACAGCAGCTCCCACAGGGCCGGCCCGCGATGCCCTTCCGAGCCGGCGATGATGTTGTGCGCCAGCGTCGTCGCCGTCCGGGGCAGTCCGACGATGACCACGGGGTCCGCTATCAGCTCGTCCTCGATCTCGGGGAACTGATGGATCAGGCGGTCTATCCGGAGCCGGTTCTCCAGGCGGACGCCGACGTCGGAGACGACGCTCTGCCAGCCCATGGGGCTCAGGCCGGGGCACGCGGCGAAGGAGCGCAGGAGCAGGCGGAGATCGTCGACGAACTCCGGGACCGCCGCCGCGTCCGCCCTCGTCTTCCGCTCCGCCTTGACGACGAGCGCGTCGAACGTGCGGTCAGGTGTCCGCAGCCCGGCGGTCGCCGGGCGCAGCAGGACGTTCAGAGCGCTGGTGGCGAGCGAGGTGCGTCGCACGGCGACTCCTCCGGAGGGGACGGCTGAGCGGGCCGGTCAAAGGTCTTGTCGACTCTAGTTCGGCACGGACCCCCGGTCGAGGAGTCGTCACGCCGGGCCGGCGACGAGCCCCCGCAGGATCTCCCGCCCCGCCTGCCAGTGGCCGACGCCGCTCGCCTCGTTCACGTGGCCCGCCTCCCCGATCCCCACGACGTCCGCGCCCCACACGGCGGCCAGGTCCCGGGTCCAGCCCGCGTCCGCGTACGGGTCGTCCTCCGAGACGACGACGGTGACCGGGACCCGGAGCCGACGCCGGACGACCTCGAAGCCACCCGCCATCGCCGCGGCAGGGAATGCGGGCCCGGAAGCGTCGGGGACGGCGACGAGCAGCGCACCGGCCACCTCGCCGGGCCCGCGCTCGGCGAGCCACGACGCGGCGGTCAGGCAGCCGAGACTGTGCGCCACGAGGAACACCGGGCGGCCTCCGTCCGACACGGCGCGGGTCAGCGCGGCGGCCCAGTCCACCGCATCGGGCTCGTCCCACGAGGCAGGCCCGAACCGGACGGCCGGCAGGTCGCGCTCCCAGTGCGTCTGCCAGTGCTCCGGCCCGGATCCGCCGTACCCGGGTACGGTCACGTACCGCACCGGACGGCTCACCGCACCGCTCACCGGACGACCGCCACGTCGGCGCCCGCCGCGCGCCGGACCGCACGCACCCGGGCAGCCGCCACGAACGCCTCGATCACGGCGTGCGGCTGCGCGTCCGCCAGCTCTGGCTGGAACGCCGTGCCGAGCCAGAACGCGTCGCCCGGCAGCTCGACCACCCGAGGCTCGCCCTCCGGGCTCGTTCCCGAGACGAGCAGCCCGGCCGCGACCAGCGGCTCGGCATCGGCGGCGGTCAGCCCGAACGAGCAGTGGAAGCGCTCGAAGCTCCGCTCGCCGAGGGCCGCGGCCGCCCGGCTGCCCGGCACGACGTCGACCTGCCCGCTGCGGCCCTTGAGCGAGCACGCCAGCTCGGTGATGAGCGCGGTCGAGCCCGGAGCGGCCGCCGCACCCGCGACCGGGTTCTCGGCATGCCGCACCCTGCTGCCGACCACGTTGCGCGCGAACTCCAGGACCATGTGCTGGTATCCGCCACACGTGCCCAGCAGCGGCGTCCCGCCCGTCCGGGCGGTGCGGATCGTCTCGATGACCCGGTCCTCGTCGGCGTACGGGGATCCGGGGACCACCCAGACACCGTCGAACGCCGCCGCCTCGGCAGGCGCGAGGTCGGTGGTCGAGAGCCAGTGCAGGTCGACGTCGTCGTACCGGCCTGCGATCTCGGGAATCCGTTCGTGGGCCCGGACCGCCGTCGAGCGGTCCCCGATCAGTGCGATGCGCGTGGGGTTCATGCGCCCATGCTGGGCCGCCCCCGCGTATCACGTCCAACGATGAATGCCGATGCCCGGATCGCGATCACTGATACCCGAGCGTCCACCGGGAGATACTGGCGCCGTGGACACCCGTGCCCTGCTCAGCCTGGCCACCGTCGCCGAGACGGGCTCGTTCTCGCGGGCTGCGAGCGCCCTGGGCTTCACCCAGTCCGCAGTCTCGCAGCACGTCGCGGGCCTCGAGCGGACGGCGGGGACGCCGCTCCTCACCCGGCGTCCGACGGTCGCCCCGACGTCTGCCGGGCGCGAGTTCCTCCGGCACGCCCGGCAGATCCTGGCGCACGAGCAGGCCGCGCGGGCAGCCGTGGCCCGGGTGACCGGGCGCGACGAGGACACGCCGGTCTCGGTGGCCGTCACGCCGGCCACGGAGCAGCTGGTTCCCGTGGCCGGGCGGCTCGCCTCCGTCGTCGTGGTCGACGCCGCCGCGGCAGCCGCCGCCCTCATGTCGGGTGGCGCCGACGTGGCGGTCGTCGACGGCATCGCCGCACCGGGCGACCCGTTGCCCGGCTCGGGCCCGGACCTGGTCGTACGGGTGGTGCGGGAGGCGCCGCTCGCCGTGCTGCTCCCGGTCGTCCATCCACTGGCGCGACGATCAGGGATCGATCTGGCGGCGCTCACCGACGCGCGGTGGCTCGGCACGACCGGCACCACCTGCTCGACGTCGGAGCTCGCGTCCGCTGCCAGGCTGGGCCTGCGTCGCGGCACCGCGTACACCGGGGCCTCGGCGGACACGGTCGCGGCGCTCGTCCGCGCGGGCCATGGCCTGCACGCCGCGCCGGCGAGCGCCGTCCCGCCCGACGGCCTCGCGGTCGTGCCGCTCACGGCCCCGCGCCTGGTGCACCGTATCGAGGTGCGGGTGCACGCGGGGCCGCGGGCCGCGGTGCTCGCGCTGGCCGACGCCGTGAGGGCGGCGCCCTGACCCTGGCACGGGATCAGGGGGCCGCCGTCAGGTCGCCGGACGGCGAGCGGCACGGCGGAGCGCGACGGCCGCCGCAGCGCTGACGAGCAGGCCGCCCGCACCCGCGACGACAAAGGTGATGCGGGCGTCGGTCGCGGCGAGCAGCAGGCCGCCCAGCGCGTAGGAGAGCCCCGCGGCCAGGCCGATGGCGCCGTAGAGCGTGCCGAACGCCTGGCCGAGGACGGCGGGCGGGACGATGCGCTGCAGGTGGGTGTTGACGCCGACGTCGAGGGCCGCGATGCCCGCCCCGCGCAGGGTCTGGAGCACCATGGCGGCGGCTATCGAGCCCGCCAGCCCGGTGACCAGGTTGCCGGCGCTGCTCACCACGAACCCGACGAGCAGCAGCCCCAGGGCCGGCCATCGTCCGCCCACGCGGCCGAGCAGCAGGTAGCCGAACAGCAGGCCGATGCCCACCCCGGCGTAGAGGATCGCGGCGTCGGAGCTGCTCCCGCCAAGCTCGTCGCGCGCCAGGAAGACCAGGGCGACGTCGTCCACCCCGCTGAAGGCGACCACGCCGACGAAGCCAGCGGCGATCACGCGCACGGTGGGGATCGACCGCAGGTGCACGAAGCCCGCCGTCAGCTCGCGGTACCACCCGACCGGCGGCGCCCCGTCGGCCAGCGCACCGTCGCTCGGCGCACCGTCGCCCGCAGCCGCCCGGAGCGCGCTGCCGAGCGCGGGAAGCCGCGCCAGCACGAGCGCGGAGACGGCGAAGGTCGCGACGTCGACGAGCAGGACGCCGCGGATCCCGCTCAACGTGAACAGTGCCGCCGCGATCAGAGGGCCGAGCGCTTCGAGGCCGTAGGTGCCGACCCCCAGCGCGGAGTTGGCGGCCTCGAGGTCGTCCTCGTCGACCATCCGCGGCACGGCGCTGCGCGAGGCCGCGATGAAGGTGGTGGCGCCGATCCCCCGGGCGGCGACCAGGACCAGCAGGACCGGGAGCGGCGGCAGCGCCGCGGCGATCGCGAGCACCAGGAGTCCCTGGACCACCTCGCAGGCGATCATCACCCTGCGGAGCCCGAACCGGTCGCTGATGAGGCCGGCGACAGGGCCGAACAGGCCCGGCACGCAGTCTCCGGCCAGCAGGAGCAGCGCTACCGCGACAGCGGCGCCGGCCTCGGCCTGGAGGTGGACGAGCAGCGCCACCAGACCGAGGGAGTCGCCGAGGACCGACACGGCGCGCGCCGTCCACAGCACCCGGAAGTCACGGTTGCGGCGGAGCAGCCGGAACGCGCCGCCCCGTGGCCGCGCGACGCTCTCGTCAGATGTCTCAGCCAGGGTCCCGCGCCAGTCCTGGATCGGACGTCGCGACCGGCTGCCGGAGGATCGTCCGCTGCTTCTCGGGTGCGACCCTGCGCAGGTCGCTGAGGTAGATCTCGTGGTGCCTGCCGACCATGCGGAGCCCGTTGCCCGGGATGAACTCGTCGTGCATCCGCGCGAGCACGTCCGCCTCGTCGTCGAAGGTGCCGACGTGCAGCGTCTGGACGCACCGCCCCTCGGACAGCGGCTCCAGGCGGAGGTCCTCGAGCCGGGCCGGAGGCCCCTTGGTCCCGGCCTGCGCGACGGCGGCGGTGAACATGTCCTCGACTATCCAGTCGGGCTGCATGATCATCAGGGTCCAGTCCCAGCGCGCCTTGTCCCGCTCGGCAGTGAAGGAGCTCATGTCCTCGGCCCACCACTGACCCTCCAGCGGCATGACGACGAAGTCGCGCCCGAGATCGCGCTTGGCCGCGAACTTGAGCGCGTACGCCACCGGGTAGAGCGCCTCCACCGCCTCGGCGAAGGCGGGCGAGGTGTTCGGGTCCCCGTGCCCGTCGATCATGAGGTACTGCAGGTCGGGGACGTCGAGCACCCGGAACCGGCCCACCTTTGCCCGGTAGGCGTCGAGGCTCTTCTTGAGGTCGACCTTGTCCGTCATCCGACACCTGGGCTCGCCGGCGAGCCGCGCCTTTCCGTCTCCGAGTTCCGTCTCCGAGGGGCGTGCAGGCCACCAGTGAACCATCCGGCGGTGCCCGCTCACGTAGGCTGAGCCGGTGGATCCGAGAACACCCCTCAGCTCGAACGGCGGGTTCTCCCGCGTAGTGGTCCGGACACACGTCGGATGACCGCGATCAAGCAGCCCCCGACCCTGACCGGTATCGACGGGACCGACGGCGCGCTCGCGGCCCGGGCCGACGGCACGACCTTCCGTGACACGCTCACGCGCTACTACTCCCTGACGAAGCCCGGGGTGCTCTACGGCAACGTGCTGACGGCGGCAGCGGGCTTCCTGCTCGCGAGCCGTGGGCAGGTGGACCTCTGGCTGTTCGCCGCTCTCGTCGTCGGCACGACGCTGGTGATCGCGTCGGCGTGCGTGCTCAACAACGTGCTCGACCGCGACATCGACGGCGTCATGGACCGCACGAGGAAGCGGGCGACGGTCACCGGCAGCATCGGGGCGCGGCCCGCCGTCGTCTTCAGCGTGGTGCTCGGCGTCGTCGGCATGGCGATGCTCGTCGCCTGGACGAACTGGCTGGTCGTGGCCGTCGGGCTCGGCGGGTTCGTCGTCTACGTCGTGCTCTACGGGATGCTGTCGAAGCGCCTCTCGATCCACGGCACGCTGGTCGGGAGCGTCTCGGGCGCCGCGCCGATCCTCGCCGGGTACGTGGCGGTCTCCGGTGTGGTCGACGTCGGCGCGGTGCTCGTCTTCCTCGCCGTCTTCCTCTGGCAGATGCCCGAGTTCTACTCGATAGCGATCTACCGGCACGAGGAGTACGCCAGGGCAGGCGTCCCCGTCATCTCGGTGGTCCGGAGCATCCGGAACACGAAGATCCAGATCCTGGCCTACACGGTGGCGTTCGTCGTCTCGACCCTGCTCCTGCCCGTTTTCGGCTACGTCGGGATCGTCTACACCGTGGTGATGGGCGCGGTCGGCGCCTACTGGACCTGGCTCGGCATCGCCGGGCTCCGGGCGGACGACGACGACCGCTGGGCGCGACAGATGTTCCGGTTCTCACTCGTTGCCGTCCTGGCGCTCTGCCTGATGGTCTCGGTCGGGCCGGTGCTGCCCTGACGGGCCGCGGCCTACTGCTTCGGAGGCAAAGTCCTGCTGGGCCTTGAGCCCGCGGACGGCGCGCTCCGTCGCACACCTGCGATCGAACGCAGCACGTCCACCACGCCGTGCTCGGTGATGCTCCCGCACACCTCGCCGGCCGCACACCGGACCTCGGCCGGCGCGTTCCCCATCGCGACCGCGCGGGCCGCCCACTCGAACATGGGCAGGTCGTTGTGCCCGTCACCGACCGCGATCGTGTGCTCCGGGGCAACGCGCAGGCGACGGCGAACACGCTCCAGGGCGCTTGCCTTCGAGAGGCTCGGCGCCGTCAGGTCGAGCCAGTCACCGGGCTCGGTGGTCGAGCCCAGCGTGACGGTCACGTCGAACCAGCCCAGCTCGCGCCCCAGCCGGGCGACGTCGGCCGCGTGCACCACGGCGCGCGTGGTGGGCGCGGCCCACAGGTCAGGCGTGCGCCCCACGACCTGCTGCCGGCCGTTGAGCAGCCCGTCCGGGAACCGGGCGTTGACCTGGTAGCCCTTGCCCAGGACCTCGGTCGCGAGCAGCGCGTCCGGGATCGCGTCGCGCGCACGCTGCAGCACACGGCCGGCGTCGAACCGCACCGCGTCCTCGACGATCAGACGGCTGTCGACGATGCACGCGGTCACGGCACCGTTGGAGCAGATCACGCGGCCTCGACGCAGCCCGAGCCGCTTGACGATCGACGCCACCCCGACCAGGGACCGGCCCGTCGCGATCACCACGTGATGGCCCGATGCGACAGTCGCCTGGACCGCTGTCACCGTCGCGTCCGGGATGTGCCCGTTCAACGAGAGCGTGCCGTCGACGTCGAGCGCCACCAGGCGCGCTGTCGTGGCGAGCGGCGTCGTCGGTGACGCGGTCAAGGCTTTCTCGGTCACGGTCTTCTCCCGTAGGGGACGAGTCCTGGAGCGCCCGACGCCGGGGGGTCTGCGTCGGTATGCCCAATCTCGCCCCGAAGAGGGGGACGTCGTAACCGCATTCGCGGGCCATCTTGGGGACATTTCAAATGTCCGGAACATGTCCGACCAGGACGGGCTTCGATCCCGAGCCGTGAACTCATAGCGAGAGGCCATTCCGTCCTCCTGTTACAGGATTCCGGAATGGCCTCTGACCAGATCTTTCGGTGGAGCTGGGGAGACTCGAACTCCCGACCCCCTGCATGCCATGCAGGTGCGCTACCAGCTGCGCCACAGCCCCGAAAGGTGTTCGCCCAGGTGGGCGAGCGTCGTCAGTCTAGACCGACTCGGCCGCTGGGACCAAAGCGAGCCATCGCTGCCCGACGCCGCCCACCAGAGCGACCCTTCACCGTCGCGCACGGTCACGCTGCGGTGATGAGACTTCCCGTCGTGGCGCGCGCCCGGTCGAGCCTGCTTGCGACGTCGGACCAGTTCGCCAGGTTCCAGAACGCCTTGACGTACTCGGCCTTGACGTTGAGGTAGTCCAGGTAGAAGGCGTGCTCCCACATGTCGAGCATCAGCAGGGGCGCGACGCCCAGCGGCACGTTCGCCTGCTGGTCGAACAGCTGGAACACCAGCAGCCGCCCGCCGATGCTGTCCCAGCCGAGCACCGCCCAGCCGGAGCCCTGGATACCCGTCGCCACTGCCGCGAAGTGCGCCTTGAACGCCGCGAAGCTGCCGAACTGGTCGGTGATGGCCGCCCCGAGCTCACCGTCCGGCTCGCCGCCGCCCTCGGGCGAGAGGTTGTGCCAGAACACCGTGTGGTTGGTGTGCCCGCCCAGGTTGAACGCCAGGTTCTTCTCGTGCAGGTTCACCGCGGCGAGGTCGCCGCCCTCCCGGGCCGCGGCCAGCGCGTCGAGCGCGGCGTTGGCACCCGCCACGTACGCGGCGTGGTGCTTGTCGTGGTGCAGCTCCATGATCCGCCCGCTGATGTGCGGCTCGAGCGCCGCGTAGTCGTAGGGCAGGTCAGGCAGGGTGTAGACAGGCATTTCCGGTCCTCTCATCGCAAGATGTCGATGCGTCCGACGCTAGAACCTCAACCCTGGTTGAGGTCAATGACGCCGGTGTCGGTGGGACGGTGATCGTGGACACATCCGTCGTCGACCCGCCGTCGGCGCAGTGACCCGCGTCACAGAGCTGACCGGTTGACCCTGTTCCTGGAACACGGTCTGGAGTGGATCTCGCACGTGTCGAGCAAGAGCGACCGGACGAGGGGTGCGAGATGGATGCACGACGGACGATCAGGGCCGGGCTGGCCGTCGCGGCGACGGCGGGGCTCGCCGGAGCGCTGCTGGCCGCGCCGGCCGCCGGCGACGAGGAACGGACGAGCGGGCCGGAGTGGGGAGCCTGTCCGGCGGACATGCCGGAAGCCGCGCGGGCGCAGCTGGAGTGCGCGACGGTCCCCGTACCGCTGGACTACGACCAGCCCGACGGGACGACGATCGAGATCATGATCTCCCGGCTGGCGAGCACCAAGCCCGCCGACCGGCAGGGCGTGCTGCTCCTGAATCCCGGCGGCCCCGGTGGCTCGGGACTCTCCCAGCCGGCCGACATGAGCGCGCTGGGGATGCCGTCGACGGTCCTGGACGCCTACGACCTGATCGGCATGGACCCGCGCGGCGTCGGTCGCTCGGCGCCGGTGAGCTGCGGCTTCACGGTCGAGCAGAACTACCCGGGCAACGTCCCGCGATACGCCGAGGACGCGGCGGCGGTCACCGAGCAGGCCAGGTTCGCGCGGAAGATCGCCGACCAGTGCGCGGCCAACGACCCGGACGGTCGGATGCAGCACATGACGACGGCCAACACCGCGCGCGACATGGACCTGATCCGGGAGACGCTCGGCGAGGAGAAGCTCAGCTTCTACGGGGCGTCGTACGGCAGCGCGCTGGGCGGCGCCTACGCCTCGCTGTTCCCCGAGCGGGGCGACCGGATAGTGGTGGACAGCAACCTCGGCGCGACGTCGCTCGACCGGGGCAGCCTGCGCAGGTTCGGGCTCGGCATGGAGGACCGCTTCCCCGACTTCGCGGCCTGGGCGGCCGAGCGGCACGACAGCTACGGGCTCGGCAGGACCCCGGGCGACGTGCGAGAGACCTACTTCGCCCAGACGAGCCGGCTCGACGACCAGCCCGTCGGCGGCATCGACGGTGCGACCTTCCGGTTCTACACGTTCGTCGCGCTCTACGCCGACCAGAGCTTCGGGCCGGTCGCGCAGCTCTGGCAGGCACTGGACGAGGGCGACGCGGCGGCTGCGCGCAGCCAGGCGGAGAAGCTGCGTTCGACGGCGCCCGCAGCGATCGTGCCCGGCGCCACGGTGCCGAGCACTGCGGCCGGCGAGGCCGCGCGGCAGCCGGGTGCGGCGACACCGTCGCCCTACGACAACGCCTGGGCCTCGTTCCTGGCCGTCACGTGCAACGACACCGACTGGGCAGAGGACGTCAGCACCTACCGGCGCGCTGTCGCCGTCGACCGTGAGCGGTACCCGCTGTTCGGTGCGGCGGCGGCGAACATCACGCCCTGCGCCTACTGGCACAACGACCCGGTCGACCCGCCGGTGGAGTTCGCGGACGAGGGGCCGGAGAACGTCCTCGTGCTGCAGAACCTCCGAGACCCGGCGACGCCGCACCGGGGCGGCGAGATCACCCGCGAGAAGTTCGGTGACCGGGCACGGCTGGTCAGCGTCGACAGCGGCGGGCACGGGGTCTACGTCTACGACGACAACCCCTGCGCGCTGAACACCACGACGCGCTTCCTGCTCGACGGGAACCTGCCGGAGTCGGACGTCTTCTGCGCGGCGTCGACGACGTCGGGCCTCGCGTTGGACGACGTCGGCCGGCGGGAGCGCGCGGAGACACTGGTCCAGCTGAACCGTGGGCCGGGATCTGCCTGGCGGTAACCCGGCGGTGCAACAACGAACGAGAGCCCGGCCGACGGCCGGGCTCTCGTATCGGTGGAGCTGGGGTAGGACGGGGTGTTCGAGGCTCCGGTGGCAGATTTCGCCGAGGTCGCAGCGGGTCAGCCCGACCATGCCTGCGCGAAGGTCTGCCTCCTGCTCGTCGATGCCGTCGAGCAGCTCGTCCTGATCATCCCACCGCGCTCCCGCTAGCAGACTCAGGTCATGTAGGCACCGCCGTTGACCGAGAGCACTTGACCCGTGATCCAGGATGCGTCGTCGGAGCACAGGAAGTGCACGGCACCAGCGACGTCGTCGGGGCGGCCGGCACGCCCGAGCACGGTCTCGCCCACCAGCGCGTCGTGTCGGACCGACTGGCCTCGATCACCGAAGAACTCGGTGTCCTGGACATATCCGGGGGCGACGATGTTGACGGTGATGAGGTCCGGGCCGCCTTGGCGAGCGAGACCCATGGACCAGCCATGAAGGCCGGCCTTCGCTGCGGAGTACGCGCCCCCACCGCCACGCTGAGCAGCGATCGAACTGATTGAGACCACCCGGGCGCCGGGGCGGCGCAGAGAAGGCCAGAGCGCCTCGGTTACGGTCATGGCCGAGACGAGGTTCGCGTCGATCGTGCGGCGATACTGTTCAATCGAAGCAGCAAGGTCGTTGCTGCTGGATCGCTTGATCAGCCCTCCGGCGCAGTTCACCAGGACGTCGACCGGATCCCCCGCCAGCTCCGCCACCAGACGGGCAACGTCGTCATGATCAGTGAGATCTCCGGCAAACGGCCTGATCAGCTCCGGAAAGGCAGTTGCCGCCTCTTCCAGGACGTCGCTCCGGCGACCGACGATCAGAACCTCGTCGCCGTCACCGGCAAACCGCTTTGCTGTTGCCAGTCCCATCCCTGTGCCGCCGCCGGTAACCACAACCTTACGCATTGCTCTCCCTTGTTGATCGAAATGTTCTTCTGAGTAGGTCCTTCGTACGCTGTGGACGCTACCGGTGCCTCAGCCGCGGCGTTCGCGGACCGCCTTGGCCACGAGCCGCAGGAGGTCCTCGGTGGTGTCCCAGTCCATGCACTTGTCGGTGACGGACTGGCCGTAGGTCAGTGTGTCGAGAGGGCCTGGCTTCTGCGCGCCCTCGACCAGGAACGACTCCATCATCAGCCCGGTGATGTCACGCTCGCCGTCGGCGAGCCGCTCGGCGATCTCTCGCACGACGGCGGCCTGGCGCACGTGATCCTTACCGGAATTGCCGTGGCTGGCGTCTACGACGACGCCGGTCCCGGCCGCTCCGTGCAGGCCGGACGCCTCGGCTATGGCGAGCGCGGACGCGACGTCGGCCCCGGAGTAGTTTGGGCCGGACCGGCTACCTCGAAGGATCACATGGCAGTCCGGATTGCCGGTGGTCTCGACGGCGGCCACGCGGCCTTCGGGATCGGCTCCGAAGAAGGTGTGCTCGTTCGTCGCGGTGATGCAGGCGTCGACGGCGATCTGTACGTCACCGTCGGTGGCGTTCTTGAACCCGACCGGCATCGAGAGGCCCGAGGCGAGCTGGCGATGCACCTGCGACTCGACGTTGCGGGCGCCGATGGCGCCCCAGGTCACCGCATCGGCGATGTATTGCGGGCTGGTCGGCTCCAGGAACTCGCAGGCGGCAGGGACGCCAGCGTCGAGCACACCGAGCAGAACCTCGCGGGCGAGGCGGATACCGTGTCGGACGTCGTGCGAGCCGTCCAGGTGTGGGTCGTTGATCAGCCCCTTCCAGCCGACCGTGGTGCGCGGCTTCTCGAAGTAGACGCGCATGATCACGACGAGGTCCTCGGTCAACTCTTTGGCGACAGGCGCCAGTCGGCCGGCGTACTCCAGGGCAGCCCCTGGATCGTGCACGCTGCACGGCCCGACGATCATCAGGAGGCGGTCGTCCTCGCCGATGAGGATATCGCGCACCTCTCGGCGGGACGTGGCGACCAGATCGCCTCGGCGGGCGCCGAGCGGAAGCGCAGCCAGGATGCCCAGCGGGGCAGGCAGCGGGTCGAGCGCGCGGATGCGCAGGTCGGAGATGGGCGCTTCGCCCGTGGTGCCGTCGTCACTCGTGGTCGGATCAGTCTGGACTGGGCCAGGCGCCAACAGGGCACTCATCGCTGATTCACTCCTCGGATCGATCGGTTGGGAGACTGCGGCGGACTCGGTCGTTCACTGGTGCACGTCGAGAGGGTCTTCACCGTTACCCACCGTTCCCAGTAGGTCGATGGCTTGCTTGAAGAATGGGTTCGCACGTCGTTCCTGGCCGACGGTGGTGTCCTTCTTGTGCGCGGTCAGCAGGACGGTCTCGTCCGGCCGCGTCAGGATGCGGTCCCGGATCGATCGAAGTGCGGTCAGACGATCTCCACCCGGCATCCCTGTGGTTCCGATCGTGCCCGCGTAGACCACATCGCCGACGAGGCAGAACTGCTCGCCAGTCGTGTCCAGCAGGCTGAACAAGACTGAACCGGGCGTATGTCCCGGGGCGTGGTCCACCCTCATCGGAACGTCGGCGAGCTCAAGCCGTTCGCCGTCGGCCAGCCGCCTGACCGTGTGCGGCATGGTCCAACTCCAGTCCTTTCCCACGGCAGCCTGGAAGTGCGGTGTGAACGAGCCCAGGGCTGAGAACGGATCCGCCAAGAAGGGTAGGTCCGCCTCGTGGATGTAGGCAGGGATCCCATAGGCGTCGCAGATGTGCGGGGCGTCGTGCGTGTGGTCGAGGTGTCCGTGAGTGAGGAGGACCGCCACCGGGTTCAGCCGGTACTCCTGGACGACCCTGTCAACCACGCCTGCGGCTCGGATTCCAGGGTCGACGATGATGCAGTCCGCGTCGCTGGAGCCGCTGATGACGTACGCCTTGGTCCCGAAGGCTTCTGCGAGGGCTGTCCTAATGAGCACCAGCAGCGCCTTCGCCGTCGGTAACGACGATTTGCACGGCGGCGGCCACCTGGCGCTGGAGCTCGTCGAGTTCGGCGACAGATTCGGCGTCGATAAAGAAAGTGACGGCACGATCGTCCGACGACATCAAGGGCTCCAGCCGGTCGCCCCTCTCCTTGAGGACCAGCACGCAGCGCAGGGTCGGCGGATCCCCGACGGCCCCCGACCGAAAGGCGGGCCACCGGTCGGAACCGCGAACCCATTCGACGTCGGTACCCGGCCAGTTGATCACTACGTCTGCCAACACACCTGGCGGATGTTCAAGATAGACCTGGCGCGCGACCCTTCTCGGCTCCGGGTAGGCGGCAGTCTCGCCGAGTGCAATGCGGAGAATTTCCGGTTCGAGAGACGCACCAAAGGCGAGGTTGTAGAGCAGCGTGATGCCGTCACCTGGCGTGCGCGAAGCAATTTCCATGAGATACGGCTCGCCCGAAGGCGTGATCCGCCACTCGGAGTGGGTGACGCCGTTCTCGTACCCGAGATACTTGTGAACCTCGAGGTTCGCCGCTCGCAAGATGCTATCGATGGTGCGGCCTGCGACTTCGCCGCCCTGTTCGGGGACGGTATGGGCAAGTTCGACGAAGCCGCGGCCCGACGACTCGGTCGTCTGCTTCGCAGTGACAGACGACATGATGGGCCGGCCGTCCTGGAACAGCGACTCGACCGAGAACTCTGGGCCATGGATCTGCTGCTCGACGAGGACCGTCTCGTAGGCGGGGTAGCTCGCGAGTGCGGTGGCAAGCTCCTCGGCGTCCCTGCAGCTCACCACGCCCGAGCTGGCATGCCGCCCTGCTGGCTTCGCCACGACAGGGTAGGAGATCGCGGTCAGATCGAGCTGAGCGCGCTCCTCAGGAGGGACAGTAACCGACCACGGGCTGTACTCGTCGAGGTAGAACCTTTGCAGGTATTTGCTCCTGCACACGCGGCTCGCACGCAGCCCGGGCGCAGGAAGTCCGAGCCGATCGCCGATGAGACCCGCTGGCTCGACGAGCGTCTCTTCCATCGCGTACAAGCCGACGATGGTGAAGCGTCGCTGCCACTCGCGCGCAAGTGCCAGCGCTGAGGCGTTGAACGACGACTCACGTTCCATGCTGCCGGAGACATACCGGACCTCGGCGATCCGCTCGAACACCGTGTCACCGCTCTCTAGTGCGGCGGCAACCTGCTCCTCCGTGCCGGACGGTGTCATGATCAGGACGGCCAGCCCACGCTCGGCGAGCTCGGTGACGAACCGTGGGTTCCGGCACACCACGCGGAATGCGCCGGCCAGGACGAATGCTCGGGGCTTCTCCCCTTCGCGGGGGTTGGTGGGGGGCAGGTGCACGGTCAGCTCAGTCGTCATTGTCGGCCTCCAGAGGGTCACGCATCGTGGTCAAGGGTGAGAACGCGAGCCAGATCGCCGATGCCAGGAATCCGACGACGACGACGACAAGCGCCGCTCGCAGTCCAAGAACGGTCCCGAGGACGCCTCCGAGCAGGGCGCCGATCGGCATGCTTCCCCACGTAACCGTGCGCATCCCCGCCACAGCGCGCCCGAGAAGCCGCTGGGGAACCAGCATCTGCTGGAGCGTCGCTACATTCGTGTTGCCGATCGTCATGAAACAACCCGAGATTGCAAAGAGCGACGTGAGCATCGTGATTTCCACCCACTGGGGTCCTCCAGCGAGAGGTAGGAGGACCTGGATGAGGGAGCCCGCGCCGAACCCGATGACGATCGTGCGTCCGAGGCCGACCCGTTCTGCGAGGGGACGCGCGATCATCGATCCGACCAGCGCTCCGATGGCACCAGCACCGAGAACCAGTCCGAGAATCGTGCTGCTCAAATTGAGCGTGTTCAGCACGAAGAGAGGCAGGAGGGTGTTTCGCGCCACGAAGAAGGCGTTGTTCACCCCGGACCGGACTGTCAGGAAGCTGAGGTACTTGTTCCGTGCGATGAATGAGAGGGACTCGCGGATCTCGGCAACCATGTCGCGGCCGCCTTCGCGTGGAGGGGGCTTTGGTTCGGACCGACGTGACGTCAGGAGGGCCCCCACGGACAGCAGGCTCGTGGCAGCTCCGGCGAACAACGTGTGGGCCGCCGACGTGAGCTCGGCCAGCACGCCCGCGAGGGCAGGACCGCCGGACTTCGAGAAGACGATCGTGGCCTGGAGCTTGCCGTTGCCATCGAGGAGCTGGTCCTTCCCGATGATCAAGGGGAGGTAGGCGGAGCCGGCGATGTCGAAGAAGACGGCGCACGTGCCCATGACGAACCCGATCAGGCAGATCGTGACCATGTCAACCAAGCCCATCAGCCCCAGCAGGGCGAGGAGCCCGAGGACGGCGAACCGGATGAGGTCTGCCGTGATGAGAATCGGGCGCTTCCTGCTGCGATCGATCCAGGCGCCCGCCAGCATCGAGAACACGAGATACGGCGCGAAGAGCGCTGCATTGATGACGCCGAGCTCGATCGCTGTGGCATCGAATGCGGCGATGGCGAGCAGCGGCAGTGCGAGCCCTGCGATCTGGACACCGAGCCGCGAAACCGTCTGGCCCAGCAGATACGAGACGAAGGCCCTGTCGCGCCAGAGCGTTCGCGGGGTCTTTGTCCGCACCGCTTGGGTGGGTTGAGTCTCGCTACTCATCAGGCAGCTCCATGGGGTGCGGAGGCCGATGCCGAATTGGCATGGTGTCGGACGCGCGCCGTGACATCGCGGATCTCAGCAGACAGCGGACGATCGACGGTCAGTGGCGGGATCGATACAGACAGCTCGCGCCACATTCCTTCCGGGACTGGTGCATCGAGGTGGTGGGTGAGCTGGGCTACGGCATGGCTGAGCGAGCCGACGATGAGCCAAGCTCGGTCGAGCATCGACGACACCGCATTGGCGCTGTTGAGCGCCAACGGAGTGTGATCTTGGTTCCCAAGGTTGCTCGGCACCGTGGTGCAGGACGCCGGATAGGCGTTCTGCCGGATCGCCCCCAGGAGCGACGTGGCCGCAATCTGCACGCCTGCGAGGCCGCTGTTCTCTCCTGGCCGCCAGGCAAGCATGGGCGGCATCCCACCGTTGAAGCCGGGGTCGAGCAGCTGAGCAAGCTGACGTTCCGCGAGATAGGCCACCTGGTGGACGCACGACACATACTGCTCACTCACCATCGAGACCGGAGCCGCATGGAAGTTGCCGCCATGTACCACGCCGTCACCATGCACGATCGGGTTGTCGGTGCAACCCGTTGCCTCGGTGACGAGGACGGTCTCCTGGAGCCGGAGCTGGTCAAGGACTGCGCCGACGACCTGAGGCGTGCACCTGATGGAATACGGTTCCTGAAGAGGACGTGCTTTTTCCCGCCAGGAACCGTCGTCTTCGATTTCGCTTCGGAGCATCGTGGCGGCGCGCGCATGCCCGGCGTGGCCGCGAGCTCGGGCGACAGTGACGCTGAACGGCTCCGGGCTCATCCCGAGAAGCACTGCGATGCGGGCCGTGATCCGGACGACCGCCATGCACAAGGCGTCGAGCTCGAGGTGGTTGACCATCGTGCGGGCGAGCCCTGCTGCGGTGCCGTTGACGAACGAGAGAGCGGTACGTGCCTCCCACTCGACGGGCGGCACGTCGAGCGTCCGCAGCACATCGCTGGATGGATGAGTGGTCCACGTACCGCCTTCCAGCACCCAGGCGCTACCGCGGCCCGCTGCAGCCTGTGCTGCGTGCGCGAGCGGCACCAGGTCGCCGCTGGCGCTCAGGCTACCGTCCTCGGGCACGACGGGGACGAACCCGGCGTTCCATTGCCGTGCGAGCGCATCCCAGGCCTGCGGTTCTGCACCCGAGAGACCCAGAGCCATGCTGCGTAGCCGAAGCCAGATCATCAGGCGGGTGACCCGGACCGGCAATGGATCTCCCTGGCCTGTCGTCAGGTGGTCCACGAGCCGCATCCCCTGGGAAGAGGTGTCCGGGCTCGCGGGCCACCCTACGAGCGGTCCGAACCCCCTCGTGAGGCCGTAGACCGGCTGCCGGAGAGCTGCTGCGGTCAACGTCGCCCTGCTTGCGACCATCCTGGTCCGCGCCTGGCGATCCAGCTCCAGACCACCTCGGACGTCAGCCTGCGCGACGAGCGACGCCACGGTGTGTCCCGACATCAGACCACCCCGCAGGCTGTCATCGACGTCGACAGCTGGACCTTGCCCACTGAGCTCCGTCGAAAGGAGTCCACGCGCCGGACGTCCCGCGGCATCGGGATCTTCGGCGCTGCGCGGCCTAACCGGACATGCAGGTCGGAGACGGGGATCGTCTCGTCACAGACGTAGTAGAGCTCGTAGTGCTCGGCACGCACATGGTCGGTGGTCAGGACGCAGGTGAATTCGGCATGCGGGAAGGCCTCACCTAGTATCGACTCGACCCTTTCGAGCTGGAAGCGGACGCCGTTCACCTTCGCGAGACGCGAGGAGCGCCCAAGCAGCTGCAGATGCTCGCCGTCGAGCGGCCGGACGATGTCGTCCGTCGCCAGTTCCGCGGGGA
This sequence comes from Promicromonospora alba, assembly GCF_042654905.1. NCBI lineage: Bacteria > Bacillati > Actinomycetota > Actinomycetes > Micrococcales > Promicromonosporaceae > Promicromonospora > Promicromonospora alba. Next base: position 1,231,082 of record NZ_JBHSFI010000003.1, read on the forward strand.
GGCGGGCCATGTCCGAGCGACGCGCGAGCCGAGCGCTACGCACGGCGAGCCGCTGCTCAAGACCACGGTCGCCGACCACCGTCACGTCGTCGAACAGGCGCCATGCGTCCGACTGGCTCCGCCCGCCGGTGAGCGGTCGGTAGGCTACGCCCCCGGTCTCAGTGGATCCGAATACCTCGAAGGCCGTGAATGCAGGGCCGTCCAGGGCAGCGATCACCTCGCGGGTGGCCGGTACGGTCGGCCCTGTCCCATGGACTGCGACCACCGACATCCCGCGAAGCTGCGGCAGGACGGACCGGAGCGTCAACCAAGACGAGGGCAGGCAGACGAGAAGAGTTCGGCGGTCCGGGTTCAGTGTGGGCAGCGCGAGGGGATCCTCCCAGCAGCGCTGTACAGGTACCCGCAGATACCGGGGAAGTTCTTCACCGAGGAGCCGGCCGTAGAGGTGGCTGGCTGGTGCGAAACTGACCACCTCGTCAACTGTGCCGACCAAGGTGCGGGCGAGCAGCGCGGCCTCTTCGTCGAGCTGGTGCTGTGTACGGACCCAGGTGACCGGATGACCGGACTGGCCCGAGGTCTCGAACGCCACGTCCGGGGCTGTGCGTGCGACCGTACTCATCGCGGGCTACGCAGCTTCTCGCGGTCCTCGAGCTCGCCCCGGATGAATATCGCGATCCGCTCGATCGTCGAGAACGTATGACGGACATCGTGGTTGACGAAGTCGACGTCGATCTCGAAGTGGGACTCCACGACGCTGACGCTCTCAAGCGCCGCAAGACTGTCGTAGCGTCCCCCCAGGACGTCGACCAGGAGCTCGTCCTGCCCGATACGTCCAACCTCATCGCCTAGCTGCCTTCGCAGCACGTCGCGGACCTCGGCTACGAGAGCAGCCAGCTCATTCTCGTTCATCCTTCGTCTCCTTCGATGTCTCGGTTGGGTTCCACCCGGGTGTCTGCTCGGTGGAGCGGGCTCCGCCCTGCGAGGTAGACCTGCCGGGGGTCGGTCGGTCGGAACTCGACGTAGAACAGGGCTGTGTGCCTCGTGACCTGCAGGAGTGCCGCGATGCGGTCTGCGAGTCCCGACCGGAACTCGTCGTCGCGGTCAGGCGATATGCAGCAGGTCACCCAGGCGGCGGCGCACACGGCATCCGGATGACTCATCGCGGCGACAGGTAGCCCTCCGCTGAACGCCAGGTTCAGGTCGGCGACCGTGAACCGCACAACGACGTGGTCAGGCCTGATGCCATGGTCTGCGAACCACCGTGTCAGCTGCACGGCGATTCGCCGCTGCTCCGGCCCGGCAAGGGCGTTCGTCTCGATCAGGATGGTGGGCATGACTCTCCTACGACAGGGTGAGGGCCGGCAGTGGGTACGACCTCAGCACTCGTGCTGTCAGCAACTGGTGAAGGCAGCGGGCCAGCGGGTCTTCACCGAAGGGGGCAAGCGGGCTCCATGCGACCGTCTCCCCGCTGCTGACCCGGTCGAGGAACGCCCCAACGTGCTCCAGGTCGACCGCGATCGCGAACCGGTCTGCCGTGACGACGGACTCGTAGGTGGACAGCAGGTCCGGGACCCGGTTTCCCTGGTTCGCCCAGCCACCGCTGCGAACCCGGTGCCGGTCGAGCAACTCTTTCGCAGCTCCCGCCGATGGCCTGCCGCAGGTCTGCAGTACTCGTTGTGCTTGCAGGCCCGCCCGCAGGCTCGGGGATGATCCTGGCGTGTTTGCCCAGGCCAGGGCGCCGTCCGCAATGCCGCAACTGTCCACGAAGCGCTGAAGTCCTTCGACGTCCAGCATCGTGCGGCCTTCGTCCGACAGGATCGTCGCGGCCTCTGCCGCGGCTGCTGTGGAGACCAGGTCTGATCCGCGCCCTTCCCAGAAACCGAGGCCACCATCGGGGTTTTGGAGTGACCTGAGCCATGCACCGATCCGGGCGCGCTCCTGATCTGCCCCTGCGAATGCGCCGGCGGCGAGCGCCCAGGACGTGCAGCGCACTTCCGCGCCGCGCCCAGGCATGTACATGATCCCGTCCTCGTTGGGGAGCAGACACGCCTCGAGCCAGCCGGTGAGTTCATTCGAACCACTAGCTCGGTCCGGGTCGAGGAGGGCAGCGGCGACCGTGAGCGCGTTGAAAGCGTTCTCAGGTTCCCGGTACGTGTAACCGCCCGTGGGGCAGGCGATCTCCGACAGCCGTCGGAGCACGGGCAGCGCTACCTCTTCGACGGGCTCGCCGAGGGCTTTCAGGGCACCGACAGCACAGAATGTTGCCCAGACGTCAGATACCTCATAGCCCGCCCAACGGACGAAGGTGCCGTCCGTGGCGCGCATCTGGTGAATCCACGGTGCACACGGTGCGGCAGGTTCCTCGCCGAGCATGGCCAGCGCGCCAACGGCACGATATGTCGCCCAGAGGCAGGGCGTGGGTGTTCCGGTACTGAAGGTAAACCCGCCGTCCTGGTGCTGGCGGAGCTGCAACCACGAGACCAGTGCGGGCACGTCCCACGGCGGCGCGACCGGTGTACGCCGATTCAGCGCGCGCCATACGGCGACACCGTAGAAGCACGCCCGCGCGTCCGCACTGTCGTCCTCATGATTCGGGGACCAGGTCAGACCGCCGTCGGGGGTCTGCAGTCCAGCGAGCCAAGAAAGCAGGCTCTCTGCCGGAACCTCTCCGTCCAGCACCTCGATGATCGCCCGGACAGCGAAGTGGGTTGCCCAAACCTCGGGCTCCTGGCCGGGCGTCATCGCGAACGCGTTTCCCGACCACGTGGTCCACAACCATTCGAGGGTCTTGTCAGGATCCGGGACGGACATCCCCATGTCCTTGAGCGCAGCGGTGCAGTAGAACGTCGCCCAAGCATCCGAGGGCATACCCCGTGACCAGGCATATCCGCCGTCGGAGTTTCGGTGCGAAAGGAGGTAGTCACAGGTCAGATCGGGTGCTTCGAGAGCGTCGGTCCGATCCAGCCAGGCATGGGTACGAACCGCGGCGTACGTGCACCAGAGGTCTGCGCCGCCCGGTTTCACATCGGGAGCCATTCCGGCCTCACCACTCCGTGACGCGAACATTCGACCGCTTCCAGCTCTTCTGGGAGGCGCCGCTCTTCGTGCTGGCGGGAAGAGTGTTGACGAACACGACCTGCTCCCACTTCACGCCGGTGGCTCGCCGTGTTGCCTCGGTGATGATCCCGACCGTGGCGTCCTCGCCATCCCGTGAAGCACCGACGTTGCGCTCGAGGATGAGCCGCGCCCGCGACTGGTCTGGGTCAACCTCGACCAGGTATCCCGTGACGTCGGCGTTCTCGTACACAACTTCTTCGAGACGCCGCGGAAGGACTTGGGATCCAGCCACCTCGACGGTGTCGTTCGCTCGTCCGGCCGGCTCGATGATCATGGCTGGGTTTCCGCACTCGCAGCCTGTTCGCAAGGCGACCTCGTCCCCCGTGTCGTAGCGAACGAGAGGACGGGCATGGAGGTTGAGCGGCGTGACAACCAGCCGGCCCGTCTTCCCGGCGCTCAGCTGAGCGATTCCATCGTCGGAGGCCAGCTCGAAGTAGTTCGACCCGGCCAGGACGTGCAGACTGTCCGCTGGGCACGTGGCCGCCAGCGTGCCTGTCTCGGTGCTGCCGTAGCTCGCATCAAGGACGTCCGCGCCCCAGGACCGGCCCAGACGACGTCTCAGGGCAGGCACACTGACCTCACCGAGCAGCATGACCGTGTGGACAGAGGCTGCAAGGTCGGCGAGCACCCCGCGCTGCGCCAGCAGCCGGGTCATCTGCTGGAAGACCCCGGGTGCGGCGAAGAGGACGGTCGGCTGGTAGGTGGCCCAGACGGAGGCGATCCTGTCCCAGTCGGAGATGCCTGTCGCGAAGGGATACGCCCTTGCGCAGGGCACGTCAAGGATCGCGCAGACATCGGTAACGAGGTCGCCGACGGGGACGATGTCCGAGGGCAGAAGGCTGAGGACGCGGTCGCCGCGGGACAGCACTGTCTCCCACTGGTCCGCTACGGCGGAGGCGTTCCAGACGATGTCCTCGACCGTTCGCGGGGTCGGGGTAGGTCGGCCAGTCGTCCCGGTCGTCTCGTAGTAGCGCGACGCGTCACCCACATCCCCGACGACGTACTCCATAGGCGCGGATTTCAGGTGTTCCTTGGAGGTGGGCGAAAGTCCGGCGAACGCACTCATCGAGTACGGAGGGAGATGCTGGTAGCCGGCTGACTTCCGGGCGCGCTTCCAGACTCCGCCGAGCTTGGCCTCGTAGAACGAGCTGTCGGGCAGCGGACGAGCGGATTGAATCTCTGCCCGAGCAGCCATCAGTAGATCGAGTCTTGCGGGGGAGTTGATGATCATGTTCCTCAGTTCCTCCTGGTGTCGACTTGCTGCTGGAAGATGCATCCGACGTGGGACCCGTCGCCGAGGAAGCGCACGTCCTGAGGTTTGTCAGGGAGGCCCTTGACAAAACCTCCGCTGAGACCGTCCGCAGTGATGAAGAGGCCCCAGTGGAGGAGGTAGTCCGCCTCGACGGTCGGCTCGCCCGGCATGATGTAGCGCTCACTCACGGACACCACTCGTCGCTGAACGATGTGGTCATTCGTGCGGATCGCGGAGTCGACCGCGGTCTCCCACTCCTCGCGGGAGACCAGCCATCCGGCCACGACGCCGCAGCCGGCGTTGCCGATACTCGGCTTCAGCAGAAGATCGGCCTGATGAGCGAGCACGTGAGCGACGAGGGGCTCTGTCCCGCCCTCGGTCTCAGCGGGCTCGTCGACCAGACGGCGCGTCCAGGGCAGGATCCGCGCAACGAGTCGCCGCTCGTCCGCGGTGAACGCGTGAGCGTTGCGAGGGTCGCTCAGCAGCGCCAGGCACGACTTGGCTCCATATACATCTGCGGTGAGTCCCGCGAAGACCTGAACCTGCCCGGCATCCCGCGCCCGAGACAACGGAGCGAGGAGTTCGAGCGCACCATCTGTTGCCAGCACACTCTGCAAGAGAAAGGCACGATGGATCACATCGATCCGGAGGTCGTCGAGGTAGAGCCCGTCGTCCCGTAGAGCGAGCTGGTCGACCGTGCACACGACGACCTGGAACCCTAGGTCACGCATGAGGTCGACAAAGAGTGACGGATTTACGTCGACGGTCGAGGTGATCCATCTTGTTACCGCGATCACCGGTCGGTCGTCGGGTAGGTACCCGCTTGACGCGAGCAAGGTCTGGGCCATGTCGGCAAGCGGATCGACGTGGTGAAGCGACTCCTGCGCAGCGAAGCGGGCAAAGGCTGGCACGGCAAGGAACGCGCGGCACAGCTCACCGAACTCGAACGATCCCAGAGAGCTCGACGTGTTGATCTCGACGGCCTTGAATCCTCCCGGCGATCGCACCAGATCCGCCCTGCCGAGCGATACCGGCGGGCCGCCGAGCATCCGGAGGACGTCCGGCAACATGGGATGGTCCCAGCCGGCCGCCCGGGCGAACGACACCATGTCACCGCCGAAGAGCCGGTCTGGTAGCGACTGAAGAAGGCGGAGGAGGCCGGAGAGATCCGTCTCGAGGGACATGGACTCCGACTCCGTCAGAAGCGCTGGGCGCGTGAGCACCAGGCGTGGGAACCACGACCGGAACCGGGCAAAGGGGGCGGTGGCAGTGTCACTCACTGCCGCGCTGACGTTGTCCAGGAGGTCTGCTGTGGGTTGGTTCTCCCGGCGAAGCATCGCGAGCTCATTCACCTGTGGTCTCCGCTTCCGCTCGTGATCGCTCATAAGCGACCGTCAGGACTTTGTGGGTACGGCTGTTCCGCTCAAGATCCGTCGACCGTTCGACCACAACCGCTTCGGGCGTGTGCCCCGCGACGAACCGGAGCCCGACGTGGCTGTCAAGGAGGCTGCTACGCACGGCTGACGGTTCCGCAGATCCGGTGTACCGGACTCGTATCCGGTCAGGTGTCACCGTCGGGCCTGGTGCTCCGGCGAGCACGACCTGCGCTTCGTCGACGTCGCTGGTCGACAGGGCTTGCGCAACGATGTCGGCGCAGCTCACACGGGTGCCGAAGAGCTTAACGGTGTCATTCGTTCGTGGGCCCACACGGAAGGCGTCAGGGCGGGCACACACACAGGTAGCGCCGATGAGCAGGTCACCCGTCCTGTAGCGGACAGCAGGTGCCGGCCATCGGTCGTCCACCCGCGTCAGGAGTGCGCCGTCCGCGTCCGGCTCGAGGATCTGACCGGGCAGGAGATGGAGCGTCCCGACCTCGCACTCGGGCCAGTTCACTCCGACGACGAAGGTCTCGATAGACCCGTAGTTCGCCCAGAATCTGGCCTCGGGGAAAGCCTGCCGCAGCCGTCGCATGCGCCCTAGAGTCATCGGCTCGCCGGACCAGATAACGGTTCGTACGGAGAGCCGGGTGCCCGCGACGCGCATCGCATCGGCGAAGGCGGCGAGCACATTGGGTGCTCCGGCGAGCGCCGAGACGTTCAGCTGGTCGAGCGCCTGCGCCCAGTCGGCCGCTTCGCCGCGCTCTAGCACCCCGATCGGAACAACGTCGGCACCCGAGCTCAGTCCAAGCGCGTTGTAGAAGTAGTGAGCACCCCATAGGCGCCCCGGTGAGAACAGGTTGAGGAGGACATCGTCGGACCTCAACGGCGACCAGAGTCGGAGGAGCTGAGGAATTCCCATGTCGCCCCTGATGACGGTCAGTTTCGGGAGACCCGTCGTCCCGCCGCTCGCGACGACGAGACGCCCCTGCCGACTGGCGGACCTGGCCGCCGCGTCCTGCAGCTCGACGAAGGTCCATGGCTCAGCGTCTGCGAGCGTGCTCGCCGAGCCGATGCCGCTGAGGATCCGCGCGACGTCGCTGCCTGCGACGTTGCCGATCGCGGAAGGGGTGAACGTCATACGGTCACGTCCTGTGCCTTGCGCGCATCAAGGTGCCTGGCGTGTGCACGCGAGTACGCGGCAAGACGGGCGCTGAGCACTCGATCGGCCTCGTCGCCGTGCTCGAAGAGCCCGGCGATCGCCCCGTCCGGCTCGCACTCGGCAAGCCAGACCTGTCCATCGCCCGTCCTGAGCAGGTCGATGCACAGATACGGCAGCTTGAACCGTTCGTATGCCAAGGAGGCGAGCTCGGCGACCTCCGGCTCGAGTTTTGTCCGGAGGCGCGTGGAAGCACCCCTACTGACATTGCCGACACCCCCCTCAGCCGCAGGGACCCGGTCGTACGCCGAGACGACCATTCCCTCGACGACGACGACCCGCGTGTCTGCGACGACATCTCTGATCCGCGGTTGGACCACGACCGGAGCACCACTGCCGGAGGCGAGCCCCAACGCACCTTCCAAGGACGCTGGATCAGGACATGAGATGCACCCGAGGCCTCGACCCCACGACGCAGGCTTGACGAAGACCGGAAACCACTCGTCCGGGACCAGCGACTGCAGGTCCAACCGGGGCGTATCACGGCCGGTGGTGATGCGGACGGAAGGGATGGTCAAGATTGGCGAGTCGCGCAGGGCTTCGACCGTCGCGTACTTGTCGTTGAGCAGGATGGCGCTCTCAAGCGGGATCGCTGTCCAGAACCCGAGCACCTCAAGGGTGCGGACAGCGCTCATGCCGTTCCACAGATCGACGCTATGGGTCGGGTTGGCGCGTGTGCTGTACACGAAGATGTCCCGCTCTGGCAACAGCGACTCTCCCCGCCATCGGGCCTCACCCTCAGCAAACTGGATGTGCTCAGGCACGACGATGTCGAGGTCGAAGCCAGCTCGTAGCGCCGCGGCGCGGTATACGGGCCAGAACGTGGTGTTCTCCCAATCTCGGTCCTGGGCGCTGCCCCGATCCGGGAGGACGAAGAGGATCCGCATACCCATCAGATCCCGCGTTCGCACGCGGTCGGCGAGATGCGGCGGTCACGTCGGTCGGGACTCGTGTGCCTGGCCCGGTCGCACGACTGCGGTCTGCCGAGAAACATGAGGAGTGTCACGTTGCAACCTCGTTTGTGATCGTCGGACGCCGCCTGTACGTGATCGAGCGACGGACTCACGGTCGCCGAGACCGTTCCCGATCCCGTCCCATCCCGATACCGGGCAAGTTCCCAGCGCGGGCGAACCGGGGATCTCAAAGCCCGGTCCTACGAGGTCATCACCGCACGCATACCCGCAGGACCTTGGCTCTGTGGACGCCGGGGAGCGATTGCACGAGCCTGCAATACCCGGTTTCGGCCCACACCCTTCGTGTAACGTGCAGGTCTCCTGGGCAGGTCAGAGGGATATCAGTGACCGGCGCGACCTGCCCCGCGCTCGATGGCGTCCTGAAACCGTCCGACTCGCAATCTCGGCATGAGGGAGAAAAGGGGCCATGTCGCAGACTGATAGCTCGCCGCGCCCACAGGTGGCGTTCAGCGTACTCGGGCCTTTAGTCGCCCGGGTCGGGGATGTACAGCTCTCGATCGGTGGGCCCGTCCAACGTCGAGTCCTCGCGATGTTGCTGCTCGAGCCCGGCCACGTCGTCTCTCTCGACCGGCTCGTCGACGCGGTGTGGGACGAGGATCCACCCAGCACGGCGGCACATCAGATCCGGAAGGCCGCCGCATCGCTGCGAAAGCGGGTTCCGTGCGGGCACGCCGTGATCGTCACGGAAGGCCCGGGCTATCGGGTGGACGTCACGAGGTGTCGGCTGGACCTTCTGGAGTTCGATGAGCGGATGAGCGCCGCCCGGGCAGCCCTCAAGGACGGCGCGCAGGAAGCTGCCGTCAACGCGTTGTGGTCGGCGCTCTCCCTCTGGAGGGGAGCTGCCGTATCCGGAGTTGACGCACCTGTCATCAGGGCTGCGGCGACGGCCCTCGACGAACGTCGGCTGAGTGCAGCGGAGCAGGTCTTTGAGCTGAGCCTGAGCCTCGGCGAGTGCGGTCCGATCATCCCGGAGCTCCGTGCACTCATCGCCGAGCACCCACTTCGCGAGACCCTTCGGGCGCAACTCATGCTGGCGCTCTATCGGACAGGCCGACAGGCAGAGGCACTCGACGAGTACGCCAGGATCAGAGAGCTGCTCCGTGACACTCTGGGGATCGATCCAGGTATCCGGATCGCAGACCTGCACGCGAGCATCCTGAATGCGGACCCGGACCTCGGCGAACCCTCACCGCCTGTGCCCGTCGCCGCCAAGTCGTCAGCTGACGTCCGCGATCGGCCGTTCCTGCGAGCCAGGACGCTGCCGTCGAGCCTTCGCGACTTCACCGGTCGTTCGAAGGAGCTGGCCAGGCTGCTGGCGCTCATGAATAGCGGCACAGTGCCTGCTGGCCGTTCTCCGCGCATCATCGCGATCGACGGTATGGGCGGGGTCGGGAAGACGTCCCTGGCGATCGAGGCGGCGCACCGGGTAGGCGAACACTTTCCTGATGGTCAGCTAGCGGTAGATCTCAGAGGATTCACGCCTGGTGTGGCGCCGCTCGCGCCAATGGCTGCGCTGAACGTTCTGCTGCGCGCCGTCGGGCTTCCTGACGATCGGATCCCGGACAACATCGAAGCTCGGTCCGGCCTGTGGCAGTCACTCCTGGCCGACCGGCGCCTGCTCATCCTTCTCGACAACGCCGCTGGCACCCAGCAGCTGCAACACCTGCTCCCAGCCTCGTCAGGTTGCCTGGTGCTGGTCACGAGTCGGGCGAAGCTCCTGGATCTGGACGGCGCTGCATGGATCTCAGTCGATCACATGTCACCTGAGGAGAGTGTGGCCCTCATCGGGGAAATCCTTCCAGCAGAGCGGGTTCAGGACGAACTACCTGAGGTACGGGAGCTCGCGGACCTCTGCGGTCATTTGCCGCTCGCGCTGCGGATCGCTGCCGCTCGGGTAGCGAGTCGGCCCGGCTGGACCATCCGCTACATGGTGGACCGGTTACGTGACGAGGGCCGGCGACTCACCGAGCTCCGCTCGAACGAGCGGAGCGTTGCGGCGACCCTCCACCTGTCGTATGTGGCTATGCCCGAAGCGCACCGTCGTGCACTGCGGATCCTTGGGATTCACCCGGGAACGACGATGGATCTCCATTCGACCGCCGCGCTGCTGGGTATGCGCGCACAGAACACGGAAGATGTCCTGGAGTCGCTCGTCGACGCGAATCTGCTCCAGCAGCCTGGAAGCGGCATCTACGCCTTCCATGACCTGGTTCGGAACTTCGCGCACAGCGTGGGTGGTGCGGGGGACGACGGAGCGGCGGCCATCGACCGACTGCTCGACTACTACGCCAACTCTACGGACGCTGCGTGCGACGTGCTCTTCCCTGGGAGGGCGCGGCGTTTTCCCACCCCGACAAACTTCACAGCAGAACTCCCCCCGATCGAGACGCCTGCTCAGGCAGGTGCGTGGTTCGAGCGCGAGCACCGGGGACTGCTCGCGCTCGTGGCACTCGCCGTCGAGCGCGAGCGGGACTGGCATGCGGTGATCCTGGCACGCAACCTCAACTTCCACCTGAATACCCATGGACGGCTGGATGATCTCTGGGACGTCGGACAGCATGCGTTGACCGCGGCACGGCGTCTTGGCGAGCTGGAGGTGCTCTGTGTCACGCTGTCGAACTTCAGCTCGGCATGCTGGAAGCTCGGGAGGATCGAGGAGAGCCTTCAGGCTGCCAGCGAAGCTCGCGACGTCGCGATCAGCATTCATGACCGCAGCATCGAGGCGCACAGCGGCCTGATCATGGGACTGCTCATGACGGAATTCGGGCAGTACACCGAAGCCCTGACGGTCCTGCAGCACTCGATCGTCTTGTCGCAGGAAATCCCAAGCCCACGAACGGAAGCCGAGTGCCTGACGACGTTCAGTACGCTCTATGAGCGCCAGGGCCTGTACCAGAAAGCAGCGACTGCGGCACGGGAAGCAATCGTCGCAAGTAGAGCGATCGGCTATCGGGACAACGAGCTGATGGCGACGGCCGATCTTGCCCTTGCTCAGATTGGCCTTGAGTCGTACGGCGAGGCGCGGCAGACCCTGGCGCTGGCGCACGACCTGTGTGACGAGACGTCGAGCTTGGGTGACGTGGGCCTGGTGGCAGCGCTCTCGGCAACCGTCGAACAACGGCTCGGGAGGGAAGCGGACTCCCGTGACCTGGCAGCCCGTGCATTGCGGATGGCTCGGTCGAGCAACTCGCGAGCACGACTCGTGAGGGTGTCGAATCTGCTCGGGAGCCTGTACGTGGGTTGGCAGGACTACGACACGGCGCGCACGTTGTATGGCGACGCGCGAAAGCTGGCAGCAGCAATGAAATTCCGTGCTGACGAAGCAGCGGCCCACCAAGGGCTGGCAACAGTAGCCGAAGCGCTGGGCGCGAAGTCCGTCGCTGCGGAGCAGCGGATAGCTGCGGAGGGCTGACCGCAAAGCCTGCCTCCGTGACAGGCCGAGAGCCTGCGGGTTCAGCTGGCTCTCGGCCCGTCACCGAGGCGAGACCGGTGTCTGGAGAGGATTTTCTGGTGTGATCACTGCCGGTCCGCTGTTGTTCGCCTGTAGGTCGGACGCCGTCGTGTGCGACGTCACGACAGCGCCGATCACCAAAATTAGTCCGGCCACCGTACCGAGCACTCGTGCCACATAGTTGTCCATACTTCTATGTCCCCCCAGATGATCCGCGAACGATGAGCGCCTCTTGCGGCGTTCCCTCGTGTAGCCACACTGGACGGCGACGTTCCCGGTTCCTTCCCGATCGATTCCTGTCCCGGTTCAGCTTCGGCGGCATCCTGGTGGGCAAGGTGGTTCGCCTGACAACGAGCGGCGATCTCCGACCTCGACGGCGCGTGGAACGCTCTACCGGCGCCACCGGAGCGACACGCCCGCCGCCGTCGTTTCTCGTCTTCCGACCACGCTCGCGCAAGCAAGGTCATGTCGGGGTTGCCCGGCCGCAGAATACGTTCGAGGAACTCGCGGGCCAGACGCTCAGGAGCCGGGCGGCAGCTCTGCAGCCCTCCACGGCCTGATCAGCGCCAACAGCCCTTCGGGCCAGGCCGTGGTCCATGCCGTCATAAAGCAATGAGTCGGAACATCTATGAACGATGTCCCGACTCATCACACCGGTGGAGCTGGGGGGACTCGAACCCCCGACCCCCTGCATGCCATGCAGGTGCGCTACCAGCTGCGCCACAGCCCCGAATTGGTCTCCCCCAGCCATCCGGCCGGGCGAGCGTGGTTAGTCTATGCAGACCGACGCCAGGGACCAAATCAAAACCTGCGTGCGTTCCATCACGCCGGAAACCACGCCGACAACCACACCGGAGAACCAGGCACCTACTGCCGGGCCTCCGGCCCTGACTGCCAGGTGTCGAGCGGGTATCCGGCGCCCACGTTGTGCGCGACGAGCCGCCATGCCGGTGCCGCGCCCGGGGCGGAGGCGTGCAGGTGCGACCAGTGCACGTTGTGCAGGCCGTGCAGCCCGCGCCAGGTCGCCGGGTCGAGGCCCAGCAGCCGCGTGATCGCCTGGGTGATCGCCGAACCGTGCGAGACCACCACCAGGGTCTCCCCCGCGCTCAGCGCCTCGGCGTGCCGCAGCACCGCCTCCTCCATCCGGCGGGCGACCACGTCCTTCGGCTCGACCCCCTCGACCGGGGGCTCCCCGCCGCTCCGCCAGACCGCGTGCTCGTCAGGCCAGCGCTCCGCGATCTCGGCGTCGGTCATGCCCTCCCAGATGCCGAACGAGCGCTCGCGCAGCCCGGCATCGGTCACGACCTCCAGGCCCACGTGCCGCGCGTAGGCGGCTGCCGTGTCCGAGGCACGCCCCAGGTCGCTGGCGACCACGAGGGAAGCCTTGTGCGACGCCGCGAGGGCCGTGGCGCCCTGCTCTGCCTGCCACCGCCCGACCTCGTCGAGCGGGATGTCGATCTGACCCTGCAGCCGCAGTCCCGCGTTGTACGCGGTGCGCGCATGGCGCAGCAGCACTACCGTCCCAGCTGTCACCGGCGCGAGTCCCCCGCCAGGTAGATGGCACCGTCGTCGGGGTCGCTGTACTCGCCGGTGTCGCCGCCGCCCTGGGCGTCCTCCGGGAGGTCGATCGCCGGGCAGTCCTTCCACAGCCGCTCGAGCGCGTAATACGTGCGGTCCTCGGCGTGCTGCACGTGCACGACGACGTCACCGAAGTCGATGAGCACCCACCGCGCCTGGGCCTTGCCCTCGCGGCGGATCGGCTTGACGCCCTCCTTGAAGAGCTGCTCCTCGACCGCGTCGACGATCGCCGAGACCTGACGCTCGCTGGCGCCGGACGCGATGAGGAACACGTCGGTGAGCACCAGCTGCTCGCTCACGTCGAGCGCGATGATCTCCTGCGCCTTGACACTGCTCGCGGCTCGCGCAGCGATGATCGCGAGCTCTGTGGCCCGCTCCGTAGCGGTCATGCCGCATCTCCTCCGTTGAAGCCGGGCAAGCTGCCCGGCAGACTGCCCAGCAGGGCGGCGGCGTCCGTGACATTGCCGCTGTCGCCCTTGAGCACCAGGTTCCAGATCAGGAGGCCCAGCACGAACGCCACGACCACCAGGATGATGTAGTGCAGCCAGGTGTACTGCGGGCCCTCGTCCTCCTCCTCGTCCCATTCCTCCTCCACCTCACGGCGGGAGGTGCGGGACGGCGCGGCAGGGCCGGCAGGGAACTGGCCACCGGGTGCACCCGGGAACTGTTGTCCGGGACCGCCCACCGGTCCGGAGCCCGGGCCACCAGGGCCGCCCGCACCGGGACGTCCGGGGAACGGGGAACCGGGGGCCTGGGGCGCGCCGCCCGGCGGCAGCGACTGCGGGGCCGCCGAGGCAGCACCCGACTCCCAGGGAAGTGCGGGCGCGGGCGCGCCGCTGGCCATCGGACCGCTGGACGGCCCTCCGGCCGGCGGGGCGAGGCTCCCGGGACGCTGCTGGCCGAGGCCGGCCGGCGCGCCGGGTCGCGCCCCGAACGGTGACGGCGGGCCCGAGGGCGACTGGGTGGGCCCGGAAGGAGGGGGGCCCCATTGCGACGTCTGGCCGGGGTCGCCGGGGCGACCGGCAGCCGGGGGCATGCCAGGACCGGGGCCCTGCGGGGCGTTCTGCCCGCCGAACCTCCCCGAGCGACCCTGCTGCGGGGCGGGCGGCACCGGGGCAGCGGACGGGCGAGCACCGAACGGGCTGGGCGGCCCGCCCTGCGGGCCTTGTCCGCCCGGGCCGTGCTGGCCGGGGCCACCGGGAACCGGAGCCTGCTGGCCACGACCGGGAGCGAAGCCACCGGGGCCGGCCGGCGGGGCGCCCTGGCCACCGGGACCGGACGGCGCGGCACCCGGCCGGCCCTGCCCGGGCGCACCAGGGGCGTACGGCGGCGGGTTGCCGCCGGGCTGCTGCACGGGGGTCAGGCGACCGGTCGCGTCCACACCGCGCGAGCCACCCGTCGCCTGCGGGGGACGGGCGACCGGTGGGGTCTGCGGCGACCAGCCGCCGCCCTCGGGCGCGGGCGCGCCACGGTGCGGAGGCTGCTGCTGCCCGCCCTGGGGCGGATAGGCGCTGCCACCGGTACCACCGGCGGCTGCGGCCGCAGCGGCAGCCTCACGCTCGCGAATCTCGCGGCGCGTCATGGGACGACCATTGTTGTCACTCATCGTGAAGACCTCGATACAGTCCGTGCTTGGCGATGTACTGGACCACGCCGTCAGGCACCAGATACCAGACCGGCAACCCCTCCTCGGCCCGACGACGGCAGTCGGTCGAGGAGATGGCTAGCGCAGGCACCTCGAGCGTCGTCACGCCGTCCCGAGGAAGCCCGTCAACGGAGAGCTTGTGCCCTGGCCGTGTGACAGCGACGAAGTGTGCCATGTCCCACAGCTTCTCGGCATCCTTCCACCGAAGAATCTGCTGGATGGCGTCCGCACCAGAGATGAAAAAGAGGTCCGCCTCCGGCCGCTGCTGACGCAGATCCCGGAGGGTGTCCACCGTGTAGGTGAGGCCCGCTCGGTCGATGTCGACGCGGCTCACCGTGAAGCGGGGGTTGGACGCCGTCGCGATCACCGTCATCAGATAGCGGTGCTCGGCCTGGGTGACCCGCTGCTCCTGCTTGAATCCTGGTCGGCCCGTGGGGACAAAGACGACTTCGTCCAGCCCCAGGTGGGCGACCGCCTCGCTGGCGGCCACGAGGTGGCCGTGGTGGATGGGATCGAACGTACCGCCCATCACCCCGATGCGCGGCCTGCTCCCAGTAGGGGCACTCATATCGTGGGTGCACTCATCTGGTCGTCAGGCTCCCGTCAGGCGGATCAGTGTCGGTTGCCGACGTTGCGGAACGCGTACGTGACGACCAGCGCGGCCACGAGGGAGCCGAAGGCGATCAGGCCGAGAACGATCGGTGCGATCGGCTCGTTGGCGTGCTCCGTAGCGGCCTCGGCGGCCAGGACAGCGTTGTGCAGCACGGGGGTTCCTCCCAGTCGGACGTGCTCAGGTGGGCTTTAGTCTCTCACGGACGAATTGCGGCCTGTACATCGTGGCACTGGGCCGCAAGGAGATCCTGGGGAAATCTCCGGACGCCGACGGACCGTCACGGTTTGACGTGCCCGTCCCCCGTCACCACCCACTTCGTGGTGGTGAGCTCGGTCAGTCCCATGGGACCACGAGCATGCAGCTTCTGCGTGGAGATGCCGATCTCGGCCCCCAGGCCGAGCTCGCCGCCGTCGGTGAACCGGGTGGACGCGTTCACCATCACCGCAGCGGAGTCGACCTCCGCGACGAACTTGTCGGCCGCCGCGATGTCACGCGTCACGATCGCCTCGGTGTGCCCGGAGGACCAGGTGCGGATGTGCTCGATCGCCTCGTCGAGCGACGGCACCACCCGGACGCCGAGCTCCAGCGCGAGGTACTCGGTCGCCCAGTCCTCGTCCGTCGCGGGAACCATGTCGGCTCCGGCCGGGGCGAAGGACATGGCGGCCGGGTCGCCGTGCAGCACCACACCGGCGTCGGACAGCGCGGTGAGCGCCGCCGGGAGGAAGCCGGCCGCGGCGTCCTCGTGGACGAGCAGCGTCTCCGCGGCGTTGCAGACGCCGACCCGCTGGGTCTTGGCGTTCATCACGATCGCCACGGCCATGGCGACGTCGGCGGTGGCGTCCACGTAGACGTGCACGTTGCCGACGCCGGTCTCGATCACGGGCACCAGGGACTCGCGGACCACCGTCTGGATCAGGTCGGCGCCGCCCCGCGGGATCAGCACGTCCACCAGGCCGCGGGCGCGCATGAGCGCCACGCCGCCGGCCCGTCCGTAGGCGTCGATCGTCTGGACGAGGTCGGCCGGCAGGCCCTGCGCCACGAGGGCGTCCCGCATCACCGTGACGATCACCTCGTTCGACGCCGCCGCGGCGCTCCCCCCGCGGAGGATCACCGCGTTGCCGGACTTCAGCGCCAGGCCCGCGGCGTCGACGGTGACGTTGGGCCGGGCCTCGTAGATCATGCCGACGACGCCCATGGGCACCCGGATCTGCCGCAGTCGCAGGCCGTTCGGCAGGGTCTGCCCGCGCACCACCTCGCCGACCGGGTCGGGCAGGCCCGAGACGTCGCGCAGCGCGTCGGCGATCTGCGCGATCCGCTCCGGGGTCAGCGCGAGGCGGTCCAGGAGCCCGTCGGACATCCCGTTCGCGCGCCCCCGCTCCAGGTCCTCGGCGTTCGCGGCAACGATCCGGTCCGCGGCGCCGACCAGGGCACCCGCGATCGCACCGAGCGCGGCGTCCTTGGTCATGCGGTTCGCCGTGGCGAGGGTGCGCGACGCGACCTTCGCGCGCCGGGCGACGTCGCGCACCGCGGCGGTGACGTCCACCTCCGCGGCGCCCGACGGCGGCGGCGTGGCTGCCCCGGGAGTGTCGCCTCCGGTACGTGTCGCCTCGTCCTGGCTCACTGTCGTCATGCGTCGAGAGTACGTCGGACGGGCCCGATCACGGAGCGCGAATCCGTGGTGCGGACGGGCGGCTCGGCCAGGACGTCCTGGGAGACGCTGTGCAGGGGACCGAACTCGGCGAGATCGGTCCCTTGCCACGAGATCGGTCAATCAAATGACCGATCTCGTGGCAAGGGACCGAAGTCGACGACGGACCGGGTGCAACGGACCGATCTCGAGCCGGCAGGCCCGTCAGGCGGTGCGTCCGGTCAGCCCGGGGGCCGGTCGAGCACCAGGTCGTCCCGGTGCACGACCACGCGGTCGTAACCCTCCCCCAGCTCCTCGCGGAGCGTGTAGGTGGAGCGCCCCAGGAGCGCGGGCAGGTCGCTCGCGTCGAAGGCGACGAGCCCGCGCGCGACCACCGTGCCGTCGGGCCCGACGAGCTCCACGGGGTCGCCCGCGTCGAACTGGCCCTCCGCCTTCGTGATCCCGGCGGGCAGGAGCGAGGCGCGGCCGCCGAGCACCGCACGCGCGGCGCCGTCGTCCAGGTGGAGGCGGCCCTCCGTGCGGGCCGCATGCGCTATCCACAGCCGGCGCGCCGACGTGCGGCGTCCCGTGGCGGAGAAGAAGGTACCGACGTCGTCCCCGGCGAGGGCGGCCGCCGCGTTGCTCGCGAGCGTCAGCACGGTGGGGACGCCCGCGCCGGTGGCGATCCGTACCGACTCCAGCTTGGTGACCATGCCGCCCGTGCCGACGGAGCTGCCGCGCGCGGTCACCTCGACGCCCGCGATCTCGGCGAGGTCGTCGACCTGCGGGATGCGCCGGGCGCCGGGGCGCGACGGCGGCGCGTCGTGCAGGCCGTCGACGTCGGTCAGCAGCAGCAGCGCGTCCGCCCGCACGAGGTGCGACACGAGCGCGGCCAGGCGGTCGTTGTCGCCGAACTTCAGCTCGTCGGTGGTGACCGCGTCGTTCTCGTTGATGACCGGCACGACGCCGAGCGCGAGCAGGCGTTCGAGCGCCCGCTGCGCGTTGCGGTAGCGGGCGCGGCGGACGGTGTCCTCGGCGGTGAGCAGGATCTGGCCGATCTGGATCCCGAACGCCGCGAACTCCTCCTGGTACCGGCCTGCGAGCTGACCCTGCCCCACCGACGCCGCCGCCTGCATCGTCGCGAGGTCGCGCGGCCGCGAGCCGAGACCGAGCGGGCCGATGCCCGCCGAGACCGCACCCGAGGTGACCAGCACGACCTGGGCTCCGGCGGCCTGCCGTGCGGCGAGGACCTCGACGACCCCGCGCAGCGCCCTGACGTCGAGGTGCCCGTCCGGGCCCGTCAGGGACGACGAGCCGATCTTCACCACCACGCGCCGGGCGTCGGCGATCACGGACCGGGCGCTCGGGGCGTCCTGGGGGCTGGCCGAAGGTTCGATGGAGCTCACTGCACCATCCTCGCCGGAGTACCGCCCGTGACGCGCGGTCATTTCACGCACCGGTCACCCTCGCCCTGCCGAGACAGGGCGGCAGGGTTCTACTTCGGCGGGCTGGTCACTCGGAGTCCGGGTCCGTCCAGTGGCCGGCCTCGCGTTCGGTCCACAGCTCGCGCCGTGCCTCGGTCTTGGCGTCCATGCGCTCGTTGAACTCCCGGCGCTTGTCGCCGCGCGTCGGCCGGTCGTTCTGCTCGAGGCGCAGGTCGGTGCCGCGGCCGCCGAGCAGCTCGGGGCCGGTCTGCAGCGTGGGCTCCCAGTCGAAGACGACGGCGTTCTTCGGGTCGCCGATGCGCACCTCGTCGCCGGCGACGGCGCCTGCCTTGAACAGCCCGTCCTCGACGCCGATCTTCGCGAGCCGGTCCGCGAGGAAGCCGACGGCCTCGTCGTTGTTGAAGTCGGTCTGCTTGACCCAGCGCTCCGGCTTGGTCCCACGCACCTCGAACCAGTAGCCGGTCTCGTCGCCACCGAGGCGGCGCACGGTGAACCGCGCCTCGTCGACGGCACGCGGGCGCAGCACGACCGGGGCGGGCGCGGGCGGCGGCGCCGCGGCGCGCGCCTTCTCCACGATCTCGGCCAGCGCGAACTTCAGCTCGCGCAGGCCCTCGTGGCTGGCGGTCGAGATCTCGAAGACGCGCAGCCCGCGCTCCTCGAGGTCCGACTTCACGAACTCCGCGAGCTCGCGGGCCTCGGGCACGTCGATCTTGTTGAGCACCACCAGGCGGGGACGCTCGCCCAGCGGCACCCGGCCGCCCTCGAGACCGATGTCGCCCTCGTACTTGGCGAGCTCTTCCTCGATCACGTCGAGGTCGCTGATCGGGTCACGACCGGGCTCCAGGGTGGCGCAGTCGAGCACGTGCACGATCATCGCCGTGCGCTCGATGTGCCGCAGGAACTCCAGGCCGAGGCCCTTGCCCTCGCTCGCACCCGGGATCAGGCCCGGGACGTCCGCGACGGTGAACCGCGACTGGTCCGCCTGCACGACGCCGAGGTTCGGCACCAGGGTGGTGAACGGGTAGTCGGCGATCTTGGGCCGGGCGGCAGAGATCGCGGCGATCAGCGACGACTTGCCGGCGCTGGGGAAGCCCACGAGCGCGACGTCGGCGATCGTCTTGACCTCGAGCTCGATCTCGGCGGTGTCGCCCTCCTCGCCGAGCAGCGCGAAGCCGGGGGCCTTGCGTGTCTGCGACGAGAGCGCCCGGTTGCCCAGGCCGCCCTTGCCGCCCGCTGCGACGACGTACTCGGCGCCGTCACCCACGAGGTCGGCCAGCACGTTGCCGTCCAGGTCCTTCACGACGGTGCCGTCCGGCACCTTCAGGATCAGGTCGCCGCCCTTGCTGCCGTCCTTGTCGCCGCCCATCCCCTGGGTACCCGACGTCGCCCGGCGGTGCGGCGAGTGGTGGTACTCGAGCAGGGTGGTCGTGTTCGCGTCGACGACGAGCTTGACGGAACCGCCGTCGCCGCCGTTGCCGCCGTCAGGCCCTGCTAGGGGCTTGAACTTCTCGCGACGGATCGAGGCGCAGCCGTTCCCGCCGTTTCCCCCGGCGGCATGAAGCACCACCCGGTCTACGAAGCTGGCCATGTCTCGATCCTCTCAAAAACTGCTCAGGCACAAACTGCACATGCAGAGCGGCCCTGCACGAGCCGCTCAAGAAAAAGCTAAGGGGGCACACCGTCACCGGTGCGCCCCCTTACGCGGAAGCCGGTACTCAGCGTCATTCATGACGCCTGAGCCTGCGGTTGCGCTACGGGCGAGTGCCTCGTTCCTCGGCCCTCACCCTGCGCTTCACCTCCGGCTCAGGCGTCGACTGTCACGATGTCGATGACCTTGCGGCCACGACGCGCACCGAACTGAACGGCGCCGGGGGTGAGGGCGAACAGCGTGTCGTCCTTGCCGCGGCCCACGTTGATGCCGGGGTGGAAGTGGGTGCCGCGCTGGCGGACGATGATCTCGCCGGCCTTCACGACCTGGCCACCGAAGCGCTTCACACCGAGGCGCTGGGCGTTGGAGTCACGACCGTTGCGCGAGGAGCTCGCGCCCTTCTTGTGTGCCATCTCAGGACCTGTCTTTCGCTACGAAGGAGAAGAAGAAGTATCTGGATCACGCGCGGGCTCACTCGTCAGAGGAGTCCCGCAGCGGAAGTCACTTGATGCCGGTGACCTTGAGCCGGGTCAGCGACTGACGGTGGCCCTGACGCTTGCGGTAGCCGGTCTTGTTCTTGTACTTGAGGATCGTGATCTTGGGACCCTTCTCGTCCCGAACGACCTCAGCGGTGACCTTGACCTTCGCCAGCTTCTTCGCGTCGGTGGTCACCTTCTCCCCGTCCACGAGCAGGAGGGCCGTGAGCTCGAGGGTCTCACCGGGCTTCGCCTGGACACGGTCCATGACGACGATGCTCCCGACGGACACCTTCTCCTGACGGCCACCAGCCTTGACGATCGCGTAAACCACGTTCAACTCATCTCTCTAGTCTTGGCGTGCGCGCACGACGGGATCCACCGGCTTTGCTGTGACTCGCTCCGCCGCGGCGGTCGAGTGCGGTGCGCCATGGGCACGCAGGACGGGTGCGCAGACAGCACACCGAAGCACTAGGTTACGCGACGCCCTCGACGGGTTCAAACCGGCAGAGACGTGGTCTTGCCCACCCTCTGCCGCGGACCCTCCACCATGGCCAGGTGCCAGACCGCCCGGGCCAGCACCTGGCGACCTCGATCGGCCTGTGCCTACCCTGGGATCAGGTGATCCCGATGGTCTCTGAACCAGTAGCAGTGCACGACGACATCGAACGCGCCATGCGCGCGGTCCCCCGCCGGGAGTTCCTGCCGCGCTCCCAGCGGCCGCTCGCGCACGAGGACCGGCCGCTGCCCATCGGGCGCGGGCAGACCTCCTCGCAGCCCGCGACGGTCGCCGCCATGCTCCGCCTGCTGCGCGTACCGCTCGGCGCGCGCGTGCTCGACGTCGGCTCGGGGTCCGGCTGGACCACCGCGCTGCTGGCCTATCTCACCGGGCCCCAGGGCTCGGTGCTCGGCGTGGAGCGTGACAGCAGGCTCGCCGAGTGGGGCGCGGCCAACCTCGGACGCACCGCGATGAGCTGGGCGAGCATCGAGCAGGCCACGCCCGGCATGCTCGGCCATCCCCGGCCCAACGGCTGGGACCGGATCCTCGTGTCCGCCTCGGCGCCCGCGCTGCCGCGGGCGCTGGTGGACCAGATCGGCTACGGCGGCCGCATGGTCATCCCCATCCGGACGACGCTGCTGCTCATCGAGCGACTGCCCGACGGACGCACCCGCGCGACCGACCACGGCGGGTACCGGTTCGTGCCGCTCATCGAGGACCCCGAGCCGTGAGCGAAAGTCCGTGCAAATCGGATTTTCAAGGTCATTTCGGAATGGAATCGGCAAGTTCCGGTCAATGCATCGTCTAAAAGCCTTCGCGAAGCGTCCACAACTGCCTCTCGCGGCCCTAACCTACGGTCCCGTAGGCTCCTCGGTATCTGCGTGATGGACGAGATCGTCCGATTCCACGACTGAGAAGTCGACACCGAGCATGTGAGGACCACATGGCCCAAGCTGCCCCCCTCGTCCGCGACGGTTTCCGCCCGACGAAACCCCGCGACCCCAATGCGCAGCCGGTGACCAGCACGTACACGTCGCTGGCACGCACCGTGCGCGACGCCGGACTGCTCAACCGGGCGCACCGCTACTACGCCTGGACCCTCGCCGCGCTCACCGTCGCGCTCGGCGGGATCATCACGGGATTCGTCCTGCTGGGCGACTCCTGGTTCCAGCTCCTCATGGCAGGAGCGCTCGGCCTGGTGCTGACGCAGTTCGCCTTCGTCGCGCACGAGGCGTCGCACCGCCAGGTCCTCGAGTCCGGACGCCGTAACGACCAGCTCGGCCGCTTCCTGGCCAACGCCGTGGTCGGCATCAGCTACTCGTGGTGGATGAACAAGCACACCCGGCACCACGCGAACCCGAACCGGGTCGGCAAGGACCCGGACATCGCGAACGACACGATCGCCTTCACCGAGGAGGGGGTCCGCCAGCACCGCGGGCTCAAGCGGTGGATCAACCGCTACCAGGGCTGGCTGTTCTTCCCCCTCCTCACACTCGAGGGCCTGAACCTGCACGTGACCTCGATCCAGTCGCTGTTCCAGGGAACGCCGGAGACGCTCCGGTCCCGCGTGGGCGAGCTCGTGACCATCGCGGTACGCCTCAGCGTGTACATCGCTGTCCTGATGCTGGTACTGCCGGTCGGCATGGCCTTCGCGTTCCTCGGCGTCCAGATGGCCGTCTTCGGCGTCTACATGGGCGCGTCGTTCGCCCCGAACCACAAGGGCATGGCGATCATCCCCGCCGACAGCAAGCTCGACTTCCTCTCGAAGCAGGTGCTCACCTCGCGCAACATCAGGGGTGGCTGGTTCATGAACATCCTCATGGGCGGGCTCAACTTCCAGACCGAGCACCACCTGTTCCCGAGCATGCCGCGGCCGCACCTCATCCGGACCGCCGTGATCGTCCGGGAGCACTGCGCCAACGTCGGCATCCCCTACACGGAGACGACCCTGGCGCACTCGTACCTGCTCGTCGTCAACTACCTGAACCGGGTGGGGCTCGCGGCACGCGACCCGTTCGACTGCCCGGAGTACCACTCGCTCCGCAAGGTCTGACCCTCGGGGCAGCAGCAGACCTCGCCGCGCCGAAGGGCGCGAGCGGCCGCCAGGGCTTCAGTGTCTACCGGTCACTCGCGCCCTTCTGCGCGCCCCGCGTGCCGACGGCAGCGCGCCTCGTACGACTCCGAGCCGCCGACGTGCGCGGCGACCGGTACCAGCGCGTCGCCCGCGTCGTCGGCAGTGTCGGCGTCGGTCACCAGTGGTGCACCCGGCACCCGGACGTGGAAGGCCGCGTCCGCGCCGCACACCGAGCAGACGGCGGTGAGCTTCTCCACCGACTCGGCGAGCGCCATCAGCTCGGGCAGGGGCGAGAAGGGCTGCCCGTCGAACGTGACGGACAGCCCGGCGACCACCACCACGAGCCCGCGGCGGGCAAGCTCCGAGGCCACGGGCACGAGGCCCGCGCCGAAGAACTGCGCCTCGTCGACGGCGACGAGCTCGGTCGCGGTCTCGGCGTCGGCGTCGGCGTCGAGCAGGACGAGGATCTCCGCGGCGTCCGACACCGTGTGCGAGGGCACACCCTGACCCGAGTGCGAGGTCACCCTGCCCAGCCCCCTGCGGGCGTCGAGCGAATGACTCACCACCAGCACCCCCCGCCGGGCGATCCGGGCACGCCGCACCCGGCGCAGCAGCTCCTCGGACTTGCCCGCGAACATGGGGCCGGCGATCACTTCGAGGCGCCCAGCGCCCAGGCCGTCTTCCATGGTCGCCAGTCAACCATTCGATTATGTTGACGAGCATGGCCGCCGACGTCGAGACCGTGTTGTTCCTGCCGGGACTGGGTGCCGGCATCGATCCGTGGGAGGCGCAGCTGCGCGCCCTGCCCGCCGGGTTCACCGGCCTGGCCCCGGACATCCCCGGGCTCGACCGTGCCGCGACGCCCGGCGCCTTCACGTTCACGAGGGCGGCACGGGCGCTGCGGGAACTGCTCGACGAGCACGGAATCGAGCGGGCGCACGTCTGCGGCCTGTCGCTCGGCGCGATGACGGCGACCCAGCTCGTGCTCGACTTTCCCGAACGGGTCGCCTCCCTCGTGCTCTCGGGCAGCCAGGTCCGCGTGCCTCCCGCGCTCATGGCGATCCAGCGGACGATCGTCCGGATGCTGCCGGAACGCGCCGCCGAACGCATGGTCCTGACCAAGGAGCAGTGGCTCGGGGCCCTCCAGGTGGTCGCGGACATGAACTTCCGCGAGGGGCTGGCGGACATCCAGGCACCGACGCTCGTCCTGTGCGGCAGCCGCGACTTCGCCAACCTCGCACCCGCGCGGGAGCTCGCCAGGACGATCCCGAACGCCGAGCTGCGGATCGTCCCTCGGGTCGGCCACCCGTGGAACCAGCAGGAGCCGGAGCTCTTCTCCCGGACGATCGCCGAGTTCTACGAGCGGCTGTCGGCAGCCGACTGACGCCCCGGGAACTCCTGCCACTCGCCGCGGAGCACGCCCATGACCACCGCGTCGTGGCGGACGCCGTCGACCACCCTGGCCTGGCGGAACCGCGCCTCCTCCACGAAGCCCAGTGCCTTCCCGACGCCGAGCATCGCCTCGTTGCCCGACCACGTCGCGAAGTCCAGCCGTACCCACGGCGTGCTCGCGAACAGGAAGGTCGTCCACAGCGCGAGCGCGGTGCGCCCGATCCCCCGCCCCCGCACGGCCGGGTCGTACACGGTGACGCCCATGCGCGCCCACTCGGTCTCGCGCGACTCCCAGTACCACGCAACGGTCCCGACGAGCTCACCACCGACGTCGACCACCAGCCGGCGAGGCGGGAGTGCTTGGCTGTCCGACGGCGGCGTGCCCGGACGTTGAGCACAGCAGCTGCTGTGCGGCTGCCCCCGATCCTGGCAGCTACTGCTGTGCTCAACGTCCGGCTGTGGCGACGGCGGCCAGGCCAGCCCATTGGCCCGTGCGAGCGACGTGACGAACGTGTCGGCCTCGGCGCTGGTCAGGACCGGGTAGTAGGGACCGTCCCAACGATGCCAGTCGTGCTCTGGCCGCAACCACGCGCGGAAAGCGTCTAGGTCGGGAGCCGTCCAGCCGCGAAGGGCGACTGCCAATCCGGCGGCGGTCGCGCCTCGGGAGTAGATCTCGGGTGTCACGCGCCCGATCCTCTCCGGACCTCCGCACCGGGCGGAAGGCTTTTAGGAGGCGCGGCTGGACCTGCCGGCTCGCCTGGTCCGCCGAGATCGGTCGGTTGCAAGCCAGGCCTCTTGACTTCGGTCGCTTGCCACGAAATCGGTCGGTTGATTGACCGATCTCGTGGCAAGCGACCGAAGTCAAGGATGGGCCGGTGCAAGGGACCGAAGTCCCCGCTGGCCCAGCCTCCACATCACAGCACCCGCGAGACGCCCGGGATCTTCCGCAGCAGGTGGGCGAAGCCCCAGCACAGCGGCACCGAGAGGCCGAGCAGGATGAGGAACTTCACGCCGGCGGGAGCGACGAGCGGCGCGAAGAGCATCGCGACGCCGACCAGCACCAGCGGGTGGATGACGTAGACCGCGAACGAGTTCTGCGCCGCCCAGCGAGCCCACGCGGGCTGGCCCGAGAACCGCTCCCGGAACAGGACCAGGAGGGCCACTACCGTGCTGACGGCGAAGACGTTCTCCGCGAGGCTCGCACCCAGCTGGGCGAGCAGCCCCGCGCCGGGCGCCGTCGCGAGGGCGGCGCCACCGAGCGCCAGCGCCAGGCTGACGAGCGCCACGACCAGCGCCACGCGCCCCTGCCGCACGGTGAGGGCGGCGAGCCACCCGCGGCGCACCGCGAGCAGGCCGACCACGAAGAGGATCACGTACTGCGGCAGGTACGCCGGGGAGGGCAGGCCCACGACCTCCCAGTAGGTCCCGGACGGGACCGCGAGGCGCCAGAGGAACGTGGCGACGGTCAGCACGGCGACGAGCCCGGCGATCGCACGGAAGCGGACCGGGCGAGGCTCGGCGTCGACCGTCGTCGGCGAACCAGCGTCCACGATGCCGGACCGTGCCGCCGAGCGGGCGCGCAGCGCGCGGTAGGCGGCGTATGCGAGCGACATCACCAGGAGCACCTCCGCGAACCACAGCGGGCCGACGTCACCGACGGTGAACCAGAACTGCAGGAACGACTCCCCCTCCGCGCGGTGGTCCGGCCAGCTCTGTAGGGACAGCAGCGGGCGGGCAACCAGCCAGAAGGCCACCAGCGGGACGCCGAGCCGGAGCAACCGGTCCCGGGCGAAGGCGCCAGGCCCCTTGCGGTCCACGGACCCCGGGGCGAACAGGCCGGAGAGCAGGAAGAAGAACCCCATGAAATAGAGCTGGTTCACGATCACCAGCACCATCAACGCGACGCCGGACGGGCTGGTGCTCGGCTCGGTCCAGTACCAGAGCGGGAGCGCGCCGTAGGTCAGGGCGCTGTGGTGCGCCAGGACCAGCACGGTCAGCAGCACCCGCAGGTTGTCGACGTACCCCAGTCGGGTAGCGGTCGGCCGTACGGCGGTAGTGGTCATCGTGGGTCTCCGAGTCTCGTGCGGTTCACTGCTCCCGTGGTTCATTACTCGACTAATGAACCACAGAACGTGCCGGGTCCGCAAGGGAGATCTGCACGAGGCATGTCCGGGCACGCAAAAACGAGGGCCGCCACCTCACGGTGGCGACCCTCGTCCGGATCAGGTCAGAGGCCGAGCAGCCTCGCCCAGAAACCCTTCTTGTGCTCAGGCGACCTCGTCGCCAGCTCCTTTGGGCGGTTCCGACTGCCCAGTGTCGGAGCCCCCCTCCGGCGCATCGCTCGCAGACCGCGCGGCATCCGCCGGCGATCCCGCGGAGTCGGGTGAGTCAGGAGAAGCCGCCGAGCCGGGGCTCGCGGACGCCGGCGCCGTGCTGGACGCACCGGCGCTCGGCAGCTGGATCTCGTCCAGGGTGGCGGGACCGTCGTCCGACGGTTCCTTCGTCTCGTGCGCATGCTGCGCTGCGGCGGCGATGGTCGCGAGCGTGGCCTTGACGGCCTCACGCGCCTCGGACCGCTCCTCGGGCAGGCTCGCGACAGGCGTGGTCTCCGGCACGGGAGCAACCTTGCTGCCCTCCTTGCCGCGCTTGCGGCGCGCACGCGGGGAGCGCGGGCCCTCGTCGGACGACGCGGGCGCGCCGCCCGAAGCCATGCCGTTGCCCGACTTCTCGATGGGCTCCTCGTGCACGATGAACCCGCGGCCCTTGCAGTGCTCGCACGTCTCGGAGAACGCCTCGACGAGGCCCTGGCCCACACGCTTGCGCGTCATCTGGACCAGGCCGAGCGAGGTCACCTCCGCCACCTGGTGCTTGGTGCGGTCCCGGCCGAGGCACTCGACCAGACGACGCAGCACGAGGTCCCGGTTGGACTCGAGCACCATGTCGATGAAGTCGATGACGATGATGCCGCCGATGTCGCGCAGGCGAAGCTGCCGCACGATCTCCTCGGCCGCCTCGAGGTTGTTCCGCGTCACGGTCTCCTCGAGCGTGCCGCCGGCACCGGTGAACTTGCCGGTGTTGACGTCCACGACCGTCATCGCCTCGGTGCGGTCGATGACCAGCGAGCCGCCCGAGGGCAGCCAGACCTTGCGGTCCATCCCCTTGGCGAGCTGCTCGTCCACCCGGTGCACGTGGAACACGTCGGTGTTCTCGACCCACTTGGACACGCGCTCGCGCAGGTCCGGGGCGAGCTCCTCGACGTAGTGCGCGATCTCGTCCCACGCGCCCTCGCCCTGCACCACCAGCGACGAGAAGTCGTCGTTGAAGATGTCCCGGACCACGCGGATGGCCATGTCCGGCTCACCCTGGAGCAGAGCCGGGGCGTTGGCCTTCTTCGACTTCTCCTGGATCGCGTCCCACTGGCCCTGCAGCCGCTCGACGTCGGCGCGCAGCTCGTCCTCGCTCGCCCCCTCGGCGGCGGTGCGCACGATGACGCCGGCGCCCTCGGGGACCACCTCGCGGAGGATCTTCTTGAGGCGCGACCGCTCGGTGTCGGGCAGCTTGCGGCTGATGCCGGTCATGCCGCCGCCCGGCACGAACACCAGGTACCGGCCCGCGAGCGTGACCTGGCTGGTGAGCCGGGCGCCCTTGTGGCCGATCGGGTCCTTGGTGACCTGCACCAGGACCGAGTCGCCCGACTTCAGCGCCTGCTCGATCCGGCGCGGCTGGCCCTCGAGGCCTGCGGCGTCCCAGTTGACCTCACCCGCGTACAGCACGGCGTTGCGGCCCTTGCCGACGTCGACGAACGCGGCCTCCATGGAGGGCAGCACGTTCTGGACGCGGCCCAGGTACACGTTGCCGGCCATCGAAGCCTGCGACTGCTGCGAGACGTAGTGCTCGACGAGGACGCCGTCCTCCAGCACCGCGATCTGCGTGCGGCCGTCCTTCTCGCGCACGATCATCGACCGCTGCACCGACTCGCGGCGGGCCAGGAACTCGGCCTCGGTGATGATCTGGCGACGACGCCCGTGGTCCCGGCCCTCACGGCGACGCTGACGCTTCGCCTCGAGGCGGGTGGACCCCTTGAGCGCGGTCACCTCGTCGGTGCGGGTCGAGCGGACGGCGGCCGCCTCGGCACGCTCGCCGCGCGTACCCCGGCGGCGCCGGCGACGACGACGGCTGCCGCCCTCGCCCTCGCCTTCGCCGTCACCCTCACCGTCGGCCGCGTCCTGGGCGGAGTCCTGCTCGTCATCGTCCTCGTCGGACGCCTGCGCGTCCTCGTCGGCGTCGTCGTCCTGCTCCTCGTCCGCCGAGTCGTCCTCGTCGTCCAGACGGTTCGCGCGGCCGCCACGGCGGCCGCGTCCACCCCGACGCCGACGGCGGCGCGACGGGCGCACCTCCTCGTCGTCGTACTCCTCGAAGTCCGCCGGGGCGAGCTCCTCGAGCTCGACGCCCTCGGCGGCCAGCTCGTCCTCGATCGCGCCGACCTCGTCCACGGCGGCGGCGTCGTCCTCGCTCAGCTCGGCCGCGACAAAGTACGGCACGGCAGCGCTCGTCTCGCGGACGGGCGCCGCTGCGGAGGTGTCCGCGACAGGCTCGACGGCATCGGCCTGCGTGCTCGGGGCCGAGTCCTGCGCCTCCGGCCGCACGGCCGGCTCGATGCTGGGTCCGCCCGTACGGCGCACCGCACGGCGCGAACCGGACCGGCGCGCCCTGGGCTCGGCCGGCGCCTCGGACGCCGCCTGGGGCTCGGGTGCGGCCTCGGCCACGCGCTCGGACCGGGGCTCGGCGGCGGGCTCCGCCGCACGCGCGGGCGCCTCGACGGCCGGCTCGACAGGGCGAGCGACCGGGCGGGCGAACGTCGGCGTCAGGTCCTGCGGACGCGGCGGGCCTGCGGGTGCCTGCGCACGCCGCGAGCGGCGAGCGGCGGACTCGTCGGGCGCCTGGAAGAGCAGCGCCGTGGTGGCGAGCCGCGGGACGCGCGTGCCGGACGTCGTCGCGGCGGGCGACACCGTCGGCTGCGCGGGCTCCTCGGCGGCGGGTGTCTCGGCCGCGGGGGCCACGGTGGGCTCCGCTGCCGGACGGCGGCTGCTGCGGCGGCCGCGGGTCCTCGGCGTCTGCTCGGCCGGAGCCTCGGTAGCCGAGGGCTCCTCGGCCGGAGCTGCCGCGGCGGGAGCCTCAGGGGCCCCCTCGACCGGTCCTGCCTCGACCATGGTCTCCGCGACCAGCTCGGTGGTGTCGGGCTCGGTGGTGTCGGGCTCGGTGGTGTCGGGCTCGGCGGTGACGGACTCGGCGGTCACGGACTCGGCGGTCACCGGCTTACGACGGGACCGGGCGCGCTTCGGGGCGGCTTCCGCTGCCGGCTCGGCCGGGGTCTCTGCCACCGGCTCCGCCTTCTTGCGCGTACGACGCTTCGGGGCGGCCTTCTCGGTCTCAGCGGTCGGGCCGCTGGGCAGGACGATGTCGTCGAGGCTCGCGACCTCGCGCGTCGGCGCCCTGTCGGGCGTCGCCGCGGGCACGGGGAGGACGAGGGCGGGCGCCAGCTCCTCCACGGGCTCCTCGCCGGCCGCCGGCGCGACCGCGTCGGCCTCGGGCTCGACCACCGGCGCCGCCTCGACAGTGACATCTGTCTCAGTCGGGACCGGATCGCTCGCTGCGGCGGGCTCGGCAACGGCCTCGGCGACCGGCTCGGCCGCCGTCGGCTCGGCCGCCGTCGGCTCGGCCACGGCGGGCGCCGTCGGGGAAGAGACACCCCGCGTGGCGCGGCGGCGCGGTCGCTTGGTGGCGGGCTCGGCGGCTGCCGAGGTCGACACGACGGCGGTGCCGCCGGTGGTCACCGGCTGCGACTCGGCCGCGGTCTCCGCGGGGCCGGACGAACCGACGACGATGGGCTCGACGCTCGCCGTCGAGACGACGGCCCTGGTGACACGGCGACGCGGGCGCTTGGCCGGCGTCGTGCCCGACGGAGCCTCCCCACCAGTGGTGACCTGGGCGTTCGCCTCAGGTGCGTCGTGATCATCCTGTGACCCGATGGTCGAACCGGTGGTGCTGGAAGGCGTCACGTGAGGTGCTCCTGTAGCCGGCGTCCGCCCCACACCACGCGGACCGCCAGGCGGTCGGTCGTCCGGCTGTGCATCGCGGCGAAGCGACACACCCGGGCGGAAGTCTCGGTCTGCGGCCCTGTTCCTGCGATCTTCGCGGACGCCTGCGGCCACGTTCTGTCGTGACAGCGGCACCGCGTGCGGATCGCGGGCAGTGATGGACTCTGCAGGCCGCGCAGGGATGTGGGCCTACGCGGGTTCGTCAAGTATCGCACAAGAGACCGAGCCCACCCGGCGAAGGACGACCGGCCCGCGACATAGGGGCCGAAGGGCCCATCCTCCGGAGGACGAACTGCGTGTACAGTGCTTGTGAAGGCATTCACAAGCGGTACTCACCCCTGCGGTGGTCGCGGACCTGCATGTTCAGGCCGACCGACCAGGGATGGGCGCCGTTCGGAGACATCACAGGAGCCCTGAGTGGACGCTCTAGATCTGGCGCGCTGGCAGTTCGGCATCATCACCGTCTATCACTTCATCTTCGTGCCGCTCACCATCGGGCTCGCGCCCCTGGTGGCCATCATGCAGACGGCCTGGGTCCGCACCGGGAACGAACGGTGGCTGAGGCTGACCAAGTTCTTCGGGAAGCTGTTCCTGATCAACTTCGCCCTCGGCGTCGTCACCGGCATCGTGCAGGAGTTCCAGTTCGGGATGAACTGGAGCGAGTACTCCCGGTTCGTCGGTGACGTGTTCGGCGCCCCGCTCGCCATGGAGGCCCTCGCGGCGTTCTTCGTGGAGTCCACGTTCCTCGGTCTGTGGATCTTCGGCTGGGACAGGTTGAGCAAACGGGTCCACCTGGCCTGCATCTGGGCCGTGGCCGTCGCGGTGAACCTGTCCGCCCTGTTCATCCTGGCTGCCAACTCGTGGATGCAGCACCCGGTGGGCGCCGTCTACAACCCCGAGACCGGCCGCGCCGAGATGGAGTCGATCTGGGCGATCCTCGGCAACAACACGCTGTGGGCCGCCTTCCCGCACACCGTGTCGGCGGCGTTCCTGACCGCGGGCACGTTCGTGGCCGGGATCTCCGCCTGGTGGATGGTGCGCCTGGTCCGGACCAAGCGGGCCGAGTCCGTCGAGCTCGCCCGCAACGTCTACCGCCCCGCCGTGATCCTGGGCACCGTGGTCATGCTGGTCTCCGGGGCCGGCGTCGCCCTGACGGGTGACGTCCAGGGCAAGCTGATGTTCGAGCAGCAGCCGGGCAAGATGGCCTCGGCCGAGGCGCTGTGCGAGGGCGAGGAGGCCGCGAACTTCTCGATCCTCACCATCGGCGACCTGTCCAACTCGTGCGAGGGCGTCCGGCACATCCTGGAGGTGCCGGGTCTGGCCAGCTACCTCGGCACGGGCAGCTTCTCCGGCGAGGACAGCTACCTGCCCGGCGTCAACGACGTCCAGGAGCAGTACTCCCAGCGGTACGGCGAGACCGACGACGCCGGAAACCCCATCTCGTACACGCCGAACCTCGCCGTGACGTACTGGAGCTTCCGGCTCATGATCGGGTTCGCCGCCGGGTCCGCGCTCCTCGCCCTGGCCGCGCTCTGGCTCACCCGCGGCGGCCGCGTCACCGACAACCCGTGGTTCGCCCGTCTCGGGATCGCCGCGATCCCGACACCGTTCATCGCGTCGTCGTTCGGGTGGATCTTCACCGAGATGGGGCGCCAGCCCTGGGTGGTCGCCCCCAACCCCACGGGCATCGACCAGGTCCGGCTGCTCACCATGCGCGGTGTTTCGGAGGTGGTGAGCCCCGGCATGGTGCTCACCTCGATGATCGTGTTCACGCTGCTCTACGGCGTGCTGGCCGTGATCTGGTACCGCCTCATGCACCGGTACGCGATCGAGGGGGTGCCCTCCACGGTGCGCGACGAGTCGCCCGAGGCGGCCGCCGACGAGACCGACCGGCCGCTCTCGTTCGCCTACTGACCACCGCCTGACCTCCGCCAGAACCCAAGACTGACAAAGGACGTGACCGTGGACCTCGCACTCGTGTGGTTCTTCATCATCGCGATTCTGTGGACCGGGTACCTCGTGCTCGAGGGCTTCGACTTCGGCGTCGGGATGCTCATGTCCCTGCTCCCGCGCGGCGACGCCGCGCACCGGGAGAAGGAGCGGCGGGTGCTGGTGAACAGCATCGGGCCCGTGTGGGACGGCAACGAGGTGTGGCTCCTCACCGCCGGTGGCGCCACCTTCGCCGCGTTCCCCGAGTGGTACGCGACCATGTTCTCCGGCTTCTACCTACCACTGCTGCTCATCCTGGTCGCGCTCATCGTGCGCGGCGTCGCCTTCGAGTACCGCGGCAAGATCGCCGACGCCGTCTGGGCGCGCCGCTGCGACATCGCCATCCAGGTGGGCTCCTGGGCGCCGGCCATCCTCTGGGGCGTGGCGTTCGCCAACCTGGTCCGCGGCGTCCAGCTCTCCGAGACGCACCAGTACGTGGGCGGGTTCTGGGCCCTGCTCAACCCGTTCGCGCTGCTCGGCGGCGCCACCACGCTCGTGCTGTTCCTCCTGCACGGCACGGTGTTCGTCGCGCTCAAGACGGACGGCGAGATCCGGGCCCGGGCCCGCCGGTTCGCGGGTGTCCTGTCGGTAGCAGCCCTGGTCGTGGCCGGCGGATGGGCTCTCTGGGCGCAGCTCGCGTTCTCCGTCACCTGGACGTGGGCCGCCGTGGCGGTCGCCGCACTCGCCCTGGTCGGCGTCGCGCTCACCAACCGTGCCGGGCGCGAAGGCTGGGCGTTCGGGCTGTCCGCCGCGACGATCATCGCCGCCGTGGTCCTGATCTTCGGATCCATGTTCCCCGACGTCATGCCCGGCCTGGACGGCGGGCCCTCCCTCAGCATCGCGGAGGCGTCCTCGACCCCGTACACCCTGACCGTCATGACGTGGGTGGCCGCCTTCCTCACTCCCCTGGTGATCCTGTACCAGGGTTGGACCTACTGGGTCTTCCGCCGCAGGCTGACCGTGGACCACATACCCGCGCCGGCAGGGCTCACCTGGAAGAAGATCAAGGAGTCGGCGTTCTGAGCCGGTACGGGAACCTCGGATCGTGAAGCCTCTGGACCCCCGGCTGCTGCGGGAGGTGCGCGCGGCCCGCTGGTACGTGGTGCTGACGGTCGGGCTCGGCGTGGCGGCGGCCGGGCTGATCGTCGCGCAGGCCCTGCTCATCGCGGACCTGCTGGCACCGGTGATACGCGGGGACGGTACGTCCGGGCCGACGATGGTGCGGTCCTTCGCGGGGCTGGCGCTCGTGATCGCCGGGCGGGCGGCCGTCGCGTGGGCACAGGAGCGGTACGCGCTGCGCGCCGCCGCCCGGACCATCGCCGAGCTCCGGCGCGCGGTGGTCGAGGCCTGGGCGCTGCGCGGCCCGCGGGCGGTCGGGGCGCCGGTCGGGACGGCGGTCGGCGGGGCCGGCGCTCCGGCGTCGGGCAGCGGGAACGGCGCGAGCCCGGAGGCGGAGGTCGCGACCCTGGCGACCCGCGGGCTCGACGCGCTCGAGCCGTACCTCGTGCGGTACGTGCCGCAGCTCGTGCTGACCGCGCTGCTCACGCCGGCCCTCGTGGCCGTCGTGCTCGGCCTGGACTGGGTATCCGCGGTGATCCTCGTCGTCACGCTGCCGCTCGTGCCCATCTTCATGGTGCTCGTCGGGCGGCTGACCGCGGGGGCGTCGGAGCGGCGGCTGGCGACCGTCGAACGGCTCGGCACCCAGGTGCTCGACCTCGTCGCCGGGCTGCCGACGCTCCGCGCCTTCGGGCGGTCCTTGGGGCCGGGCGAGCGGGTGCGGGCGCTCGGCGACGCGTCCCGCAGGGCGACCATGGGGACGCTGCGGATCGCGTTCCTCTCCTCGATGGTGCTGGAGCTGCTCACGACACTTTCGGTGGCGATCATCGCCGTCGGCGTGGGGCTGCGGCTCGTCGAGGGCGCCATGTTGCTGGAGCCGGCGCTTGCCGTGCTGGTGCTGGCGCCTGAGGTGTATCTGCCGCTGCGGCGGGTCGGGGCTGAGTTCCATGCGTCGGTCGACGGTGTGGCTGCGGCGGCTCGGGCGTTCGCGATCCTTGGGCCTTCTTCTGGTTCCGTCCGGTCGGAGGGTGAGGACGTCCCCCCGCCGCCTCGCTCACGCTCGCTCGTTCCTCGCTCACTCCGCTACGGCTTGACGGCGGCGGGGGGACGTCCTCACCCTCCGACCTCTTCTGTTGGGGCGGGTTCCGCTTCGGCCGGGTTGGGGTTGGGCGGCGGGGCCGGGTTGGGCGGTCGGGCGGGGTCGGATGG
>NZ_JBHSFI010000004.1:0-131812 GCF_042654905.1 Promicromonospora alba
CTCGACGGGCTCGACCACCGGTGGTCGAGCCCGTCGAGACCGGACAGGCGCTCTACTTCGCGGACCGTCGTGTCAGAGGGACGCGAGGGCCTCGTTGAACGTCTTGCTCGGGCGCATCACCGCGTTGACCTTGGCCTCGTCCGGGCGGTAGTACCCGCCGATGTCGGCAGGCTTGCCCTGGACCGCGAGCAGCTCCTCCACGATCGCCTGCTCGCTCGCGGCGAGCGCCTCGGCGAGGGGCTTGAACGTGGCGGCGAGCTCGGCGTCGTCGGACTGCGTGGCCAGCTCCTGCGCCCAGTACAGGCCGAGGTAGAAGTGCGAGCCGCGGTTGTCGATGGTGCCGAGCTTGCGGCCCGGGGACCGGTCCTCGCCCAGGAACGTCCCGGTGGCGCGGTCGAGGGTGTCGGCCAGGACCTGGGCCCGGGCGTTGCCCTCGTTCACCGCGAGGTGCTCGAAGGACGCGGCCAGCGCGAAGAACTCACCGAGCGAGTCCCAGCGCAGGTAGTCCTCCTCGACGAGCTGCTGGACGTGCTTCGGCGCGGAGCCGCCGGCGCCCGTCTCGAACAGGCCGCCACCATTCATCAGCGGCACGATCGACAGCATCTTCGCCGACGTGCCGACCTCGAGGATCGGGAACAGGTCGGTGTTGTAGTCGCGCAGCACGTTGCCGGTCACGGAGATGGTGTCCAGGCCCTGGCGGATGCGCGCCAGCGAGAACGCCGTGGCCTCCGACGGGTCCATGACGTGGATCTCGAGACCCTCGGTGTCGTGCTCCGGCAGGTACTGCTCGATCTTCTTGATCAGGTTCGCGTCGTGCGCGCGGCGCGAGTTGAGCCAGAACACGGCGGGGGTCGCGGAGGCACGGGCCCGCGTGACGGCCAGCTTGATCCAGTCGCGGATCGGGGCGTCCTTGGTCTGGCAGGCGCGCCAGACGTCGCCGACGCGAACCGCGTGCTCGATGAGGACGTCGCCGGCGCCGTTGACGATGCGCACGGTGCCGTCGGCAGCGATCTCGAACGTCTTGTCGTGCGAGCCGTACTCCTCGGCAGCCTGCGCCATGAGGCCGACGTTCGGGACGGAGCCCATCGTGGCCGGGTCGAGGGCGCCGTTAAGGCGGCAGTCGTCGATGACGGTCTGGTAGATGCCGGCGTAGGACGAGTCGGGGATCACCGCGAGGGTGTCGGCCTCTTCGCCGTCGGGCCCCCACATGTGGCCGCCGATACGGATCATGGCGGGCATCGAGGCGTCGACGATCACGTCGGACGGTACGTGCAGGTTGGTGATGCCCTTGTCGGAGTTCACCATGGCCATCTTCGGGCCGTCGGCCAGCGCGGCGTCGAACGCGGCGCGGATCTCGGCGCCGTTCGGCAGGGACGCGAGCCCGGCGAAGATGCCGCCGAGGCCGTCGTTCGCCGACAGGCCGGCGTCGGCCAGGTCCTGGCCGTACTTCTCGAAGACCGGCTTGAAGAAGGCCTTCACCACGTGGCCGAAGATGATCGGGTCGGAGACCTTCATCATCGTCGCCTTGAGGTGCACGGAGAACAGCACGCCCTCGGCCTTGGCCCGCTCGATCGACTCGAGCAGGAACGCGTCCAGCGCGGCGCCGTCGATGAACGTGCCGTCCACCACCTCGCCGGCGAGGACGGGCAGCGACTCCTTGAGCACGGTGACGGTGCCGTCGGCGGCGACGTGCTCGATGCGCAGGGTGTCGTCGGCCTCGATGACCACCGACTTCTCGTTGGAGAAGAAGTCGTCGTGGCCCATGGTCGCGACGTTCGTCTTCGAGTCGGGCGTCCACGCACCCATGCGGTGCGGGTGCGCCTTCGCGTAGTTCTTGACCGACGCCGGTGCGCGGCGGTCGGAGTTGCCCTGGCGCAGCACCGGGTTCACGGCGGAGCCCATGACGCGGCCGTAGCGCTCGCGCGCGTCCTTCTCGGCGTCGGTCTCGACGCTCTCCGGGAAGTCCGGCAGGTCGTAGCCGAGGCCCTGGAGCTCGGCGATGGCGGCCTTCAGCTGCGGCAGCGAGGCCGAGATGTTGGGCAGCTTGATGATGTTGGCGGACGGGTCGTGCGCGAGCTCACCGAGCTCGGCGAGCGCGTCGGCCTGACGCTGCTCGTCCGTGAGCCGCTCCGGGAACTGCGCGATGATCCGGCCGGCGAGCGAGATGTCGCGGGTCTCGACGTCCACACCTGCCTTTGCCGCGTATGCCGAGACGATCGGCAGGAACGAGTACGTCGCCAGAAGCGGGGCTTCGTCCGTGTGGGTATAGATGATCTTGGACATGGGTGTGGCTGACTCCCCGGGTTATTGGAATGTGCCGATCTCTCGACATCAAGATACCTGAGCCGACCCCTCGTCCCGGAATCGCGAGACGCACCTCACGTCACACCTTCCCGTGGGTCGAGCTTGTCGAGACCTGGCGGGTCTCGACAAGCTCGACCAACGGGAGCGCTCGATCAATGGGTACGTTGGGTGCGAGTCAGACCAGGCCCAGGGAGCGGACGGCGTCGCGCTCCTCGGCCAGCTCGGCGACGCTCGCGTCGATCCGCGCGCGGGAGAACTCGTCGATCTCGAGGCCCTCGACGATCTTCCACTCGCCGGTGCCGTCCGAGGTCACGGGGAAGGAGGAGACGAGCCCCTCCGGGACGCCGTACTCGCCGGAGGACCACAGACCCGCCGAGGTCCAGTCACCCTCGGGCGTGCCGAGCGTCCAGTCGCGGACGTGCGCGATCGCAGCGTTGGCCGCCGACGCCGCCGACGAGGCCCCACGCGCCTTGATGATCGCCGCCCCGCGCTTGGCCACGGTCGGGATGAAGTCGTCGGTGAGCCAGGTCGTGTCCGCGGCGATCTCGGCGCCCGGACGCCCGCCGACCTCCGCGTGGAACAGGTCGGGGTACTGCGAGGCGGAGTGGTTGCCCCAGATCGTCAGCTTCTTGATGTCCGCGACGGCGGTCCCGGTCTTTGCCGCGACCTGCGAGAGCGCGCGGTTGTGGTCGAGCCGGGTCATCGCGGTGAACCGCGTGGCCGGCACGTCGGGCGCGTTCGTCGCCGCGATGAGCGCGTTGGTGTTCGCGGGGTTGCCGACCACGAGCACGCGGACGTCGGAGGCGGCGCCGTCGTTGATGGCACGGCCCTGCGGGCCGAAGATGCCGCCGTTGGCCTCCAGGAGGTCCGCGCGCTCCATGCCGGCGCCGCGCGGGCGGGCACCGACAAGGAGGGCCACGTTGACCCCGTCGAAGGCCTTGACCGGGTCGTCGAAGATCTCGACGCCGGCCAGGGTCGGGAAGGCGCAGTCGTCGAGCTCCATCGCCGTACCCTCTGCGGCGGCGACGGCCTGGGGGATCTCGAGCAGGCGGAGCCGCACTGGCGTGTCCGCGCCGAGCATCTCGCCCGCGGCTATGCGGAAGAGCAGCGCGTACCCGATCTGGCCAGCGGCTCCGGTGACGGTGACATTCACGGGTTCAGTCATGACCCCACTCTTGCATCGACCGGCCCGCCTCGCCCAGCCCCCACGCAACATCCGTACGCAGGGCCCCGGCGGCCGTCGAAGACCGGACCTAGACGATGCCGTAGGGCACAGCATGAGTACGGTGAAGAAAATACCTGCGTGCATTCAGGTATTGCTCAGCCAGGTAATGGCAGGATGTGCGCGACATCGCACGCACGCCGCCACAACGCGCACCGAATCGGTGTGCCACTGAAAGGATCTGACTTCATGTCCCAGGACCTCGCCGCGACCCGCGGCGTCACCGAGGTCGAGGAGCGGTCTCCGAGCCTGCTCGTCCGCCTGCTCGCCGAGACCTTCGGCACGTTCCTGCTGACGATCGTGATCGTAGGGCTGCTCGTCTACGGCCCGCTGAACTCGGCCCAGGCGCTCGGCGTCGCGCTCGGTGGTGCCTTCGCGTACATCGCGGGAGCCGCTGCAGTCGGCCGCGTCTCCGGCGCGCACTTCAACCCGGCGATCTCGCTGGGCGCCTGGCTCGGTGGGCGCATCTCGATCAGCGCCATGTTCAGCTACTGGGGTGCGCAGCTCGTCGGCGCCATCCTGGCCGCCGCAGTGCTCTTCCTGACGCTTCCCAACCCCCTCGTCGAGCTGCTCGGCAAGGAGAACACGTTCGGCGTCTTCAGCTCGGCGGTGAACGGCTTCGGGGAGCTCTCCCCGCTCTACCTGCAGACGCAGGGCGGGGCTCAGTTCGACTGGTTCCCGGCGCTGCTGGTCGAGGTCATCATCTCCGCGGTGCTCGTGGGCGTGTACCTGGGCGCCAACGACCCGCGCCGCCCGATCGGCTACGGTCCGCTTGCCGTCGGTAGCGCCATCGCCGCGCTGACCCTGGTCTCGTGGTTCGTCACCAACACCGGCATGAACCCTGCTCGCTCGACCGCCGCCGCGATCTTCGCGAACGAGTGGGGCCAGCTCTGGCTCTTCTGGGTCGCCCCGCTCGTCGGTGCCGCCCTGGCTGCCCTCTTCTACCGTGCGTTCGGCTCGGACGAGACCGCGGAGACGGAGGAGCTGGACCTCGACGAGGACGACGACGATCTCGATGACGACGACGTCGTAGTGGTCGAGGAGACGGAGCTCGTCGCCGTGGAGACCCCCGCCAAGGCGGAGGCCGAGGCTGAGGCCACCACGCCCGAGCCCGCGAAGAAGGCCGACGACAAGGCCTGATCCACCGCAGTACCTGCACGACGCCGGGGCCGCACCCTCCGTACGGGAAGTGCGGCCCCGCCGTCGTGCGGGCCCTGTGCAGACCGTGCGGCGATCGGCAGCCGTTTGCCGGGTCGGCGCTCCCCGGCGCTACGATCCCGGATCATGGCCGACAAGAAGCAGACCCCCGGTGACGAGCCGGAGCCGGCTACGGAACCCGAGACGGCCGACCCGGCGGACGGCGCAGAGGACGACCCTGCGGGCGACGTCGTAGACGACGCTGCGGAGGGCGCTGAAGCCACGCCCGCCTCCCCCGACGCCGATGTCGACGCCGACACCGACACCGACACCGACACCGACGTCGCTGACGATGACGACTCCGTCGACGAGCGACCCACCGGCCCCTTCCCGACCCGCGTCGGCTGGGTGGTCGCCGCGTTCCTGCTCTTCTGGCCGCTGGCGATCCCGGCGCTCGTGCTGTCGATGCGGACCGCCGAGGCCAACGGCACGGGCAACGTCCGCCGGGCCGAGAAGTCCTCCGTCCGCACGCTCGACTTCGCCCTGGGCGCCGTCACGCTGGGCGTGCTCGGGATCGTCGGTCTGGCCGTCGGCATAGTGGCCGCTCCCACCTATGCGTCGTCGCTCCCGGCGGGGTTCGTCTCGGCGGTCCGGTCGTTCGTCCCGCCGGCCCTGGCCGGCCCGCTCGGCATCACACTGTCCGACGACGGTGCAGAGGTCGCCGCGCCGACGTCGTCCCCCAGCCCGAGCGACGACCCGTATGCCGACCCCTTCAATCCTGACCCGTCGGCCACGGACCCGTACGCGGACGTCCCGGCGGACGACCTCGAAGAGACGCCCGAGGCCGACGACGAGACGGATCCCGCCGTCGAACCGGTCCCGGAGCTGGACGAGACCGCAACGGCCGGGGCGGAGATCCCCGACCTCGCGGTGGGCGACTGCTTCGACACGTCGGCGACGTCGGGCCAGACCACGCTGTACCGGATCCCGGTAGTCCCCTGCAGCACCGCGCACGGCGGCGAGATCTACGCCGAGACGACGGCGCCCGACAGCCTCGCGCGGAACGGCGACGCGCCGACGCAGCAGGCGCTCTGGGACGCGGCCGACGCGTACTGCTACCCGGAGTTCACGAAGTTCGTCGGCATGCGGTGGGCCAGGTCGGAGCTGCTGTACTGGCCGATCGCGCCGTCGGAGGAGAGCTGGGCCGAGGGCGACCGTCGCATCCTGTGCGTCGTCGAGTCGGAGCAGCCGGTGACGGGCTCCCTCAAGGGCGCGGCTCGCTGAGGCACGCAGGGCGGCACGGGCCGCCCGGCGGGGCGGCTGCCCGGCGGAACGACGTCAGATGCTGGGCGTCGCCACGGCGAGGATGCCGATCAGCACCGCTGTCGCGCCGTACAGCACTATGTCGACGGTCCGCGTGCGGATGACGAGCCCGACCGGGCTGTCGAGCACCGCGCGGAAGATCGCGCAGACCACGAGGACCACGCCGATGCCGATCGCCCCGACGCGTGCCCCGGCGGTCATGCCGAGGATCACCGAGAGGGCGACGCCGAGCAGCACGAGCCAGATCGCGAGATTGCTGCGCTGAGGCTCGGATGACGTCATGTCGGATGCCTCGCCGCTGGAGGGCTCACTGCGGTCGAGCTCCTGGCTGGTCGTCGTGGTGGCACTCGTCAGACGTGCCTCTCCGGTTCGTTCGAGCGTAGCCGTTCCGGCGGTTACCGGCTCGAGGAGCGCCGTAGCGCCACCCGGTGCGCTGGAGGCAGTCCGCGTCTCACTGAGATCCACGGCACGAGACTACAACCGAAACGTCGCGATTCTGCAGAGCCGTGACCTGCTTGCAACCTGAATACCTGTCCGTTCCCAGGTTGGCGGCCCTCCCGGCTACCGTGAGGTCTATGCCCACGCCTTCAGCACAGGTCCCCAGCAGCGTCGTCATCGTGGGCGCGGGACTGGCCGGCGCGCAAACCGCCGCGGCGTTGCGGAAGCACGGTTTCGAGGGTCACGTGACGCTGCTCGGCGCGGAGGGTCTGCCGCCCTACGACCGGCCGCCGCTGTCCAAGGAGCTGCTCAAGCGCACGGAGCCGCTCTGGCTCGCCGACGACCTCGGCATCGACCTGGACGCCCTCACCGACGACCTCCGGCTCGCCGATCCGGCGGTCCGTCTCGCGGTGGACCGGGAGCGTGTGGTGGTGCGGACGGCGTCGGGGGACGACGTGACGGCCGACGTCGTCGTGCTCGCCCTCGGCAGCGAGCCCGTCCAGCCGGCGGGCTGGGACGCCGCCGTCACCCTGCACACCGCCGCGGACGCCGAGCGGCTTCGCGCGGCCCTCGTGCCGGGGATGCGGCTCGTGGTGGTGGGTGCCGGCTGGATCGGGGCGGAGGTCGCAGGTGTCGCCGCCGGTGCCGGCGCCCGCGTCACCGTGGTGGAGGCGGGTCCGGTGCCGCTGGAGCGGCAGCTCGGCCGACGGGTGGGCGGCCTGGTCGCCCCCTGGTACGACGCCGCAGGGGTCACCCTGGTCACGGGCGTCGCCGTCGACCAGGTGCTGCCCGGGTCGCACGAAGGCACGCAGGACGGCGCGCGCGTGACGCTGGCCGACGGCCGCGTGCTCGAGGCGGACCTGGTGCTGGCGGCGGTCGGTGCGCGGCCGGCGTCGGGCTGGCTCGCCGGCTCCCTGCCGCGTGAGTCGAGCGGCGGGCTGCGGGTCAACCGCGCGGGCCGGTTCATGGGGCTGCGCTCCCCCACCGACCCGGCGGGCGGGCTGCACCTCGACGCGCTGCGCCGGGTGTGGGCGGTGGGCGACATCGCGACGCGCGAGCACCCGGTGTTCGGGCCGGTGCCCGGCGGGCACTGGTCGGCGGCCCTGCACGACCCCGACGTCACGGTCCGTGCCCTGCTCGGCCTCGACGAGCGCGCCGCCGAGCCGGAGCGGGTGCGCGCGCGGCTCGGGCTCGCGCCGATCCCGGCGCACGCGCCGTACGTCTTCTCGCAGCAGCTGGGGCACGACCTGGCGCTGTTCGGCGCGCCGTCCCCGTTCGACGAGGTGGTGCTGCGGGGCGACCCCGCGGCGTCGGGCGGCTGGGCCGCGCTCTACCTGGAGAACGCGCTGGACCGGCATCCCCGCCAGACCACGGACGGCCACCGGGTGGCGACCGTCCGGGCGGTGCTGCTGGTCGACTCACCCCGCGAGGTGGGGCAGGTGCGCAAGCTGATGAACCGCGGCGTCCCGCTGGAGCTGGACCTGGAGCGCGCCCTGGACCCGGCGACAAAACTGAAGGACACAGTCGTCTGAAGCGGGTTGCCGAAGTAGAGCGGGTGTCCGGACGCCCGCTCTACCTCGCGCGCCGAGCGACCGCGAAGTAGAGCACCTGTCCGGACAGGTGCTCTACTTCGGCGAACCGGGTGGGTCAGTGGGCGAAGTGGCGGGTGCCCGTGAGGTACATCGTCACGCCGGCCGCCTCGGCCGCCTTGATGACTTCCTCGTCGCGGATCGAGCCGCCCGGCTGCACGACGGCGGTGACCCCGGCGTCGAGCAGCACCTGCAGGCCGTCCGCGAACGGGAAGAACGCGTCGGACGCCGCGACGGCGCCCCGGGCGCGCTCGGCGCCGTCGGCCAGGGTGTTGGCGCGCTCGACCGAGAGGCGGCACGAGTCGACACGGTTCACCTGGCCCATGCCGATACCGACCGCCGCGCCGTCCTTGGCCAGGAGGATCGCGTTCGACTTGGCGGCCCGCACGGCCTTCCAGGCGAAGGCGAGGTCGGCGAGGACCTCGGGTGACGCGGCCTCGCCGGTCGCCAGCGTCCAGTTCTCCGGGGCGTCGCCGTCGGCCTGGAAGCGGTCGGTCGCCTGCATGAGCAGCCCGCCGGAGATGGGCCGGGTCTCGACGGCGCCGGACGGCGCCTCCGGGACGACCAGCAGGCGGATGTTCTTCTTGGCCTGCAGGATCTCCAGCGCCTCCGGCTCGAAGCCGGTCGCCACGACGACCTCGGTGAACACCGGGGCGATCTGTGCGGCGGCAGCCGCCGTGATCACGCCGTTGGCAGCGATC
Organism: Promicromonospora alba; assembly: GCF_042654905.1. Taxonomy (NCBI): domain Bacteria; kingdom Bacillati; phylum Actinomycetota; class Actinomycetes; order Micrococcales; family Promicromonosporaceae; genus Promicromonospora; species Promicromonospora alba. The sequence goes on from NZ_JBHSFI010000004.1 coordinate 8,715, forward strand.
ACGCCGCCGAACGCGCTGACCGGGTCGGTCGCGTGGGCCCTCGCGTGCGCCTCCGCGATGTCAGCGCCGACGGCGATGCCGCACGGGTTGGCGTGCTTGATGATCGCCACCGCCGGACCCTCGTGGTCCCAGGCGGCCCGCCATGCGGCGTCGGCGTCGACGTAGTTGTTGTAGCTCATGGCCTTGCCGTGCAGCTGCTCGGCCTGGGCCAGGCCCTTGACCCCGTCACCGCGCGTGTAGAGGGCGGCCCGCTGGTGCGGGTTCTCGCCGTAGCGGAGCACGTCGGACCGGTCCCAGGTGCCGCCGATCCAGGCGGGGAAGCCGGACTGCTGCGGCTCGCCGTCGACCGTCACCTCGTCGGTGGGCGACACGACGTTGCCCATCCACGAGGCCACGGCGACGTCGTACGTCGCCGTGTGCACGAACGCCTGGGCGGCGAGCGCCTTGCGCTGCGCGTACGTGAAGCCGCCGGCACGGACGGCGTCGACCACGGCGGAGTAGGCGTCGGGGTCCACGACGACCGCGACCGACGGGTGGTTCTTCGCCGCGGCGCGCACCATGGACGGCCCGCCGATGTCGATCTGCTCGACGACGGCGTCCGGCCCGGCGCCCGACGCGACGGTGGCCGCGAACGGGTAGAGGTTCACGACGACCAGCTCGAACGGCGCGATCTCGAGCTCGCCAAGCTGGTCGAGGTGGTCCTGCTTGCGGGTGTCGGCCAGGATGCCGGCGTGCACGCGCGGGTGGAGGGTCTTGACCCGGCCCTCGAGGCACTCGGGGAACCCGGTGAGCTGCTCGACCGGGGTGACGGGGATCCCGGCGTCGGCGATCCGCGACGCGGTGGAGCCGGTGGAGACCAGCTCGACCCCTGAGTCGTGCAGGGCGGTGGCGAGCTCGATCAGGCCGGTCTTGTCGTAGACGCTCAGCAGGGCGCGCCGGACGGGGCGCTGCGAGTCGTCGGTGAGCTGGACATCGGGTACGGACGGGGCGCCGGACATGGCGGTTCTCCTCGGAGTAGCTTCGCGGAAAACCCTGGCACCCAGGCGGGCGGCGCGCATCACGGGTCGCTCGGCCGCTCCCCGGTGGTGACCCACCCTCGCCAGTCACGGCCACCAGAAGTGTAGCCCGGCGTCAGTACACGTAGCGGTGGACGGTCTCCGGGTGGATGACGACGCGGGTCAGCTCAGTGGCGAGGATCCCGGCGAGGCCGGCGGCCCTGGCCGGGTCGCCGAGGTCCCAGTAGCGCGCCGCGAGCCGGGAGGCCAGGTCGGGCGCCCCGCCGGTCTCGACGGTCGTGGGTCCGGCGACCGAGATCCAGCGCTCACGCTCCCCCACCGGTGCGGCGACGACCAGAGAGGCGCGCGGGTCGCGGGCGAGACGCCGCATCTTCAGGGAGCCGGGCTCGGTGAAGAACTGGACGGCGCCCTCGGCCGTTGCCTCGAACCAGATGGGCCGGGGCTGGGGCGGCTGCGTCCCGCCAGCGACGGACAGGAACCCGTGCAGGGGGCGGGCGAGAAACTCGAGGTCCTCGGTGGTCAGGCTGGCGCTGTTGGTCATGACAGCGATTCAACGCCGCCGAGCCGGACGGATCCATGGGCGATCAGCCGGATTGCCTTTGTGATCGTCTAGCCTCGGTGGATGGACTCGTTCGGTGACCTCTTCCGCGGGATGCGCGCCCAGGGCTCGCTGTTCGGCAGCTCGACCCTGTCGCCGCCCTGGGCGCTGGACTTCGTCGACGGCGCGCCGCTGACGCTGTGCGCGGTCATCAGCGGAGCCGGCTGGATAGTCACCGAGGGCCAGCCGCCGGTGCAGCTGCACGCCGGCGAGACGGCGGTCGTGCGCGGCCCCGCGCCGTTCCTGTTCGTCGACGAGGTCGGCACGACCGCGGAGCCGGTGGCGTGCGGCGAGCACTGCGCGGTGCCCGAACAGGGCGGGACCAGGTACCGGCGCGGCTGGAGCGACTGCGGCGAGGGCGCGACGACGCTCGTCGTCGGCGCCTACCCCGTGCGCGGGGAGATCAGCCGGCGGCTGCTGGACGCGCTGCCCGTGGTGCTGCGGGTCGGGGCGGGCGGCGCGAGCGACGCCGTGCTGGACCATCTCGCCGCCGAGGTCGCCGCCGACACCCCGGGGCAGCAGGTGGTCCTGGACCGGCTGCTGGACTGGTTGCTGGTCTGCGCGGTACGCGACTACTTCGACCGGCCCGGCGGTGAGCCCCCGGCCTGGTACGCCGCCCAGCGGGACCCCGTGGTCGGCGACGCCCTGCGCCTCCTGCACGCCGAGCCGGCGGCGCCCTGGTCGGTCGCCACGCTGGCCACCCGGACGGGGGTGTCGCGGTCCACCCTGGCCAAGCGGTTCGCCGACCTGGTGGGTGAGCCGCCGCTGACCTATCTCACCGGCTGGCGCATGACGCTCGCCGCCGACCTGCTGACCGAACGCGAGAGCGCGACGGTCGCGGAGGTCGCCCGCGTCGTCGGCTATTCCGACCCGTTCGCCTTCAGCGTGGCGTTCAAGCGGGTCCGCGGCATGAGCCCGAGCGCGTTCCGGCGCACGGGCGCGCCGGCCCGGAGCGCATAGCGCTCAGGCCGGGATCCGCACCTCGAACCGCAGCAGCTCCCAGGCCCGCGCCGCTCTGGGGACCCGCTCGGCCGCGCCGACCCCGGACAGCCCGCCGGCCACCATCGAGACGGCGAGCAGCAGATCGTCCGACGTCGTCCCGGGCGGGACGTCGCCGGCAGCCGTCGCGTCCTCGAGCCGGGTCCCCAGCGCGACGGCGACCCGGTCACCCAGGCCGGCCAGCCGCCCGTCAGGCGCGCCTGACCGGACCAGGTCCACGAACCCGACCGACTCGACGGCATGCCGCGTGACCAGCCCGAGCAGGTCGGGCAGACCGACGCCGGGGGCCGACGCGAGCTCCTCCACGGCGGCGACCTGCTCCTCGAAGACGGCGACCACGAGGTCGATCCGCTCGGGGAAGTGCCGGTAGAGGCTGCCCTGCCCGACGCCCGCGCGCTTGGCGACCGCACTCAGCGGCGCGCCCGTCCCGGCGGACCCGAAGACCTCACGAGCCGCCGCCAGCAGCGCGGCGCGATTACCTGCCGCGGCGCGCGGCCCCAGGTTGGGCACTCCCCCGCGGCGCGCGGGTGCGTGCGGGACGTCGCCGCGCCGAGGGTCACGAAGTACACCGGTCATGGCGCTATCCTAGATACCGGACAACACTGTCCGGTATCGTCCCCGTCCCAGGAGCGCACCATGGCACTGACCGTTCACTCCACCGTCGGCGAATGGCTCGACCACCCGGTCGGTGGTCAGATCCTCGCCGGCTTCCTCGCGCAGGGCGGCGCGACGCCGGACTCGCTGGCCCCCGCCCGCGGCCTGCCGCTGGGGCAGCTCGTCGCCATGTCCGGTGGCAAGTTCCCCGCCGAGGCGCTCGACGCCCTGGTCGGGGCCTACCAGGAGGCGGCACCCGACGAGGCCGCCGAGGCGGACGCGGACACCGCCAGCGGGCAGCCCGCCGGCTGGGTCGAGCAGCTCACCCCCGGCCGCTTCGCCGGTCAGACGGTGATCGTGACGGGTGCGGCGTCCGGCATCGGCCGGGCCGTCGCCACCCGCGTGGCACGCGAGGGCGGCCGGGTCGTCGCGGCCGACATCTCCAAGGAGAAGCTCGACGAGCTCGCGGCCACGCTGACCGACCTCCCCGCCGGGGCCGAGGTGATCCCTGTCGCCGGCGACATCTCCGACCAGGGCGACGTCGAGCGGATAGCGCTCGCCGCGGGCAACCGCATCGACGCGCTGGCCAACGTCGCCGGGATCATGGACGACATGTCCGCGATCCACGAGGTCAGCGACGACCTGTGGGAACGCGTGCTGCGCGTGAACCTGGAGGGCACCATGCGGCTGACCCGCGCCGTCGTACCGAGCATGCTGGCGGCGAAGGAAGGGCGCATCGTCAACGTCGCCTCCGAGGCCGGGCTGCGCGGCTCGTCCGCCGGCGTCGCCTACACCGCCTCCAAGCACGCGGTGGTCGGCCTGACCAAGTCGTCCGCGGTGATGTACGCGAAGAGCGGCATCCGCACCAACGCCGTCGCGCCCGGCGGCGTCGCCACGGGCATCCACGTGCCCGGCGCGGCCGAGTTCGGCGCGCCGGTCCTGCGGCCCTACCAGGGCAACATCCCGAGCCTGGCCATGGCCGAGGAGCTGGCCGCCTCGATCACCTTCCTCCTGTCGAAGGACTCGGTGAACCTCAACGGGGCGATCATCGCCTCGGATGGCGGCTGGTCCGCCGTCTGACGGCTTCGGACCGGGTGGCCGACGGCGGACGCGGCGTCGGCCACTCGACCACGTCGGCCGCCCAGGTGCCGGGCAGGCCGACGTGCCACAGCGGGCGCACGAGGAACAGGGCGAGGAACAGTAAGGCCCACCCGGCGGAGAACACCCACATCGCGGGCCCGATCCCCAGGCTCGCGAGGAGCAGGCTGCCCACGAGCGGCGCGGTGGGCCCGGCCACCAGGCCGGTGAGCCCCATCGTCGCGGCCATCCGGCCCTGCACGGCTCCCGGCGTGATCGCCGTGACGTAGGAGAGCAGCCCGGCGTTCAGCGCCGGGGCGAAGAACATCATCCCGGTCAGCGCCGCGACGAAGCCCCAGAACGTCGGGTACAGCGCCATCGCGACGACGGCCACCCCGGAGACCCCGAGCGTCATGGCCGTGAGGACGCCCACGCGAACCCGCTTGACGAGCACGCCGGCGAGGAACGACCCCGCAAGCACCCCCACCCCGACCGCGGTGTTGATGAGACCGATGAGCGCCGGCGTCGTCCCGATGCTCACCAGGTGCAGGTTGATCGCGACCATCATGCCGTTGAGCACGATGTTGACCAGCACGAACAGCCAGATCATCGTGCGCAGCAACGGCACGCCGAAGACGTAGCGCAGACCCTCCCTGAGCGCCGCGAGCGGATGCTCCGCACGGGCGGCCCCGAGGTCCCCGTTGAGTGGCTCGCGCACCAGGGACGTGGTGACGACCGAGACCAGCCGGCCCGCCACCGACACGACGAACGGCAGCACGGAGCTCATGCCGTAGAGCAGCCCGCCGAGCGGCCCCTGGAGGAGGGTCGCCGCGGCATCGCGGCCCTGCGCCACGGACACGGCCTGCCCCAGCTGCTCCTTGGGCACCACGGCGTGCAGGGCTGCGATCCCGGCAGGATCCATGAGCGAGCCGACCATCGACGACACGAACAGCGCGGCAGCCAGGTGCGGGGCCGTGATCGAGAGCCCGTCGACCAGCCCGGCGACCACCACGCTCAGCCAGGCGAGCGCCGCGACCGCGCTGCCGATCATGATGAGCCGACGGCGGTCCACCCGGTCCACGATCACGCCGGCCGGCAGCGCCATGAGCACCGACCCGAGCTGGCCGACGAACGAGATCACTCCCGCCTGTACCACCGAGCCGGTGGTCCCGTAGGCGGCGAGCGGGACGGCGAAAGCGCCGACCGCGGCACCGACGTCCTCCGCCGTCGCCCCGGTCAGGAGCAGGCGGTAGGAACGGTTCTTCCAGAGGCCGGTCGCCGCTCCCCCTGTCGCCGGGCGGGTGGCGCCCGTCGCTCGATCCGTTGCCTCGTCGGTCGTCATGACGTCACCCTAGATTCCGCAACTTATATTGCGCAATAGCCATTGCGCATTAGTCCTTGCGGAACGTTGCTAGCCTGAGGCGATGGCATCGAAGGAGCCCTTCCGCATCACCGAGCCGGAGACCATGCGGGCGCTGGCCCACCCGCTGCGGCAACGGATCATGGTCGAGCTCAACGTCCGCGAGCACGCTCGCGCGGCCGACCTCGCCAGGACGCTCGGAGAGCCGGCGAACTCGATCAGCTTCCACCTGCGGGTGCTCGCGAAGCACCGGTTCATCGAGGAGGCACCGGAGCTCGCGCGCGACAAGCGCGACCGGGTGTGGCGGCCGCTCGTCGAGCGCTTTCTGGTCGACGGCACCGTCGGCCACGAGGAGCAGATGCTCGATCCGATCCTGCGCTGGACGCGGGACATGTTCCTCCGCGACCGGGACGCCCCGGGGGCCGAGGACGACTTCCACCAGGGCACCGCGAGCGGCGCCTTCTTCACGCGCAAGGAGGCGGAGGACATGACTGCCGAGGTCTTCGCCGTGATGGAGAAGTGGTGGGACCGGACCAGCGCGGCCAAACGCGCCGACCCGGACGATCCGGAGCGGAAGTACTACCAGGTCCTGTTCTCCGTCGGCCCGAGGGACCTCGCTGGAGAGCCCGCCCCGGAGAGCGCACCGGAGAGCTGAGCGGCGCCCGGCTCCAGCCCGGCTCCAGCCCTGCTCCAGCCCTACTCCAGCGCGTCGGCCGCCCAGGTGTCCGGCGTGCCGATCCGCATGAGCGGCCGCGTGCAGCCGAGCGCCAGGAGCACGCACGCCATCGCCCCCACCATCACCCACAGGCTGGTGCCGATGCCGAAGCCCTCCAGCAGTGCGCTGCCCAGGACGGGTGCGGCCGGCGCGGCGATCAGCCCGGTCAGCCCGAGCAGGGACGTGGCGCGGCCCATCATCCGGTCCGGGACGATCACCGTGAGGTACCCCGTGAAGCCCGCGTTGAGCGCCGGGTAGAGGAACACGCCGAACGCCAGCATCGCGACGAAGACCCAGTACGTCGGCACGAGCGCCATGACGGCCAGCGCGACGACGAGCAGGCCGATGGTCAGGAGCCCGAACCGGCCCACCCTGGTGCGCTGCACGATCGGTCCGGCGACGACGGCTCCCACCAGCATGCTGATGCCCGCACACGCGTCCACCAGCCCGATGAGCCGGGGATCGGTGCCGGTCCGGACCAGCTCCAGGTTGATGACCACGACCAGCGCGATCGCCGTGAGGTTCAGCAGGGTGATCAGCACCAGCACGGCACGGAAGAGCGGCACGGCGCCCACGAAACGCAGCCCCTCGCGCAGGTCGGCCAGCGGATGACTCAGCTCGGTCCGCTCCCGGTTGAGCGGCTCGCGCACGAGCGAGACCGCTACCGCCTCTATCGCGTGCCCGACCACGGAGGCCACGAACGGCAGCACGTGGGCCATGCCGTAGAGCAGCCCTCCGATCGGCCCCGCGAACAGCCCGACCGCCGCCATCCGCCCCTGGTTCACGGCCATGGCGTTCGCCATCTGGGCGGGCGGCACGACGGCGCGCAGCGCACCGCCCGACGCGGGGTTCACGAACGCGCTCACCATCGAGGAGCCGAACAGCACCGCCGCGAGGTGCCAGCCGCTCAGGGCGCCGGCGATGCCGGCCACCAGCGCCGTCGCCCAGAGGGCCGTTCCTGTGGCGGCGGCGAGCACCAGGAGCCGACGGCGGTCCACCCGGTCCGCGACGACCCCCGCCGGCAGGGTCGCCACCAGCGCGCCGACCTGGCCGATGCCGCTGATCAGGCCCGCCTGCGCCACCGAACCGGTGAGCCCGAACGCCAGCAGCGGCACCGCGAACGTGCCGACGCCCGCCCCGATCGCCTGGGCGAACCGCCCGGTGGTCAGGAGCAGGTAGGCGCGGTTACGCCGGAGCGGAACCTCCGGCGCGGGTTCGGTCTCGGCCGTCCGAGTCTCTGCGATCACGCCGCACAACGTAGTGGTCAGGTGTGTCGAGCGGGTGAAATGTCCATGCTTCAGCTCGCCACGCTCAGCGGCCGATCGACGCCTTCCGGCCAGCGACGTACAGGCCCTCGCGGGCGATGCGGCCCACCGTCTCGACGAGCAGCGCCCGCTCGGCGACCTTGATCCGCTCGGTCAGGGCCGGCTCGTCGTCGTGCTCCTGGACGGGCACGGCGGCCTGGGCGATGATCGGGCCGGTGTCCACGCCGTCGTCGACGACGTGGACCGTGCAGCCGGTGATCTTCACGCCGTGGGCGAGCGCGTCGCGCACGCCGTGGGCGCCCGGGAAGGAGGGCAGCAGGGCGGGATGCGTGTTGATGATCCGGCCCTCGAACCGCCGCACGAAGGTGGGCGCCAGGATCCGCATGAAGCCGGCGAGCACCACGAGGTCCGGCTGGAAGACCGCGACAGCCTCCGCGACACCCACGTTCCACGCGGCGCGGTCCTCGAAGTCCTTCGTCGAGACGACCACCGAGGCGACCCCCGCCTCGTGCGCGAGGTCGAGGGCGCCGGCGGCGGGGTTGTCGGTCACGACGCCGACCACGCGGGCGCCGTACGACGCCTCCCCGTGCGCGGCGAGCAGGGCGGCGAGGTTGGAGCCGAACCCGGAGACCAGCACGACGACCCGCTGGGACGACGTGGACTCGACGGGGTGACCGGAGGGCGTCTGCACGAGACCCAGCCTACGTCGACCGGCCCGGGTGCGGCGCCGTCAGTCGACACGCCACACGCTCAGGGTCGCCCGGTCCCCGCGGACGCCGTCCACCCCGATCGCGACCTTGTCGTTGAGCGTCAGCTCGCCTTTCGCCGCACCGCTCCAGGCCGCATACCCGTCACTCGACACGATGCTCCCGCCATTGGTGGAGAACGACCGGATGTACCCGCCCAGCTGAGCTGTGACGGACTTGTCGTGAACCCAGACCAGGACCTCGTAGGGCCCGCCGGACCCGCCGATCGAGAGCACGGTCCCTGACGTCACGCGCACCTGGCATCGCGCGTCCCGGCAGGCGCGGATGTTCGACCCGTCCGCCGGGTGGTCCGCGTTCGCGACGGCACGGTCGCGCACCTGCTGGTGGCGGATGCTCTGGACCAGCTCGTCGCGCATCTTCCGCACCGACTTCGCGCCGGGTGCGTCGGCATAGGTCTCGAGATACTCGCCGTACAGGGAACGTGCGTCGTTCAGCTCCTCGTCGGCCTGCTTGACCTGCGCGCAGCCCGCGAGCAGGTCGTCACCACGGTCGTCCGTCGACGCGATCGGCTCGGCGAGCTCCGGCTCGGTCCAACCGCCGCCGTGCAGCCACAGGTACTCCTCGCGGGCCGCGCAGGCATCCCAGGCCAGCGACTCCTCGTCGAGCGACTCGGTGAACCACTCCTTCTTGAATCCTCCGACGTAGACCGACATCAGGTCACGCACGGACGCCGACTCCTCCGGGTGCGCGGCGAGCGTCTCGGCCAGCTGCTCGACGGCTTGCTTCGGGTCGCGCCCCGGAGCGTCCCAGTCGCCGTACCCACTGCCGTACCCGACGCCGTTACCCGCGTCATCGGACAGCTTGAGCAGCAGGGCCGCGCGGACGGCACCCGCGTCAGCCCACCGCGCACCAGGGTGATCGAGGTAGTCGTCGAGACCGTCCGGCTCGAATTCCCCGTCGGAGCTGCGCGCGTCGAGAAGGACCTCGCACGCGCGACGACCCTGCACCGACACGTTGACGATGTCACCGGCCACGAGTCGGTGCGGCGACCCCAGCTCGTCGAGCACCTCGGTGGCTTCCCGGCAGTGGCCGTAGGAGTGCTGCTTGTCTGCCTGGTGCACCAGCTGAAGCGCCTCGGCCCGCACAGCGATGACGAGACCGCCCGTCGCGACCAGCACGACCGCGGCGGCCGCCGCGGTCACTACCCGCCACCGCAGGGCCAGAAACCGCCTGGTGTCACGCGCCCACGCGCGGAGCGCCGACGCAGGCTCAGGCGGGCGCGGGGTCGCCGGCCCCCGCGACGGGCCGGTCAGGCCTGGGTCCGTCGGGCTCGACGGGTCCGTCGGACTCGCCAAGTCCGTCGGGCTCGACGGGTCCGTCTGACTCGCCGGGTCCGTCTGACTCGCCGGGTCCGTCGGACCCTCCGGGGGCGTCGGCGCCTGATCCTTCGTCATGCAGGAAGTCGACCACGGAGCTCTCGGGACCCCTCCCAGCCTCCTCGACCCGCTCCCGCAGGCGTGCGGGCAGGCCGACGGCATCCAGCTTGGCGCCGAGCAGCACCGCGGCCGCTCCCCCACCGACCTCCGCGGCCACCAGGCCGGCGGTCAGCAGTGCGTTCGCGCCGACGTCGGCCAGCCGGCCCGGTCCACCGGCGCCCGCCGCCATCCACTGCCCGAGGAGCATGACGACGGCCGGGGTGAGGACTATCCCGCCGAGCACCCATCCGACGTCGGACCAGCGGACCAGCGACGGCTCCAGCCGGCGCCACACGAACAGGCCCGCCGCCACCCCGCACGCGACCACGAGCACGGGAACCCAGGCGGTGATCGGGTTGGCCCAGTCCTCCCCCGGCAGCGCGCCGAGGAGCGGGATGGCGGGCAGCGGTCCGGAGATGGTGCCGAACGGCGTGAAGCTCGTCCCCTCGCCGATGGCGAAGCCCGGCCCGGCGAGCCAGGCGATCGCCCACAGCACCAGGTTCGGCAGCAGGGCCAGCTGCGCGACGGCGAACACGATGCCGCCGGTCCAGCCGGGTTCGAGGGCGGTGATGATGTCCGACGACGTGGCGCGCCCGGCCAGTGCCCACGCCGCCACCAGGAGCGCCCCACCGCCGAGGAGCAGGGCGACGGCCAGCGTTCCGCCCCGCAGGCCGAGCCGCAGCGTCGCGGGCACCAGGTCGACGCCGGTGGCCCGGCGGGCCAGCACCTCCGCTCGCTCCCCGAGCTCGGTGGCCCCCGGAGCGTCCGGGCGCGCCAGGATGCCGAGCGCCATGCCGAGCCCGCCCATGAACAGGCCGGCCAGGGGCGCGGTCGCGAGCGTCCAGCCGGGTGCGCTCCCTGCGATGGCGGCCACCGCCGTCGTGCAGAGGGCGTAGGTGACGGTACCGGCAGCCCACGCGGCCACCGAGGTGGTGGCGAAGCGCTTGGCCGAGACGTAGGTGACGAACAGCGCAAGGCCCGCGACGCCGAGCGGCGCGAGGGAGACGGTGACGGTGTCGGCGGTGAGCGGGACGCCGTGGCCCAGCAGCCAGATGCCCATCGCGACATCGACGGCCGAGCGTACCTCCGCGCCGTCGCCGGGGGTGCCGGTAGCCGTGGACATCGCGGCGGTGCCGACCAGGTAGGCGACGACCGCGGGGAGGACCACCACGGCGAGCGACAGCACGAGCGCCTGACCGGCCGCGAGGACACCGGCGACGAGGTGGGAGACCGTCGGCGGTTCGTGCTCCGCCGGGGTCGGCTCCTCGACCAGCCGGCTGCGGCGGGCGGTCGGCCTGCTGGCCGGTCGGCTCGTCCGGGCACCGGGGGTGCGGGTGGCCGAGCTGGGGCGGGGTGGTGCGCTCACCACCCAATCTTCACCCGGGTGGGGCTGTCACACGGCGGACGCGGCTCGGCGTGGCCCGGGTGAAGTTCGGGAAAAATCACCGCGAAGCATGGAGTTTACGAGCGGTTCTGGTGTAGAAGCGCCCGCTTTGCCCGTTAACCCATCGAGCCCATCGTTGGTCGAGCTCGTCGAGACCTGGGTCTCGACGAGCTCGACCAACAGCTACCCCGAGGGGTCAGAGCGACTGCAGGACCTCGCGCATGAGGTCAGCGGTCTCGGTCGGCGTCTTGCCGACCTTGACGCCGACGGCCTCGAGGGCCTCCTTCTTCGCGGCGGCGGTACCGGCCGAGCCGGACACGATCGCGCCGGCGTGGCCCATCGTCTTGCCCTCGGGGGCGGTGAAGCCCGCGACGTAGCCGACGACCGGCTTGGTGACGTGCGCCTTGATGTACTCGGCCGCACGCTCCTCGGCGTCGCCGCCGATCTCGCCGATCATCACGATCGCCTTGGTCTCCGGGTCGTTCTCGAAGGCCTCGAGCGCGTCGATGTGCGTGGTGCCGACGATCGGGTCGCCGCCGATGCCGATGGCGGTCGAGAAGCCGAGGTCCTTCAGCTCGTACATCATCTGGTAGGTCAGCGTGCCCGACTTCGACACGAGACCGATCGGGCCCTTGCCCGTGATGGTGTGCGGCGTGATGCCGGCCAGCGACTCGCCGGGCGTGATGATGCCGGGGCAGTTCGGCCCGATCATCCGGGTCTCCTTGCCCTGGAGGTAGGCCCACACCTCGGCGGTGTCCTGCACGGGCACGCCCTCGGTGATGACCACGAGCAGGCCGATGCCCGCGTCGATGGCCTCGATGGCGGCATCCTTGGTGAAGGCCGGCGGAACGAAGACGACGGAGACGTCAGCGCCGGTCTCGGCCATGGCCTCCTTGACGGTGCCGAAGACGGGCAGCGTCACATCGTTGCCGTCATGGTCCTTGTGCTGCACGGTGGTGCCGGCCTTGCGAGCGTTCACGCCGCCGACGATCGTCGCGCCGGAGTCGAGCATCAGGGCGGTGTGCTTGGCACCCATGCCGCCCGTGATGCCCTGGACGATGATCTTCGAGTCCTTGTTCAGGTAGATCGACATTGTCTTCTAATCTCTGCTTTCGAAGTCTTCAGCGGGCGATCAGGCGGCGGCCGCGGCCTTGGCCGCGGCGAGGTCGGCGCCGCCGTCCATGGTGTCGGCAAGGGTGACGAGCGGGTGGTTGCGCTCGGCGAGGATCTGACGGCCCAGCTCGACGTTGTTGCCGTCGAGGCGGACGACCAGCGGCTTGGTCGCGGCGTCGCCCAGCAGGTCGAGCGCGCCGACGATGCCGTTCGCCACCTCGTCGCAGGCGGTGATGCCGCCGAAGACGTTCACGAACACTGCCTTGACCTGCTCGTCCCCGAGGATGACGTCGAGACCGTTCGCCATGACCTTGGCGTTCGCGCCGCCGCCGATGTCGAGGAAGTTGGCGGGCTTCACGCCGCCGTGCTTCTCACCGGCGTACGCGACCACGTCGAGCGTCGACATGACCAGGCCGGCGCCGTTACCGATGATGCCGACCTCGCCGTCGAGCTTCACGTAGTTGAGGTCGTTCTCCTTGGCCTTCGCCTCGAGCGGGTCGGCGGCAGCCGAGTCCTCGAGCTCCGCGTGGTCCGCGTGGCGGAAGGCGGCGTTCTCGTCGAGCGTCACCTTGCCGTCGAGGGCGACGATCTCGCCGTCCTCGGTCTTGACCAGGGGGTTCACCTCGACCAGCGTGGCGTCCTCGGCCTTGAACACGGTCCAGAGGCCGCGGATGACCTCGGCGACCTTGCTCTTGATGTCGTCGGCGAAGCCGGCGGCGTCCACGATCTCCGCGGCCTTGGCCTCGTCGATGCCGACGGCCGGGTCGACGGCGATGCGGGCCAGCGCCTCGGGGCGCTCTACGGCCAGCTGCTCGATCTCCATACCGCCCTCGACGGAGCACATGGCGAGGTAGTTGCGGTTCGACCGGTCCAGGAGCACGGAGAAGTAGAACTCCTCGGCGATCTTGGCGCCCTGCGCCACCATCACGCGGTGCACGGTGTGACCCTTGATGTCCATGCCGAGGATCTCGCCGGCCTTCTCAGCGGTCTCTTCGGGCGAGTGGGCCAGCTTGACGCCGCCCGCCTTGCCACGACCACCGGTCTTGACCTGGGCCTTCACGACGACAGTTCCGCCGCCCAGCTTCTCGGCGCCTTCGCGAGCCTCTTCGGGGGTCGTCGCGACAACCCCACCAAGCACGGGCACGCCGTGCTTCTCGAAGATGTCGCGCGCCTGGTATTCGAACAGGTCCACCCTGCTGCGTCCTTCCATCGGGATGCGGCCCTCGGACGTCGTTGTCGCCCGGAGCCCGGCTGAAGCGATGTCTCGACGTCAAGACATCCCGGTACAGCGTAGCCCTGGATCGCCCGTGCTTCCGAACGAAGCGGCGTTATCCCGGGGCCGGCAGAAGAGTGGAGTCGGGGCCGGCGGGAGGTGGGGTCGCGGCTCGGCAGCACGGGCGACGAGCGCGGTCCGGTCACCTGCGGTAGTGGGTGAAGAACTCCCAGATGAGCTCGGTTGCAGACACTTCCTGCGTGGCGCTGCTGTCGTTGCCGCCGGGCCAGCTGTGCGTGCCGCCGATGACCTTGTAGAACACGACGTCGGCCCGCCCGCGGCATGTGGTGTACGTCTCCCTGACGACGTGCTCCGTGACCGGTGCGACGCTCGGTCCGGTGGTGCAACCGTTCATCCGCGCCCACGACTGCACGGCGAGCTGGGTCGTGTATCCCCAGCGCTTGTCGCTGTTGCCCTGGTAGGGGTTAACGGTGTCCGCGTCGCCGTGAAAGGTGATGACCGGCACGCTGCGCGCGGGGGCGCACGACTGGAGCTCGACGGCGGCCGGGTCGTCGGGCGAGGGCCGGCCCGCGCGCAGCCCGGCGACCGGCGCGATGGCCGCGACCTTGTCCGGGCGGGCGCACGCGTACGCCGACGCCATCCGGGCGCCGCCGGAGTGCCCCGTCGCGTAGACCCGGCGCGGGTCGGCGCAGCCGAGGCTCACCAGCTCGTCGATCACGGCGGTGAGGAACTCGACGTCGTCGCGCGTGCCGGGCGGCGGGTACGCGCCGGCCGTCGTCGGCACGCCGGGCACGTTCCAGAACCAGACCTGGTCCGGGTTCGGGTCGGCGACCGGGATGGCGCCGTTGGGCGCCACCGTGACGAACCCTTCCGCGTCGGCGGTCAGGTCGAGGTCGTTGTACGCGGAGATCGACTCCGCGTTGCCGTTGCTGGGGTGCAGGTTGAGCACCATCGGCCGGGCGCCGGTGGTGTGGTCGGCGTCGGGGGCAGCGTCAGGGGCGACGTCGGGCACGTGCACCCGGACGGGATAGGCGACGCCGTCCAGCTCGACGTCGACGTGGCTCGTGCCCGCGGGCACCGCGCAGTCCCTTGCGGGTCGCCCGGCCGTGGCGCCGTCGGACGTGGAAGTGCTGGTGATCTCCGGGCCTCCGACCTGGTCGGTGCCGGTCATCGCCGCGTAGGCCGGGCCTGCCACGACCGCGCCGAGCGCGGTGAGCGCGGCGATCCCGCGGCCCAGGATGCGAGTGCTGTGCATGACGACTCCCTCGTCGTGATGCGTCCGGCGGGCGGACGCCCGACGCCCCCTGGCATCGGCGCGTCGAGGCTACCCGGCGGATCGTCAACCTGGGTTGACACTCGGCAGCATTGTCAACCATAGTTGACACATGAGCCAGCAAGCACTCGTCGCGTCCGCCGCCGGGGACGACCCCGCCGACGGGCTGCGCGCCGTCCGGGCCCTGCGCGAGCTGGCCGACCGTCTCGAGGCGCTCCAGGTGGAGCGTGCGCGACGGCTCGGCTGGTCGTGGCAGGACATCGCCGGTGCGCTCGGTGTCTCCCGCCAGGCAGTCCACAAGAAGCACAACAGGAGGATCTGATGTTCGAGAGGTTCACGAAGGACGCCCGCTCCGCCGTCGTCGACGCCCAGCTCGTCGCCCGTGCCGCGCACAGCGACCAGATCGACAGCCGCCACCTGCTCGTCGCCCTCGCCGAGTGCGACGGTCCCGCCCGCACCGCCCTGACCGACGGCGGTATCGACGTAGCCGAGCTCGTCACCCGCGCGCGCACCAACATCGAGGCGGGGGACGCCCTCGACCCGGCCGCGCTGGCCGCCGTCGGCATCGACCTCGACGAGGTCACGCGGCGCACCGAGGAAACCTTCGGCGCGGGCGCGCTGACCCGCGCCGGCCGCATCCTGCGCGGGCGCCGCAAGCACGTCCCGTTCACCGCGGACGCGAAGAAGTCGCTGGAGCTCGCGCTCCGCGAGGCGATCCGCCTGGGCTCCAAGGAGATCCACGGCGGGCACCTCCTGCTGGGCCTGACACGTGCGGAGTCCCCGGCCCGGAGCATCCTGTCCGACGGCGGCGCGGACGTCGAGCGGGTCCGTCACTTCGCGGAGGGCACGAGCGAGGCGGCGTGACGCCCGTCGTCGACCGCCGCGACGGGTGGGCGACGGCAGGAAATTGGCCGGACGGTGCCACCTGACCGGAGTCGGCCACGAAACGGCGTCGCCGTTACACGGGCGAAACCCAGCGCACGGTTTCCGATGGGTAGGAAAGGAGCAACACCTCTCGAAAGGGACTTCTGTGTCCACCTTCCTCACCCATGCCAGGGGGCTGGTCGCCGTCGGCGTCGCAGCGGCTCTGGCGGTCGGAGCCGCGTCGACGTCCGCCGCGGCTCCGGCAGGCCCCGGCAACCCCGTCCCGCCGGGCGGCTCACCCGCCGCGCTCCCGTCGTCGGCGCCGGGTTCGGGCAGCGTCACCCTGATCACCGGCGACACGGTCACCGTCACGACGGCGGCGGACGGCACCACCGTCACCGACGTCGAGGGCCCCGGCGGCGCGACGTCGACCTACCACCGCACCGACCGCAAGGGCAGCACGTACGTCTACCCGGACGCCGTGCTGCCCTATGTCACCGCGGGCTCGCTCGACGACCGGCTGTTCAACGTCACGCAGCTCCTCGCGAACGGCTACGACGACGCGAGCGCGGACACGCTGCCGCTGATCGTCCGCTACACGGACGCCGCGGCCCGGTCGCGCGACACCACGCCGCTGGACGGGTCCGACGTCGTCCGCGCGCTGCCGAGCGTGGACGGCGCCGCCGTCGAGCAGGACCGCTCCGATGCGGCCACGTTCTGGACCGCCCTGACCGATGACGCGGACTCCGGCGGCGCCCGCCGCGGCGACGCCCCCGTGTTCGCGGGCGGCATCGAGAAGGTCTGGCTCGACGGCCCGGTCACCGCCGACCTCGCCGAGTCGACCGCCCAGATCGGCGCACCCGACGTGTGGGCCGACGGCAACACCGGCGCCGGCGTGGACGTCGCCGTGCTCGACACGGGCATCGATCCCACGCACCCGGACCTGGCCGACCAGGTCGCGGCGTCGGCCTCGTTCGTACCCACCGAGGACTACGTCGAGGACTACATCGGGCACGGCACGCACGTCGCCTCGACCATCGCGGGTACCGGCGCGGCGTCCGACGGGCTCGAGCGAGGTGTCGCCCCCGACGCCCGGCTGCACGTCGGCAAGGTGCTGGACAGCAACGGCCAGGGCCTGGAGTCCTGGATCATCGCGGGCATGGAGTGGGCCGCCCGCGACCAGGACGCCCGGGTGGTCAGCATGAGCCTCGGTGGCGAGCCCGCCGGGGCGGACGACCCGATGGCGCAGGCCCTCGACGAGCTCACCGCCGAGACCGGAGCGCTGTTCGTGACCGCCGCGGGCAACGGTGGCCCGCGCACCATCAGCACCCCGGCCCTCGCGGACTCGGCCCTGACCGTGGGCGCCGTCGACGCGACCGACACGCTCGCCGAGTTCTCCAGCACGGGCCCTGCGCTCGACGGCGGGATCAAGCCCGAGGTCACCGCCCCCGGCGTCGACGTCCTCGCGGCCCGCTCGCAGCTCGTGCGCGGCTCCGGCATGTACACGACCATGAGCGGCACCTCGATGGCGACCCCGCACGTCGCGGGTACCGCCGCACTCGTCGCGGCCGCGCATCCGGACTGGACGGCGCAGCAGATCAAGGAAGCGATCGTCAGCACGGCAGCGTCCACGCCCGCCTACACGGCCTTCGAGGCCGGCAGCGGCCGGGTCGACGCGCCGGCGGCCGTGACCGCGGAGGTCTTCGGCACCGCGAGCGCCGGGTTCGGCTTCCACACCTTCGGGTCCGGGCCGGTCGAGCTGTCGAAGGCGATCACGTACACGAACCTGGGTGACGCGCCGGTCGACCTGCACCTCGCGGTCGACGGCACGGTCCCGGCGGGCTTCCTCACACTGTCGTCGGACTCGGTCACGGTGCCCGCGCGGGGCACCGCGTCGGTGACGCTCACGGCCGACCTGTCGCTTCTGCCCGCGGACACGGAGCTCAGCGCCACGGTCGTCGCGACGGACGACGCCGGGACGGTGCGGGCCCGAACCCTGACGGGGGCGACCCGGGAGGGGCAGCGCCAGGAGCTGACAGTCACCGTGAAGGACGACGACGGCCGCCCGGCGACCGGCAAGCTGCTCGTCACGTCGGACGCCATCTTCTCCGGGGCGGACCTCGACGAGAACGGCACCGCCGTGCTGCGGCTGCCCGTGGACAGCTACAGCGGCTGGCTGTCGGTCGACGTCGAGGGCGCGAACGGGCCGGGCTCGCTCGGCACCGCGCTCCTGAGCTTCGTGGACGTGGACCTGAGCCAGGACCGGGCGGTCGTGCTCGACGCCCGCAAGGCGGTCCAGGTGCGGGCCGAGGTGCCGCAGGACACCGACCCGGGGGCGATGCGCCTCGACGTGATCCGGCAGTTCCCGAACGGCGGGTACACGGCGAGCTCCATGTTCCCGGCGGGCGAGCACGACAGCCTGTGGGCTCTGCCCACCGGGACGAAGGTCACCGACGGCCTGTTCGAGTTCGGGGCGCAGTTCCGTCTGGAGCAGCCGGCCCTGACGATCGTGGAGGGCCGCGACGGGATCGGTGACCTGCGGGTCAAGCGTGGTGCCACGCCGCTGCCGGCAGGCACCCGCACCCTGCGGGTGGTGCAGGCCGAGGGCACGTCCGACCTGGCGCGGCCGGGCTCGGGCAAGCACCTGCGGGACAAGGCAGTCGTCGTGCACGCCGCCGACACCGACGAGATCGGGGCGCTGGCGCAGGCCGCCGCCGACGCCGGGGCCCGCCTCCTGCTCGTGGTGCACGACGGCGTCGGGCGGCTGGCGCCGTGGGACGAGTCCCCGTGGGTCCCCGGTGAGCCGGCCCCGCTGACGGTCGCCACGCTCACGTCCGGCCAGGGAGCAGAGCTGCTCCGGTCGCTGGACCGCCGCCGACCCGAGGTCACGGTCGCGTCGCACCCGACGACCGAGTACGTGTACGACGTCGTGCACCACTGGACGGGTGCCGTCCCGGCCCGGCCCACGTGGACCTCGACGAAGCGCGACCTCGCCCGGGTGGACACGTCGTTCCGCAACTACCGGCAGGGTCCCGCCATGGAGGCACGGTTCGACGTCTGGCACGGGTGGACGGCGGGCAACCAGCTCGCGGCGCCTGCGCAGGGCGAGCGGACCGACTGGGTGACGGCCGGCGTCCCGTGGACGCAGAGCGCGCACATCTCGGGTGAGATGGGGCAGTCCTCCATCGACGTGCTGCGGTACGGGGCCCGCACGACCAGCGACGTGACGTGGTTCGGGCCGATCCTGCGGCCGCGCATGGGTCCGCTGGACTCCCAGCCGATCCGCTACCTGGACCAGATGTACGTCCCGGTGCCGGGCTGGGGCGACTCCGGAAGCGGGCACGTGGGCACGACCGGCGGAGGAAACTTCGAGGTCCGCAACCGGGCGACGCTCTACCAGGGCGACACCGAGCTCCTGTGGGGGAACGCCGAGTTCCTGCCGGTGGGCGGCGGCCTGCCCGCCGAGCGACTCCCGTACCGGGTGGTCGTCGACAACGACCGCGCGGACTGGGCGGGGCCGTACTCGACGCACACGCACACCGAGTGGGACTTCACGTCCGCGGCCAGCGGGCCCGACGCCGTCGAGCCGCTGCCGCTGGTCCAGCTCGACTACGACGTGGACACCGACACGGCGGGCCGTGCCGCGCGCAACGCCCGGCTGTCGGTGACCCCGTCGCACCTGCCGGGGATCGAGGCGCGCGTGGGCCGGCCCACGGTCGAGGTGTCGTACGACGACGGGGCGACCTGGCGCCGGCTCGACCTCACGCGAGACCGCGGCTCCTGGTCGGCCGGACTGGCGGCGCCGAGGAATGCTGAGTTCGTGAGCCTGCGGACGGCAGTCGAGGACAGCGACGGGAACAGCGTGTCGCAGACGCTGACGCGGGCGTTCGGCGTGCGCTGACACCGCGCCGCACGGGGGTGAGGCCCCGCGTCCACCCGGCGAACGCGCCCACCCAGCGATCGTGCCCGGAAACCACGTAGTTTCCGGGCACGATCGCTGGGTGGGCGTGGCCGTTCCTCAAGGCAGCACGACACCTCATCGCCCGTGGACTTTCGCCCAGATAGTCCGCAATGCACCGCTACGATCATGCGCCATGAAGCATGCCCGCAATGACGGTCCCGACATCGCGTTCCGGCTCGCCCGGCGCGTGGTCTCGACCGTCGCCGACGACATGTCGACGACGCAGCGCGTCGTGGCCGGTGCGGTCGCCGCACTCGTCGGTATCTCCCCGTTCGGGGCGTGGAACAAGGTCGAGGCCCAGGCAGAACCGCTCACCGCGGGCACGCCGGTCGAGGTCGGTCCGTTCGAGGTGACCATCGAGAAGGCCGCCACGGCGGACGAGCTCGGCTACCTCGTGCCGGAGCCGGGCAACCACATGCTCGCGGTCGTCGCGGACGTCACCAACACCGGCGAGGTGCCCGAGTACAGCAGCAAGATCGGCGAGGCGATCCCGGCCCCGGAGAACGTCGGCATCATCCCTGCGGCACCACTCGGGGAGCCCGGCGCGGTCACCGAGGACGCCCCCGGGACCGGGGAACCACCGGACGGCGCCGACCCCTCCGCGAGCCCGTCCCCCGACGAGGCCGAGCTGCCCTCCGCGTCCGTCGTCAACATCGAGGACGGCACCAGCATCAGCATCCTCAACCCCGGCCTGACCTATCGGGTCGCGCTGATCTGGGAACAGAGCGGCACGTTCTCCGGCGACGAGATTCCGCTCCGGATCATGGCGCTCGAGTGGATCGAGGAGAGCGCGGGGAGCCTGGACAACCAGTACTGGCTTCTTCGGGACGAGGCCGCCTTCGCGGGGCAGATCCCGGTCGAGCCGGCGAAGCCGGCACCCGACGCCGAGGCGGGTGCGCAGTGAGGCACGGGCGGCGTCGGATCACCTGGAAGGGCACCGCGCTCGTCGTCGGCGCGGTGACGGCGGGCTGCGCGCTCGTGACCTACCTGCCGCAGGACGCAGGCGTGGAGGCGCCCTTCATCGTCGAGGGAGAGGTCGGCGAGACGCTCGACCTCACGTACGCGAAGCTCACGGTCACGGAGGTGCGGGTCGCCGATACCCTGACCGGACTCTCCGAGGCCGCCGCCGCGGGCGGGACCTTCATCGTGGTCGACGCGACCTGGCGTGCCCTACAGGGCCAGACGAGCTTCGGCGGCGCCGAGGTCACCGACCAGCAGGGTCGCCGGTTCTGGCCGACCAACCTGGCCGGGTGCTCCACCTCGGCCAGCGCTCAGCCAGGTTATGCCTGGCGCACCACGTACTGCTTCGACGTGCCGCGCGACGCGCTGGCGGGGGCGACGGTCCGGCTCGCCCGGGGCGGCCAGAGCGAGGACCACGCGGGCCAGCGACGCGACGCCGTCGCCGTCATCGACCTCGGCATCACACCGAGCGAGGTCGACACGCTGTGGGAGGCGGAAGAAACCGTGACGCCCGAGGCGCCGGGTTACGCCCCGGCGAGCGCAGGAGGTAGCGAGGGATGACGACTCTGGTGACCCCGGCGGCGCCGGGCCCTGATCAGGGGACACCCCCGGGCGCGGCACCGAGCCTGCGCCCCGGCATGCTGCCCGGCATGATCCCGCCGAACGCCCGGGCGCCGCGCCCGCGCAGGAGCTGGGGGCGGCGCAACGCCGTCTGGCTGGTGCTGCTGCCGATCGCGATCGTGGCGGCCGCGGGGGCATCGTCGTTCCGGGTGTGGGCGTTCTGGTGGCCGGTGGGCCTGCACCTCGAGGTGGACCGGGTGGCCCTGGGCGAGCCCGCGCACCTGGCGGGCGAGTACTACGACGCCTTCGGGCTCGACGTGCCGGAGCGGGCGCAGACCACGGTGCTCCGGGAGATCGACGCGACGGTGACGAGCGTCGAGCAGGTCACCGAGCTGCCCGCGCCCAGCTACGGCGATCCGGTGCCGATCCCCGAAGGCTCCGTCGCGTACGAGGTGCGGGTGCAGTTCGCGGCCGAGCTCCAGACCGACCTCTCGCTGTGTCAGATCACCCTCGTGGCGGAGGACGGAACGCGGTACGGGGACTCGACCACGGACGTGCTGGGCAGCTCCAACCGCTGCTCGACGCCGGACGCGGAGGGCTTCGTCAGCGAGCAGCCGGAGTGGGAGGTCACGTCGTTCGTGCTGGCCGATCCCGGCGCGGAGATCACGCAGGTGCGGCTGGGATTCGGGGGTCCTGAGTACGTGACGTTCGAGCTGCCGTAGCCAGGCCGGAGCCGGCGCCGCCGTCTTCTCGGACCACCATGCCACGCTCGACCAGGACCCCGACGGTGGCGGCGATCAGGGCCGCGGCGAGCGCCAGCGCCAGCGCGAGCCCGGCGGCTGATTCCATGGGACTGAAGGCGAGCCACGTGTTGGTCTCGACGGGACCGGTCGCAGTACGCACGAGCCACCCGGCGGCTTGCGGCACCCGCATGATGACGAGGTAGCCCAGGCAGAAGACGAGCATCGGGCCGAGGCCGCCGTGCACGATCAGCTTCAGGCCGTTCCACAGGGCGGAGAAGCGGGCGCGCAGGTCCTCCGTGAGCGACTCCAGGAGCGAGCGCAGCCCGCCCGGCAGCCAGGTCATGCGGTCGAGCCAGCGGTGCTCGGTGGACGGCGGCTCCATGAGCTTGTGCCCGAGGACCACGGCGCCGAGGGCGAGCCACGCCAGCGGCGCGACGAGGACGATGTCGAGCGACTCGAAGACTGTCACGATCCCGTCGGACACGAACGTGACGGTGGTGTTGCCCGTCTCCCCCACGGCCTCCTGCGCGACGTCGACGGTCCCGACGGCAGCCGCCACGAGCTGCAGGTTCGCCGCCTCGTCCCAGAGGCTCAGCTCGATGGCCTCGACCTGGCCGGCGACCTGGCTGGTCCAGTAGACCTCGAGGCAGCCACCGAGCACGGCGATGCCGAGGAACTGGAACCTGCCCTCCAGCCGGCCGAGCAGCCAGCGCAGCACGAACGCGCCGGCCACGATGGCGACGAGCGTCCAGCCGTTCCAGAGGCCGAGCCGGGAGACGAAGTCGACACCTTGCGCGGAGAACATGTCGTTGAACGCCTCGTCCGCGGCTGCCTCGTTGAGGAACCGGTCCCGGTCGGCGTCCATCAGACCCTCGACCTCATAGATCACGAGGAACGGCACCAGCACGGACAGGGCGACGTCGATCAGGCGCCGCTCGCGCCCCTCGGACGGCATCATCGGGGCGCGAGTCGTACCGGAGAGCATGCCGGGGATCTGACCGTTCTCATCCCGGTACGGTCCCACCTCCGGGCTCAGGTGCGGCAGGGACTGCCTGCAGACCCACAACATCCCGATGACCGGCATCAGGTAGCCGAGCGGGCTCACGATCAGCAGCAGCTGCGCCACGAACGAGTTCCACTGGCTCAGCTCGACGGCGCCCCACATGGCGCCGTTCCGCACCGCGACGCCGAGCAGGCCGAGCGTCAGCAGCGCGGGCCAGTGCGCGACGAACAGTCGGCCGGCGGAGACCAGGATCCTCATGGCGACACATAGTGTCCTAAAGCAGGACGTATGCGCCAAGCGGCGCACGATCGCCGCACGGACGTGGAGCTCGGAGCCCGAGCCGGGCCGTCACCCGCCGCGCGGCCGGACCCCCTCCAGGGCCAGTGTGACCAGCCGTTCCGCCTCGGCCGCGCCAACCTCCTGCGCGGCGAGCGAGATCGCGTTGACGAGGGTCATCAGGTCGGCCATCGCGACGTCCGGGCGCACGGAGCCCTCGTCCACCGCCCGACGGCGCAGCGGGTCTCCCGCCGCGATCAGTGTCGTGCCGCAGGAGTCGCTCTCCTCCGCCGGTGCGTTCAGGATCGACGCCGCCAGGCCGCGGGTCGTCGTCGAGTAGGCGGCCACCTCCCGGAGCCAGGTACTCAGCGCCTCGAGGGCGTCCGGCGCGGCCCGCAGCTCCTCGGCGCGGGCGCACAGGCCGTCGATGCGATCCCGGAAGACCGCCTCCAGCAGCGACCAGCGCGACGGGAAGTGCCGGTGCAGCGTGGCCGAGCCGACACCCGCCGAGCGCGCGATCGCCTCGAGCGACGCGTCGGCACCGTCGCGCGCGATCGCCGCGGAGGCCGCGCTCACGATTCGGGAGTAGTTGCGTAGTGCGTCAGCTCTCATGATCCGCCGTTGCCAAAGTGGGGTGGTCCCCCATATGTTAGCCGAACCGGTAAACGGGGCGATACCCCACTTAATTCAGGAGGCAGCATGACGGTTCTGGTCATCGGAGCGACGGGCAACCAGGGCGGGGCGACCGCCCGGGCCCTGCTCGACCGTGGGGTCGCGGTCCGCGCCCTGGTCCGCGACACGCGCTCCGACAAGGCGCAGGCCCTGAAGGAACGGGGAGCCGAGCTGGTGATCGGCGACCTGGACGACGCTGCGTCGCTGTTCGCCGCGGCCGAGGGGGCGGACGGCGTGTTCTCGATCCCGTACCCCGACGTCACCGACCTCGCGGGCGACGCGGAGGTGGTCCGGGGCCGCAACGTCGTCGAGGCTGCCCGCAAGGCGGGGGTCACGCAGGTCGTGCACAGCAGCGTCTCCGGCGCCGGCGAGTTCCACCGCACTCAGCCCGGCTGGGCCGAGGGGCGCTGGGACCAGCACTACTGGGAGAGCAAGGCCACGATCGACGAGGCGGTGCGGACGGGCGGCTTCGAGCGCTGGACCGTGCTCAAGCCCGCGACGTTCATGGAGAACCTGACCGGCTGGTCCTACCTGTTCGGCGACTGGTCCAGCGGCACGATCATCACCGGGTTCGCGGCGGACACCCGGATCCCCTGGATAGCCGTCGACGACATCGGGGAGGCCGCGGCGATCGCGTTCACGGAGCCCGGCAGGCTCGACGGCATGGATGTCGAGCTCGCCGGCGAGATGCTGACGATGACCGAGACCGCCGCGATCCTCAGCGAGGTCACCGGGCGCACGATCAGCGCACCGGTGCTCACCCCGCAGGAGGCCGTCGAACGCGGCATGCTGCCCGCCATGGTCAACGGCGTCGAGCGGATCAACGCGAACGGAACGCCCGCCCGGCCCGAGGACGTCCGGGCCCTCGGCCTGCCCACCACGGACTTCCGCACCTGGGCGCGGCGCACCCTGGCCTGACGCCATTGCCGGAAGGACACGTACGAGCCGGCTCTGACGGGGCGCGCACCGTCAGAGCTTGGTGACCGCCGTGTACTTCAGCGCGATGCGCTTGGTCCCGTTGCTGCCGAAGTCGATCTTGACCACCGCGTTCGCCTCGACGTCCACCACCGTGCCGAGCCCGTACGAGTCGTGCGTGACGCGGTCGCCGATCTCCAGGCTCGGGATGTCCTTCTGGACGTTGATCCCGCCGAACCCGCCCTTCGCACCCGCCTTCTTCTCCGGCGCGAACGGCTTGCTCTGCCCGCCGCCCGACGACGTCGTCACCGGACCGCTGCGCGAGGTCCCGGACCGGCCGGCGGACCACGTGGAGCCCGTACCCGCACCGCGCCCGCCCGAGCCGTAGCCGCCCGAGCCGTACCCGCCGCTCCACCCGCCTCGGCCGTTGCGGATCGCAGCGGTGGACGACTCCCGGCGCCGCCAGTCCCACAGCTCCTCGGGGATCTCCTGCAGGAACCGGCTCTCCGGGAACTCGTTGGCCATGCCGAACGCGGCCCGCACCGAGGACCGCGTGATGTACAGACGCTCGCGCGCCCGGGTGATGCCCACATAGGCGAGCCGGCGCTCCTCGGCGAGCTCCGAGTCGTCGTGCAGCGAGCGCATGTGCGGGAAGGTGCCGTCCTCCATACCCGTGAGGAAGACGACGGGGAACTCCAGGCCCTTGGCCGTGTGCAGCGTCATGAGGGTGATGACGCCCTGGTCCTTCTTGGGCGCTTCCTCCGCCGCGCCGTCCGCCACGTCCTCGTCGGGGATCTGGTCGCTGTCGGCGACCAGCGAGACCCGTTCCAGGAAGTCGGCCAGCGAGCCCTCGGGATCGGTCTCCCCGAAGTCGACGGCCACGGCGTGCAGCTCCGCCAGGTTCTCCACGCGACCCTCGTCCTGCGGGTCCTCGCTCGCGCGCAGCTCCGCGAGGTAGCCGGTGCGGTCGAGCACCGCCCCCAGGACCTCCGCCGGCGGGGCGCCCTGATCGACCAGCGCCCGCAGCTCCCGCATCATGTCGCGGAAGACGAGCAGCGGCTTGAGGGACCGGTTGGTCATGCCGGGGATCTCGTCGGCGCGCTCCAGAGCGGCGCCGAACGAGATGCGCTCCCGGTCGCCGAACGACGCGACCAGCGACTCCGCGCGGTCGCCGAGCCCGCGCTTGGGCACGTTGAGGATACGGCGCAGGTTCACGTCGTCGTCCTCGTTGGCCAGTGCGCGCAGGTAGGCGACGGCGTCCTTCACCTCGCGGCGTTCGTAGAACCGCGTGCCGCCGACCACCTTGTACGGCAGGCCGACGCGGACCAGCACCTCCTCGAGCGCGCGCGACTGCGCGTTGGTGCGGTAGAAGATCGCGACGTCGCCCGGCCGCACGCCGTCGGAGTCACCGAGCTTGTCGATCTCGTCGGCGACGAACCGTGCTTCCTGGTGCTCGTCGTCGGCCACGTAGCCCACGATCTTGGCCCCGGCCCCCGAGTCGGTCCACAGGCGCTTGGGCGTGCGGCCGGCGTTGCGGGAGATCACCGCGTTGGCCGCGCTCAGGATGTTCTGCGTGGATCGGTAGTTCTGCTCCAGCAGGATGGTGGTCGCGGCCGGGTAGTCCTTCTCGAACTCCAGGATGTTGCGGATCGTGGCGCCGCGGAACGCGTAGATGGACTGGTCGGAGTCGCCCACGACGGTGAGCTCGGCCGGGTCCAGCCCTCCGTCGGTCGAGTCGGCGGCCCCCTCGGTGCCCACCCCCGCCAGCTCGCGGACCAGCGTGTACTGCGCGTGGTTCGTGTCCTGGTACTCGTCGACCATGACGTGCCGGAACCGGCGGCGGTAGTGCTCCGCGACGTTCGGGAACGCCTGGAGCAGGTTCACCGTGGTCATGATGATGTCGTCGAAGTCCAGCGCGTTCGCCTGCGTGAGCCGCGCCTGGTAGCGCGTGTAGACGTCGGCCAGCACCTGGTCAAACTTGGGCGCCGTCGTGTTGCGCTCCTCCGCCGACTGCCCGCCCCACGGCCGGCGGATGGCCCCCGCCTCCGCCGCCGCTGCGGCCGCGAGCGCCTCCTCGGTGGCGTTGGCCCCGGTCTGCCGCGCGTAGGTCTCCGGGTCGATCAGCTCGTTCTTCAGGTCGCTGATCTTGTTCGACAGCCCGCGCGCCGGATACTTCTTGGGGTCGAGGTTGAGCTCGCGCGTCACCAGCGTGATGAGGCGCTGGCTGTCGGCGGCGTCGTAGATGCTGAAGCTCGACCGCAGGCCCAGCGTCGTCGCCTCGCGGCGCAGGATCCGCACGCAGGCCGAGTGGAACGTGGAGACCCACATGCGGCCCGCTGCCGGGCCGACCAGGCCCGCGACGCGCTCCCGCATCTCGGCCGCCGCCTTGTTGGTGAACGTGATCGCGAGGACCTCCCCCGCCCGCGCCCTACCGGTGGCCAGCAGGTAGGCGATGCGGTGCGTCAGCACGCGCGTCTTGCCCGAGCCCGCGCCCGCGACGATGAGGAGCTGCCCGCCCTCGTGCACGACGGCGGCGCGCTGCTGCGGGTTGAGCCCGTCCAGCAGCGCCTCGGGGTCGAGGTGGGAGTAAGCGCCCCCGGCGCGCGGCGCCTCGGACTCGTGCGGCAGGCCCGCCAGCCAGTCCGGCTCGCTGGGGAGCGCTGCCTCGCCCGGGTCGCCGGCGCCCGCACCGTCGTCGTCCCACTGCGGCGCCGTGCTCGGCAGGCGCGACATGGTGCCAGGCGACGCGGGGTCGAGGCCGGGCAGGGAGAGGCTGTCGAAGAGGGAAGTCATCGCCCCTAAGCCTAGGCGGGCTCACCGACACTGCCGACGGTGGCACGGATACGAGCTGTCACAGATCGGGTGCGTACCCGGTCGAGATGGGGGACGGATCTGTTCGCAGGGGAACTTCGCAGGGTCACAAGGAGTCGTCGATGAGCACCATCGCATTCGTCAACATCGGCATGCACGGGTACATCAACCCGACGCTCCCCGTCGTGGCGGAGCTGGTCCGGCGCGGTCACACGGTGATCTACCACGCCTCCCCCGCGTTCGCGGCGCAGATCGAGGCCACCGGCGCGACGGTCCGGTTCTACTCCGGCGACGACCTGCCCCTGCCCGACCCGCCGATCCCGCTGGCGATGGTGGACGGGCTCGCGCGCACCGCTGTCGGGCTGCTCCCGAGCGTGCTCGCGGACCTCCGAGCCGACCGGCCCGACCTGGTGGTCCACGGGGCCGCCTGTCCCTGGGGCGCGGTCGCCGCACGGGAGCTCGGCGTGCCGGCCGCTGCGACGTACACCACCTTCGCGTTCAACCGGCAGGTGCCGAGCCCGTGCCGGATCTCCCGCGAGCTGCTGGCCGCCGCGGCGGCCTATCCCCGGATCGCGGGCAGCTACGTGCGAGCGCGGTGGGCTCTGCGCCGCGGCTACGACACCAGGGGTCTGCCCCTGACCGACCTGATGAACGCGCACGAGCCGCTGAACCTGGTCTTCACCTCCAGGTCGTTCCAGCCCGGCGCCGACACCTTCGACTCCTCCTACCGCTTCGTCGGCGCGAGCGTCGGCTCCCGGCTGCTCGATCCGGCGTTCGCGGCGGAGCGCTTGACGGGTCCGGTGCTGTACGCCTCCCTCGGCACGGTGTTCGACGCCGGTCCGGCGCTGCTGCGCACCTTCGCGACCGCGCTGGCGCCGCTGGGCGGAACGGTGGTCGTGGCCACCGGGCACACGGACCCGGCCGGGCTGGGCAAGCTGCCGGGCAACGTGCTTGCGTGGCCGTCCGTACCGCAGCTGCAGGTGCTCGAGCACGCAGCGCTCTTCGTCACGCACGGCGGCATGAACAGCGTCAACGAGGCGATGCAGGCCGGCGTGCCGACACTCGTCGTCCCGCAGGGCGCGGACCAGCCGCTGGTGGCTCAGCGGGTCGTCGACCTCGGCGCGGGGCTCGCGCTCCGCACCCGGGACGCCACCGTCCAGACCGTGCGGAACCTCGCACGGCGCCTGCTCGACGAGCCACGCTTCCGCCAGGCGGCAGGCGCCCAGCGCGACGCCCAGCGGCAGGCGGGCGGCTACCTGCGTGCTGCCGACGAGCTCGAGCGGTACCTCGAGCGCGTCGGCGGCCGACCCCACCCGGCACCGAAGCGCTGACCGTGTCGACGACGCTCGTGGTGCTGCTGGTCCTCGCCGGCCTGTCCGAGAGCGCCGGCCGGGTGCTGCCCCTGGTGGCTCGCCGGCCCCGGCTGTCCCGGCGGCTCGTCGCCGGGCTGATGGTGACAGGCACTCTGGTCGAGGGAACGGTGATCGCGCTGTGGCCGGTGGCCGCGTGGACCGTCGCCGACCTGGTCGGACCGGGTCAGCTGCCCAGCACCTCGGGCCTGGCCTGGACCCCGGCCCTCGTCGCACCGCTGCTCCTGGCCGCCGTGCTCGCGTTCCCGCTGCTCGGCCCGTTCCTGCACCTGCTGCTCGTCGCCGGCGTCGGGGCCGGGCTGGCCGGTGCGCTCACCGCGGAGACTGATCTGGGTTGGTGGGCCGCGGCCGGCTGCGTCGCCGCCGCCGGGATCGGGCTCGCCGCCACCGTCGACGTCGTGCGCCGCCTGGTCGCGCGGGTGGTCGCCGGGGCGCGGGAGCGGGAAGTGGTGGTCGCGTGACCGAGATCGTGCTGCTCGTCGTCCTCCTGGCGCTCGGCCCGGTCCTGCTCGCCGAGGGCCTGCTCGCCCGCTACGAGCTGATGGTCTACGCCGTCGGGTGGCGGGCGCCGTCGCCTCGGCTGCCCGAGGACCAGCCGTACGCCAGGGGCGCGGACCCCCGCCGTCCGCCCGCCGCGTACCTCGTCTACCTGGACGGCATCGGCAAGCGCCGCTTCAGCGACACGCGCGACGGCGGCCAGCTCGTCCAGGCGGTGATCGCCGGCGCGCCGGAGCTGCGCGTGCTCGGCCAGGTCCAGCCCTACTCACCGCTCGCCGACCCGCTCGTGGGTCGACCGGCGTGGGACTGGCTGCGCCGGCACGTCGGCATCACGCTGTTCCTGCACAACGTCATGCAGATCTTCGTCGCCGCGGACCGCCGCTACCGACCGCTGTACAACCGCGCGGTGGGCGCCCAGATCGCCGACCAGCTGCGCCTCGCGGGCTACGAGCCGGGCAGCGGCATACCGGTGGTGCTGCTCAGCTACAGCGGTGGTGCCCAGGTGGCGACCGGCGCGGTCGACGGCATCTTCACCGAGCTGCGGGCGCCGATCTGGCTGATCACGCTTGGCGGTTTCCACAACGGTGCCAACGACCTCACGCACGCGGTCCACCTGCACCGGCTCACCAGCTCGAACGACTGGATAGAGGGCGTCAGCACCTGGCTCTTCCCCGAACGCTGGCGACTGTTCCGCCGCAGCGCCTGGAACCGGGCGCACGAGGCCGGCAAGGTCACCGTGCACTCGCTCGACCCGGCGGCGCACATCGGGCCGCTGGGCTACATCAGCCCGGCGGCGCACCTTCCCGACGGGCGGAGCTACCTCGACCGCACCACCGACATGGTGATCGACATCGTCCGGCGCGACTGCGAGGCGCACGCCGCACGGAACCCGGCGCTGTGAGGCGACGGCGCCGGCGCGGCCGACGACGTCAGACCTTCTCCCACACCGAGACCTGCTTGGTGCTCTCGTGCTCGAACGGGGCCCGGTCCCAGTCCGCCCACCGGTGCTTGAGCCGCATACCCGCGATGCGGGCCATGAGATCCATCTCGGCAGGCCACGCGTACCGGAACGGGACCACGTGGAACCTGCCGCCGTCCGGGGTCACCGTCACGTGGTTCGACGTGTAGAGCTGCGTCGCGACGTCGTACCGGTCGAAGCCGACGTACCCGCCCCCGTCGTCGGGTGCGACGGTGAACGGCACGGTGTCCTGGCCGGGCGGCATCCGCCGCAGGCCCGGGATGACCACCTCGACGAGGAACAGCCCGCCGGGCCGCAGGTGCGCCGCCGCGTTGCGGAAGACGTCCACCTGCCCGTCCTGGGTGGTGACGTTGTCGATCGTGTTGAAGACGAGGTAGACCAGCGAGAACTCGCCGGGCGCCACGGCGCCGTCGAACAGGGTAGTGGTCATGTCGCCGATCGTGACGTCGATCTGCCCGCCGCCCGGCTTGCCGCCGATGCGGGCGGCCATGGCCTTGCTCAGCTCGATGCCGCTCACCGGGACGCCGCGCGCGGCCAGCGGCACCGCGATCCGGCCGGTCCCTATCGCGAGCTCCAGCACCGGGCCGCCGTCGGCCAGGTCCGCCAGCACGTCGACGACCGGGACTATCGCCTCGGGGGTGTTCGCGCCCTCCGGGCCGTCGTACCCGGCGGCCACGCTCTCGGGGAACAAGCCGTCGCTCGGGTCGTCGATGGTCGTCTCGCTCGTGTCGTCGCGCGCCGTTTCGCTCACGACATCGACGCTATGCCCGACGGCGGCGCCCGCACACGCTTATTTCCGGCCCTGCCTGGCGTGGTCCCGGTGCCCGTTCAGCAGGTCCAGCGTGCGCCGCAGCGCGGTGCTCGAGGTGTGCACCGTGTATGGGAAGTACATGACCTCCACGCCGACGTCGGCGAACCGGCGCTCCAGCTCGAGCCCCTTGTCGGTGCCCTTCCAGTCGTCGCCCTTGAAGAACACGTCGAACGGTCGCTGCCGCCACGTCTCGATCTTGTCGGGCTGGGTCTCGATGAACACCTCGTCGACGAACGCGATGTGGCGCACGATCTCCGCGCGCTCGATGACCGGCACGACGGGGCGGCGCCCCTTGGCGAGCTCCAGCATGTCGTCGTCGACGACGCCTGCCACCAGATAGTCGCAGCGACCCTTCGCGTGCCGCAGCACGTTCAGGTGGCCTACGTGGAACAGGTCCCAGGCGCCAGGCGCATAACCGACCACAGTCATGCATGAGAGGCTAGAAGGGCTCTGTTTCCAACGCTGCCCAACACGGACATCCGAGCGGGTGAACGTGCAGTTCACCCCCCACGAATGCACACAGACCCCCACCGATCGCATGCGAGCGAGTCGGTCACGGCACCCTGAACGGGTGACCTTCGGGTGAAAGTACGTGGTTCGGCTACTACCGGACAAAGGGCCACGGCATGCTGGGCACTACATGGCTACGACAATCCTTACGGTGTGCACGGGGAACATCTGTCGCTCCCCCGTTCTGGCACGCCTGCTCACAGCCCGCACCGACGGCACCGTCCAGGTCAGCAGCGCGGGCATCCGGGCGCGCGCCGACGAACCCATCGAGTCCCACATGGCGAGCCTGCTCCAGTCGCGCGGGCTCGACAGCGGCCAGTTCATCGCGCGCCAGCTCACACCCGAGATGATCCGCACCGCCACCGTCATCATCACGATGACGCGTGCCCAGCGCTCCGCGGTGGTGCGGGCCGTCCCGGAGGCCGTCCGGCGGACGTTCACCCTGCTGGAGCTGGCGCATGTGCTGAGCACGTCGCCGGGCCCGCGCTCCGCCACCGACGACGCGACCCGGTGGGCCCGGGTGCCCGAGCTCGTGAGCCTGGAGCGCCTGAACCACTCGGCGTGGAACCGCACGCTGGACATCGAGGACCCCTACGGCCGTGGCGACAAGGCCTTCCGGCGCGTGTTCGAGCGGATCTGGTCGGCGACCGACACGGTGTGCGGCGTGCTCGGCACCGGCCGGCAGCCCTGGCTCCTGAGCGCGCCCACCCCGCGCTCCGGCCCGCAGCCGCTCACCCAGCCGCGGCACTCGTCGCACCTCGGCAGGCTCTGAGCCGGGCCGGCGACCAGCCACGGACCACGAGCCACACCAGACAGGCCGCACAAGACAGGCAGTACCTGACGACAGGCCGTACAAGGCAGACAGGAGGCAGGACGTGGAACTCGCCGAATACGCGAACGTGCTGCGGCGACGCTGGGCGGTGATCGTCTGCACGGCGCTCGTCGGGGCACTCGCCGCGTTCGGCTACGCCTGGTCCACACCGCCGTCCTACACCGCGACGGCCAAGGTCTACGTGTCCCTGAACACCGGTGAGTCGACCAGCGACCTGCTGCAGGGCTCCACGTACGTGAAGAACCTGATCGAGTCGTACGCCGCGCTGACCGACATGCCTGTGGTGCTCGACCCAGTCGCGGAAGACCTCGGCCCGGACATCACCGGCCGTGACCTCGCCGGCGCCGTCTCCGCCGACTCACCGCTGAACACCTCGATCATCGAGATCAAGGTCGACGACGGCGACCCCGAACGCGCCGCCGTGATCGCCAACGCCGTCGCCAAGCAGCTGTCCCTGACCGTCGTCGACCTGTCGCCGGCCACGCCGACCGGCGAGCAGGCGATCGCGGTGACCACCGTCTCGTCGGCGGAGGTCCCGCAGTACCCCTCGGCGCCCCGCACCCGCCTGCTGGTGGCCGCCGGTGGCGCGGGAGGCCTCGCGATCAGCGTCGCGCTGGTCCTGCTCTGGGCGGTCGTGGACACGCGGATCAGGTCGTCGCAGGACCTCGAGGTCGTGTCGGAGGGCACCGCGCTCCTCGGCTCGATCCCCGTGGTCAAGCGCAAGGCCGCGCGCGTCCCGGCCACCCATGAGCCGCTGAGCACCCGGGCGGAGGCCTACCGCCGCGTCCAGACGAACCTGTCGTTCGTCGACGCGACCACGCCCGCCCGGGTCCTCGTGGTGACCTCGAGCGTGCCCGGCGAGGGAAAGTCCACGACGGCGATCAACCTCGCGTCGACCTTCGCCGAGAGCGGCAGCCGCGTGCTGCTGATCGACAGCGACATGCGACGCCCGTCCATCGCCACCGTGCTCGGCCTGGAGGACGCCGCGGGGCTCACCACCGCCCTGGTCGGACGGTCCGCCATGACCGACCTGGTCCAGCGGTACGGCCCGGGCCCGCTCGACGTCCTCCCCCTCGGACCGATCCCGCCGAACCCGCACCAGCTCATCGCCTCGGACGCCACGCGGGACCTGATCGCCGCGGCCCGCGCGGCCTACGACGTCGTCATCATCGACGCGCCGCCGCTGCTCCCCGTCTCCGACGCGGCGGTCCTGTCCACGATGGCCGACGGCGTGGTCGTGGTCGTCGGAGCCCGCCGCGTGCGCCGCCAGCAGCTCACCCAGGCGATGCGCTCGCTCGCCGGGGTCGAGGCGCGGGTGCTCGGCTTCATCCTGGCGTTCGCGCCCCGGTCGGGCCCTGGCGGTTCCTACTACGGCTACAGCACCAACCGGCGCCGGAAGCTGCGGTTCCTGCCGAGCCAGCGCCACCACGACACGCTCGACCTGCCGCCGATCACCGGCACGATCAGCGCGGTGCCCGGAACCGGCAAGGTACCGAGCGGGATCCCCGGCCCGGGCATCGCCCCGGTCCTGGGCAAGGCCCCCGGCCCGAGCGGCGTCCCGCGTGGTGGCGTCGTCCCAGGTCCCGACGGCATCCCCGGAGCTGACACCATCCACGGGCCCGGAGGCATCCCCGGCCCCGGCGCGCGGCTGACCCCTGGCCCCTCGCCGCGGCCGATCCCCCCTGTCGTCGCCGATCTCGGGACGGCCGATGAGCGAGCCGGGTGACGGCAGGACGCGCGACGTGCGCGTCTACAAGACTCTTCGTACGGCCCACCTCGAACGCGCTCTCGCGCTCACCCCGGCGGACATCCTGTACCAGGAGAGCCGTTACGACTTCGACGAGGAGCTGGTGGCGGAGGTCCGCCCGCAGCAGGCCGGTGACCTCCGCTCCGCGTGGCTCGTCGCCCGGAACGGGTACGAGATCGTCGAGATCAACGAGCCGGCGGCCATCGACTGCGTGCGCCGGTCCGCCGCCGTCCTCGCCGCGCTGCTCCTGAGCGACCTCGTCCGACGCCGCCGCACCCGGATCGTCGCCTACGCGATAGGCAACGTCGACCCGCGCACCCTCCCGAGACCTACCGCCTGGTGGCCGCGCCTGGGCAGGCGCCTGGACCTGATCCTCGCGCGCTGGATCTGGCTGCGGCTCGACCGGGTCGTGTTCGGCACGGAGGCCGCGCGCCAGCTCTACGGCACCGTCTTCGGCATCGCGGGCCGCCGCAGCCTGCGGTGGACCACCATCGAGGCGCTGCCCGCCGTCTGCGACTGCCTGCTCGACGGCGAGAAGACGCCGGGCCGCGTGCTGTTCCTTGGCGACCTCTCGGCCCGCAAGGGGTTCGACTCGGTGCTGGCCGCCTGGGCGACGGTGCGGCACCACTCGCCGGACGCCGTCCTCACCGTGGTGGGGCGCGGCGCGCTGCTCGACGACGCCTACGCGGCCGCACGGGCGGACAGCCGGGTCCGGGTCATCGCCGACCCGCCGCGCGACGTCGTGCACGCGGAGCTGCGGCGAGCCTCGGTGGTGGTGCTGCCGTCCCGCCGCCAGGCCGCGTGGCGCGAGCAGGTGGGCCTGCCGATCGTCGAGGGGCTCGCGCACGGCTGCACGGTGGTGACCACGGACGAGACCGGGATCGCGGACTGGCTCCGGCGCAACGGGCACGGCGTCATCCCCGCGGTCTCGGTGGGCGACCTGCTCGCCTCGGTGATCACCGAGGCCGCGGCGAGGCCGCTCGACGCACGCGCGGTGTGCGCCTCCCTGCCGCGTCAGGACTCCCGGCTGGAGGCCGACTCGTGGATGTTCGCGCGGGAGGTCATCGCCGCCGGTTCGGCCGACAAATCCGGCGACCGCCGATGATGTCCTCGCTACGCTGACGCCATGCCGACCACCGCCCAGCTGCTCGCCTTCCTCGCGGCGTCCGTAGTCTTCATCGCGCTGCCGGGGCCCAGCGTCCTCTTCGCGATCGGCCGCGCCCTGACGGTCGGCCGCCGGGACGCGCTCCTGTCGGTGACGGGCAACGCGCTGGGCCTGCTGGTCCAGGTGGCGTTCGTCGCTATCGGGCTGGGTGCGCTGGTCGAGGCGTCCGCCGCGGCCTACACGGTGCTCAAGCTGGTGGGCGCCGGCTACGTGATCTACCTGGGCATCCAGGCGATCCGCCACCGAGCCGACGCCCGCCTCGCCCTGGCCGCGCCCGACAAGACCCGCTCGGCGAGTCCGTGGCGCGCGGTCTGGGCCGGGTTCGTCGTCGGCGCGACCAACCCGAAGACCATCGTCTTCTTCGCGGCGTTCCTCCCGCAGTTCATGAACGACGCCGCTCCCGCGACCCCCCAGCTGCTGTTCCTCGGGCTGCTGTTCGGCCTCCTCGCGCTCTGCCAGGACTCGATCCTCGCCCTGGTCGCGAGCCAGGCCCGCACGTGGTTCTCCCGCAACCCGAAGCGCCTCGACCACCTGAGCGTCACCGGCGGCGTCGCCATGGTCGGCCTCGGCACCGGCCTCGCGCTCGAGGGAACGGTCGTCAAGGCCTAGCGCGGCTCGGCACTCAGGCCTGGCCCCAGAAGGCGTCCTCGGCTTCCTGGTCGGCCGAGAACAGCCACATCTCCACGATCTTGTCGCCCTCGACACGGAGCACGTCGACGCCCGACATCGACATCGCCACGTCCTCGCGCTTGCCGGAGAAGTGGACCGGGATCGCGGCCAGTGCGCCGTTGACCATCGGCTCGCCGGTGAACCGCAGCTCGAAGGTCCCCTCGGAGGCGGCCCCCATCCCGCCGAGCAGCGCGCCCACGGCGGGCCCGCCGGCGTGCGCGCCGGAGAAGCGGTTGCGGCCCGGCTGGTGCCAGACGATGTCGGCGCCGAAGAGCGCGGTTCCCGCCGGGATGTCGCCGACGGACATGGCCTCGTAGTACTGCTGGGCGATCACGGCGGTGCTGGACTCGGTCATCAGACTCTCCCTTTGTTGTCGTTCCTGCTTCCCGCCTATAGTCACTATCCGAAACCAGTCACTACAACGTAACCATCGGAGCACTGTGACCTATGTCATACGAACCTGACTGGAACGTGCTCACGGTGACGTGCCCGTCGCGCACGTCGCTGGCACGGATCGCCAACAAGTGGACGGCGATGATCGTCATCGTGCTGTCTCGGGGCCCGGCCCGCTTCGGGGACCTGAAGAGCGCGGTCGAGGGCATCAGCGGAAAGGTCCTCACCGAGACGCTGCGGGAGCTCGAACGCGACGGGCTGGTCAGCCGGCACGCGTTCGCAGAGGTCCCGCCCCGGGTGGAGTACGAGCTGACCGAGCTGGGGCGCACGCTGCAGGAGCCGCTGAGCGCGCTCGGGCAGTGGGCCGAGGCACACACCGCCGAGGTGCTGGTCGCGCGGGACCGGTACGACCGGGCGTAGCGACTATTTGCCAGCCCTGACGCCGGCCAGATGTTAGTGTCCGGCCAGTCGGCGTCGGCGTGGCGCCCAGCTCTCGGAGGTCGTCATGGTCCGGATCGACGTGCAGGGCGCCAGCATCGACCCCTTCCTCGACGACGGGGACACGTTCACGTCCGTCTTCAACGCCCTGTTCATCATCATCCCGGTCATCATCGTCGGGATGGTCGTGCTGATGATCGTGCTTGCGGTCCTCAACGCCCGGCGCCTCCGGAGCAAGGGCATCAACCCCCTGGCCACGGAAGCGGAGATCGTGGCCGACGCCGTGCGCGGTTCCGCGGCGCAGCGATCCGCCGCTCAGCCCGTGGCACGCCCCGCGCAGACGCTCGAGGCACGGCTGGCGGAGATCGAGCAGCTGCACGCGGCGGGCAAGATCACGAGTGCCGAACGCGACGCCGCGCGGGCATCCGTGCTCGGCACCCTCTGACGGCCACCCGGCGTCGGCTCAGCCGGCGGTCAGGCCAGCCGGCTCAGCAGGTGGACGGTGACGGTGTCGCCTGCCTGCTTGTCGATCTTGCGGCGTAGGTCGGCGGCGACGGGGAGCTTGTGCGTGCCGTCGCCGAGCGCCATGAACGAGCTGGTGAACGGGACGCCGTCGACGGTGCCGGTGACCTTGACCAGGCCACGCGTGCCGAAGTAGTCGGCCGAGCCGTCGAGCTTGAGATAGGTCCAGCCGCCCTTCGCCTCGCTCCGGAGCAGCACTGCGGTGAAGGTGCGGTCGAGCGGGCCCGCGCTGGTGGCTTCGTTGGTGGCTTCGGACATGTTCGGACTCCTTCGGATCAGTGGATCAGTGGATGAGCCCGATGGCGAGCGCCACGAGCATGAGCTTGAGCAGCCAGTCCCCTGCGTGGATGGCGGCGGTCTGCCACGGCACGCGTTCCCAGATGATCGAGCCGGCGAGCAGCACGACCGGGAACGCCACCCACAGCACGAGCGCCAGCAGCAGCGACGAGGGCAGTGCCAGCAGGTCGCTCTGCGCGGCGATCCAGGCGAAGCCCGCCCCGACCACGGCGGTGCGGACCAGCTCGGTCACCACCTTCCACGGAGCCGGGCGGCCGCGGTCGAGGGCACGGTCGCCGAGCGCCCGCTGCTCGAGCGGGGTAGTGACGACGTAGTAGACGGAACTGAGCACGAACGCCGCGACGGCGGCGACTGCGATACCCCACACGATCATGACGATCCTC
Organism: Promicromonospora alba; assembly: GCF_042654905.1. NCBI lineage: Bacteria > Bacillati > Actinomycetota > Actinomycetes > Micrococcales > Promicromonosporaceae > Promicromonospora > Promicromonospora alba. The sequence continues at coordinate 46,905 of NZ_JBHSFI010000004.1, forward strand.
CTTTTAGTACTGACCAGTACTGTAGCCCGGCACAGCGAGTACCGTCCAGTACTATTTTCGACGTGACCACCTCAGCCTCCCCCGCCCGGCGCCGTGGCAGGCCAGGCGGCAGCCAGGGCACCGACCTGCTCGCCATCGCGCGCGACGTCTTCCTCACGCACCAGTACGCCGGCGCGACGATGGACGCCGTGGCCGCGGGGGCACGGGTCTCGAAGCAGACGCTCTACCGGCAGTACCCGTCCAAGGAGGTCCTGTTCGGAGCCGTCGTCCGGGACTGGGTCGACCGTGGTCGCGACGCGATGAGGCCGCACCTGCAGGCGCTGATGGAGTCGGAAGACGTCCGGCAGGGGCTGCTGGAGCTCTCCCGGATCCTCCACGCCGGCGTCCTGAGCCCCCCGGTGCTCCAGATGCGGACACTGATCGCCGCCGAGGCCGAACGGTTCCCCGAGGTGGCCGCCGACTACGTGCGGCGCAGCTGGGACCACAACCAGGGCCTCCTCGCCGAGGCCCTGCGGCATCTGGGCGCACGCGGCCTGCTCCGCATCGACGACCCGGCCGTCGCCGCCGAGCAGCTCACCTGGCTCGCTCTCGCCGCACCCCTGAACCGGCTGACCCTCACGGCCGGTGCCGCCCGCTACAGCGCCGCGGAGCTGGACGTCATCGCGCGTGAGGCCGTCACCACGTTCCTGGACCGCTACGGGGCGCGCGACAGCGCTGCATGAGGCCACCAGTGGTGGCGGCCGGACCGCGCGACGTCAGCGCCGTGGGACGTGCTCACCCCGACGGAGCCACTCCGGGGCGACGTAGAGGTAGCGCAGCGGGCCGGAGGCGGTCCACCCGTGCAGGAGCCGCGAGAGCGCGATCGCGATCGCCGCGGCGACCGGCACCACGAGAAGGCCGACGACGTCCGGCAGGACCGTCGACCCGGTCAGCGCGAAGACCAGCGACGAGCCCAGGATGATCACGGGCGTGTGGCCGAGGTAGACCGGCAGCGTCGCAGCCCCGATCCGCACCAGGCCGGCGCTCCGGGCGAGGAAGGTCCCCAGTGCGACGCCGGCGAGGATCCCGACGACGCACAGGGCGAAGTACACCCCGACGAAGGACCGGAGCCCCGTCGTCTCCACGACGGCGGCCAGGACGGCCCAGCCGGCCAGCAGGCCGGTCCGCACCGGCCAGGGCGTCCGGGCGAACGCGAGCAGCAGCCCGCGCAGGTGCATGCCGCAGACGAAGAACACGTAGTACTTGAGCGCGCCGTTCCAGCCGACGTTGCCGAGGTCGAAGCCGTCGGTCAGCGCGATGACCGACGGGACGGCGGCGGCGAGCAGGTGCCAGCGCCAGTCGACGGACCGCAGGAGCCGCGCGGCGACGCAGAAGAGCGCGAGCGCCCAGATGAACCACAGCTCGAACTGCGGGCGGACCGGCGACAGGAGCAGGTCGCGCAGCATGGGGCCGAACCCGAGCGGGGTCCCGCGCAGGGCGAACCCGATCAGGTAGCACGCCGTGCCGATGGCCTCCCAGATCACGAAGACCCACAGGTAGAGGCTCAGCCGGCGGTCCCACAGCGCACGCCACGTCGTCCCGACCGGGGCCACCACTCCGATGCGGTAGGCGAGCATGCCCGAGATCACGAAGAAGAACGGCATGCGCACGGAGGACACGTAGTCGTTGAGCTGCTCCCACCCGGCCACCTCGAACCAGCGCGCCGCGTGGTACAGCACGACCAGGAGTACCGCGATCCCCCGGCCGGCGTCGATCCAGACCTCACGGCCGGGAGTGCCGGTCATTCGTCCGTCCGCCTCTTCTGGAGGGCCAGGGGCGCCATCAGCGCCACGGCGAGGACGAGCACGGTCAGCGCGCTCTCGAGCGGGGCGAACAGCAGGTTCCAGATCGACTTCACGCCGAGGAACAGCAGCAGCGCGGAGGCCGCTCGTCCTGTGGTGAGCACCGCCGTGCGCGTCACGAGGAAGACCAGCAGCACGACGGCCAGGGCAAGTCCGGGGATGCCGCACCAGGCCCACAGGTCGCCGATCACCGAGTGCACCTCGAACCCGCTGCCGAACATGTAGTTCTCGACGTACCCGTTGTTCGGGTCGTACCCGATGGCGGACATGCCGGACTTGGCCACGAGGACGTCGGTCATGTTCGGGACGGCCCCGCCGCCGAACCCGCCCGGCGACTCGGCCATCAGCGCCAGGGTGGCACCGATCTCCGGCCTGCCACCGGTGATCAGGGTGCCCGACGTCGACAGCTGGAGCTCGGTACGGAGCTGCGCACTCTCGCCGAGCGCGCCCTCCAGGATTGCGGCCTGGACCGAGAGGTACGTTCCGAACGCGAGCATCCCGAACAGGATCAGGGTCCGGATTGCCGCGAGCTTGGACGACGCCGGTCTCCCCCACGACTGCCATACGACGAGCAGCGCGACCAGCAGCAGGATGGCGCTCGTCGAGCGTCCGCCGTTGAGCGCGGAGACGCCCGCGAGCGCGAGCACGGCGATGACGTCGAGCCACCGTCTGCGCCACCGCGTCACGATGGCGAGGACGATGACGGTGACCGGCAGCGAGAAACCGAAGCGCCAGGGGTTCTCGGCGAACGTGCCGCCGGCCGGGTTGATCCCGAGCAGCAGCCCGATGCCGAACACGGCTCCCACCACCCCTATCGAGGAGCGGCTGCGCGCCCACAGGACACAGACGATGCCGCACACGAGCCCCAGCACGCCGAAGACGGACTCCAGGAGACCGGCGGTGGACACACCCCGCGTGTCGCTGTGCCAGAGCGTGAGCCAGACGCTCCCGGTCGCCGAGGCCACCCCCAGCACGACCATCCAGGTGATCCACCGGGAGCTGCGCACCCACGGCACCCACAGCGGCAGGAGCACCACGGTGAGCGCGAGCCCTGCGGTGAGGCCGAAGGACAGGTCGAAACGCATCCCCGTGAGAACGAGGCAGAGCAGCGCCAGCCACGTCGTAGCAACGCCCCAGCCCTCCCGCCCCGGAAGGGACGGGAGGGCCGGGGTCGTCTCGACGGGGCTCGACGTCACGGCGCGGGCGGTCCAGCCCACAGGTCGTCGAGCCGGACGATGTTCGCACCGGTCGTGACGCTGCCCGCGTTGCTCACCGCGTAGCCGACGCCACCGGCGTCCTGCAGCTCGGGTATCGAGTTGGTCGCGGTGAGCTGCCAGGCTGCCGGCTCGGCGGTTCCTGCCCTCCACACCTTCGCCCGGATCGTGGTCGGCGCCGAGCCCGTGACCTGCATCCGGACGGAGAGCTTCTCACCGGCAGCGGCCGTGAGACCGGTGATGTTGGCGGCGGCCAGCGTCGTCTCCGTGGACTGCAGGGAGACGAGCTGGAGCTGGACCGCCCCGGTCGACTTGACCCAGACCTTCGCCCGGTACTCGCTGCTGAACCCGCCGGTGCGTCCGGTCAGGGAGACGAACGTGCCACCGCCGTCGGAGATCTCGTCCAGGGTGAGCGCGCTCTTGATCTCCACGTCCCCGACCGACACGCCCTGCAGCTGTGCCTTCCGGTTGCTCCCCGCCGCGGGGAGCGCCATGAGGCCCTCGCCACCAGCGACCGAGAAGTTCGACGCCCCGCCGGAGAGCGTCCAGGGACCGCCTATCGGAGCCTCACCCCAGGAGCCGGACACGGACCGGGCGAAGTCGTCGACGGCGAACTCGGCGGGCGCCGTCGCCTCGACCTGGACGGTGTCCTGATCGGTCGCACCGTCGGCGTCGGTCACCGTGAGGGTCACGGTGTACGTGCCGGGGGCGGCGTAGGTGTGGGTGGCCTGCGCGCCGGTGCCCGTCGCGCCGTCACCGAAGTTCCAGGCGTAGGACGCGAGCGGACCGTCGGGATCGGACGATCCCCGGCCGTCGACCTCGAGGTCGAAGCCGTGGATGCTCGCCGCGGCGTCCGCGACCGGCAGCCGGTTCGGCCGACCGCCGCTCACCGCGACCGTGTAGTGGTCCTGCACGGCGGCGGCGGACAGCACGGTCGGGTAGACCGCGACGTCGTCGATAGCGCCGGTGTACCGGTCGCCGCCCAGGAGGGAACGGTTGGGCCAGCCGCTGAGGGTGTCGGCCCCGATCCGCCAGTAGCCGTTGTAGGCCTGGCCTGAGGTGATGTCGGCCCGGTTGGCGACGCGGACGCCGTCGACGAAGAGCTGCATGCCGTTCGAGCCGAGCGTGCCGACCACGTGGTGCCAGGCGCCGTTGTCCACCCGGGCCGGGGACCGGAGCGTGAGCCTGCTGCCGCTGTTCACGCCGAACGAGAGCCGGCCGCCGGCGTCGACGTAGAAGAGCCGGTCGGTGGAGCTGGAGGTACCCGTGGCGCTGTTGTTGTTGCCATAGCCGACGATCCGGCCCGTGCCGGTGCCCTTGATCCAGGCCTCGACCGTGAACGTGTTCGGCGCGGGGGCGATATTGGCACTGCTGGCGACGAGCCTGCTCGACGAGGAGTTCTGGAACGTCGCGGCGGTGTTCGGGTCACCGGCGATGGCGCCGGCGGTGCCGAGCCGGACGGCCGACGGCACGGTGAGGTCCGCCCCGCCCGCCCAGTCGTAGGTCGGGGTCGCACCCAGTGGCTCGCCGAGGCGCCAGAAGTTGGCGGCGCCGTCCTGGATCACGGTGTCCGCGTAGTCGCTGGACGGAGTGCTCGACACGGTGACGGGCACCCAGTCCGAACGCTTCACGTTGCCCGACGGGTCGGTGACCGTCAGGCGGTAGCTGTGCTCCGAGCCTGCCGCGAGGCCGGTGTCCCGCGCGGTCCGCTTCTGCGGCAGCCAGAACTTGGTGGCGATCGTCTCCTCGAAGACTGGCGCGTTCGCCTCCGAGTCGCGGTAGATCCGGTACGTGAGGGCCTCGTCGTCGCGGTCCCACGTGGTGGTCAGGTTGATGCGGACGGAACCCCCCGAGACGGAGGCCACCGTCGGGTTGATCGTCGCGCCGGAGTCGACCGGGCCCACGTTGTTCGGGGCGCTGGAGCGCTTCGCGTACCGGACGATCCCCTGCTGCCCGACGCCGTTCACCTTCGGGAACTCGCCGCCGTACACCACGTAGTCCGCGTTGCCGGAGACCGTCCAGACGGCCTGCTCCTTCCCGGAGTACGTCCCGACGTCGGTCAGGGGGTGCCAGGTCAGGAGCTCCGGGCGCGGTGTGCCCGGGTGGTCGGGGTATCCCCAGATGTCCTTGGTGTTGGTGCCGCGCACCTCGTTGATCCAGGCGGTCGAGTGGTAGAAGTTCCACGGGTTCGTCTGCGGGAACCCGCCGCTGTTGCCGCAGTAGTGCTTGTGGCTGGCGGTGTAGACGACGTTGCCCACCGGTGCCACGTCGTAGGTGTCGCCGTGGCAGTCCTCGAGCCAGATCAGCGTGCCGTCGGTCCAGCTCGCCTTGAAGGTGCCCTCGGTGGTGCCACCCCTGCCGTAGTGCCAGCCGACGCCGTACCAGGCCTCGCCGTCGGTCGCCAGGCGCAGGATGCTGGAGTTGTCTCCGGCGTTGCGGATCTCGGTGTGGTTGATCGGGAGGTTGCGCGTGGCGCCCGTGGCGGCGTCGAGCCACGCGATGCCGTAGCCGTTCTGCGTGTCGGAGTTGACCGAGGTGAACGTCCCGGAGATCGCGACGGACTGCTCGTCCGGCGACACGACGATCGACTGCACCTGCCGGTCGTCGACGACCGGCACGAACCCTGGGCGCAGGGCGCCGTTCGACGCGTTCACGGCCGCCACGCGGTAGCGCGTGGCGCCGTTGACGCCGCCGAACCACCCACCGAAGTAGACGGTGGTGTTGGTGGCCGCGACGGCCTTCGTGTTGCCGTTCGGGGTCGGGGCGAACGACGTGTTCAGGGTGCCGGTCGGCAGGTTGAACGCGACGATGCGGTTGCGGGCGACGCCGTCGACCGTCGTGAACCCGCCCACCGCGTAGAGCCGCGTCCCGTCCGGCGACGCCGCCAGGTCGGTGACGTTGCCGTTCAGCGTGTGGTTGAACGACGTGATCAGTGCGCCGGTCGTCAGGTTGTAGGCCAGCAGGTTCGTGCGGGGCACCTGGTTCGTGCCAGGAGCTGCCCCGGCTGGCCGGGCGTTCTGGAACTCACCGCCGACGTACACCGTGTTCCCGACGATGACCTGCTTCCACACGATCCCGTCGACCTGGACGGTCGGCAGGGCGTCCGCGGACACGGTGGCAGGATCATCGGCGACCGCTGCCGCTACCGCGGTGTCCGCGGGGGCCTGCTTGACGGCCGATGCCGTCGGCGCGGCCACGAAGGATGCGACCACGAGCGTGACGCTCGCGAGAACGGCGGATGCCCGCCGGCCGGACAGAGTTCGATGGGACACGACTACCTCACTGGGAGACAAGGTCCCGCCGGATCGCTGAGCCGCCGGGCGATATGGGACCTGTAGAACTGACTGCTCATCACGCTAATTGCGGACACGCCAGTCGGCGCGGTCAAATCGGGGTGAATCGCGGGTGATCTCGGGTGCCTCAGGCGCCCGTGAAGATCGCGATCGGCGCGTCGATCCGCGGATCGATCTCGAGCTCGACCTTGTCCTGGAACTCGGCCGGGACGTTGAAGACGAACACCCCGCGGGCGGTGTCACCGTCGCCGACCTCCGACTCGAAGGCCTTGCCGCCCGGCTTGAGCAGGGGCGATGCCGGGGTGCGGTCGGGGCCGTAGTAGGCGTTCACCACGACGGTCCGCAGATCGAGCGTCTTGCCCGTGCCGTTCGTGACGTCGACCGTGAACCGGAGCGCCGGGCCGCCCACCTCGCCGGGGGTGTTCGCCTCACCGGTCACCTCCTCGACCTTCGGCACCGCTACGGTGACGCCCCGCTGGGGCGTCACCTCGTCGCCGAACGGCACCGGGTCGAGCGTCTCGCGGGCAGCAGGTTCTGCCGCGCCGCCGGGCTCGGCGTCTGTCGGGTCGTCGCCGGCCAGATCATCGGACGGAGCGTCGCCGGGCTGCTCGTCGTCGCCGGCTCCGGACTCGCTCACCTCGGGATCGCTCCCGGCATCCGTTCCCGACGACGCCGTTGGGCTCGTGGAGGGCGTGTTACCGGCCGTCGGGTCGGCGTCGGACCGCAGCGCGATCACTGCCACGACGGCCGCGACCGCCAGGACGAGCACGATCACGCCGAGCAGGAGCCGACGTCGGGTGAGGAGAGAGGTTGCAGACATGATCTTTGGAGCGTAGCCGCGTGGAGGACCGCGAAGCCGGTGTTCTGGCGGAGTTCACCCCTGCCGCGCGTACGGCAGGAGCACCCTGCCGAACGCCGCGAGCAGCTCGCCCCGGGACCTCGCGAGCGATCGCCGGCCCCGCGCGTCCTGGGCGATGTCGCGCCGCGCCGCGCCGCGGGCTACCTGCAGCGCCCCGAGGATCCCCCGGGCCAGCCCCGCCGCAAGGGTGCGCGCCCGCAGCACGGCCCGCCGTCCTCGGCCCGGTGCCAGCATGAGCGCCACGCGCGCCGACGCGTTCGCGAGCCCCGCGGTGCGCGCGAGCAGGTAGGGGCGGGTGAGCCGGTCGACGGGAACGACGTCGGACACGACGGCCTCGGCGCACCAGACGATGTGACCGCCTGCGGCGGTCAGCGCGCTCGTGAAGAGCGTGTCCTCGCCGCCCGAGAGCCCCAGGGCGGGATCGAACGCGAGGCCCGCCCGCCGGACCACCCGCAGGTCGAGCAGGAGGTTGTTCGTCGCGGCACTCCTGACCTGGTCACCGGTGCGGAGCCCGCCGCGGTGGGCGCGGTCGTAGAAGCCGCCGGCGACGACCCACGGTTCGGGCTCGGCCGCGTACCGGGACACCACGGGCCCCGCGACGGCGGCAGCTCCGGTCGCGCGGTACGTCGCGTGGAGGGCGTACAGCCAGTCGGCGTGCGGCAGCTCGTCGTCGTCCACGAACACGAGCAGGTCGTGATCGTCCGCGGCGCGCAGCGCCCGGTTCCGGGCGGCGGAGATGCCAGGCTCGGGCTCGACGACGGCGGCCGCGCCGAGCCCGGCCACCGCAGCCGCGCCGGCACCTGCCGGATCGTTGTCGATCACCAGCACGCTCGCCTCGACGCCTTCGGCCCGGCGCGTCAGGTCACCCGCCTGATCCACGAGCAGGGGGACGAGTGCCGCGATCCGCTCCGGGCGCCGGTAGGTGAGCACGGCGACAACCAACCGTTCCGTCCGAACTTCACCCACCACAATCACCCCTTCCCAGGCACCACTACGGCTGATCCGGCAGTTACCGTAGCGTGGCCCGCCCCCTTGATCCTCTGGAGAGCCGAGACTCGTGCAGCAGGTTCACCCGCGCGTCCTGATGAGCGCCTATGCGTGTGGGCCCGGTGACGAGCCGGAAGCCGCAGCAGGCTGGGCGTTCGCCCGGGCGGCGGCCAGGTCCCACCGGGTGCACGTGATCACCCGGCACAGGTTCGCCCCCGCGATCACAGCAGAGCTCGCGAGCGAGCCGGAGCTCGCCGAGCGCCTGACCGTCGAGTACCTCGACCTGTCCGACCGGGTGCTCGCCCGCAAGCGCCGCGGCAGCGACGTGTACTGGTACTACGCGCTCTGGCAGCGCGCACTGGCCCGGCGTGCCGCCGAGCTGCACCGGGCCGTGCCGTTCGACGTCGGCCACCATGTGACCTTCGCGAACGACTGGCTGCCCTGCGGTCTGGCGCGGGTCCGAGACCTGCCCGTCGTCTGGGGTCCGGTCGGCGGCGCGAGCGTCATCCCCCTGCGCCTGGTGCGCTGGCTCGGGCTGCGTGGAACGGTCACGGAGCTGCTCCGCGGCGTGCTCACCGCGCCGCTGCGGGCCGTGTGGGGCGACGCCGCCGCCCGGCGTGCGACCGTCGTCGTCGCGCAGAACGAGGACGTCGCGCACCGGTTCCGCCGGGCCCGGCACGTGGTCGTGGAGCCGAACGCCGCGCTCGACGACGATCTGCCGGACCGCGCCCGGCCGGCTCGGCCCGGACCGGAGCGCGAGTCCGCTCCGCACGCTCGGCGCGCAGTGTTCGTCGGCCGGCTGCTGGCCTGGAAGGGCGGGCGGCTCGCGATCGAGGCGCTCGCGCGTACCCCCGGCTGGGAGCTGCACGTCTACGGCACGGGGTACGAGCGCCCGGCGCTCGAACAACTCGCCGGACGGCGGGGTGTGACCGATCGCGTCGTCTTCCACGGGCACCGGCCGCGGGCCGAGGTCCTCGACGCGATCGCCGGGTGCGACGCGATGCTGTTCCCGTCGATGCACGACCAGGCCGGCTGGGTGGCGGCCGAGGCGAGCGCCCTCGGGCGCCCCGTGGTGTGCCTGCCGCTCGGGGGCGTCCCGCTCCTGGCCGGCTCCAACGCCCGGCCTGCCGATCTCGAGGGCGACGTGGTCGGGCACCTGGCGGCCCGGCTCGCCGAGGCCGCCACCACCCCGGGCACACCGTCCGGCCGGTGGTCCGTCTCCCGGCTGCCGGACGTCGTCACGCGCCTCTACCGGACGGCCACCGACGCCGCCGCCGTCGAAACCGGCGCACCCACCGGGAGCGCCGCGTGAGCACCGTCCGCGTCCTGACCTCGCACGGCGAGCCGCGGCCCACCACCAACCCGTACATCACGATGCTCACGGGGGCCCTGCGCCGGACGCCGGGTATGGAGGTCGTGCCGTTCTCCGCGCGGGCGGCCCTGCTCGGGCGGTACTCGGTGGTGCACCTGCACTGGCCGGAGACGATCCTCGGGCTCGGTGGACGGCGGTTCACGGGCCGCCTCGTGCGCTGGGTGCTCGCCGCCCTGCTCCTCGCGAGGCTCACGATCGCCCGCACGCCAGTGGTCCGCACCGTGCACAACGTCGAGCTGCCGGCCGACGCCAGCGGCGCCCAGCGGCTCCTGCTGCGCTGGTTCGACCGGCTCACGACGCACCGCATAGTGCTGAACGACCGCACCGAGTGCTCCGGGCCGAGCACCACCATCCCGCACGGGCACTACCGCGACTGGTACACCGGCCCGCGCTCGCCGATGGTGCCCGGCCGGCTCCAGTACGTCGGCCTCGTCCGGCGGTACAAGGGGGTCGAGGGGCTGGTCGAGGCGTTCCGGTCCGTCGCCGATGACTCACTCACGCTCGACATCGCGGGTGCCGCGTCGTCCCAGGAGCTCGTGGTCACCGTCTCCGCCCTGGCCTACGACGACCCGCGGGTCAGCCTGCGGTTCGACTACCTGTCGGACGACGATCTCGTCGCTGCGGTGACCTCTGCCGAGCTCGTCGTGCTGCCCTACCGGTTCATGCACAACTCGGGGACGGTCCTGGCCGCGATCTCGCTCGACCGACCGGTCCTCGTCCCGGACACGCCGGTCAACGCCGACCTGGCGGCGGAGGTCGGGCCGGGCTGGATCCACACCTTCACCGGGGACCTGACGGGCGAGGCCATCGAGGCCGCCCTCGCGGCGGCCCGGGAGCCCCGCGCCGCGTCCCCGGACCTGAGCGCACGCGAGTGGGACGACGCCGGGCAGGCGCACCTGGCGATCTATCGCCTGGCGCTGTCACGTGCGGGGTCCCGCGAGCGGTCTGCCGCGCCCCGCTCCAGGGCATCCTCGTGAGCACGGCCCGGGTGGGCGCGCCCTGGCGCTCCGTCGGCAACAGCGCGGTCGTCCAGGTGGTCGTGACCGGCCTCTCCGGACTGCTCGGGATGGTGACCGCGCGCCTGATCATCGAGCAGTTCGGTGTCGCCCAGTACGCCCAGTACGGGCTCCTGACGTCCCTGCCCGCGCTGATCCCGTTCGCGGACCTGGGCGTGGCCGCCGTGGTGGTCAACGCCATGGCGTCGACGGACCGGGTCGACACCGACCTCGTCGTGCGCAGGACGCTGACCAGTGCCTTCCGGGTGATGCTCTGCTCGGGCCTCGTGATCGCCACCATCGGCGCCCTGCTCGGGCTGCTCGGCTGGTGGCCGATGCTGCTCGGCCCCGGGCTGCTCGACGGCGGCGCGGCCACCGCGACGTTGTGCGTAGTGATCCTCGGCCTGGCGCTGCCGCTCGGCGTCGGCGCGCGGATCCTGGTGGGGCTCGGCCGCAACGCCCTGCAGATCGCGCTCACCGGGCTCACCGCGCCGCTGGTGATGGCGGGCGTGCTCCTGGTCCTGCTGACCGGGAACGGTTCGGGCACCTTCCTCGCCGTCGCCTCCTACGCCGCGGCGGCCGTCGTGGCGGTGGTGCTGCTCATCGCCGCGTCCCGCCTGGTCCGGCCCCAGGTCGGTGCCGCGTTCCGGGACGTGCCACGGCTCCGGACCGTCCCCGGGGTCCCCGTGTTCGACACCGCGTGGCCCATGCTCGTGCAGATGATCTCGCTGCCGATCGCCATGCAGACCGGCCGGATCCTGCTGAGCCACCAGGGCACGCCCCTGGACCTCGCGCGGTACAACCTCGCGTCGCAGCTCTTCGGCGTCGTGCTCGCGGCGGTGGCGACGGCCGGCGTCGCGCTGTGGCCCCACTTCGCGCGGGCCCGGAGCCAGTCCGTCAAGGCCTCGCCCTTCCGGGCCACCGGGGTGTTCGTCGTGGCGGGCATCGTGCTGGCGCTGGTCCTGGCCGTCCTGCTGCCTGTGGTGGTCCCGCTCGTGACCGGCGGCGAGTTCGGCCTCACCCTGTCGATCGTCGCCGCGTTCGTCGTGTTCACGGTGCTGCAGGCAGCCAAATACCCCGTGGGCATGTACATGACCGACGGCCCCGGCCTGCGGGCGCAGGTGCTCCCGATCGTGCTGATGATCCCCCTGAACCTCGCCCTGAGCTGGTGGGCGATCCCGCACCTCGGCGCGGCCGGCCCCGTGTGGGCGACGTCGGTGTCCGTGCTGGTGTGCCAGGTGATCCCCAACGCGCTGTGGGTGCGCCGGTCCATGGCGCGGCAGGCGTGACCCGGTGCGCGTGACAGACATGACCCCGACGGATACGAGGAGCTGAACCCATGGTCGACGTCGGAGTCGTCTTCCCCGAGGGCCGGGGCGTGGCCCGCTGGGCCGAGCGCCACGCGGAAAGCCCCGTGCCCAGCCGCTGGCCGTACGGACTCGACGGTCTCGCGGCGCCCGGCCTCACGCTGACGGACCGCGAGGTCCCGCCCGCGTCCCGCCTCGCCACGCAGGCGTACGCCCGCGGGCTGGCTCTGCCTGCGCTCGGCGGTCCGCAGGCGGATCTCGCGATCACCTGGGAGGAGTCGCTGGCGGTCGCCATGCGCTCCCAGGTGCGAGCCCGCCGTCACGCCTGCGGCGTCATCTGGGCGACCGACGCCGTCGAGGCGGGCGCCGCGACGCCCGCGATACGCGCAGCGCGCACCGCGCTGCGGAGCATGGATGTGCTCTGGACCCTCGCCCGCCCGCAGGTCGAGCAGGTGGAGGCCTGGCTGGGCAAGAGCCACCCGCCCGTCCACCACCTGCCGTTCGGGGTGGACACGGAGTTCTACGCGCCGTCGCCCTACCCGGAGCAACCGCTGATCGCGAGCATCGGCGGCGACCGCGACCGGGATCCCGAGACCCTGTACGCGGCGCTGGAGCTCGTGCTGCGGGCCCGGCCCGACGTCCGGGTCGTCGTCGGCTCCAAGAGCACGCTGCCGGTGCCCGCGGGCGTCGAGCGGCACGAGTTCATCCCGCACGACGAGGTGCGCCGGCTGTTCGCGCGCGCGTCCGTGGTAGCGATCGCGACGCGCCCCAACTCGCACGTCTCGGGCATGACGGTGGCGCTGGAGGCCGGCGCGTGCGCCCGGCCAGTCGTCACCTGCGACACCCCGGGGATGGAGGACTACGTGCTGCCGGGCGAGACCGGCGAGCTGGTGCCCCCGGAGTATCCGGAGGCGATGGCCGCGGCAGTGCTCGGGCTGCTCGAGGACCACGACCGGGCGGCTCAGATGGGCCGGGCCGCGCGCGAGCACGTGGTCGCCAAGCACTCGACGACCGTCATGTGCGACGCACTACGCACGATCGCTCTCGGCTGACTGGTTCCGCTCGGGGCCGGCGAGGACCGGGGGAAGTAGTACGTCCGCGAGGTCTGTTGCTCTACGTAGACATCGTCTACGCAGAGCAACAGACTCCGGATTCCTACGGTTTCCCCCGAGGCCCGGCCATCATCAGCGCCTCCAGCATGCCCCGCGCCACCCCGCGCCACGGCCCGATCCCCTCGACGAACTGTCGCCGCCCGCCGCGCAGCGCCACCGCCCGCGCGGCTCTCGGCAGTGTGCGCCGCCACTGCCGGACATCGGCCGGGGCGAGGTTCTTGGCCGCGAACAGCATCCGGTTGCGGATGTCGTACCGGTAGTACGTCTCGCTCTTGGCCCGGCCCCGGGACTCCTGGGTCCCGCCCTCGTCGTGCACCACGTGCGCATCGTCGACCACCTCGAGCCGGGCCCCGAGCGCCGTGGCCCTCCACGACAGGTCGACGTCCTCCCAGTACAGGAAGTAGTCATCGTCGAACCCGCCGAGGTCGGCCCAGAGCTCGGCCCCGACGGCGAGGCAGGCCCCGCTGAGCCACGGCACGTCGTCGGGCGCGGTGGAGCGGCCGCTCATGGTGCCGTCCGCGCGGTGCAGGTAGGTGAGACCGCGGGAGTAGACCTCGCCGTCGGGCCGCAGGATCCGGGGGGCGACGAGCATCCGCTCCCCGGACCGCGCCGCCGAGGCGAGCGCCGCCAGGCCCGCCGGGTCGGTCCACGCGTCAGGGTTGAGGAACACCAGGACGCGGGACCCGGCTGCGAGCGCGTGCGCCGCGCCGAGGTTCGAGCCGCCGCCGAACCCGACGTTCGTCGCCGGCGTCAGAAGCTCCCAGCCCTGCTCGGCGGCCAGGCGCGTCACGGCGGCCCGCTCCCCCGCGTCGCTGAAGCTGTCCACGACGACCACCCGCACGCCGCTGTCCCCGACGGTGCGCGGCAGGTTCGCCGCGAGCAGGCCCGACGAGCCGTAGCTGACGACGACGAGGGCTACGTCGTCGAGCCCGCTCACAGCGCGCGCACCTCGCGGAACCACTTGACCAGCGCGAGCGCCAGGAACCCGAGGGTGCAGGCGGTGATCGCCGCATAGACCCACAGGAAGACCTGCGGCGCGCCGAGCAGCAGGAACGTCCAGCACAGCACGCCGTAGTCGGTCGGCAGCACCAGGACGGACCGGAGCCAGGGGAAGCGGCCCTCGGTGGGCGCCACCGACTGCACGCCGTGCGCGCGGCGGAGCTGGTCGGTGAGGATCATCGCGAAGAACAGGACGCTGCTGACGACGACCGAGACGAGCGGGACGACCAGCCAGACGAGGTCGACGACGTCGTGCACCACGAGGCCCACCGCGAGCGCCAGCGGGAGGGTCACCACCTTGATCGCGTCGACCACGTGGTCGAGCCACTCGCCCGCGGGGCTGCCGAGGCCGGTGAGGCGCGCGACCTGGCCGTCGGCCGAGTCCCAGGCGTAGCCGAGCACGAGCAGCAGGGTGACGGCGACGCCCTGGCCCCAGGAGGGCGGCAGCGCGACGAGCAGTGCGATGCCGCTGAACGTGAAGAGCGCGCTGACGCCGGTGACCGCATTCGGGGTCAGGCCGAGCTTGTACGCGGCCGCGGCGAGGTACCTGCCGATGCGGCGGTTCACGAACCGGGAGTATGCGGGCGCGCCGCGTGCGGCGCCCTTCTGCGCGCCGCCCAGCCGGGCCAGGACCGCGCTGTACGGCTCACGGAGAGTCTCAGTCATCGGATGCCACCGTTCCCGCCATCGTTCCCGACCATGCCCACTCGGGGGCGTTCCGACGTCGTGCGAGGCGCTTCGGCCCGGGCGTCCGCCGGGCAGCGAGGTCGTGGGCGAGCTGCTCGTAGCCGTCGGCGACGAGGTCCCAGTCGTAGGCGGTCGCACGCTCGGCGAGGGCCTTGCCCCGGTCCGCGCACCCGGCGACGTCGTCCTCGGCCTCGGCGAGCCGCGCGGCGACGTCGGCGGGCGTGCGGAAGTACCGTCCGGCGTCCCCGAGGACGTCGTGGTTGAACCCGACGTCGTACGCGGCGGTCGCCGTGCCGCCGCCGATCGCGCGGAGCAGCGACGGGTTGGTCCCGCCGACCGAGTGCCCGTGCAGGTAGGTGAGGGCCCCCGCGTAGAGCTGGTCGAGCAGGTCCTGGTCCCAGACGCCGCCGAGCAGGCGGACCCGGGGGTCGCTCGCGGCGAGGTCGGAGATCCGCCGGGTGTACCCGTGCGAGTACGGCGCGGAGCCGACGACCACGAGCGGGCGGACGGCGTCGCCGGCGACGTACCCCTCGACGATGACGTCGACGTGGTTCTCCGGCTCGAACCGCGCGACCACGAGGTGGTAGCCGTTCGGGGTCAGGCCGAGCTCGGCGAGGCGGTCGTGGCCCACGTCGGTGAGGTCGGGGGCGCCGTACGTGATGAGGCGGCTGTCCGCGCCGTACTCGTCGCGGTAGTAGTCGGCGATGCCCTGGGCGTCGGCGATCAGTGCGTCGGAGAGCCGCACGGCCGCCGTCTCGGCGGCGCGGTAGTAGCGCTGCCCGGTGGGGCCCCACTTGGCGCGCCGCCACTCCAGCCCGTCGACATGCGTCGCGACCGGGATGCGGGCAGCGCGCAGCACGGGCAGCAGCGGCGCGTTGGCCGCGTTGAACACGAACGCCACGTCCGTGCGGTGCCGCGCCAGGTGCGCCACCGAGAGCGCGGTGTGGCTCAGCGTCTCCAGGGAGCGCCGTCGCGCCGCGGGCAGCGTGACGAGCTCCGTGCCCAGGTACTCCGTGGGGGCCGGGCCCTCCGCTTCGGGACCACGACGGCAGTAGATCCGGACCCGATGCCCGCGCGCGGCGAGCCGGGACCCGATCTCCTCGACGGCCGTCTCGAACCCCCCATATCGGGCCGGGACACCACGGGTGCCGACCATCGCGACATGCAGGGGTTTCGGAGGCATGTCGGGAGCGTAGGTCGCGTTAGTTGCCCGGAACACCCCGAAGGGTGGGTGAACATGCCATTTCACCCCTCCGGCGCCACCCGGACTACAGCACGTCGGACAACCAGCAGACGCCCCATCTGCGCCCGGTACCGCTGCGCGCCGAACCGCTCGGTGGCGTCCTGCCGGCCGGCGGCCGCCAGCGTGGACGCCCGCGCCGGGTCGTCGAGCAGCTCGGCGATCGCGTCGGCGAGGGCCACCGGGTCGTCCGGCCGCACGAGCAGGCCGGTCTCCCCGTCCTTGACGATCTCGGCGAGCCCCTGCGTGCGGCTCGCCACGACGGGGCGCCCGGCGAGCATCGCCTGGACCGCCACGTTCCCGAACGGCTCCACGCGCGACGGCACGACGACGACGTCGCCCCGCGCGAACCACTCCCACGGGTCCGCGTACCCCACGAGGTCGACGGCGCCTGCCAGGTCGTCCGCGGCGGCCCGGACCCGGAGCTGGTCCTCGAACCACTCGTAGCCCGCGAACACCGAGCCGCACAGCGTCAGCCGCACGTCCCGGCCGGTGCCCCGCAGGAGCGCCACCGCCTCGAGCGCCACGTCGGACCCCTTGCGCGGCGACAGGCGCCCGACCAGGACCACGTGCGCCGACCCAGGGGCCGCGTCCGCACGGCCGTCCGCACCGCCGTCCGCACCGCTGCCGGCCACGGGCACCTCCGGCGGCCCCGGCACGCCGTTGTAGACCACACGCGTACGCCGCCGCAGCGCCGGGACCGCCGACACGACGACGTCGCGCGCCGCGGCCGAGTTCACGACGACGGCGCGGGCGAGCAGGAGCGGAGCCGCGAGCCCCACCCGGACCACCCACCGCGCGTCGGCCTCCGCCTCGTGCACGTGGCACACGGGCGCCACCCCGGCGAGCCGGGCGGCGGCCAGCCACGCGGGAATGGTCAGCGTGTTGACGAGGACGGTGTCCGGCCGCACGCGGCGGATCAGCCGTGTCATCGGGCCGAGCGCCCGCAGCGTGGCGACCCCCAGCGCGACGATGCCCCGCGGCGTCAGGTGCGCCTTGCGGAGCACCGGCATGTCGAGCGTCTCCACCCGCGCTCCGACGTCGCGCATCCGCTCGGCCAGCGGTCCGTCGCCAGGCAGCACGACGACGACGTCCGCTCCGGCGTCGACACATCCGGCCGCGGTCTCGACCAGCTGGAGGTCGGAGCCGTAGAGCTCCACGGAGGCGTGCGCGAGAAGAACCGTCGTCATGATCGCCAACTGTGCCAGCCGGACACCAAACAGGAGATCCCGGACCGGGTGAACTCTGAACTGGGAAACAGGATGGGCGAAATGTTGTTGCTTCTGCCGAAATCGCCCGCCCGAGAGGTGAAATTTGAGAACTACCGGGTGACTTCTATTGGTTCACGCCGCGATGTCCGCCCTTTCGCCGTAACTTGTTCACAGCCACGGAGCGCGCACAGCAACCGTCGGGCTACCACAAATCACCCCACGACGTCCTTGACGCCGCAACCTCACGCGTCCGGATGTCATCCGCGCCAGCAGGAACCGAAGGGATCGGGAGTGACCGCACACTCGATTGACGGCGAGCCGCCACACCTCTTTCCCGTACCGTCCGACCCCGCCACGGGCCACGGCCCGACGACCCGAGGCGTACCGGCCGGTGCGCAGTCCGAGGGTGCGCGCGTCCGGCAGCTCCGGGCCGCCGCGCTGCCTCGCGCGCGGACGGGATGGCAGGCCGGCTACCAGGCGCGGCTCCGGCTCACGGACGCCGTGGTGGTCGGCGTCACCCTGGTCACCGCCTACGGTGTGCAGCTCGCGCTCAGCGGCACCTCGCAGTGGTCCGCCATCGGTCCGCTGCACGCGGCCGCCGGCCTGCTGCTGGCCACTGCCTGGCTCGCCGCGCTGGCCACGAACCGCGCCTACGACGTGCGCTTCTTCGGCCGGGGCATGTCCGAGTACCAGCGCGTCCTCGACGCGACCTGGAAGTCGTTCAGCCTGATCGTCCTGATCGCGTGGGTGACCGCCTACTCCGAGGCCCGCACCCTGCTGCTGGTCGCCTTCCCGCTCGGCATGGTCGGCCTCGTCGCGTCACGCTACCTGTGGCGGCAGCACCTGCTGCGGCAGCGTCGCCGCGGTGACGGCGGCCTGACCATCCTCCTGGCGATCGGTGACCGCGAGCAGGCGACGCGGCTGATCCGGCTGCTCAACGGCGCCCCGGAGCAGGAGTTCGTGGTGGCCGGCGTCTGCCTCACGAACGGCGCCCAGCCGGGCGAGCGTCTCAGCGGCGTCCCGGTGCTCGGCGACCTCAGCGACGTCGGGCTGACGGCGCACGAGATGGGCGCGGGTGCCGTCGCCGTGTGCAGCTCGCACGAGATCACCGCCGACGTCGTGCGGCGGCTGGGCTGGGAGCTCGAGCGGTACGGCGTCGACCTGATGCTCACCGCCGAGCTGGCCGACGTCGCGGTCCCCCGGATCACCGTCTCTCCGGCCCCCGGCATGTCGCTGCTGCACGTGGACACGCCCCGCTTCGAGGGACCCAAGTTCTCCGTGAAGCAGGTCATGGACTGGGGCCTGACCGCGGTGCTGACGGTCCTGGTCTCGCCGATCCTGCTGGCCATCACGCTGGCCGTTGCCCTGACCAGCCGTGGTCCGGTCTTCTACCTCTCGCACCGCGTGGGCCGCGGCGGGCGCCTCTTCCCGATGGTCAAGTTCCGCACCATGTACGTCGGCGCGGACCGGGACGTCGTCGCGCTGGCCGCCGTCAACGAGGCCGAGGGCCCGCTGTTCAAGATGCGCTCCGACCCCCGGGTCACGCGCGTCGGGCGGTTCCTGCGCCGCTACTCGCTCGACGAGCTGCCGCAGCTCTTCAACGTGCTCCGCGGGCACATGAGCCTCGTCGGCCCGCGCCCGCCGCTGCCCCACGAGGTGGCGGCCTACGAGGAGCGGATGAAGCGCCGGCTGCTCGTCAAGCCCGGCATGACCGGGCTGTGGCAGGTCACCGGGCGTTCGGACCTGTCCTGGGAGGAGTCGGTCCGGCTCGACGTCTACTACGCCGAGAACTGGACGCCGTTCCTGGACCTGCTGATCCTTGCCCAGACGGCCCGCGCGGTGGTCTCGGCCCGAGGCGCCTACTAGCCGGGACGCGCCGGGCGCGGGTCAGGCCCGGGTCAGCCGCATGGGGGTGTGCGGGATGCCGTCCTCCAGGAACTCCGCGCCGTCCGGCTCGAACCCGTGCTTGCCGTACCAGCGGGTGAGCGGGGACTGCGCGTCCAGCACGACGTCGCGGGTGTCGCCCGCTTCGTCGATGTACCGCAGCGCCGCGCGCATCACCTCGTCGGACAGGCCCTTGCCCCGCGCGCCCTTGACCAGGGCGACGCGGCCGATCCGCCACTCGCCGCCGTCGTCGAGCACGCGTGCGGTGCCGAGCACGCGGGTCCCGCCGTCGGACACCGAGTCGGGCGCCGCCTCCCCGAGCATCACCACGTGCACGGTGGTGGGCTCGATGTCGCGCCCGTCCAGGTCCTCGTACGGGCAGTCCTGCTCGACGACGAACACGTCCTGACGCAGCTTCAGGACCCCGTAGGCGATGACGACGTCGAGCTCGGTGAGGGGGGTGGTGATGATCTGCACGGGGTCGATGCTCTCATCCAACCGGCAGGTGCCGCTGCCACCAGTCCAGGATCAGCTCAAAGCGCTGCTGCCGGTGCCGCGGGCGACCGGAGCGGGACAGCTCGTGGTTCTCGCCGGGGAAGACCACCAGCTCGGTCTCGACGCCGTGCAGCTTGAGCGTCGAGTAGTAGCGCTCCGCCTGGGACAGCGGGCAGCGCAGGTCGAGCTCGGAGTGCATGACGAGCGTGGGCGTACGCACCTGCCCGGCCACTGCCTGCGGCGACTGCGCGGCAATCTGCTCAGGGGTCTCGCCCACGTACTCCGAGCCGAAGAACGAGCCGATGTCGCTGGTCCCGAAGAACACCTCGGGGTCGAGGAACCCGCGCTCCACGATCGCGCCGGCGAACCGGTGGTCGTGGGCGATGGTCCACGCCGTGAGGTACCCGCCGTACGAACCGCCGAGCACGCCCACGCGCGACCCGTCGAGCCGCCCGTCCGCCGCCGCCGCGCCGTCCAGGAAGTCCAGGACGTCGTGCAAATCGACGGTGCCCATCGCCTGGCGGATCGCCCGGCCGTGGGCCTGCCCGTAGCCCGCTGAGCCACGCGGGTTGCAGTACACGACCGCGTAGCCGGCGTCGACCAGTACCTGCACCTCGTCGAACAGGCCCACCCCGTAGGAGGCGTAGGGGCCGCCGTGGATCATCAGCAGGGTGGGGAACCGGCCGGTGCCCTCGGGGACCGCGATCCAGCCGTGTACCGGGTACCCGTCGCGGCCGGTGACGGTCAGCTCCTTCGGGGTCACGATGCCGGTCGCGCGCAGCGGCGCGGAGAAGTCCGTCCGACGCCGGGGCGCGCCGCCCTCGGCGCCCGCCAGCTCCACCACGCCGACCTCGCCGTAGGTGCCGGGGTCCGAGTACGAGACGGCGAGGGTCCCGCCCGCGGCGTCGAACTCCGAGACGACCACGTCGCCGCTGGTCAGCTGGGTTGTGACCCCGTCGTCGGAGACGCGGACGACCTGCTGGGTGCCGCGGCTCGCGAGGGCGAGCAGCACGCCGCCGTCGGGCAGGGGCACGGGCTCGCCGCCGACCTCCTGGGTCTCCGGGTCGGTGAGCCGGCGCGGCGCGGCGTCCGCCCAGGCGGACAGCACGTACAGCGCGGCGTTCCGCGCGACGAAGTCCTTGCCCTCCGCGCCGACGTCCTGCGCGACGACGTACAGCTCGCCGCCGGAGCCGAACGCGATCGCCTGCGGGGCGAGCGTGCCGAGGTCGACCTCGGAGCCGCTGCCGGTCGCGGGGGCGCCCAGCGGCAGCACGCGCAGGACGCCCCTCGGCACCTGCCCCGCGCCCTGCTCGCGTTCGGCGATGACGCCGATCGAGCCGCCGTCCGGGGTGAAGGCGATGCCGCTGTGGTCGACGCCGTCGGCGGTCAGCTGGCGCGGCTCCGGCACGGTGGGCCGCGGCTCGGGCTCGCCCTCCGCGGTCGGGGCCGGCTGTACCACCGGCTCGGCGGCGACGTCGGGCACGTCGACCAGGAAGGCGTGCTGCGGCCGGTCCCGGTGGTAGCCGAGGCCGTTGCGGGTCCAGCTCCACTCCGTGACGCGGCGCGCCGGCTCGGCCCCCGGAGCGATGCCCTCGACGGAGCCGTACCGGCCCGGCTGGGGCTCACGGCTCAGGAAGGCGATGCGCGTGCCGTCCGGCGACCAGCGGAAGTCGGTGACGCCCAGCTTGCGGTCCGTGACCTGCACGGCCTCGCCGCCGCCGGTCGGCAGCACCCAGAGCTGCGGCGCCGACTGCGGCTGGGCGCGCAGGAAGGCGATCAGGGCGCCGTCGGGCGAGATGCGCGGGGCGGTGTCCCGGAAGCCGCGGGTGAGGCGCCGGGACTCGTCGCCCGCCGACCCCAGCGGCACCCGCCAGAGCTGCCCCACGGTGGCGTCGGCGTCGAGATCGGGGCGGGTCACCGACACGACTGCCCAGGTGCCGTCCGGGTGGACGTCGGGCCGGGAGACGGTACGGATCAGCGGGAGGTCAGTGGCCTGCATGGGCCGGACATTACCCTTACCGACATGTCCGAAACACAGCAGACCGACGCCCCCGCGAGCGCTCACGAGGCCTGGGGCGAGCCGCGTACCCGCGAGCTGACCTGGTTCGACCCGATGCAGATCGCCGCGCAGGCGCCGCTGATGTCGGGTGTCGAGTTCCTGACCCGGATGCGCGAGGGCGTCATCCCGCCGCCGCCGATCGCCGCGCACTTCGGCCTCGACATCGACGTCGTGGAGGAGGGCCGGGTCACGTTCACGTGCGCACCGGACGAGTCCGGCTACAACCCGATCGGCACCATCCACGGCGGCGTCCTCTGCACGCTCCTGGACACCGTGTGCGGCTGCGCCATGCAGTCGGTGCTGCCCCAGGGCAAGGGCTACACGTCGGTCGAGATCAAGGTCAACTACGTCAAGGCCGTGCGCGGCAACAGCGGCCCCCTCACCGCGGAGGGCACGGTGGTCAAGGCGGGTTCGCGCGTCGGCTTCACCGAGGCGGTGGTGCGGGACGCGACCGGCGCGGTGGTGGCGACGGCGTCGAGCACGCTGCTGGTCTTCGACCTCCCGCCGGCGCGCGCCTGACGCGTGGCCAGGCGGCCGGGTACCCAGCGATTCGGCCCGAAATCGCGCAATGTTCGGGCCGAATCACTGGGTAGCCGCCGCAATGACCGCTACGGCGCGACCGTCACGTGATGATCAGACCGATCACCCAGGCGCCCGTCGCGACGAGCGAGCCCACGAGCTGCACGCCGATCGTGATCAGCGTCGCCTGGAGGGCGGCCTTGGTGGCGCCCCAGGCGGCTGACACGTCCTTGCGGCGCAGCCACTCCAGCAGGAAGATCGCGCCGACGAAGAACAGGAACAAGCCGAGCACGGGGATCACGAAGAACCCGATGATGCCCGCGATGCCGCCCACGGCAAGGGTCAGCACGGGTACCTCGGCCTTGCGCATGTGCTTGCCGGCAAGGATCCACTGGAGCACCTCGGCGATGGCGATGGCGACCGCCGCGACGCCGAAGACCACCCAGGCCTGTGTGCCGCCCGTCATGATCGCCCACACGAGGATGCCGCCCAGCACGAGCACGGCGCCAGGCAGCACCTGGACGACTATGCCGATGAGTCCGGCGAAGATTGCGACGCCGACGAGTACTTCTCCCCAAATCTCCACGCCCGAACACTAGCGGTCACGCGACGTCTGCTCGGCCAAAGCCGGCCGGACGACCAGGTCGGGTAGCGCGGCGCCCGTCTACCCTGCTCACCATGACACGTGAGGTGGCTGGATACCTGGCCCGGCTGGGCCTCGACGAGCGGCCCCCGACGACCGTCGGGACCCTGTTCGAGATCCACCGGCGGCATGCCGAGCGGCTCCCGTACGAGAACCTGCACACCATGCTCGGTAGCCCGCCGGCCGTCGACGCGCGCACCACGCTGGCCCGGGTGGCCGCGGGCGGCAACGCCGGCTACTGCTTCCACCACAACGGCGTCCTGACAGTGGCGCTCCGGGAGCTCGGCTACGACGTCGTGCCCGCATGGGGCCACAACTGGGAGGACGACGCCGAGCGCCGCGACGTGCACGTCGGGCACCTGGCGCTGTCCGTCCACGGGCTCCCCACCGACGACAACCCCGGCGGCCTCTGGTGGCCCGACGTCGGGTGCGGCGACGGCCTCCACGACCCGCTGCCGCTGCTCGCGGGCGAGTACCGGCAGGGCCCGTTCACCTACCGGCTCGAGCTGCGCGACGGCGGCTGGACGTTCCACCACGACACCCAGGGCAGCTTCGGCGCGGTGGATCTCTTCGACGAGGAGCTGACACCCGAACGCGAGGAGGCGGCGCACCGCCGGCTCACGGACCCGGCGGACGGCGCGTACGCGCGCAAGCTCGTCGTCCAACGCCGTCTGCCCGACGCCGCGGAGACGCTGCGCGGCTGCCTGTTCACCCGCACCGGATCGCGGACCGAACGGGTCGAGCTCACGGCGTACGACGACTGGCGGGACGGGCTCCGGACGCTGGGCATCGCGCTGCAGGGCATCGACGACGATGCCCTGCGCGGCCTGTTCGACCGGAGCCTGGCCGCCCACCGGGAATGGCTGGCGACCAGGGCGACCGGCTAGCGGCGACCGGCTAGCGGTCAGCCGGTGAGTTCCGGCAGACCGGTCAGTTCCAGAAGACGGCGACCAGGATGTTCACCAGGGTCAGGCCCAGCACCGCGCCCTTGAGGCCCTTGGAGACGTCCTCGCCCTTGCGGACGGCGATGACGGCAAGCACGGCGACGGCGAGCGCGATGACCAGCTTGACGCCGATCTTCGCCATCGACGGGCCGCCGTCGTCCCAGAGGCCGCCCATCTCGGCGATGCCGACCATGATCACGCCCGCGACGACGGCTCCCATGGCACCGTGCGAGACACCCTTGTAAAGGGCCTTGGTGCGCATCGACGCGATCGAGCCGCCGAAGACGAGCGCCCAGCTCGCGAAGTGCAGAAACACGAAGACGTTATAGAGGAACTCCATGGCCGAGAGCCTATCGGCGCCGGGGCTCCCCGGGTATTCACGGTGACCGCGGCGCGGGGCAATTCCCTACCATTTCGATAGGGAAACACATAGGCAACGTCGATGCACTCGATAGACATCCACTATGTGGACGACCCCTTCCGCCCTTTACCAGCGGCGGTTAACGTCATCGCCATGACCAAGGCAGCGCGCATCTTCCTCGTGACAACCCGTCACGAGATGCCCATGTGTGCCATGCCGACCTGTGCCTGCGACTGCTGTCGCAGCTGTCAGCTCTGACGCGCCCCTCGCCCCTGCAAGGTCAGCGCGCGCCGCCGGCCCGCAGCGCTGAGTCCCTGGTCACACCCGGGAATCGGCCGCCTGTGCCCGTACGACGCGCACAACTCCCCCAGCCACAGCTTCCATGCCCGCGCGCACCGCACGAACAGGACCCCACTACATGGTCAACACGGCCCCTCCTGCCCAGCCCCGAACGACCAAGCGACCGGCTCGTCCGAACGGCCAGTGGAAGATCGACGGCACAGCTCCCCTGAACCACAACGAGGAGTTCAAGGCGGAGTCCGACCCGCTGGAGGTCCGTGACCGCATCGAGCGGATCTACGCCAAGGAGGGCTTCGACTCCATCCCTGGCGACGACCTGCACGGCCGGTTCCGCTGGTGGGGCCTGTACACGCAGCGCAAGCCCGGGATCGACGGCGGCAAGACCGCGACGCTCGAGCCGCACGAGCTCGAGGACAAGTACTTCATGCTCCGCGTCCGGATCGACGGCGGGGCGCTCACCACGGAGCAGCTGCGCGTCATCGCGGGCATCAGCACGGACTTCGGCCGCGGCTCCGCCGACATCACCGACCGCCAGAACCTCCAGCTGCACTGGATCGAGGTCGAGGCGATGCCGGAGATCTGGCGCCGGCTGGAGGCCGTGGGGCTGAGCACGACGGAGGCCTGCGGCGACGTCCCGCGCGTGATCCTCGGCAGCCCCGTGGCGGGCGTCGCCAAGGACGAGCTGATCGACCCGACGCCGGTGATCGAGGAGATCCAGGAGCGCTTCATCGGGGACCCGGCGCTGGCGAACCTGCCGCGCAAGTTCAAGTCGGCGATCACCGGCCACCCGAGCCTGGACGTGGTGCACCAGATCAACGACATCTCGTTCGTCGCGGTCGACCACCCGGAGCTGGGCATCGGCTACGACGTGTGGGTGGGCGGCGCGCTGTCGACGGCGCCGCGCCTCGCGGAGCGCCTGAACGCCTTCGTCTCGCCCGAGGAGGCGCCCGAGGTCTGGCACGGCGTCGTCCGCATCTTCCGCGACTACGGCTACCGCCGGCTGCGCAACAAGGCCCGCCTCAAGTTCCTGCTCGCCGACTGGGGCGTGGAGAAGTTCCGCCAGGTCCTGGAGGACGAGTACCTGGGCTACAAGCTGCGCGACAGCATCGAGCCGCCGTCGCCCGCGTCGCTGGGCCTCGACGAGCGCGGTGACCACATCGGCATCCACGAGCAGCACGACGGCCGCTTCTACATCGGCGCCGCACCCACGGTGGGCCGCGTCTCGGGCGAGATCCTCGCGCAGCTCGCCGACCTCGCCGAGGCGCACGGCAGCAGCCGGGTCCGCCTGACGCCGCAGCAGAAGCTGCTGGTGCTCGACGTCGCCAAGGACGAGGTGGAGCCCGTCGTCGCCGGCCTCGCCGAGCTCGGCCTGCAGGCCCGGCCGAGCAACTTCCGCCGGAACACGATCGCCTGCACCGGCATCGAGTACTGCAAGCTCGCGATCGTCGAGACCAAGGCGACGTCGGACCAGGCGATCACGCAGCTCGAGGAACGGCTCGGGAACCTGAAGAACCTCAAGCCGCTGAGCCTGCACGTCAACGGGTGCCCCAACTCCTGCGCGCGCATCCAGACCGCCGACATCGGCCTCAAGGGTCAGCTCGTGCTGGACGACGACGGCAACCAGGTCCCCGGCTTCCAGGTCCACCTGGGTGGCGGCCTCACCTCGCTGGACCGGGACGACGCCGGGCTCGGGCGCACCGTGCGCGGGCTCAAGGTGACCGCCGACGGGATCGGCGACTACGTGGAGCGGGTCGTGCGCAGGTACGACGCCGACCACGACGGTGAAGAGACGTTCGCAGAGTGGGCACACCGCGCCGACGAGGAGGCTCTTCGATGACCACGACAGAAGCAGCACCGATTTCCTCTCTCTCGCTCTCCGGGCCGGGTTCTGGGGTGAACCCGCGCCTCGCGCGGGTCCGCGCCCGGGCCGCCGCCCGCGAGAGCATCCGTGCCATGCGACCGGCCGCGCGGGCCAAGCGCCGCCGTCGCACCCCCGAGGAGCTGCGCGCCGTGGTGGAGCGCGGGCAGGCGCAGCTCAACGCCTCCTCCGAGAGCCCGGAGGCGGACGCGCAGGCGGTCATCGCGTGGGCAGTGCGTGAGTTCGGGCCGTACATGGCGGTGGCCTCCTCGATGCAGGACACCGTGCTGTCGCACCTCGTGGCCGAGCAGTTCCCGTTCGTGGACGTGCTGTTCGGCGACACGGGCTACCACTTCGCCGAGACGCTGGGCACGCGCGGCGCCGTCGAGATCGAGCTGGACGTGAACGTCGTCGACGTGCGGCCCGAGCTGACCGTCGCAGAGCAGGACGACCGGTACGGTCCCAAGCTGCACGACCGCGACCCCGAGGCCTGCTGCGCCATGCGCAAGGTCGCCCCGATGAAGAAGGCCCTGGAGAACTACGAGGCCTGGGCCACCGGCGTGCGCCGCGAGGAGACCGCCGCACGCGCCAACGCCCAGCTCGTGTCCTGGGACGAGCGCAACGGCGTCGTCAAGATCAACCCGATCGCCGCGTGGACCGAGGAGCAGGTCTCCGAGTACGCCAACCGCCATGGCCTCGTGATCAACCCGCTGCTCTTCGACGGCTACCCGTCGGTCGGCTGTGAGCCGTGCACCGCTCGGCCGCTGCCGGGCGAGGACGCGCGCTCCGGCCGGTGGGCCGGGCTCGACAAGGACGAGTGCGGTCTCCATGTCTGACGCCGCGCCGTTGCCCACTGCGGGGGCGCACGATGGAGGGGTGTCGCACGAGATCTACCCGCTGGGGCTGAAGGTCGCCGGGCGGCTCGTCGTGGTGGTCGGCGGCGGGCCGGTCGCCGCGCGCCGCGCCCGTGCGCTGGTCGAGGCGGGTGCGCGGGTGCGCGTCGTCGCGCCCGACGTCTGCGAGGACCTGTCGGTGCTGGCCCGGGTCTCGGCGCCCGGCGCGGTAGAGCTCGTCACCCACGCCTACCGGGCGGGTGACCTCGACGAGGCCTGGCTCGTGCACACGGCGACGGGTTCTCCCGCGGTCGATCAGCAGGTGTCCGACGACGCCGAGCGCGCCCGGGTCTTCTGCGTCACCGCGGGCGATGCCTCGGTGGGCAGCGCGTGGGTCCCTGCGGTGGCCCGTACGGCCCTCACCGACGACGCCGAGGTGACCGTCGCGGTGACCGCGGGCCGCGACCCGCGCCGCGCCACGGCGATCCGGGACGCGGTCGCGGCGGCCCTGCAGACCGGCACGCTCCCGCTCCGCCGCCGCCGCACCCGCGAGGTAGAGCGTGTGTCCGACGTGGCGACCAGCCCTGCCGAAGTAGAGCGTGTGTCGGACGCCCGCTCTACTTCGCGGGTTCCGGGGCGGGTCTGGCTCGTCGGCGGCGGGCCCGGCGACACCGGGCTCATCACCGCGCGTGGGCGCACGGTGCTCGCGCAGGCCGACGTCGTGGTCATCGACCGGCTCGGCCCGCGCGCCCTGCTGCACGAGCTCTCGCCCGGCGTCGAGGTCATCGACGTGGGCAAGACGAGCGGCAACCACCCGGTGCCGCAGCACGAGATCAACGCGCTGCTGGTCCAGCACGCGCTGGCGGGGCGCGACGTCGTGCGCCTCAAGGGCGGCGACCCCTACGTGTTCGGTCGCGGCGGCGAGGAGCTCGCCGCGTGCCACGCGGCGGGCATCGAGGTGGAGGTGGTGCCTGGTGTGACCAGCGCCGTCTCCGTCCCCGCCGCGGCCGGCATCCCGGTCACGCACCGCGGTGTCGCGCGCGGTTTCAGCGTCCTGACCGGGCACGACGGCGCCGCCGACGTGCCCGGCGGTCCGGATCACACACTCGTGCTGCTCATGGGCGTCACCCGCCTGGCCGAGACGGCGGACGCCCTCGTGACCGCCGACCGCCCCGCGGACACCCCGGTCGCCCTCGTCGAGGACGGCTTCGGGCCCCGGCAGCGCGTCACGGTCGGCACGCTGGCGGACATCGCCGAGCGGGCCGCCGCCGTCGGCGTCCGACCGCCTGCCGTGATCGTGGTGGGCGCGGTAGTCCGCCTCTCGCCCGCCTGGGCGCAACAAGCTCGTTGAGTGCTGGGTATCTGCGGGCGCGAAGGCCATCAACCCCGCAGATACCCAGCACTCAACGGATCTCTCCCCGCGCTCCCGCCCGAAAGAAATAGTGCGGGTGATTTCGGCCGCCGATGGGGGAAAAGACCCCAACTCCCCTTTTGCAGTAGGTCAAGTTCCGGTAGGCATGCAGACGCCGCCATACTCGGCGGCCTTCTGCCCTGCCGTCACACGACCAATGCCGACGGCCTGATCTGGGAGAACGCATGAGAACAAGGACACGACGTGCGCTGCGGTGCACGGTAGCCGCGATGCCGGCCATCGCGCTCGCCGTCGCCGGGCTCGCCGCGACCGGAGGAGCGACGACAGCGTCGGCCACCGGCAGCGGTGCACCAGCCATCCAGAGCTCAGAGCACTACATCAACTACGCGGATGTCGCCGCACAGCCCGAGATCGACGACGACGTCGAGATCACGCCCGGCGGCCGCACCGTCCTCCACAAGGCCGAGGGCGAGACCGGCGTCGCCGTCGACGCCTCCGTCCAGGCCGCCTCGGACGAGATCGACAAGAAGTTCGCCGCCGGCAACCCGGCGGCGGCGCGGAAGCTGGCCGAGCTCGAGAACGAGGCGGTCGTCACGGGTTCGAGCCCCAAGGAGATCAAGCAGTCGCGCTACAAGCGTGCGCCGCAGACGCAGGAGGCCAAGCTCCTGACGATCCTGGTCGAGTTCGACGAGAACGCGAACGACGACTTCACCGACCAGATGGTGCCCACCTACTGGGGCTCGTCGGAGTGCATGCCGGGCAACGTCCAGAACGGCCCGCTGCACAACAACATCCCGAACCCGGCCGACGCCTCGCAGCCGGACAACAACTCCATGTGGGTCAAGGACTTCTCGTCCGACCACTTCAACAAGATGCTCTTCAGCGAGAAGGGCATCACCAAGCGGGTCCGCCCGGACCTCACGGGGCCGGACGGCAAGCGGGGCATCGACATCTCCGGCTACACCATGAAGAACATGTACGAGGAGATGTCGCGGGGCGCGTACACCGTCTCGGGCGAGGCCACACCGTGGGTCAAGGTGCCGCACTCCGAGGGCTACTACGGCGCGCAGCGCTGCTTCAAGAACGACGAGGGTGAGTGGGAGGCCGGCGCCTACCAGTCCATGAACGGCCACCCCGACAACCCGCTCGGCGCGGGCCAGCTGCCCATCGACGCAGTGGCGGCGCTCGCCGAGCTGCAGCCCGACTTCCCGTGGGCCGACTACGACATCGAGGACCAGGGCGACCGCGACGACGACGGCAACGTCCTCGAGCCGGACGGCGTCATCGACCACGTGGTGCTCGTCCACGCGGGTGAGGACAAGTCGGGCGGCGGTGGCGCACAGGGCACGTACGCCCTCTGGGCCCACTCCTCGGCCGTCGCGGGCGGCGCCGACATCCCGGGCACCGACCTGAAGCTCTCCAACTACATCGTGCAGCCGGAGGACTCCGGCGTCGGCGTGTTCGCGCACGAGTACGGCCACGACCTGGGCCTGCCCGACCTGTACGACACGGGCAGCGGCGGCGACTCCGACGTCGACTTCTGGGACCTGATGAGCTCCGGCTCGCACTCGGGCCCGATCTTCCAGTCGATGCCCACGCACATGGGCATCTGGGACAAGTGGGTGCTCGGCTGGGTGGACCCGGTAGAGGTGAACCCGGGAGACGACCGGACCAGCGTCAAGGTCGGCCAGGCGTCCCGCCCGCTGAAGGGCACCGCGGACGGCGTCAAGGTCAACCTGCCGGACAAGGCGATCACGCTGGGCACGCCGCACAGCGGCGAGAGCATGTGGTACACCGGCGCCGACCAGAGCTGGGCCGACGTGCGGCTGTCGCGCACCATCGAGGTCCCGGCCGACGCCACGTTCTCCTTCTGGGCCGACTACGTCATCGAGGCGGACTGGGACTTCGGCTTCGTCGAGGTCTCCACCGACGGCGGCGCCACCTGGGCCGAGCAGAAGGTCCTCGACGACGACGGGAACGAGATCACCACACCGGACGGCTACGCGGACCCGAACGGCCGCATGGCCGACTTCGGCGACAAGAAGTACGGCCTGACCGGCACCACCGACGGCTGGGGTCACCTCAACGTGGACCTGTCCGCGTTCGCCGGGACCACGGTGGACGTCCGGCTGCGCTACGCCACGGACGCCGCCTTCCAGGAGCGCGGCTGGTTCTCCGACGACTTCGAGGTCACCAGCGGTGACACGGTCGTGTGGAGCGACGACGTCGAGACGACGGACCCGGGCTGGACCACCGAGGTCACGACGTTCGTCGACACCACGGGTGCCGGCTGGCACACCACCTCCGGCTCGTCGGTCCAGGCGCAGTACTACCTGGTCGAGTGGCGGAACCTGGACGGCTTCGACAAGGGCCTGAAGTACGGGTACGACTCCACCTACGCGGCGCCGCAGACCGATGCGTGGAAGGTCGAGAAGATCGCGTACAACGCGCCCGGCATGCTCGTCTGGTACCGGGACACCACGTACGGCAGCGCCAACCTGGTGCTGAGCAACCTGTCGGCGCTCCCGAGCACCGGGCCGAAGGGTGGTCTGCTGCTGGTGGACAGCCACTTCGACCCGCTGCGCCGTGACGACTCGGCCACGCCGGACACGTCGGTGCTGAAGAACGTCCCGTCCCGTGCGCAGTCCTCGAACGTGGCGTTCGGCCTCCGGCCGACGTACCCGTTCACCGAGTGCATCACGGGTGAGGACACGACGGCGGAGTTCTGCACGGACTTCGGGGCACAGGCGCCGGTACGCACGTTCCGGGACGACGCCGGCTGGTACCCCGGGCTCGAGCTGAACGACAACGGCAGCCTGTACTACCGGGACAACGACGCGTCGACGGTCGTGCCGTCCGTCGGCAACGCGCCCTACTCGGTGCGGATGGTCGACGAGCGCGGACAGCTCCTGCCGGAGCTGTTCGGGGAGGACTTCGGCATCGGCGCCATCACGGGCACCGGCGACCCCGAGGACGACGGCGTCGGCTACGGCACCGTGATCCACCTCAAGAAGGCGTTCAAGGGCAACACCGCGGCCCTGATCCAGATCACACCGCCCCTCTCGTCGGGGTCGTGATCCGCACTGCCGTCCGGGCAGCACGGCTGTCCGGGCGGCAGTAGCCGCAGCACGGGGGCGGGACCACCAGCCAGGTGGTCCCGCCTCAGCGGACCTCTTCCGCTCGCGCGAGGACGTACCGGAGCAGGTCGACGTCGGCCGTCGGGACGGCGATGCTCCAGGCCCCGGAGCGTGAGGCGCCTTCGAGCTGGGTGTAGGCGGACCGCTCGAACACCCCTCGGGACGGCGTCTGCGTCCCGAACACCCGGTGCGGCGCCGCACCCAGCACCGACTCCAGAGACGCGACCGACGCCGCGTCGAGCCCGACCCGCACCACGACGCGCCGCACCTTGCGCTCCATCAGGTATGCGACGACCAGCACGGCCCCGCCGGCCGCGACGGCAGCCAGGTCCTGGGCCGGCGAGCGGCGGCGGCCGAACACCGACAGGAGCTTGTCGGCCACCGTTCCGGAGCCGGCGCTGCGCCGCACCGCGGCCGCAGGGCTCGGCACCTCCGGCTCGGGACGCGGCACCACAGGCTCCGGGCCGGGCAGCACGGGCTCAGGACCCGGGACTACCGGCTCCCGGCCGGGCAGCACGGGCTCGGGACCTGGCACCACCCGCTCTGGGCCCGGCGCCGCGTGCGCGCGTCGGGCCTTCTTCCGGGGACCGCCCGCGTGGACGCCCGTCGTCCGGCCGTCGCGGAACCTCTCGCGCCTGCTCTCGCGGACACTCAGCACCAGCCACTCGACCGTGGCAGCGATCGTCACGGCACCCGCCGCGATCCGTAGGACGAAGTTCAGGGGGTCCCAGGAGTTCGATGCGTTCGCATAGGTGCTCACCACCCAGATGATGGCGGCGACCAGCGCGATCATGAGGCTGACTAGTCGACTGGTCCGCATGGAGGTTGGTTTCTTCGTCTCGAATCGGTCGGGTCAGCCATCATCAGCTCGGCACGAGCAGCAGACCACCCCGCCGAAGCCCCCTCCGACAAACGCTCCCCCGCTGGGGCACAGCAGCGTACCAACGCGAACTAGCAGGTAGAGCGTGTTCCGGCCATCTTCATCCCCTCAGGATTTCACAGGAAGACCAGCCCGTTGAGTGCTGGGTATCTGCCCTCTCGAGGCTGTCGAGAGGGCAGATATCCAGCACTCAGCGAGGGTCAGAGGAGGCGGCGGGCTACCGCCCAGCGGGTCAGTTCGTATCGTGAGGAGAGCTGCAGCTTGCGGAGGACCGCGCTGACGTGGGTCTCCACCGTCTTGATCGAGATGAACAGCTCGCTCGCGACCTCGCGGTAGGAGTAGCCGCGCGCGATGAGGCGCATGACCTCCTGCTCGCGCTTCGAGAGCCGGTCGAGCTCGTCGTCGGCCACGGCGATGTCGTTCGCCGACGCGCCGAACGCGTCCAGCACGAACCCGGCCAGCCGCGGCGAGAAGACGGCGTCTCCGCCGGCCACCTGCACCACCGCCGACGACAGCTCCGACGGCGCGATGTTCTTCGTGACATAGCCACGGGCGCCGGCACGGATGACGGAGACAACGTCCTCGGCCGCATCCGAGACGGACAGCGCGAGGAACCGCACGCCCTCCGCCAGCAGGTCGGTGCAGCGCTGCACCACCTCGGCGCCGCCGCCGCCGTTGCCGCCGGGGAGGTGCACGTCGAGCAGCACGACGGGCGGCCGGTGCTCGTGCACCTTGGCCACCGCGGAGTCGACGTCGAACGCCTCGCCCACCACGGTCACCCGGTCGTCCAGCGAGGCGCGCACGCCCGTGCGGAACAGGTGGTGGTCGTCCACGAGCACCACGGGCACCGGGAGCGGCACCAGCCCGCCGCCCGACGTCGTCGCCTGGGTTGTCATCTCGTCGCACCTTCCGCAGTGGTGGGCGCAGCGCTGGGAGCCGTCGCGGCTCGCGCCCTGCCGTTCTTCTCGGTCTTCTTGTCGCCGTTCGCCGACTTGTCCAGCGGCAGCCGGAGCCGCACCTCTGTGCCCCAGCCGGGCCGGCTGACCACCTCGGCGGTGCCGCCACGACGGCGGACCCTGCCGAGGATCGACTCCCGCACGCCGAACCGGTCCTGCGCGATCTCGTCGAGGTCGAAGCCGTCACCGCGATCCCGCACGAACACCTCGGCCACGGCGTCGGTGACCTCAAGGTATACGGACACGGGCGGAGCGCCGTGCTTGAAGGCGTTGAGCAGCGCCTCGCGCGCCGCCTGCAGCAGTGCCGAGGTGCTCTCGGTGGGCGGGCAGTCGCCCACCACGACGGTCTCCACGGTGAGCGGCGCCACGGCGTCCTCGATCTCGGCGACCAGCTCCTTCAGCTCGGCGGCCACCGACGTGCCGGGTTCCTGCCGGTCGTCGTAGAGCCATCCGCGCAGCTCGCGCTCCTGGGCGCGCGCCATGCGGGATACCGCCTCCGGGTCCGCGGCCTGCGCGCGGATCAGGGCAAGGGTCTGGAGCACCGAGTCGTGCAGGTGGGCGGCGATGTCGGCGCGCTCGGCCTCGCGGGCGTGGGCGGCGCGCTCGTCGCCGAGCTGGCGCACGAGCCGGAACCACCAGGGCAGCGACACGAGCGCGATACCGGCGACCATGGCCACTGACGCGATGGCGACCTGCATCAGCACGCTCACCGGGGTGTCCTGCCCCACCAGCATGAGGACGCCGAGCATGGTCAGCACGACGCCGCCGGCGAGCCGCAGCAGCGCCGTCCGCGACCGGAGGCCCCTGCCCGAGCCGCCTACCCAGCGGTCCCGTTCCGTCACATCGACCTGGCTCCAGGCGAGGGCGACGCCGCCGAGCCCGATGAGCGCGGGCAGCACCCACGATGCGACCGGGTCCCAGTCGGCGCGGAGCGCGATCAGGAGCGCGGCGCTGGACAGCAGGACCACGCCGATCCAGATGTCCCGGACCGCGAGCCTCGACACCGGCCCGGAGAGGCGGACCCGCTCGACGAGGGACGCCGCGCGGTCGGCGGCACCGGCGTCGGCGTTCGCATCGGTGGTCAGCCGCGGCGCGAGCCGACGGCGTTCGGTGGGCACGGTGTCGGCGGCCACTGCCGGGATGCCCGCGGGGACGGTGACCCACCAGAAGACGTAGGCCACCACTCCGGCCCCGGCGAACCAGACGAGGATCAGGAACGCGAGCCGGACCAGCCACACGGGCACGCCCATGTGCGCCGCCAGGCCTGCGGCGACGCCGGCCACCCAGCGGCCGCTGTATCCCGGGCCCGCGGTGCTGGGCCTGCGGAGGGTGAGTCTCTGGTTCACACCCCGATCGTCACATGTCCGGACTCCCCTGAACACGCCTGAGCCTGGATCTCAGGGTCCTGCGCGGGGCTAACCAGGGTTGGTTCAGGGCAGGTCCCGATGCCGCACGGGGCGTCCGGCGCGCAGCATTGAGGCATGAGCACCGACGAGACGCGTCCAGAGGGCGCCACACCTGAGCCGGGCGGTTCGGCCGACGCCAGGCCGGTCGGCCCGGACGCCGAGCACGCCGGCCCGGCCTTCGAGCCAGCAGTCGATCCAGCGACCGACCCGACGGTCGATCCTGCACCTGTCGCACCCGGGCAGAAGCCCTACCCGGAGTCCGGCTTCTTCGCATCCATCCGCCGCGGTCTGTTCCCGCGCTCCGAGCAGCGCTGGGTGGGTGGCGTCGCGGGCGGCGTCGCCGAACGCATCGGCTGGGACCCGCTGCTGGTCCGCGGCATCCTGGTCGTGAGCTTCTTCCTCGGCGGGCTCGGCCTCATCCTGTACGGCATCGGCTGGGCGCTGCTGCCCGAGCGCGACGGCCGCATCCACCTGCAGGAGGCGACGCGCGGCAACTTCGACGTCGCGATGCTCGGGTCGGTGGCCGTGTTCCTCACGGGCTTCGCCTGGGGCGGGCCGGCCGGCTGGTGGGACGACAGCGGCTGGGAGTGGCTCGCCTTCTTCTTCTGGATCGCAGTCCTGGGTGTGGTGTTCTACCTGATCGTGCAGGGTGTGCAGCGGCGCCGCGACAACAACGCCTTCCGTACCGGCGCCGTCGCGGGGAACCCCGGTGTGCCCACCCCGGGCACTCCTGCCGCAGGCGTGCAGGCTCCTGGCCCGCAGGCTCCGGGTGCGCCCACGGGTTCCGCCCCGCAGCGTCCCGGCGACCCCGGCGCGTCCGCCCACTTCACCCCCGCACCGCCGGTCGAGTACCGCCGGCCCGACGGCCTGGTCTACGCGACCGGCGCCGGCCCCGCGCCCTACCGTCAGTCGCAGGCGCCGTACCGGTCGAACCCGGCCCAGACGATCCCGCCGCAGCCGGCCTACACACCGCCTGCGCCCCGCGTGCACCGTGGTCCGGGCGGCACCACCGTCGGGGTCACGATGGGAGTGATCCTGCTGGCCGGCGCGCTGCTCCTCGGCCTCCAGCGGATGGACGCCTCCGGCCTGCCCGACGGCCTCGGCGAGCTCGGCTCCGTCTGGCTGGGCATCGGGACCGTGACGCTCGGCATCGCGATCCTCGTCTCGGCCATGCGTGGCCGCACCAGCGGTGTGCTCGGGTTCTTCGCGATAGTCGCCATGCTGTTCGGCGTCGCCTACGTGGCGGTCGCGGATGCCGTGGGCCCGCGCTGGGTGGACGACGCCATGACGAGCAGCCGCGAGATCGAGGGATACGTATCGGGCCCCAACGACCCGGACGCGGCCACCATCACGGAGGGCACCGTCATGGTGCAGACCGTGCGGGAGGCGGAGAACGGCTTCTACGTCCAGTGGGGCGAGCCCACCATCGACCTCACCGAGCTCGACCTCTCCAAGGTCGAGCCGGGCGATCCGGTGGTCGTGCCGATTCAGCTCGGCGCCGGCCAGACCACCGTGAACGTGCCCGCGGACATCGCCGTGGACGCGAACGCCTATGTCGCCGCCGGGCACATCCAGTGGAACGTGGACGACCATGACCGGGCCGCGAGCGGCGTCGGATCGGACACCTACTTCTCCAGCGACGAGGTGGGAGACGAAGGCGCGGTGCTGACCCTCGACATCGAGGCCGGCGCAGGCGAAGTCATCGTGAGCGAGATCAAGTGAGGGAGCGCGCCATGACCGAGCACACGAGCGACCAAGAGAACCCGAGCAAGACCCCGAGCCGGCCCGAGGGCCAGGACACGAGCGAAACCATGGACAACAAGAACCCGCAGGACCCGGGCACCACCGAGGTGCTGCCCGCGGCGGAGACCCCGCCGACGCAGGAGATCGCCCAGGCCACCCAGCGGCTGCCCGAGGGCCCCGCGCCCGAGGGAGAGGTGCACCCGGCCTACGGCGTCGCCGCGGCACGGGTACAGGAGCAGGAAGCGGCGGCTACCGCCGTCCAGGACGCCCCGGCGCGCGACGACTCCGACCCGCTCGCCGCGCTGCGTGACCCGGCGCCCGAGGCGTCGGCCACACCCGGGGCGACCGCTCCGGCGTCCGCCCCCGCCCAGGCGCAGCCGACGCAGGCACAGCCGGTTCAGCAGGCGCGACCCGCCCAGGCGGAGCCGACCAAGGCGGCCGCACGGCGCGGCCCGCGTGTCGGGACGGCCGTGTGGGGGCTGATAGTGATCGCCGTCGGCCTCGGCATCCTCGCGGTGTCCGCGGGCGTGATGTTCGACGTGGGCGTCGCCCTCATCCTGCTGCTCGGTGCGGCGGGCGTGATCCTCGTCGTCGGATCGGTGATATCGAGCGTCCGCCGGCGCTGAGCTCCTGTGAGGTCTGGCGAAGTAGAGCGCCTGTCCGAGTCTTCCTGGCGACACCGGGAGACCCGGACAGGCGCTCTACTTCGCCAGACCTCAGACGGCCCTCGGTGCGAGGATGACCAGCGTGCGTATCACCCACGTGTCGGACACCTATCTACCGTTGCTCGGCGGGATCGAGGCCCAGGTGAGCCGCCTCGCCGGCCAGCAGGCGGCGGCCGGGCACGAGGTGGAGGTCATCACCACCACTCCCGCCACCCCCGGTGCGCACGGGGTGAGCACCACCGTCCGGGATGGCGTCACCGTGCACCGCATCGCAGCCCGCGTCCCGGGCGGCTGGCCCATCCATCCGCGCTCGACGGCCCACGTGACCGCCCGCCTCCGGGCGGCGATCGCGCGGGGTGAGCGGCCCGACGTCGTGCACCTGCACATGGGCGTGCTCGCCCCGACCGCGCAGGCCGCGCTGCGGCCCGTGACCCGTCTGGGGCTGCCGGCCGTGCTGACCGTGCACAGCGTGTGGGGCGCGGCCTGGCGCCTGTTCGCCGCTGCCGACGCCGTGGGCCGCTGGTCGCGTCTGCCCGTGCGTTGGTCCGCGGTGAGCGAGCTGACGGCGGAGCCGCTACGGCGGCTCGTCGGCCCGGGTGCCGGCGGTGGCGTCGCCGACGTCGCGATCCTGCCCAACGGCCTCGACCTGGACGCCTGGCGGGTGCCGCGCACGGAACGCGCCGCCCGGCCCGAGGGCTCGGCGGTGCACGTGGTGTCAGCGGCGCGGTTCGCGCCGCGCAAGCGGATGCTGCCGCTGCTCACCGCGGCCGCCGACGCCGTGTCCCGGCTCCCCGCGGGCGCGCTGTTCGTAACCCTCGCGGGTGATGGCCCGGAACGTGCGGCGGCGCGGCGGTTCGTCGCGGAGCACGGGCTGCGCGACGTCGTCTCCCTTCCCGGGCGGCTCACCGGCACCGAGCTCAAGCGGCTCTACGCGCGCGCCGACGTCTTCGCCGCGCCCGCCGTCGCCGAGGCGTTCGGCCTCGCCGCGCTCGAGGCACAGGCCGCGGGGCTGACGGTGGTCACCCGCGCGGGTTCCGGCGTGGCCGAGCGGGTGGTGGACGGCGCCACGGGCCTCGTCGTACCCGACAACGCCGCGCTCACCGCAGCGCTCGTCCGGCTCGCGACCGAACCGGACCTGCTCGACGGGCTGCTGGCTCGGGCGGCGACCCCGCCGTCAGGCGTGGCCTGGCCGGAGGTCCTGGCCACGACGGAGCAGGCGTACGAGGAGGCCGCGGCGCTGGCCCTTCCGAGCCGCCGACCGTAGACCTGGTCGCGCCATCTCGCCGGACGTAGGGCTGGTCGCTTCATGCAGGCCCATTGGGGCTACCCCTCCTACGCTCGGCTCATCGCTCCGCCTGGTGCGGCGCCTTCGGGCGCCCGATAGCCTCGCTCGGTGAGCCCCACCGAACCCGCCGCGACGAGCCCTGCCGTGCCCTTCGCCGTCCGGCTGTACCGGCGGGCCCGAGCCGAGGTGGTGCCGTACGCACGGGCCATCGTGGTGGCCGCCGTGCCGGCCGTGGCCTGGGCCCTCTGGGCGAGCGGCCCCGGCTGGCTCACGCCGGCGTACCTCGTGCTGGCCGTCGTGGGCGCGGCACTCGGTGTCATCGACGCGCACACCCACCGGCTGCCGAACGCGCTGGTGTTCCCCCTGACGTGGGCGACGGCGGCGCTGCTCGCCCTCGCCGCGCTCGGCACCGGCGACTGGGGCTCGCTCGGGCGGGCAGCGCTGGGCGGCCTGGCGTTCTTCGCCGTCTACCAGGTGCTCTACCTCGTCGCACCGCGCGGGGGCATCGGGTACGGCGACGTCAAGCTCGCCCTGAGCCTCGGCGCGGTCCTCACGTGGCACTCGTGGACCACGCTTCTGGTCGGCGTCTTCGCCGCGCATCTCCTGGCCGGTGTGGTCGCGATAGTCCTGCTCCTCGGGCGGCGCGCGGGCTGGAAGACCGGTATCGCGTTCGGCCCGTACATGCTGCTCGGAGCCATGATCGGGCTGACGTGGGCACGACTCGGGGGCTGACCGGGCCGCCCGTTCCACTCGCCTCGCCCGCGGGAGAAAACTGTTTGCATGTATCAACGTGGGTGAAAAATCCTCGTCATTGGAGACCGGCGACAACAACGTCGCCGGCAGACATGAGGAGTACTCATGACGAAGGACGCACGCGTTACCCCCGCGCTCCGGACCCGGCTGACGGCCGTGGCCTCCGGGGCGTTGCTGTTGCTGGCGCTCGGCGCCGCCGCCCCCGCGATGGCGCGGACGATCGACCACAGCCCGGCGGACCTGCAGGTCGAGGAGGTCACCTCGAGCGCCCCCGTGATGGTCAGCGACCTGGAGGCAGCGCCCGCCGGCGTGACCGCGACGTACTACTGCGCAGTTCGTGACGGGACCTTCGGGTGCAAGCCTGATGAGCCCGGAGACGGACTCGTGGTCGCCGAGCTGTTTCAGCACGCAGACTTCGGCGGATGGCGTGTCGTCGTCTTCAACGCGGCCTATTCCGTGGGCTGCAGCAGCGGCACCGGCGACAACGAGGGTGGCGCGAACCTCTTCGAATTCGCGAACGCCGTGAGCTCCGTAAAGACGCACAACCAGTGCGACGTCAAGTTCTTCGACGGCAACAACAAGAGCGGCACCGCCACCGGCTTCATCGACCGGGACAACAACCTCGGCAGCTTCAACGACCGCGCGAACTCGTTCGCGATCTCCTGATCTCTGAGCTGATCGCTCAACCAGGAGCATGACTGCGGCCCCGCCCCGGAACCGGGACGGGGCCGCAGGACATCACTCCCACTCGATGGTGCCCGGCGGCTTGCTCGTCACGTCGAGCACCACGCGGTTGACCTCACGCACCTCGTTGGTGATGCGCGTCGAGATGGTCGACAGCACGTCGTACGGCAGGCGGGTCCAGTCCGCCGTCATCGCGTCCTCGGACGAGACCGGGCGCAGCACGATCGGGTGGCCGTAGGTGCGGCCGTCGCCCTGGACGCCCACCGAGCGGACGTCGGCGAGCAGCACCACGGGGCACTGCCAGATCTCGTTGTCCAGGCCGGCCTTCGTCAGCTCCTCGCGGGCGATGGCGTCGGCGCGGCGCAAGATCTCCAGGCGCTCGGCGGTGATCTCGCCGACGATCCGGATACCCAGCCCCGGACCGGGGAACGGCTGGCGCGAGACGATCTCCTCGGGCACGCCCAGCTCGCGGCCCACCGCACGGACCTCGTCCTTGAACAGGGTGCGCAGCGGCTCGACGAGGTCGAAGTCCAGGTCGTCGGGCAGACCGCCCACGTTGTGGTGGCTCTTGATGTTGGCGGCGCCCTCGCCACCACCCGACTCCACGACGTCGGGGTACAGGGTGCCCTGCACCAGGAACTTCACGTCCTCGCCGTGCTCGCCGGCCTCGGCGACGATGTCCCGCTGCGCGTCCTCGAAGACGCGGATGAACTCGCGGCCGATGATCTTGCGCTTGGTCTCCGGGTCGCTGACGCCCGCGAGCGCCGTCAGGAAGCGCTCCTTCTCGTCGCGGACGATGAGGCGGACGCCGGTCGAGGCGACGAAGTCGTTCTCGATCTGCTCGACCTCGCCGGCCCGCATGAGGCCGTGGTCCACGTGCACGCAGGTGAGCTGGTCTCCGACGGCCCGCTGCACGAGCGCGGCGGCGACGGCGGAGTCGACGCCGCCGGACAGCGCGCAGATGACGCGGGAGGTGCCGATCTGCGCCTTGATGGCGGCGACCTGGTCGGCGATGACGTTGCCGGGGGTCCAGTCGGGCTTCAGCCCGGCGCCCTCGTAGAGGAAGTGCTCGAGCACGGTCTGGCCGTGCGCCGAGTGCTTCACCTCGGGGTGCCACTGCACGCCGTAGAGGCGGCGGCGGGTGTCCTCGAACGCGGCGACGGGTGAGCCGCTCGACGTCGCGAGGACCTCGAACCCGACGGGCGCCTTGTGCACGGCGTCGCCGTGGCTCATCCACGCGGTCTGGTGCTCGGGGGTGCCGGCGAGCAGCACGCCGGAGGCGCAGACCTCGACCTCGGTGCCGCCGTACTCGCTCAGGCCGGTCTGGGCGACGTCGCCGCCGAGCGCCTGCGCCATGGCCTGGAACCCGTAGCAGATGCCCATGACCGGCACGCCGGCCTCGAACAGCTTGGGGTCGACGAACGGGGCGCCCGCCGCGTACACGGACGAGGGCCCGCCGGACAGGATGATGGCCGCCGGGTCCTTGGCGAGCATCTGCTCGACCGTGAACGTGTGGGGCACGATCTCCGAGTACACCTTCGCCTCGCGCACCCGGCGCGCGATCAGCTGGGCGTACTGCGCGCCGAAGTCGACGACGATGACCGGGCGGGGGGTCTGGGGCTGATTCTCTGGCTGACCGGAGGTAGCGGTGGCGGGTGACGTCACGAGCACAAGTCTATGTGCCGTGCGACGGCCCGGCGCCTCACACCGGTGTTACGTCCCGCACCTCGCCGTCGGCCCGGTGGCGGCGTCGGCCCGGTGGCGGCTCACCACTCCGCGAACGAGCCGTCGGCGTGCCGCCAGACGGGGTTGCGCCAGCGGTGACCCTCCGCGGCGCGCTCGCGCACGTAGTCCTCGTCCACCTCGATCCCGAGGCCCGGGCCCTGCGGGATCGCCACGGAGCCCGCCTCGTACGCGAAGACCGTCGGGTCGACCAGGTAGTCCAGCAGGTCGTTCGAGGTGTTGTAGTGGATGCCGAGGCTCTGCTCCTGGATCACCGCGTTGTAGGCGACGGCGTCGAGCTGCAGGCAGGCCGCGAGCGCGATCGGGCCGAGCGGGCAGTGCGGGGCGACGGCGATGTCGTAGGCCTCGGCCATGGCCGCGATCTTGCGGACCTCGGTGATGCCGCCGGCGTGGGAGAGGTCCGGCTGGATGATGTCGACCACCCCCGACGTGATGACGTTCTTGAAGTCCCACCGGGAGTACAGCCGCTCGCCGAGCGCGATCGGCGTGGCCGAGTTGCGCAGCACGTCGGCGATCCCGTCCACGTGCTCGCTGAGCACCGGTTCCTCGACGAACATCAGGTGGTACGGCGCCAGCGCGTCGAGCAGGACGCGGGCCATGGGGCGGTGCACCCGTCCGTGGAAGTCGACGCCGATGCCGATGTCCGGGCCGACGGCCTCCCGCACCGCCGCGACGTTGGCGACGACCTGCTCCACCTTGTCGCGCGAGTCGAGGTACTGCAGCTCCTCCGGGCCGTTCATCTTGATCGCCGAGAAGCCGCGCTCGACCGCGGCCTTCGCCTGGGCCGCCGTCTCGGCGGGCCGGTCGCCGCCGATCCAGGAGTAGACCTTGATGCGATCACGGACCCGGCCGCCGAGGAGCTCGTGCACCGGGACGCCGAGCGCCTTGCCCTTGATGTCCCAGAGCGCTTGGTCGATACCGGCCAGCGCGCTCATGTGGATGCCGCCGCCCCGATAGAACCCGGAGCGGTACAGGACCGTCCAGTGCTCCTCGATCCGCCGGGGGTCCTGGCCGATCAGGTAGTCGGACAGCTCCTCGACGGCGGCCGCGACGCTCGCGGCGCGCCCCTCGAGCACCGGTTCGCCCCAGCCCACCACGCCTTCGTCGGTCTCGATCTTGAGGAAGAGCCAGCGGGGCGGGACGGCATAGGTCGTCATCGACGTGATCTTCACGGCAGGCCTCTCAGCTTCTTTGCTTGTGTCGTCGGTTGTGTCGCGGGGCTGTGCTGCGGGCTGAGCCGCGGCTAGGCGGTGGCGGCGGACCAGATCCGGACGAGCTCGGCCGCCCGCGTACCGACGATGTCCGGCCGATCGCCCGGACGGTAGAGGGACGTGCCGATGCCCGCGCCTGCGGCGCCCGCGTGCGCCCAGCCACCCAGGTTCCCGGCGTCGACGCCACCGACGGGCACGAGTGCGGTGCCTGCCGGTAGGACGCTCGCCCACGCGCGCATGCCGTCGATGCCCACCGCCGTACTGGGGAAGAGCTTGATGGCGCGCGCCCCGGCGTCGAGCGCGGCGAACGCCTCGGTAGGCGTCGCCGCCCCGGGGTAGCTCTCGAGGCCCAGCCGGACGGTCTCCGCGACGACGTCGGGCCGGGTGTTCGGCGAGACGATGAGGGAGGCACCGGCGTCGGCGGCCCGGCGGACGTCGTCCGGGGTGAGCACGGTGCCGGCCCCGACCCGGCGGTCCGCCGGGCCTGCCGCCCGGATCCGGCGGATCGACTCGAGCGGGTCCGGGGAGTTGTACGGCACCTCGACGGCGTCGAAGCCCGCGGCGAAGATCGCCTCCGCCACGGCGACGGCCTCGCCGGGCGTCACCCCGCGCAGGATGGCCACGAGGCCTGTGGGGCGGGAGGTCATGCGGGCTGGTCCTTCCTTGCCGGGTTGCTGGGTGGGGTGGTCGCCGACGTCGTCGGGGGGCGTACGGCGAGGCCCGCGTCGAGCGCGATGCCCCACAGCCCGCGGGCCGCGGCGTCCTCCCCGACGGTGCGGACGGAGGCCCCGCCCCGCTCCAGCGCGAAGCGGTAGCGGTGCTCGGTCGCCGGTGGCCCGCAGAGTGCGACGACGCCGGCCGGGGTACCGCGCAGCATGTGCCGCACCTCGGAGCCGACCAGGAGGCCGGAGACGTAGTCGGCGATCTCGGAGGGGTCGAGCCGGCCGGCGAGGGCGAGCGGCCGCGCCGTGAAGAGCAGGGCAGCCAGACCCCGCTCCTCGCCGCGGGCGTCCTCGGCGTCGAGCCCGCGGGTGAACG
Organism: Promicromonospora alba; assembly: GCF_042654905.1. Taxonomy (NCBI): domain Bacteria; kingdom Bacillati; phylum Actinomycetota; class Actinomycetes; order Micrococcales; family Promicromonosporaceae; genus Promicromonospora; species Promicromonospora alba. The sequence continues at coordinate 90,791 of NZ_JBHSFI010000004.1, forward strand.
CCTCGGTGACCGCGGTACCCGGTTCCCCCGTCGCGAGCCGCGCGAGGATGCTGTCCCGCATCAGCAGGCCATAGAGCTCGCCGGTCATGGCGGTGGTGAAGCCCGTGACGCGGGTGCCGTCGAGGCGCACCCACTTGGAGTGCGTGCCGGGAAGGACGACCGTCGCCGGGCCGTCCGCGACCTCGGCCAGCGCTCCGACGAGCTGCACCTCCTCACCCCGCAGCACGTCCGGGTCAGGGCGGTCGACCCGCAGGCCGGGGACCAGGTGGACCACGGACTCCCCGGCGGGCACCACCGTCAGGTGCTCCGCCAGCTCGACGAGATCCGCCGGGACGTCGAGGTAGCCGGCGTCGGCCCAGCCGTGGTTGGACCCCGCCATCCCCGCGCACAGCACGGGCACCCCGGGGTGCTCGTCGAGCCAGGTCAGGCACAGCCGTCGGAACGCTTCCTCGAACGCGAGGGCCCGCACCCGTGCCGAGTCGGATCGCCCGGAGATCGTGAGGGCGCCGTCGGCCGTCCGGACGCTGTCGAGCACCGAGCCCGTGTCGTCCAGGAGCCAGGCGCGGAACGTGGTGGTCCCCCAGTCGAGTGCGACCAGCGCGGCGTCGCGCCTCGGTCCGTCGTCAGCCATGTCCTGGACGGTAGGAGCAGCGTCCCGACTATGCGTACCACGTCCCTATTATCGGGATACGGTGACCCGGTGACCGGCCCATCCGACGCCCCCGCGTCGCTCGCGCTCGACGTTCCGGGCGCCCGCGCCCGCGACGAGACCGCCGCCGCTCCCCCTGGCACCCAGACGCTCGCCCGTGGCATCGCCGTCGTCAACGCGGTGGCCCGCGGCAGATCCCGGCTGCGCGAGATCGCGGAGGAGACCGGAGTCGGCCGCAGCACCACACATCGCCTGCTGCAGCTGCTCCTCGCGACGGGCTACCTCCGCCAGCTCGACGACGGCGCCTACGCGCTCGGCCCCGCTCTGATCGAGCTCGGTTACCAGGCGCTGCAGGAGAATCCGGTGACCGCCATCGCGGCGCCTGTGCTGCGCAGACTGGCCGAGCGGGTCCACGACACCGTCCACCTCGCGATCGAGGACCGGGGACAGGTGCTCTACCTGGACAAGATCCCTGGGACCCGCGGGGCGGTCATGCGGTCGCAGATCGGGCACCGCATGCCGCTGACCCGGACCGGCATCGGCAAGGCGCTGCTCCTCGACAGCCCGGAACGCTGGAGCGACCGGTTCCTCGCGGAGCGGCCGGTCACCGCAGGGCAGGGCCTCGCGCGGGACGTCCTGACGGTCGACGCGTTCGTGCAGGTCATGCACGCCTCTGCCGGCCGAGGCGTGGCGTTCGACCTCGAGGAGAACGAACCCGGCATCCTCTGCGTCGCGGCGCCGGTCCGCGACACGTCGGGCTCGATAGTCGCCGCGATCAGCGTGACGGCCACCCGCCCCTACATGCCGCCCGAACGCCTGGAGGCGCTGGTGCCGATCGTGCACGACGCCGCCGCCCGCATCTCGGCGGGCCTGGGCTGGCGGCTGAGCTAGGAGTCCGGCGCCTACCCAGGGATCTGGCCCGAAACTCGCGTAAGTTCGGGCCAGATCACTGGGTAGGCGCAACCGAGGACCAGTCTCGGGGACCAGCAGCCGAGGGCTACTCGTGCTGCCAGCTGTGCCAGAGCTTCGCGTACTCGCCGCCCGCGGCGACCAGCTCGTCGTGCGGGCCGATCTCGGTGATGCGGCCGCCGTCGAGAACCGCCACGCGGTCGGCGTCGTGCGCGGTGTGGAGGCGGTGCGCGATGGCCACCACCGTGCGCCCGTCGAGCACCGCGTTGAGCGAGCGTTCGAGGTGCCGGGCCGCGCGGGGGTCCAGCAACGACGTCGCCTCGTCGAGCACCAGCGTGTGCGGATCGAGCAGCACCAGCCGCGCGAGCGCGATCTGCTGCGCCTGGGCCGGGGTGAGCTTGTACCCGCCCGAGCCGACCTCCGTCGCGAGACCGTCGTCGAGCGACTCGACCCAGCCGTGCGCGTCGACCGCCCGCAGCGCGTCCATCAGCTCGTCGTCGCCGGCGTCGATCTTCGCGAGCCGCAGGTTCTCCGCGAGAGACCCCACGAACACGTGGTGCTCCTGGGTCACGAGCGCCACGTGCTTGCGGAGGTCTTCCAGAGGCAGGTCCACGAGCGGGACGCCGCCGACCTTCACCGTGCCGCCGGTGGGCGGGTGGATGCCGGCCAGCATGCGGCCGAGGGTCGACTTGCCCGAGCCAGAGGGCCCGACGATCGCCAGCCGCTCCCCCACCCGCAGGTCGAGGTCGATGCCGTGCAGCACGTCGGTGCCCGCCCGGTAGGCGTAGCGGACGTCGACGCCGCGCACCTCCTCGTCGGCCGGTACCGCGTCGCCCGCCGTGCGGTCGGCCGGCACCAGGCGGACGCCGATGATCCGCGACAGGGACGTCGCGGCCACCTGGATCTCGTCGAGCCAGAAGATGAGCTCCCAGATCGGCCCCTGCAGCTGGTAGGCGTACATGACGACCGTGGCGACCATGCCGATGGTCACGGTGCCCTCGGACGCCAGGAACCCGCCCCAGACGAGCACCGTGATGGGCGCGAGCATGAACGCGAAGTCCACGCCCGGGAACAGCACGGTCCGGAGGTTGAGGGTGCCGAGCTCCGCCTCGAACGCCTCGTGCAGGTCCTCGTCGCCACGCGTGGTCCGCCGGCGGCCGATCCTGAGCGCGTCGATCGTGCGCGCGCCCTCCACCGACTCGGTGACCGTGCCGTCGAGCCGCGCGTACGCGGCGGACTCACGCTGGTAGGCGGGCGTCGCCCGCTTGAGGTACCAGCGCGCCACCGTGACGAGCACCGGGACGCCCACGAACATGCCCAGCGCCACCAGCGGCGACACGACCATGCTCATCACTACCGTCAGCACGAGCGTGACCACGGCGATCACCAGTCGCGGCACGCCGAACCGGACGGCGTTCTGGATCCGGCCGACGTCGCGCGTCGTACGGGCGATGAGGTCGCCGGTGCCCGCGGTCTCGACGGTGGACAGCGGCAGCGCGGTGACGGTCTCGACGAACTCCTCGCGCATGTCGGCGAACACCGTCTCGCCGAACACCATGGCGCGCCGCTGCGCGAACCGGGTGATCAGCGCCTGCAGCACCACCGCGGCGACCGCGACGAGCACCAGGTTGCGCGCCACCTCGACGGTGGTCCCGCCGATGACCGCGTCCACGAGCTTGCCCAGCACCAACGGGCCGACCAACCCGGCCACGGCGGCCACCGTGTTCGCCACGGTGATGACGATCAGCGGCGCCCGGTGCCGCGCGAGCAGCCCGCGGGTGTAGCGCCAGGTCTCTGCGGCGTCCGCTATCGACAGGATCTTTCCGGTGCTCATGCCGTGCCTCCTTCCTGTGCATTGGCGGTGTCCAGCAGCTCGTCGAGCTCCAGGTCGAGGTCGTCGTCCAGCGATCGGCCCACGACCCGGCGATAGCGGGCCGCCTCGCGCCCGCCCTCCGCACCGGTGGGCAGGTCCAGCAGCTCGCGATGCGTCCCGTGCGTGACGACGCTCCCGTCCTCCAGGAAGATCACGTCGTCCACGTGGTCGAGCACCAGGGGGCTCGCCGTGACGATCAGGGTGGTCCTGCCACGGCGCCAGTCGGTGAGCCGCTGCGCGATGCGCGCCTCGGTGTGAGCGTCGACCGCCGAGGTGGGCTCGATCAGCACCAGGATCTCCGGATCGGTGAGCAGCGCCCGGGCCAGTGCGACCCGCTGCCGCTGGCCGCCGGACAGCGAGCGCCCCTTCTCCGGGATCTCGCCCTCGATACCGTCGGGCAGCGAGTCCAGCACGTCGTGCGCGTCGGCGATGTACATGGCACGCAGCAGGGCCTCGGCGGTCGCCGAGTCCCGCACGTCGAGCTCGCCCGCGAGCCTGCCCGAGAACAGCGACGGCGTCGCGTCCGCGACGACTATGCGTTCCCGCAGCTCGTCCTTGTCGAGCGCGGCGAGCCGGACGCCGCCGAGCGTGACCGGGGTACCGGCCTCGCCCTCGTCGTCGAACCGGCCCATCCGGATCGCCACGTCCGCCGACTCGTCGGGGTCCGCACTCACCAGGGCGACCACCCGACCGGGCCGGAGCGTGACGCCGGACGTCTCGTCGACCAGTGGGACGTCGGCCGGCGGCATCTCCGCGGTCGAGGCGTCGGCGCCGGTGGCCGGGACGACCTGCAGCACCTTGATGACCTTGCCCGCCGCGACGTGCGCCTTGGTCACCACGTTCACCGACTGCACGAGCAGGTGGACGGGCCACGACAGGAAGGACGCGTACCCGTAGAACGCGACGAGCTGACCCGTGGTGATCCGCCCCGCGATGGCCTCGACCGCGCCGAGGTACACGACGAGCGCGATGAAGAGCCCGGGCAGCAGGATCTGCAGGGCGTCGAGCACCGACTGGGTGCCTGCGACGTCGACACCGGTCTGGCGCACCTTCTGCGACTGCGCCCGGTACCGGCCCGTGAAGACCTTCTCCCCGCCGATGCCACGCAGGACCCGCAGGCCGGAGACGGTGTCGGCGCCGAGCGTGGTGAGCCGGCCCTGTGCGTCACGCTGCTGCTTCTGGCGCTTCTGCAGCGGCTTGACCAGCAGGGCGAGGATGGCGGCGACCACCGGCAGCCCGAGCGCGATGACGAGGCCCAGGGTGAGCGACTGGTTGAGCATCAGCACCACGACGATGCCGTAGGTGGCGATGCTGCCGATCGTCTGTGCGGCGATGCCGAAGATCTCGCCGATGCGCATCGTGTCGTTGGCGACCGACGACACCACCTCACCGGTGGGCAGCTCCTTGGTGATGTTGTGCCCGGACCGCGACACGGTGCGCGTCACCAGCTGAGACGTGCGGAACGCCGCGTGCATCCACGCCGAGATGTCCCACCGGTGCCCGATCGCGTTGGCCGCGATCCACACCAGGCCGACGCCGAGCATCAGCCCGGCCCAGGTCCACGTGGTCCGGTCGAGCCCGGATGCGGAGGCGCTGTCGATGATCCGGCCCAGGAAGAACGGCTGGAAGGCGCTGCAGGTGAAGCCCACGACGCCGAACAGCATCGCGACGAGCAGCACCCGGACCTGCTTCCGGGCAAGCCACAGAAGCAGGGTGAGTGGTCCGCGCAGCGGCGGGGTGCCGGGATCGGCAAAGGGGAGGGAGCGCACGACCAACACCGTACGGAGGACCACTGACATTGATCCACGCTTTATCGGGACGGCAGATCCGACGGCAGGGAGCACCCCCGGAAGAGGCATATCCTCGATGATTGTGAGTACCCCTCAGACCACTCCCGACATCTCTGCCGAGGCCGCGGCCGTCGCGATCCGCAAGGCCCGCAGCGCCATGGCCCGCTACCGCTTCATGGCGCTCGTCACCGGTGTCATGCTGCTGATCCTCTGCGTCGAGCTGGGCATCAAGTACGGCCTGGGTGCGCTGACCGACGTCGAGGGCGTCATGCCGTTCATCGCCTGGGTGCCGTTCGCGCACGGCTGGATCTATGTGGTGTACCTGGTCACCGTCGCGGACCTCTGGTCGAAGATGCGCTGGGGCTTCGGCCGCCTGGTCACGATGGTGATCGCCGGCGTCGTCCCGGTGATGTCGTTCGTGCTCGAGAAGAAGATCCACACCGAGGCCGAGGCGAAGCTCGTCGCGCTGGAGAAGCGCTACCTGGCCTGACGCAGCTCGGCGCGCAGACGGGGTCCGAGCAGCCCGAGGATCTCGGCGCCCGGCTCGTCCTCGTCCGGCAGCATGTCGACGAACGCCGCGGTGACGAGCTCGTCCACCTCGGGGGCGGACCCGAGCTCGGACTCGAAGAAGTCGAGCACCGCACGCACCTCTGCCACGGGATCCGGAGCCGCGGAGGTGAACAGCCGGAGCGCCTCGGCCCGCTCCTGGTCGGTCCAGTCGTCGTCGATCTCGAGGGCCGCCCCGCCGGTGAGCAGCGCGACCGCCCGCTCGGCGACGTCGCTGAGGAACGGGTGCGCGAGCACCTCGTCGTGGTAGCCGTATCGCTCGGCGTCGGCGAGCGGCCGGAGCGCGGGCACCGCCCGCAGCAGCCGGTCGAGGAACGCGGCGACCGCCGGCTCGTTCCGGTGGTCGCGGTCCTGGTCGAGGGCGGCCCGCACCCGTGGGCCCAGCCCGTCGGCGATCTCCCCGCCCGGCTGACCGGGCGACGGGACGTGGATCAGGTAGGCGCTGACGATGTCCTCGCCGACGACCGGCGGGCCGGCCTCCAGCAGTGCGCCCAGTGCGACCATCGCGTCGCGAGCCGCCAGGTCACCGGCCTGTACCCGCGCCACGAGCGCCGCCGAGACCAGCTCCATCACGAACCCGTCGGTCATCAGGTCGACGTCGAGGCCGGCGTCCAGCCCGGCCCGTACCTCGCTGCCCGCGACCTCCCGGGCGAGCGGCACGGCGGCGAGCACCGTGTGCTCCAGCCAGGCGGACCCGGTCCAGGGTCCGGTCCACGATCCGGTGTCGCTCATCGTCGTCCTCCAGCTTCAGCGCCTGCCGCAGGTAGCCATCCTTGCGCATCCCCCGCACGCCCCTGGGCACCCGGACGATGACCGCGGCGTACCTGGTTCAATGCGAACGTGAACGCCTACGACTTCGACGCCCTCACCGCCGACCGTCTACGCGACAACGGCAGCCTCAAGTGGACGGCCTTCCCCGACAAGATCGGGGCCTGGGTCGCGGAGATGGACTTCCCGATCGCGCCCCCGATCGCCGCCGCGCTCCACGACGCCGTGGACCGCAGCATGTTCGGCTACCTCCCGCGGCACCTGCTGACCGGCACGGCCGAGGCGTACGCAGCGTTCGCCGCCGACCGGTACTCCTGGACGGTGGACCCGGCACGGGTGCGCCCGGTGTCCGACGTGCTGACCGCGCTGGTGCACGCCATCATGCACTTCTCGCGCCCCGGATCGCCGGTCATCGTCCCCTCCCCGTCGTACATGCCGTTCCAGACCCTGCCGGGCGAGCTGGGCCGCGAGCTCATCCAGGTCCCGATGCTGCGCGACGCCGACGGCCGGTACACGTACGACCTGGACGCGCTCGACGAAGCGTTCCGCGCGGGCGGTCACTTGCTGGTGCTGTGCAACCCGCACAACCCGATCGGCCGGGTTCTCGAACCCGACGAGATGCTGGCCGTCGCGGAGGTCGTGGACCGCCACGGCGGGCGCGTCTTCTCCGACGAGATCCACGCCCCGCTGGTCTACCCGGGCCGCCGGCACGTCCCGTACGCGTCCCTGAACGAGACGACGGCGGGTCACACCCTCACCGCGACCTCGGCCTCGAAGGCCTGGAACCTGCCGGGCCTCAAGTGCGCGCAGGTCGTCCTGTCCAACGACACGGACGTGAAGATCTGGAACGAGGCGGGCGCCGAACGGATCGAGGAGAGCGCGTCGACGCCGGGCATGCTGGCCAACCGCGTCGCCTACACCGAGGGCCGGGACTGGCTGGACGACCTCGTCGCCTACCTGCACGGCAACGTCACGCGGCTGGGTGAGCTGCTCGACGGGACCGGGATCGGCTACCGAGCACCCGAGGGGACGTACCTGACCTGGCTGGACTGCCGGGGACTGGAGCTCCCCGGAGGGCCCGCCGGCGCGGCCGCCCACTTCCGCGAGCGGGCGGGCGTCGTCCTGGTCGACGGGAGCGAGTGCGGCGATGCCGGCCGGGGCTTCGTGCGGCTGAACGCGGCGATGCCCCGCCCGGTCCTGGAGCAGGCGGTCGGCCAGATGCTGGAGAGCCTGGACCGCTGACCTCACTGGTGGTCGAGCTTGTCGAGACCCCGGGGTCTCGACAAGCTCGACCAGCGTTCGGGCGCTTACGCGGACGGCAGTCCCGCGATGCCCGTGTCGGCGTCGGTGGGCTCGCCGCCCCGGCGTCCGCCGGCCATCTCGTCCCGCACCAGACGGATCCACAGGAGCACGGCGAACCCGCCGAACACCCACCACTGGAGCGCGTAGAACACGTTCTGCAGGTTGGCGCCCGACCCCCCGTCGATGGTAGGTCGCGGCAGCGCCGCGACTCCCCCGCTCTCGGGCGAGCCCGGCCCTCCGTTCGCGACGAGGTAGCCCGTGTAGATCGGCCCGCCCCACTCGTTGACGAGCGCGCTGAGGGCGATCTGCTCGGTCTGCCCGTCCACCACGGCGGCGCTGCCCGACGTCGACTCGCCCACCTGGAGCCAGCCCGTCAGCGTCACCTCGCCGTCGGGGCGGGTCAGCGCGGCGGCGTCCGCGGGTGCTGCCACCCAGCCCTGGACGACGGCGAGCACCGGCGCGCCCGAGAGATCGGCCCAGGAGGCGCCGCCCGTCCCGTCGTCCGTCACCCGGAAGGGGGTCAGGACGAGGTACCCGGTATGCCCCTCCAGGACGCGGCCGGGAACGAGCAGCGAGCCGGAGTCCTCGAACTCGCCGGCCACCCGGACCTCGCGTCCCACGAGCTCGCCGGGGAAGCTCTCCTGCGGCGCGAGCACGTCGCCCAGCCACGACGGCCCAGCGGCCACGGCCTCTGCGGCCTCCTGCTGCGCGGCCAGCTCTGCACGCTCGTACGCGCGGTCCAGCTGCCATGCGCCGAGCCTGCCGCACACGAGCGCCGCGAGCACGAACACCAGCAGCAGGCCGATCATGCGGGGCTGCCGGGCGACCTGGAAGAAGGTGCGGCGCTCGGGGTGCGCATCGGCGTCGGACGCCGTCTGCGTGGGTGTGCTGGAGGCACTGACAGGCATGACGTCAACGGTAACCGCCCACCGAGGCGTCAGAAGCACAGGTCGCCCCTGTGAGCTCGACGTCTCACATCTCACACACCAGGTCCCGGACTGTCCTATCGCGTGCCGAGCAGTTCTGCGTTCGAATGAACAAGCAGACAACCCGGCACAGATCCCGCACGTAACTCCCGTAGGAGCAGATGCGATGACCACGACAGCAGTCCCCGACACCACCCCCGCCGGATGGCGCGCCACGGGCGTCGCCGAGCTGGAGCCCGCCGAGCTGGAGCGCATCGATGCGTGGTGGCGGGCGGCGAACTTCCTCTCGGTCGGGCAGATCTACCTGCTCGACAACCCGCTCCTGCGCGAGCCCCTCGTCCCGGAGCACGTGAAGCCGCGGCTGCTGGGGCACTGGGGCACCACACCGGGCCTGAACTTTCTGTACGCGCACCTGAACCGGGCGATCAAGGAGCGGCAGCAGCAGACCGTGTATGTGACGGGTCCCGGGCACGGCGGGCCGGGCCTGGTCGCCTCGGCCTACCTGGACGGCACCTACTCCGAGGTGTACAGCGACATCACGCAGGACACCGAGGGTGTCAAGCGCCTGTTCCGGCAGTTCTCCTTCCCGGGTGGGATCCCGAGCCACGTCGCGCCGGAGACCCCTGGGTCGATCCACGAGGGCGGCGAGCTCGGTTACGCGCTCAGCCACGCCTACGGTGCCGCGTTCGACAACCCGGATCTTCTGGTCGCGGCGGTGGTGGGCGACGGCGAGGCGGAGACCGGTCCGCTGGCCACGTCCTGGCACTCGAACAAGTTCGTCAACCCCGCGCAGGACGGCGTCGTGCTGCCGATCCTGCACCTCAACGGCTACAAGATCGCCAACCCGACCGTCCTGGCGCGTATCCCGGAGGACGAGCTGCGCGATCTCATGGTCGGGTACGGGCACAAGCCGTACTTCTTCACCGTGGAAGACGGCTCGCAGGAGGCGCCCGCCGAGTTCCACGCACGGTTCGCCGCCCTGCTGGACGAGGTGCTCGACGAGATCGCCGCGATCAAGGCGCGCGCCGCGCAGGGTGACCTGAGCCGTCCGGCCTGGCCGATGATCGTGTTCCGCACCCCCAAGGGGTGGAGCGGCCCGGCCGAGATCGACGGCAAGAAGACGACCGGTTCGTGGCGCGCGCACCAGGTGCCGCTCGCGAACGCCCGGGACACCGACGAGCACCTGAGCGTCCTGGAGACATGGCTCAGGTCGTACCGCCCGGAGGAGCTGTTCGACGACGACGGTCGCGTGCTGCCCGAGATCGCCGCACTGGCGCCGCAGGGCGAGCTGCGGATGAGCGCGACCCCGCACGCCAACGGCGGCCTGCTGCTCAAGGACCTGCGCCTGCCCGACTTCCGCAAGTACGCCGTGGACGTGCCCTCACCGGGAGGCTCAATCTCGGAGGCGCCACGGGTCCTCGGCCAGTGGCTCACCGACGTGATCCGGCTCAACCCGACCAACTTCCGTATCTTCGGGCCGGACGAGGTCGCGTCGAACCGCCTGCAGGCCGTGTACGACACGACGAACAAGCAGTGGAACGCGCAGTACATCGGCCCGGAGGTGGACGACCACCTGGCCCGCGCGGGCCGCGTCATGGAGATGCTGAGCGAGCACCAGGTGCAGGGCTGGCTGGAGGGCTACCTCCTGACCGGCCGGCACGGGCTGCTGACGAGCTACGAGGCGTTCATCCACATCATCGACTCGATGTTCAACCAGCACGCCAAATGGCTCAAGGTCACCAACGACATCCCGTGGCGGCGGCCGATCGCGTCCCTGAACTACCTGCTGTCCAGCCATGTGTGGCGGCAGGACCACAACGGGTTCAGCCACCAGGACCCGGGGTTCATCGACCACGTCGTGAACAAGAAGGCCGAGATCGTCCGGGTCTATCTACCCCCGGACGCCAACACGCTCCTGTCCACCTACGACCACTGCCTGCGCAGCCGCCAGTACGTGAACGTCGTGGTCGCGGGCAAGCAGCCCGCCCCCAACTTCCTCACCATGGAGCAGGCCGTCGAGCACTGTTCGCGTGGCCTGGGGATCTGGGAGTGGGCGGGCACGGAGGTGCCGGGCGAGAAGCCGGATGTGGTGCTCGCGGCGGCGGGCGACGTGCCGACCTTGGAGGTGCTGGCCGCGGCCGACATCCTGCGCCGCGAGCTGCCCGACCTCAAGGTCCGCGTGATCAACGTCGTGGACCTGATGCGCCTGCAGGACGCGTCCGAGCACCCGCACGGCCTGAAGGACTCCGAGTTCGACGGCCTGTTCACGAGCGACCGGCCGGTCATCTTCGCGTACCACGGCTACCCGTGGCTCATCCACCGCCTCACCTACCGCCGCGCGGGCCACCCGAACATCCACGTGCGCGGGTACAAGGAGGAGGGCACCACGACCACGCCGTTCGACATGGTCATGCTCAACGATCTGGACCGGTACCACCTTGTGATCGATGTCATCGACCGGGTTGCGTCGCTCGGCAGCGCCCAGGCCGGGCTGCGGCAGCGCATGCAGGACGCGCGACTTCGTGCGCGTGCCTGGACCCGGGAGCACGGCGACGACATCCCCGAGGTGCGCGACTGGGTCTGGCCCGACGCCCAGGACCTGGCCGACGGCGGCCAGGTTGACGCTACGCTCGGCACCGGTGGAGACAACGAGTAGCAGCAGATCTCGCCATGCGAGATCGGTCAGAGTGAACACGGAGCCACATGTGACCGGCGCAACCCGCAGCATCGTCATCGCGAGCCCGGAGGGCGAGAGCGGAAAGTCGACGGTCGCGCTGGGCGTCCTCGATCTGCTGGTCCGCAAGGGCCAGCGGGTCGGGGTCTTCCGGCCCGTGTCGCGCGCCACCGAGGCCGAGGACACGAGCGGCGAGCGCGACCACGTCCTGGCGCTCCTCCTGGAGCACGACGGCGTCGACATCGCCTACGACGACGCCGTCGGCGTGACCTACGCGGACCTGCACGCCGACCCCGAGGCCGCGCTGAGCCGCATCGTGTCCCGGTTCCACGACCTGGCCGGGCGCTGCGACTCGGTGGTGATCCTCGGCACCGACTACACCGACGTCGCAGGCCCCACCGAGCTCTCGTTCAACGCGCGGATCGCGGCGAACCTCGGCGCGCCGGTGCTGCTCGTGGTCTCGGGCCGCGAGCGCACCCCCGAGGGCATCCGCGCCCTGGCCGACGTGAGCCTCGCCGAGCTGGCGGCCCACCACGCGCAGGCGATCGGGCTGGTCGTCAACCGCGCGGACACCCACAGCGCCCTGGACGTGCGGACCCTGCTGGCCGAGGCACAGCCCGACCTGCCCGTCTGGACGATTCCCGAGGAGCCGTTCCTGCAGGCCCCGACCGTCGGCCAGCTCCTGGAGGCCGTGGACGGCACGCTCGTCCTGGGTGATCCCGAGCTGCTGGGCCGCGAGGCGCTCGAGCTGCAGGTCGGCGCCATGAGCTTCGAGCACCTGCTCGAACGGCTGACCGACGGCGCGGTGGTCATCACCCCGGGCGACCGGATCGACCTGCTGATCGGGCTGCTCGCCACGCACATGACGCCGTCGTTCCCGTCGCTGGCCGGGATCATCCTCAACGGCGGGTTCTACCCGCAGGGCCGCCCGGCCGAGCTGCTGGAGGCGATGCGTCCCAAGCTGCCGATCATCACCACCGAGCTCGGCACCTACCGCACAGCCCGCGCCGCGGCGGAGACCCGCGGCCGCGTGGACAAAGGCTCGGTCCGCAAGGTCGAGACGGCCCGCGCCCTGTTCGAGCGCAACGTCGACTCCGCCGCGCTGGCCGCCCGCCTCGACCTGCCCCGCCCGCAGGTCGTCACGCCGCTCATGTTCGAGTACCAGCTGATCGAGCGGGCGCGCGCCGACCGCCGCCACATCGTGCTGCCAGAGGGCAGCGACGACCGGATCCTGCGTGCCGCCTCGACGGTGCTCGCCCGCCATATCGCGGACCTCACGATCCTCGGCTCCGACGAGTCGGTCCGCGCCCGTGCCGCCGAGCTGGGCCTCGACATCGAGGCCGCCCGCGTGCTGTCGCCGCACGACCCGGAGCACGTGGAGAAGTTCGCGGCGGAGTACACCCGGCTGCGTGCCCACAAGGGCATGACGGTCGAGCGCGCGCGGGAGATCGTCACCGACGTCTCCTACTTCGGCACGATGATGGTGCACCTCGGTCTCGCCGACGGCATGGTCTCGGGCGCCGCCCACTCGACCGCGCACACCATCCGGCCGTCGTTCGAGATCATCAAGACGAAGCCCGGCACGTCGTCGGTGTCCTCGGTCTTCCTCATGTGCCTCGAGGACCGGGTGCTCGTGTACGGCGACTGCGCCGTCATCCCCGACCCGACGTCGGCCGAGCTCGCCGACATCGCCATCTCCTCGGCGGCCACCGCGCGGCAGTTCGGCGTCGACCCGCGCATCGCGATGCTCTCCTACTCCACCGGCACGTCCGGCACGGGCGCCGACGTCGACAAGGTGCGCACCGCCACCGAGCTGGTCCGGGAGCGCATCACCCAGGCCGACATGGAGCTCGACGTGGAGGGCCCCATCCAGTACGACGCCGCGGTGGACGCCTCGGTCGCCGCGTCCAAGCTGCCCGGGTCGGACGTCGCGGGGCGCGCCACCGTGTTCGTCTTCCCCGACCTGAACACCGGCAACAACACCTACAAGGCGGTGCAGCGGTCGGCCGGTGCGGTCGCCGTCGGCCCGGTGCTGCAGGGCCTGAACAAGCCGGTGAACGACCTGTCCCGCGGCGCGCTCGTCCAGGACATCGTGAACACGGTGGCGATCACGGCGATCCAGGCCCAGACCAAGGAGTCCGCATGACCCTCACCCCAATCGATCACTCGCTGCGCTCCCGATCGGCCGGGGACCCCGAGACACGCACCGTCCTCGTCCTCAACTCCGGCTCCTCCTCGCTGAAGTACCAGCTCGTCGACCCCGGGTCGGGTGAGGCCCTCGCCGGAGGCATCGTCGAACGGATCGGCGAGGCCGGCGGGCGGGTCAAGCACGAGGCCAAGGGCGAGGAAGTGGTGCGCGACCTGCCGGTGCCCGACCACGGCGAGGCGCTCCGGATCGTCATGGGCCTGTTCGACGAGTTGGGTCCGTCCCTCGCGGAGGCGGGCATCGCCGCCGTCGGGCACCGGGTGGTGCACGGCGGCGAGGTGTTCAGCGCCCCCACCCTGATCGACGACGACGTCGTGGCCGGCGTCCGCGACCTCATCCCGCTCGCGCCGCTGCACAACCCGGCCAACGTGACGGGCATCGAGGTGGCGCGCGAGCTGCTGCACGTGCCGCACGTCGCCGTGTTCGACACGGCGTTCTTCGCGACGCTCCCCAAGGCCGCCTCGACGTACGCGCTGGACCGCAAGGTCGCAGCCGAGCACGGCGTACGCCGCTACGGGTTCCACGGGACGTCGCACCAGTTCGTGTCGTCGGCGGTCGCGGAGCATCCGGCCGTCCTCGCCAAGCTGGCAGTCGCAGGGCGCGGCCCCGAGACGCTGCGCCAGGTGGTGCTGCACCTGGGCAACGGCGCGTCGGCGTCGGCCGTGCTGGGCGGCGCGCCGGTCGACACCTCGATGGGCCTGACGCCGCTCGAAGGCCTCGTCATGGGCACCCGCTCCGGCGACCTGGACGCGGGCATCATCTTCCACCTGGTGCGCGGCGGGATGTCCGGCGACGAGGTCGACACCCTGCTCAACAAGCGTTCGGGCCTGCTAGGCATGTCCGGGGTGGGCGACATGCGCGAGCTGCAGAAGCTCGTCGCGAGCGGTGACGACGACGCGCGCCTCGCGCTCGACGTCTACCTGCACCGGCTGCGCAAGTACGTGGGCGCCTACGCGGCGGTGCTGGGTGGCATCGACGTGCTGACGTTCACCGCCGGCGTCGGCGAGAACGACCACCGCATCCGTTCCGGGGTCGTACGCGGGCTGAAGTTCCTGGGCCTGACCGTCGACGCGGTGGCCAACGAGACCCGGTCCGACGAGGCCCGCGTGATCTCGGTCCGGAAGCCGGCCGAGCCTGGCTCGCCGGCCGAGCCGCACTCGCTGGTCGAGCCTGTCGAGGCCCCTCTCGTCATGGTGGTCCCGACCAACGAGGAGCTGGCGATCGCACGCCAGACGATGGCTCTGGTCGAGGGCTGACCGCGCACCAACCGCAGTGCGGCGCCTCCGGGTCACAGGTATCCGGACGCCCGGAGGCTTGACGTTCGCGGCCTCGCCGAGGAGGATCACCACATCCATGATGACGTCAACATCGGTTCGCTCACGAGCAGATGTTCACGTGAACATCCACCCGGCAGGTCCCGAATCGTCGCACTGACGCGAGAGGAGGGCTCAACGATGAGCTCGATGAGAAAGACCATAGGACGACGGCGCGCAGGTGCCGTCCTGACGGCGAGCGCGCTGCTGGCGGCGGGGCTGGCCCCGGCGACGGCGAACGCCCAGCCCGACGCACCCCAGGCCGCCACAGCCGCGGCCACGAGCGCGGCGGGGGTGACGGTGCGCCCCGACCCGTCGTACGCGGGCGAGCCCTTCGAGGGCTGGGGCACCAGCCTCGTCTGGTTCGCCAACGCCACGGGCGGCTACCCGGACGAGATCCGGAACGAGCTCGCCGACATGCTGTTCGGCGAGGACGGCATGAACCTGAACATCGCCCGGTACAACATCGGCGGCGGCAACGCCCCCGACGTCCCGGACTACCTGCGCGCCGGCGCCGACGTCGAGGGCTGGTGGAAGGCGCCCGAGGGCACCACCCGCGAGGACGTCGACTGGTGGGACCCGGCGAACCCGGACCACTGGAACCCGGACGCCGACGCCACGCAGCGCTGGTGGGTCGACCGCATCAAGGACGACATCACGCACTGGGAGACGTTCAGCAACTCCCCGCCGTGGTTCCAGACGGTCAGCGGCTACGTCTCCGGTGGGTTCAACTCCAACGACGACCAGCTCAAGCCCGAGAGCATCGAGGAGTTCGCCGCCTATGTCGTCGGCGCGACCGAACGCCTCGAGGACGCGCACGGGATCGACGTCGACACCATCGACGCGTTCAACGAGCCGAACACGGACTACTGGGGCACCAGGCTCGGCGCCGACGGCAATCCGACGGGTGGCCGCCAGGAGGGCGCCCACATGGGGCCCGCGCTGCAGCAGCAGGTGCTCCCGGTGCTCGCCGACGCCATCGGCGGTTCGACGACGGACGCCCGGATCTCCGCGATGGACGAGACGAACCCGGGCAAGTTCGCGACCAACTGGAACTCGTACCCCGACGCGGTGCGCGACCAGGTGTCCCAGCTGAACGTGCACACCTACGGCACTGGCCAGCGCACCACCGTGCGCGACATCGCCAAGGGCGAGGACAAGCCCCTGTGGATGAGCGAGGTCGGCGGCTCCTGGTCCACCACGGGGCAGGACTTCGAGTCGATGGAGTCCGGCCTGGGCAGCGCGCACCAGATCATGGACGACCTGCGCGAGCTCGAGCCGTCCGCGTGGGTGTTCTGGCAGCCCGTCGAGGACTACGACAACATGGCGCCCGGCGGCGAGAGCCCCGAGGGCGGCAACTGGGGCGAGATCCAGATCCCGTTCTCCTGCACCGCTGAGGACACGCTGGAGACCTGCCCCATCTACACGAACACCAAGTACTGGGTCACCCAGAACTTCACGCACTACATCACGCCCGGTGACCGCCTGATCGGCGTCGACGACACCGACAGCACCGCCGCCGTGTCCGCCTCGGGCGACGCAGCGACGGTGGTGCACGTCAACGACACCACCGCGGACCGGGACGTCACCCTCGACCTCTCCGGCTTCGGCAGCGTCGCGTCCGGCGCGACCGTCACGCCCGTCGTGACCAGCGTCGACGGTTACCTCGTCGAGGGCACGCCGGTAGCCGTGCAGGACGCCGCCGCGACGCTCACCGTGCCCGCGGAGTCCGTCACGACGTTCCTGGTCGACGGCGTCTCCGGCGTAGCGGACGACACCCCGCTGGCGCAGGACGGCCACGTGTACCGGATCGACGGCGTGCAGTCCGACCTGTCGCTGGCGCCTGACGGCGACGGCGGGGTGCAGATCTCCACCGACGACCCGGCAGCGGCCGGGCAGCTGTGGACGCTCACCGACCTGGGTGCTCCCGAGGGCTCCGGAACTCACCGCACGCGGTACGCGGTGACCAATGTCGGCACCGGTGAACAGCTCGCGGTCACCGCGGACGGTTCCGCGGTGCTCGTCGACTCCCCCACCGACCCGGCCGACACCCCGGACACCGCGCGCTGGGTGCTCTCCACCACCGGGGACGGTACGTACACCCTGGTCAACGTGGTCGCGCGCACGGTGCTCGAGGTGGGCGGCGAGGCACGGGTCGACGGTTCGCCCGTGGGCACCTACCTCGCCAACTCCAACGCCAACCAGCGCTGGGCGATCGTCGACGAGACGGTGCTGGGCACCACGCCGGTCGACGCGTTCACCCGCCCGGGGACCACGCCCGAGCTGCCGGAGACCGTCACCCCGATCTACCCGGGCGGGGCGCGCGGCGCGCTGCCCGTGACCTGGGACATGCCCGGCGACGCGGCGTGGGCGCAGGCCGGGATCGTCGAGGTCACCGGCACCGTGGCCATCCCGGCGGGCGGCACCGTCGAGGCGACCGCGACGGTCGTCGTCGACATCCTGGAGCGGACCCTGCCCGCCCAGGGCGCCGCCTACATCGGGGGCTCCGCCGAGCTGCCGGCGACGGTCACCGCGATCGCCGCCGGCGGCGCTTCGGTGGAGCGCCCGGTCACGTGGGAAGAGGCGCCCGACGGCGCGTTCGACGAGCGGGGCGCCGTCGAGCTGCAGGGCATCGCCGACGCCGGCGACTCGAACACCCTGCCCGCGATCGTCCGGGTACTGGTCGCCGAGCCCGGTGAGGCGAACGTGGCCCTCGCGGAGGGCACCACGGCGTCGGCCACCTACACCGAGCCCGGGTACCCGGCCGATAACGTCATCAACGGCGACCTGGACGACAAGGGCTGGTCCAACTGGCGGTCCGGCACCAAGAACGCGCAGGACACGCTGACCGTCACGCTGCCGGCGGAGCGCGACGTGACGCGCGTGGTCACCCGCTTCTTCCGCGACGGCGGCCACCTCAGCTGGGCGCGCACGGTGGCGCTCGAGGCCCAGGTCGACGGCGTGTGGCAGGCCGTTGGCGATCCGGTCCCGGTGACGTCCGACGGCGCCGCCCCGGTCGTCGACCTCCCCGCGGACGTGCGCGCCGACGCCGTCCGGGTGGTCATGACCGCCCAGGAGAACGTGCACATGATCGTCAGCGAGATCGAGGTCATGGCGAAGGTGCCCCGTGAGGCCTCACCTCTCTGGGAGTCGTCGGTGCGGTACCGCTCGGGTGACGAGGTCTTCCACGACGGCGGGTACTACCGGGCCGCCTGGACCACCAAGCAGGAGCCGAGTGGTGCGGCCTACGGACCGTGGCAGGAGACCCTCCGGTCCGGGGACGGCACCGCCGTCTGGACGCCGTCGCGGATCTTCGTGCGGGGCGACGTCGTGGTGCACGACGGCGAGCAGTACCGGGCGAAGTGGTGGACCCGCAACCAGGAGCCCGGGGACCGGTTCGGACCGTGGCAGGTCGTCGGGTCGTGACCTGACCGGTGCGAGTCCTGCGGCCCTGACTCGACGTACTTGGTACGTCGAGTCAGGGCCGCAGGCCTGTCTGATCGCTGGTCGGACCGCGCGTAGGCTCGCCCCGTGACCGTCTTCATCGACCCACCCGCCTGGCCCGCGCACGGGACTCTGTTCTCCCACCTGGTCTCGGACGGGTCGCTGCAGGAGCTCCGCCTCTTCGCACGCGCGGCCGGCGTGCCGGACCGCGCGTTCGACCTGGACCACTACGACGTCCCCGCATCGCGGTATGACGCACTCGTCGCCGCCGGCGCAGTGCCCGTCGAGGGCGGCGACCTCGCCCGGCGGCTGGCGACCTCCGGCCTGCGGGTCTCGGGTGCCGAACGAAACCGCGCCAAGCGGGGAGCGCTCCTGATCCGCTGGGCCGACCTGTGGGCCGACCCGGGCCTGGCGTACCAGGCCGGCGAGGACCTGGTGGACCGCTGGCGCGAGCCGCACCGGGTCTACCACTCGACGCTGCACCTTGCGACGGCCCTGGACGCGCTGGACTCGATAGCCCCCGCCAGCGGGCTCTCCGAGCGTGCCCTCTGGCGCGCGCGCCTGGCCGTGTGGTTCCACGACGCGGTGCACGACGGCGTCGCGCGGCAGGACGAGGAGCGGTCGGCGGCGCTGGTCGCCGAGCTGCTCGGCCCGCTCGCCGGGTCCGGGGTCGCGACCGACGACGTCGACGAGGTCGCACGCCTGGTCATGGTCACGGCAGAACACGACCCCGCGCCGGACGACGTCGTGGGTGGCCTGGTCAGCGACGCCGACCTCGCGGTGCTCGGCGCCAGCCCCGCCGGCTACGCGCGGTACACGCACCAGGTCCGCGCGGAGTACTGCGACGTTCCCGAGACGCTGTTCCGCGCAGGCCGGTCGCAGGTGCTCCGCACGCTCCTCGACGGCGGCCCGCTGTTCCGCACCGCCCCCGGCGTCGCCCGCTGGCAGGCCGCGGCCGAGGCGAACCTCCGCGACGAGCTGACGGCCCTGGCAGCGTGAAGGGCGGCCGCGTGGTCGGCAGGGCGTCAGGTGGTCGGCAGTCCGAGCTGCCGATCTTGTGACGGGTTGCCGATCACGCCCCTGCCTGGACGCAGTAGCGTTCTCCGCGTGACTCCCCTCAAGGCCGCCGCCGTCGTCGCGGGTGTGCTCGCCGTCGCCTTCGTGGTTCCCGTCGCCGTCGTGCAGGGCACCGGGCACGTCCGGGTGCGGCACGACCCGGGCGAGATCGAGAAGACGGACGCCGTCATCGTGCTCGGCGCCGGGCTCCGCGCCGACGGGACGCCGTCGACCTACCTGCGTCGTCGCGTCGAGGGTGGCGCCGAGCTCTACCGTGCGGGCATCGCGCCCACGGTGATCCTGAGCGGCGACGCGCACGACAACGCCGACGGCACCCGGTACGACGAGCCCGGCTCGATGCGGGCCTGGCTCCTGGACAACGACCTCGGCGTCCCCGACGACGCGATAGTGCTGGACCGCGAGGGTTTCAACACCACCGCCACGTGCCGGCGCGCCCACGACCTGTTCGACGTGCGCACCGCCGTCGTCGTCACCCAGGACTACCACCTGCGCCGCACGCTCTACTCCTGCGTAGAGGCCGGGCTGGACGCCGTCGGGGTGGGCGTGAGCGCCGAGAGCGTCCGGCCGGCGCAGTGGGCCTGGTGGCACGTGCGGGAGCTGCCCGCGAGCTGGAAGGCGGCGGTCCGCTCCCTGGCCCGCCGTCGGCCCGCTGACCTGTCAGACCCCCACCGATGTGTCAGACGCTCAGGTCACTCGGGTGACCTGTAGGTCTGACACGTCGCGGAGCGTCTGACCGGTCACTTCTTCTTCGGCGTGACCCAGAGGTGGATGGTGCCCTCGACCACCACGGTCCCGTCGGCGAGGACGCCCCGGACGCGCACCGGCAGGTCCCGGTCGTCGCCGTCCCAGTGCGCCTGCTCGGTCTCGGCGACGCACCTGACGTCGCCCGTCGACTTCGCGAGGTAGGACACCTCCATGCCCTTCGGCAGCCAGCGCTTGTCGTCGGGCACCGTGGCCTCGGCGAGCGAGCCCATCGCCATCTCGAGCCCGTTGCAGACCGCGATGGCGTGCACGGTGCCGATGTGGTTGCGGTTACGCCACCGGTTGGGCACCACTACCTCGCCGTAGTTCGGGCGCATGTCGATGACCCGCGGGGCGAAGCTGCCGAAGTACGGCGCCTTGAAGGAGTAGACCAGGGAGAAGATCCGCTTGCCCAACAGCCCGCCGATGACCGGCAGTGCGTTGGCGGACTTCCAGAAGGCATGGAGCTGCGTCGTCATGCGCGCGAGCGTACCGGGCGCGGTGACGGCCGTTCACCTCACGGCATGCGCAGCCTGCGCATCGCGTCCAGGGCAGTGGTCAGCACCCGGCTGGGAGTATCGCCGCCCAGGCCGTACAGGTTGTCGAGAGTGGCTCCGAACCGGGCACCTCGCGAGGTCACGACGGTCTGCTGGCGCGTGAGGCCGTCGATCGACGCCGTCCCGTGCCTGGCGCCCAGGCCGGAGGCCTTCCAGCCGCCGAGCGGCGCGGAGACCGAGCCCCAGGTCATCGTGTAGCCGTCGTTGATCGCCACCGAGCCCGCCTCGACCCGCGCGGCGACGCGGCGCGCCCGGCCGACGTCCCGGGACCAGATCGCGGAGTGCAGGCCGTACTCGGTGTCGTTCATGACGGCGATGGCTTCCTCGTCGCAGTCGACGCGCGAGATCGTCACGACCGGCCCGAAGGTCTCCTCGCGGGCGACCACTGCCTGCGCCGGCACGTCGTCGAGCACCGTCGGCGCATAGAAGTACGGGCCGACGTCGGCGCGGTGCACGCCGCCCGCGAGCACCCGGGCGCCCCGTGCGAGCGCGTCGTCGACGTGCGCCGTCACCTTGTCGAGCTGCGCGGCGGACGTGAGCGAGCCGACCTCTGCCGAGTAGTCGAGCGCCGGGCTGAGCCGCAGGTTCCGCACGGCCCGCACGAACTTCGCGACGAACTCCTCGGCGACGGCGGTGTGGACCACCAGGCGCTCGACGGACACGCACAGCTGGCCGGAGTTCGAGAAGCAGGCCCGCACGATGCCCGGGACGGCCGCGTCGACGTCGACGTCGTCGGTCACGTAGAGCGCGTTCTTGCCGCCCAGCTCGAGCGTTGCGCCGATGAGGCGCTCGCCCGCTCGCGCGGCAACCTTGCGGCCGGTGGCGGTGGAGCCGGTGAAGGCTATGTGGTCCACGTTCGCGATCAGCGCCTCGCCCACCTCGGGGCCGCCGGCGACCACCTGGAAGAGGCCCGCCGGCAGGCCTGCGTCGTCCAGGGCCTCCGCCGCCCACAGCGCGGTCAGCGTGGTCTGCGGGTCCGGCTTGAGCACCACCGCGTTGCCGGCCAGGAGCGCGGGCAGCGCCTCCGAGAGCGCGAGCACCAGCGGGTAGTTCCACGGCGAGATCGCGCCGACCACGCCGACGGGCCTGCGGTGCACCTGCGCGCCGACGAGCACCGGAACCATGCCCCGGACCTTGCGGGACGCGAGGTAGCGCGCGCCGCGGACGGCGTAGTGCCTGGCGACCTGCGCGATGTCCGCGATCTCCTCGAAGGCGGCGCGGCGCGACTTGCCGGTCTCGAGCTGGATCAGGTCGAGCGCCTCGGACTGCCGCTCCAGGACGATCCGGCCGAGCCGCTGGAGGACCCCGGCCCGGTCGCGCACCGGCATGCGGGCCCAACTTCGCTGCGCCACACGCGCCCGGACGACGCACGCGGCGACGTCCTCGGCGGAGGAGACCGGGAACGTCACGAGCGGAGCGCCCGTGAAAGGGCACATGGACCGGTGCGTACCCGATCCCTCGGAGGTTGCGATCCGAGCCACGAGCGGGGCCATGACCCCGGGCTCGAGGACAAAAGTCCCCTGCGGGTGCTCTGGGTCGAGCACGCCGCCGACCGCACCACTAGCCGCTGCGTCGGCTGCTGCGTCGTCGATCATGGCGCCCACCCTACGCACAAAACCCTGCACCATGTATTGATGGGTGTGTGAAACTAACTTTCACAGGGGGGTCGTCATAGCGCGTTCACCTCGCACGACGCACTCTCAGCCGGACTCGACCCAGCGCCCCAGAACAGTACATTCCTGGTCGGTGTAGCCCATCCGACCGTAGAAATCGAGCACGTCCGTGTTGGTGGTCCGCACCATGAGCTGGATCTTGCGTGCGCCGCGCGCGACCAGCCAGGCCTCGGCGGCGACCACCGCTGCCCGGCCCAGGCCCGTGCTCCGCAGCTCCGGCGCGACCGCCACGTAGTAGAGCCAGCCGCGGTGCCCGTCGTGGCCGGCCATCGCCGTGGCGGCCACCCTGCCGTCGGCCCGCGCGACCAGGACCGTCGACCCGCCGCCCGCACGAGCGTCGGCGATGTCGACGTACGGGTCGTTCCACGGCCGGGTCAGCCCGCACGTCTTCCACAGCTCGACCACCTGGTCGACGTCGGCGTCGGTGATCTCGACGAACTCGCCGTCGGCAGCGGGTGCCGCGGCGAGGACGGGCGCGAGCGGCTCGCCGTCGGGGAGCGTGCTCACCGCGGCTGGTACGGCGACACGACGACCTCGACCCGCTGGAACTCCTTGAGGTCGGAGTAGCCGGTGGTGGCCATGGCGCGGCGGAGGGCGCCGACGAGGTTCAGGGTGCCGTCGGCCTGCTTGCCCGGCCCGAAGAGGATCTCCTCGAGCGTGCCCACCGAGCCGACCTCGACCCGCTCGCCGCGCGGGAGCTGCGGGTGGTGCGCCTCGGGGCCCCAGTGGAAGCCCTGGCCCGGCGCCTCCGCGGCGCGCGCGAGCGCGGCACCGAGCATGACGGCGTCCGCGCCGCAGGCCACCGCCTTGACGACGTCGCCGGAGTGACCCACTCCGCCGTCGGCGATGACGTGCACGTACCGGCCACCGGACTCGTCGAGGTAGTCGCGGCGCGCCGCCGCGACGTCGGCCACGGAGGTGGCCATGGGCGCGTGAATGCCGAGGCTGACGCGCGTGGTGTGCGCGGCGCCGCCGCCGAACCCGACGAGCACGCCCGCCGCACCGGTACGCATGAGGTGCAGCGCCGCGGTATAGGTGGAGGCCCCGCCGACGACGACCGGCACGTCCAGCTCGTAGATGAACCGCTTGAGGTTGAGCGGCTCGGCGTTGCCGGAGACGTGCTCCGCCGAGACCGTGGTCCCGCGGATGATGAACAGGTCGACACCCGCGTCGACCACCGTCTTGTAGAACTCCTGCGTGCGCTGCGGGGTGAGCGCACCCGCCACCGTCACGCCGGCCGCCCGGATCTCCTTGAGACGCTGGGTGATGAGCTCGGGCTTGATCGGCTCCGAGTAGATCGCCTGCATGCGCCGCGTCGCCTCGTCACCGGGCAGCGCCGCGATCTCGGCGAGCAGCGGCTCGGGCGACTCGTAGCGCGTCCACAACCCCTCGAGGTCCAGCACGCCGAGGCCACCGAACCGGCCCAGTGCGACGGCGCTGCTCGGGCTCATCACGGAGTCCATCGGGGCCGCGACGATCGGGAGGTCGAAGTGGTAGGCGTCGATCTGCCAGCCGACCGAGACGTCCTTCGGGTCCCTGGTGCGCCGGGAAGGCACCACCGCGATGTCGTCGAAGGAATAGGCGCGCCGCCCACGCTTGCCGCGTCCGATCTCGATCTCGTTGCTCACCCGCCAAGCCTACCCATCGCACCGGACACGGCGCGCAGGTTCCGGTGATGTGCGGCCGTGGGGCGAGCCACAGTGCCGGACCAGAGTGTCAGTGACCGGTGGCAAGGTTCTCCATGGACGCACCGGACGACCGGGCAGAGCTGGATGACACGGCCCGGAAACCCCGGACGAGCAGGGAGGACACCATGAACGAGAGCTGGATCAAGAGGCCGCTGCTGGGCTTCGACACGGAGACCACAGGGATCGACGTCGCAGGCGACCGGATCGTCACGGCAGCTCTCGTGCTGCGCTCGCCCGGAGTGGGCACCGAGGTCCGCACCTGGCTGATGGATCCGGGCGTGGAGATTCCCGAGGAGGCCGCGGCGATCCACGGCATCTCCACCGAGCACGCCCGGGCCTACGGCGTCCAGCCGAGGGAGGCGCTGGAGGAGATAGCGGCCGAGCTCGCCACCCACCTGGCCGACGGCGTGCCCGTTGTCGCCTACAACGCTGCCTTCGACCTCTCGCTGCTCGACTCGGAGCTGCTGCGGCACGGGCTCAAGACCCTCCCCCAGCGGCTGGGCCGCCCGGTGGAGCCGGTGATCGACCCGCTCGTCATCGACCGCTGGCTGGACCGGTACCGCCCGGGCAAACGTCGCCTCGGGGACCTGACGCAGTGGTACGGCATCACCTCCGACGGCGACCTGCACACCGCCGAGGTGGACGTGCTCGCCACGCTCGACGTGCTGGAGGCGCTGGCCCGCCGGTTCCCGCAGCTGGAGCGCATGCCCCTGACCGACCTGCATCAGCAGCAGATCGGCGCGCACCGCCAGTGGGCGGTGAGCTTCAACGAGTGGCGCCGCGAGCAGGGCCTCGTCGGCCCTGGCGCGTCCGGTGTCTGGCCCGTGCAGTACTCGGCCGGCTTCTGACCCGGCACCCGGCGTAGCGGCCACGCCCCGGGCGTCCCGGGGCGTGGCCTGGCTCAGCGGGAGTACACGGCGTCGACCTCGACCTCGACGAGCCACCCGTCCACCGGGAGGTTCTCGACCTCCAGGGCGAAGCGCGACGGGCGAGCCCTGTTGACGACCATCGGCTCGGTGGTCGCCGACCCGAGCTGCACGTCCAGTACCTCGCCCGTGGCCAGGTTGGTGTTGGCGAAGAACTGCCGGTAGGCCCGGTTCCACCCGGCGAAGTCCATCTCCTCCTCGCCCTCGGGGTTCTGCAGGAACACGCGCATGGAGACGACGTCGTCGTAGGACAGGCCGGCACGCTCCAGGTTCGTGCCGATGCGGGCGAGGGCGTTGATGCCCTGGGCCTCGGTGAGGGTCACGCCGTCGGGCAGCTCGGCGCCCGGGAACACGTCGGTCGGGATGTAGCGCTCCTCGGCGGACGCTCCGGGTGCGGTGTTGCTCGCCGCCGGGCCGAGGCCCGAGGACTTGTACCAGGAGACGTTCTTGCCGATCGCCACGCCGTCGGCGATGAGCGGGGTGTCTCCGGTGACGAAGGAGTGGGCGCGGTAGGGGTCCGGCCGGAAGACGTGCCCGGCGGCGAACGCGGTGCTGGGGACCGCTACGGCGGCGGTGACGACGACGACGGCGATGAGCTTCGTGCGGTTCTTCATGGTGCTCCTCCAGCTGGCCGGCCGGGCGCCTGACGGAGCCCAGGTGCGGGGGCCCGGCGATCGACACCGGGTGGCGCGTGACGCTAGCGACGGGGCGTTTCCGCGGGATGAACGTCGCGGGTCGTCTCTGGAACGGCCGCGCGCTCGATGCTCAGGCCCTCCTGGGAAAACGCTGGATTGTTCGGAAGTACCGAAACAACATGGTTACTGCGGGCAATTGCATAGAAACGGTGCAGACCCGTCAATGTGACGTGCTCTCCATAACGTCCGAAGCGGTGCTGACGGTGGCGTCCGGACTCCAGACCGGGTTCCGCGGCCGTCAGACCTTTCGAACGAGAGGTAGGCACAGTGGTCATTGAGAAGAGCGCCTCTGACGTATCCCGCCGCAACTTCCTCCAGGCGGTCGGCGCGGGCTCGAGCGCCGGTGTCATGTTCGCGACCATGGGCGCGATGGGCCTGGCCCCCACCGCGGCCGCCCAGCCGAGGGCAGAGGCGTGGGTCCCCCCGCGAGGCAGCGACTTCTCGCTGACCGGCCGCTCCACGAAGAAGGTGGTGGTCGTCGGAGCGGGCCCCGCAGGCCTCGCGACGGCCTACGAGCTGCAGAAGGCCGGCTACCGCGTGACGGTGCTCGAGGCCCGCCACCGGCCCGGCGGGCGAACTCTCACGATCCGCGGCGGGGACTCCGAGACCGACCTCGACGGCGTCAGGCAGACCGCGAGGTTCGCCGACGGCATCTACATGAACGCCGGCGCTGCCCGCATCGCCCAGTGGATGGTCACCATGGACTACATCCGCGAGCTCGGGGTGCCGTACGAGGTCTTCACGAACGCGAACGCCGACGCCTACGTGTACAACGAGAGGTCGGGTGCGACGCCGGGTAACCCGGTCCGCTACCGCACCGCGAAGGCGGACGTCTTCGGCTACACCTCGGAGCTGCTGCACCACGCCACCGACCAGGGCGCCCTCGACCAGAAGCTGACGGAACAGGACAAGGAGAACCTGCGCTCCTTCCTGCGCAGCTGGGGCTCGCTCGGGCCCGACGGTACCTATGCCGGTGGAAGCAACCGCGGCTACGAGACCTATCCGTCGGCATGGAACGAGCACGGCACGCCGCTGCCCGGACCCGGCACGGTCTCCGAGGTACTGGCCTCCAAGGTGGGCCAGTACTTCCCGTTCGAGATCAACTGGGAGCAGTCGATGCTCATGTTCCAGCCGAAGGGCGGCATGGACACGACCTACCAGTACCTGGTGCGGGCCATCGGCACGCAGAACGTCCACTTCAGCTCACCGGTCAC
Organism: Promicromonospora alba; assembly: GCF_042654905.1. Taxonomy (NCBI): domain Bacteria; kingdom Bacillati; phylum Actinomycetota; class Actinomycetes; order Micrococcales; family Promicromonosporaceae; genus Promicromonospora; species Promicromonospora alba. Next base: position 117,783 of record NZ_JBHSFI010000004.1, read on the forward strand.
GGGTGTGGAGAACACCAGCCGCGGGGTCAGGGTCACGTACAAGCCCGGGAACGGCAGGGACCGGCAGATCGAGGCGGACTTCGCGGTCGTCGCAGCACCCGCCGGCATCATGCGGCGGTGGGACACCAACTGGGGACCGGAGGTCGACGCGGCGCTCGGCGAGTTCGCCGTGGGCTCTCCGGCCGGCAAGATCGGCCTGCAGTACCGGTCACGGTTCTGGGAGGACGACCACCGGATCTTCGGCGGGATCACCGAGACCGACATGGACCTCGCGCACCTGTGGTACCCGTCCTACGGGTACGGCGAGCGGAAAGGGCTGATCGTCGGGTACTACAACACGGGCGCCAACGCCCGCGCGTACGCCGACATGGCGCCGCGGCAGCGAGAGCTGCGCGCCGTCGAGCAGGGTGTGAAGATCCACGGGGAGAAGTACCGCACCGAGCTGGACAGCTCCTTCTCCATCGCCTGGCACAAGGTCCCCCACATCGAGGGCGCCTGGGCCTTCCCGAACACCACTTCCGCGGGCTTCAAGCTGCTGCAGCGGGGCGCGGGCAACGTGTACTTCGCGGGCGACTGGATGTCGGAGATCTCCGCATGGCAGCACGGCGCCTTCTGGTCGGCGCGCTACGCGGTCCAGACCCTGCACGAACGCGTCATGTCGACCTGAGCCGTCCGAGTTCCGCGAAGTAGAGCGCCTGTCCGCGTTTCCCCGGCGAAACTCGGGAAACTCGGACAGGCGCTCTACCTCGCGGATCCGGACGGGTCAGAAGCCGCTGTAGTTGGGGGACTCCACCGTCATCTGCACGTCGTGCGGGTGGCTCTCCTTGAGCGACGCCGACGTGATGCGGATGAACTTGCCCTCGGCCTGCAGCTCCGGGACGGTGCGCGAGCCGGTGTAGAACATCGTCTGGTGCAGGCCGCCGATGAGCTGGTGGGCCACGGTGGACAGCGGACCCTTGTAGGCGACCTGGCCCTCGATCCCCTCGGGCACGATCTTGTCGTCGCTCGTGACCTCGGCCTGGAAGTACCGGTCCTTGGAGTAGGACTTCTTGCCGCGCGAGGACATGGCACCCATCGAGCCCATGCCGCGGTACGTCTTGAACTGCTTGCCGTTCACGAGCACCAGGTCGCCCGGCGTCTCCTCGCAGCCCGCGAACAGCGAACCCAGCATCACGGTGTCGGCGCCGGCCACGATGGCCTTGCCGATCTCGCCGGAGTGCTTGAGACCGCCGTCGGCGATGACCGGGACGCCCGCCGGCTTGCAGGCCAGCGACGCCTCGTAGACCGCGGTGATCTGCGGTACGCCCACGCCGGTCACGACGCGGGTGGTGCAGATGGAGCCCGGCCCGACGCCGACCTTCACCGCGTCGGCCCCGGCGTCGACGAACGCCTGGGCGCCCTGGCGGGTCGCGACGTTGCCGCCGATCACCTGGACGTCCTTGGTGGCGGGGTCCGTCTTGAGGCGCTTGACCATGTCGATCAGCATGCGGACGTTGCCGTGCGCGGTGTCCGCGACGAGCACGTCGACGCCGGCCTCGATGAGCGCGGTCGCGCGCTGCCACGCGTCGCCGAAGTAGCCGATCGCCGCGCCCACCATGAGGCGGCCCTGGCCGTCCTTGGACGAGTGGGGGAACTGCTCGGACTTCACGAAGTCCTTGACGGTGATGAGGCCGGTGATGCGGCCGTCGGGGTCGATCAGCGGGAGCCGCTCCAGCTTGTGCTTGCGCAGCAGCAGCGTGGCGTCGTCACGCGAGATACCGGCGGGGCCGGTGATCAGCGGCTGCGGCGTCATCACCTCGTCGACCTTGGTCGTGGCCCACTCGGCGACGGGCGTGAAGCGCAGGTCCCGGTTGGTGACCATGCCGATGAGCTTGTTCTCGAGGTCGACCACCGGGAAGCCGGAGATCCGGAACTGGCCCGCGAGGGTGTCGAGCTCCTCGAGCGTGGCGTCCGGCCCGATCGTGACCGGGTTCGTGATGATGCCCGTCTGCGTCCGCTTCACGAGGTCGACCTGCTGGGCCTGGTCCTCGATGGAGAGGTTGCGGTGCAGGACACCGAGGCCACCCTGGCGAGCCATGGCGATGGCCATCGCCGACTCGGTGACCGTGTCCATCGCAGCGGACAGCAGCGGAATCTTGAGCGAGATCTCGCGCGTCAGGCGAGACGTCGTGTCGATGTCCGACGGCGCCAGGTCGGAGTAACCCGGCAGCAGCAGGACGTCGTCATAGGTGAGCCCGAGGAACCCGAACGGGTCGGCCGGCGAGGTCTGGTCCGTCATGCAGCAAGTCTACGGCCGGTGCGGCCACGGATCCTGGTCGGGCGGTAGTACCGGCCCGAGGCGTGCGTCACCTCGCCTTGATGACCGCCAGCACCTCGTGCAACAGGCCGGTGAACGAGCGCACACGCTGCACCGTCGGACCGAACGGCAGGTCGGTCGCCGCGGCGTCGGCCCGCAGGCCCACGAAGATCGGCAGGTCCGGATGGCTCTCGTTCACCGCGTGCACGACGTCGAGGTCGGGCTTGTTCTGCGTGGTCGCCAGGACGACCGCCGTCGGCCGGACCATCGTCACCAGCTCGACCGAACGGTGGGTGCTCGCGGGGCCCGTGACGATCCGCGCCATCGCACCCTGCGCGGCCAGCGCCGCGGCGAGCGCGTGCGCGGACAGCGGTACCACCTCGTCCGGTGCCGCGAACACGAGCACGATCTTGCGCATGCGGCTCGGGTGGTTGGCCGGCGGACCGCCCGCCTCGACCATCGCCCGCTCGAACTCCTCGGTGTAGTGGCGCAGCGCCCGCAGCGCGGCGGTCGCGAGCACCACCTCGGGCATCTCGCCGGGACCGGCGAGCACCGTGCGCTCGGACAGGCGCAGCCACGCCGGCTCGACCAGGTCGGTCCACCACGTCGCCGGGTCCCCGTCGGGGCCCAGCAGGAGCAGGTTGTCGCAGGCGGTCCTGCTGTAGGCGAGCGCGGCATCGACCAGGGCGGAGACCCGGCCCGACGTCGGCGCAGCGGCCGAGGCGGACCGCGGTCCGGCCACGGCCGGGGCGTCCCCACCCGTGGCGCCGCCGGGGAGCGCCCGCAGGCGCGCCCTGCCGCGCGGTTCTTCCTTCGGCTCATCGGTCGGCAGCGGAGTCGGCTCCTCGCGGCCGTCCGCACCGGGCTCGGGTGCCTGGAGGGTTCCGACGAACGTCTCCGCGAACTCCTCCGGCTCCGCGTCGTCCAGGTCGCTCTCCACCTGCACGGCAGGCAGCGCGGGCGCCGACCGGGTGGCGACCTCGAGCTCCGCGTCCCCTGCCTCGACAGCGGCCCGCGCGGCATCCACCGGCGCGACGCCCTCGAGCGTCAGACGGCGCATCACCAGCAGGCGAGCGACGTCGTCCGGGGTATAGCGGCGGTGCGATCCAGCGGTCCGGCCCGAGGGGCCGAGCCCGTACCGGCGGTCCCACGTACGGAGGGTGGCTGGCGCCACCCCGAGACGTCTGGCCACTGCGGCGACGGCCAGTCCGGGGCTGGATGCACGTGACCCGCCCGAGCTCTCGGCAGGCCGCGAAGATGTCATGGACTCGATTCTGCCGACCTGGACCTCTCCGCGCCACTGCGAAACCCGGCGTGCCGCCGATCTCGGTGGAATCCGGTTCAGATCGACGCAAAACCGGTCAGCCCTGGCGCGCTTGCCGTGACCCGATTCGAGTCGCCCGTCCAGAAATTGCCCCTTGAACAACTTCTGCACAACTTGTAGGTTGTTCGGCATGACGGAGATCTCGAGGCTTCCCGGTCCGGTAATGGAACTGTGGGAATGGCAGTACACGGGAGCGTGCCGTGACGCGGACGACACCCTGTTCTTCCACCCCGAGGGCGAGCGTGGGTCGACACGCCGCAGGCGCGCCGAGGCCGCCAAGGCGATCTGCCGCTCCTGCCCCGTGATGATGCAGTGCCGCGAGCAGTCGCTCCGCGTGCGCGAGCCGTACGGCGTGTGGGGTGGGCTCAGCGAGGACGAGCGCTCGGCCATCCTCGCCGGCAAGTCCGTCTCTGCCTGATCCAGGCTTGGCCTGATCCAGGCCTGGCCTGATCCTGCCTCCGCCTCATCCATCCTCCGCCTGATCCAGGCAAGGCAAGGGCCCCGCACCTCTCGGTGCGGGGCCCTCGTCGTCTACCTAGGGTGAGCTGGAGTCAGCTCACGACCACGGCGAGGATGTCGCGGGCGGAGAGCACCAGGTACTCCTCACCCGCGTACTTGACCTCGGTGCCGCCGTACTTGGAGTAGATCACCTTGTCACCGACGGCGACGTCCAGCGGCACACGGTTGCCGTTGTCGTCGATGCGGCCCTGGCCAACGGCCAGAACCTCGCCCTCCTGGGGCTTCTCCTTGGCGGTGTCCGGGATGACCAGGCCGGAAGCGGTCGTGGTCTCGGCTTCGAGAGCCTTGACGACGATCCGGTCCTCGAGCGGCTTGATGGGGACCGACACGTCGGACCTCCTCTTTCGTGAGCGGATCGAGAGATCAGCTGCGTGATGGGCGTAAGTGGCTCGAACGTTCGACCGTCCGCCGTCGTCGCGGGTGCCGGCGGGCACGAACGTCTGGGTTCTCCCCCGCAGGCCCGTGGACCGGGTTCCCGCAGCGGTGAACAACCCCAAATCTAGGTCGGCGCTAGCACTCGGTCAAGGCGAGTGCCAATCGGGTGGAGTGGCTCACACTCTGCGGGGCCGACGCGCCGCCGCGACACCGGAATCTCGCCATCTCCACGAAAAGGTTCCGTCGCGCCGCTCGTCACGACCAGGACAAACGTGGAAAGATCTTCCCATGGATGCGGCGATTCTGAGCAAATTGCTCAGCCCCGACGGCTGGGCCTTGCTTGGCGCCCTCCCGCCCTACGACGAGCGACAGGCGATGAAGACCGTGACCGCGCTGCGGGCCAAGGGCGTCGCGCCGGATCTCGCGGCCGCTGTGGTCACCCAGTCCAGGCTCCGCACGCGGGCCCGGGCCAAGTTCGGTGACTTCGCCGACGGGATGCTCTTCACCGCGGACGGCCTGGAGCAGGCGACACGGCTCCTCGTCGCCGCTCTGCATGCCCGGCGGTACCTCGACGCCGGCGTCTCCGTCCTCGCCGACCTCACCTGCGGCATCGGCGCCGACTCGCTCGCCTTCGCGGGGACCGGCCTGCGGGTGGTCGCCACCGATCTGGACGAGTGCACGGCAGCGATCGCACAGTGGAACCTGCGCCACTTCCCCGAGGCGGACGTGCGGCACGCCGACGGGCTCCGGCTCGACCTCCGTGCCGAGGGCATCGAGGGCGTCTACGCCGACCCGGCCCGCCGGGTGAGCGGCGGCTCGGGCGCACGGAGCAGGCGAGTCTTCGACCCGCGGGCCTACGAGCCCCCGCTCGACTCCGTCTGGGCGCTGCGCGAGACGGTGCCCGCCGTGGGCATCAAGGTGGGCCCGGGCATCCCGCACGACGGCCTGCCCGACGACGCCGAGACCCAGTGGGTCTCCGTCAACGGCGACGTGGTCGAGGCAGGCCTCTGGTTCGGGCCGCTCGCCCTCGACGGCCCCGGGCGGTCGGCGCTCGTGCTGCGCACCTTCACCGACGACGACGGCAAGGAGCACACGCTGAGCCGCACGGTCCGGGGCGACGACGACGCGCCCGACGTCGGCGGCGTCGGACAGTATCTGTACGAGCCCGACGGGGCGGTCATCCGCGCCGGTCTTGTCGGCCAGGCGGCCGCCGAGCTGGGCGGACGCCTCGTCGACCCGACCATCGCATACGTCACCACGGACAGCCTCGCCGAGCTGCCGTCGGGCCGGCCCGCCGACTCGGTAGGGGCGCCGGCACCGATAGCCACCGGCTACCGGGTGCTCGACACCATGCCGTTCGGCCTGAAACGGCTCAAGGCGTACCTGCGTGACCGCAACGTCGGACGCATCACGATCAAGAAGCGCGGCACCGCGGTGGTACCTGAACAACTTCGCAAGCAGCTCGTGCTCACCGGGACCGAGGAGGCGACGATCGTGCTCACACGCGTGGCAGGCAATCAACAGGTACTTGTCGTCGAACCACTGGGACCCGTATGAGCTCGCCGGCCCGGCTCGGATTCGGCGAGTCCCCCCGCTCCACCGTGGGCCTCGAATGGGAGATCGGGCTGATCCGGTCCGACACGGCCGACCTCTCCCAGTCCGGCCCGGAGGTGCTCGAGGCCCTCGCGCGCGCCGCCGTCGAACCGCCGGACGGCTCGGCGAGCTATGTCCCGCACGTGGCCGGCGAGTTCATGAAGAACACCATCGAGCTGGTGACCGGCGTCTGCCGCACCGTCTCGGACGCGGGGTCGGACCTCGACCGCCTCCTCGACCGGGTGCGGACGGTGACCGACCCGCTCGGCCTCGACCTGATGGGCGGCGGGACGCACCCGTTCGCGCGCGCCGCGGACCAGGAGGTCGGTGAGAAGGAGCGCTACTCCCGGATCATGGAGCGCACCGGGGTCTGGGGCGCGCAGCTGATCATCTGGGGGCTGCACGTCCACGTCGGGGTCGAGCACCGGGACAAGGCGCTGCCGCTGATGCGCGCGATGCTCACCTATTTCCCGCACCTGCAGGCGCTCTCGGCCGGGTCGCCGTACTGGGCCGGCCAGCACACCGGCTACGCGTCCAACAGGTCGCTGCTGTTCCAGCAGATTCCCAGCTCAGGCCTGCCGGTCCCGTTCGAGACCTGGCAGGAGCTGGAGGCGTACGCGGGCGACATGCTGCACGTCGGCGCGGTCGAGGCGTTCAACGAGGTCCACTGGGACGTGCGGCCCTCGCCGATGTTCGGCACGCTCGAGGTGCGGGTCTGCGACGGCCCGACCAACCTGTCGGAGGCCCTCACGCTCGCGGCGCTGGTGCACTGCCTGGTGGAGCACCTGTCCACCCAGCTGGACCAGGGCAGGACCCTGCCGGTGCTGCCACCCTGGTACGTGCAGGAGAACAAGTTCCGCTCGGCCCGCTACGGCCTCGGCGCCACGGTGATCCTCGATGCCGACGGCAACCAGGGGCCGATAGTCGACGCGATCGGCAAGCTGCTCGTCGAGCTGGAGCCTGTCGCGCACCGGCTCGGCTGTACGGCGGAGCTGGCGGGCGTCCGGGACATCGTCCGCGTCGGGGCGTCGTACCAGCGCCAGCAGGCGGTGGCCGCTGCGCACGACGGCGACCTGGTGCCGGTCGTGCGCTCGATGGTGGACGAGATGCGAGCGGGCCACCCGCTCTGACACCGGGTGCCGAAGTAGAGCGCCTGTCCGGCTCAACCCCGTGAGACGGGGCCCGGGCCGGACAGGCGCTCTACTTCGGCAACCCGGTGTCAGACGACCTGTGCGACGTCGTCGAAGTTCAGGCGCGGAGCGCGCGGCCGGGTCGTGTCGGCGCCGTCCGCCGAGCTGACGTTGACGACGAGGAAGCTCTTCCAGCCGTTCTCGGCGAAGAACTCGGCGTCGATCCCGTCGTAGTTCCCGTGCATCGGGCCGGCAGCCAGGCCGGCGGCTCGCAAGCCGACGATGAGGTACCCGGCCTGGAGCAGGGCGCTCGTGCGTGCCGCCTCGGCACGTGCCTCGGCGTCACCCGCGAACATCTCGCGCGCGCCCGGGATGTGCGGGACCAGCACGTCGAGGCGCTCGTGGAAGTCGGGGTCGGACGCGAGGACGAGGGTGACCGGCGCCTTCGCGATGCGCTCCTGGTTGCCCTCGGGGGCGTTGGCGACGAGGCGCTGCCGGGCCTCCGGCGTGCGGACGACGAGCACGCGCAGCGGGCTCGTGTTCATCATCGTCGGACCCCACTTGATGAGGTCGTACACGGCGGCGAGCTGCTCGTCGGTCACCTCGGACTCGGCGAAGGTCGTCACGGTGCGCGCCGTGCGGAACAGTCGGTCGGCGGTCGCGTCGTCGATGGCGAGGCTCGAAGCCTCGAGAGTCTCGGTCATGCCCGTGTCAACAAGGTTGCCCCCGGCGATAGTTCCAACTTCAACTATGAAGCGGGACACACGCCCGGGCAGCACACCGCTGTGCGACCGCGACCAATTAGGCTGGACCCCATGGCAGAACCCCTGGTGCTCGGCATCGAGACCTCCTGCGACGAGACCGGTGTCGCGCTGGTCCGCGGCAACGAGCTGCTGGTCGACGCCGTCGCCAGCTCGATGGAGGAGCACGCCCGCTACGGCGGCATCATCCCCGAGGTCGCCAGCCGTGCCCACCTCGAGGCGATGATCCCCACCATCCAGCGGGCGATCGGCGAGGCGGACATCGACCTGTCCGAGGTCGACGCGATCGCCGTGACCGCGGGCCCCGGGCTCGTGGGGCCGCTCACCATCGGCGCATCCGCCGCGAAGGCCCTCGCGATCGGGCTCAACAAGCCGCTCTACGGCGTGAACCACGTCATCGGGCACGCGTGCGTGGACCAGCTCGTCGACGGGCCCCTGCCCGAGCGGGCGATGGCGCTCGTGGTGAGCGGTGGCCACAGCTCGCTGCTCATGGTGAACGACATCGCCACCGACGTCACGGAGCTCGGCTCCACCCTGGACGACGCGGCGGGCGAGGCCTTCGACAAGGTCGGCCGGCTGCTGGGCCTGCCCTACCCCGGCGGCCCGCACATCGACCGGCTCGCACGCGAGGGCGACCCCGCCGCGATCCGCTTCCCCCGCGGCCTCACCGCCGCGAAGGACCAGGCCAAGCACGCCTACGACTTCTCGTTCTCCGGCCTCAAGACGGCGGTCGCCCGCTGGGTGGAGGCCCGTACCGACGCCGGTCAGCCCATCCCGGTGCACGACGTCGCCGCGTCGTTCGCCGAGGCTGTCGCCGACGTCCTGGCCGCCAAGACCATCGCCGCCTGCCACAAGCACGACGTGGACACGCTGGTGATCGGCGGCGGGTTCTCGGCCAACAGCCAGCTGCGTGAGATGGCGGCCAAGCGCTGCGCCGAGGCGGGAATCGACCTGCGCATCCCGCCGATCCGGTACTGCACCGACAACGGCGCGATGATCGCGGCGCTCGGCTCCGCCGTCGTGGCCGCCGGGGTCGCCCCGAGCAGCCTGGACATCCCCGTGGACTCGTCGATGCCGCTCACCACCATCACCGTCTGACCGCGAGGCCTGCCCCTGGCTCTACGCTGCCTCCCGTGACCGCGAGAACGCTGGAGAAGCTCGAACCCGTCCCCGTCATCGAGACGGCGCGCCGCCTGCGCGACCGCATCGGCGCACGGTTCCCCGACCGGGGCATCCACCGCGTCGCGCAGGAGCTCGTATCCCTGACCGAGCAGGTGGCGGACACCTCCGCGGGGTCCCGCCGACGCAGCCGCCTCGTCCGTGCCGTGTCGCACGCGGTCATCGGCATAGTGGTGCTCGTCGCGCTGGTCGCTTTCGGCTTCGCGATCGAGTCCGCGTTCACCGACGCCCCGGACAACGGCCTCGACTGGCTCCCGCTCATCGAGAGCGCGGTGAACGACATAGTGTTCGTCGCCATCGCCGTCGTGCTGCTGTACTCGTTCCCGGAACGCGTCCAGCGAGCCGACCTCCTGGCCAAGCTGCACCGGCTGCGCTCCCTGGCGCACATCATCGACATGCACCAGCTCACCAAGGAGCCGGAGAGCCTCCGGGACGCCTTCGCGGGCGGGACCGACGGCGGCGACGTCGGCCTCACGTCCGAGCAGATCGAGTACTACCTGGAGTACTGCACCGAGCTCCTGTCCATGGTGAGCAAGGCCGCTGCGCTGTGCGCCGAGGAGTCCCAGGACGACATAGTGCTGAACACCGTGTCGACCATCGAGACGCTGACCATGGGCATGTCACGCAAGGTGTGGCAGAAGATCACGGTGCTCAGCGAGGAGCGCACGGCGTCGTAAGGCGTGAGGCCCCGGCCGGCTAGGCGCCCGTCGCGACCTCCCGCGCCGGATCGTTCGACCACTGGGACCAGGAGCCCGGGTACAGCGCGGCGTCCACGCCGGCCACGGCGAGCGCGGCCACCTGGTGCGACGCCGTGACACCGGAGCCGCAGTAGACACCGACCCCGCCGCTGGTCGCGCCCGTCGAGACCCCCAGCTCCCCGAACCGCCGCTTCAGCTCCGCCGTCGACAGGAAACGCCCGTCCGCGCGCAGGTTCTCGGTGGTCGGTGCGCTGGCCGCGCCGGGAATGTGCCCCGCCTGCGGGTCCACGGGCTCCACCTCGCCGCGGTAGCGTTCGGCGGCACGTGCGTCCAGGAGCACGCCCTCGCCGTCGGCCAGTGCGGCTGCCTCGTCCGCGTCGACGACGGGCATCCCGCCCGGTCGTACGACGACGTCACCCGGCTCGGCAGTCACCTCGCCCGGTTCGAGGGCGAACCCCTCGGCGTTCCAGGCGGCGAGCCCGCCGTCCAGGATGCGTACGCCCGCGACGCCGAAGTAACGCAGGAGCCACCAGGCCCGGGCGGCCGACGTGCCGCCGACGGAGTCGTAGACGACGACGCGCGAGTCCGCCGAGACACCCCAGCTGCGCGCGGCCTGCTGGAACGCCGAGGCCGAGGGCAACGGGTGCCGCCCGGCAGCGGACGACGCGGGTGCGGCGAGCTCCGTCTCCAGGTCCACGTAGACCGCGCCCGGGATGTGGCCGGCGCGGTACTGGTCGTGACCGTCGGTCATCCCGAGCGCCCACCGGACGTCGAGCACGACAGGACTGCCCTCCACCGGGTCGGTTCCCCCGCCGATCTGCAGGTCTGCGGCCAGGCTCGCGGCGTCGACCAGAACTCGTTCCCTCATGCGGTGATACTCCTCGTCGTCGACTGCTGGTTCGTCGAGAACGGGGTTACGTTCCTTTCCGGATACCCGCAGGAACACAACCCCGTTCTCAGCGCGGTGGGTGTCAGGCGGCGTCGCCCGGGGCATCCACGGGCGCGTCCGCCGGGGCGTCCGCGGGGGCGTCCGCGGGGACCGCCAGGTCCAGGCGCATCGTGTAGGCGTCCATGTCCTCTGGCTGGTAGTAGCGCTTGCGCACGCCGAGGATCTCGAACCCGAAGTCCCGGTACATCTCGATCGCCGGCGCGTTGTCGACCCGTACCTCCAGCAGCACCGCCTCGGCCTTGACCTTGCGGGAGCGCTCGATCAGCGCGGTCAGGAGCTGCCGACCGACCCCGTGCCGCTGCACGGCCGGGTCGACGCCGATGGTCATGACCTGCGTGACGTCGCCGTCGAACCACAGGCCCGCGTAGCCGACGACGGGCTGGTCCCCCGCGCGGTCGAGCCGCTCCGGCTCCGCCACGATGTACCAGCGACCGAGGCCGGCGAGCTCGTCGGCGAGCATCCCGTAGGTCCAGGCACCCCGGCCGAAGAGCTGGCGCTCCAGCTCCAGGACCCGGTCGAAGTCGGCGTTGCGCAGCGGCCGCAGCCGCACCTCGGTGATCATGCGACGCCCCCGGCGGAAGCCGCGGTCGAGCCCGTGGTCGAGCCCGAACCGGCAGTCGAGCCCGTCGCGACCCGCGCCGGCTCGTGCACGTCCGGACGCCGGAGGTACAGCGGCTCCGACGGCTGCTCCTCGCCCGCCGCACGGCGCACGAGCGCCAGCCGGGCCAGGACCGTCGCGTCGGGGACGAGCGGGGCGTCGTCGGCGACGGGCAGGAACTCGGGGTAGAGCATCGCCCCCTCGCCGACCACGACGGGCAGCTGCCCGTCCGCCGACTCGGGTGCGGCGAGCTGCGCCTGCGCGACGAAGCCCGCCCGGTCGACGTCCGGGCCGGCCAGGCGCTCCACCACCGGGACCCCGTGCGGACCCTCGTGCGAGATCACGCGGTACCGGGCCCAGTAGACCTCCTTGCGGCGCGCGTCGGAGGTCGCGAGGATCTCCGTGCCCGGCCGCAGCCCGAGGTCGCTGACGGCCTGCACGGCGAGGGCGTCGAGGCTGGGCACGCCCAGCACGGGGACGCCGATGGTCAGCGCGAGCGTGCGCGCGGTGACCAGCCCGACCCGCAGCCCGGTAAAGGGGGCGGGTCCCGTACCCGCGACGACGGCGGTCAGACCGCTGGGCTCGACCCCCGCCTCGGCGAGGACCTCCTCGATCAGGGGCGCGAGCGACTCGGCGTGCCGCCGCCGCTCGTCCGAGGTGCGGGACGCGAGGCGCGCGCCGTCCTCGTCAACGAGGGAGACGGCGACGGCTGCTGAGGTATCGAGAGCAAGAACGGCCACATGACCAGGGTACCGACCCGGCCGCGTCAGCTCAGCAGGGCGCCCAGGTCGATACCGGCCCAGCGCTGCCCGACAGCGCGGATCGTCACCTTCCGCGTCCCCGCCTCCGGGTCCTCCTCCGCGGTCACGCCGGGATCGAACGACGGCGCAGCACCGCGCGGGCGCTCCAGGTCGATCTCCAGCCGGTCGTCCGCGAGCGCCTCGGCCAGGCCGCGTCCCCACTCCACGACCGTCACGGAGTCCCCGAGGGACGAGTCGAGGTCGAGCGCGTCGAGCTCGCTCAGCCCGCCGAGCCGGTAGGCGTCGACGTGCACCAGGCCGGGGCCGCGCGTCCCGTCCTCCCGCGGCAGCGGCGGGTGCTCGCGCGCCACGATGAACGTGGGCGAGGCGACCTGGCCGCGTACGTGCAGGGTGGCGCCGATGCCCTGGGTGAGGGTGGTCTTTCCGGCGCCGAGGTCGCCCGTGAGGATCACCAGGTCCCCCGCGCGGAGCTGCCTGGCGAGGGCCGCGCCCAGTGCCCGCGTCGAGTCGGCGTCGGGTAGCTCCAGCGTCACCGCCTCCGACGTCGTGATGTCGCTCTGTCCTCCTGTTGCCCCGCTCACGCGGTCTCCCTTCCTGCGGTACCCGCGTACACGCGGGGCACACGCGCCCCGAGGCGCGTGACGATCTCGTAGCTGATGGTGCCGGCTGCCTGCGCCCAGTCCTCGGCGTTCGGTGCGCCGGCGCGGGCGAGCCCGTCCGAGGCTCCGAACAGGGTGACCACGTCCCCTGCCTGTTCGGGTGCGTAGGGGCCGAGGTCGAGGAGCACCTGGTCCATGCACACCCGGCCGGCGATCCGCAGCACGCGGGCGGTGCCGAGCCCGGTGTCGGGTGCCGCGACGTCGTCGACGCCGCCGCCCACGAGGACCGGGCCGCCGGGGCCGAGCGAGCCGCCCGAGGCGTGCCGGGGGATCCCGTCGCCGTACCCGAGCGGGACGACGCCGAGCACCGTGTCCTGCGTGGTGGTGTAGAAGTGGCCGTACGAGACGCCGTGGCCCGACGGCACGCGTTTGACCGTGGCGAGCCGGGCCTCGAGCGTCATCGCCGGGCGCAGGCCGTAGTCGCCGGGCGCGCCGAGGTGCGGCACGGGCGACAGCCCGTAGACGGCGATCCCCGCGCGTACCAGGTCGTAGTGGGCGGACGGGTTCGTGAGGGTCGCCGCGGAGTTGGCGATGTGCCGCACCTCGATGGGCATCCCGGCCGCCTCGGCGGTCCTCATCGCGTCCTCGAAGGCGTGGGTCTGCATCTTCACCGACGGGTGGTCGGGCTCGTCCGCGAGCGCGAAGTGTGACATCAGCCCGACGATCGCGAGCGACCCCTCGGCCTGCAGCGCCGCTGCGCGGTCGAGCACTGCCGGCAGATCCTCCGGCATGATCCCGTTGCGGCCCAGCCCGGTGTCGACCTTGAGGTGCACGCGGACGGTCCGGCCGGCGGCGCGGGCGCCGTCGGCCACCTCGTCCAGTGCCCAGGCGGCGGCGACGGCGATGTCGACGTCGTTCCTGATCAGGTCGGCGAACGGGGCGCCGGGTGCGTAGAGCCAGGTGAGGATCCGGGCCTCGGGTCCGACGACGGCGCGGACCGCCAGCGCCTCCGCGGCGTGTGCCGTGCCGAGCCAGGTGGCACCGCCCGCGAGCGCGGCGCGGGCCGCCGGCGCGAGGCCGTGCCCGTACGCGTCCGCCTTGACGACCGCCATGACCTGCGCGGTCGGGGCGGTCGTCCGCAGGGTGCGCACGTTGTCGCGGATCGCGTCGAGATCGACGACGGCGCGCGCGGGGTGGTCGGGGCCGGTGCTCATCCAGAAGATTCTTGCACCTGTCAGACGCCCCCGG